>NZ_VDYZ01000004.1 GCF_007673095.1 Corynebacterium glyciniphilum AJ 3170
TGTGGCGACGAGGTACGTGGACCAGGGACTGTCGTTGACGTTGTTTTTCAAGGACTCGGTGACTACGCGTGACATCAACAAGGCGCAGATCTACGCCTGGCGTAAGGGCATCAAGACGTTGTACTACATCCGGCTGCGTCAGACGGCCATGGCGGGTACTGAGGTCGAAGGCTGCGTGAGCTGCATGCTCTAGCCTCCATGGCCCGGGCGGTCATGCCGACCGGTGTGACACGGACGCCCTGGGTCGGATCTGAACTTCAGATCCGACCCAGGGCGTCCGTGTCAGGTGGGCCAGCAGGTGACGGGGGGAGAGACTACTCGCCGTCGCGACCGCCGAGCTTGGCGTCGATGCGCAGCAGCCCGGAGCCGTCGTTGCCGACCGTCTTGATCCAGTCGATGATGTCGTTGACGGAGGACTCTTCCTCGATCTGCTCAGCGAGGAAGAAGTTGATCAGCTGGCGGGAGTCGATGTCACCGGTCTCGTCCGCGGTGCGGGCGAGGTTGCGGATCATCTCGGAGACCTTCTGCTCGTGGGCCAGAGCGGCCTCGAAGGCGTCCAGTGGGGTGGCGACCTTCAGGGACGGCAGCTCGATGTCGGTGAGGTCGACGCGGGCCTCACGGTCGAGGAGGTGCTCGGCGAACTTGGCGGCGTGCTCACGCTCTTCGGCGGCCTGGGCGCGGAACCAGTCGCGCATGCCGAGGAATGAGAGCCGGTCCATCTCGTAGGACAGCTGGGTGTAAATGAGGGCCGCCTGGTGTTCGGCGACGACCTGCTTGTTGACGGCTTCCTGGAACTTCTCGTTGATGCTCATGGCCGCAACGCTACTAATCGGTTTAACCTTTCTCTAGCCAGTTCAGGCTAACCAACCGATTATATGTGCAGGTGAAAAGGCGTGTCTGTCCTAATTATGCATTGCCTCCGCTATCCTTCCGGCAGATATATACCCGCAGGTGGCGGTAGTTGCGGTGGTGGAGTAGGCGGCGTGCTGTGTGTTCCGGAGCTGTAGCAGCTTTTGTCGGGACTTAGTGCGACCTTGTGTGAAATACCCCAATTCAGGGGTGATGGACATGTGCGGGCGAGCGTGCGCCGGAGGTGGGGTCAGTGCCGTCGCGGACGTTCGCGCGGGGTGCATTTCGAAGCTAGGATGGCGGTCACTCAAGGCTTCATTCCCGCCCTTCAGGAGAGGTACATGACAACGTCCCGGCAGCCGCACTCGCCCATCCATCACGCTGAGGGCGGGCCAGTCACCGCAATCAACTGGAACACCATCCCCGATGACAAGGACCTCGAGGTGTGGGACCGGCTGACCGGTAACTTCTGGCTTCCGGAGAAGGTTCCGCTCTCCAATGACATCCAGAGCTGGGGAACGCTGACCGAGACCGAGAAGCAGGCGACGATGCGTGTCTTCACGGGGCTGACGATGCTGGACACCATCCAGGGCACCGTGGGTGCGACAAGTCTGATCCCGGACTCGATCACCCCGCACGAGGAGGCGGTGTACACCAACATCGCGTTCATGGAGTCCGTGCACGCCAAGTCGTACTCGTCGATCTTCATGACGCTCGCGTCGACCCCGGAGATCAACGACGCCTTCCGGTGGTCCGAGGAGAACAAGAACCTTCAGGACAAGGCCGACATCATCCTCGACTTCTACCGCGGTGAGGATCCGCTGAAGAAGAAGATCGCCTCCACCCTGCTGGAGTCCTTCCTCTTCTACTCGGGGTTCTACCTCCCGATGTACTGGTCGTCCCATGCCAAGCTGACCAATACCGCCGACCTGATCCGGCTCATCATCCGCGATGAGGCGGTCCACGGCTACTACATCGGCTACAAGTACCAGCGGGGTCTGGAGAAGGTGTCCGTCGAGCGGCAGCAGGAGCTCAAGGAGCACACGTTCGAGCTGGTTTTCGAGCTCTACGACAACGAGTGCCAGTACACCGAAGACATCTACGACGATCTCGGCTGGACCGAGGACGTCAAGAGGTTCCTCCGGTACAACGCCAACAAGGCACTGAACAACCTCGGGTATGAGGGCCTGTTCCCGGACGACGAGACCAATGTCTCACCCTCCATCCTGTCCTCGCTGAACCCCGGTGGTGACGAAAACCACGATTTCTTCTCTGGGTCGGGGTCGAGTTACGTGATCGGCAAGGCGGAGAACACCAACGACGACGACTGGGACTTCTAGGGTCGCTCTCGGGTCTCCGACATGCGACGATTCCTGCTGGCTGCTGGGCCTGTAGCCGTCGGGTCCGCCCCGCTCCCCGCCAGGGGAGCGGGGCGTCGGTGTACCGGGTGCCGGGGGAGTGGGCGCAGCGGCGCACCCCCGATCGCGTCAACAAGGGGGCGATGGGGGGGCTCCGGCTATTAAAGCCGGCTCCAACCGATTAGTATTGGTCCCAGTCTGCGCGGGTAGCCCCGTGACGGGTGACGTTCAACGCCACCGGGTGCCCGCTGTGCAGCTCATTCATTGGGTGCCGTCCCGACGAACGGCACCGCGTAGTCAGGAGGATTGAATGACCGCAGTAGCGCCCAGGGAAGACCAGCCGGTCTCCCCAGCTCGGCCTGCTCCTCAAGGTGGTAAGTCGAAGAAGGGTGGTCATGCGTGGACGATGCTGACCACGACCGACCACAAACAGCTCGGCATCATGTACATCATCACCGCCTTCATCTTCTTCGGGATCGGTGGTCTGATGGCCCTGCTGATCCGTGTGGAGCTGTTCCACCCGGGTCTGCAGTTCCTGTCCAATGAGCAGTTCAACCAGCTGTTCACCATGCACGGCACGATCATGCTGCTGCTGTTCGGTACCCCGATTGTCTGGGGTTTCGCCAACTACATCATGCCGCTGCAGATCGGTGCACCGGACGTGGCCTTCCCCCGGCTGAACGCCTTCGGCTTCTGGCTGACCACATGGGGCGGCATCATCATGCTCACCGGCTTCCTCACCCCCGGCGGTGCCGCGGACTTCGGCTGGACGATGTACATGCCGCTGGCCGACGCCATCCACTCGCCGGGCGTGGGTTCGCACCTGTGGATCATCGGTGTCGGTGTCGGCGGTGTCGGCAGTATCGCCGCAGCCGTCAACATGATCACCACGATCCTGTGCCTGCGTGCCCCGGGTATGACGATGTTCCGCATGCCGATCTTCACCTGGAACATCCTGGTGACCTCGCTGCTGGCACTGCTGATCTTCCCGCTGCTGACCGCTGCCGCGCTCGGCGTGCTCTACGACCGGATCCTCGGTGGCCACATCTACGATCCGGCCAACGGTGGTGCGATCCTGTGGCAGCACCTGTTCTGGTTCTTCGGCCACCCCGAGGTCTACGTCCTGGCCCTGCCGTTCTTCGGTATCGTCTCGGAGATCTTCCCGGTGTTCTCCCGCAAGCCGATGTTCGGCTACGTCGGTCTGGTGTTCGCCACCCTGTCGATCGCCGCACTGTCGCTGGCGGTGTGGGCACACCACATGTTCGTCACCGGTGCGGTGCTGCTGCCGTTCTTCAGTTTCATGACCTTCCTGATCGCCGTGCCGACCGGGATGAAGTTCTTCAACTGGTTGGGCACGATGTGGAAGGGGAGGATCACCTTCGAGACGCCGATGACCTTCGCGGTCGGTTTCTTCGCGACCTTCCTGTTCGGTGGCCTGACCGGTGTGATGCTGGCGTCGCCGGCGCTGGACTTCCAGTTGTCGGACACCTACTTCGTGGTCGCCCACTTCCACTACGTGCTCTACGGAACGGTCGCCTTCGGCTCCTTCGCCGGCGTGTACTTCTGGTTCCCGAAGATCACCGGCCGCATGCTGGACGAGAAGCTGGGCAAGATCCACTTCTGGCTGACCTTCATCGGCTTCCACACCACCTTCCTGGTGCAGCACTGGCTCGGCAACATGGGTATGCCGCGTCGTTACGCCGACTACCTCGACCAGGACAACTTCACCGTGTTGAACCAGGTGTCCACCATCGGTGCCCTCATCCTCGGTATCTCCGTCCTGCCGTTCATTTGGAACGTGTTCAAGTCCTGGCGCTACGGTGAGGTCGTCACTGTGGACGACCCGTGGGGTTACGGCAACTCGCTGGAGTGGGCGACGTCGTGTCCGCCGCCGCGGCACAACTTCACCTCAATGCCGAAGATCCGGTCGGAGCGTCCGGCCTTCGAGCTGCATCATCCGCACATGGTGAAGACGGCCCGCGAGGAAGCCCACGTGGGACGCCACTTCTAGAGGCACCCGCCTCATCACAGCCGCACCCCAACTACGCGGGGTGCGGCTGTTCTCGTCTGCGGCCGTCCATGAGACAATAAGCCCCGTGGACCAGCAGAATTCCTCCCGTCACCTCACCGTCAGCCTCGCCCCCGGACTTTCCCCCGGCGTCGTCACCGTCACCGGGCCCGACGCCCCCGGAGTGTCCGCGGATTTCTTCCGCATCCTCGCCGACCACGGGGTCCAGCTCCTGGACGTCGAACAGGCGAACTTCCGCGGCACGCTCAACCTCGCCGCCTACATCGGAGTCGTCGCCGGCAGTACCGAGGCGATGCGCCAGGCACTGACCGATGAACTCACCGACCGCGACATGACCGTCACCCTCGATGTCGACGACGAACTCGAAGGAAGTCGCGCGCGCTCCACGCACGCCGTCATCGTCCTCGGGAACCCGGTCACCGCCGAGCACATCTCCGCCATCGGCCAGACGCTCGTGGACCACGGCGCGAACATCGACCGCATCCGTGGCATCGCCGACTACCCGGTCACCGGTCTCGAGCTCAAGGTCACCGCAGCGGATCCGGCCCCGGGTGGGAGCGCGACCCTCCGCCAGGCACTCGCCTCCGTGTCCCACGCCACCGGCGTGGACATCGCCATCCAGCGCGCCGGCCTGACCCGTCGTGCGCCCCGCCTGATCTGTTTCGACGTCGACTCCACGCTGATCCAGCAGGAGGTCATCGAGATGCTGGCCGCCCACGCCGGTCGCGAGGCGGAGGTCGCTGAGGTCACGGAGCGTGCCATGCGTGGCGAACTCGACTTCTCCGAGTCACTCCACGAGCGGGTCAAGGCACTGAAAGGGCTGGACGCCTCCGTCATCGACGAAGTCTCCCGCATGGTCCAACTCACGCCGGGCGCCCGGACCACGATCCGCACGCTCAAGCGGCTGGGGTTCCGCACCGGGGCTGTCTCAGGTGGATTCGTGCAGGTGCTTGAACCGCTCGCGAGGGAACTCGGCCTGGACTTCTACCGTGCGAACACTCTCGAGATCAAGGACGGGAAGCTGACCGGCCGCGTCATCGGCCAGGTCATCGACCGTGACGTCAAGGCGGAGAGCCTCAAGGAGTTCGCCTGGTCCAACGGCATCGCACTGCACCAGACCGTCGCCGTGGGCGACGGCGCCAATGACATCGCCATGTTGTCCGTGGCAGGCCTGGGCATCGCCTTCAACGCCAAGCCGGCGCTGCGTGAGGTCGCCGATGCGACGGTCAACCATCCCTTCCTCGACGAAGTTCTCTTCATGCTCGGCATCGACCGGGAGGAGATCGACGCTGCGGACCTCGAGGACGGCAGCTACCGTCGCGTCCCGCTGGAGCGCTGAATGTCCTTCGAACGTGCCCATGACCGCCTGAGGACGGTCCTGGGGGAGCGGGACGGGGAAGACCCGGACGACCCGATGAGCGTCCAGGCGATGCCGTTGGTCATGAACCTTCCGCATGACCCCCGCCCTCTGCGACGCGATGTACTGGAGGCCGCTGCAGTGGCCTGTGTGTCGCTGTGCCTGGACGAGCGTGCGGGAGCCGACCTGGGCACTGACGCTGCCGCAGGGCCGTCTCAGGAGGCTGCGCCGGAGGATGCCGCTGTCACCAGAGCGTTGGTGCGGTGGTACGGCGCCCGGATCCGGAAGATCGCACGCCGGGCCAGGAACAAGAAGTGGCGGGACGTTCAGTCACTGCCCGGGGTGACGGCCACGGTCGGCACAGCGTCGGTACGTGCCTTCGCCCCGTGCCCGGTGGCACTCACCCCGGCTGCCGTCAACCGCCTGCAGATCGAGGGGACCGATCTTCCGCTTCCGGACGATGCCGAGGGTGTGACCGCAGGTGACGCGCATCCGGTGATCTACGTGGATGCGTCCCTGGGAATGAGTGTGGGCAAGGCCGCGGCCCAGGTCGCCCACGGTTCGATGCTGCTTGCCGCAGCCATGGACCGGGACCGCGCCCGTGACTGGCGCGCCGACGGTTTTCCACTGCACGTCTGTGAGGTCGACGCCCGGCGCTTCGCGGACCGTCGCGCCGCCGCCGAGGCGCAGGAACACCGGGGCAGCGCGGCCGTCGTGCGCGACGCAGGCTATACCGAGGTGGCCCCGGGCTCCGTCACCGTGGTGGCACTGGACCGTGGCTGAGCGGGACCGGGGTGCGTACAGGGCTCAGTACCGGGCTCAGAGGAGCGAACGGCGCAGGATCTTACCGGTCGCCGACTTCGGGATCTCCTGGATGAACTCGAGGGCCCGGACCTTCTTGTAGGGCTCGACATTGTCGGCGACGAAGGCGATCAGTGTGTCCCCGAGGTCGCCCCCGGCGGCGTCCTTGTCACGGGCGACGATGTACGCCTTGGGGATCTCCTCCCCGTCGTCATTGGTGACCCCGACGACGGCAGCGTCGGCGACAGCGTCGTGCGTGAGCAGCAGCGCCTCGAGCTCCGCCGGTGGAACCTGGTAACCCTTGTACTTGATCAGTTCCTTGAGCCGGTCGACGATGAAGACCTCGCCGACGGATCCCTGACGCGCGAGATCACCGGTACGCAACCAGCCGTCACCGGGCAGAGCCTCCGCGGTGGCCTCCGGGTTGTTGAGGTACCCGTCCATGACCTGAGGGCCACGGACCCAGAGTTCACCGGCATTACTCAGCACCCCGGCCTCGGTCGGGACGGGGATCTCGTCGCCGGAGTCCGGGTCGACCAGCTTGTGCTCGGTATTGGCCACCGGTCGACCGACGGACCCGCGGGAGAGACTCCTGTCGAGGTTCACATGGGTCACGGGGCTGCTCTCCGTGAGACCGTAGCCCTGGTAGACGTCGATGCCGAGACGCTTCTCCACGGCGGTGGCGAGCTCCTCGTCCAGGCTGGCGGCGCCCGACAGCACCCCCCGGAGTGCCGAGAGGTCGTAGTTGTCGACCTCCGGGTGCTTGGCCAGTGCCAGTGCGACCGGAGGTGCGATGAACGTGAACGTCACCCCGTGCTTCTGGTGGTTACGCAGGAAGGTGTTCAGTTCGAAGCGGGGGACGGTGAGCAGCTGCGCCCGCAACCGCACCACCAGGTTGGCAAGGGTGGAGAGACCGTAGATGTGGAAGAAAGGCAGTACGCCGAAGACCACGTCATCCCGTGTGACCGGCCCCGAGCTCTCGACCTGGGCCATGTTCGCCACCAGGTTGCGGTGGGTCAGCCGTACCCCCTTGGGCAGGCCGGTGGTGCCCGAGGAATAGGGCAGCGCGGCGAGCTGCGTCGACGGATCGAAGGAGACGGTCGGGGGCGTGTTGCGCTCCGCGAGCATCTGGTTGAGGCCACGGGAGGTGTCGAGGCGGATCAACCGGTCGGTGGGCAACCCGGCGAGTTCGGCGGCCTCCTCGCCGCCGTCGCCCAGTCCGGCGAGGGTCAGCAGCATCACGGCGTGGGAGTCGCGCAGCTGTTCAGCGACCGTGGACGGTGTGGCCAGCAGCGGCACGGGAGTCAACACGGCGCCCAGACGCCACACCGCGTGCGCGGCGACGATGAACTCCACGGAGTTCGGGCAGTGCAGCGCCACGACATCGTTCTTCGCGACGCCGTGGCGGGAGAGCCAGCCGGCGACGGAATCGACGTGGCTGCGCAGCGTGGCGTACGACGTCTCGGTGCCCCCGGCGAGGTCCACGACGGCGACGCGGTCCTCGTCCTCGGGGGACAGGTCGCCGTAGAGGTACTCGTGGAGTCCGACATCGGGGATGGTGACATCGGGACGGTCACTCGTGACGGGCATGTGTGTCCTCCTGCGCAAAAAAGTTCGGGGTCGTCGTGTCCCGGTAGATGTGTTCGCGGCCAATCCTACCCGTCAGGGGCCGTGACCCCGCCCACAATCCCCCGCGCGGCCACACCCGTCCCTACCGCGACCAGGAGAGCGTCAGTTCAGCCGGCGCGTAGACGACGCAACGCGCCTCGGGCGGTGTCCCCGTCGACCGTCTGCCAGAATTCCGGCATCGACGCGCGGAGGAAAGCACCGTACCGCTTCGTCACCAGGCGTTGGTCGAGGACCGCGACGACGCCGCGGTCGTCCGCGGCGCGCAGGAGCCGCCCCGCCCCCTGCGCCATCAGCAGGGCCGAGTGCGTCGCGGCGATCTCCATGAACCCGCTGCGCCCGGCGGAGTCCACGGCCTCCTTGCGCGCCTGCGACAACGGGTCGTCGGGCCGTGGGAACGGTATCCGGTCGATGACGACCAGTGACAGCGACGGTCCGGGGACGTCCACCCCCTGCCACAGGCTCAACGTCCCGAACAGGCAGGTCTCCGGTTCTTTCCGGAACCGGTCGATCAGTGCACCGAGGGAGTCGTCTCCCTGGCAGAGAATCTCGTAGGGGACCAGGGTGCGCAGTTCCGTGGCCGCGTTCTCCGCCGCCCGACGGGAGGAGAAGAGGCCGAGGGTCCTGCCGCCTGCGGCAGAGACGAGTTGGGCGAGTTCGTCGATGGACTCCGGCGACGCCCCCTCCCGCCCCGGCGGCGGAAGGTGGCGGGCCGTGTAGAGGATGCCGTGGGTGGAGGGCTCGAACGGGGTGCCCACATCGAGGGTGGTGCAGGCGGATGCAGCCAGACCCCAGGTGGCCAGCATGGAGGTGAACCGCCCGCCCAGCGCCAGGGTCGCGGAGGTGAGCACCACGGTCTGGTCGGCGAACAACCGGCCGCGGAGCAGGTCGGACACGCTCAACGGGGCGACGTAGACACTGCGACGGTTGCGGTCACCGGACAACCACACGACGTCCTCGCCGAGGAGTGAGTCTGACGGCTCTGACGGTTCCCCGCCTCCTGCGGCTTCCGCGGTGGCTTCCGCCGGCGAGGCCTCGAGAATGCGCACCACGGTGTCGTGCATCTCCTCGCAGGCGGAGAGACAGGAGAAGATCTCAGCGGTCTTCTCCGGGTCGTTGTCGGCACCACTTCCGGAGCCGCCCGGCGCGGCGCCGGTACCACCGCTGCCGTGCAGTCTGCTCCGTGTCTTCCACAGCGCGTCGCGGAGCGCATGCAGGGGTTCGACGAGGGTGACCGGGACGCTGGTCCAACGCCCGTCGGGGGCGGTGTGTGCGGTGACCGCCGCCTCGATCTCGGCGGTCCAGGTGTCACCCGCGCTGAGCAGTTCGGAGGCGCAGTCGTCGGGGCCGACCTTCTCGCACCGGCGCGCGAGAATGGCGACTGCGGCCCCGGAGAGTTCCTCGGTGGCGACGGAGGTGATGCGCCCCTCCAGTTCGTGGGCCTCGTCGATGATCACCGTGTCGTGGTTGGGCAGCACGGACTGTTCCGACAGGGCGTCGATGGCCAGGAGTGCGTGGTTGGTCACCACGATGTCGGACTGTGCGGCCTTCTCCTTGGCGGCTTCGGCGAAGCACTGGTCGCCGAAGGGACACCGGGTGGCACCCACACATTCCCGACTGGTCACGCTGACCTGGCGCCAGGCGCGGTCGGAGACCCCGCGGGGCAGGGTGTCGCGGTCGCCGTCCTCGGTCTCCTGTGCCCAGTCGTGCAGACGGGCGACCTGTGCGCCGGTGGCGCTGACCTCTGCTTCGTCCAGGAGCGATTCGGCACCGCCCTCGGTTCCGGTGTCGCCTGTTCCCCCGGTACCGCCGATGCGGTTCAGGCACAGGTAGTTGTTGCGGCCCTTGAGGATCGCGAACGTGGGACGGCGTCCCAGGTCCTCCTTCAGTGCCTCGGTGACCCGCGGAAGATCCCGGTCGATGAGCTGACGTTGCAGGGCGATGGTGGCCGTGGACACCACCACCCGTTCACCGGCCCCCACCGCGTGCTCGAGGGAGGGGACGAGGTAGGCCAGGGACTTCCCCGTCCCCGTGCCCGCCTGGACCGCCAGGTGCCGCCGGGTGGAGATCGCCGTGGACACCGCTGCCGCCATTCGCCGTTGTCCGTCCCGACGGGAGCCGCCGAGTGCAGCGACGGCGTCGTCGAGCAGCTGCCGGGTGTGCTCCTGCTGGTCGTTCACAGGCCGGCGAAACGGACGCTGAGGGCGGGCTCGTCGCGGGAGAGGGCCAGACCCTCCCACGGCAGGGACACGAGCTGGCGTGCGAGATGGTCGCGGGACTCGTCGAGGGTCGGCAGGTCGTCGACCGTCTCGCCGTTCCGGACCAGCGGCACCGTGAGCTGTACGGGGTGCAGGATGCCCAGTTCCGGCATGTCGGAGTCGAAGGGGTAGACGACTTCCTCGACGGCGGTGCCGGTGTCCCGGCAGGCCCGTAGCGCGCGTTTGGCGCCACCGTGGCTGGCCTTGTGGCTGCTGCGCTTGGCCACCGGGTGGCCGTCGACTGACGTCAGCTTGTACACCAGGCCTGCTGTGGGCGCGCCTGAGCCGGTCACCACGGACGTTCCGGCGCCGTAGATGTCCACCGGTTCGCTGCGGAGGGCGGCGATCGCGAACTCATTGAGGTCCGAGGAGACCACGATGCGTGTGTCGTAGGCGCCGAGTTCATCCAGCTGGTTGCGTACCTGGCGGGCCAGGACGCCGAGGTCGCCGGAGTCGATGCGCACCGCACCCAGTGCGGTGCCGGCGACCTCCACGGCGTGACGCACCCCCTGGGTGATGTCGTAGGTGTCGACCAGCAGCGTGGTGCCGGGCCCCTGGGCGTCGATCTGGGACCGGAAGGCGGCCTTCTCGTCCGGCCTGCCGTCCTTGTCCACGTGCAGCAACGTCCAGGCGTGGGCACTGGTCCCCCCGGCGGGCAGGCCGTAGCGGGACGCGGCCTCGAGATTCGAGGTGGAGTGGAATCCGGCGAGGTAGGCGGCGCGCGCCGCGGACACCGCAGACTGCTCGTGGGTGCGCCGGGAGCCCATCTCGATGATGGGGCGTCCTTCTGCGGCGGTCACCATCCGGGCTGCGGCGGAGGCGACCGCGGAGTCATGGTTGAGGATGGACAGGATCACGGTCTCCAGGATCACGGTTTCGGCGAAGGTGCCGCGCACGGTGAGGACCGGGGAGTTCGGGAAGTAGAGTTCGCCCTCCCGGTAGCCGTCGATGTGTCCGGAGAAGCGGAAGTTCCGCAGGTACTCCCGCGTCCTGTCGTCCAGGAAATCCAGGCCTGCGAGCTGGTCGTCGGTGAAGCGGAAGTCGCGTACCGCCTCCAGCACACGTGCTGTGCCGGCGACGACGCCGTAGCGGCGTTCATTGGGGAGCCGGCGCGTGAAGACCTCGAAACTGCACTGGCGGTCGGCGGAACCGTCACGCAGCGCGGCCTGCAGCATCGTCAGTTCGTACATGTCGGTCAGCAGCGCTGTCGACGGGGCAGGGGTCGGGGCAGGGGTCTCGGCGTGCTCGTTGGTGTGCTCGGTCACGGTCGACCATTCTAGTCGGTAGTCTGGACACCATGACTTCGCCTGCCGCTCCCGCCGCCCCGGCGGTCACTCCTGTGGAAGAGCAGCTTCCCGACTCCCTCACGGAGGCCAACCTTCCCTGGCAGTGCATCTGCTGGGATGACCCGGTGAACCTGATGAGTTACGTGACCTATGTTTTCCAGACCGTCCTGGGGTACTCCAGGAAACGCGCGACCGAACTGATGATGAAGGTCCACAACGAGGGCAAGGCCATCGTCAGTTCCGGCGAACGTGACAAGGTCGAGGGAGACGTCAAGAAGCTGCAGACGGCTGGCCTGTGGGCCACCATGCAGCGGGCGGAAGGATGACGGGCAGACCATGAAACCGTGGGTGAAGAAGAAAGGCCTGGTGCGCGGCGTCAGGTACGTCACCGAGCTGGAGCCGATGGAGCGCGAGATGCTAGGCAACAGCGCCGCCACCGTCGGGGAACTCCTCATCGGGCGGGCCCGGTCCGCACCGAAGGACGAGCTCGCCGAGATGACCGGCCTGCCGTCGGGACACACCGACGCCCCGAACGACCCGGTACTCGCCGCCATGCTGCCGTCGTTCTTCCGGGACGGTGATGAAGAGGTCGACGGGGAAGCCGGTGTCTCGCGCCAGTTCAACGAGACCGACATCATCAAGGGGAAGCTGACGAACCTGCGGTTGGTCAGCGATCTGCTCGGGCCGGACGGGTCGGTGCACGTCAGTCTCACCACCGAGCAGACCAGGTCCTGGCTCAGTGCCCTCACGGATATCCGTGCCTACCACCACGGTCGTCTCGAGCAGGAGCGCACCGCCCAGGCAGACGGTCCGGAAGGTTCGGACGGCTCGGACGGCTCGGACGGTTCCGGCCGCGCCGGGGAGATCGCGGCGACGGAGAACTACCTCGAATGGCTCGGGTACCACCAGGACAGCCTGCTCACGGCGATGGTCGGCCCGATGGACGTCCCTGATGAATGATGTGGTGAAGGAACCGGGGACGGACACGCTCCTCGACATTCCGGGACTGTTCCTGGGCCACGCCGAGGTCGACAGTTCCGGCGTGAGTGTCGTCGTGTGCCCGGACGGGGCGGTCGCGGCGGTGGACGTCCGAGGGGGAGGACCGGGAACCAGGGAGACCGACCTGCTTGCGCCGTCGAACACGGTGGAGTCCGTCCATGCCGTCGCCCTGTGCGGCGGCTCGGCGTTCGGTCTCGACGCCGCCGGTGGAGTGATGGCGGAACTGGAGGACCGCGGTATCGGCCTCCAGGTCCTGGGGGAGGCCGCCCCGTCCCTGATCGTGCCGATCGTCCCGGCCGCGGTGATCTTCGACCTGCCCGTCGGTGACCCCGGTTCCCGTCCGACCGCGGAGACGGGGCGACGGGCGGTTGCCGCCGCTCTCGGGGACGCCACCGCAGACGCGGCGGAGCCCGGCGGGGTACCGGCCGGAAACGTCGGTGCAGGTCTCGCCGCGACCGCCGGAGCCGTGAAAGGCGGCTTCGGTCAGGCCAGCGAAACCGTCCGGCTCTCCGACGGAGGCAGCGCGACCGTCGCCGCCGGGGTGGTCGCCAACCCCGCTGGTTCTGTCGTCGACCCGATGACGGGACGCCTCTGGGGTCGTGACGTACTACCGGATGACGTCCCTGAGCCGACGGCCGAGGGGCTGCAGGCGATCCTCGCCCGCGGCATCGGCGGAACCAAGATGACCCCGTCGGGACCGTCACCGTTGAACACGACCATCGGCGTCGTCGCCACCGACGCCGGGGTGAACAAGCCCCAGGCAGAACGCCTCGCCATCGCCGCCCACGACGGCCTGGCGCGGGCCGTCCGTCCGTCACACCTGCCGATGGACGGTGACACGTTCTTCGCCCTGGCACCGCGCGGGGCCCGTGCCGGCGTCGGCACCGACGACCTGGCGCTGCTCTGCGCAGCCGCGGCATCCTGCACCGAGCGCGCGCTCGTGCGTGCCGTCCTGGCCGCAGAGACCGCGTTCGACGTCCCCTCGTGGCGTGACATCATGACCGGAACCACCTGAGGAGAATCATGACCGGGACAACACCTGCGACATCTGGCAAGACCCGTTTCCGCGACCGTGGCAGGTTCGGCCAGGCCCTGGTCACCACCCTGGTGTTCCTCGCCGTGCTGTGGGCCGTCCAGATCGTCAACTGGGCCTCCGGCAACCGTCTCGTCTCACTCGGCATTCACCCGCTGGACTTCTCCCACTTCTGGGGGATCCTCCCGGCGCCGTTCATCCACGTCAACTTCTCCCACCTGATCGCCAACACCCCGGCCGTCGCCGTCCTCCTCTTTCTCGTCGCCCTGTCGGGTCAGAAGGCGGTGTGGGCGTCCACGATCGTGACGACCATCGTCGCCGGCGTCGGAGTGTTCTTCTTCGGCGGTGAGAACACCGTGCATGTGGGGGCGTCCATCCTGATCTACGGGTGGGCGGTGTTCCTCGCCGTGCGCGGCTTCTTCACCCGCAGCATCCCCGAGGTCCTGCTGGGCATCGTGGTGATCGTGGTCTACGCCGGTCTGTTCTGGGGGATCCTGCCCAACCAGCCCGGAGTGAGCTGGCAGGGACACCTCTTCGGCGGAGTCGGCGGGGCGATGACAGCCTGGGGCGCGGGCCGTCCGGCGGCGAAGCAACGTCAACAGGCCAAAGCGGTGAACGCGAAGGCGTGACCGCCGACATCCTTTCGCCCGCTCCCTCCGGCTGGCGTCGGTCGCACTAGAGTCGGACGTCATGAATGATGTTTCTCCGGCCTCTCCGGTCTCCTCCGAACCCGCCGCCACGGCACCCATCGGGATCTTCGACTCCGGGGTCGGCGGGTTGACCGTGGCACGTTCGATCGTCGACCAGCTCCCCGGCGAGTCGGTGATCTACATCGGCGACACCGCCAACTCGCCCTACGGTGACAAACCCCTGGCCACCGTGCGGCAACTGGCCACGGCGATCGCCGACCAGCTGGTGGAGCGCGGCTGCAAGATGATCGTGGTCGCCTGCAACTCCGCCTCCGCCGCATTCCTGCGCGACGCCCGCGAACGCTATCCCGTCCCCGTGGTCGAAGTGATCCTGCCGGCGGTGCGCCGGGCGGTGTCGGTGACCCGGAACAACCGCATCGGGGTCATCGGGACCCAGGCCACCGTCACCTCCGGCGCCTACCAGGACCTGTTCGCCGCGAGCCCGAACGTGGAGGTCGTCGCCCAGGCGTGCCCGCAGTTCGTCCCCTTCATCGAACGTGGCATCACCTCCGGGCGTCAGCTGCTGGGGTTGGCGGAAACCTACCTGGAGCCGTTGAAGGACGCCGGGGTGGACACCGTCGTTCTCGGATGCACGCACTACCCGCTGCTGACCGGCGTGATTCAGCTGGTCATGGGGGACGACGTCACCCTGGTCTCCTCGGCCGAGGAGACCGCGAAGATGGTGTACCGCACCCTGTCGGAGAAGTGCCTTCTCGCCGAACCCGACCCGGGCGCGGCCCCGGAGCTGACGTTCGAGTCCACCGGAGACCCGGCTCGTTTCGCCAGCCTGGCCTCCCGGTTCCTGGGCCCGTCGGTGGCCGGTGTCAGCAGGATCCCGGAGATGCTGCGTTAGGGGAACTGTGCCGGGCGAAACTGGGGAGAATCACGGAAAACCACGGAGAATCACTGCCTGACTCCCAGTTTCCGGCATGGGTCATGTAACAATATCTGTCATGGACATGACCATTCTGGGATGCTCCGGGAGCCTTTCCGCTCCTGACAACCCCGCCTCCGGCTATCTTCTGCGGATGGCGGACGGGCGGGAGATCCTCATGGATATGGGTCCGGGGGTGCTCGCGCAGCTCGAGTCCCTGGGGGACCCGGGCAACGTCGACGTCATCTTCTCCCACCTGCACCCCGACCACTGTTCGGATTTCCCGTCCCTCGTGGTCTGGCAGCGTTTCCACCCCACACAGGCTGCAGCGTCCCGGCACGCGCTGCTGGGGCCGTCGATCTCCGCCCTGCACCTCGGACGCGCCTCGGCCGACCACCCGTCCCAGGTCGACGACTTCTCCGACATCCTGGACGTGCACTCCTGGCACGCACCTGCCCTGCAGGACGATCCGGTGGAGTTCGACGACACGTCGAAGGGGACGGTGTACCCCGCGCACCACATCGGCGCGACGGCCCTCTACGCCGCACCGGCGGTGCACCCGACCGAGTCCTACCTGATCCGGGTGGAGGAGCAGGACGGCTCCTCTCTGGTCTACAGCGGTGACACCGCCGCCACCGGCCACCTTGCGGCACTGGCCGCCGGGGCGGACGTCCTGCTGTGTGAGGCGACCTGGGGGGAGCGCGACGACGGCAACAACCCGCCGCAGATGCACCTGTCCGGCGAAGAAGCAGGTCAGGCGGCGGCAGAGGCGGGCGTGGGTCGGCTGATCATCACCCACATCCCGCCGTGGGGTGATCCGGAGGGGGCGCTGCGTGGGGCACGTCGGTACTACGACGGGCCGGTCGAGCTGGCCCGCCGCGGGATGACGGTCAGCGTCGGCAGCTAGACTGGCGAAGCATGAGTGCTTCTGAACCGTCTGTACCGTCCGTACCGAACGTGAACTTCACCCGTGCCGACGGCCGCGCCGTCGACCAGCTGAGGAACGTCCGCATCACCCGCGGCTTCACCACCAACCCCGCAGGCAGCGTCCTCGTCGAATTCGGTGACACCCGCGTGATGTGTACCGCCAGCGTCTCGGAGGGGGTGCCGCGGTTCAAGCGGGACTCCGGTGAGGGCTGGCTGACCGCCGAATACGCCATGCTGCCGTCCGCCACCGCAGACCGAATGCAGCGCGAATCGGTGAAGGGCAAGGTCAAGGGCCGCACCCAGGAGATCTCCCGACTGGTGGGACGCTCGTTGCGCGCGGCGGTGGATCTGCGGACCCTCGGGGAGAACACCGTGAACATCGACTGCGATGTGCTGCAGGCCGACGGTGGTACCCGTACCGCGTCGATCACCGGCGCCTACGTGGCGTTGGCCGACGCCCTGTCGGTGCTGCAGCAGCGCGGCGTGGTCCCGGGCGAGCCGTTGCTCGACCCCGTCGCCGCTGTCTCCGTCGGCATCATCGACGGTGTGGGGTGCCTGGACCTGCCCTATGAGGAGGACAGTCGTGCCGATGTGGACATGAACGTCGTGATGACCGAGGAGGGTCATTTCGTGGAGATCCAGGGCACCGGCGAGAACGCAGAGTTCAGCCGGGACGAGTTGTCCGTGATGCTGGACCTGGCAGAAGGCGGTCTGCGGGATCTGACCGCGCTGCAGCGTAAGGCGCTCGCCGCTGATCTGGGACAGGCGGTGACACTGTGAGCATGAAGGTCCTGGTTGCGTCACGCAACGCCAAGAAACTCGCTGAACTGCACCGCGTGCTTGAGGCCGCGGGTGTCGACGGTATCGAACTGTTGAGCCTGCGCGACGTCGAGGACTACCCGGAGACCCCGGAGACAGGTGCCACATTCGAGGAGAACGCACTGATCAAGGCCCGGGACGGGGTCCGGAACACCGGACTGCCCACCGTCGCCGACGATTCCGGACTGTGCGTCGACGCCCTCAACGGGATGCCGGGGGTGCTCTCGGCCCGGTGGTCCGGCAGCCACGACACCGGGGACGGTTCGACGGATGAGGCGAACAACCGTCTGCTGCTCGGCCAGACCGCGGACGTGCCGGACGAGCGGCGGGGAGCGGGCTTCGTCTCCGCCTGCGCCCTGGTGGTCCCCGCCGACATGGCAGGACGGCTCGACGGCGAGGAAGAGGTCACGGTTCGCGGTGTGTGGCGGGGGATGCTGCTGCGCGAGCCGCGGGGCGACAACGGATTCGGTTATGACCCGTTGTTCTCCCCGGACGAGGAACCGCAGAAGTCCTCCGCCGAGTTGACCCCGGAGCGCAAGGACGAGTTGTCCCACCGCGGCCGTGCCCTGGCGGAACTCGTGCCGTACCTGACGGCGCTGCGTGGCTGACTCCGGCTGACACCGGCTGACACCGGCCGACACAGACTGGTACCGCGGACTTCGCGGTAGGGTGGTGGGGACAACAGCATCCCGAGAGCGTCGCAAGAACCCGCCACTACCCGGAAGGAACCGTGAGACCGTGCCCGTGACCGTCGAACCCGCTGAGATCGTCGCAGAGACAGCGCTTGACCGGGAGTGGCTCACCAGCCTGTACAAGGAGTTCCACCGGCGTCCCGAACTCTCCGGCGCCGAAGAGTGGACCGCGGGACGTATCGCCGAGGAACTGGGGCGCTTCAACGACTGGGAGGTCACCACCGGCATCGGTGGGCACGGCATCACCGCCGTCCTGCGTAACGGCGAGGGACCCACGGTGCTCTTCCGCTCCGATTTCGACGGGCTGCCGGTCGCGGAGAACACCGGCGTCGACTACGCCTCCACTCACGCGCAGCTGGATGCCCAGGGCCAACGAGTGCCCACCATGCACGCCTGCGGGCACGACGCGCACACCTCCAGCGCCCTCGGCGCCCTTTCGATCATCGACGCCTCCCGCGAGAAATGGCAGGGGACGGTGATCTTCCTGTTCCAGCCCGCCGAGGAGGCCTCCATCGGTGCCCACGGCATGGTCAGTGACGGGCTGCGGTCCATCGTCCCGCGTCCCGACGTCTGTCTCGGTCAGCATGTGGTCCCCGGTCCCTCCGGCCAGGTGTACACCGCTCCGGGGCCGGTGTTGACCAGCTCCACGACCATCGAGATCACCCTGTTCGGCAGGGGCGCGCATGCCTCGATGCCGCACCGCGCGGTGGATCCGGTGGTGCTCGCCGCGTCGGTGGTGATGAAGCTGCAGACCGTGGTGTCGCGTGAGCTGCCGCCAGGGAAGTTCGCCGTGGTCACAGTGGCCTCCGTGGAGGCGGGGAAGGCGAACAACGTCATCCCGGATTCGGCGCGTCTGGCCTTGAGCTGCCGCTTCTACGAGGAATCGGTACGCACCCGGGCGGTGGACGCCATCAAACGGATCGTGCGTTCCGAAGCTGCCGCAGCCGGTTGTGAGCGCGAGCCGGAGTTCCGTTTCCTCGGCCTGCTGGCAGCCACGGACAATGACAGCACCGCCTATGCGGTGGTGCGACCCCATTTTGACCGGTTCTTCGGGGAACAGTCCCACGAGATGGAACCCTGGACCGCGTCAGAGGACTTCTCCGTGATCCCGCGGGCGTTCAATGCGCCGTACCTGTTCTGGACGGTGGGGATCACGCCATTGAAGCAGTGGCGGCGTGCTGAGGCGGCGGACCGCCTGGACATCGACATCCCGACCAACCACAACCCCGGGTTCCTCCCGGATCTGTCGACACTGCCGGTGACGACACAGGCCGCCGCATTGGCGGTCCTGGGGTGTCTGACCCATGAGTGGCCGGAGGCACCGGCCGGATGGTCACCGGACACGGGGGCGGAGGCCACCGACATCGACGCCGCAGCGGTGCGACGGGCGAAAGTCGAGACCTCGCAGGCGGACTGAACCGGAGCCCGACCCAAGGGGCCGCTGTCGGCTACCGCTCGAGGCCGAACGTCTCGATGACCTCGTTGCGGCGGCGACGCTCCAGCACGAAGGACAGTACAGGGATCACGCCGGCGAGGATGGTGGTCACCCACTTCACCGGTGCCCACCGGGCCTTGACCCCCAGGTCCAGGCAGGTAGCGCAGTAGATCAGGAAGATCCATCCGTGGACGATGGCCACGACGGAGAACCACCCCGGGGCCTCGATGTCCATCGGCGGGAAGACGAGGTACTTGAGGATCATCTCCGCGCACAGGAAGAGCAGGAACAGACCCGTGATGTAGGCCAGGACCGAGTAGCGGGTCAGGGCTCCTTTGACCCGGCGCTGGCGCTCAGGGGTCACCGGGATAGTGGTCGGGGTGGTCATCGGTGTTCTCAGTCCGTCCTTGCTGTGTAGTCGTCTGCTGATGCCCGGTCCTGGTGTGCCTGCCGGGCCTGGCGACGCCGGTCATCCTCGAAGTATTCGCGGGCCTCGGCGCTGGTGTCACGCGTCGGGAGAATGTCGTCCGGGATCTCGCGGGGTGCCGAGTCCGAGGAGACGTCGGGGGCGGCAGGGGCGGTGTCCCCGGCTGCCCTGTCGCGCTCGTACTCCATGTACCTGCGGTAGGCGAAGATGAAGAACAGGCCGAAGATCGGCCACTGCAGTGCGTACCCCAGGTTCTGGTAGGAGCCGTCCCCGCTGGACCACCGGCCCCACTGCCACCATGCGAGACAGAGGGTGGCTACGACGGCGAGTGCGAGAAAGAGCAGCTGAACCACCCGGACCCGCAGCGACTGCGGCTGCCGGGATCCGGTGGACGTCGGCGTGTTCGTGGTTCCGGAGGAGTCATCGGGCACGGGATCAGGCACAGGTTCCAGGGTACCCCTGGTGGTGCTGCTACCATAACCCGGAGCAGCCGGTAGTCCGGCTGCGGCGACGGCCACGGGGTGGCCGTCCGAGCGTCCGTGGCGGAATTGGCAGACGCGCCAGGTTTAGGTCCTGGTGTCCTTGACGGATGTAGGGGTTCGAGTCCCCTCGGACGCACCACAGGGGGAACGTCGCGCGCCACGCCCCGGGGGCCAGCACCGTCACCAGTCCAGCCAGGGACGTCCGCTGTCTCCGACCGGACACGTATGCCTTGACCCCCGTGAACAACCCAGATCGACCCCGACTGACCTGTCACCGACACCCTTTCGAAAGGAGTGACCATGCCCCGCAATTTCCGCCAGCTGATCCACACCCTCACCGGACCGGCACATGAACCTGCCGAGCCGAACCATCCGACCGTTGCCGTCGAGTACGATGCGTTGTTCCTGCTGCCGCAGGGCGTGGAGCAGACCGCAGAACACACTGCAGAGCACACCGCACTCTGACCTGCCGTCGACGCTGCGTCAGAGCGTGCCGATCCACTCGGCGCGGTCGGTCTGTGCGTCGAAGTTCTCCTGGAAGCTGAGCCGGTACTCGCCCGGGTCAGCGGGACCGTCGAAGCAGATGGTCCCGTCTTCGCTCTGCCCCGGGCCGACCTCGTCAAGCACGTGGTCAGTTTCCTCCGAGACGGTCTGGGTCCGGGGCAACTGTTCCGGATCGTAGAGTTTCCATGCTGCCAGACCGCGGACCTGCAGTGGCTCGGTCTCGCTGGTCACCGTGAAGTTCACGTCCGCGCAGATCTGGCTGGTCGGTTCCCGTTCGAACTCACGGAGGTTGTCGACGGTGATGTCCGCCTTGTCGATGCTGATCGTCTCGCCGACCGCGGGCAGGTCCGAGTCGGCGGCCGTGCTGTCCTGCGTGGTGGTTTCTTCACCAGTGGCCGGGGCAGTGTCGCTGGTGTCGCCGGTGTCGCTGGCGTCGTCACTGCCGCAGGCGGCAAGGGCGAGAGGCGCAGTGAATGCGAGTGCGGCGATGATGCGTCGTGCTCGTGCGGTCATGGTTCTCTCTCCTGGTCGTCGGGCGGGTTTGTCCTGGTGACGAATCTATAGGAGGTAGTACAGGTGCTGCAGGCGAAGTGCCTGGACCTGCATGTTTTCCGGTAATGGCGTTCACTCCGTTGTTTTCCGTGTCGGTTCCTTTCCGTTTTCCAGACAAGACTGTTTCCCCGGGGTAGCGTCATTGCAGACTCAGAGGGGAGCATCATGGCCGAATTCTCACGCAGGACCTTCTTCGCCGGGCTCGCGGCGCTCGGCGGTACGGTCCTGTGGTCGTCCGTACACGGGACAGGGCTGCCGCGCGCAGACGCAGGAACAGCGCAGCCGGGGCCGGCATCGACGCCCGCCGTGTCGGTGGGCAGGGGCATCGCCGATGCCACCGGGGAACCGCTGGGGGCGGGGATGGACGGCTACGCGGTGCAGGAACAGACCTCGGTCGGTATCCGGCAACGGCTCTACTCCCGCGCCTTCATCTTCGACGACGGCGCCCACCGTTTCTGCCACGTCACCGTAGATACACCGCTGATGTTCCAGTCGGTGTTCCTGGAGGTTCTCCGCCGTCTGCGGGAGGCCTACGGCGACACCTACCGCAGCGACAATGTGGTGGTCAATGCCACCCACACCCATGTCGGCCCAGGTGGCAGGTCCGGCCATGCGATGGTCGACCTGGTGTCCCTGGGGTTCCGTCCGGTGACGTTCGAGGCTCAGGTGGCCGGGATCGTACGATCGGTCCGGCGCGCCCACGACGACATCGCCCCGGCCGAGCTCACTCTCGTCAGCGGCGAGATCGACGGTGTCGGCCAGAACCGTTCGCGGCAGGCGTTCGACCGTAACCCGGCGGCAGACAGGGCCGAGAACCCGGACGGGGTGGACCGCACGTCTGTCACCCTGCACGTCGCGCGCGACGGGGCTCCGGTCGGGTTGATCAACTGGTACTCGGTGCACGCCACCAGCTTCAGCCACAAGATCCGCCACATCTCGGGCGACAACAAGGGCTTCGCCGCCTACTCCTACGAATCTGCTGCAGGGGTCGACCACCGTGACCTCGGCGCAGCACCCTTCGTCGCAGCTTTCGCGCAGGGGACGCCGGGCGACGTGACACCCAACCACGGCCTGGTGCCGGAGTCGGGTCCCGGTGGGCCCGGTGTCGACGGGCAGAAGAAGTCGGTGGAGATCCTCGGCCAACGTCAGGCGGACGGGGCCCGGGCGTCCGACAGGGGGGTCAACCCCCTCGCCGCGTGGTCGGGTCTGGAGGGGCGCACCTGCTGGATCGACATGGACGCCGTGGAGGTGGACGGGCGGTGGACGCCGGACGGTGCGCCGGGACGGACCGGACCGGCCGTTCTCGGCGCCGCCTTCGCCGCCTCGAGCCAGGAGGACGGTGGCGGGCTGGATGTCGGCCTCGGCATCAATGAAGGTGAACGTGGTGGATCACCGTGGGTGCGTCAGCTCAACGACCTCGCGCCGGTTCCAGAGGACGTCCGCAGGATTCACGCGCCGAAGGACATGCTCCTGCCGATGGGCTACATCGACGGCATGATCCAGCAACGACATCTCTTCGGGGTCTGGCGTATCGGCGGGCTGGTCCTGGTGTACCTCGGATTCGAACCCACGGTGACCTCGGGGCTCAGGATCCGTCGCACCGTGGCCGAGGCGATGGACGTCCCGGCGGACAATGTCGTCGTTCAGGGGTACTCCTGCGGATACGGCCACTACATCACCACGCCGGAGGAGTACGCGCAGCAGGACTACGAGGGCGGTGCGACGGCATTCGGACGTCTCGAACTGCCCGCGGTGCAGCAGGTCACGGACCGGCTCGCACGGGCGCTTGCTTCCGGGGAGGACATTGACCACGGCGCGCCGGCCGGTGACCTCACCGGGGTGATTCCCGAGAGCCCGGCTGCAGTGTCGGCCCTGGACACTGCTCCGGTGGGACGACGGTTCGGTGACGTGCTGTCCGGCGGGGGAGAGGTGAGTGCCGGGGAGACGGTTGCCGTGCGGTTCGTCGGAGCGAACCCGAACAACGACCTGCGTCTGGAGAACAGTTATCTGCTGGTGGAGCGGGCTGGGGGCGGTACCGTGGTCGCCCATGACTCGTCCTGGTCGACACTGCTGACCTTCGACCGCGCTTTCACCGAGACGACGGCCACCGTGGAATGGGACACCACCGGGGCAGACCCCGGTGACTACCGGATCGTCCTGCACGGCGACTGGAAGGACATCGGAGGTGTGGTGCGGCCGTTCACCGGGACAGCGCAGGTGCGGGTCATCTGATCCGGTAGGGCGCGAGGGGGTGGCGCAGGATCTACAGGACGTCCTTGGCGATCCTCGCCACGTGCCCGGTGGCCTTGACGTTGTACTTCGCCAGACCGATGGTTCCGTCGGTGTTGATCAGGAACGTCGAACGGATGACACCCTGCACTACCTTGCCGTAGTTCTTCTTCTCCCCGAAGGCACCGTAGGCGGTGAGTGCCTTCTTCTCCGGATCGGAGAGCAGAGGGAAGGTCAGGTCGTGGTTCTCGCGGAACTTCTCCAGCTTCTCCACGGAGTCCGGGGAGATGCCGAGAACGTCCACGCCGGCGTCGTTGAGTTCGGTGAGAGAGTCCCGGAAATCACAGGCCTCGGTGGTGCACCCCGGCGTATCCGCCTTGGGGTAGAAGTACACGATGACGCGCCGACCGCTGTAGTCGGACAGGCTGACCTGACGGCCCCGGTCGTCGGTGAGGGTGAAGTTCGGTGCCACGTCCCCGATCTCGAGGATGGTGCGGTTGTTGTCGGAAGTACTCATGTACTCCGAGTGTACGGTGATCCGTCGTTCTGTCGAGGTCCTGTCCAGGTTCTGCCGAGCACCGTTCGGAGGGTTCTTCTGCACTGCAGGTACCGGAGAACGTACAATTCAGGAACAATCCCGAAACCGTCACTCACGACCAGCAATGCAGGAGACTTCAGTGGCCCGCACCATCGACTCTATCCAGAGCGACATCGAACGCACCCGTGAACAGCTCGCGAAGACTCTGGACGAGCTCAGCGTCCGCGCGGCGCCGAAGAACCTGGCGGACGAGGCGAAGACCCAGGTCTCCAACGTTCTCGCCCAGCCGAAGGTCCAGATGATCATCGGCGGTGTCGTCGCGGGCGTGGGCCTTGTCGTCGCGCTGACGGTGGCGGGCAAGCGCAACGAGAAGAAGCAGATCAAGGAAATCCAGCGCCTGCTGGCAGACGCCAGGTCCTGATCAACATCTCCGCCCCGCGCGATCCCGGACAGCCCCGGCGGATCTCCGGCACACGACGTGCCGCCGAGATCGCCGGGGTTTGCGCATGCGCGGTGGCACTCGGTGCGGTGTGCACTGAGCTCGGCGTCCCGGCGTCCTGGATCTTCGCCTTCCTGGTCTCGTTCGGCGCCTACGCGATCCTCTCCGACCGGCAGACCACCCCGCCCACGCGACTGATGCAACCGGCCCAGGTGGTCATCGCGATGGTGTGCGTCGCCCCGCTGGTCGAACTCGACGGGGCCACGGTCGCAGGTTATGTGACGCCGACTGTGCTGGCCCTGGTGGTCACCTTGGCGGTCTGCGCGGCGGCCGCGTTCCTCCTCCACCGGTCAGGGGCAGCCAGCGCGGTCAGTGCCCTGCTGGCGACGTTGGCCGGGGGAGCGAGCGGGATGACCGTGCTCGCCGCCGAACTGAAGGAGGATGTGCGCTTCGTCGTCCTCACGCAGTACCTGCGCCTGTCACTGGTGGTGTTGACGTTGCCGGCATTCGTGCACCTCTTCGCCGGTGGGGGAGACGCCGGTGCCGGGGCTGACGCCGGGGACACCGGCGCCACTGACTCAGCAGCATGGTGGTCGCCGGAACCCCGACCGGTCCTCGGTGCCCTCGTCGTCTGGGGGCTGGTCTGGCTGCTCGTGCGGCTCACGCGCCGGGTGGTGAAGCTGCCGGTGCCGTATCTTCTGCTGTCGATGCTGCTGACGTGGGGGGCAGGGGTGGCCGGCGTGCCGGACGGGTGGCTGCGCCCGGAAGGACTCCTGCTGGTGTTCGCCTATGCGGTGATCGGCGTGCAGGCCGGCGGGACGCTCACGAAGTCGGCGTTGCGGCAGTTCAGTCACAGTCTGCCCCTGATCCTCGCTGCGGTGGCGTCGATGATCGTCGGGGCGATTGTCGCTGCGCTGCTGATCGCCAGCTTCAGTGGCGTCCCACTGCTGGACGCCTATCTGGCCACCGTGCCCGGCGGGATCTACGCTGTGCTGGCCTTCGCCCATGAAGCCGGGTCGGAGCCGATCGTGACCGTGGTCCAGGTGATGCGCACCCTGGCGATGTTGGTCATCGGTGCGTACCTGCCCACGATCATCGGCTGGTGGGGGAGACGTCGGCACGCCTGAATGCCGTACCGGCGATGGTAGTTTCGGGGCATGGGCCTCATCTGGAACTTCCTCGTCCGCGCTGTCGGTACCGCTGTGGGGTTGTGGGTCGTGACCTACTTCATCAGTGGCGTCACGGTCACAGCGCCCGCAGAACCCCTCGTCGGCAACGGTGAGAACGACCGGTTGTGGGTGTTCCTCGGTTGTGCCGCGGTGATCCTGCTGCTCAACATGACGGTCCGTCCGGTTCTCCGGCTCCTGGGCCTTCCGCTGACCATCCTCACGCTGGGTCTGTTCGCCCTGGTGATCAATGCGGGGGTCTTCCTGTTGGCAGGGGTGCTCGCACAGGCGGTGGGACTCGGCCTCGATATCGCGACTTTCGGCGCAGCATTCTGGGGTGCGATCATCATGGCACTGGTCAGCTGGATTCTCGGGCCCGTCACCGGGCTGCTCTCTGCCCGGCGATGACGCTGGGCCGGGTCACCGGGAGGCTCAGGTGCGGTCGGTGTCGCCGGGGGTGTCGAGCCCCGTCCCGGCCGGCTCCTGGAGTGTCCGGGAGTCGGGGACGGACGCCCAGCCGACGGCGGCCAGCGCGAGCAGGATCCCGCTGACTCCGAAAGCCCACCCGAACCCGGCGACATCGACGAGGACACCGGCCGCCAATGGGCCCAGAACGCCGCCGAAATCCTGGAGCATCGAGTAGCCGGCGACAGTGGAACCGCCGCGACGGGTTCCGACGATGTCCGCGAGCACCGCCTGCTGGCCCGGGTTAACCAGGGCAGAGCCGGCGCCGGCGACGACCATGGCCAGGCACGCCAGGACGATGGTCGGTGACAGGGGGAATGCCGCGTAGCCGACGGCGGTGACCACCATGCCCAGTACCAGCATCGGTTTACGTCCGACCGTGTCGTTCCACCGTCCCGACGGAAGAATGAAGATCGCGTTGCCGGCGGCGTAGGACGCGAGCGCCCAGGCGGCCACGGCTGCGTCGCCGTTGAATGCTGCGGCGACGAACAGTGGCACGATCGACACCCGGACCCCGAAGGACGTCCACCCGAACACGAAGACCGACCCCAGCAGGACACGGTAGTGCGGGATGCCCAGCGACGTCGCCAGGGAGAGCGGCTCGCGGGGGCTCTCGTCGGCCTGCGCGCCCGCAAGGGAGGAGCGGCGGAGTGCGAACCAGACGACGGCGGCCGCGACGACGAGCATGATGAAGTAGAAGATGAACGGTGCCCGGAGACCGAATCCGGCGACGAGCGCGCCGAACACCGGGCCCATCAGGTTTCCGAGCAGGAAACCTGCGGCGTTGACACTTGAGACCCGGCCGCGGGCGTCCACCGGGCTCACCTTGATAAGCAACGCGGTGGCCGCCACGGTGAACATGATCGAACCGACCCCGCCCAGGCCGCGGAGAATCAGCAGCTGAGTGTAGTTCCCTGCCAGGGCGCATGCTCCGGTGGACGCCGCGACGATGAGGATGCCGAGCGTGTAGGTACGCCGTTCACCGAGTTTGACGAGGATCCGTCCTGCCAGGGGAGCTCCGACCAGTCGCATCAGCGCGAAAGCACTGACGATCCCCGAGGCTGCGGCGTTCGAGACACCGAAGGCGTGTGCGTACTGGGGGATGGCGGGGGCGACGACTCCGTACCCGAGGGCGACGGCGAAAGCGCCTGCGACCAGTGCCCACACCTCGACCGGGAGTGGTGTGTGGCGTCTGCGTGGCATCAGGACATCATATCTCCGCGGGCCGACGGGCCGGCGCGGGGCCTCTCACACCGCACTCTCCGCGGTCGTCCCTGATGTAGGAGCTACAATGACGAAAACCCCGGACGGTCAGTGGCCGAAGCCAGTGCCCATCCGGGGGTGATGTTGTGCGTCATCAGGGACTCGAACCCCGAACCCGCTGATTAAGAGTCAGCTGCTCTGCCAATTGAGCTAATGACGCATGTTGTTCTCTGGATCGGATGTCCCGTCCTCGGCAACGAGAGAAACTATAGCCCCGCGCCGTAACCGTGGCAAATCCCCAGGTCGCGTATCCGGCAGTCTCCGGGAAGCGCTGGGGTAACGATTCGGACACAATATGCCGGACGTGGCCGTTTCCGTTACTTTTGCGGCGCAGCCCCGACGTATGATGGTCGCCGAGACGGGGCCCGTCCCTCACCTTGCCGGGCGCAGTGGGACTGCTGCGTCACCACCGTCGACATGATTTCACCACAATATTTCATCGCCCCGGGTGGTCCGCATCCGGGGCGGAAAGAGACTGTAGACACCATGCACTTCCGATTCGGCCGCAGCGGCCGGGTTCTGCGTTCCATCGTGGCGGCGACCGCCGCCACCGCACTGCTGACGACCGCGGCCTGCACCATCGACGACGACGGTGACACGGACACCGAACAGGTGGTTCAGGACGAGGGATCCTCCGACGACGAAGACGCCGTCGAGTTGACCGCCAACGTCGATGACGACGATACCGACGTCAAGGTGGACGAACCGATCACCGTCCAGGACGACGAGGGCATCGACTCCGTCACCCTCACAGACGGCTACGGCACCGAGGTCGAGGGGTCGTTCAACGACGGCAAGACTGAATGGACCACCGACGGCAAGCTGGAGTACTCCAGCACCTACACCCTCGAGGCGAAGGCAGGCGACGAGACGTTGTCGACGTCGTTCACCACATTCAGCCCCGGCCTGTTGACCAATGCGTCTCTGGCACCACTCGACGGCTCAACCGTCGGCGTCGGCCAGTCCGTCGCACTGCGCTTCGACGAGGCCCCCGCCGACCGTAAGGCCGTCGAGGACGCCATCAAGGTGACCACCGAGCCCAAGGTCGAGGGTGCGTTCTACTGGATCACCTCCAATGAGGTGCGGTGGCGTCCGGAGGAGTACTGGAAGCCCGGCACGGAAGTCACCGTGGATGCCGACCTGGTGGGCAAGGACCTCGGCGGCATGTACGGCGAGGTGGACCGTTCCGCTTCGTTCACCATCGGTGACGATGTCCGTGCCGTCGCGGACGATGCGACGAAGACGGTGACCGTCACCCGCAACGGCGAGGTCGTCAAGACCATGCCGACGTCGATGGGTATGCCTGGTCACGAGACACCCGAGGGTGTCTACCAGATCGGTGACCAGTTCGAGGCGTTGACCATGGACTCGCAGACGTACGGACTCGCGCTCGATGCCGGCGGTTATGTGACGGACGTGCAGTATGCGACGCAGATGTCCTACTCGGGTATCTACTTCCACGCGGCTCCGTGGTCGCTGTGGGCGCAGGGCAACACGAACACGTCGCACGGGTGCCTGAACCTCTCCGTGGAGGACGCCCAGTGGGTCTACGAGAACCTCAAGCGCGGTGACATCGCTGAGGTCCAGGGAACCGGCGGCGGTCAGCTCGAGGGCTACGACGGTCTCGGCGACTGGAACATCCCCTGGTCGACCTGGTCGGCGGGCAACGCCGACGAGTAACTGACCCTGGCGCCGGTCACAACGGGGGTTGGCCGGTGGGGAACCGGTAGAACTGGTGGCTCCGGAACATCAGGGGGGACGGTGCGGCGACGTCAGCGCAGGCCGGGGCCTCACTTTGTCCGTCTGCGCCCCGGGCGACGTCCGTGACCTCCGCCGCGATGAGAGTGGCCTCCCCCACCTGGAGAGTGTCGACGGTGTGTGCCCGCATGACCGCCAGCGCGTCCGGCAGCAGTGGTTCACCGCGGGACGCCCTGGCCCACTGCTGGTCCGGGGTGAACCTGCGGCCTTCATACCGCGAGAACTCATAGGCGATCCCAGCCTGGTCTTCACTGAGGAAGTGGATCAGGTACGACTCCGCAGCCAGGATCGCTCCCGCGCTCCCTCCCGGTTTCGACAGGGAGAATGAGACCGCCAGCGGGTCGACTGACAGTGAGGCGAGACTGGAGACCGTGAGCCCGACGTCCTGGTCGGAGACGTGGGCGGTGATCAACGCGACCCCGGTGGGATGGCGGCGGAACGCCGTCCGGAAACGTGCGGCAACGGTCTCAGGCTCAGGTGAGGACATGGCAACCAACCTACCGCTCAACCGGCGGCCCGGTGGAGGGTGGGGGCGAGGCTCACCGCAATGACGGCGGCGGTGACGGCGCCCGCCGCCATGATTCCGGCGAGCACGACGATCTGGAAGCGTCCGGCGTCCAATGGACTGACCCCGCCGAAGATTGCGCCGACGAAAGCTCCGGGCAAGGTGACCAGCCCGGTGGTTTTTGTCTGGTCCGTGGAGGGGATCAGCGCCTCGCGGATGGAGAATCGTGCGATCTCGCGCGTGGCCTCTCGTGGAGTCGCCCCCAGCGCCAGCCAGCCTTCAACTTCGCTCCACCGCTCTTCTGTCGCCTGGGCGAGTCTCCGGCCGGCCAGTGTGGCGGTGGACATGGCGCCTCCGATGATGATGCCACCGATTGCCAATGCGTAGCGCGACGAGAACTCGATTGCGCCGGTCAGGAAGACCACGCCGAGCACTGTCGTGACCCCGGCAGCCATGGCTCCGGTGACGACGAGGAAACGGGGTAGTGTCCAGCCGGTCCGGTGGGTACTTGTCACCGCAGCGACGGTGAACATGACGAGGAGCGCAAGGGTGACCCAACGAGGATCGGTGATTACCCCGGTGAGCACCACACTGATCAGTGCGAGCTGGACGGCGCCACGGCAGACCGCTGCTGCGGCGCTCCACTGGTGTCCCACACCAGCGACGGACAGCACCGTCACGGCGATTGCCACGAGAACGGCGACGCCGATCAGGCTGTGCCAGATCTCGGGGGTGAGGGTCATGGTGCCGGTTATCGGACTCAGAAGTATCAGAAGTAGTTGGCCAACGGGCCGTACTCGGTCTCCAGGACCTGGACGTCGGTACCGAAGATACCGGTCAGCACGTCATCCTGGATAACCTCCTGCGGGGTACCGAACACGTTGACCTCGCCGTTGGTCATGGCACAGATGTGGTCGGCGTAGCGGGCCGCGAAGTTGATGTCGTGCAGCACGATGATCACGGTGCGCCCGAGTTCGTCGCAGGCGCGCCGCAGCTGCTTCATCATCTGGACGGAGTGCTTCATGTCCAGGTTGTTCAACGGCTCGTCCAGCAGGACGTACTCGGTGTTCTGCGCCAGGACCATTGCCACGTAGGCACGCTGTCGCTGACCGCCGGAGAGCTGGTCGAGGTAGCGGTTCTCGAGTTCGCCGAGATTGAGGAAGTCGATGGCCTCCGAGATGTACTTCTCGTCCTCGACGTTGAGCCGTCCGTGGGAGTACGGGTAACGCCCGAACCCGACGAGCTGCCGGACGGTGAGGCGGGTGACGAAGTGGTTCTCCTGCCGCAGGATCGACAGATGCTTCGCGACCTCGCCGGAGCCTGTCGATGCCACATCCATGCCACCGACTCTGATGGTCCCGGTGTCAGGTTTCTGCAGGCGTCCGATCATGGTCAGCAGGGTGGACTTCCCGGCACCGTTGGGACCGACGAGTGCGGTGACTCCGCCAGCAGGGATGTCGAGGGAGATGGGTCCGATAGTGGTTTCGGCGCTGTAAGTTTTGGAGACGTTGGCGATGGAGATCACAAGCGGCCCTTTCGCATGATGAAGAAGAGGAACAGCGCCCCGCCGACAAGTTCGATCACGATGGTGACCATGCCCTCAGCGTAGAAGATGTTGCGCATGATGAAATAGGAACCGGACATGACGATATACCCCACCAGTACGGCTACCGGCAGGATCAGCCGGTGGTCGTATGTGTCGGTGAGCTGGTAGGCCAGGGTGGCGACCAGGAAGCCGAGGAAAGTCATCGGCCCGACCAGGGACGTGGTCATGGCCATCAGAACAGCCACCAGGAACAACAGGATCATCAACTCACGTTTGTGGTTGACACCGAGGTTGTTGGCGGCGTCCTTTCCCAGAGCGACCACGTTCATCCGCCGTGAGCGGAGGAAGAGGAACGTGCAGGCCACGATCACGATGGGGATGACCAGGGGGAAGTTGTCGGTGTCAGCGTTTCCGAGGTTCCCGAAGTTGCGGGCTGTCAGGACATCGAATTCGTTGGGGTCGAGCAGACGCTGCATGAAAGTGGACAGGGAGCCCAGGCCTCCGCCGATGACCACACCGACCAGCAGCATGATCTGGATATTGCCGAATCGCCCGGACAGTAGCCAGCTGTACAGGAAGACAGCGAAGACGATCATCAAGGAGGACTGGAAGATGAACTGGGTCGTCCCGGTGAAGGCGTTCAGACCGCCTACCCCCAGGAAGAAAATCACCGCGGTCTGCGTCACCACATACAGTGACTCGAACCCCATGATGGATGGCGTGATGATGCGATTGTTCGTCGCTGTGTGGAAGGAGACGGTGGCGAACGCCTGGCAGAACGCGACGATGAGCATGGCGACCAGGGATTCGACGCGCATGCCGGCGATCTTCCAGTAGCCGCTGGTCCCGAAATCCATCGGGTTGCCGTAACTCAGATGACCCATTGTGAATCCTGCCGCAGCGATGCCGAGCACGGTCACCAGAATGATGTAGCGGGTCCGTTCCTTCCTGGTTGCGAACGGGCCGGAGTGCCTTCGTGAGCGTCGGACATCGGAGGTGTCGGCATTCCCGGTGCTGTTGTGGGAGAGATCGTGTTCGGGATCCTTGAGCTCTGCGTAGCGGTCAGAGGAATTATCGGGCATGGCGGCGGCTCCTCAGCAACAGGAAGACGAAGACGACAGCGCCTATCACACCGAGAACCACTGACACAGGGACTTCGAAAGGCATGATGATGGTGCGGGCGATGATGTCACAGATGATCAGGATGCATATGCCGAGCATGCATACCCACGGGAGGTTCGACCGCAGATTGTCGCCCCGGAACAGCGATACGATGTTCGGCACGATCAGCCCGAGGAAGGGGAGGGAACCGATGACGACGGTGACGACACCCGAGACCACGGCCACCATCATGATGCCGACCATCAGGACGGTGCGGTAGTTCAGCCCGACATTGGTCGCGATGTCCTTGCCCAGCCCGGCGACGGTGAAGCGGTCGGCGATGATGAACACCAGGATGGTGACCGCCAGGACGATGAACAGGAGTTCGTACCTGCCCCGGACGACTCCGGTGAAGCTGCCGGCGAACCAGATTCCCAGCTGCTGCAACATGTCCGTACGCAGCGCCACGAATGTGGACAGGGAACCGACGACCGCCCCGAGCATGATCCCCACCAGTGGCACGATCAGTGACGACTTCAGGGTCACCCGCTGCAGGAACATGAAGAACACGATCGTTCCGACCAGGGCGAAGATGATTGCTCCGACCATACGGGTCATCATGCTGGCGCCGGGGATCATCACCATGGTCAGGATAAGGCCGAGTCCGGCCCACTCCGTGGTGCCGGTGGTCGTGGGTTCAACGAACTTGTTCTGTGTCAGCAACTGCATCACCAGACCACACATCGCCATTGCTGCACCGGCGAGTGCGAGTGCGATGGTGCGGGGGATACGGGTGATGCCGAACATGTTCCACCCGTCCTCGCCACCGGTGATGTCGTAGACACCGATGAACAGGGAGGCGATCACCAGGGCAATGGTGAACGCTATACCGAGGAGGATCGGCCAGGTAGTACGCCACCGGGACGTTGTCCGTGGCGGGTCATGGGAGGGTGGTGCCTGGTCGGCGGAGTGTGGTGCGACGGTCATACGGGTCCTTCGCTGCGGGTGTCGCTTCTTCGGGCGGTGACACGGTGACGCCCGGGAGAGCACGGCGTTCTGTCTTGCCGTTCCGTTCCCGGGCGCTCGCCCGGCTCGGACTGACCGGGTGCGAGTGTGTGCCGGCATGGCACCGGCGATGGTGGACTACTCTGCGTCGTGAGCCTCGAAGGCGTCGGCGATGTTGTTCAGGACCTCAGTGTAAGCCTCAATGTCCTCGGTGGTGTAGAAGTCCGACGGGAAGTAGACGATGTTGTCGTTCTCGACGGCAGGGACGTTCGTGAGGGCCGGGGAGTCCGCGATGATTTCGGCGGCGGGCTGCGCGTCCTCTTCGGAGTTCACACCGGCGTCGCGGTCCATGACCAGGATCCAGTCGGGGTTGGACGCGGCGATCTGCTCAATGCTGATGTCATCGCCCTGGTGGTTGCCGGAGCCCTCCTGGTCAAGCGCCGGGGTCAGGTCGAGCATCTCGAAGACCGGGCCGACAGAACGGCCGGTGACCGGGGCAGCGTAGTTGATGTTGCCGCCGGAGACGACGACTCCCATCACGGTCTCGTCGGCGTTGTAGGCTGCGGCGGCGCGTTCCTTGGCGTCGTCGAAGTCGGACTCGAGGGAGCTCGCTTCATCCTCCTTCCCGAAGATCTCACCGATCAGTGAGGTGATGTCTTTCAACCGATCCTCGAGGGGAAGCTCGTTCTCTGCATCCTCGTCCTCGAAGTTCTCACCGAAGCTCAGGTCGACGACCGGAACATCCGGGAGAAGTTCCTTCATTTCGTCGTAGTAGCTGGCGTAGCGGTAGCCGGTGACGATCAGATCCGGCTCCGAGGCGACGAGCTCCTCGAGGTTCGGCTCGTTGTGGTTGCCGGTGTTCCTGATCTCTGTGTCGTCGTGGTACTTCGTGATGGTATCCGGGATCAGGTCGACCGGTGCGGACACCAGATCGATGTCCCAGTCCTCGAGGACCTGGAAGATTCGGTTGTCGAAGGCGGCGACGCGCTCGGGTTCGGCGGGGATCTCGACCTCGCCACGGGCGTCGGTCACAGTACGGGTGTCGCCGCTGCCGTTGTCCGAGTCATCATCGGACGAGCAGGCGGCGAGAGCTCCCATGGAGAGTACGGCGGTCATGGACACGGCCAGCGCGCGGCTGGACGTACGACGGAGGGTGAAGCGCATTCGGCAGGTTCCTTTTCTTGGCGGCCGTCCCGCCGGAATCAACGTCAGGAGTCTTCCGGTGGCACGGTCTCGGACGGGCTGAGCAAAACTCGTTCAGCGGCAGCGTAACCGAGGTGAACCGCATGTAGCAAAGTGCACCCTAAGCAGAAGATAGGTTCGGTTGGCTTACCCGGGCGGGTGTCGACGCTCTCCGTGGCTCTCAGGAACTGTTTATGCCGAGGTCACAGTACGGACTTGTCTCGGCGCGAGTACTGTCGGGGGTCGGTCGGTATCGGGGGTGAAACAAGGGGGGTCCTCGTAGGTGAAAGTGACCGCTGTAGTGCAGGTATTCTGCCGCCTTGCCCGCACTACATTCACTACATCCCCCACCTCCGGCTACATTCCCCAGGCGTCGGCGAGGATCTCCATGCCCCGCAGTGACTGCTCCGTCGACGGCGACTGGATCGCGACCATGAGCTCATCCGCCTGTGCTGTGGCTGTGAAACCTTCGAGGTATTCGCGGACCTGTTCGCCGGTCCCGACCGCGGAGTACCGCAACATCGAGAGGATCTGTTCAGCCGCGGGAGACGACATCAGCAGGTCGAGGTCTTCCTGGGAGACCTTCCGTCCACGCAGGGCCATCGACTCGACACGTCCGCGCCGTATCTTCTCGTTCTGGGTGGCAGCGTCAGCCTCGGTGTCGGCGGCCGTCACGTTCACCGCGGCGATCACATACGGGTCGGGGTGCTCCTTCGACGGTTGATAGGTCTGCCGGTACACCGACACCGCCTCTTTCAGTGCATCCGGAGCGAAGTGGGAGGCGAATGAGTAGGGCAGGCCGAGTTTCGCCGCCAACTGGGCGCCGAACAGTGAAGATCCCAGAATGTAGACCGGTACGTGGGTGTCGGTGCCCGGCGTTGCGGTGACTCCGGGGACACGTGAGCGTCCGGCAAGGTAGCCCTGGAGCTCCTGGACGTCGTCCGGGAAGGACTCGGCGGCCCGCGGGTCGCGCCGCAGTGCCAGGACGGTGCGTTGGTCGGTGCCCGGCGCACGCCCGACGCCGAGGTCGATACGGTCCGGGTACAGTTCGGCGAGGGTGCCGTACTGCTCGGCGATGACCAACGGCGAGTGGTTCGGCAGCATCACGCCACCGGAACCCAACCGGATCGTCTCGGTCTTCGCCGCGATATGGGAGATCAGTACCGCCGGAGCGCTGGAGGCGATGCGCGGCATGTTGTGGTGCTCGGCGTACCAGATGCGGGAGTAGCCGAGCCGTTCGGCGTGCTGGGCCTGTTCGACGGAACGCAGGAAAGCGTCCCGGGAGGTTTCACCGTCGTAGACGGTGGCGAAGTCGATGAGGGAAAGGGGGACGTGCCGTTCGTTGGTGCTCATGACCACGACGGTACGCCGGGTCTAGCGGGTGCGGCGCAACCGGATTCCGATGACGATGGACAGCGCTCCGAACAGCAGTCCGTACACGCCGAGAATCCATGCCAGGGCGACGAGACCACCGGTCGGTTCGGCGAGGGCGACCCCTCCGAGCAGCACACCGAAGACGATGTTGAGCAGGCCGGTCGCCAGGCTCCAGCCGCCGGCACGTGAGGCGGTACGTGCGATGCCGGTGAGGACCAGGCCCAGGGCCATGATCCACAGGACGGCCATGGCACCGACCACGGCGAAGGCGACCGGGAAGAGGAGCACGGCGACCCCCGCCAGTGTTGTGACGATGCCGGAGAACATCGTGAAGCCCCAGGCGGCGGCGTGGGAACGCTGCTGGACAGCGAGGCCGATCGTGCTGAATCCGTCGACGAGCAGCCACAGGCCGATGACCAACCCCACGACCGTGGCGGTCTCGATGGGGAAGAGGAGCAGCGCCAGGCCGACGACGACGCTCAACCCGCCTCGCCACAGGAGCATCTTTCCGCCGGTGTCGCGGAGATGCCGACCGAGGTGAGGGCCGGGTACTGCATAAGAACACTCATTGGTGTCCCCAGGACGGGTGATCATGGCGACCGATCGTAGACCTGCGTAAGGAGAGCGCACAACTCCTATGGGGATTGCTGTGACGGCACTGGCGGAGTGTTACGCCGACGGCTGTCCTGACCTGCGCATACGGACTGAAATGACGATCGCTGAGATGCCCAGGATGAGGGCGTACACACCGGCGACCCATGCAAGGGTCCACACGTTGTCGACCGGGTTGAGGATCGCGAGGACGCCGAGGAGGATACCGAAGACCACGTTGATCACACCGGCCGCCACCGTCCAGCCGCTCCTCAGCGACTGGGGCACGCTCAGCTGGGTGACGCCACTGATCACCAGGCCGATGGCAAGGAAGCCGATGATGAAGAACGAGCTGATGATCGCGAAGATGCCGGGGATCAGCAGGATCGCGATACCCGCGACGACGGCGACGATGCCCTCGGTCAGTGCCCATCCCCACGGTGCTCCGGCCTTCTTGAGGTCGAAGGCCTGACCGGAAGCGACAAGCCCGTCGACGATCATCCAGGCCCCCACGAACAGGCTCATCACGATGGCGGAGCTGAAGGGGAAGAAGATCAGGAGCAGACCCATGATCACCCCGACGATGCCCCGCCAGAGCAGGAACTGCGTGCCTCGCTGGCGCAGTGTCGAGCGTGATGATGATGACCAGGGCGACTGTGACGCCGACGGTGAAGTAGGTGAGGACATGACACCGACCCTTTCAGGAGTGTGAGTGCACAATGAGGTGTGACCCCATGGTATGCCCGTTCCGGCTCATGTGTGCGGCGTCCTGTTTGCGTTCCACGCCGCCCATAAACGGGAGTAGGGGCCGTCGTCGGCAACGAGCTCGGCGTGGGTGCCGTCCTCGATGACGCGCCCCTGCTCCATGAGAACGATCCGGTCGCAGGCGGCGGCCTGGGAGAGGCGGTGGGCGATGACGACACCGGTGCGCCCCTGAAGCACGACCTCGGCAGCGTGGTCGAGGTCCGCGGCATGCGCTGAGCCCGCTTCGGCGGTGGCTTCGTCGAGGATCGCGAGATCGGGGTCCGCGATGAGCAGCCGCGTGAGGGCGAGGTGCTGTTCCTGCGCTGCGGTGAGCGGGTGTCCCTGCGCTCCGACCGGGGAATCCAGCCCGAGGGGGAGTTCATCGAGGAGGTCGGCGGCACCGACGCGGGTCAATGCCGTGACCAGGTCTTCGTCGGTGACGTCGGGTGCTGCCAGAGTGAGGTTGTCGCGCAGGGTTCCGGAGAAGATGTGGGTCTCCTGGCTGACCAGCATCGTGTCGGTGGGCGCGTCCACGGTGCCCGTGGACGGCCGGTGGATCCCGGCGATGAGTGCTGCCAGCGTCGTCTTCCCGGCTCCCGAGGTACCCACCACGGCGACGCGTTGCCCGGCGGGGATGCTCAGGGAGACGCCGTGGAGGACGTCGGCGGCGCCCTCATAGGCGAACCGTACGGAGTCGACACGGACACGGCCTCCGGAACGGCTGTCGGCCTCCTCCTGTTTCTCCGTTACGTCGGGGGTATCCGGAACGTCCGGGCCGGAACCGAGATCGGTGACCCCGATGATGCGGGCCAGTGAGGCCGCGGCGGCCTGCAGTGTGTCGATTTCGATCATCAGGCCCCGCAGCGGTCCCTGGAGGCGCAGGAAGTACAGTACGGCGGTCGTGGCCGCCCCCACAGTGACCAGATCTGCCCCCACCAGCCCGTAACCGACGAACAGGACGGTGCTCAGCACAGCGACGAAAGCCAGGTCGATGCGCCAGGCGAACATCGTCTGCACCGTACGTGCCCGCAGCGCCCAGGTGGCGACGGCCCACGACGACAGTGCGATGCGCACGGAGTGCCATCCGGACAGCCGGTAGGCCAGCACTGTGTCCAGCCCCCTCAACGCTGACAGCAGGTGGTGGGCGCGCGTACCGAATGCGGCCCGTTCGGCGGCGTACAGCGGCGGTGCCAGCCTGACGTACCACCGCAGGGCCAACCAGTACAACGGGACCGCAGCGAGAAACGTCAGCCCGAAACGCCAGTCCAGCAGGAACAGACCGCCCAGGGTCAGGAGGATGGTGAACACGGTACGTGACAGGGACGGCAGGACCTGGGACAACGCCTCAGAGACCTGGGCGACGTCGTCACTGGCACGGGACACCAGGTCCCCGGTACCGGACCGTTCGACCCTCTCCTGGGGCATGCGCAGGGCGGTGGTGACCAGACGTTCACGCAGTGTGGCCAGAAGCCGCTCCAGCACACGCGACGCCAGCAGGACCCCGAGGACGCCCAGCGCGGAGGCTGCCACGACGGCTGCGGCGATCGAGCCTCCGTAGAACCATATCGGCCGGGTCTCTCCACCGTCGGAGATGTCGTCGACGATAGTGCCGAGCAGGGCAGGGGTCACCAGCTCCAGTGCTGCCGCGCCGGCGGAGATGACGGCGGCGAGGATCAGCAGCGCACGACGTCCCTCGAGGGCCTGCCAGACAGCGACGGTGGAGCGACGCCCTGTCGCCACGGGAAGACGTTCGGGGCCGGTCACAGTTCCACCACCCGGTCACAGCTCGCCAGCATGGTCGGTGATTCCGTGATCACCAGTGTGGTCCGTCCGGTGCGGAAGGCACCGAGACGGGACGCCACAGCATTCTCCGTGACCGCGTCGACGGCGGTGGTGGGGTCGTGGAGGACGAGGACCGGTGGGTCCGCGGTCAGTGCCCGGGCCAGGGCGACACGTTGACGCTGACCGCCGGACAGGCGCGTACCACCCTCGCCCACCCTGGTCTCCATCCCGTCCGGCAACGACTCGACAATGTCGTCGCAGGCGGCGGCATGCAGTGCCGGGTGGAGGAATGCGCCGGTGTCGGGGTGGCCCGGTGCGAGATTCTCCCGGACCGTCCCGTCGAAGAGGTCCGCGGCGTGCGGTGCTGTCAGTACGGTCGCGCGATAGTTCTCGATCGGCAGTGACGCGGCGTCGATGTCGTCTGAACCGTGCATGGTCAGGATAACCTCCCCGGGGCTGCCGGAGGAACGACCGTCCGACAGGAGTGTGACCAGGTCGCGTCCTGGTTTCCCGCCGGCGCGCACACCCACGAACTCGCCGGGGGTGACGGTCAGGACGTCGGCGCCGTCGCGCATGACCCGAACGCCCGGGGATGACAGTGCCTGGACCGTCGGACCGGAAGCGTCCTCGTGCTCGACAGGTGCGCGTAGAAGATCCAGCACGCGTTCGGCCGACGCGACCCCCGTGGCCCAGATGGCGCCTGCGTTCGCCGGAAGCATCGTCAGGGGGCTGACGAGGAACTGGGTCACCCCGACGACAGCCACCAGTTCTCCGACGCTGAGTCGACCGGTCAACGCGAACCACGCGGCACAGACAGTCAGCGCGGCGATGAACACCCCGGTGACGGTGTTCATCGACACGAGGAACAGTGCCCGGGACGATCTGGCCCGCAGGGCGCCGTCCATGGCCAGTCTGCTGACATCCACGTACCGTGACGAGGCCTCGTTTTCCGCACGAAGCCCCTTGATCACCCGGTATCCGGTGATCAGATCGGTCGCCCGCCCTGTCGCGCCCGCGGCGAGGGCCTGTTGCTCCCGGCTCCGGCGCTGCAGCGGGCGGCCGGCCGACGTCATCAACCACAGCATCAGCGGCCCGCCGATCAACACGGCGAGTCCGAGCGGCCAGGAGATGGTCAGCAGGATCACCGCAGAGGCGAGTATGGCCGCGATTTCGCCGACGGGATAGAGCCCCAACTGCATCGTCGCCGCCAGACGGAAGACGTCGCCGGTGGCCACGGACAGCAGTGCGCCGCCGAGTCGACGGTCCTTCATCCCCGCCGGGTGCAGCAGTCGTTCGGTGACCTGCATGCGTAGCCGGTGTTGCACGGTCTGCATGCCGAAGAAGCCCATACGTGAACCGAAGCGGAAGGTGAGGGACATCAGTCCGACGTCGAGTGCCAGCAGGACGGTCCAGAGCACCAGTTGACCCAGATTCCCGGCGGCGATACCACGGTCCACGGCGGCGCCCGCGATGACCGGCAGTGCCGCGGCCGCGATGTTCGAGAGGATCAGCAGGCCGCCACCGGGCAGAGTGAATTTCTTCGCACCGAGGATCACCCGCCAGGTGAACTGCGACGGTGTCGGATCATCGTCGACGACGACCGGGTTCGCGACGCGTGGACGTTCCGGCGCCTGGAGCAGGAGCGGCCACCGGACTCCGAGGGCGTGGCTGCGCAGTGATTCTCCGTCAGCGGGGGCGGGGGAGGTCAGGGCCATGAAACGATCTCCTGTTCTGCCCGTCGTGACGTCGACGAGGTTCCGTAGGGTGCTGTGCGGGACAGCACGTACGCTAGCACGAACGAAGTGAGGTTCACCTCATATGAGGTGAACATAACTCCCTGCGCGGTGCCGTCCTAGTAGTGTTCACGACATGGAGTTGGTGGAGAGGATTGAGGCGCACCGCAGGAGCCTGACTCCGGCAGAGACCCGGGTGGCGGATTTCATGGCGAACAACCCTCACAGCGTGGGGCACCATTCGGCACTCCGTCTCGCGGACGCTGTCGGTGTGAGCGATGCGACGGTGGTGCGTACCGTCCGGAAACTCGGCTTCGGCGGACTTGACGACCTCAGGGAGAGGCTCGCCGACGACTTGTCCCGCGGGGGACGGATGGGCGCGTCACTGCGGGACGGCGCGGTTTCGCGCACCATTCGTGAGCACGTCGGTGGGGCTGAGTCACTTGTGGAACGGGTGAATGAGGATGACCTGCTCGAAGCGGTGGAGCTCATGGCGCAGGCGAGCCGCATCGTCCTGGTCGGCTTCGGCCCGTCGCGTCATATCGCCGAGTACGCCGCGGCGCGCAGCGTCCGCACCGGCCTGAATGCCGTGGCGCTGGGGACAACCGGAATGGGTTTCGCCGATGACATCGCGATCCTCCGCGACGATGATGCCGTCCTCCTGTTGGCCTACGACGGTACATCCGTGGAGGCGGACGTACTTTTCGTCCGCGCCACGGAGCTCAGTGTTCCCGTCGTCCAGCTGACCGAGGGGGTGTTGACCTCAGATCCGCGGAGTGCGGTGGCGTTGGCCATCGGACGGGGCAACCCTGACTTCAGTCCCAGTTACGTCGCGACCGTCGCCGTGCTGGAAGCACTGATCGTGGCGACTGCGGCGAAAGACCCGGAACGCAGCGAACGCGCCGGGGAGGTCGTCGACCGCTTCCGAGGTGAACTCGGAGGGTGATCAGCCCTGACCGGTAGCGGAGGTGACCGTGGCTCCGGCGACGATGGCAGGCGACTCGGTGAGTCCCGCACGCCGCACAGTGAATCCGTAGAGCCCCGGGATGGTGTCCGGGGACGGCGTCTGCTCGAAATGGACGTGGGCTCCCGGCAGTGCCACCGTCGTCCCCCGGAGCTCGCACCCGAGGAGGTCGGCGAGGAGTCGGGCGTCATCCGACGGTGTGTTGCTGTGGGCCAGGAGCGCCACCAGGTCCGGCCCGTGCGTGCTGGATGGTTCACCGTCGCCACCTTGTGCGACCCGATGCTCCGCGCGCATCCGGGCGATCACCTCTCGCGGTGGACTGTAACTGATGAAGAAGGGGAACCAGGCCGGCGCATCGGTGACGAAGACTTCGGTGAAGCCGGCGTCCTGACCGTCGATCTGATCATCGAACCGGATGTCGTAGACGCTGACCTGGTAACCGGCGTCACGCAGTGACGCCGCCATCGCCTGTGCGTCGGGAACGTGGACGGCGAAGCTGACCGGTCCCGGTGTCCTCGAAGCCTCGATGGCCGGGCGCATTGCGGAGAGAGCGTCGCCGTACACCGATCGCGATGCTGCATCCCAGTCGTCGATCACAGCGAGTTCGACGTAGCGGGCGTCATCGATCCCCCATGCGGCATTACGGAATCCCGGCATCGACAATGCGGCATGGGTGGGGAGGCCAAGGTCGTCATAGGCTGCCATGGCGGTCTCGAGATCGTTCACGATATGGATGAGGTGGTCGAATGAACAGTGGTGTTCGGTGGTGTCGGGCATCTGGGGTGCACTCCTCCGCGTGTGGTGAGATGGTAAGGACAGGCTACCTACATTTGATGACGGTCGGGGAGTTGGAGCGACGAGGGCCGAGTGAAAGGGGAGTGAATTCCCGGTTCATTCGTGACATGGGGCACACGTCCGCTATCCTGTCTCGTGAGGTAGTTATCGTTTCAGAAGAGGTCCAGGTCACATGAATTCCGCCGTCGGTGCCGGGCATGTTTCCCCGGTGTCGTTGTCCCCACGGGGGCGTCGTACGTTTGCGCGACGCCGTGCCCGGGGGAGCCGTGGGTTCTGCGCGACCCCTCACCTCAACCTCGGTCGTGACTCGGTCGAGGCAATGATTCCCGGACGATCCGTCGGCCGAAGGCACCCGGGCCCACCAACTGTCGTGGTGGGCGCGGAGGCGTCGGACGCTATGATCCTCGTGACGGACGACGGTGGCGGCAGGGATGACCTGTCCGCATCTGTTCCACAACTCACCAGCGCTATTGACGAGCGAAAGCAGTAGGAGACTACACAATGTCCAACGACGACACACAGGCCCAGCCGATGAAGCTGGAGCCGCCTGTCGCCCAGGCGCCGGGTGCGCCGGCCGCGCCGTCGGCTCCGGCGACGCCTGCCGCCCCTGCCACTCCCGCTGAACCAGAGTCGGCTGAGACTCCGGCCGCGACAGAGGCTCCGGCCACCCCGGAAGCGCCTGCTGACACTCCGGCGGAGGGGGACGCTGCGGAGCCGACGTCTGAGCCCGCCGCTCCGGGAGCTCCCATGAAACTCTCCGCACCAGGTGCGCCCGGTGCGCCCGGTGCGCCGGGTGCTCCGAGTGCGCCTGCAGCGCCGGCGGCCTCTGCTGCCCCCAGCGCTCCGTCTGCACCCTCCGCCCCGTCGGCCCCGAGTGCACCGGCGGCCCCTGGCGCGCCTAGCGCCCCGGGCGCTCCTGCGGCCCCGGGAGCTCCCTCAGCTCCTGGCGCCCCGTCGGCTCCTGTGGCTCCGTCGGCTCCTGCCGCCCCGGGTGCACCTTCTGCACCGGCAGCACCGGGCGCCCCTGGTGCTCCCTCGGCTCCGGGTGCGCCGGGAGCCCCTGCCTCCCCGGGGGCCGCTGCGCCGGCCGCTCCGGGCGCCCCGGCAGCTGCTACTACCGTGGCGACCCCGAAGACGGGAAGCTCGGCGTCCAAGGAGAAGCCGAAGAAAAAGCGCGAGCCGATCATGATCGGCGAGAAGTCCCTGGCACAGTGGGGCAAACTAGCCGGCATCGGTCTGGTCATCGCCGCCGTCGCAGTGGCCGTGGTCATCTTCGTCGCCCGGTGGATCTACGACCTGTCCGGCGTGCAGAACTTCATGGAGACCTACCACGGTGAATATGATCCGCCAGAGTTCGTGGAGGATGGTTTCCCGGCCTGGGCACGGTGGACCCACTTCCTGAACTTCTTCTTCATGGCGATGATCATCCAGTCCGGTCTGCGGGTCCGCCAGCAGCAGAAGCCTCCGGCAGTCTGGCAGCCCAAGAAGGGCGGCAAGAAGATCAGCATCCACCTGTGGCTGCACACCTCACTGGACCTGCTGTGGATGCTCAACGGCGTGATCTTCATCGTCCTGCTGTTCATCTCCGGACACTGGGCCCGCATTGTGCCCACCAGCTGGGACGTCTTCCCCAACATGCTCACCAACATGCTGCAGTACGCTTCACTGAACTGGCCGGAGGAGAACGGCTGGGTCAACTACAACAGCCTGCAGCAGATCATGTACTTCGTCGTCGTGTTCATCGCCGCACCGCTGGCGATCATCTCCGGTCTGCGGATGAGCGAGTGGTGGCCGAAGAACGCCACGAAGCTGAACAAGATCTACCCGGCACCGGTGGCGCGTAAGATCCACTTCCCGACGATGCTGTTCTTCGTGATGTTCATCGTCGTCCACGTGTTCCTGGTGTTCGCCACCGGTATGACGAAGAACCTGAACCACATGTTCGCCGGTACCCCTGCCGAAGGCTGGGGCGGGTTCTTCTGGATGCTCGGTGCGGTGATCGTGACCGTGGGAGTGCTCTTCGCGACGCGTCCGCTGGTGCTCGCGCCGATCGCCTCACGCTTCGGCCAGGTCAGCGCCCGGTAGAGGCTGACTCCACCGAGCCGACCAGCTCGGCACAGAGAAGGCGGGGGACGGTTTCCGGTCATGGAAACCGTCCCCCGCCTTTTCATGGGCATGGTGTCTGGCATGGGTGACAGGCGACGCGCCGGCAGCGGCTCATCATCCCGTCACGGCAGTCGATACGTCCACTCTTCGGTGGAGAATTTCTCGTCGCACCTCGCCCGGGCGACAGCAAGATCGTCCTCGGTGATCGTCCCCTCCGATGCGGCGTACTTGTGCCGGAAATGGTCGAAGAACACGTCCAGAATCTCCGAACGGGGCATCTGCGTCTGGGATCTCATCGGGTCGACACGCTTGACCGCGGAGCGCTGACCCTTGTCCCGCATCTTCTCCTTACCGATACGCAGAACTTCCATCATCTTCTCGGCGTCGATGTCGTAGGACATGGTGACATGGTGGACCATCCATCCGTTGCTGAACCGCTTCTGCGCTGCTCCGCCGATCTTTCCCTGTTCCGAGGCGATGTCGTTCAGAGGTACGTAGCGTGCCCTGATCCCGACCTTCTCCAACGCCTCCATCGTCCACTCGTCGAGGAACGGGTAGGACTGGGCGAAGCTCAACCCGTCCACCAGGGACTGCGGGACAACCAGTGAATAGGTCACGCAGTTGCCTGGCTCCATGAACATGGCACCGCCTCCGGTGACCCGGCGGGATACGGTGATTCCGTGGCGGTCGGCGCCGTCCTGGTTGATTTCATTGGAGTAGGACTGGAACGATCCGATCACCACCTGTGGCGCATTCCATTCCCACAACCGCATGAACGGCTTCCGCCGGCCGGCGGCGACCTCCTCGGTGAGTGTTTCGTCGAGGGCGACGTTGACCATCGGGTCGACGCTCGGGCCGTGGATCACCTCAAGATCGAGGTCGTCCCAGCTCACTGCGTGGCCGAGCGCACGACGGACTGCGACGCCTACTCCGTCCGGGGTGATGCCGAAAAGGACATCATCAGGATTCAGGGCCTGGGAGATCCTGGCGGAGACGTCCGCGGCGCTGAGATCGGCGGGCGCACCTTCCAGTGAACGGGTCATCCGCCCGAGCGTCTCATCGGGCTCCAGGAAGAAGTCACCGGCGATGCGGACACCGGACAGCAGGCCCGCAGATGTGCTGCCGGCCCCTGTTACCTCGAGATCAACGACGATCAGTTTTCCCCCGGGAACTTTGTATTCTCCGTGCATCGGCTGGCCTTTCTTACGGTGAAGGGCAGAAGGTGGTGTGCCGCCCTGGTTTTTCCGCGGACCAGCCTACGCGCGACCCCAGGCTCAGCCCCGCAGCGCCAGAGCGAAGGGGAGGACGGCACGGGCACCGGCCTTGTGCAGTTCCCGGCCGGCGAGGGTCATCGCCCAGCGGGAACCGATCTCTGTATCCACCAGTAACACGACCTGCCCGTTGACGGCCTCGGCTGTCGCCGGCTCCACAGTGAATGCGTCGTAGAGGTTCTGCACGCGGTAGGCACTGTTCACGTCCGGGGATCCCGGGTCCCGGGTGTAGGAGAGCGGGCCGGCGTCCGTCATCCTGCCGATCTGCGCCAGGCCGCGGGCCAGGTCAGCGCAGGTTACCGGACGTGTCGTGCCCGGCATGCCGACAACGACCGTCGGGCGCTCCTCCCACTCCCATTCCTTGAGCACGGTGATGCACCAGTCGGCGATGTTCTTCGGCACGGGGGCATCCTCGGCACTGTCCGCCAGGAAGCTGCGCAGCACCTGACCGGGGCCGAGATCGGTGAACCGGGCGACGGCGCGTCCCGCGGACACGCGTTCATCCACCGGGATCCTCCCCTTCAGCGGGACGCCGATCGTGGCCATTCCAGACGGCCATTGACCACGTGGTTCGACGGGAACGCCGATTCCGGACAGGATCCGGCGGGCACCGGTGGTGCTGCTGTCGTCGACACCGGAATCCCACCACTGGCCGGCACAGACATCACACCGACCGCAGTCATGCGCGTGTGGATCGTCGAGCGTCTCCGCCAGGAAGCGCATGCGGCACCGGTGGCCCGCCTCGTACTCCAGCATGGCGTCGGCCTCCCTGCGGCGGGCCTCGGCCACGGCTGCATACCGCTCCGCATCATAGGACCAGGGGAGACCGGTGGAGACGAAGCCGCCCTGGACGCGGTCGACGGCACCGTCGACCTGGAGGGTCTTCAGCAACAACTCCAGCCGGGAACGTTTCACACCGACCAGGGGCTCCAACGCCGGTACCGACAGCGGGACGTCAGCCTCAGACAACGTGGACAGCACCGCCTGGGCCTCATCTTCGTCCGGCATCGAGGCAGTGGCGAAGTACTCCCAGATATTCGCGTCCTCATTGCCGGGGAGGAGCAGGACGTCCGCATTGTCCGTGGCACGCCCGGCACGTCCCACCTGCTGGTAGTACGCCACTGCGGAACTCGGCGCGCCGAGATGGACGACAAAGCCGAGGTCGGGTTTGTCGAAACCCATCCCCAGTGCGCTGGTGGCGACCAGCGCCTTGATGTCATTGTCCTTCAGAGACTGCTCCAGACGCGCCCTGTCCTCGGCGTCGGTGCGTCCGGTGTAGGACGCCACGTTCCAGCCTGCCTCGGACAACGCACGCGTGGTGTCCTCAGCCGCGGATACGGTGAGGGCGTAGACGATGCCGGAGCCCTGGAAGTCGCCGAGATGCTGGGTGAGCCACCCGATGCGGTGTTCGGCCGAGGCAGTCGGTGCCACACCCAGACGGAGCGAGTCCCTGGAGAGCGCACCCCGGACGACCATGGTGTTGTCACCGAGCTGTGCGGCGACATCGGCGACCACCCGGGTATTCGCCGTCGCCGTCGTCGCCAACACCGGAAGATCCGCGGGGAGACCGTCGAGGAGCGCGCCGATCCGCCGGTAGTCCGGCCGGAAGTCGTGCCCCCAGTCTGAAATACAGTGCGCTTCATCGACCACGATCATCCCCACGCCGGCGCGGGACGGGTCGAGCAGGACGTCGAGGACATTGGTGCGGAACTTCGGGTTGGTCAGACGCTCCGGGGAGATCAGCAACACATCCAGGTCTCCCGCCGTGAGACTGTCGAGAACGGAATCCCACTCCGTCGCATTCGATGAGTTGATCGTCGCAGCGTGGACTCCGGCACGCCCGGCAGCGGCGACCTGGTCTCGCATCAGGGCCAGCAGGGGAGAGATGATCAACGTCGGGCCACGTTCGGCGCCGTATCCCTCCCGTATGAGGCGGGCGGCGACGAAGTACACCGCCGATTTCCCCCACCCGGTCCGCTGGACGACGAGCACGCGCCGGTGGTCGTTGACGAGCGCGGCGATGGCATCGAACTGGCCGTCGCGGAAGGTCGCGTCCGGGTGCCCCGTCAACTCACGCAGGATCTCGGTCGCGCGGACGCGGAGTCGGTCATCGAAGGGGTTCTCACTGGCCATGTGGTCCACCCTAAAACACGGCCCGGACATGAAACCCTTCGTCGAGAGAACCGCCGGTCAGTCCGTCCAGTCATCCGACCTGACCACCACGATTCCCCCGGCGATGAGTGCCAGGACGATCACCCCGCCGATCGTCGTCATCAGGTAGCCCACCGCCCACAGTCCGGTGATGTCGGTGTAGCCATCGGCCACTGCGAATGCAGTCGTGAAGCCGGCCAACCCACCTAGTGCCACGGTGAACGGCCCCGTCCACCTCCACCTGGTCCGGATGCTCAGCCACACGAGGACACCGAACGCCGAGACGACGGCGCCGATACCCATCACGATGTCGATGTTCCCGCCCGGGCCCCAGCTGAACCAGACGAGCCAGAGGGCAACACCGGCAGCAATGCCAGTGATCGCTGCACGTGGATTGCCCATGCGTGCCCTCGGGTCGGGAGCGGGGGAGGACCTCTGCTTCTCCACGAGGTGGACGGCGCCGATCAGGAGTGCGCAGAGCACCAGCACGGGGCCGCCGAACAGCAACATCGCGTGCCCTATGCTGAGGAGCTTCTCTACGGTGGTCATGATTCCACACCCTCTGCGCTACCTGTGTTCCCTGTGCTCCTTCGGTGCCGCGAGGACCGGCTCCTGACGAGCACGACGGCAGTGGCGACGACTGCCAGGATGAAACCGGCGATGAAGACGATCATCAGATACCCGACACCCCACAGGCCCGTGGTGTCGTAGAAACCGGCGTCGACGGCGAAAGCCGAGGAGAACCCGAACAGTCCTCCGAGTGCCACGACGAACGGCCCTGTCTGCCGCCACCGGCTCGTGGCGCCGATCCCGACAACGGCAATGAGGGCAGTGATCACCGCTCCGACGATCGCCCAGGTCGCGTAGCCGGAGGGAGAACCCCAGCTGAACCAGAGCAGCCACAGTGAGATGCCGACCGCGATACCGCATAATGCGGCGCCGACATTCCCCAGCGCTCCACTGTCCGGCCGAAGTTCGTCGGCGTTGTCCCGCTCCGACAAGTGCATGAACCCCAGCACAAGAGCTGCTGCGCCCATGGGAATCCCGCCGAACAGCAGAATTACCCTCAGAACTCCCAGAAGTGTCTGTGCGGTACTCATGTTCTAAGCCTAGTGAACGTTAACCGCAGTGGCATCGTGGAGAAACATGTGCCGAATAACGTTTCGGTGATGGGAATGAGAACACGTAAGCTCCTGCGCAGCCCCGCCGTGATGATCGGGGTCGGAGCGGTCGCAGGAATGATCTTCGGGTTGATCGTCGGCGACTGGGCGGCAAACCTGCAGTTCATCGGCGACATGTTCATCCGGCTGATTCAGATGTCGATCGTTCCTCTGGTCATGGCGTCCGTCATTGTTGCGACAGGCTCGATGTCCGGGAAAGGGACGGGTCTGGTTGCGGCACGGACATTCGGGTGGATGTTCGCCTTCTCCTTCCTTGCCGCTGTTCTCGCATGGGGTCTCGGCAGTGTGATCCGACCCGGGGACGGCATGGTCTTCACCGGCGAGTTGGATCCGTCGCTGGAAGACGGGGCACAACAGGCGGGGACGTGGCAGGACACTCTGCTGGGTTTTGTGTCCACCAATGTCGTCGAGGCGATGGCACATGCCGATATGTTGCCGATCATCGTGTTCTCCCTGATCTTCGGAATCGCGTTGAACCGCTACATGGCGCAGACCGGGAACCGTACGTTGATCGGGATCTTCGAGGGCATTCAGGCGGTCGTGCTCGCCATGATCCAGTACGTGATGTACATCGCCCCGGTCGGGGTCTTCTGCCTGTTGGCGTCCCTGACCGGTGAACAGGGGGTGGCGGTGATCACGTCGGCGGTGAAGTACCTTGTGACCACCCTGACAGGCGTGTTGATCCTCATGGTGGTCTTTGTCCTCGTCATCTGGGCGCGAACCCGGTTGAACATGTGGAGGCTGCCGCCCAAACTGGTTGAGCAGACAGTCGTCGCGGTGACGACCACGAGTTCCGCGGTCACGTTCCCGACCGTGCTGCGCAACACCGTGGAGAAGGTCGGGGTGAGCCCGAGGGTCGCGAACTTCACCCTCTCCATCGGCCTGACGATGGGGTCCTACGGGGCGGTGCTCAACTACATGATCGTGATCCTGTTCCTCGCACAGGCAGGGGGAGTGGAGCTGACCTTCGGACAGATCGTCCTGGGTGTGGCGCTGTCGATCATGCTGAATATGGGGACGATCACCGTTCCCGGTGGGTTCCCGGTCGTCGCCATGTTCCTTGCGGCTTCCCTGGACCTCCCTGTCGAGGCGGTCGGCCTGTTGATCGCGGTGGACTGGTTCACCGGGATTCTGCGGACCTTCCTCAACGTCAACGGCGACACCTTCGTGGCGATGCTGGTCGCAGCGTCCGAGAACGAGATCGACCGGGAGGTGTACGCAGGTCGGCGGAGTGCCACCCCTGACCGGGGCCGACAGGAAGTTTCTGCGTCCGGCCCGTAGCTACCCTGGGGGTGCACCGACGTGAACGGCAGACACCCCTGGCAGGAGACGGTTCCCCGATGACGGAAACCACGCGAGACCAACTGGCCGACCGGCCCTGGCACACCCTTGATGTCGCTGATACCCGTGCGCGGTTGGGCGTGGGCGACGAGCATACTGACCTGGGGTTGACTACCTCAGAAGTGGATGAGCGACTGCAGCGGTTCGGCCGCAACGAACTCGACCAGGTTGCCGGTGATCCCTGGTACCTGGTTCTGGGGCGGCAACTCACCTCGCCGATGGTGGTGTTCCTGTTCATCGCCGGCACGGTGACTCTGCTGCAACGCGAATGGTTCGAGTCCGCCGCCATTTTCGTGGTCGTCGTGCTGAACTCGACTATCGGCTACTGGCAGGCACGCAAGGCGGAGAAGGACGTCGCCGCGCTGGCGAAGCTGTCGTCCCCGGAGGCGACTGTGATCAGGGACGGTCTGGTCGGAAGGGTGGAGGCGGCAGCGCTCGTTCCCGGCGACACCGTCCGGCTTGAGTCCGGTGACAGGGTCCCCGCCGACCTGCGGTTGGTTGAGTCCAGGGGCCTGCGGGTCGACGAATCGATGCTGACCGGCGAAGCACTGCCGACAACGAAGGACGTGGGTACCGGCACGACCCGGGACGGGACGGTGGGGTTGGACCCTGACGCCCCGGTCGGCGACCGGGCCACCATGGCGTACTCGGGCACCCTGGTGGTCTCCGGACGGGCGACCGGTGTCGTCGTCGCCACGGCCTACGACACGGAACTGGGGTCCATCGCCGAGCTGGTCCAGACCGGTTCGGAGAAGACACCGCTGCAGGTGCTCACGGACCGTCTGGAACGTGTCATCGGAATCGTCCTCGTCGTCGCAGGCCTGGGGGTGTTCGGAGCGAACGTCGTGCTCGGCAATGACCTCGGCGAGGCGTTCCGGACGACGGTGGCGCTGATCGTCTCGGCGATGCCAGAGGCGCTCCCGGTGGTGCTGTCAGTCGCGATGGGAGTCGGTGTGTCACGGATGGCGGCGCGCAATGCCGTCGTCCGCCGGTTGCCCAGCGTGGAGACACTGGGTTCGACAACCGTCATCGGTTCTGACAAGACCGGAACTCTGACCGTCAACCGGATGACGGTGGAGAAAGTATGGACCCCGGACGGTCTGGACGACGACGAACGTGCCTCACTGCGGACGGGTGCACTGACCAACGACGCCACTCAGCAGGACGGGGCGCTGATCGGTGATGCCGTTGACGTGGCGATGGCGGAGGCGGCCCTCCGCGCAGGCGTCGTGGACGACGACGAACGCGGCACCACCGTCGTCGCCGACATGCCCTATGAACCCGACCTGGCCTATTCACAGACGCTCCGGCGAGAGGACGGGCAGCTTGTCCTGCACGTGAAAGGTGCCCCGGAAGTCGTCGTGTCGTTCTGCGACCTCCATGCCGGGGAGGTCGAGAGCATCCTGGAGGCGAACCGGGACATGGGCAGGGACGGTCTGCGTGTTATCGCCACGGCTACGGCACCCGTGGAGGAGGAACCGGTCTGTGGCGTCCTCACGACTCCTGCCGGACTGCGGTTCACCGGTCTCCAGGGCATGATGGACCCTCCTCGGGAAGGGGTACGCGAGTCGGTGGCGCAGTGCCGCGATGCCGGGATCAGGGTCATGATGATCACCGGTGACCACCCCGTGACGGCATCGGCCATCGCGTCCCGGTTGGGACTGCGCGGTGGTGGTGAACCACTGACCGGACGGGAGATGGCCGGTCTCGACGACGCCCAACTGAAGGAACGGCTGAAATCCACCACCGTCGCGGCGAGGATGAGCCCGAAAGACAAACTGCGTATCGTCAAGCTCCTGAAGATCGACGGCGAGACGGTGGCGGTCACCGGCGACGGGGTGAATGATGCGCCGGCATTGAAATCGGCATCCATCGGGGTGGCGATGGGGAGGTCCGGCACCGACGTCGCCCGGGACTCTGCTGACGTCGTCCTCACAGACGACAACTTCGTCACCATCGTCGATGCCGTCAGGCTGGGGCGCGTGACGTTCTCGTCGATCCGCAAGGCCACCTTCTTCCTGCTGTCCAACGGTCTGGCCCTGATGGTGGCGGTCGTCGTGAACACCTTCACGGAACTCCCGTTGATCTTCCTGCCGGTGATGCTGCTGTTCATGAACGTGGTCACCAACGGCATCCAGGACATCGCCCTGTCTTTCGAGAAGGGGGAGGGAGACGAACTGGAACAGAAACCACGGCCGCGCCAGGAAGGTGTGCTTGACACCCGAATGTGGCTGCGAACGGTGATCACCGGTCTGTGGATGGGGATCGGCACACTGATCGTGTACAGGCTGGCCCATGAGGCGGGGTTGTCCGTCGAGGAATGCCGCACCCTGGCGTTGATCACCATGGTGATGTTCAACTTCTTCCAGGTGTTCAGCGCCCGGGCGTTGCGACGTTCCGTGTTCACCATCAACCCCGTCGGCAACCCGCTGCTCCTCGTGTCTGCTCTGGTGGCACTGGTCATGCAATGGGGTGTGACCGCCTGGCCGTCGGCGGCTGACCTGATCGGGCTGGTGCCGCTGACGTGGGAACAGTGGGCGGTCTGCGCGGCAATCGGGTTCAGCGTGCTGGTTATCGTCGAACTCGAGAAGCTTGCCTGGCCGGTCGCCTCCCGCTGGGTGGCCCAGGGGCGCAGGACGCGGCGGAGGAGGTAGGTATGGATGACGGGCTCATCGGCGGGGTCGGTTGCACCCACTGGAGATCACCACGGGACGTGGTGGCGATCAGGTTCCACTGCTGTGGACGGACCTACCCGTGCCTGCACTGTCACGACCAGGCGGAAGACCACCGTAACGTCACCTGGCCCCGGGACCTCTTCGACAGCGGGGACGCCGTCCTGTGCCGGGTGTGCGGTCACTGGATGACGGTGAGGGCGTACCTCAGCAGCGGATCGTCGTGTCCCGCGTGCGCAGCCCCCTTCAACCCCGGATGCTCACTGCACGCACACCTGTACTTCGACGTCGACAACGTGTGATAAGGAGATTCTTGAGTCTGTGCGCTGCGGCATGATATGCAGGCATGGACCAGCAGGTACAGTCTGCGGGTGACGGGCCGTCGAGCGGTCTGTCACTGACACATTCACCGGAAACTTGAACTTTTGGAGAGTCATCGTGCCCCCTACACCGGTTGCCGCGCCCCTGGAATTGCCGTGTGGCACCACACTGAAGAACCGACTCGTGAAGGCCTCGACGAGCGAGGGGCTGGCGACACCGTCGGGCGGGCCGTCCAACCAGCACCTCGACCTGTACCGACGGTGGGCCCACGGCGGATCCGGTCTCGTCGTGACCGGCGGAGTCATGGTGGACTCCGAGCACCGGGGCGAGCCGGGGGCCGTCGTCGCCACCGACGACCGCCACCTGGACATGCTGCGCAGCTGGGCGACGGCCGGCACGGTGAATGACACCCACCTGTGGATGCAGCTCAATCATCCGGGTAAACAGTCACCGCGGAGCATCAACAAGTACCCCGTCGCCCCCAGTGCGGTCCCGATGGGGGGACGTCTCGGCCGCTATTTCGCAGATCCCCGCGAACTCACGGTCTCCGACATCGACCTGATCGTGTGGCGCTTCGCCTACACCGCGTTGATCGCCCGGGAGACCGGATTCACCGGCGTGCAGATCCAGGCAGGTCACGGGTACCTCATCAACCAGTTCCTGTCTCCGGCGGACAACCTGCGCACCGACGAGTACGGCGGCGACCTCGAAGGACGCATGCGTCTACTCGTCGAGGTGTACCGTGCGGTGCGCAAGAAGGTCGGCGACGACTTCCCCGTCTCCGTGCGCATCAACGCGTCGGACGGGGTGCCCGGTGGTTTCGGTGAAGAGGAGTCGCTCCAGGTCGCGCAGAAACTCGCCGAGTTGGGAGTGGACGTCATCGAGGTCTCCGGCGGCACGTACGCCACCCCGTTGATGCTCGGTGACGAGGTCGACGCCACCGGCGAGACCGGGGAGATCTTCTTCGGTGACCAGGCTCGTCGCATCCGTGAGGCCGTGGACGTTCCGGTGCTCGTCACAGGGGGCTTCCGGTGCGCCTCGGATGTGGAGAAGGGCCTGGATGAGGGGCTGGGCGACCTGATCGGTATGGCGCGGCCGATGGTTCTCATCCCTGAGCTGGCCAACGAGATCATCGTCCACGGCGACCGGGAGCGTGTGCGACTGCCACGGCTGACGACCCATATCGAGTCGCTCGACGAGCACGCGGAGTCGCTGGTCGGAGTGGCCTGGTACGAGATGCAGATGGACCGGATCACCGACGGACGTGCCGTCGGCGGAGACGGACTGGCGGCCCTGTGGTTCGCCGCGAAACGACACGGCGTCAGGGCGATGTTCCCGCGGCGTTGATCTGAGTCACCGCAGAGGGCATTTTCCTGCCCGGTGGTGACCCGTACGGCGACTCAGATCTCGTCAGTTGCCGTTGACGACTCCGGGGGACACACCTACACTCGTGAGCACTGTAAACATGTAGGGACATGTCCATCGGACCGGAAGGCGCCATGTCAGAAACCCACGACCACCCCACGAATCCGGAACGGCCGTTCGACGTCGTACTTTTCGGCGCCACCGGTTTTGCCGGAGGGCTCACTGCCGACTACCTGGCCGGGCACCTGCCCGAGTCGGGCAGGGTGGCTCTGGCAGGACGCAACCGCGGCAAGCTCGAGGCGGTGCGGGACCGTCTCGTCAGCGACAATCCGTCCATCTCGGATATCGGGCTGCTGCACGCCGACTCGACGGATCCGGCCTCTCTGCGTGAGGTCGCCCGCTCAGCGAAGGTCGTCATCACCACGGTGGGCCCGTACCTGGAGTACGGGGCAGATCTCGTCGCCGCCTGTGCTGGGGAGGGGACCGACTATGTGGATCTGACCGGGGAGCCGGAGTTCGTCGACCGGATGTTCCTGGAGAACGACGCCACAGCGCGGAGCACCGGTGCCCGGCTCGTCCACGCATGCGGATTCGATTCGATTCCTCATGACCTCGGGGCGCTGTACACCGCCAGGCAGCTTCCCGGAGATGCACCGATGGAGGCGCGAGGTGTCGTCCGGACCAACGCGTCCTTGTCCGGCGGGACCCTGCATTCCGGCCTGAAGCAGTTGTCACGCCTGCGACCGATGTGGCAGGCGGCGTCGGAACGGCGCAAGGCCGAGTCGCGCCCGTCCGACCGGCGGGCACGGATGACCCTGGGGTTCCCGCGACGTGACCGCGTCACGGGGACCTGGCTGATTCCGCTGCCGACGATCGACGGTCAGATCGTCACGCGGTCGGCCCTCACCGCACCGTCACCCGAGGACTACGGCCCGGAGTTCACCTACTCGCACAATGCCGGCGCGAAGAAGTTCCGGACGGTCCCGGCATCGGTCCTCGGATTCGTGCTCGGCATCGCGGCGGTGCAGATCCCGCCGGTGCGTCGGGCGATCGCGCAGAGGATCGCCGCGGGTGACGGGCCCTCCCAGGAGCGTCGGGACAGGACCTGGTTCACCGTCGAGTTCGTGGGCACCGCCGCGGGGAAGACCGTCCACACCCGCGTGAGTGGGGGAGACCCGGGCTACACGGAGACGGCCAAGATGCTGGCGGAGTCGGCACTGTCGCTGGCGTTCGACGACAACCCGCCTCTCGCCGGCCAACTCACCACCGCCACGGCCATGGGGGAGAACCTCATCGACCGGCTGACGGCGGCGGGGATGATGTTCGAGGTGCTCAGCTACTCGGTGTGACCGGGTACTCACCGGACATACGCTGAACCCGGCACCACCATCCGTGAGGAAGGTGGCACCGGGTTCATTCTTCGGGGTGGCTGACGGGACTCGAACCCGCGACACCCAGGATCACAACCTGGTGCTCTACCAGCTGAACTACAGCCACCATGCATGCATAACGGCAACCAGGCCCGGCGTCGTTGCTGCAGCGGGATTCATACTAGACCACGCCCGGCGACCACACCAAACGTGCCGCTCACCGTCAGATCGGGTTGGCCTCGGACGCCGCGTCGGCGAACTCCTTCGCCTCACCGTTGGTGGGCCCGGGGGCAGGAACGAACAAGGCACGGCGGTAGTAGTCGAGTTCACGGATGGACTCCCGGATGTCCGCCAGTGCCCGGTGCTGCATCCCCTTGTCCGGCTGGTTGCTGTAGGCACGCGGGTACCAGCGACGTGCGAGTTCCTTGATGGAGGACACGTCGATCATGCGGTAGTGCAGGAACGCGTCCAGGTCAGGCATGTACCGGGAGATGAACTTGCGGTCACTGGCGATGGAATTGCCTGCCAGCGGCGCGGCGCCGGAGACGGGCACGTACCTCTTCAGGTACTCCACCACCTGTGCTTCCGCGTCGGCGACACTCACCGGACTCTCACGGATCTGCTCGGTGAGACCGGAGTTCGCGTGCATCCTGGCGACGAAGTCATCCATGCCGGCGAGGTCGTCCTCGGAGGCGTGGATCACGATGTCGATGCCGTCGTCCAACGGGGTCAGGTCGGCGTCCGTGACGACGACGGCGATCTCGACGAGGACGTGCCGGTCCGGGTCGAGCCCGGTCATCTCGCAGTCGGCCCAGACGATCCGGTCGTTCTTGGCGATCTGGTTCGGGGTCATGAGTACAGGACCTTACTCGTGCCCCTGGCCTTCGGCCATGCGGGAGTACGCCGCGCCGAACACCGGGGCCGTCAGGCGGCGGGGAAGGTAGGTGGACAGGACGTTCGCCACCTTCGACAGGCCACCGGGTACGACACGCAGCTTGTTCACCGCAAGTGCGTCGAGGGTCTCTGTCGCGCAGTCCGGGTACGTCGTCCACACGAAATCCGGGGTGGCCCGGTCGACGATCGTCCGCTCCGCGTCGTCCTTCACCTCCTCCCGCACCGGTCCCGGTGCGAGGAGGGTGCAGCGGACGCCGGTGTTCCTCAGTTCGTAGTGCAGTGCTTCGGTGAAGGTGTTCACCAGGGCCTTCGTACCGACGTAGGTCGCATTGTTCGGGATGGCGGCGTTGCCGGCGACCGAGCCCACGTTGACGATCCCGGCGTCCCCGCTGGCCACCATGCCCGGGAGAACGGCAGAGGTCAGTTCGAAGACCGCGGTGGCGTTGAGTTCGAACTGGAGCCGCTCATAGGACGGGTCGAGTGTGCGGAACTCGCCGAACGTGGCGACACCGGCGGAGTTGATGATGATGTGGACGTCCCGTGCCGTGAGCTCATCGATCAGGGTGGCGCGGGCCGACGCGTCGGCGAGGTCACAGGCGCGGATCTCGGCGGTGACGTCCGGACGGGTGCTGGCGAGCTCGTCGCGGACCTGTTCCATCGGCCCGGTCGTACGGGCGACAAGCAGGAGGTTGTGTCCCCGGCGGCCGAGTTCCAGCGCGATCGCCTGCCCGATGCCCGACGAGGCACCGGTGACGACGGCGACGCGGTCCGGGCCGGGGGCGGGGAGGGCGGAATGTCGGTGGGAACGGCGGAACACGGTAGCGGACTCCTCGGTGTGGACGGGGCGAAGTGCCACTTCAGGCTACACCGGAGACCGTCGCCGTCAGAGAGCGGGAATACACCAGTTCGTGCGGGCCGGCGGGTGCATCGTCCTTCTCCGATGTGGGGAACGGGGGGAGGTGGCGATTGGATGAGTGGGCGGTTCGTGGGTATGTTGACCAGGATGTGGAATGCGGGGGTGAAAACCGGGGCTGATCCAGCCCCGAGGCCCAGCCCCACACGGAACAACATTAGCCACGGGATAGTACTCGCTTTACTCTGTAACTGACGTCCATGACCCATGAGAGGACATACCATGTCTGCACAATCCGGCGAGGGCGGAGACCCGTCCGGCGCCGTCACCGAGTCCAAGGCCGGCGACACTCCCGAGAACAACAGCCCGGTCGACGAACAGCGCCAGGCGGGGGACGTCGAGCGCGCCAACAACCGTAAACGCTTCATCGGGCTGGGCGTCGGCCTTGTTCTGGCCGTCATCATCTACTTCATCTTCCCGTCCAACGGTGCGGATCTGGTGAATGAGGCGCACCCGGAGGACGAGAACGGACCGTTCTCTCTCAGCGCCATGAGCGTCACGGCGGCGGTGATGGTGCTGATGGGCGCATGGTGGATGACCGGCGCGCTGCCGTTGGCGGCAACGGCGATGGTGCCGCTCGTGGCGTTCCCGATCCTGCAGGTCGCGCCCATGGGGGACGCGTCTGCCCCGTACGCTGATCCGACGATCTTCCTCTTCATGGGCGGGTTCGTCCTGGCCCTCGGGATCCAACGCTGGGGGCTGCACCGCCGGTTGGCGCTGCTGGTGGTGTACACCGTCGGCACGAAGCCGAAGCAGCTGGTCCTGGGATTCATGATCGCGACGGGCTTCATGTCCATGTGGGTGTCCAACACCGCGACCGCTGTGGTGATGCTTCCGATCGGTGTCTCCGTGCTGACCCTGACCGCCGAACGGGTCGGCGGCTGGGAGAACCAGAAGAAGTTCGCGACCGCACTCATGCTGGCCATCGCATACTCCGCTTCCATCGGTTCCCTCGGCACGCTGATCGGTACACCGCCCAATGCGTTCCTCGCGGCGTACATGTCATCCACCCACGGCATCGAGATCGGCTTCGGACGCTGGATGATGGTCGGTCTTCCCCTGGCAGTCGTGTTCACCGTCGTGGCCTGGCTCGTGCTGGTGACTGTCTTCAAACCGGAGATGGACGAGATTCCTGGCGGGAAGGAGCTGATCCGCAAAGAGATCGACGACATGGGGAAGATCACCCGCCCGGAGGTCATCGCCGGGATCATCTTCCTGTGCACCGCAATTGCCTGGATCACCATCCCGTTGCTGGCCGAGTACGTGTCCTGGTGGTCGATCAGTATCGCTGACGCCGCCATCGCGATGACCGCCGCCGTGGTGATGTTCATCGTCCCCGTCAACAAGAGAGGCACCCGGGTGATGGACTGGGAGCACGCCAAGGCGCTCCCCTGGGACGTCCTGATCCTCTTCGGCGGTGGGCTGTCTCTGTCGTCGATGGTGACGGCGTCCGGCCTGTCCCTGTGGATCGGCGAGATGGTCAAGGGCATGGAGGTGCTGCCCATCGTTCTGCTGGTCTTCGCCATCGCCGCGGTCGTGCTGGCACTGACCGAGTTCACCTCGAACACGGCCACCGCGGCGACCTTCATCCCGATCATGGGTGGTGTGGCCATCGGCATCGGCCTGACCGGCGACGGCATGATGAACATCATGCTGCTCATCGTCCCCACCGCCCTCGCCGCGAGCTGTGCGTTCATGCTGCCGGTCGCGACGCCGCCGAACGCCATCGCCTACGGATCGGGCTATGTGAAGGCCGCTGACATGCTCAAGGGCGGTGTCTGGCTGAACATCGTCGGCGTCTTCCTGATCACCTTGACGGTGTTCGCCCTCGCCGTGCCGGTGTTCGGCCTGACGTTCGGGTAGCAACCACGCACTGGTCCCGGTGCCCACGCCCTGCGCACCGGGGCCGATTCTGAGGAAGGTTTGCCGCATAGTAGCCTCAGCCCGAGATGTCTTCAGGCTATGTAGAGAGTGAGCGGATGCAGTGCCCCCCGAAGTGACCCCGTCGTCGGGCATCCCGTCCTCAGAACGCGGCCAGGTCGGTCTCCGCAGCCAGCGCGACCGGATCGGCCGGGTCGGTTGGGTCGACGCAGCCAAAGGTCTCTGCATCCTGTTGGTTGTCGCCGGGCACGCGAACATCACCCTGAACAACAACGGTTACGACACCGGCATCTGGGAGAGAATAAGCCTGATGCTCGGGCCGTTCCGCATGCCGCTGTTCTTTCTGCTGACGGGTCTGTTCGCGGCGCGAGCCCTTTCTGAGCGCTGGCGGTCCTTCGCCGACCGCCGGATCTGGATCATGGTGTGGCTGTTCGTGCTCTGGGTGCCGATACGGGAGATCTGGTTGTCGATGGTGCCGCTCACCTCCGTGGGCAACAGTGACGGCATCCCTGCGCCACAGGGCCTCGATCCGGAGAACTGGGGGCCGATGGCTGAACGCATCGCACTGTCGGTGCTGGGGCCGGAATCCTACCTGTGGTTCGTGTACGCGCTGGCGTTGTTCGCCGTCGTGTCGAAACTGACACGTCGGATACCACCGGTGATCCAGCTTCTGGCGGCCATGGCCCTCAGCGTGCTGAGCCCCTTGGCGGAGTTCGGGTGGCCGTGGAACGACATCCTACGGACCTATTTCTTCTACCTGCTGGGAATGTACGGCGCGCCGTGGATCCACCGGCTGGCACAACGCCGCTCACTGTGGGTCATCGCCGGTTCCGTGTCCGTCTACACAGTGGTCGCGGTATGGATCGACGCCACCCACGACCACTTCAACTTCGGGCTCAACGGTCCTGTCCGACTGTTCCTGGCCCTGGTGGGGATCGTCGCCGTCATCAGTGTGTTCTCCTACATGGATTCCTGGCGGATCACCGTGCCGTTCAGCACGGTCGGCTCACGGACACTTCCAGTGTTCCTCATGCACATCATGGTGCTGGCGACGGTGGCCTTCGTCTTCGACCTCGTCCTCCCGGCTGACCCGGGGCTGCCTCTGCAACCGCTGATCCTCGCGGGCATCGCCGCCGTGCTCTGCCTGGGACTGCACAAGGTACTCGTGGCGTGTGGCTTCTCGTGGCTGTTCCGGCGACCGCAGTGGATGCGGCGGCGCTACCTCGCCAGTGAACGGCGACGACGCGAACCGTGACGGCCCCGTCCGCCACCGTCCACGGAGGGCGGGAAGTGGACATGTGACGGTCTACTCGCGTTATCGTGGCCGCGTGTCCACCCGTAACCACCGCCTCGACCGTGCCAAAGGGATCCTCATCTTCACCGTCGTCCTGGGGCACCTGCTGGCGAGGGCCGCGCCCTGGGACTCCGATGTGCTGCGTGCACCGATGTACTTCATCTACTCGTTCCATATGCCGGCATTCATCTTCCTGGCGGGTATCACGGCGAAATCCAGCCGGCTCCCGGAACGTATCCTCAGCTTCCTCGTGCTGCTGGCCACCGTGCTGCCACTCATGTGGGGCTGGTTGTGGATATTCGACCTTTCCCCGGACTTCGAGTTCCTCACACCCTTCTGGTACACGTGGTTCCTTCTCGCGATGGCGTGGTGGATGCTCACCGTACCGTTCATCGAACGATTCCCCCGCGCAGCGCTCGTCACCTCGGTGTTGACCGGCACTTTCGGCGCAGTCCTCCCGGCGTTCGACAACGAACTCTCCGTGGTCCGCACACTGGTTTTCTGGCCGTTCTTCGTGATCGGGAAGCTCTACGGCCAGCAACTCCTTGACTGGGCAGGCCGGCTCACCGTCTGGCGGAGGATCGGACTCACCGTTGCCGCAGTGGCGGTGACCGGATACTTCTACCTCATCAGGCTCGACAACGACTGGTTCTACGGGAACCACAAGTTCGTCCACTTCGACGTCAGCCTCCCGGAAGGGGTGGGCATCCGCCTGATCCTCGACGTCGGCGCCGCACTCATGACCCTGGCACTGCTGTCCTGGGTCGGAGACCGGGAGTCGTTGCTGGCCACCGTGGGTCGACACAGTCTCTCGGTCTACGTGCTCCACGGCTTCGTCGTGCGCGCCCTCGAGCCTGTGCTCGCGGGCAGCCTCGAGGTGTACGGCCCGCTCGTGATTCTCGGCATCTGTGTGGCTCTGGCGGTGCTGGCGACGTGGCTGCTGGCGTGGGGGCCGTTCGACCGTGCCCTACGGTGGTACGCCTCGACCGTCACCGAGCTTCTCCTCAGACCGTTCGCGCCCTTGCGCCGCGCCACGGGTGGTGCGGCCCGCGTTGAGGGTCGTGAAGTAACAGCCAACAACTGGCACAACAACCGCGAATGACCATTTTCCGGGCATAACAAAGGCCGTCACCTTAGTATCTATGCAGGTGACGGCCTTTTCGTGGTGCCCCCGGCAGGATTCGAACCCGCGACCGACCGGGTAGAAACCGGTTGCTCTCATCCACTGAGCTACGGAGGCTTGCGGTAGTCATCGTAATGCACGCGGGCGCGGGGACGTGGAATCGGGGTACAGGGGTCCCAGCTAGTAACGTTCAGGGCATGTCCGACGCGGCCGTAGCCACCGAATCAGCCTCCGACTCTCCAGACAAGAACTCCCCGTCCTCCGCCCGGTCGACCGGGAGGATCGGTTCCCCGATCGCCCTGTACGTCATCGCGGCGGTGATGGCCGGTCTCGTCGCCGCTGTCATCGGCGACGCATTTCTCGGCCAGTCGCTCGCGGCCCTCGGCATCCGGGATCCCGGACCGGTCACGTCCTGGGGGGTCCCGCTGGTCCGGGGGACGGGCACGGTGTTGGCCTGTCTCGGCGTCGGCTCGTTCCTGATGAGTGCTTTCGGCACGCAACCACGGAAGGACGGCTACCTGGACCTCGACGGGTTCCGGGCGTCCCGCACCGGCACGTGGGCGATGGCGGGGTGGGCCGTGTGCGCACTGCTGTTAGTACCGCTCTACCTCTCGGACCTCTCGGGTCTGCCGCTGCAGGACACGCTGCAGCCCGACATGTGGGGCGTCGCCATCGCCCAGGTGTCGACGGCGAAGGCGATGCTGTGGATCGCTGTGATCGCGGCCGCAGCCGCCGTCCTGTCGCTGCTGACGCGACGGTGGATCTGGCAGCCCGTCTTCTTCGTCATCGCGGTCGCGTCCCTGATCCCGGTCGCGTTGGAGGGGCACTCCGCCTCCGGCGGAAACCACGACTACGGCGTGAACTCACTGCTGTGGCACATCATCCTGGCGGCGGTGTGGATCGGCGGGCTCATGGCCCTGGTCGCCCACGCCGCCCGTCGTGGCCCGTTCCTGGCGGAGACCACCCACCGGTACAGTGTGGTCGCGCTGTTCTCCATCGTGGGGATCGCGTTGTCCGGGCTGATCAACGCGGGGATCAGGCTGTCCTTCTCCGAGTGGTTCACCACCGACTACGGACGTGTGATCGTCGCCAAGGCAGTGCTGACCCTCATCCTCGCGGTGATCGGTTTCGCCCACCGGCGCAGGACGATCCCGCAGCTCGACGCGTCCGGTACCGGTACCGCGACAGCATGGTGGCGCCGCCCGTTCGCCCGTCTGGCACTGGTGGAGATCTTCATCATGGCGGCGACGGTGGGTGTGGCCCTGTCGTTGACCCGTATCCCGCCGCCCGTGGAGGCGGTCGCGGACATCACCCCGGCCGAGCTGATCATGGGGTTCGACGTCTCCGAGCCCTTCAGCCTGGTCGCAGTGCTGGGCAACTGGCGGTTCGACCTGGTCTTCGGCACGATCGCGCTGCTGCTCCAGGGGGTGTACATGTGGGCGTGGATCACCCTGCGTCGGCGCGGAGTGGAGTGGAAGACCAGGCGCGTCGTGTGGTGGACACTGGGGAACCTGGTGCTGATCTTCGTCACGTGCTCCGGGCTCGGCATGTACTCCATGGCGATGTTCGCGCCGCACATGCTGCAGCACATGGCGCTGACCATGCTCATCCCCGTGTTCTGGGTGTTGGGCGGGCCGATGACGCTGCTGCTGCGCGCCCTACGCCCGGCTGGACGGGACGGTCTGCAGGGGCCCCGCGAGTGGCTGGTGGTCTTCATCAACAACCCGGTGTCCCGGTTCCTCACCAACCCGATCGTCGCGTCCTTCCAGTTCGTCGTCGGGTTCTACGCGCTGTACCTGTCGGACCTGTACAGCGACCTCGCGTCCGAGCATGCCGGTCACCTGTTCATGATGGTGCACTTCCTGATCTCCGGCTACCTGTTCTACTGGGTGGTCATCGGCGTCGACGCCGCACCACGCCAGCTCAGTCCGTTCATGAAGCTGCTGATGACACTGGCGTCGATGGCGTTCCATGCCTGGTTCGGCATCGCGATGATGCAGATGGCGCAGCCCCTGGCGGAGTCGTACTACCTGTCGCTGCAGCTGCCTTTCGACGTTGACCTGATGGAGCAGCAGCACACCGGTGGTGCTATCGCGTGGGGGCTCAGCGAACTACCGTTGCTGGTGGTCAGTACCGCCCACGCGGTCCAGTGGCTGCGGCAGGACAGGAAGGAGGCAGCCCGCTACGACCGTAAGGCCGACCGCGACAACGAGGCTGACCTGGACGCCTACAATGCCATGCTCGCCGGACTCGGGGAGGGACGGGACGACGCCGCCGAGGCCTACTACCGCACCGAGTACCGCGGGGACGAGGTGCAGGGGTACGTGCACTCCGAGAAGACCAAGCGGGATGCGCGTCGCAGGGGCCCCGGCACCGACGACGAGTGAGGGTAGAACTGTCCACGGCCCCGCTGTGGACAGTTTTCGTCGAGTTTCCGCGGTGTTGTCCACAGCGACGGGACGGTCGTTGACCTGGGTGTGACGTGGTGGGGAGGATGGACCGCGCCGGGGGAACGAGGTGGGGGACCGCTCCATCGTCCGCCGGAAGGCGCCCCTCGACCGATCGGAAGGGGCGCCGTGGATCCCGGGGGACCGGGGGAGGAGTGTGCCGGAAATGGCGACACAACAGATGTCCGTGACAATGACAGGGTTCGCCGCGACCCATCCTTCACGACACCCGACGATCGCGAAACTCGCGACGTTCCGGATGGCGTCGACCCCGAGCTGGAACGACAACGGGGAGTGGAAGGACTCCGGCACGCTGTTCATCGACGTCCAGTGCTGGGGACGGTTGGGCGACCACGTGATGCAGAGCGTGGTCAAGGGCGCGCCGCTGGTCATCGTCGGCCGGATGAACTCCTACACCTACGCTCCGGAGAATCCGCGGACGACCAGGGACGGCAAGGAGATGCTCGAGACCGTCTGGCGGCTGACCGCCACCAATGTCGGCCTGGATCTGAGTCACTCGACGTCGACGTGGTCCCTGCGCGACAGGGTGAAGGAGTCGCAGGACGCGTCGACACCTGCACCCACGGGCGACGGTGCGGAGGCGTCGTCCTTCGGCGGGTACAGCGCCGTCGCGGTCTCCGCCGGTGACGGGGACGGGGACGGGGGCGAGGACGGGGCCGCTCCGGCTGACAACCCGGACCCTGAACTCGCGACCGCCGGGGATACGACGCCGTTCTGACACGGAGACACCGTCGGGACCAGGGCGGAATCCGAGTCTCAGTGCACTGAGTCGGTCGGCTCAGCGCGCTGAGACCCGGAAAACTCCCGGGAAGTCCCTGAGGGGTAAGGATTACGGATGATCTGGACGACGGCTGAACTCCTGGACGGGCAGACGGAGAAACAGTTGCGCGCCGCGGTGCGGGCGGGCCGCCTGCATCCGGTGATACACGGCTTCTACAGCGACGAAGAACCCGATGACCTGCTCACACTCACCACGCTCCAGGACGTTCGCGGCCTGGTCTTCACCGGGCGTACAGCCATGAGTCTCTACCTCGGTGAACCCGTCGAGTGGCCCGCCCAGGCCCGGCACCGTGGCACGGCGCGGACAACCGCGCAGGTCATCGTCCGTTCCAGGGTGCCGGCCCGGGTGCGTGAGGGTTCCGGGCTGACCATCGTCACTCCGCTCCAGGCGGCGATGGACGCCGACCAGCCCGATGACGACCTCCGCGCGTTCCTCGCCGACGCATACCACGGGATTGGCGCACAGGACGACCTGGAGCAGGATCTCGCCGCACTGGTCAATGGGAAGGCGAGGGCGAGAAAGCTCCTGGCGGCAACGGCGACCGGCGCGGCCAGTCTGCTCGAGAGAAACGCGTTCGAGATCATCTGCGCGGCTCTGGAAGACCTGCCGGTTACCGTACTGGTCAACCGGATCGTGGGGAACTACTGCTACGACCTCGTGATTCCTGAGGCCAGGGTGGTCGTGGAGATCGACAGCTTCATGTATCACGCGGCAGGGGGAGCAGGCACGACCGTGGGGAGCTTCGTCAAGGACGCGTGGAAAGGGAATGAAGCTGCCCATCTCGGGTGGGTGCTGCTGCGCTACACGAACTACTGCATCCACGAGGCGCCTGAGGAGGTCGCACGCGATCTCCGGCGGGTGGTGGCGCCACGGATCACCAGGCAGGGAGTGGAACTGCCGGGGCCGCCCGGGGATCCAGTGTGGCCCCGGCATCCGGCTGCGCGACGCTGACACGGACTGGCACGCGTTAATACAGGTGCGGTCGCGTCCTGCCCGGGGCAGGAGGGGGAGGTTTCCGAGTCTGGACGCGCCGAGTTGGGCAACTCACTGCGTCCGTACTCGGAATCCGCCCCGGTCGGGCGGAACACCGGTGCGGACAAGGGGCCGAACGCAGCTTCGGGTAACCACGGCACTGTGAGGTAGGCTCGTCAACCGTATACGACAGGGCTGGATGCACCAGGTGCACGCAGCCGCGCCAACCGGAGGGAACACATTGGCCGAGTTCATCTACACGATGAGGAACGTACGCAAGGCTCACGGTGAGAAGGTTGTCCTGGACAACGTCACCATGAGCTTCTACCCGGGTGCGAAGATCGGTGTCGTCGGGCCGAACGGCGCCGGCAAGTCCTCGCTCCTGAAGATCATGGCAGGCATCGATCAGCCGTCCAACGGCGACGCCTTCCTCGATCCCGGGGCGACAGTCGGCATTCTGCTGCAGGAGCCTCCGTTGAACGAGGAGAAGACCGTCCGCGGCAACGTGGAAGAGGGACTCGGGGAGATCTTCCAGGTCAAGACCCGTTACGAGGCCATCGCCGAGGAGATGGCCACCAATTACACCGATGAACTCATGGAGGAGATGACCGAACTCCAGGAGAAGATCGACGCCGCCGACGCCTGGGAGCTCGACTCCAAGATCGAGCAGGCGATGGACGCCCTGCGCTGCCCGCCGCCCGAGGAGATGGTGACCCACCTCTCCGGTGGTGAGCGCCGACGCGTGGCCATGGCGAAACTGCTGCTCAGTGAGCCGGACCTGCTGCTGCTCGACGAGCCGACCAACCACCTGGACGCCGAGAGCGTCCTGTGGCTGGAGAACCACCTCGCCAACTACAAGGGTGCCGTCCTCGCCGTCACCCACGACCGTTACTTCCTCGACCACGTCGCCGAGTGGATCTGTGAGGTCGACCGCGGCAAGCTCCACGGGTACGAGGGAAACTACTCCAAGTACCTGGAGACCAAGGCGGAGCGTCTCGAGGTCGCCGGCAAGAAGGACCAGAAGCTGCAGAAGCGGCTCAAGGAGGAACTCGCCTGGGTCCGTTCCGGTGCCAAGGCACGTCAGGCCAAGAACAAGGCGCGCCTGCAGCGTTACGAGGAGATGGCCGCGGAAGCCGAGCAGTACAAGAAGCTCGACTTCGAGGAGATCCAGATCCCGACGCCGCCACGCCTGGGCAACCAGGTCGTCGACGTCAAGAACCTCACCAAGGGCTTCGACGGACGCACCCTGATCAAGGACCTGTCCTTCACGCTGCCGCGTAACGGCATCGTCGGCGTGATCGGCCCCAACGGTGTGGGTAAGTCCACGCTGTTCAAGACCATAGTCGGCCTCGAGGAGCCGGACGACGGCGAGGTTGTCGTGGGTAAGACGGTGCAGCTCAGCTACGTCGACCAGAACCGGGAGAACATCGACCCGGAGAAGACGGTCTGGGAGATCGTCTCGGACGGGCTGGACTACATCATCGTCGGGCAGAACGAGATGCCCTCGCGTGCGTACCTCTCCGCCTTCGGGTTCAAGGGCGGCGACCAGCAGAAGCCCGCGAAGGTCCTCTCCGGTGGTGAGCGCAACCGTCTGAACCTCGCGCTGACCCTGAAGCTCGGCGGGAACCTGATCCTCCTGGACGAGCCGACCAACGACCTCGACGTCGAGACCCTCAGCTCGCTGGAGAACGCCCTGCAGAAGTTCCCCGGGTGTGCCGTGGTCATCTCGCACGACCGCTGGTTCCTGGACCGTACCTGTACCCACATCCTCGCCTGGGAGGGCAACGTGGCTGAAGGGCAGTGGTTCTGGTTCGAGGGCAACTTCGAGGACTACGAGAAGAACAAGGTCGAGCGGCTCGGTGCGGATGCGGCCCGTCCTACCCGGGTAACACATCGCCGGCTTTCCCGATAGAATCCTCTACGAGACAAAACAGGACTACTGCGGCGTAGCCGTCCAGGCAGGGCCTCAGCGTCACACGCTGGGGTCCTTGGCCTGTGTAAGGAGAGACTTCGATGCCTTTTGTTGACCACGAGGCCACCGGTACCCGCTACCACAGCACACGGGTGAACCTCCGCTGGTCGGACTTCGACCAGTTCCAGCACGTCAACAATGCGGCGTACCTGGAGTTCTCCCAGGATGCACGGATCGACTTCGTCCGGGACGTGGTCACCGAGATCGACATGTCGGTTCCGGCGTTCGTGGTGCGGTGGGCGTCGGTCGACTACCAGAAGTCGGTGTCGTCCAGCGAGGTCGCGGTGGTCGTGGAGTCGTTCATCTTCCAGGTGGGGGTGAAGTCCTTCAAGATGCGGCAGTACATCAGGAACGGCCAGCACCGCCTGGTTGCTGTCGTGGACACGGTCAACGTCGGTGTCGATCCGATCTCGGGGAAGACCCGGGACTGGTCCGAGAGTGACCTCGAGGTCATCAACAAGTTCCTCATCCCTCTCGACGATGACGAGGCCGCGGTCGACGGAACTTCCGGGGGCAGCACCGTCGTGGGTGGCCGTAAGCGCTGACGGCTTACCGTCCGGGCACCCTGTGCGGCACCGGGGGCGACGGATACCCTGGGAACCATGATGCTCAACCTGCCGGGGTCCGGCCCCGCCGACGAACTGTCACTGACGCTGACGCGTCCCGCGGAAGCCCAGGCATCCGCCCTGCGCCGGACGGCCGCGGTGGCGACCCGTGTACTGCGTATGGACACCGGTGCCATGGCTCGCGTGGTGCGGGTCGGGGAGGACGTCGGGAAGGACATGGCGGACATCATCTTCTCGACTCCGTTGGGGTGCATCGTGGCCGAACGTATCCACGCGGTGCCGTCGGTCGATGATGCGGTGGTTCTGGCGGAACCGCTGCCCCGACTCCTCGCCGGTGCGGCAGACGTGCCGGGGACGGAGACGGTGAGCCTCGGGGGAGTGGTGTCACTGCTGTGGACGGGGACGGCCCCGCCGGCGTCCGGTTACACACTGGTCGACACCGTCCCCGCCGGTGACGTACGGGCATTGTTCACCGACATGCACCGGGAGGCCGACGAGCACTCCGGTCCTGCGGGGCTGCCGCCGTCGTTGCTGGATCAGCCGCTGCTGCAGTTGACCGGACCTGCCGGGGCAGGCACCGTCGAGATCACCGGACGGGTGGTCGCCGCCCTCGGCGCGCTCGGGCTCGTGGTGGAGCCCAGACGGGAGGATCTGCGTGTCCACGATCTGATCCGGGTCAGTACCACCGGATCGTGGATCAGGATTGACGCGCTGTTCGGCACCGCCTACGTGCCCCGACCCGGCGGCCTGGCGCGCATCCCCTCACCGAACTAGAACTTGTTGACCAGCATGTCCGCCACCCGGATCATGTGGTCCCACATTGCCTGACGGGGAGCCTCGGGGAGGTCGTCCTCGCTGACGGTCTCCAGGGCGTTTCCCATCAGCACCAGCCACCGGTCGCGGGCGGCAGGGTCAATGGGGAAGTGCATGTGGCGCATCCGCAGGCGTGGGTGCCCGCGTCGCTCACTGAAGGTCTGCGGGCCACCCCAGTACTGCACCAGGAACCAGCGGAGACGGTCCTCGGCACCGGCGAGGTCCTCGGCCGGGTACATCGGACCGAGGATGTCGTCGCCGGGAACCTGGCGGTAGAACTCGTGGACGATACGGCGGAAGATGTCCTCGCCGCCGACAGCGTCGTAGAAGCTCTGCGGTTGAGTCATCAGCGGGCGTCGAACTTCCTGGCCGTCGCAGCGCGGTCGGCACGCGACAGACCTTCGGACAGCACACGGCGCAGACCGGCGGGGGTCGACTCGTCAGTGGCAGTGGCGCGCAGGTCGTCGGCGACGTCCTCGTAGCCGGCCCAGGAGGGGAACAGTCCGTCCAGGGTACGCAGCGCCATCTCGCTGGAGAGCTCCTCCCACATGTCCACCGCACGCTGGACGTACTCCGGTCCGAACGGGGACAGCAGTTCGTCCTGGCCCACGTGGGTCAGACCGGCGATCATGTAGCGCAGCTCCAGGTTGCCGAGTTCCTTGCCCTTCAAGGTGATGGTGTTCCAGGCGGAGCGCTTGACCTCGATGTCAGGGCGGGCGGTGCGTGCCTTGACCGCGTTCATGCGTCCCGAGGACGACCGGTCGGCCTGCTCCTCGGCGGTGATCAGGGCGTCCGCCTCCTCATCGGAGAGCACGTCGACCGCGCCGACCAATGCGGTGAGCAGTCGCCAGCGCAGGTCCTGGTCCACGGTGAACCCGGGCAGGAGGTCCTCGGCGGAGGTGTCGCCGATCCCCAGCAGTCCGCGCACCCAATCGGCGGAACCCGCATCCTGTGCGGCGTTGGCGTAGGCGCGGACGAATGCCAGCCGTGCCTGGCCGTCGGTACGCTCGGCACCTGCACGTAGACCGTCGAGCAGCAGGGCGCGTCCTTCGGGACGCCAGGACGGCGCCGAGTAGTTTTCGACAGCACCGACGGCCTGGGCGAGGATCTGTTCGAGCACACCGAGCTGTGTCTCGGCCCAGGCACCGCGGACGACGAGGGACACGAAGTCACGGGCCCGCATCTGGGCGTTGCGCGTCATCTGCCACGCCGCCGACCAGATCAGCGACCGGGCCATCGGGTCGGTGATGCCGGCGATATTGTTCACGGCGGTGGCGAGGGAGTCGTCGTCGAGGGCGATGAAGCCGTAGGCGAGGTCGTCGTCGTTGACGAGGACGAGATCGGCCTCCTTCTCGCCGACGAGGTCAGGGACCTCGGTGGACAGGCCCTCGACGTCGGTCTCGACACGACGACGCAGGACGACGGAGCCGTCCTCGCTGTCGTACAGGCCGACGGCGAGACGGTGGGTGCGTGTCTCACCGGCGCCGGGCGCGGCGCCGGACTGGGCCACGGCGAAGGAGGTGTAGGCACCGTCCTTCACCTGTGTCTCGGCGCTGAGGGTGTTGATGCCGGTGGTCTTGAGCCACTGGTCGGCCCAGTCGGACAGGTCGCGTCCGGACGCCTTCTCCAGTGCCCCGAGCAGGTCGTCGAAGGTGGCGTTGCCCCAGGCGTGGTTGACGAAGTGCGCACGGATGCCGGCGAAGAACGGTTCCAGGCCGACGTAGGCGGCGAGCTGCTTGAGCAGCGAGGCACCCTTGGCGTAGGTGATGCCGTCGAAGTTGGCGTCGACCTCCACCAGGTCATTGGCTCCGGAGAACACCGGGTGGGTGCTGGGGAGCTGGTCCTGTGCGTATGCCCAGGACTTCTCCTTGTTGGCGAAGGTGACCCACGCGGTGTCGTACTCGGTGGCGTGGGTCTGGGCCATGGCGGAGGACCAGGTGGCGAAGGACTCGTTGAGCCAGAGATCGTCCCACCAGCGCATCGTCACCAGGTCACCGAACCACATGTGGGCCAGCTCGTGCAGGATGGTGTCCGCGCGGCGCTCGTACTCGTAGTGGCTGGCGGCGGAACGGAAGACGTACTCGTCACGGATCGTCACACAGCCGGCGTTCTCCATCGCGCCCATGTTGTACTCGGGGCAGAAGATCTGGTCGTACTTGTGGAACGGGTACGCCACGCCGAAGTTCTTGGCGTAGTAGTCGAAACCGGACTTCGTGACATCGAAGAGCACGTCGGCGTCGAGGTACTCGGCCAGGGACTGCCGGACGTACAGGCCCAGGGGAACCGTGATCTCGCCCTCCGGCACCAGTCGGGTGTCGGTGACCCCCTCGACCTCGGCGGTCGGTGTCAGCGTCCCGGTCCACGAGTCGGTGACGTGGTGCCACGGCCCGACGCAGAACGCGATGAGGTAGGTGGAGAGCTGGTAGTCGACGGCAGCACGGTGGGTCGTCTCCCCGGTCTTCTCACCACCGGTGGTCGTGGTGGAGACGGTGTTGTTGGTGACCACCGTCCACGTGGTGGGGGTGTGGACGGTGACGTCGTAGGTCGCCTTGATGTCCGGCTGGTCGAAGCAGGCGAAGACCCGCTTGGCGTCGGCTGCCTCGAACTGGGTGTACATGTACACCTCGTTGTCGGCCGGATCCTCGAAGCGGTGCAGCCCCTCGCCGGTGGTGGAGTAGAGGGACTCCGCCACGATGGTCAGCTCATGACGTCCCGGGGACAGGTCGTCGAGCTGCAGGCCGCGGGACTCGTCGTAACGGCCCTCGCCGTCACCCGGCAGTGCCAGCGGAAGGATGTCCTCGCCATCCAGGTCGACCGTGGAGATCTCCTCGGCGCGCAGGTCGATGAACGTGGACCCCGCCTTCGTGGCGGTGAAGGTCACGGTGGTCACTGACGAGAATGTCTTGTGGTCCAGGTTGCCGCCCTCGGTGAGGTCGAGGTCGATGGCGTAGTGGACATCCGTGATCAGGTCCGACCGTGCGGCAGCCTCGGATCGGGTCAGGTTGGTTGAACTCATAGGTGACCACGATAGTCGGCATGGACCGCCCTGTCCGGATATGGGTCGGTCGGGAGCGGCTCACGCGTGGCTCAGGTGCGCGTACCCTCGGATGTCGAGTCACTGAACACCGATGAGCCGTACACCAGAAGGAGCATCACCATGAGCACTACTCCGGTCACCCTCTACTTCGACGCGACGTGCCCGTTCGCCTGGGTCACGAGCCGCTGGATCAAGGAGGTTGAGGCCGTCCGCGACATTGACGTGACCTTCGCGCCGATGAGCCTGGCGGTGCTGAACGAGGGTAAGGACATCCCCGACGAGTACGCCACGAAGATGGAGGCGGCATGGGGACCTGCGCTCGTCGCCGCCGCGGTCTACACCAAAGAACCGGAGAAGGTCGACGCACTCTACACCGCGCTGGGCACTCGGATCCACGATCACGGAGAGGGCGGACGTGAGGGGGAGGGGGCCTACGACGACCTTATCGCGGAGGTTCTGGAGGAAGTCGGGCTCTCCTCCGACTACGCCGAGGCAGCGCATTCACGTGGCGACGATCCGGAGGCGTGGGAGCCGACGCTGCGTAGCTACCAGTCGACGGCGATCGCCAAGGTCGGTGACGACGTGGGGACCCCGGTGGTGGAGTTGGACGGCAGGGCCTTCTTCGGTCCGGTGCTGACCCGGGTACCGCGCGGCGAGGAGGCCGGAAAGATCTTCGACGCCGCGGTCACGCTGGGCAGCTACGAGCACTTCTTCGAGCTGAAGAAGAGCCGGACCGAGGACCCCAGCGCCAAATAGGTAGCCTGACCTGCTACAAAGCCTTTATACCGTCGCCGGTAGGTTGCGGCGCCGAGGCTCCTTGCCGCCGTTCTGCCGCCACCAGATCGAACAGCACTCCTGCAGCATCCCGCAGCTTCGAGTCCCGCTTCGGCCACAGGTGGGTGTAGGTCTCCAGCGTCGTCGTCGGCTTCGCGTGCCCCAGAGCGTCCTGAACCTCTGCAACGGTCGCCCCGCCAGCGATCAGCGCACTGGCGTAGAAGTGCCTGAAATCGTGCATACCGACCTCCCTGAAGCCGTGCACGTCGTGCAGGCGCCGCATGTAGTTACCCATGTCCGCACGGTCGTGCCACAGGCGCTCCTCCTCCCCACGGGCGTCCCCCGTGTACGGGAAGACCGGACCAGTCCGGTCCCTCTGTGGTGACTCCTGGAGCTGCTGCACGATCACGTCGATCACACCCTGCGGCACGGGGATGTCCCGCTGCGACTTCTCCGACTTCGGCACCGGCAGCCACTCCCGACCCCCGGGCTTCACCTGACCGTTGACGGTGATCGTCAGTCGCATCGTGTCCACGTCACACACCCGCAGGCCGCACACCTCCGACACGCGCAGACCGGCTCCGGCGACGACCTCGATCATCCGGGAGATATCAGGACGTGGCGGGTAGTCTTTCGCGCCGGGCTTGCGCTTACCGTTCTTGCCCCGGGGTGCGCGGTGTCCGTCACGCATGGCTGTGATCATCTCTGCTACCTCCTCGACCGTGAGGAGGTCCTGGCGCGTCGGTGACGTCATGGGAGCGGTCTTCGGGATCTTCACGACCGGGACCCGCCCGATCATCCCGTCGTTGTGCGCTCGCTTCAGCAGTCCGCACACCTGCCCGACCATATTCCCGACAGTGGACTCGGACAGGGGCTTGTTCTTCTTCCACGGTCGGCCCTCAAGAAGGACGTTTCGCCAAGCGGTGATGTTCGACGCCTTGATCGTGCCGACCGGCATTCCCCCGAGGTCCCCGAGATTATCGATCAGCGCTTTCCGATTGGCGATCGTGTTTTCTTTCGTCGCCTCATTGAGCCATTCTCGCGCGATATCGATAAACGGGGTAGCCATGTCCTTTGGGTCGACCCACTTGCCAGAACGTACGTCAACGCGCTGGTCGTCCTCGAATGCCTTAGCGTCTTTTTCTCGGTAGAACGTCTTGTAATGCCGGTTTCCGGCCGCATCGTAATACGATGCCTCCCACCTGACTTTCTTGCCTTTCGGGGCTGGCCCCTCCGGCGGGCGTCTACGTGGCATTGCTACACTGCTCCTGTCTGCTGCTTCATGTGGACACTCCGGCCCCCACCGCCCTTACCCGGCAGTGGGGGCCTTTCAGTTACGTGGAGACCGCCTTAGAGGGTGGCGTTCCACTCCGCCTCGGCGGAGTTGAGGAAGCTCATGGCCTCCTCGAAGTTCAGCCGGTAGTCGCCGGGAGTGGACGCCGACTCGAAGCACGCGGTGCCGGAGTAGTTACCGCCGGGGCCGACCTCGACGGTGTCGTAGTTCGCCTCTTCGGTGAATGTCTGGTTGTGGGTCACGCCGTTGGGGTCAGTGAGCTTCCAGTCCATCGCGCCGTTGAGACTCAGGGAGTCCTCGCCGGTCACGTCGAAGCTCACGTCCACGCAGAGGTACTCCCCGCCGAGAGCACTTGTGGAGGGGCGAAGGTTGCTGGCGGTGATGTCAGCCTTGTCGGTGTGGACGGTGTCGCCGAGCTGTGCGGTACCGTCGCCGCCTTCGTTGCCCTCGTCCTGGCCCTCGCCGTCGCCACCATTGTCCTGGCTGCTGGACGAGTTGTCGGACGCGCTGGAGTCGTCATCGTCGCCACCGCTAAGCGCGGAAGCCAGGACGATGATCACGACGATGACCAGCAGGATGATGAACCACACACGCTTGTAGAACGGCTTCTTCTGCGGTTCGGCCTGCTGCTGGGGCTGTCCGTACTGATTCTGGTCAGTCATAGGGGATCGATCCTCTCGAAAAATCACTCGCCACGTCACGGCGAGGTTGTGGGGAGCCGAGCATCTCGGCGGTCAGTCTGGGGTCTGGTAGTTTCCAGATCCGTATTAGCGTAAGCCACGGGGGGTATAAACAGGGGCGGTCGGGTGAACTTAGATCACGATATGCCGGTCATCACGCCTCCCATCCCCTGATCGTCAGAGCGCGCCAGGTATCGACCACGTCACGGGTGACACCGAGGGCCCACGCCAACGCGCCGGGGTGGGGCCCGTAGGCCTGTTCTGCCTCGCGGTAGGCGGGCTCGGTGATGACGAGCTGCGCCGCCCACAGGTCCGCCCTCCGTTCCAGGCGTGGGTCATCCGAGTGCTCGTCCCCGTAGCGTGCGTGCCCGAGCTCGTGGGCGAGGGCTGATCGCTTCGTGTAGGGGTCGAGGTCGTCCCGTAGGAGGATGACCCGGTCGTCGTGCATGTAGATCGCGTTCAGGTCGCCGCGAAGCCCGTTGGTCTCGTAGACCGTCACTCCGAGCTCCTTGGCCTTAGCTTTCAACTGCTTCATCGTCTAGGGATCTTCAGGCTCCTCGATTCGTGGGGTACGTCGTTGCGCGGCACCCTTCAGCTGGTTCGCCCTGCGGAGTACCTCGTCGAGATCTTGCCCCTCGCCATGGACATTGGGGGTGGACTCGTTATGCTCCTGCTGCTCACCGGAATCACCCTCGGGGGTATCGCCGGGGAAGTTGAACACCTCGGCGCCCTCATCGTCGAAGTGGGGAGTCACTTCTCCGTCCCCGCCATGGAACAGTCGGACAGCCTCCGGGTCGACACGCTTACGCATCTCCTCGAGCATCTCGGCATTGGTGGCATGTCCGAGCGCTTGCGCCACTCCGACGATCTCAACCTCAGTCGGCTCGAGGTGCCCGGTCGCTATCAATGCGTCGACGATGTTGACTCCATACGCTCTGGCGATCGCAATGACGTTATCGGACGGGATGGTCCCGCGATCGATCTGTCGGATGAGCGTCGTCTTCTGGATGTCGGAGCGCTTGGCCGCTGCAGTTAATGAGGGGGTTCCGGGGAGCGATTCGATCCACTTCTTTGGGTCCATGGACACATTATGCACCACATGTAAACGTGGCACAACCTGCACTTTTGAAATTACATCCGTGTTGATGTTGCAAAGAGAGTCCACTAGGGTGCATACTGTGTCCACGAGGTTGCAAACCGGGACCAGGAATTGGGAGGTGAGGACATGCAGAAAATGCGACTCCGACGAGGCGTCATCGACCAGATCAAGCAGGATCGCGCACTCGATACCGACGACCGGGTCGCGGCGATCCTCGGCGTCAGCGTCGACGAGGTTGATCGGATGCGCCGAGGAGAGGCAATCAGCCCGATCATGGCGGCCCAAGTCGCCGTCGTCCAGGGCACAGGATTCGACCTAAGCGAGTGGGTTGAGTACGTGCCTTCACGCACCACCACGGCCGCCTGACCCCATACCCCATGAAAGGAGGCCCCGGATGCGCCCCGGAGCCATGACCGACACAGTACAGCCCTTCGACTTCCACGGGCAGCAGATCCGAGTCATCACCGCCGGAGACGGCGAGCCACGATTCGTCCTCAACGATCTTTGCTCGGTGCTCGAGATCGCAAACCCCCGCGTCGTCTCGTCCCGTATCGACCCGGAATCCAAGGGTGTCTGTCAGACAGACACCCCTGGGGGCAGGCAGAACGTCACCGTTGTGGACGAGGCGGGCATGTACGAAGTCGTCCTCCGTAGCGACAAGCCGGAGGCTGTCGAGTTCCGCCGCTGGGTCACCCGTGAAGTCCTGCCGGCCATCCGCCGCCACGGCGGCTACCTCACCGACCAGACCGTCGAGCAGGCCCTCACCGACCCCGACACCATCATTCAGCTCGCAACCAACCTCAAGGACGAGCGGGCACGCCGTGCGGAGCTTGAGGCACAGGCAGCAGTCGACGCACCGAAGATCGACTACCACGACAAGTTCATCGCCGACGACGAGGACGTCATCACGATCGAGGACTGGGGCCGGCAGTGGGGCCTATCCCGCCCCGAAGCCTTCAACCTGCTGACTACCCGCAAGGTTATCTTCCGCAAGGCGATTACCCGCGAGTTCTCCAACAAGGCCGGTCAGGTCATTGCTCGCAACGAGTACCGCCCGTACTCCGCCTACCGGGGCCTGTTTACCCTGCGCCCGCAGCACAACGCGCCGCGATACCACAACGGTCAGGTCCGCCAAACGCTCTACGTCGCTGCTCCGGGGTCCTACCTACTGGCGAACACGCTGAGACTCCCCGGCACACCAGGAGGTGAAGCGACCGCCTGACCCCGTCCCTGCCCGTGGGGAAGCGGGCAGGGACACATCCGGGACACAGTGTCCCGCCGCCTGACACAGCGGCGGGGAGGGTGCAGTCCCCTCACCGGATACCAGGACCACACGTGTCCTCGTTGATTGAGAACTGAACAGTGCAAGTAAGACCCACCTTTCGCCCTACTGCCCGGGTTAGCTCGGGGACCGGTTCATGACCGGGGTAGGGCACCGGGGTCGAGGTGTGCGCACGGCGGAGGTTGTAACGCTTCCCCCTGCCGGAGAAAGCAGCGGACACCTGATCATCAGGCGTCGCCGTCCGACATCCGAGGTCCTCTCGATCGCCTCGTCGGATGCGCCCCAGGACCAGGTCCATCTCGCCTGAGAGGAGCTCGCTGCACCTCGACCCCTTACACACGAGCACCGCCGACGCAGTCTGCCAGGACCGTTTTCGCGTCGGCGGTGCCACCGACCCACCCAAGAGAGGAGAGCCAATGTCCACACTACCGGGCATGCTGCCCATCCCAGACGCCGCGTGGCTCCTCGGCATCCCGCCCACCACGCTCTACGAGCGCGTCAAGGCCGGCACCGACGGCTACGGCGGCCGCTACGACGGCAAGAAACCCCGCGTCCAAGCCAAACCCGTCCTCGAAGCCAGCGGGCTCGACCGCGCCGAGGCCGCACAGATCCTCGACGAACGCCGCCAAGAACTCCAGCACCAGAAGAACCCCCAGGGAGCAGCAGCATGAACTATTCAGAGCAGATCGCGACGAGGCTGGCACAGGCGCGCCAGGCTCGCGGCATCACCCAGGGTCACATCAGAGACCGGATCAACGAGGCTCTTGGGACGAGCCTGCACACGACGGTCATTTCCAAGATCGAGGGCGGGAATCGACCGATTTCCCTCAATGAGGCACATGCCTGGTGCGACGCCGTGGGCCTGAAGCTCTCCGAGCTTATTGCACACCTCGATGACGGGAAGCCGCTGGTAACCGCTCCGACCACAATCCATCAGAACGGGCATCGTTACGTGCTGGACGGAGGTGCAGCATGAACTATGCACAGAAGATCGGTGAGCACCTCGCCTGGCATCGCAAGCAGCGAGGACTGTCCCAGAGCAGCGTCGCCCGCAAGGCCGGAGTCTCCGCCTCCGCCATCTCCGGATGGGAGGACGACGCCTCCACCATCCGCTTCGACACACTCGTCGCCTGGGCACGCGCACTCAACGTCAACATCGGCGACCTGATCAGCAAGCTCGACCGAGGCCTCGACCTGATCCCAGCACCGCCCGTCCTGGAGTACCGAGGACACCGCTACCTGCGGGCAGGAGACCCCGTCCTCGTGTCCCACTCACCAGCGAAAAGGGTAGAAGAAGCCGAGGTGACACATGAAACCCCATAACGACACCCGTCAACGAGACATCGCCCGCCACCCCGCCTCACAAGACCACCCGGCGCGCCGGGAGCCGGGGGAGCCGTCGGTGCGGGAGTTGGTGGAGTCGGAGTTCGCGATCGTGATTGCGTTCGTCCTCGGTGGTGGGTTCGCCCTGCTGGTCGCAGCCCAGGCGTGGCATGCGTGGGGGTGGGTCGGTGTCACTGGTGTGGCTGCCCTGGTCGCTGTCGTGGTGCTCGGGGTGGTGGATCGCCGATGACGGGCGACACCGGTAACCGCGTCCTGCCGTGCCCGCCGATCGTGCGTGACGAGATCAACGCCCGGCGCGAGCGGCTGTATGCCACGCACCATGACATCGGACCTACGGGGTGGGATGAACTCGCGGCGATCCTGCGGGTGGACCACTCGACGTTGCGGAACCTGGGCACGGGGAAGCGTCGCAAGGTGACGTCGAAGAAGCTGGACGCACTTGTCGTCGCTCTCGGCCTGGTCGGCTACGTCGATGTCACGACCGGCCGGCAGCTGTACACCGCCGGGCGTCGGGGTGCTGCCGCGTGAGCCAGTACGTCAACGTCAGTCGCAACAAGTACACCGGCGAGTGGGACGTGACCAGCATGTGGGGCTCCACTAGCTGGGGCACCTGGTCCGACGCCATGAGTGAGGCCAGCCGACTCCGCAGCGCCATCAAACGAGCCTTGACCCAGCGAGCGAACCGACTCGTCACCTCCGACGGACTGTGCGCCTACACCGGCTGCAGCGAACCCGGCCACCTGATCAACGGATGGGGGAGGGGCTTCTGCTTCTGCTCCGAGCACGCTGACGCCGCGCGCCGGGTGCTGGATAGCCCGTCCGCGGGTGACTCGCGGTCGCGTCCGAGGATCCCCGATTTCAGTAGGAGAACAGCATGACTACACCGAGTTACGCCGATCATGTCCCGCCGTCGCCGACTGCACAGCAGGCGCTCGTCGACGCCCGCCATGGAACGCCTGCCACCGGCAGCACAAAGATCGGGCTGGTATCCCGCCGCCTCGTAACCGAAGACGGACAGCCCACCGACCTCGGCCGCCAGGTCGCCGTCCACATCGAGACCAGGTGGGCCGCGAACCGGGAGCACTGGGGGTGAGCGAGGCATCCGACCTCCGCGAGTACCTGACCGCCCTGGCTGCAGGCATCACCGCGGTGACTGACCCCGCCCGGCGCACCCCACAGGCCACCGACGTGACCAAGGTCCTCGCCACTGCGGGACTGGTCCGGTGGTCCGGGGCACCGAATGACTCCGGGTGGAAACCCACCGCGGAGGGACGAACGATCCTTACCAACTTCAGGAGACAACAGTGACCACACCCACCTCCGAGTTCATCGCGTGCCCGCCGAAGCCAGGCACCCGCGAGCACGACTCCTACATCTCCGCCAGCAAAGTGCCGGCGATCATGGGGGTCGACCCGCACGGCCGCACCATCCACGACATCTACGACCACCTGATCGACCCCATGGACGCCCCGGAGCCAGACGAGTTTTCCGGCAAGCTGTACCGCTGGGGGCATGCCGCCGAGCCTGCCCTCGTCGAGTACTGGGCGGGGGAGACCGGACACAGCGACGGTTACTTCGAGGTTCAGCCCTGCTACCGCAACCCGCACATCGAGGAGCACGGGTTCCCGCACATCGTCACCCCGGACTCGGTGTTCCGCCCGCGAGCGCCGAGACCCCACGACCCCGAGAGCCGCGTGTTCTCCGACGACCCCCGCGCCTGTCACATCATCGAGGCCAAGACCGGACCCCGCCAAGGCCTCCTCGTGCCGGCCCGCGTCGGCCCGGGCATCCCGATCGGCGACGCCGCACAGGTGCTCACCCAGATGGGCATCATCGGCTCACCACTCGGCTGGATCGTCCGCGCACCCGCCACCCGCGACGACGTCCCGGAGATCTCACAGGCCCCCTGGTCTGACACGGCATGGGAACTGATCGTCACCACCTGCGCGCACCTCTGGGACATCGTCCAACAGACCCGCACCACCCCCAACGACGAATACGACGCCGGCGTCGAGCTCGACGACCTCGCCGAGCGCGTCAATGGCAAGCTCGCAGAGATCCTGCTGCAGGAGGGAGCCTGACATGGCCCAGGGAGACACACCCATCACCATCGTGGGAAATCTGGTGGAGGACCCGACCCTCCGCTACACACCCAGCGGCACGCCCGTCGCCAACTTCCGCGTCGCCTCCACACCCCGCTGGTTCGACTCCAAAGCCAACCAATGGACAGACGGAGACCCCCTGTTCCTCGGCTGCAACGCCTGGCGCCAGACCGCAGAGAACGCCGCCAACTCACTGTCCAAAGGCGACCGCGTCATCGTCACCGGCACCCTCCGACAACGCCGCTACGAAACCGAACAAGGCGAGAAGCGCAGCGTCTACGAGATCAAAGTCGACGAGGTCGGCCCGTCCCTCAAGTACGCCACCACCCAGGTCACCAGGACCCCGCGAAACAACTCAAACAACCCCAACTACGCAGGTCAGACCCAAGGCAACAACTACGCCGGAAACAACTCAAACAACTCTGGCAACAACCAGACGAGCGGCGCGCCGGGTGGTCAGGGGAGTTTCGGCGGGTGGAGCGGGGCCACAGACGACGATCCGTGGAGCAGCGCACCCGAGGCTGGAGGCGGCTTCGACGACGGCTCGGAGCCTCCCTTCTGACCCATGGCCCGCATCATCTCCCGCCCCGTCCATGACGGGCGACGGCACCCACACCGACACCAGCGCGAGTTCACCCCGCGCGACGTCGCCGGGTGGTTCGCGTGCCCCACCTGCCAGCGCGGTCGGCCCCTGGTCCTCACCCGGACATCGGCCACCGCGATCTCCACCATCCTCACGACACTCACGAAAGGAGGCAGCACAGATGGCCCAGCCCCGACCTCATAGCGACCCGCACAGCGACGTCGTCGACAACTCACGCATGTTCGCCGCCGTGCCCTACGAGGTCCTCCGAGAACTCAAGCACGCCACCGCCATCGCGCTGTACGCCGTGCTGAAGATGTACGCCGGCGCCGACGGCAAGTCCCACCCGTCCCGGATGACTCTGGCAGAGTGCCTCGGCTACAAGACCAGAAAGCCCGTCGACGCAGCGATCCTCGAACTCGAGAAAGCCGGCCTGGTCCGATCCTTCCCCCGATTCAAGGACGAGGACGGAAACATCGGCTACGGAAAAGACGAGCGATTCAAGGAACAGACGTCCAACGGGTACCTGATTTACGACCGGATCCGGCCCGCTGAATCGGCACCACAGCCCGCCGATCAAGTCGACCCCCCTGTACCCCACAGGGTACAACCCCCCCAAGAAAAAGACACAGGGTTATCCCCTGTGGGGTACGGGGGTTATCCCCTACAGGGGACGGGGGTTATCCCCTGTGGGGTACACGAAGGAGATTCATTGAAGGAGATACAAGGAAGGAGAGGGGAAGGGGGTCACAAAACTTCGTCGACAACCCCGTCCGGGCCGGCGTCGCAGCCGACCGCATCGCCCCCTCCCGACTCAATCCCCGACGAGTGGATCGACGAACCCCGGCGGGCCCGCTGCGCGGCCCACACCGGTGTCGACGCTCCACCGCCGTGCCGAGGGTGCGGCAGAGCCCGCGAACAGGCCCAGGCCGCACAGCGCCAGCGGGACACGGAGAAATCCCGCCAGCAGGTCGCACGACGCGCAGCGATCGACTCCTGCGACGAGTGCGACCCCAACGGACTCACCGGTGATGGTCACGGCAAGGTCATGCGCTGCACCCACGACGCCTACGCCAACGACCTCATTCGCGACGGTCTGATGACCGCCGAGCCCTCCGGATCGAAGCGAGGTACCGCATGACGACCTGGACGATGCCACTGTCCTACGCCAAGCCCCCGCTGTCGCTCAACGACCGCGGGCACTGGTCCAAGGCCGAGCCGCACCGCTACGGACTACGCGGCGAGGCCTGCCAGCGGGCCCGGTCCATGAAGATCCCGCGGGGCCTGGAGCACATCACCACCCGGCTGCACTACATCGCACCGGACGGACGCCGCCGCGACGAGGACAACCTCCTCGCCACCGCGAAACCGCTCTGGGACGGACTGGTCGACGCCGGGATCGTCGCCGACGACACCAGCGAGTACATGACCAAGCTCATGCCGAAGATCCACCCGAAAGGAACCCATGGCCCGGCTGCTCTCTGGCTGGTCATCAGCGACGAGAGGGGAGTGGGCCTGTGAGCACCACCGACAAATGCCGGTACACGTTCCGGATTCACGAGCACGAGCATCACTCAGCCCCGTTCCGGCCCTCTGTGGTCGTCGTCATCGCTGGCAGTTGGGCCGAGGCGACACAGAGGCTGGAGAAGTTCTGGGGAGACAAACCGGGGTACCTCCGCACCGAGCGAATCGAGGAGATCGAATGACCCAGCTCCGCCCAGGGCTGACTCGCGCCGTCCTCGACGCGCACGACGCCCGCCGGCACATCACCGACCGCACGGTCTACGACGACGGACGACGCCTCGGGCCAGTCCTCGGCGACGTCTTCGTGGCCCCGGTCGGCAGCACCGACCGAAGCTCCTTCCGCCCGCTCGGGCGCCTGGACCCCGACGGCGTCACCGTCGAGCCCGACATGCCCGAAGCGCCGCGGCTCTGGCAGCACGCCCCGACGATCGACGTCGCTGACACCTACGAGACGACCATCACGCTCCACCCAACGACCGCACCGACGAACTTCCTGAACCTCCTCCTCGGTGTCCCCGCCGGGTGGCTGGTCTTCAAAGGCGCGCACTCCGGCTGGTGGTGGTCCGTCCCCGACGATGACCACTGCGACGGAGCGCTGTGCCACACCTACCGCGAGGCCGTGGACTACGCCCTCGAGAAAGCGAGAACCCCGTGAGCAATCACCACCATCAGAAAAACTGCCCCGGCTGCGGTCGCTACACCACCGGCCACGCCCCCTACGACACCAACGGCGTCGAGACCTGGCACTGGCGCTGCCTCACCTGCGACATCGACGGAAAGGCCACAGCATGATCGAGAACGACCCGGACCCCGCTGACCTCTCCGCCGACCCCGTGCTGGTGCTCAGCGCGTACCTCAAGACCGACGCCTTCTCCCAGATCGTCGGCGGACACCACTTCGTCGCCAAGGTCGAGGCGTTCGACTGCAGCGAAATGAGCGCGCTGGTCATCCTCGCCCAGGCCCTCGGCGACGTCGCCCGACAGGCCCTCGGGGGGATCGACTGCACCGGCAACCCCACGAAGGAATCCAACAAGGCGAACTTGCTGAAAGTCCTGACCCTGCCCGCCGAAACGCTCGAGTACGGAATGACAGCCCAGTTCATGCGCGCCAACGACACCCAGGAGGACCAGTGATCGACGAGTTCCGCACCGCACATTGCCCCGTCCCCGGCTGTGACCGCGGCACCGGCACCCAGGGTCATCGCACCCGCCACCCCGAGACCGACATGTGCCTGCCGCACCGCGCAGCCGACCACACCCCACCCATCCGGTCGAAACACGACCTCGAAACCATCCTGGAGCACTCATGAGCGACCTACCGGACACCAGCGTCCCGGACGGAGTCGGCCGCATCGTCGGCGCGATCGACTGGTCCCCACTGTGCGAATGGATCCGCGAGCTCCTGGAGACGATCTGCACATGAGTCCAGTACAGGACATCGTCCCGCTGCTCTACACCCCCGACGAGTGGCGCCGACTCAACGAACTCTGCGCGCGAATCAAGGAGCACCCGTTTCGGCTCGACACCGCCAGCATGATCGACACCGTCCAACACGGTATAGACCGCTGCCGGCCCGCAGAGGAGATCATCACCACCGCCATCGACCGGGCCCGATTCCATGACGTGGATCTGAACTACACGATCGACTGGTCTCATTTCGTCCCGTCCTCCCGTGACGGGCAGAACATCCTGGTGAGAGCGAATTACGACGGATTCACCACCCCGGGGCGGGATAAGGACGATCTGGTCCACTGCGGTCTTCTGACTGCTGACGGGGAGATCACCTCCCTGGGTGTCCGGGTAGCGCACCACATCGAGTGGATCACCTGGAAGAAAGACCGGAAGGACGACGCATGACCCGCACCCCGCACACCCGACCGATCCGCCGCCTGCCATGGCGTACCCGCATGGCCCGCTGGCTCGTCGGCTGGCACATCACCCGAACCCACTAACCCCGAGAGGACCCCCACAATGAAACAGCTACTCGTAATTCAGACCACTCGCTTTGACTGGTCCGACGACTCGGACCCCACGGTCAGACTGATCACCAGAGCGCGGGTCGTCTGGAGGCGACGCCACGCCCGCCGACTCATTGGCCGCGCGATCCGCCGAGGACACCCGGTCTCCGTCCGCAAGCTGGGCACCTCCGACATCCTCCTAGCGCTCCAGGCACAGGAGAACGACCAGTGACCATCACCGCAGACCAAGCCAAAGCCCTGATCGCCGGGGCCACACCCGGGCCGTGGGGCCTGCTGTACCGCGATACCCACCCCAACGCGATACCGACCAACGTCGTCGTAGGTGAAGACGAGGAAGCCCTCTCCACCTACGACGACGGACTCGGGGGAGACCCGGACTGGCTGAACCCCGCCGGGAACCTCCCTCTCGCTGCCGCTGCCCCGGATCTCGCGCAGACCGTCATCGACCAGGCGGAGAAGCTACGCAATATCCGCGTGCTCGCGGAGGCGCTGGCAGCCCGGCACGAACGGGAAGACCACGGGGAGAACGCCCACGAGACCGCGCTATTCAACGCCATCCTCGGCAAGAAGGAGAACGACCAGTGAGCCCGACCGACATCGTCCTGATCTTCCTGATCGTCGCCTACTTCACCAGCATCATCCGCCAATCGTGGCTCTCGACCCGCATCCACGACCTCCGGCACGACAACGCCCACCAATGGCGAGTCATCGAAGCACACGACGACCGCCTCGACGTCCTCGAATGGCGACACCCCGCCGAGGACGACGACCTATACCCACCCCGAATCAGCCCCGACGCCCACCGCACCACCCACCCCATCCCCGACAAGGAGACCACCCCATGCCAGACCACATCCGCGACGCACTCACCCGCATCGGACGCACACTCCGACGAGCAGCCCGAGACCTCCTCCGACGCATCGCCGACCACCTCGACCCCGACCCCAAACGACCCCGAACCACGATCCATGTCGCAGGCCCCGACGGGACAGAAGCACGACTCCGATCTCTCCAAGAGGCCCACCGACGCGCCCGGCGCGCCGGGTACTCGGCGCAGCCTGACGACTTCTACCGAAACAGGTGATCGTGGTGACCAGTGAGAAAGAACTACGCCGCATCGCGCACGCCGAGGTGACCATGCTCGTCCGCAACCCCCACCACAAGGAGCCGCTGTGGGAAGACCACCCCGAACTCACGGAGGGCGAGTGGGAAAGCGTCCTGGAATTGATCGATGACTGGCCGATCCCGGACCTGCCGCTAGCGGACCGTGAGGGGTGCTGGTGGCCGACGCACGGGCGGAAATACGGGCATGTACGAAAACTTCAGGGGACGATCGTCATCGCCCGTGGTGGCCTCGGCGTAGCGTCCCGGCTCACCAGCCTGTATCTCACCGCGGATGAAGCCGAGGAGCTAGGGGACTTCCTGCTGTCCGGTGCGCGGGACTTGAGGAGCCGTGATGCCTGACCGTCGACGCTCGAGCAGGCGCCTGCTGGGTGGTCGCGCCGAGTGGAACCTGCGAGGAGCGATCCACAAGATCACCCGCACCAACGGCGGCGGAGTCCAGGTCCTCGCCGTCGACAAGCTCGGCAACGCCGTGACCATCAACATGCCCGCGTGGCAGGCCAAGAACGCATCCGACGCGCTGGCTGCCGCCGCACAACCGAAGGAAAACCCCAATGCCTGAACTCGAGAAGAAGCTCTACAGCATTGAAGAAGCCATGGAGGCCACGAGCCTTGGACGCACCACATTGTTCGCCCTGGTTCGAGACGGAAAGATTCGCTCGGTCAAGATCGGTCGGCGACGTATGATCTCCGCGGCTGCGCTCGACGAGTTCATCGCTGGTCTCGAAGGGGGCCAGTCCGACACACAGGAGGAGTCCCCTGATGTCTGACCAGGTCTACCCCGAGGACATCAGCGAGGCTGACGTCGAAGCCATGCATCGCTGGTGCGACATGCTCCCTGCCGACACGCCTCACCGTGAAGCCGGAATCGTCCGGCAGGTCATCCTCGACGTCTGGCCCGCCCCGCCGAAGAGTCTCGCCGACGAACTGCGGGAGGCAGCATCCGGGCTTCCGGTGCAGTCCAAGCTGAAGCACCAGCTCGTCTCCCTCGCTGATCGTGTGGAAGTCGTCGAGAAGGAACGGAACGACTTGCAGGACATAGTGGACGGCTCCGCCGCCGAACTACAGCAGCGTGACGATGAGATCGAACGCCTCGACGCCGAGGTGAAGCGACTGACTGCACTGAACGCGGAGAATGACACCCGCATCCAGGAACAGAGCAGGGAGATTGGCGACCATATTGCGGCGCTTAACGGCCTGACCAGGGGTCGAACTAGCAAGGAATCCTTGCCAGTTGCCCTGCCCGACCCCGCCGACGTGCCGATGGGTGAGGCGTGGATCGTCGAGGTGGAGGGCGAGGAGGAGCGCCTACTCGGGTTGCGAAACTGCGGCGAACCTCACGCGTGGGAGACGTTCACCCTCTCTACGCGGGGCTCCGGAGGGTGGTGCGCCGACACCGCCGTCACCCTCGTCTCTCGCCTGGTGCCGGACGTGCGCCGGGTGATCGACCGGCCCGAGGTTCTGGATAAGCTGCCTGTGGAGGCCGTTGTCCTGTCAGTGAACACCCGGTACGCGCTACAGCACGGCGACGACGGTGACGGCTGGTACGGAACCGCGTCTACAAGGAAGGCCAGCAGCGCAGAGGTTCTCGCCCGTGGCCCTGTCATTGTCCTGTGGGAGCCAGAGGTGGCGGCATGACCCGCATCTACGAACCTATGGTCGATTCAGGTTCGGATTCGTGAGGTTGAAGTCCTTGGGGATGTCGCACTGGCGCATCACCACGGATGCCTTCGTCACCCCGTCATGGTGCACCTCGCCGTCACACCCCGGCGTCTCGCACGTCCACATCATGTGAGGTGCGATGGAGCGCTGCTCGCGAGGTAGCCACCCACCTGGTGAGGCCCACCCCCTACGGCACGAGCCTTTTGGCCTCCACGAGTGGCCGTGGGGACAGTGCGTAGGGCAGGTCTCGACGGCGACGAGGCGCAGACGGTCCGAGTATGAATCCGAAGACATGTTCGAAAGAATATAGGAGGGTATGGACATGAAAACCCGCTTTGAGCCAACGGAGGTCCCGGCATGAGCGCCGACTACGTCCGCCAGCACTACGACAAGATCGATGGGTGGCACCGTGAACTCACACCATGACCTGCCACCTCGCTGGGACGGTCACGACGTCGAGTGGGAGTCAGCCTGGGAAACGTCGCCCCTGATCCACTTCTGCCCGCCCCAGCCCGACGTCAACATCTGCGGCGGATGCGGGAGAGACCGCCGCCCCTCGGTCAAGGTCGGCCGCATCTACAAGACCGGAACCTTCGCCGACTTCCGCACCCGGCGCGTGCGCAGAGGTCAGCGCTATGTCTGGATGCACCTCACTGCGTTTCGCTGCCCGCACTGTGGCGAGACCGAGGTGCTCACCCGCGGAGATGACGTCCCGGTGCGGTTGTGGGTGCTCGACGAGGGTGACTACACCGACGTCGGTTCGTACGCGGTCAACACCCCGACGCTGCGGACGTGAAGAAGCCCCGTCCCTGTTATTAGCAGGAGACGGGGCGGCAGGCAGCGGGGCTACCGGCAAGGATGCTTTGGTCAAGCGCTTCCATCGTAACCCACGCCCTGCGGAAGGACCCTGCTGCATGACACCTGATGACCTGCGTGACGTCCTGCGTCGTCTCGCCGATCACATCCACACCATCCGCGAGGATCTCCAGGACTCGGGATTGCCGCCGGCATCGGGCACCAGCTCGGGTGCCAGCTCCAAGGCACCCGGCCCTCGTGACCCCTGCAACCTGACCAGCTTGAGTCGCATGGTCGAGGACGTCGAGGCCAAAGTCTGGGGCTGGTGCGTGAACCTCTCGGACGACCTGTCGCTACGGCTGGTCGATCATCGAGGCATCCACCTGATCGAGCACGAGGCACACGGCTCGGCATGGTGCGCGTGGCTCAACCGACACCGGGCCAAGCTGCTCGACCGTCCGTGGGCAGATGACTGTGTCGTCGAGCTGTCGGACCTGGAGGCCGAGCTGCGCGAGGAGATCCACCCCGCACCTGCTGCCCGTGCTGTCGACATGCCGAGCATCGTCACCGTCGAGTACCTCGTCGAGCGTGGCTTCAAGGCGGGGACAGTGCGGCAGTGGCGACACCGCGGCATCCTCGTCGAGGTCGGCAGCCAGCTCATGTCCTCCGGCGAGACCGTGACGCTCTACCGATTCATGTAGCAACGTCGTGACCAGCTGACTTGACATCTGTCACGCTTCCATAGCTAGACTGTCGTCAGTGTGATGTGGACCCCGGCCACTCCCTCGACCCTCGTGGTCGACGGTGAGTGGACCGGGGTTTAGTCATGCCAGGGGTGCAGTTGCTGCGCCCCGAGTGGTCAGTGAAGTGAGCACAGTGGATCGTGGGGATTCGTTCGGTCAGGCACCAGCCATGCATGCGCGTGGCTGGTGCCGATCCGTATCAACCCCCACCGAGGAAGAGGAGCCCAGGCATGGCAGTACGAGTCAACATCCCGCACCTCCCAGGTGACACGGACCATCGCATCCACCGCGACGCCGTGTCCTACAGCGAGGACGACGGACTCCTCCGCGTCCGGGGCGAGGGCAGGAAGCAGCTCGCCCTGTACAACCGCGGCCGCTGGGACTCCGCCGTCATCATCGAGGACGAGAATCGCACCGAGTACGGCGACGTCACGGATCATGGCTGACCAATGGGGCGACCGGGCAGGCAAGGACCTCGCCCGGAAGTTCAAGGCACACTGCCGCGAGCTCGGCGCCGTCTGCTGGCTGTGCCATCAGCCGATCGCCTACGACGCCCCGGCGCAGACCTCGGACGCCTTCGAGCCCGACCACGCTGTGCCGCGCGACGTCGCCCCGGAGCTCGCCCTCGACTGGGACAACCTGCGACCGGCCCACTGCTCGTGCAACCGAGCCCGCGGCAAGCGGGACGTGCCCCTGCCGCTCGGCCCGCAGACCCGCGCCTGGTGACCCCGGCGCGGCTGCCGCAGGTGTGCAGCCCGGCGGGGGAGGGGCGGTCAAAATCACGAATCGGATTTTCCGCGGCGAGTGACATGGGGTGGAGGGGCCTCTCTCCCCGTGAGCGAAGGGGGGTCGCGCGCGGAGTAGAGGGATCACCCGAGAAAGGAGGTCGGCATGTCCGACATCGAACCGGCCTACGAGGTCACCGGCACCGAGCCGTTGAGCGGCAAGATGCACGCCGCGGTGAAGAGCTCGATCGAGCTGGCCGACCACCTCGAGGACACCGACGCCGGCGACATCGCCCTGGCCTACGAGCTCGCCAACGTCATCGACACCGCGGTCGAGTCGGGCAACCCCGAGATGATCCACCGGGCGTCGTGCGTGCCGATGCCGACGCTGCACAAGATCCTGACTTCACTGGGGCTCAATCCGGAGGGGCGCAAGAATCTCGGCCTCGACGGCGAGGATGACGACGAGGACTGGTGACACATGGCGGTTGTGGGAGCAACGGCCCCGCGCCTGTTCACCCCGCCGCTGCGAGAGCTCACCAAGGAAACGTCGTGGGGCTACGACGTCATCTGGTTCGCCAAGAACATCCTGCGCGAGCCGCTGACCGAGTGGCAGGAGTGGCTGTCGATCCACGCCCTCGAGCTGCTGCCGCCCGAGCGGATCCGGGACCAGTACCCGGACCAGCCCGAGCTGTGGGACGAGGAGCTACTGCGCTTCAAGACGATCCTCGTCCTGGTCGCGCGGCAGAATGGCAAAACGCACTGGGCCAAGGTGCTGCTGAAGTGGGCACTGTTCCGAAAGCGGCTGCCGTACATCCTCGGCGCCGCCCAGACGAAAAACGACGCCTTCGAGCTGTGGGAGGAGGTCCGCGACGAGTGCGAGGCTCACCCGAAACTGCGCAAGCGCATGAAGCGGACCTCCAACGCCCACGGATTCGAGGCCCTGCGCTCGCGCACCGGGGTCTACCGGATCGCCGGGCTGGATCGAAACGCCGGCCGCGGCAAGACGGTCAACATGCTCTACCTCGACGAGCTCCGCGAGCATAAAACCTGGACCGGCTGGACCGCCCTGTCCTCGACGACGATGTCCCCGGTGATCGGCTTCAACGTCGCCACCTCCAACGCCGGCGACGCCCGCTCGGTCGTGCTCAAAAGCCTGCGCACCCGCAGCATCAACGCAATCAACTCCGGCGACACCGATGCGGTCACCGTCGGCATCTTCGAGTGGTCCGCCCACCCCGACCTGTCGATCGACGACCGCACCGGCTGGGCACAAGCCAACCCCGACCTCGGCCACGGCCGCATGACCGAGCGCGACGTCAGCGCCGAGAGAGAGGGCAAAGAGGATGACGAGTTCAAGACCGAGAACCTCTGCCAGTGGGTCGAATCCCTCGACCCGGGCAAGATCCCCCCGGAGCTCTGGGATGCTCTCGCTGATCCGGGCTCTCGCCCGGCTGACGACGCCCCCATCTACTGCGGCGTCGACGTCGCCACCGAAGGTACGCACGCCCACATCGTCATCGCCGCCCAGCGGCCCGACGGGCAATGGCACATCGAGGTCGTCGCCTCCCGCGCCGGGTACCGATGGGTGCCCGCCTGGCTGAAAGCACGCGAGTCGACCTGGTTCTCCGGCACCGTCGGCATCCAGGTCAAGGGCAGCCCCTCGAATGCGCTGGCCCCGCTGCTGCGCGAGGCAGGCATCGAGGTCGCCGAGTGGCAGGGCACCGACATGACGTCGAGTGTGTTGGGGTACTTCACCGCGATTCAGGAGCGCAACGTGCGATGGCTGGGACGCGACCCGTCCGCACCGACCACCCCGACGCTGCTCGAAGCCGCCGCCAACGGCGTCAAGGACCGCAAGAGCGGCGACACCTTCATCTGGGACCGCGACAAATCCACCGGCGACGTCACGCCATTCGTGGCATCCAACATCGCCTGGTGGATGGGCAACCGCATCGTCGACGAGCAGGAGTCCGCCTACTCCGGCGACGACTGGGACGACGACGACCTGGACGACACCCTCGACGACTTCGACGACGGCGATCTGATGATCGTGTGAGGAGGCACCCCGCATGGGAATGCTGGACTACTTCGGGCTGCGACGCGCACCCCTGCGTGCGCCCGAGCCCGACGAGCTCGCCGCGCCGATCTTCGCCGGAATCGCCCGCGACATCGACAAGATGTCCGTCGAGCAACTCTGGCGCGAGCAGCCGCACCTACGGACCGTCTGCGACTTCATCGCCCGATCAGTGGCGTCGGTGAACCTGCACGCCTACCGTCACGACACCGACGGCGGCCGGGAGCGCGTCCGCGATGAACCGGTCGCCCGTCTGATGAAGAAGGCGTCGCCGTCGATGCTGACCTACGACCTGATCTACCGGTCGCTGATGGACCTGTCCCTGTACGACGAGTTCATCTGGATCGTTGAAAACCACCCCGACGAGGGATACCGGATCTCCCCGATCTCGCCGACCTGGCAGGTCAGCTTCCGCTGGCACGACGCGTGGACCATGAGGTCGATGGTCATGGCAGACCCGTCCACCGGCGAGCACCTGGAGATCCCCGCTCGCAAAATCGTCCGTCTTCACGGTTACGACCCGTTCACCATGAAGACCGGTTCGTCTCCGGTCGAAGCACTCAAGGACACGCTGCGCGAACAGCTCGAGGGCGCGGCCTACCGGTCGCAGCTCTGGAAGTCGGGCGCCCGCCTCGGTGGTGTCATCACCCGGCCCAAGGATGCGCCGAAGTGGGACAACGCCGCCCGTAAGCGTTTCAAGGGCTCCTGGCAGTCGCAGTACACCGGCCGCGGATCCGGCGCCGGCGGCACCCCGGTCCTCGAGGATGGCATGGACTTCAAACCGGCCCACCTCAAGGCGCAGGACGAGCAGGTCGTCGACATGACCAAGCTCTCCCTGCAGACCGTCGCGTCCGTCTACCACGTCAACCCGACGCAGGTCGGACTGCTCGACAACGCCAACTACTCCAACGTCCGCGAGTTCCGACGCTCGCTGTACGGCGATTCGCTGGGGCCGCAGATCAAGCGGATCGAGGACGCACTCAACCAGTGGGCGCTGCCGATCCTCGGCGTCGACGACGACATCTACGTCGAGTTCAACCTCGAGGAGAAGCTCCGCGCTTCCTTCGAGGAGAAGGCCGCGGTCACCTCGACCGCCGTCGGCGCTCCGTGGATGACCGTCAACGAGGCCCGAGGCATGAACAACCTGCCGCACCTCGACGGAGGAGACCAACTGGCACGCCCGCTCAACACCGCCTTTGGCGCGCCGGGGGATGACACGGAAGACACGGAAGACACGGATGACACGGATGACCAGGACGACGAGGAGTCGGGAGGTGAGGGCCAGTGATCACGATCATCTCCATCGGCAAGAAGTACGACCAGGCCCAGCCCTGCGACATCCACCTCGACGCCACCGAGTGGCCGACCCCGCCGCCGGGACACCGGCAGCTCGACGGTCGGCACCCGACCATCCAGACCAGCGTGCTCACACGAAACCCGGTGCTGTTCTCCTACCTTCTGCTCGCCGCGCAGTTCGCCCAGCGGCTCGTCAAGGAACAGGACCAGGTCACCGTCGTCATCGAGTGCAACGAGGGCATCCACCGCTCCGTCGCCGGCGCCGAGGCGCTGCTGGCCTACGTCACCGAGCTGGGGGAGGACGCCACGGTGTTCCACCGCGACCTCGGGAGGCGGTCGTCATGACCATCCACGTCGTCGTCGGCCCACCAGCCTCCGGTAAGTCGACGTTCGTCGAGCAGAACGCCCCTCCGGGTACGCCGCGGTTCGATTTCGACCGGGTCGCCGACACCGTCGCCGGTGACCTGGTGAAGCACGACGCCCCGCAGGCTGTCGTCGACACCGTCCTGGCGATGCGCCGCGGACTGATGGGCTGGGCTCTCGACGCCGAGACCACCGTCGACGAGCTGTGGCTGATCAACGCCCGCCCGTCCGACTCGACCATCCAGCGGCTCGCCGGCGTCGGCGCCGAGTTCCACCTCTGCGACCCCGGCGTCGACGAGTGCATAGCCCGCGCCGAACGCGAGGGCCGACCAGACCACACCATCGACCGGATCCGGTCGTGGTACGACGACCCACCGGACCTGCCGGGGGAGAAAGGGGGTGAGTCCATGCGAGTCAAGGACATGACCGTCCAGGTCAAAGCCGACGGCTCCGACGACGGCGACGGCGAGTTCTCCGCCTACGCCAGCGTGTTCGACAACATCGACTCCTACGGCGACGTCATCCGCAAGGGCGCATTCGCCAAGACGCTGGAGGACTGGGAGTCCAGCGGCAACACCATGCCGCTGCTCTACGGACACAACTTCTCCGACCCATTCAGCAACATCGGCTCGATCACCAAGGCCGAAGAGGACGATCACGGGCTGAAAATCAGCGCGAAGATCGACCTCGACAACCCGACCGGCGCCCAGGTCTACCGCCTGCTCAAGGAGAAACGCCTGAGCCAGATGTCGTTCGCCTTCGACGTGAAGGAGGGCGGCATGGCCGAGGTCGAGGGCGAGCACGTCTACGAGCTCCGCGAGCTCACTCTCTACGAATGCTCCGTCGTGCCCATCGGCGCGAACCAGGAGACCGAGATCCTCGCCGTCAAGGCGATGGCCCGGTACCTCGACGCCGCCGACAAGGGAGCCGTCGACCAACTCCGCCAGGCGCTGTCACCGCCAGGCGACAGCAAGCACGACACCGACCCCGAGACCCCGGAGGACACCAAGTCCCCGGGGTCTTCGCATGCCCCGGACTCGGACGAGACCGAGGCGAAAGCGGCCCGCGCCCGCTGGCTGCAGTCCAAGTTCGACCTTCTGGAAAGGACCCACCCATGAACCTCCGCGCGCAGTACGAGGCCGCAGTCAAGGCTGCACAGGACCTCCACGCCAAGTACGACTTCGACGCCGGCCTGACCGAAGATCAGTCCACCGAGGTCAAAGCCGCCCTCGACAAGGTCGACGAGCTCGGCGAGAAGCTGAAGAAGGCGGACGAGGACGCCGCCCAGCTCGACCGCCTCCGGTCGCTCAACCTCGACGGCGGCGCCGACGGCCGCAAGAACGCCGCCGAGCCCGAAGCCAAGACCATCGGCGCCCACTTCGTGAAGTCGGCCCGCGACCGCCTGTCCGAGCAGGCCGCCGGACGCCGCATCGAGTTCTCCGCCCCCGAGTTCGACGGCACCAAGGCCGCAGACGACCCGCACAAGACCACCAACCTGTCCGACGAGTTCAACACCGTCTACGGCACCCAGGTCCAGCGCGGCATCGTCAACGCCCGCCGCGAGCGCCTCGTCGCCGCCGACCTCATGGGCGCCGCCACCGTCACCCTCCCGACGATCAAGTACCTCGTCGAAAAAGCCAAGCGCATGATCGAGGGCGCGCCGGGCACTGTTGCCGAGGGCGCGCGTAAGCCGTACGTGAAGTTCGACGAGTTCGACGTCCGTACCGAGTCGCTGTCCAAGATCGCCGCGCTGACGAAGCTGTCCGACGAGATGATCGAGGACTACGGCTTCGTAGCTGACTGGATCAACCAGCAGCTGATCTACGAGCTCAGCGTCGTCGAGGAGGAGCAGCTGCTCCGCGGCGACGGCACCGGCTCCAACCTGCAGGGCCTGCTCAACCGCGACGGTCTGCAGACCTTCGACATCGACACCGACGACACCGGTGAGCAGTTCGACGGACTGTTCCGTGCGATCCAAAAGATCCCGGCAGCCACGAACCTCACGGCGGATGCCTTCATGGTCAACCCGATCAACTACGCCGAGATGCGCCTGCACAAGGACGCCAACGGTCAGTACGTCGCAGGCGGGCCTTTCGCCAACGGTCAGTACGGCGTCGGCGGCATCCTGATCGACCCGCCGGTCTGGGGACTGCGCACCGTCGCCACCAACGCCGTCCCGCAGGGCCGCTACGTCCTCGGCGCATTCCGCCAGGGCGCGACCGTCCTGCGCAAGGGCGGACTGCGTGTCGACTCCACCAACACCAACGACGTCGACTTCGAGCACAACCTGGTCACCCTCCGCGCCGAGGAACGCCTGGGCCTGATGGTCCCGGTGCCCGAGGCCTTCGTCCAGGGCCAGCTCGGCTCCACCACCGGTGGCGGCAACGGCGGAGAGGGTGACGGCCAGGGGGAATCCTGACGCCGGGCACCATGACGCTGCCCGGCGCCGGGACCGTCCCCACGGCCAAGCCCAGCACCAAGTCCAAGAAGAAGTAGGAGTCCACCATGGCTGAGTACGACGGAACCAGCTTCCGCAACGACGACCCCGACACCCCGCTCGAGGCATCCGTCCTCAACGACTGGAACTCCGCGACCGTCGACCACGGCAAGCGGATCAACACCCTCGAGAACGCCGACCCGCCCGCCGACGGCCAAGACGGCGAGGACGGCCAAGACGGGACCGACGGAAAGTCGGCCTACCAGATCGCCGTCGACAACGGCTTCCAGGGCACCGAGACCGAATGGCTCGACTCCCTCAAAGGCCAGGACGGCGAAGACGGACAGGACGGACAGGACGGCAGCGACGCTGCCAACCCCTTCACCGACGACGAGGTCACCACACTCAAGAACCTCGCCGCCGAAGCAGGGGCCGACGACGGCGGCGAGTCCGGTGAGTAACCGCAGGCTCTACCGCCTCGACCTCCCCGGCGGCAGCCACGTCTACCGCTACCTCACCGCCGACGACGCAGCCCGGGACTACCCCGACGCCGTCCTCGACGACACAGAGAAAACCCACGTCCCCATCAACAAGGCCTGGACCCCGGAGACGAGATAGGAGGTGAGCCGATGCCCGACCACGGCATCACCCCCGACCACGTCGCCAACGTCACCAAACAGACCGCCACCGAGGAGCAGATCGACCGGGCAGTAGCCTCCGTCCGATCCCTCTGCGGCTGGCACGTCTGGCCCGTCCGCACTGAAACCCTCCGCCTCGACACCGCCGGCGACACACTCCTCACACTGCCCACCCTGCACGTCGAGGACATCACCGCGGTACGCATCAATGGCACACCCACCACCGCCTACACCTGGTCCACCGACGGACTCCTCCAACTCCCGCGCCACCGCGCCGGGCTGGGGGCGCTGGAGGTGGACATCAAGCACGGCTTTGACCGCCCGGCGGATCTGATCGGTGTGGTCGTGCAGATGATCGGTCGGGCTGCTCGTCCGGCCGAGCAGATGTCGGTCGGTGGTATCTCCGTCGGGGCGGCGCAGGGGGTGACCCCGCAGTCGTCGGAGTGGCGGGTGCTTGGTGCGTACGAGTTGGGGGCCGAGCCGTGATTTTCAGCGAGCAGGTCACCATCGTGCGCCCGGGACGTAAGCGCGGTGACTACGGCGGCTGGGAGGACGACTGGGACAACCCGACGGAGATTCCCGTCGAGTACCCGGTGTCCGTGCAGCCGCAAGCGTCACAGTCCGAGGAGACGACCACAGACCGTGCTGTCACCGACTCCTACCGCCTGTTTACCCCGCCACCGCACCAGCTGCCCGAGGACGTCGTCTCTGGCGATCGTCTCCGGGTCGACTCGTGGGGGATCACGCTGATCTTCGACGGCACCCCCCTGCGCTGGCGCACCCAGATCCTGCCGCACACCGAGGCCGACCTCGTCCTCGTGCGCGGCGTACGGAAGTGAGGCCCCATGCCCGACAAGAACGTCGACCTGGATGCTGACGAGATTTTCGCCCAGGTCAATCAGTCCACCCAGCTGCGTGCCGGTGTGCGGAAGGTAGCGACGAAGGTCGCTGCCGAGGCGCGCCGGACGACAGCGAAGGAGGGCGGTGACGCGACGATCACCCTGCGTGAAGCGCCGCAGTCGAATGGCCGCTACTCGATGGACGTTGTCTCCGACTCTGCCGACGAGGAGTACGGCTCCACCGAGGCCAAGCGCATCCGTGCGCTGCGCTCGGCAGCACGGAGGCATACGCGATGACTGACCCGCTGAAGTGGGTGATCGGCATCGTCGGGGCCAACGTCGGCGACGGCATCTGGGTCGCCGACCGCATGCCCCGGCCTCACGAGCTGGAGGAGAACCTGCCGGCAGTGTCGATCGACCTGCTGCCCAGCTCCGAGCGCTCGGCCTGGGGCGGATTCGGCGGACCGGTGATCGAGGGCATCGCCCTCGACATCGACGTCGTCGCCCCGTCCCGTGCCGAGGCCGTCCCGGTCGGCGACAAGGTCCGGGAGATCCTGCACGCCCTACCGCACATCGAGGGGTCCGCGGTCAGCTCCGTGGAGTGCCCCCGATTCGCCACCCGCCCCGACATCTCGCCGTACGTGCGGCGCATCGGTGTCGAGGCCACCATCATGACCCGCTCCGAGCGGGACTAACCCAAGGAGGAAATCCCATGGCAGAGCAGTCTGCACTCGAAGGCTTCAAGGCAGCAGCAGCCCGCGTCGGCGTCACCGGCTCGATGCGCGTCGCCCCGCTGGGCACCAAGCCCAAGAACGACCTGAAGTCGAAGTACGACACCGATATCTACCGCAACCTCGGCTACCTGTCCCCGGACGGCGTGACGATCAACTTCGACGAGTCCACGCAGGAGTACATCCCGTGGCAGGAGATGACCGCGATCCGTCGCGACATCACCCAGTCTGTGAAGACGGTCCAGGTCACCCTGTGGCAGTTCACCAAGGAGAACGCCGCGATGTACTTCGGCGTCCCCGGCGGGCAGATCGTCGTCAACGAGGAGGACGACACCTGGTACTTCGACGAGGGCGGCGTGCCCGAGTTCGAGCACCAGCAGGTCATCCTCGACGTCATCGACAACAACAAGGCCATGCGCCTGACGATGTACGACGCCCAGGTCACCGAGCGTTCCGGTCTGACGATCAAGCGCGACGAGATGATCGGCCTGCAGATCACCCTGTCCGGCTACCCGGCAGGCCCGGAGTACGCCTCCGCAGGCGAGGACGGCAAGTCCCTGGAGGGCAAGACCAACCGCTGGCTGTTCTCCAACTCCTGGTCCGCGGACGGCCCCGGCGACGACGTCAACGGCGGCGACGACGGAGACAGCCCGTCGGAGGGCCAGACCCTCGCCAGCAACCTCACCGTTCCGAGCAAGGAACTCACCCCGTCCAAGTGACGGACCCCGGCCCCGGGAGGGACACCTGGCAGATCCGCCCGGGGCCGACCCCAGCTTCACCCGTAAAGGGATCTGCCGACCCAATCTTCCATCCTGAAAGGATCTGCCACCATGACCTTCGATATGACCGAGCTTGTCGAGCAGAAGACCGAGGCCACCGGCGTCGACGGCAACTGCATCGATTTCAACTTCCGCGCCACCGAAGGCGAGCACAAGGGCGAGGTATTCAACTTTGTCGTCCCCGACCCGACCATGCTCACCGACGAGCAGCAGGAGGAACTCGCCGAGCTCCCGAACTTCGCCGTCGACATCGCCGCTTGGTACCTGGGCGAAGAGCAGTACGAGAGATTCCGTGAGCTCGGCGGACAGTCCTGGATGGTCCGCGACATGCTGCAGAGCATCGCTGAAGAGCGCCAGGCTAAGGACGCAGCAGGCCGCCCTACACGGCCGAATCGCTCCTCGCGCCGAGCCCGGAAGCAGTAGAAGCCGCCTGCGAGGCGACGTATGGGTGGGACGTCGTCGGTGCCTACTGGCGCGGCGAGATCACCCTTCGCAAGCTGCGCGTACTGGTGACGTACCTTCCGGAGAATGCACCGTCCCGGTGGCACGCCTCTGATGACCGCCCCTGGTCGCAGAGCGACTCGCTGCTGTGGCAGCTCTACGGCGCTGCCCTGCGCACCAACGTGAACCTCGCCCGACTCGGCGGCAACAAAAAGGCCGTCATGCCGTGGGACGAGCAGCCGAAATTCCCCTGGCGCAAGCCCGAGAACCCGAACTCCCAGACGCTGGGCGGGGTCTCCGAGGAGCGCCAGGACGAAGCGATCGAGTACCTGCTCGGTCTCGACGAATAGGAGGCCACCATGTCGTCAGTCTGGGTCCCGATCCTGCCGTCCCTCAAGGGATTCACGCAGAAGATCGAGGGAGAGGCACGCTCTGCCTCCCAGCGCGGCGGCAAGGTCGCCACCGACGAATTCGGCAAGGCCGGCGAGTCGTCCGGTAAGGCGATGGCCGACGGGCTCAAGCGCCAGCAGGCCCTGGTATCCCGTGCGTCCAAGACCGTCGGTGACGCTCGCAAGGCCGAGGCCAACGCCTCCGGTGCTGTGCGGACCGCCGAGCTGGAGCTGCAGCGACTGCGGGATCGGGGTGACGCCTCGGCGGCGAAGATCGCCAAGGCCGAGGAGGACCTCGCCGACAAGAAGCGCCGCGCCGAGACCGCCGGCACACGGCTCAACCGGGCAGAGGAGGAGCTCGCCACCGTCCGTGACGGTGGCGAGGCATCCTCCCGCAAACTTATCTCTGCCGAGGACCGTGTCGTCGACGCCCGCAACAAGGTCGAGAAAGCCGCGGGCGAGGTGCGGGTCACCGAGCTGCGGGTCAACGAGGCACGCGAGAAAGCCGAGGCCCGAGCATCCTCCCTGCAGGCAGCCGAGGACAACCTCTCCACCGTGCGCGAGACCTACGGCGAGGACTCCAAGGAAGCCGCGACCGCAGAGCGCCAGGTCGAGACCGCGCGCAAGCAGTCCGAGACCGCTGCCAGGGGCGTCGTCGACGCTGAGAACACCCTGTCCAAGAAAAAGGGTGAACTGCAGACCGCCACCGAAGGGGTGGAGTCCGCCTCGCTCAGCCAGAAGGCCGTGCAGGAGGACCTCACCGAGGCTGTCGACGAGTCATCCGAGTCGATGGAGAAAGCCGACGCCTCGGCAAAGGAATTCGGCAAGACTCTCGACAAGTCAGCTCTCGCCGTCGGCGGACTCGCAGCAGCCGCAGGTGGTGCCCTGGTCGCCATGGGCGTCGAATTCGACGATGCCTTCCGCACCATCCGCGTCGGAACCGGCGCCAGCGGCGAGGCATTCGAGGGGCTCAAAGAGTCTGCACTGTCGGTCATGGACACCGTCCCCGCCATGGACGGCGGCATGTCCCAAATCTCCGAGACCCTCGCAGACCTCAACACCCGGCTCGGCCTGACCGACGAGCCACTGGAGACCATGACCGGGCAGATGGTCGCCCTGTCGAACCTCGGAATCGATGCCGACATCGGCGCGATCTCCAAGGCCATGAACGGATTCGGAATCGAAGCTGCCGACATGCCCGCAGCCCTCGACGAGCTGTTCCAGGTCTCCCAGGCCACCGGTCTCACCGTCACCGAGCTCGCCAACTCCGCAGCCAAGGCAGGCCCGCAGCTGCGCGGCTTCGGCTTCACCATGCAGGACTCCGCTGCCCTGGTCGGGCAGATGGACAAGGCCGGACTCGACGCCGACGGCACCCTGCAGCGGCTCTCCCGCGCCATGGCCGAATTCGCCGACGAGGGGCGGGACGCCCCCGAAGCACTGCAGGAGACCATCACCAGCATCGACGACTTCATAGCCTCCGGCGACGAAGCAGGCGCGATGAACCTCGCAGCCGACCTGTTCGGCACCCGCGGGGCCGCCCAATTCGTCGACGCAGTCAAGACCGGCACCCTCTCCGTCGACGACTTCATGGCAGCCACAGGAGCCACCGAGGACACCATCCTCGGGGTCTCCGAGGAGACCCGCACCATGGGCGAAAGCTTCCAGCTGCTCAAGCAGAAGGGGGCCACCGCCCTACAGCCCATCGCCTCCCAGCTCGTCGACGCGCTGATCCCGGCCATCGAGACCGGCGCACAGAAGCTCGAGGAATTCATGGGCTGGATCCAGGACAACCAGGGCCTGGTCACCGGACTCGCCGTCGGCGTCGGCGCGGCAGCAGCAGCCTTCGTCACCTGGCGAGGAGCAGTCGCAGCGGTCACACTGGGACAGAAAGCCTTCGCCACCGCCACAGCCCTGTCTACCAAGGGCATCAAGGGCATGAACACCGCGATGAAGGCCAACATCTTCGGCCTGATCGCCACAGCCATCATCGGCGTCATCTCCGGCCTAACCTGGTTTTTCACCCAGACCGAACTCGGCCAGGAAATCTGGCAGGGATTCATGGACGTCCTCTCCGGCGCCTGGGAGTGGCTGACCGGCGTATTCGGCCCCGTCTTCTCCTGGCTCGGAGAGACCGTCTCGTCCGTCTGGGACGGCATCAAGATCGGCTGGGACTTCCTCTGGGAAGCCATTCAGACCGCCTGGACCTCCGTCATCAAGCCCGTGCTCGACGCCTTTATGACCGCAGGCCAGGTTCTCTTCGCCATCGTCGGAACAGCCGTGCTGGCACCCCTGATGGTCGCCTGGAACCTCCTGTCCTCGGCGGTCGAGTGGGGCTGGAACACCCTGATCAAACCCGCCTGGGACGCCCTACAGACCGCCGCACAGTGGATGTGGGAGTCCGTCCTCCAGCCCGTCTTCGGCTGGATCCGTACCGGGTGGGAGCTGCTGTCTACCGGCATCCAGTGGTACTACGAAAACGTCATCCTCGTCGCCTGGAACGCGCTGCAGACCGCAGCCATGTGGCTCTGGGAAAACGTCCTGTCGCCAGTATTCGGGTGGATCCGCACCGGGTGGGAAGCGCTATCAAACGGTATCCGCTGGGTCTACGACACCATCATCAAGCCCACCTGGGATGCCCTCGGAAATGCCCTGTCCTGGCTGAATAACACCATCATTCAACCGGTGCTCGGTTGGATCCAGAACCGCTGGGACGACATGGGTGCAGGAATCCGGTGGGTGAAGGACCACGTCATCCAGCCCGTGTTCGATTCCATTGGTTCCGGGCTCGACGTCCTGAAGGGCGTGTTCGAGACCGCAGTCGACGGCATCGGCACCGTCTGGGACGGGCTCAAGGCCGCCGCAGCAGCCCCGGTAAAATTCGTCATCCAGCGAATCTGGAACGATGGCATCCTTGCCGCTTGGAATAAGATCGCGGACTTCGTGCCCCTGCTCGACACTGTCGATCCGTACGAGCCTGACTGGCTCGGTGACTACCACACAGGTACCAGCAGCATCGTTCCCGGTGCCCGCTCTGTGGGGCGAGACAACGTGGACTTCGTCTCGACCGACGGTCGCTACGGAATCAGCCTGGCTGGTCAGGAGGGCATCGCCCACCAGCACGTCGTCGACGGCATCGGCCGGTCGAACTGGGACCATCTCAACGAGGTCGGCCGCACTCGTGGTGCGTCGGCTGTGCGCGAGGAGCTCGGCTCCTTCGCCACTGGCGGAGTGATCGGCGGAGGTAGCCCCGTGCGGGAGGACCTCGGCAGCTTCGCTGATGGCGGCACGCTGCAGATGAACCCGGGCGTGGACGTCACCACTGACATCCAGCGGGCCATGATCTCCGCGGTCGCGCAGGCATTCCCGAACCAGATCGTCACCAGTGCGACGCGGTACGTGGATGTCGGCTCCGGCTACGACAACCACATGGCCGGCAGGGCCGTCGACTTCGCCCCTGACCAGGGACTGGCAAACTGGATCGCCAGCGAGTACCCGGATTCCGCCGAGCTCTTCTGGGACCCGGGCCCCAACCTCAAGAACGGGGCCCCGACGTCTGCGATCGGCGGACACTCCGACCACGTCCACTGGGCGATGGCGTCCATGCCCGACCCCTACACCGGCGAGATCGTCTCCCAAGACGGACCCGGCGGTGGGGGAGGCGGTGGTGGGAACTGGATGTACAACAAGGCAAAAGACATCTGGGACTCTCTCACCAGCCCGATCAGTGGGGCCATCGATGCAGCGATGTCCGGATTCGGCGACACCAAGTTCGCCGAGATCCCCCGCGGCATGTTCGATTCCACCAAGGACGCTGTCTTCGACTGGGTCATGGATAAGGTCCCGTTCGCCTCCGGCCCCAGCGGGGGTTCGAATCTGGATCTGTCCGGGGTCGCAGGAACGAACCGTGAGATGGGAAAGCAACTCGCCGAGCAGGTTGGCTGGACGGGACCGGAATGGGACGCACTGGACCAGCTGTGGACACACGAGTCCGGCTGGGACCACAATGCCCAGAACCCCACATCCACCGCCTACGGCATCCCGCAGTTCCTCGACTCCACCTGGGGCGATTACGGCTTCACCAAGACGTCTGACCCCAAGGAGCAGATCGCTGCTGGTATCTCCTACATCCAGCAGCGACCGGACTACGGCGTGCCAAGCAAGGCATGGAACCTCTGGCAGTCCCGGGACCCGCACTGGTACGAGGAAGGCGGAATCCTACCGCCCGGACTCACACTCGCAGCGAACGGAACCGGCCAGGACGAAGCAGTGCTTAACGCCCAGCAGTGGCGCGACGTCAAGGCGAACCTCGACTTCGCCCTCGCCGTCGCACCGTCCGCTGAATCCTGGGGAACCATGGCACGCGAGATCACCATGGCATTCCAGGGCCGCGACTGGGGATACGGCGAACTCTCCAGCATCCTCGGCGAGGAGCACGCCGAGCAGCTCGTCAACGACGTCGCCGCCATCCGCGGCAGCATCGAAGACGAACTGCTCGACTTCTTCGGACTCTCCGGAACCTGGATGGCCGACCCTTCACTGCTCGACATCTCCTGGGAGGCCCCCGGAGCCGACGACAGTGAGGTCGACGCAGACGAGGACGACCACGACGACGGGCCCGACGTCCCCGGCGACGGACCCGCCGACGACTTCATGGCAAACCCCGCCGCCGGAGTCGCCGCAGTCAACGACTCCCTCGTCGGAGAAGTCCCCGCAGACAGCGCCAGCCAGGCGTCCGCCAGCGAGGTCTCACCCGACAACGACCGAGTCACCCTCGACCGCGACATGGTCGTCAACATCGTCATGGAGAACGTCCAGACCATGGACCCCGACGAGATCGCCCGCGAAACCGCCCGCGAGGCACGCCGCGCACTCGCCGCGTTCCGCTTCTAAGCACCAAGGAGGTACCCGGATGCTCGGCATCAACCGCCCGGCAGTCCTCGTCTGGATCGCCCCCGACGGACGACAGCTCCACCTCGCCGGCGGAGCCGACCAACGCCGCGAGGGCGTCTCCCTCGACGAGGGCCTGGACGGCGTCGGCGGCCTCGAATCCTCACCCACCTTCGAAGCCGCCATCACCCAGATCGGCGAAACCATCGCCGGATGGGAGCACGGCCACGGTGAGGTCGACCTCCCGATCACCATCCTCGGCAAGACCCCGGCAGACATGCAGGCAATCCGCGAGGACCTCAAGCGCATGTTCCCCCTCGGTCGCGCCGGGTGGCTGGCGGTGAACACTCCGGTGACGGGGTGGCGGTGGCTGCGGTGCCATCGTCGCTCCATGAAGCCGGGGCTGTCGAAATCGCCGTACCTGACGTCCACGATGCATCTGGACCTTGTCCTGATCGCCGAGGACCCCAGGGCGGAGACCGCGCCGGTTACGTCACAGTGGCGAAACTCCGGCGACCAGGGCAAGGGGAACTTGTGGGTCACTGGGGGTGACGAGTGGCCGGCATGGCCGACATTCGTCGTCCACGGCCCCGGGCAGGTGACTCTGTCGATGCTTGGGGAGAAGATCCTCCTGCCGGCACTCGATGCCGGCGAGCGCGCACTGCTCCAGACCGACCCGGCCCGCTCGGTGCTGCGGTCCATCGCCGCCGACGGCACGTCGACCAATCGCTGGCCCGACGTCGAGGGCTATCTCTCCCGACCGATCCCGGCAGGGGAGATGACCCGCGTCGGCGTCCGCGTCACCGACGGCAGCCGAGACACCTCGGTCCTGGCGCACACCCGCATCCACATGGAGGGGCTGCTGTGAATCTCACCGAATCACTGCACGATCTGCTGTCCTCTGACAACTCCGAGCGCGATCGCTTCACCGCCCCCGAGCCGCACATCCAGTTCTGGACCGGCAAGGGGCGGCTCAAACTCTGGTCGCCATGCACCAACGCGATCGACTGGGCCTTCGACGAGAAGGACCTCGAGCACGGGTCGTGCAGCTTCAAGCTGCCCGCTGACGACAACTGGACCGAGTACTTCGAGGGCCTGGACCGCTACCTCGCCCGGCTGGTCACCTTCGACTGGCCCGGCGGGTACCGCCCCGCATTCGTCCTCACCAGCTACCGCCGCGTGAGGATCGGCAAGCGCACGTGGTTCGAGGTCACCGGCTCCACCCTCACCGCCTACCTCTCCGCCGTCCACCTGTGGGCCAATCCGCTGATGCCACCGGAGGTGCAGATCTCCGGGGCCTGGCGAGCCATCGGACCGGCATCTACCGCCTGGAAAACGGCACTGACACTGAACCTGGTGCGCCTGCAGGCCAACACCTGGTCCATCCCGATTCGCAATCCGTTCGACCCCGGTTCGTGGGACCTGGTCCGCAATGCGCTGCACCCGATCATGATCAACCCCCGCAGGGTCGGTCTGTTCGATACCTCGGGGTGGATCATGGCCGAGTGGTGCATGGAGACAGCCTGGGACGCCGCGGTGGAGATCGCCGAGGCGCAGGGAATGTCGGTGCGCTGCGACCTGTGGTTACCCGGTGATGTCCAGCCGTTCCCGGAGTGGATGACCCTGACCGAGCCCCGCATCATCGTCGACATGGTCCCCAGCGCCCGGGACATCAATTTCACGGGCACGTTCGTCGACGGGCTGATCCGCGAGGCTATCCAGATCGCCGACGATGCGTTCAGCTGGATCACCTACCCGCTGCTGGAGCCCACAGGCATCATGGACCGCCTGGAGGACCGCCAACAGCTTCGGATCCCGCTGTACCGGTCAGGGGAGTGGTCGCCGGCCACGCAGGCCGACGAGGTCACCCACCTACCGCAGGCCACCCGAGCCACCGTCGGCGGCAAGAGCCCCGGCTGGCTCAACGGCCTGGTCGCCACGACCGTCGGTGCCGGTGTCTCCGCCATCGGCGCCGCGGTCGGCCTGCCCGGTCTGCGCATTGGATTCCTCGAGGAGCTCGCACAGAACCGCCTGTTCGCCTACCACTCGGTCGAAAACCTGAACCTCGCCCGCGAGGCCGGCGACTGGCGACTACGCGAGCGCTTCGCAGGCTCACAGACCACCGCACTGTCGCTGCAGGCAGGTGAGGCGGCGAAATCGACGCTGCACGAGACCCGCGGCTGGGTCTCCCACGAAATCCAGGTCGCCAACGGACAGCCCTACTTCCTCGGCAAGCACCTGGTCCTCGGCATGCCCGTGGCCGTCGAGCGCGAGGACAGCTCCATCGGCGTCGACACCCTCACCGGTGTCTCCGCGTCCGGTGGTCGCGGGGCCACGACCGTCACGCTCACCGTCGCCAGCCCGGAGGAGTCCGAGCCCGGCCTGTACGCACTCAAGAAGATCAGAAAGGCCACCGGATGGATCAACAGACTCGCCCTCCAGAACTGACGGACCAGGTCGACTCGCTGGCCCGCTTCCTCACCGCCGCACCGCTGCCGAACGACACGACCGCGGACATGCCCCCGGAGATCGCCCGACTGCTCGCCGAGTCGATCGTGCGATGGCAGCACGGCGAGATCCGCAAGGACGGCACCTGGCAGCCCCTCGGAGAGGTCACCGCCGACCCCGAGGTCGGCGACGTCCGCGCCGAGACCATCGGCGACGGCACCGTCATCAAGCTCACCCACATACCGACCGGACTCACCGTCTTGGGCGAGTCCGCAGACCGCGCCTGGAACGATCTACGCAGAAAGGTGGCCGAGAATGGCAGCGAAACGCCAGTCGATCAGTGAGGAATTCATCGAGCGGATCAACGCCGACCTCGACATCTTCGGCATCAAGGCTGACCCCTCACAGCCACCGATGACCGAGACCTACCTGCACGTCCGCCGCCGCCAGGACGGATCCGCAGGCGGTGCACGCCTCGCACTGCCCGCATTCCAGGGCGAGAAGGGCGACCCCGGCGAGCCCGTCGTCCACCAGGGCGACCGCACCAGCGCACAGCTCGCCTCACTGCGCGAAGCCCTTGACCACCGGCACCGCAACTGGGCCTTCCGCAACACCGACAACAACGACATGTACGTCTGGAACGGAAGCACGTTCATCGTCTACGAGAACGCGTTCGGCGCCGAGGGTGAGCAGGGCCCGCCACCCGAACTGTGGCCCGGCACCGTCACCATCGAGGGCTACGGCGAACTCGACGACACCCTCGGCGTCCGCATCCGCGGCGCCGACGGCTCCTACACCATCGGCCTCGACCTGCCGAAACTCCCCAAGGGCGACCCCGGCGACCAAGGCCCGCCCGGTGGCATCTACACCAGCCCCGACATCGACGGCGGCCCCACCGACGGACAGATCCTCGTCCACGACGGCGAGTCCGGCAAAATGGTCTGGCGCGACGGCTACCTCGGTCCCCAGCTCTACAGCGTGCCCCCGTCAGCCTTCGGCGACTGGTCCGCCGGCATCTCCGCCTCCCGCCACCACATCACCACCGTCACCATCCCCGCCCAGCCCTTCCGCTACCGCCTGGACTTCTCCGGCGGCGTCGAAATCTCCTCCATCATCGGACAGACCATCGACGTCCAGATCCTCGCCGACGACCCCGACAACGGCACCGTCGTCGGCTGCGCCTGGGGATCCATGGAAGCTACCGGCTGGGTCCACCAACGCTTCGACGCCTTCCACGACATCCCCGTCACACCCGAATCCACCGGGCTACGCGCCGGGGTCGTCGAGGCAGGCACCGAGGTGGAGCTCCACGTCGTGGCCGTGAAGAGCGCGGGTCTGGGTACTGGCTGGCGGGTCGCGTCATCGGGGCGCTCCAACCTGCAGGTGAAGCTGGAGAGGATGTCCGGCTGATGACCTTCTTCCGTGCCCCGCAGCGACAGAGCTTCGACGCCAATATTTTCGAGGAGTCGATGGTCGACTACGGCGAGCAGGTCACCGTCCGGGACGACCTCGGGGCGATCGGCGGCATGCTCGGCTACGGGAATATCTACCACGACCCGAATCAGAGCGATCTGCCGACAAAGTCCTATATGACCGGCAGTGCCAATGAGATCGTCGGCATCACCGGCAATAGGGAGTCCTTTCCCGGTATCGGGGTCACCGCGGAGAAAGACAGCCGGGACCGCTGGGGCCTGCGCATCACCGACGCCGGGGTCTGGCAGCTCACCGTAAACTTCCGGTGCGTCCCAGCCACCCGGTCGGGATACTTCCAGGTCACCACATCCTCCCAACCGAAGTATGCCGGAGACTCCCAAGTGAACAGGTCCAACATCGCCTACGGGAACTTCCACGACGTGATCGTCGCCAACCAGCCCGGGGAGCTCGTCGTCCCCATTGTCATGGGCAGCGAGTCCTGGACCGAGGGCGAGATGAAAATGACGATGTACCGCATCGACGGCGGAGACAGCGGCTTCTCCCAGACCAATCTCCGGAAATGAGGTAGCTATGAGCATCCGCCACGAAATGATCACCGGGCGATGGACACTCCTCGTCGAGGACTCCCACGCAGACGACGACGCCCACCTCGACGAGGTACCCCTCACCGGCACCGTGACATTCACCCCGGTCTGGCCCGAGGGAGTCGTCGCCGCGCCCACCGGCGGAGACGACGAGCCGCTCCGCCTGGTCGCTGCGCAGCCTGTCACCGCACTGGTGGCCGACGGCATCCTCACCGACCTCCAGGGCCGCGAGGGCCAACCCCTGCCCGTCCAGATCGGCGAAGTCGAACTGTGGTGGCGCGCCCGCTTCAACGTCGCCTACGAGGGCATCGAGGTCCCCCTCAACCCGCTACTCTTCGACGCCACCGAGGGCCCCGTCGAGCTCTCCACGCTGATTTCCGCCAAGGGATACCCCGACGACGACCTCTCCGGCCTCGAATCGATCCGAGCTACAGTCCGACGGCAGGCCCGCGAGGTCGCCGAGGCCCTGGACCTCGTCAACCGAGCCGCTGAAAGCGTCGAGGGACTACAGCGCCGCGCAACAGAGGCCATCGAGCAGGCCGAGGCATACGTCCGCCAGGTCAAGGGCCTCGTCGACGACGCCGAGTCCATCCGCACGAACACCAGCGAGATCCGCGACGAGGTCCACGGCTGGTACGAGGCTCTGTCCACCGACACAAAGCGGATCATCGACGCCGTCAACGGACATCTCGACGGTCTCGCCGGCGACGTCACCGCCGATGCCGACCGGGCGAAGCGTGAAGCCGATCGCGCCGGGGAGGCCGCCCGGGTGGAGGTCGACCGGATCAAGGGCGATGCTCCGGAGGCGTACGACACCCTCGAGGAGATCGCGGCGTGGATCGGTGATGCAGAGGACGCCGCCGGTGGTCTGATCCGCAGCATCGCGGAGAAGTCCGACAAAGGCCACGGACATAGCATCTCCGAGGTCGATGGTCTGCAGGACGCCCTGGACGACAAGCTGTCGAAAGCGTCGATGGGCACCCGGGTGTATGGCACGAACTCGGGTGGGAATCAGACGATGCTGTCGTACTCGTCAGCGCCGAACCCCTCGACGCTGGCGTATCGGGGTACCGGCGGCACCCTGCAGGTAGGGGAACCGACCGATGATGTGCACGCCACTACACGGGGCTGGGTCGAGGACCGGGTCCAGACCGTCGAGGACTCCATCCCGACCATCGCCGTGGTCGACGAGCACCCAGCGGACCCGGACGACGGCACGATCTACCTGGTGAGGGAGTGACATGGGCATCATCATTGACGGGCACGCCATCCGGGAGGTCTACGCCGGGTCGGAGAAGATCCGCGAAATCTACCACGGGTCCGACCTGGTCTGGTCGGCTGGTGCACGATCCCGCATGGACTGGCAGTGGGACCGCGCGAGGACCGAACCGCTGCGGATTCTGTTTGTCGGCTCGTCGACGATCCAGGGCCACGGCGTGGCGTGGTCGGAGGGTCTGGTGTACCAGCTCACCGGCTATCTCGCGTCGCACCTGCCCGGGGTCGAGGCCGCGCCGATGGTCAAGCGAACGAGCGGCTCCTACCGGGCAGTCACCGACGGCTTCCACTTCTACGGTCCCGATAGGCAGGCGCTGGTCGAGAGCTTCCAGCCTCACATCGTGGTGCACATGGTGGGCAGCAACGACTACAGCCTGCAACGCTCCCTCGATGGCTACCGCGACGACCTGGTCGCCGTGACCAACAACGTCCTGCGCAACGCCATCAGCGGCGACACTCGGCAGCTGTTCATCCACGCACCGCGCCGGGAGGACGTCGACGATCATGCAGTGGAAAACACCTGGGCGGATTACGGCCGGGTACTGCGGGAAGTCGCCGAAGACACCACCCGAGCGGAGTTCCTGGATGCTGGGGCCCTGTTCGACGAGGCCCGCGGCGACGCCGAAGTATTCGCCAGTGACCGGGTACACCTCAACGAGCGCGGAAACTCGATCCTCGCGCAGGTGATCGCCGAATGGTGGGGCCTCGATGCCCACGAGGACGAGGCCATCTACGGCTTCGACGCTGCCCAGTGGGACCACCTCGACAACCACACCCGCCTGGCGAGCTTCACCCCGGACGACGTCCTGCAGTCGGGCACCCGCATGGCCGCCAGCGGCGACTACCGGCCCACCCTCGAGATCTTCGGCACCGCCGGTATCCGCTCCCTGCGCTTCGACGGCGGTAACCGCAAGATGCAGACCGACGACTGGGGCGGAGTCCAAGCCCTGCCCCTCACCGTCTACGTCGTCGTCAGCCAACTCGCCGGCGGGGGCGGCACCACCTCCCAGCCACTGTGGTCCCGCTCCGGGGTGGACAACGGCTACACCTGGGCGTGGTACGACCGCGACGCCGGAACACTGAAAGCAGCATCCGGGTCAGCCTTGAGCCCAGGCACACCGATCGGTGGTGACCTGCTGACCGAGCCGGTGGTCATCGCGATCAGCTTCCTGCCGTCAGGTCACTCCCGTATCCACCTCAACAGCCTGCAAGGCCAGCAGGTGCCAGTGCAGTCACCGGACCCCAACATGGGCCCCTGGATGCGCTCACTGAAGCTGGGCACCAACTACGGCGAGGCGTCCTGGTCGCAGATGAACGTCCGCGAAATGTGGTGGCACCACGGCGCAGACCCCGACACCGTCGCCAACCGCATCGTCACCCTCGCCGAGAAACACGACATCCCCATCATCGCCCGCGCCGGGACATGGGAGGCAGAAGACAACAGAACGGTCACCCACGCCCCCGCCTGGGCAGACACGCTCCAGATCGTCGCCATCGGCGGCGGAGGCGGAGGGGCTGCAGGCAGCATCGCCAACACCGGCGAGGGCGGCGACGCAGGAACATGGACCCACACCTCCATCCCCGTTACCGCCGGCGATGAGTTCAGCATCTACGCCGGCGGAGGAGGAGAAGGCGGCAACAGCTCCCCAGGTGGTGCCGGGGGCGCCTCAAGCGTCACTGCCTACCCCTCCGAGGACGAGATCCTCAACGCACCTGGTGGTGCTGGAGGAACCCGACGAAACGCGAACACGGCCGGCAAGGCCGCGGGAACCTACAGCGCATTCGGGAGATCATTCGCCGGCGGAGGCCCCGGCACAACCAACAACCTCGGAGAGGCACCCGGTGCCGGCGGAGGCCCCGGAAACGGCGGAATCCCCTTCGCTAGCGGTAAACGAGGAGGCAGAGGCCGTGTCTGGTGGCGCTTCGTCGCCCACTGACCCCCAACCCAACCAACCCCCGGTAACCCACCGGGGGTTTTCTCATGCCCTGAAAGGGGTGACAGCGATGGCAACAGTCATTGATTTCAGCGCCGGATTCCCCTCCGGCAAGGCGATCAAGGCCGCTGGTCACATCGGTGTGGTGTCCTATATCAGTCCTCCGCGTGAGAACTGGATGAAGGCCAAGCCACTCACCAAGGCCAAGGTCGACGAGTACCGCGCCGAGGGGCTGCGCATCGCCACGGTGTGGCAGTACGGCGGAGCCGACAACCCCGACGCCATGCGCGGCGCTGCAGGCGGCAAAGCCGACGCCCAGGCAGCACAGAAGAGGCTCGACGAGATCGGCATGCCCGACGCCCCGGTGTTTTTCGCCGTCGACTTCGACATCAACCTGACTCAGTGGAACGGCACCGCGGTCAAGTACTTCCGCGCCGCGGTCGAGGTCCTGGGCCGCGACCGGGTCGGCATCTACGGCCACAGCAAGGTCGTGCACTGGGCGATGGAGGACGGCGTCGTCGCCACGATCGAGCCGGGCCGCGTGCTCGGCTGGGTCACCAAATCATGGTCCGACGGTGAGACCGGCTCGGACTACGCCGTGCTGTACCAGGGCACCCACAACGTGGCAGGCCCCGACGGCATCGACATCGACGTCAACACCGTCTACCACCGCGACTGGTCGTCCACACCCGGCGACAGCGGAGCCCCATCGGCACCGGTACCCGCCGGAGACTCCAAGCCCAACGTGATGCGCTCCTGGTCCAAGTGCGAGGCATGGGTCACCAAGCTCATGAACAAGCACTACACACCGGGTCGGGGCGGCAAGAAGATCAAGTACATCGTGCGGCACCACAATGCCGGCATCCTGTCGATCGACCAGATCTGGGACGTGTGGCAGCAGCGGCAGGCGAGCGCGCACTACCAGGTCGACCGGTTCGGCATGGTCGGTCAGCTCGTCTGGGACTCCGATACCGCCTGGCACGCCGCCGACACCGTCCGGAATCAGGAGAGCATCGGTGTCGAGCACGCCAACAGCGGGGGCGCGAACCTGGACTGGCCTATTAGCGACGCCACGATCGAGGAGGGCGCGCACCTCGCCGCTGCACTGTGCCTCAAGCACGGGCTGGGTCGACCGGTTTTCGGCCGGAATATCCGCGACCATCTCGAGACCGGCGCGACCAGCTGCCCGTTCCACCTCGCCGACGGTGGGAAGTACCACCGCAAGTGGATGGAGCGGGCGCAGTACTGGTACGACGCGATGCGTCGTGCCCCCATCAGCACCACGACAACCGAGGAGGACCCCGTGGCCGAAGAATTCGCACGCCTGGCCTATGAGCAGGACGTCGGACCAGGGACGAAGGACGGTAAGCACACCTGCGCCGGTTGGGATATCGACTGGCTGATCGGGCAGGGCAAGAGGAAGCTGCGCGAGACCGGCGGCTGCACCATTCCGGAGCTGCTGGCCGTGTGCAACGAGGACAAGCTCCGTTCCATCATCGCAGAAGGGACACAGTCATGAGTGACACCAACAAGAAACTCGTCAACTGGGATAATGACGACTGGCGGCGCAAAGCCTTGTACGCCGGTGTCGTCGTCGCCGCCGTCGTCCTGTCCCTGTTCGGCCTGATCGACCCGGTCGCCATCGATGACACCGTCGAGAAGATCCTCCAGGTCGGCGGACCGCTGATCGGACTGTTCGGAGTCAAGGCCTACCGCAACGTTGACGTGCCGAAACAGAAGCTCGACGCCGAGCGGTCCAAGGCCCGCGAGGAAGCCCGCACCGAGGCGCTGGCCGAGGCCCGCGCCGAGGCAGAGAAGATGCTCGCACAGGTCCGCGCCGAAGCCCGCTCGTCGGCCAACCAGGTCGGCGACATCCTCGCCGCCAAGCTCGACGAGTTGCCCGACTCCGTCCGCAGCAGGGTGTCCGAGGGGATCAGGGCTGTCTACTCCGAGCCCTACGGCAAGCACGACATCCAGGCCGACGACCCGGAGCCCGAGCCTGACCCGGCGGGCCCGGGTCGCTACCCGGGGGCGTGATCGGTATGCCCATCGACCATCTGCCGAAGCGGCTACGTGCCCCGGCGGAGCGGCTGCGGGCGGCGATGATGACCGACGGCACCGGCCTGGTCCTGCTCGGCATCGGCAGCCTGCTGCGCGGCGTGGCTTTCTGGGACTCCGAGCCGACCGACCACCCCGCCGAGAATTTCCTCGGCATGGACCTGTGGGCGCTGATCTGGCTGACCCTGGCGGGCCTGTGCTTCATCGCCGCGACCCGTCCCGGTACTCGTGCCCACCGGTGGGCGTACGCCGCCGCGCTGGGGTTGCACGCCGGGTGGGGCGCATCGCTGCTCGGCGCTGGACTCTGGCTCACCGCATCCTGGTACTGGCTGTTCGGCGCCGCCGTCGGCTGGTCACTGTGGCGGGGATCCAAGCTCGAGTTGGAGATAAGGGAGGTCCGCGAATGATAGATCTGGCCTCCGACGTGATCCGGTATGTCCTGCCCGTCCTGATCACCGGCGTCATCGGCCTGATTGTCGCGAAGCACGGCAAGGGCGACGATGATGACCAGGACGGGGCGGAATCCTCACAGCCGTCGACAGCCGAGCACTGGCAGCAGCTCGTCAGTCAGATGCAGTCCTGGACTGACAAGCGACTCGCTGAGCGTGATGCCAAGATCGAGCGTCTCGACAAGCGGGTGTCCTCCCTGGAGAGCCGCTACCGTGCCGCACTTCAGTTCATCCGCACGCTGCTGCAGCGGCACCCGGACTCGTCTGGCGATATTCCCGCCGAGATCCGCCACGACCTGTAGCGTGATTCTGTGGCGGGGCCCCTAGACCCGCCGCAGGGTCGAGCGCCGCAGCCCCCGCGTGCAGCTCCCCGAAAGCCCCCACCGGACGTGTGCCGGTGGGGGCTTTTCCTAGTTGAAGACTGGGCAATGCACTAGCAACGGGGCGCCTCGTACTTCCACAGATGCCCTGCGCCAATGGTCGCGGCGACCACGGACGGTACAAGAATCAGGGGATTCTCCCCGTTCGTCGTTATCAACCAGTAGGACAAGGCCCCGAAGACAACCCCGATCAGGAGTAGAGCTAGGTTGACGACATCAAGCTTCCGTCGTGGATCCCGTCGTGGAGTCGTCGTCACCTCGGTTCCTCCTATGCCACTCGACGCTGAGGACCGTCCAATAGGTACGGTTCCGTCCGTTCTTCTTGATTCTATCCTCTCTGATGCGAACCCAGAAGATGTCATCTCTGCTGATTGCGAGCCCCTTGGTGACGCTCTTGAGGAAGTCTTCATCCTCTACCGTCGCCTGGCGCGTCTGCCCGCGGGTCTTGACCTTCCACTTCTCTGGGTTGTCGAAGTCGATCGCGGACATCTGGGCTTCTCCCTCGAAAAAGTCTTCGAACTCTTCGATCTCATCGGAAGGGTAGACAGCAGCATAGTCTTCCTTACCCAATGTCGCTACCACCGTTGGCGCGTCGCGGTCATCATCAGCCCCCGGTGTCGTCGGATCAGTGACTTCAAGGCTCGTGACTCGATCGTCATCGAGTGGCTTCATGATCTTCCGGAGCTGCTTTTTCCTGCGCCGAGGGTTCTTATTGAGTGCTTTCCATACCTCAGGGGTGACTTCCTGAGCTGTATTGTCCTGCCATTTGATCTTAATGTTCCCGTTAGGGAGTTCATCAAAATCTGCTACATCTGCCCGGGCAGACCTCGTAGACCAGGCGAAAATTGTCGCCAGCGTCGGCGCACCTCCGACCGCGACAGCCTGGCCATACGCATCGAGCCCATCTGACAACACGCGAAAGACCTCGATCAGGAACGAGCCCTCTTCCGCAGGTTTGACGTAGACCATAGACTCCCCCACAACGTCGGGGTCGTGAAAAACACCTTGTTCGTCGAAGTCCTTTGTAAGTTCCACCAATCCCTGGAGGACATCTGACACGTGCGAAGCGTGAAGCTCGTGGAGGTCACGGCCTTCGCCATCTTCGCCGGCGAATCGAAGGATCATTGAATCGAAGGTGCTCTCGGGGCGCTCGTTATCCATGGGAGCACCATACCGGAGCAGAAAGAAGGTACTACAAGACACCTAATCTCTCGCTGGCCCCCCGGGGGTAACGGGGCGTCCGGGGCGTGCAGCGTGCCATGTGCGGACGGTCTCGGCGTCCCACAGGCTCATGCGGTCGAGGTGCCCGACGGGGGAGGGGGCTTGCTCGCGGGCGACATAGGCGGACCACGTCTTGCGTCCCACGCCGGTGTGCTCGCAGCACTGCCCGGTGGTCCACAGTTCCCGCCCGCTGTCGTTGTCGGTGATGGTGACGTTCACGCCTGGACGTCCTTCTGGCGATTCCGGCGGAGCAGGACGTCGGGGACGACGTTCAGCCCGAGAGCGACGACGAGAGCGACGATGACCCACACGGACGGACCTCCGGCGAGGATGAGGGCCGCGACGATAGCGAGGCCGAGGTATCGAGCGATGGTGCTCATGGTGTTCTCCTTCGGTAGGCTTGTGGGTCGGAGGGCCCCGGGCCCGGCTACTAGCATTAGCCGGGGCCGGGGTTTTCTCATTTGCGGTGCTTCCCTCTGGGCCGCTGGGGGCGGTCTCTGTAGAGGGCGATCCAGCCGGGGAGTCCGGCTAGGGCCGCTATGAGGATTGCAATCCAATCGGTCATGCAACCTCCGATCCACTGTTGAGTTGTCCCGAACCCGTTGTCCGGGACTCGGTGTGAGGGTCTCTCACCCCCTCACAAGAACTACTATACAGTACCGGGACTGCATTGCCAAATCGGACGGTGCCGGACGGGCTTGTGCCGCCAATGTGCCGCCACGCGGTGCCGTAGACCCCGAATATGCTGGATGTGCCGTATGTGTCGTACATGCCCTGACCTGCCACGATGGGGTTATTGCAGGTAGAGCGTGGGGCAGCATTTTTTCGAGCTGAAGAAGAGCCGGACCGAGGACCCGAGCGCCGAATAGGTGGCCTGACCCGGCATTACCGGTCTTCGCCCGGTCGCATACCCCCGGGGGTGAGCGGGATTCAACATTGTCCACCCGGCAGTGTTCCCACGGGATACTATCCCTTGTATCGGCAGGTCAGATGATGCACTGGTGTCACCTGGCGCCGAACCTCTCTCCTCTTCCTGATCACCACACACGTACAAGGGGTATGTAGACCATGGGTTCACTTGAAGGAATCACCGGCATCACCGAAATTCTCGGCGACCTGCTCGAGATCGGTGTCGGCCTGCTCAAGGGCGATCTGACCGTGCTGAGTACAGAAGGCTCGCTGGAGGGCATCTTCGACGGCAGCAGCGAATGGGACCTGACCGGCTCCATCGAGTCCGTCACCGGCTCGCTTTCCGATTCTTCCGCTGGCGGCGGGGCTGAGGGGTAAGCCATGGATTTCGGTCTCATCGAGCAGCTGATCGAGTTCGGCAAGATCATCGGTGGCGTCCTGGGTGGCGACTTCTCCATGCTGAGCACCGAAGGGTCTCTCGCGGGCAACGATTCGGCCGCTGAGGTCGGCGGCAGTCTCGTCGGCTCAGTGATTGGGTCACTGGGGCTGGAAGAAGATCTACAGGAGGCTCTCGGTTCTCTAGGCTAGAACCGGTACCTTTCCGGCGGGTTGGCTGTGGGGCCGGCGTCCATCAGGACGCCGGCCCCACAGCTGCATTCGGGGGCGAAAACTTAGCCACTATCAACTGTCAGCCTCCGGCGTCGGATAAACTCGAGCGCATGCGTATCTACCTCGGTGCTGACCATGCCGGATTCGAGATGAAGAATGTCATCGCGGACCACCTCAAGGAGAAGGGGCACACCGTCGTCGACTGTGGCGCCCACACCTTCGACCCTGAGGACGACTACCCCGCCTTCTGTATCGAAGCCGCCCGCAAGACCGTCGACGACAAAGGATCCCTCGGCATCGTGCTCGGAGGTTCGGGGAACGGCGAGCAAATCGCCGCAAACAAGGTCGTCGGCGCCCGCTGTGCCCTCGCCTGGTCCGTGGAGACCGCCAAGCTGGCCCGCGAGCACAACAACGCCCAGTTGATCGGCATCGGCGGCCGGATGCACTCCGAGTCGGAGATCCTCGACATCGTCGACGCGTTCATTGCGGAACCGTGGTCGGGTGTCGACCGCCACCAGCGCCGGATCGAGATTCTCGACACCTACGAGCAGACCGGCCAGACCCCGGAGATCCCCGAAGCGCAGTAGAAGCCCGTTTCCTCTCAGGAAGCGGGGTCATTCCTCCTGAGGACGACGGTTCCGGGTGGCGTTCCAGTCCTTCACTTCCTCGGCGATCCAGAGAGTCAGGCCGTGGTGTTTGGCGGCAGGCTTAGGGGCCCGGTTTCGGCCCGCGTAGCTGGTGAACGTTCCTCGGGACGTTCCGGCATAGTCGGCACATTCTGCGGCGGTCCACAGTTCGCGGCCACTGTCCGCGTCGATGATCGTGGGCTTCATGGAAACTTACGGTACGTTTCTTTTGCTCTTTCAGTAGTTTTCGCTTCTGGCGGAGCTGAAGAACGGAGGAAAACCGCAGATGGTGCCACTATGGTAACGAAAGGGGAGGTTCGCACGGGGGTAATAAAAAGCCAAAACTATATTTATCTTTCAAGTAGCTGCATCGTGCGCATCGTGAGGTGATCAAGCTCTCCATGCAGCGAATGCGCCATCGGCATAGTGTCGGAGGGGTACTTAACCGATAATCCCTCTCACTCAGGAGCAGTCCACATGGCGCGTAATTATGCGGAACAACTTGTCGCGGCCCTGGAGAAGCAGGGCGTGCGGCGGATCTTCGGCCTCGTCGGCGACAGCCTGAATCCTGTGGTCAATGCGGTGAAACGCAGCAGTATCGAGTGGTTCCATGTCCGCAACGAGGAGGCTGCGGCCTTCGCGGCAGGTGCGGAATCGCAGGTCACCGGAAACCTCGCTGTCTGTGCCGGTTCCTGTGGCCCAGGAAACACGCACCTCGTCCAGGGGCTCTACGATGCCCACCGCAACGGTGCGAAGGTGCTGGCGATCGCCAGCCACATCCCGTCCCAGTTCATCGGCTCCCACTACTTCCAGGAGACGCACCCCGAATCCTTGTTCGCCGAGTGCTCCGGGTACTGCGAGATGGTGAACTCCGCGACCCAGGGTGCGACGATCCTGCACCATGCCATCCAGTCGACGATGGCCGGCAACGGCGTGTCCGTCCTGGTCGTCCCCGGCGATATCGCCGGGGACGAGGCAGTGGAGTCGCCGCAGCTCGACTCCGCCATTGCCGCGGAGCGTCCGGCCATGCACCCCGCGCAGAGCGAGCTCGATGCGCTGGCTGACGCGATCAACAAGTCCAGGAAGGTCACCATCTTCGGTGGCGCAGGGTGTAAGGACGCCCGTGACGAGGTCTTCGCGCTGGCGGAGAAGGTCAAGGCGCCGGTCGGGCACGCCTACGGCGGCAAGGAGTACCTGCACTACGACAACCCGTATGACGTCGGCATGTCGGGCCTGCTCGGCTACGGTGCATGTTCCGAAGCGTTCGACGAAGCTGACCTGTTGATCCTGCTCGGCACGGACTTCCCGTACACGGAGTTCCTTCCGCGCGACACCGAGACCGCCCAGGTCGACATCAAGGGCGGCAACATCGGACGACGCACCACGGTGCGCTACCCGGTCACCGGAGATGTGGCAGCGACGATCACTGACCTGCTGCCTCTGATCGATGAGAAGACCGACGCTTCCTTCCTTGAGTCGATGCTGAAGGTGCAGGAGAAGAACCTGCGGCACGTCATCGACGCCTACACGAAGAACATCGAGCACCACACACCGATCCACCCCGAGTACGTGTCCTACGTGCTCGACGACCTGGCGGACGATGACGCCGTCTTCACTGCTGACACGGGCATGTGCAATGTGTGGCACGCGCGCTACATCACCCCGACGGCGGACCGCACCCTGCTGGCGTCCTTCCGTCACGGCACCATGGCCAACGCGCTGCCGCAGGCGATCGGCGCGGCGGAGGCAGTTGAGGGACGTCGCCAGGTCATCGCCATGTGCGGTGACGGCGGACTCGGCATGCTGATGGGCGAGCTTCTCACCATGAAGCTGCACGAGGTGCCGGTGAAGGCAGTGGTCTACAACAACTCCACCCTGGGCATGGTCAAGCTCGAGATGCTGGTCGCCGGAATGCCCGACTTCGGCACCGACCACGCGAAGGTCAACTACGCCGACATCGCCGAAGCCTGCGGAATCAAGGCGTTCCGCATCGAGGATCCGAAGGACGTCGAGTCGACCCTCAAGGAGGCGCTCGCCTATGACGGCCCGGCGGTGATCGACGTCGTGACGGACCCGAACGCCCTGTCCATCCCGCCGGAGATCTCGCTGGAGCAGGTCGCCGGATTCGCCCGTGCAGCCACCCGTACCGTCCTGGAGGGCGGCGTGGGCAAGATGTTCACGATGGCGAAGTCGAACCTGCGCAACGTGCCGCGCCCCTCCGGGTTCAAGGGACTGTAAACCCCGGCAGGTCGCTCAGTGGGGGCGTACCGGATCCGGTGCGCGGCTGCCGTCATTCCGCCGGAACCGGTACGCTCCCACGCGTCGCCACGAACTGAGGACGCCAGAAGCACTGCTCGCCTATGGGGTCCTCGGACGTAGTATGCGAGGGTTTTTCTGTGAAGTGGTGGGGGAACAAGACAATGTCTTGAACTGGGCGGACGAGACCAGGGAGCGTTACGCGCAGGGATCGGTGTCAGGATTCAGCACACTTCCTGGCAGGATTCTGTGGACACTGAGACCGTCACATATGATTAGCTAATGACGTTCAAGAAACTAACCGCGGCCGCCACCGCCATGCTCACCACACTTGGGCTCACTGCCTGCGGGGGAGATACCGAAGCAGACGAAGTAACGACGAAGTCCTCACGTTCGGCCTTGCCGACCACAAGTGAGTCATCTAGTTCGTGGACTGAATACGATGCCGGGCCAGGTCGCATAGCCGAAGATCCGGTGATTGATGGCGACTACACGGACGACGAGCGTGAGGCCGCGGGCGAGGTTGAATGGCAGCTCTCTAATATCCAGCTGGGAGGCGAGCTTTCTGAAGACGACATCATCCGGTACGCACGGAACATCTGCTGGGGGATGGACAGCGGCAAAACGACCCTGTTGGAACAGATGCAGGAGCTATTCGATCCAGACGGAATACTCCCGAACTTCATGCTCCCCAAGTCCACTGTGGATGTCTTCTGTCCGCAGCACAGTCCAACCGAAGGGGAGTTCAAAGAGATGTATCAGGAGACCGTGGGCGGGGAACTGTGGTACCCGGGAGGTAAGCAGTGATTCGAACGTTGAAGCTGACTGTGGTCGGGGCTGCGCTCGTGGCGTCATTCGTAGTGTCAGCGTGCGGGTCTGCGGATAGTGAGGTTGCTGCGCCATCGACGGTGACGCAGACGGTGGATCGCACGGTCGAGCGGACTGTCATGGTGACGGAGACTCCGACCGAGGAACCCGAGCCCGAGCCTGAGCCGACGTCTTCACCTCGCCCTGCGCCCAGCGGGGCAGGGATGATGGATGAGATCTACGCGCAGATGATGCGTGATGAGGGGATCGAGGTGTCGAACGGGGAGTTCGCGCAGCTGTCCGCATCGGTCTGCGATACGTTCGACAATGGGGGCTCCCAGGCTGACGCGCTTGGGGTTATTCAGGGTGCGACGGGTGAAACCGGGTGGCGGGGCACCCGTATTCTGCAGGCCGCTGTGGTCAATAAATGCGGTCAGCACGTTGATAGCACGTACTGATCAGACTCGAACGAGAACCGCTTCACCTGTTGAAGTGGCGATTCACTTCGTCGAGTAGAAGACCCTCAGTCACAGGTTCCAGGCTGACATGCGGTGGGTCGTCCGCCTCATCGGCGTGAGGAATTCGGCCGGGACCAGAGCGGGGGCGGGGGTAGTGGACCACATGGTGGAGTCGGGCTCCGCGATAGTGGATACACTGAAAAGGCGGGACCTCTGGCGGCGTAAGCCGCTCGAAGTCCCGCCTGAAAACCTACAACGCTGCAGGTCACATAGTGGAGGGAGTGACGGGAATCGAACCCGCGTCTTCAGCTTGGAAGGCTGAGGTATTAGCCACTATACGACACTCCCGTTGGTGCGAGAACGACGATACACCACGATACGGGACCATGGAAACCGGCAGGCAGTGCCACTTAGTGCCACTTGTGAACGGGTGAACACCGCCATCGCGACGAGGAGACGCGGTCTGTCGCACATCCCGTGCCGCACCACGGCTGGTTACGGGCCCCGCTGTTGCCGTGGTTTTACGGCACCCCGTAACATCGTCGCCAGCAGAACTTCTGGAGACATCAGTTCTGCTGCCGGGATATGGCGCAGTTTGGTAGCGCACTCGCTTTGGGAGCGAGGGGTCGTGGGTTCAAATCCCGCTATCCCGACGGGTATCGACCGGATGTCGGTCAGACAGGGTGCTCGGCCAGGCGGCAGCCCCGGGGACGAGAGATAAAGTCCCCGGAGAGCCGACCCCCGTGTCTACCGTCGTCGGCAGCACGATAAAATCGACAGCGACCATTACCGGTGGCAGCCTCCGGCCGTCCTCGCCCGCCCTGTGTTTCACCGTCCGGTGGACCCGCAGTAGGTGGGGTAGTGAGACCCGGAGGTGACGCGGACGGACAATCCCGTGGCTCCGCCGGCCGCAAGTACACAGACCAAGAACACACAGGAGTGTGCATCCGTGAAGAGCTCCGTTGAACAGCTGAGCGCCACCCGCGCCAAGCTCACCGTCGAGGTTCCCTTCGAGGAACTGAAGCCTGAGTTCGACAATGCCTACAAGTCCCTCGCCCAGCAGGTCAGCCTGCCCGGCTTCCGCAAGGGCAAGGTTCCGGCGAAGATCCTCGAGGCCCGTCTGGGTCGCGGATCGATCCTCAATGAAGTTCTCAACGAGATGCTGCCGAGCCGCTACAGCCAGGCCGTCGAAGAGAACGACGTTAAGGCCCTCGGCCAGCCTGAGATCGACATCGCCGAGCTCGAGGACAACGACCACGTCACCTTCACCGCTGAGGTGGACGTCCGCCCCGAGATCGAGGTGCCGGACTTCTCCGACCTCTCCGTCGAGGTGGACGCGCTCGAGGCCGACGAGGAGTCCGTCGAGTCCGAGCTGACCAACCTGCGTGCCCGCTTCGGAACCCTGAAGCCGGTCGAGCGCGCTGTCCAGGACGGCGACTTCGTCTCCATCGACCTCACCGCCACTGTCGACGGCGAGACCGTCGACGAGGCGTCCTCCGAGGGACTGTCCTACGAGGTCGGCACCGCCTCCCTCGTCGAGGGTCTGGATGAGGCGCTCACCGGTCTGACCGAGGGGGAGTCCAAGGAGTTCACCACCACGTTGGTTGCCGGTGAGCACGCCGACAGCGAGGCTCAGGCCACGGTGACCGTCAAGTCCGTCAAGGAGCGCGAGCTGCCCGAGCTGGACGACGACTTCGCTCAGCTGGCCTCCGAGTTCGACACCCTCGACGAGCTGAAGGACTCCCTGAAGTCCCAGGTCGAGGAGCAGCTCAAGGGCCAGCAGGCCGCCGACATCCGTGACAAGGTTCTGGCCGCCGCTCTCGAGAAGACCGAGGTCGCCCTGCCGGAGTCTGTCGTCAAGGAGCAGGTCGACGGTCAGATCCAGCAGCTCGTCAGTCAGTTCGGTGGCGACGAGGCCGTGTTCGAGCAGATGCTCGCCGCCCAGGACATCACCCGCGAGAAGTTCGAGGAGGATGCCCGCGAGGGTGCCGAGGACTCTGTGCGCACCCAGCTGTTCCTGGATGCACTGGCTGACATCGAGAAGCCGGAGGTCTCCCAGCAGGAGCTCACCGACCACATCCTGTTCACCGCACAGCGCTACGGCATGGACCCGAACCAGTTCGTGATGCAGCTGCAGCAGTCCGGTCAGATCGCGAACCTGTTCGCCGACGTCCGCCGCGGCAAGGCTCTGGCCATCAACATCTGCAAGGTCACCGTGAACGACGACAAGGGCACCTCCATCGACCCGAAGGACTTCTTCGGTGAGGAAGCCGACCTCGCCGAGGGTGACGCCGACGCGGCCGGCGAGTCCGCTGAGGCGTCCGACGAGGAGAAGGCCGACAACGCCGACAACTAGGCCCGGCCGACCCAGACTGGTCGTCACCGCCGCGGCTCCGGGAGTTTTCCGGGGCTGCGGCGGTGTTTTTCGTTCACTCCGGTCCGGAGCTCATCGGGGAGTCGACGGAATCAGTGACGCGGAGCGACGTCGGTCAGACCGGCCACCGTGCGCTGACAGCGAACATGGCCCCGGGGAGGGGCGTGGGCACACCGGGTTGACTAGTCTGGTGCACAGTCCAACACGTGAACTTGAGCGAGGAGCATAAGTGAGCACTAACGACATGTCTGCCGGTCAGGCACTGCGCCAGGCGCAGATGGCCTCTACCGCGGGGATGAACCTCAACGACTCGGTGTTCGAGCGTCTGTTGCGCGAGCGCATCATCTTCCTGGGGACCCAGGTCGACGATGAGATCGCCAACAAGCTCTGCGCACAGATCCTGCTGCTCAGCGCGGAGGATCCCGAGAGGGACATTTCGCTGTACATCAATTCGCCGGGTGGGTCGGTCACCGCCGGCATGGCGATTTTCGACACGATGCAGTTCGCGCCGTGCGACGTCGCCACCTACGGCATGGGCTTGGCCGCCTCGATGGGACAGTTCCTGCTGTCGGCCGGCACGAAGGGCAAGCGTTACGCGTTGCCGCACGCCCGCATTATGATGCACCAGCCGTCGGCGGGTGTCGGTGGCACCGCCGCTGACATCGCCATTCAGGCGGAGCAGTTCGCGCAGACGAAGCGTGAGATGGCGGAGTTGATCGCCGAGCACACCGGCCAGTCGCTGGAGCAGATCCAGAAGGACTCCGACCGTGACCGCTGGTTCACCGCCCAGCAGGCACTCGAGTACGGCTTCGTCGACCACGTGATCAGCTCGGCGAAGGAGCAGTAAGTAGAGATGGAAAGCAGCAACATGAACGGTTTCACCCACGCCAGCGAACTCACCGGCCAGGTTTCGGGCGCCCAGATGCCCACCTCGCGGTACATTCTCCCGTCGTTCGTCGAGCATTCTTCCTGGGGCGCCAAGGAATCCAATCCCTACAACAAGCTCTTCGAGGAGCGCATCATCTTCCTGGGCACCCAGGTCGACGACGCTTCGGCCAATGACATCATGGCCCAGCTCCTGGTGCTTGAGGGGCTTGACCCCGACCGGGACATCACGATGTACATCAACTCCCCGGGCGGTTCATTCACCGCCCTGATGGCGATCTACGACACGATGCAGTACGTCCGTCCGGACATCGTCACCGTCTGCCTGGGCCAGGCTGCCTCTGCGGCGGCTGTACTGCTGGCCGCCGGTACGAAGGGTAAGCGGGCTGCTCTGCCGAATTCCCGCGTGCTCATCCACCAGCCTGCCACGCAAGGTACGCAGGGTCAGGTCTCGGACCTCCAGATCCAGGCGGACGAGATCGAGCGTATGCGCCGTCTTATGGAGACGACGCTGGCCCGTCACACCGACCGTACCGAGGAGCAGGTCCGTGCCGATACTGACCGCGACAAGTTCCTCACGGCCGAGGGTGCCAAGGAGTACGGCATCATCGACCAGGTCTTCGAGTACCGCAAGCTCTCCTCCCAGTAAGGGGAGCGGGTCCTCGACCACCACCGGGCCGCACGGGGAGAACGGATGTCTCTGTTCTCCCCGTGCGGCTTTGTCGTGTCCGGCGGGTAAAGACAGTGCTGTTGTCGATACGTGTTCTTGTTTACCCTTAACCACCCCCCTGGGTGACCCCCGATAAAGAGTCATGTGCGCTGAAACCGCAGTACACCGGCATGTCGGAACGGAAAAGTAGTTCGCTGTGTGAACGACTTTGCGCATAGCGCACAGCCTATTACGGTGAGATCCACATCACGTTCCCGCAATCCCGCAGAAGGGGTCACCATCATGGTTCCCATCAGTAACGTCACCACCGACGGAAGCTTCGCTCCGCTGCACTTCCCGGAGTACCGGACGACCGTGCTCCGTAACCCGAACAACGACCTGCTGATGCTCCCCGAGCGCCTCGGCGAGACCACCGGCCCCGTCTTCGGAGAAGGCGCGATCGGTGACGAAGACAACGACATGACCAAGGCCAACGGCGGCGAAGCCATCGGCCAGCGCATCTTCGTGCACGGTCGGGTACTCGGTGCCGACGGCAAGCCGGTCCCAGACACCCTCATCGAGGCATGGCAGGCCAACTCTGCGGGACGCTACCGGCACAAGAACGACTCCTGGCCCGCACCGCTGGACCCCCACTTCAACGGTGTGGCCCGGACGTTGACCGACAAGAACGGCGTCTACAGCTTCTACACGGTCATGCCCGGTGCCTACCCGTGGGGGAACCACACCAACGCGTGGCGTCCGGCACACATCCACTTCTCCCTGTTCGGCCGTCAGTTCGCCGAGCGCCTGGTCACCCAGATGTACTTCCCCGGTGACCCGATGTTCTTCCAGGACCCGATCTACAACTCGGTGCCCGAGGGCTCCCGTGAGCGCATGATCTCCGTCTTCGACTACGACGAGACCCGCGAGAACTTCGCCCTGGGCTACAAGTTCGACATCGTGCTGCGCGGACGCAACGCCACCCACTTCGAGTGACACCCGCCCCACAATTCCCGACAGGAGAAGACAGATGATCGACAGCGACCCCACAGGCCCGTTCCGCTACCCGGTGTCCGACATCAAGGACCAGGATGAAGCACCCCAGGGCATCATGCCGTCCCAGACCGTCGGCCCCTACGTCCATATCGGGTTGACCACCCCCGGCGCCGAGAACCTCCTCGACGAGGACGCGATGTCCTTCGCCGCCGGTGACGTCATCGAGGTCACCTTCTCGGTCACCGACGGCGCCGGGCACCGGGTCAAGGACGCCATGATCGAGCTCTGGCAGGCCGACGGTGACGGCATCTACCCCTCGCCTCTGGACGAGCGCTCGGACGAGGGCTCGTTGAAGGGCTGGAACCCGTTGCTCGGCGCCGGCATCGGTCGCGGTATGGCCGACGACGACGGGGAGGTCACCTTCCGTACCCGCCGTCCCGGCGCAACCCCGGCATCCACGGACGGCGCGACCGACCATGCGACCGACGATGCGACCCAGGAGGCACCCCACCTGAAAGTCGGCGTCTTCGCGCGTGGCATCCTCGAACGGCTCTACACCCGTGCGTATTTCCCGGGCGCCGAGTTGGGGGAGAACCTGGACAAGGACCCCGTGCTCGCCGTGGTGCCCGAGGACCGCCGTGCCCGGCTGGTGCTCACCGAGGAAGGCACGAACGCCTACCGCATGGACATCGTCCTGCAGCACGACGACGCATCCGCCGAGACCCCGTTCTTCCAGGTCTGATCCGGTGAACGAATCAGAATGGGGACCCGTGTCGGGGCTGGCACGCACCATCTACAGCGACGTCGCCTCGGGTGACACCGCGGCGATGGCCGCGGTGTCGGACACCGCTTTCATTGCCCGTATGGTCGACGTCGAAGCCGCTCTCGCACTGGCGGTGGGGGACGCCGGCCTCGTCGACACCGCGACGGCGTCGGCCACAGCCCGGCTCATCTCGGCAACGACCGTCGACGGGACAGACCTGGCGGCGCTGTGCGAGGCATCCGTCGCCGGCGGCAACCCCGCGATTCCGCTCGCCCGACGGCTCAAGGCAGCCGCGACGGATGCCGGGATCGGAGTATCCGCCGTGCACCGCGGTGCCACGAGCCAGGACATCATCGACAGCGCCCTGGTGCTGTGTCTCCGTGACGCAGGCGAGGCGATCATCGCCACGACGGACCAGCTGACCGCTGATCTCGCCGATCTGGCCCGGACCTACCGGACGACCCCGGTCATCGGACGCACACTCGGTCAGCAGGCGGTACCGACCACGTTCGGCGTCATCGCCGCAGGGTGGCTGCGACAGGTCGCTGCCGCGGCGGCCCGTCTCCGCGACGTTCTCGATGCACTTCCGGTGCAGTACGGTGGCGCCGCCGGGAACCTGGCGGCGACTGCACCGTCGGGCCTGTCGGTGCATGCGGCACTGGCCCGGCGTCTGGGACTGGCGGAGTCCCCGGTGGTGTGGCACACCGACCGGCTCCCGCTGATCCACGTCGCCACCGCGCTCGCGGCGCTGGCGGGCTCCGTCCGCAAGGTCGCCGGAGACGTGATCGTGTTCTCCGCCACCGAGGTGGGGGAGCTGCGGGAGTCGACCCCGGGCGGCTCCTCGGCGATGCCGCACAAGGCCAACCCGGCTGCGGCCATCGCCGCCGACGGCTACGCCCGACGGACCCCGGCGCTTGCCGCAACGATGCTGGACTGCATGGACCAGCGGATGCAGCGGGCGACCGGCGCCTGGCACGCCGAATGGCAGACGGTACGCGACCTCGCGGCCGCCACGGCCGGGGCAGTGAACCGTACCCGGGCCAGCATCGACGGCATCACCGTCGACACCGACGCGATGCGCCGCAACCTCGCCCTGACCAACGGAGCGGTCCTCGCCGAAGCTCTGGGCAGATACGTCCCCCGTGGGGACATCGACCGTGCCGTCGCCGACGGGACCCTCGGCGGACTGATCGAACGGGCCCACCGTGACCACGGTTTCAGTACCGATCCCGCCGACCACACCGGACATGCGGCCGACATCGTCGACGCCGTGCTGGACGACCTGAAAGGAACCCCTCATGAGTGATTCTGACGCCTACTCCACCGGACGTGACGCCGCGCACGAGCGCGGAATGCGAAACCGGCGCGCCGTCCTCGGCGACGAGCACGTCGACCGGTCCATTGCGAAGAAGACCCCGGTCACCGAGAAGTTCCAGGACTTCATCACCCGCACCGCCTGGGGGGACGTCTGGGAACGTCCCGGGCTCGACCACACCCAGCGGCGTCTGCTGACCATCGCGATCCTCACCGGCGTGGGCAACGACGGCGAACTCGACATGCACATCCGTGCCGCCCTGCGCGCCGGCATCGACGCCGACACCATCGGTGAGGTGCTGCTGCACACCGCCGTCTACGCCGGCGTCCCGAACTCCAACCACGGCTTCTCGCTGCTGAACGCCGCCGTCCAGGACCTGTCATGACCGGCCACACGCCGGTCGCGATCATCGGTGCGGGCCCGGCAGGGCTCACCCTGTCGCACCTGCTGCACCAGCACGGTGTGGAGTCGGTCGTGCTCGAATCGCGGTCACGCCACGAGGTCGAGACCACCGTGCGCGCCGGGATCCTGGAGCAGGGCACACTGGACCTCATGCGCCGCACGGGCGTGGGCGAACGCATGGAGCGCGAAGCCGACATCGACGAGGGGATCGAGATCTCGGTACAGGGGGAGCGGACCCGTATCCCGTTGACCGACCTCACCGGGCACACGGTGGCCGTGTACCCGCAGCACGAGTACCTCATCGACCTGATCGCCCGACGCCTGGACGACGGCGGCACCGTTCTTTTCGATACCACGGTTGACGCGGTGAGCGGTACGGAAGACGCTCCGGTCATCGACTACACAGATTCGTCGGGGCGGTCCGAACGCCTGCGTGCCGACTACGTCGTCGCCGCGGACGGCTCGCGTTCGCCCCACCGCGGCACGGTCGATCCGGCGGGCGTGGGACGTCACCGTCACGAGTACCCGTACGCCTGGTTCGGTGTGCTGGTCAATGCGCCGAAAACCCAGAAAGAGCTGATCTACGCCACCCACCCCGAGGGCTTCGCGCTGATCTCCACCCGGTCGGACGCCGTGCAGCGCTACTACCTGCAGTGCGATCCGTCCGACACAGTGGACGACTGGTCGGACGACCGGATCTGGGAGGCACTGCACACCCGGGCCGACTCACCGGACCTACGCATCTCCGAGGGGGAGATCTTCGACAAGGCGGTGCTGCGGTTCCGTTCGGCGGTGACCGAGCCCATGCAGCGGGGCAGGCTCTTCCTGGCCGGCGACGCCGCCCACACCGTCCCGCCGACTGGTGCGAAGGGCATGAACCTCGCCATTGCGGACGTCGCGGTGCTCGCACCGGCCCTCGTGCGGGCGTTGCGGGGGAGCCCCGAGCTGCTCGCCGACTACTCCGACATCGTCCTGCCCCGCATCTGGCGGGCACAGCACTTCTCCTGGTGGATGTCGTCCATGCTGCACCAGGCACCCGACGCGACGACGTTCGAGTCGCGGCGTCGTCTCGCAGAACTGTCCTCCGTCCTGTCCTCTGAGGCAGGACGCCGCTACCTGGCCGAGCAGTACGTCGGCCGTGATCTCCCGGAATTCGAGGTCTGAAGCATGCCCACCACGGCCACTAAATCGACCGCCTACGTCACCGTCCTGTGCTGGATCGCGGTCCTGCTCGACGGATTCGACCTGGTCGTGCTCGGCACGACGATCCCGTCGATGCTGGACGACCCGGCCTGGGACCTCACCGGTGCCCAGGCCACACAGATCACCACCATCGGCCTGGTCGGCATGACGATCGGTGCCCTGGTGATCGGGTTCCTCACCGACAAGCTGGGGCGCCGACGTGTGCTGATCAGCGCGGTGTTTCTGTTCTCGGTGTTCACCCTGTTCCTGGCGTTCACGACGAACGTCGCGTGGTTCTCACTATGGCGTTTCCTTGCCGGTGCCGGGCTGGGTGGCGCCCTGCCGACCGCGATCTCCCTGGTCACGGAGTTCCGGTCCGGACGGAAGGCGGGGTCGGCGTCCACGACCCTGATGACCGGCTACCACGTCGGCGCGGTGCTCACCGCACTGCTGGGAATGTTCCTCATCGATGCCGCCGGCTGGCACGCCATGTTCATCGCCGGAGCCATCCCCGGTCTCATCCTCGCCCCGGCCCTGTTCTTCATGCTGCCGGAATCACCGGCCTACCTCCGGATCAAGGGACGCATCGAGGAAGCTGAGTCCATTGAACGCGCTCACGGCCTGCAGGTCGACACCGAGATGGACACCCTGCAGGAGCAGAAGGAGGGTGAGAACACCGACGGCATCCGTGCGCTGCTCCAGCCCACGTTCCGGATCAACACCCTCGCGATCTGGGGCACCTCCTTCATGGGCCTGCTGCTCGTGTACGGTCTGAACACCTGGCTCCCCCAGATCATGCGGGAGGCGGACTACGACCTGGGCAACTCCCTGGCCTTCCTCATGGTCCTCAACGTCGGTGCCGTCGTCGGACTGTTCATTGCGGGACGGGTGTCCGACATCCATTCTCCGCGCAAGACGGCCCTGATCTGGTTCCTCTGCTCAGCCGTGTTCCTCGCGTTGCTGGCGATCCGGCTGCCGCTGGTCGGCCTGTACGTCATCGTCTTCCTCACCGGCGTTTTCGTCTTCAGTTCGCAGGTGCTGATCTACGCCTTCGTCGGTGAGAACCACCCGTCGTCGTCGAGGGCCACCGCGATGGGCTTCTCCGCCGGCATCGGACGCCTCGGCGCGATCTCCGGACCGTTGCTCGGTGGCATCATGGTCACCGCCGGAATCGCCTACCCGTGGGGTTTCTTCGCCTTCGCGATCGTCGGTGTCCTGGGCTTCGCGATCTTCTCGTTCTCCCGGACGCTGCGTCCGTCGACGATTGCCGCAGTAGAAGGAAAGGACGTCCGGTCATGAGTGCCTCACCGACCTCACCGACCTCACCAGCCACGCCCCAGAAGACCCCGAAGCGGGCGGCGTTGTCCAGCTGGGTCGGCTCCGCCCTGGAGTACTACGACTTCGCCGTCTACGGCACCGCCGCGGCGCTGGTCATCAACGTCCTGTTCTTCCCGGAGGGGACGTCGCCCGGGGTGGCGGTACTCGCTTCCATGGCGACGGTCGGTATCGCCTATGTGGTACGGCCGTTGGGCGCGCTGATCATGGGGCCGTTGGCCGACCGCTTCGGACGCAAGTTCGTCCTGATGCTGTCTCTGTTCATGATCGGTGCGTCGACATTCGCCGTCGGCTGTCTACCGACGTACGACCAGGTCGGGTTGCTGGCGCCGCTCCTCCTTGCACTGTGCCGCATCGTGCAGGGCATCTCGGCCTCCGGTGAACAGGGCAGCGCCATCGCCGTCTCGCTGGAACATGCCGAAGAAAAGCACCGTTCCTGGACCACGGCCTGGACACTGCACGGCACGCAGTTCGGAACACTGCTGGCCACCGCCGTCTTCATTCCCTTCACCGCCTTCCTGTCGGACGATGCCCTGATGAGCTGGGGATGGCGGGTGCCGTTCTGGCTCTCCGCCTTCGTCGTGCTCATCGCCTGGGTGATTCGCCGCCGACTGGAGGAGCCGCCGGCCTTCCAGGAGACCGCCGCCGAAGTCGAGGAGGCCAAGGAGGACGAGAAGGTCAAGGAGGACGAGAAGGAGATCGACCCGAAAACCATGGAGCGGGTCGCGGCCCGAGCCGCCGCCGCCCGGCACAACCCGCTGCAGCTGGTGCTGAAGTACCACCGCACCGCCGTGATCCGGGTCGCCTTCGCCGCCCTGATCAACACGGTCAACATCGTCTTCACCGTCTGGTCGCTGTCCTTCGCCACGTCCATCGTCGGCCTGGACCGCTCCACGATGCTGTGGGTCACCGTGACCGGCAACATCTGTGCCCTGGTGTCGATCCCGTTGTCCGGGTCGGCGGCCGACCGCTTCGGACGGAAGAAGGTGTTCATCACCGGCGCCCTCGGTGCCGCGGTGGTGATGTACCCCTACCTGATGGCGGTGAACGCCGGGAACTGGCCGTTGATCTTCATCCTCGGTGCGGTCATGTTCGGCCTGTTCTACTCCATGTCCAACGCCACGTGGCCGGCCCTGTACGCCGAGATGTTCCCGACCTCGGTGCGGGTCACCGGCGTCGCCCTGGGAACGCAGATCGGGTTCGCGCTCTCCGGCGGTTTCGCCCCGGTGCTGGCCTCCCTGGTCGCAGGATCCGACGGGGACAACTACCTCGGTGTCGCACTCTTCTCGTCGGTCGTGGCCGTCCTTGTCTCGGTCGCCGTCGCCACCACCCGGGAAACCGCCTTCATGACACTCGACGAGATCGACGCGGGTGACACATTCGTGCAGAAAGTGAAGCAGGAGCAATGAGAACTTCCGTAGCCACCGTGTGCCTGTCCGGCACACTCGCCGAGAAACTCCGTGCCGCCTCCGACGCAGGGTACGACGGAGTGGAGATCTTCGAGCAGGACCTGGTCGTCTCCCCGCATTCTCCGGAGCAGATCCGGGCCAGGGGAGAGCAACTGGGACTGTCCTTCGACCTCTACCAGCCGTTCCGTGACCTGGACGGGGTGGATGAGGATCAGTTCCTCGACAACCTGCGTCGCCTGGAGTCCAAGTTCAGGATCATGCAGCGGCTGAACATCGACATGATCCTGATCTGCTCGAACGTCGGTACCGCCACCGTCGACGATGACGAGGTGTGTGCCTCCCAGCTACGCCGGGCGGGTGAACTCGCCGCCGGGTACGGTATCCGGCTGGCCTACGAGGCGCTGGCCTGGGGTAAGTACGTGAACACCTACCGGCACGCCTACCGCATCGTCGAGTTGGCCGATCATCCCAATGTGGGTACCTGCCTGGACAGCTTCCACATCCTGTCCCGGGGTGACGACCCCTCGGGCATCACCGACATCCCGGGCGAGAAGATCTTCTTCGTCCAACTCGCCGACGCCCCCCGTCGTGACATGGACCTGCTGTCCTGGTCCCGGCACCACCGGGTCTTCCCCGGGGAGGGTGATTTCGACCTGGTGGAGTTCCTCCGTCTGCTCACCGTCGCCGGCTACGACGGGCCGGTGTCGCTCGAGATCTTCAACGACTCCTTCCGCCAGGCCGACGTGACCCGTACCGCCGTCGACGGGTTGCGTTCACTGCGGTGGCTGGAGGACCAGGTCTACCGGGTTCTGGACGCCGACTCTGCCGCCGACCCCCGCCCCGGTCCCGGCTCGTACCCGGTCGGGCTCGCCGCCCTGCCGGAGGCGACGACCCCGAGTGCCTACAGTTTCGTCGAACTGCACACCGGCCGTCTCGGCGAGATCACCAAACTCCTGCACCAGCTGGGATTCGTCCTGGGGGGTTACCATCGCACCAAGGAGGACTTCCAGGTGTGGGTGCAGGGTGACGCACGTATCGTGGTCCGGGACCTGGGGCCGACCGGCAGCGACACCGTCATCGACAGTTTCGGTGTCGACGTCGAGGGTTCGGCACAGTCGGCGGCACGGGCGGAGAAACTCTCCGCACAGCCGATCGTGAGACAGCGTCAGGACGATGAAGCCGAACTCCACGGTGTCTACACCCCCGACGGTACCGGCATCTTCTTCTGCGAGGCCACGGAGGACGGCGTCCCGGTGTGGGCGGAGGAGTTCGGCCTGATCGGCGAGGACGTCCGCACCATCGAGGCGGTCACCGACACCCACTCCCGGATCACCGGGGTGGACCATGTGGGACTGGCGCAGCGGTGGCACCGGCACGACGAGGCAGCCCTGTACTTCACCTCGGTGCTGGGCCTGCAGGCCCATGCCCCTGACGCGGTACCCAGTCCGGCCGGCTACGTGCACTCCCGGGTGATGTCGGCGCCGGACGGCGACTTCTCGCTGACTCTCAACGTGGCCCCCGAGGGCAGCGAACAGGGCGACTTCCTCGCCGCGTCGTACCCCGAACACGTGACGCTGGGGGTCACGGGCATCATCGGACTGGCCCGACGGGCCCGTCGCCGTGGCCTGGAGATGTTGCCGGTCCCGGAGAACTACTACGACGACCTGGTCGCCCGCTTCAATCTCGACGACGACACCGTCACCGAACTCCGCGAGTGCAATGTGCTCTACGACCGCGATGAACACGGGGAGTACCTGCGTTTCTACACCGGCACCCTGGGCACGATGTTCTTCGAACTCGTCGAACGCCGCGGCGCCTACGCCGGGCACGGCGTCGACAACACACCGGTGCGCCTCGCCGCCCAGTACCGCGTCCTGCGCGACGCCACCCGCGGCATCCCCAGCTGACCAAGCCACAGAGAGAAGGTATCGACCATGACCGCCACACCCGCCCGTAGTTTCCTGCTCGGACTGATCGGCACAGACCTGTCGCTGTCCCGCACCCCGCCGATGCACGAGGCAGAGGGGCTTGCCCAGGGGCGCCCCACCGTGTACCGCCGCCTCGACGTCCTCACCGAACGGCTGAAGGAGCGGCCCCTCGACGAGCTGTTGTCCAGTGCCCTGGACCTGGGGTTCGACGGCCTGAACATCACCCACCCCTTCAAGCGTGAGGTCCTGGGCCTGCTCGACGAGGTCGACCCGGTGGCCACACGCCTGGGTTCGGTCAACACCGTGGCGATCCGTGACGGACGCACGTTCGGCTACAACACGGACGTGACCGGTTACGCCCGTGGCCTGGCGGAGCAACTTCCCGACGTCTCCAAGTGCTCGGTGGTCCAGGTCGGCGCCGGAGGAGTGGGCAATGCGATCGCCTTCGCCCTGGCGGAGGCGGGCGTCGAGCAGCTGCAGATCCGTGACGTCGACGCCGCACGTGCCGCGGAACTCGCCGAGAACCTCAACGCCGCCACCGGCACATCGATCGCGACCGGTCGCGGCCCTGACGGGGTCGAGGACGCCATCGTCGCTGCTGACGGCGTGGTCAACGCGACTCCGCTGGGGATGTTGAGCCATCCCGGGACGTCCTTCGACACGTCCTGCCTGACCCCGGACCACTGGGTCAGCGACGTGGTCTACATGCCGGTGTCCACGCAGTTGCTGCAGGAGGCGGAGGCGGCGGGATGCCGGACGCTCAACGGCACCCACATGGCGGTGTACCAGGCGGTGGATGCGTTCGAGCACTTCACCGGGCTCACCGCCGACGCGGACCGGATGCGTAAGACGTTCTACTCGCTGGGCTGAACCGGGGGCTGAACCGGAAGTATCGCACCCCATAAGCTACTGAATCTAATGAAAGCCCAGGTCAGATTTTCTGCAGTAACTTATGGGGTGCGATATGTGCTGTCGCTCTGCCGTCCCGGCATTTCCTGGCACGGCAGGCCCTGTCAACGTCGCTGCAGTGCACCGGACAATTCGGTGCGTCCCCGGATGCCGAGCTTGCGGTAGCAGCTGGTCAGGTGGTGCTCCACCGTCTTCGCCGACAGCGTCAGCTCCCGGGCGATGTCCCGGTTGGTGGAGCCGTCGGCGGCCATGACCGCGATCTGCTCCTCCTGGGTGGTGAGCCCGCCGGAGGTGGACCCCGACCCTGACCCTGACCCCGAGACTGTCGTGGTGGGGGCCGACGCTGCACCGGAGATCCCCGCCGCACGACGCTCCCGTCGGCACCGTTCGACCATCGCCGGCGCCCCCATCGACGCGAAGACCTCCTCGGCGCGGCCGAAGATCTCGTCCGCGCGTCGACGTCGACCGAGTCGACGGAGTACCTGGCCGTATTCCAGCAGGATACGGGACTGGTAGGCCCGCATCGGGGTGTCGGTGATGATGTCCACTGCCTCGTCGAAACACCGCACGCCGGCATCGGTGTCCCCTCGTCGCAGCAGGATGCTTCCGCGGGGGACACGTAACTTCGCGGCGACGGAGGCCAGTCCACGTGCTCCCGCACGCTGCTCGGCTTCGGTGACGACGGCATCGGCCGCACGGATCTTCCCGGCGCGCACGAGGCACTGCGCGTAGACGTCCTCCCACGGCCAGAACCCGGGTTGCTGGGTGTCTTTCTCGGTGCCGATCCTGGCGAGAGACTCACCCACGCGGAGCGCAGCCACCAGGTCACTGCTGGTGGCGGTGGTGATCATGCGGCTCATCGCGGCGGGGAGCCGTTGGATGAGGAAAGATTCCGGGTCGTCGGGCAACCGGCTGGTGTACTGGTGTGAAGCGGAGAAGTCACCTTGGAAGGCGGCGACCTGGGCACCGGTCCACAGCAGGAGGGGGTCGAGCAGCGTGCTGCCGTGGGCATCGCCGGTGGCCAGACCGCGTTCGACGGTACGGCGGGCGGTCTCGAAGTCGCCGAGGACGTAGTGGGTCCGGGCGAGCCAGGCGTCCCGCCAGATCCGCAGGGTGGACGAGAGTGCCGGCAGTGGTGACGAGAGCATTTCGCGGGCGGTGAGGGGGTCGTCGTTGACGAGGGAGAGCCAGCCGTCGACGAGGCGGTGGGGACCGTCCGGCCGGTCCGTCGTGCTCCCGGAGCCGTCGATGATGCTGGTGGCGACGGCGATGAGCAGGTCGTGGTCGGCGGATATGGCGTGTTCGAGCATAATGTGGGGGTCCCAGTCCGCGAAGGCGAGGAGCGCCCGCTGACGTTCGACCCCGGGAGCGGCGGCACTGTCGGATGCACCGTCACCCAGTGCGGCATAGGCACGGCGGCGGTTCCCGGCGTGCATCGCCAGGAAGGACACACTCGGCGCCGGTCCCAGGGAACCCTGCGACCAGAGCCGGGCGGCGGGCAGGTCACCTGACCGCGTCAGGGCCTCCACTATCTCGGTGGTGCTGTCGGTGTCGGCACCGCCCGGGAGGATGCACAGCAGGTCCGCCGCAGCCTGCCATTGACCCTGGTCGTGGTAGGTGGAGGCGAGGGCCCGTATCTGCGGCACGACGTCGTCGACCGCGCCTGGTCCGCCGGTCAGGACGGCCTGCAGTCGGTGGTACAGGGCGCGTCCGGGGACGGTGTGAGCGTGTGCGACACGGTCGTGGAGGTCAGCAGATACCGGGGGCGGGGTCTGTTGCAGTACGGCTGCGCGGTGGCGGGGGTCGCGGAACTCGACTGCCGGTCCGGCGACGGTGCGGAGCACCAGGGAGAATACCTCGTCGTCGGCTGCGGTGAGTTCTCCCACCAGGTCCCGCAGCAGGGGCAGAGGCACGGGATCTGCGGACGGCCCTCCTCCGACCGCGACGGCCCGGAGCAGGCCGACCAGCTGTTGTCGCGCCTGCGGGGGACCGGTGCTGGCCGTGGCCCGGGCCGTGACGTTGTCCAGTGCATCCGTCAGGGCAACCGTCCAGGTGTCCGGCGCCGCGGGTGTCCGTCCGTCCCTGATATCGGCAGGGGTGCCGTCGAGCAGTTCGGTCAGCAGGTCGACACGCCCGCCGGTCATGGTGTGCAGAGCGGTTGCCAGGCGTGGCGGAGGGAACACACCGGTCGAGGACTCCACCGACACACCGACATCCTCAACGGACAGTGGCGGCAACACGACCTCGACATCCCCGAGTCGGAATGGTGCCGTCGGTTCATGACCGGTGGCGGCCGTGGTGGCGACAACCACCGTGCGTGAGGCGTGCTTGCCGTGGTGGACGTCCTCGTACAGGCGTCGCAGGGACTCCGGGTCAGCCAGGTGGACGTCCTCGGCGAGGAAGAGAGTGTCGGCGGAGTTGTCGGGCAGCGACAGGACGGCGGGACGATGCGGTCCGGGTAACAGCCGGGTACGGACCACATTCCACGTGGGAGACCCGGTGGCGACATCGTGGAGCACGCCGGACGTTCCGCCGCCGGAGAGGTCACGGACGCCGATGACGAGTCCACTGCCTGGTGTGACGGTCTGTTGGTGGGCGAGGATCTCCCTGACCTGCGGGTGGTGGAGGCGGGGCTGTCCTCCGCGGTGGAAGAGGGACACGTCGACAGTCTACTGTCCGGGTACCGGTGTCGGCCCGGTGCAGTAGGGTCTCACATCAGGAACACCAGGCTGAGGGCGCCGCACAGCACGGTGGCCGACAGGACGGCTGGGACCATGACCTTCAGCAGCCCGGACCGTGTCGGCACAGGGCCGTCCCCGCCGTCCCCGCCGGTCCGGCGGTGGCCGCCGGCGATCATCCGGTAGGCGAGTTCGATGCGTGCCGGGCTGGCAGCCACGGCCCAGCCCGCCGCGACATTCTGCGCGGCCATCATCCAGAACGGGGAGACATCCAGGGCGTGGGCGGCGGCGACCTGCGTGGTGCCGAACATTGCGTTGGCCCCGGTGCCTGACGCGGTGATGTAGCCGGACAGGGCCGCCAGGAACGGGGACACGGCCAGGTATCCCATTCCCAGACTGGTGAGTGCTCCGGCGAGTGCACCGGCCAGGCCACCGGCGCCCATCACCGTGCCGAACACGACATACAGTGTGGTCGGTATGCCCACCTGGAGAAGCATGCTGCCGGCTTCGGTGGACAGCGTGACGCGGGTTCCGGCGTCCGGGGTGAACAACAGTATGCCGGTCGCTGCCCCGGCCAGGGCCCACAGCGCCGGGGACTCGAGTACCGCGGCGACGGGGGAGATGTCGATGTGCGAGGCGGCCCACTGGCCGGTGACCGTCCCCAGCACCAGGACCGCATAGGGCAGCAGCGAGGTGCCCGGGGCGGGGAGAAGACGGCCTCCGCGGACCACCAGCAACCAGGACACCGCCACCACCGCTGCACCGGCTGCACCGGCGACGGGTGTTCCCAGCGCCCAGTTCGCGGCGGAGATGCTGACCCAGAGCAGCAGCGCAGAACCTGTCCCTGCAGCCACCCACCGCAGATGGTGCGCTATGCGGACGCCGCCGGCATGTGTGTCCGCCGAAGAGTCGCGACCGGCGATCACGGCGATGAAGACCCCGGACACCACGAACACCGGAAGAGACAGTACGGCGGATGCAAGCCCCATGTCCCGCAGTGACGACCCGGCGATGTCTGATGCCAGCAGCGTCCCTGGTGCCATGGACCCCCACGGACTGACCGTGAGTCCCAGCAGCACCATCGTGGCGGCAGGCATCGGGGAGAACCCGCAGGCCAGCATCAACGGCAACCCGATGAGGACGGTCACGCCGAAGCCGGTCACCGATTCGATGAAGGGGACCACGCCGTGGGTCATCAGCAGCGCAGCCGCGACCGATGCTCCGCCGCGGGACAGCCAGGTGGCGATGTTGTCCTGGGCCCCGGTGTGGTGCATCACGCGCGCCAACAGAGCACCGGCGCCGATGATGGCCACCACCTTCAGCAGCGTGTCCCAGGAGCCCCCGGCGTCACCGGCGAGGTCCCCGACGCTGCCGTCGAGCACGACGAGGCTCACCGCCGTCGCCGCGGCAATGCCCGCCACCGGAGGTGCCCAGGCGGGCAGCCGCGTGACGAGGAGGACGACCGTCAGCGCGACCGGTGCGGCCGACAGTGCGGCATCGACCACCTAACTGGCCTCAGGCGAGGCCGTTCCCTGGGCCGTTCCCTGGGCCGTTCCCTGGGCCATCTCCCGGCCCGCGACATACCCGAACGTCAGCGCCGGCCCCAGGTTGATGCCACCGGCAGGGTAGAACCCGCCCATGATCGACGCCCGGTCGTTGCCGGCGGTGTACAGGCCGGCGATCGGGGAACCGTCCTCGCCGAGTACCCTGGCACGACCGTCGGCGGAGATACCGGCGAAAGTGCCGAAGCTGCCGGGCAGAACCTTCACCGCGTAGAACGGCCCCTTCTCCAGTGGAGCCAGTGCCGGGTTCGGGCCGACCTTCGGGTCACCGCCGTAGCGGTTGAACTCCGTTTCGCCCCGGTGGAACTCCGGGTCCTCACCACGACGGGAATTGTCATTGAACTCGGCCACGGTGGTCTCCAAGCCGTCCGGGTCGATACCGCACTTCTCCGCGAGTTCGCGCAGCGTCCGGCCCTTCACCAGGTAGCCGTTGCGGATGTACGGGAACAGCGGCACAGGGAACGGTTTCGCCATGCCCAGGGGGTAGCGACGCACGAACGTGGAGTCGGCGATCTGCCAGGACTGCACCGGCTCGCCCTCCGGGGCGGCGTTGATCATGCCGTCGACGTAGTCGTAGTAGCCGTTGGCCTCGTTGACGAAGCGTCGACCGGTCGACACCACACCGATCGACCCGGGCTTGGCACGGTCCATGATGTGGGGGAACGTACCGACCTTCCCGTTGAGGTACGGGACCTCGGACACCGGGCACCATGCCGCCGGGGCCTTCAGGTCCGTCGTCGTGGCCGCACCGACGGCCTGTGCCATCCGCAGACCGTCACCGGTGGACTCCTTCGGCGCCAACGTCCAGTGCTCCTGGCCGGTGGGGGTACGGGGGAACAAGTCGCGGCGCAGCTCGACGTCCGACGGGAAACCACCGGTCGCCAACACCACCCCGCGTGCGGCCGTGAGCTCGCGGGTGCCGTCCGGCCCGACGACAGTCACACCGGTGACCCGCCCGGACGCGTCGGTGACCAGCTCGTGGGCGGCGGTGCCCGTCAACAGGTCGACACCGAGCTCGTCGGCGGACGCGGCGAGTCGACCGATCATCGCCGCACCGTTGACCATCTGCATGTTGCGACGGTGCACCACCACGTCCCAGACGTGCACCAGCACGCGCCGGGCGGCGTGAACCCACCCGCGCACGTCCCCACGGGACGCGGAGAGGAACTTCTTCAGGTCCGGTCCCGCCATGATGCCCATCCCCAGGAAGGATGTCTCGTAGAGCTGGTGACGCAGTTTCGCCCGCACTTCCGGACGCACCTTGCGTCCGTTGAAGGGTGTCGGCCCCACCGACCGGTGACCGGTCCCAGCGCCGGGCAGGTCGCCGTAGATGTCCTTGATCGCGGCACCGGGGGTGAACTGCAGCTTCGTCCTGGTGTGGAAGAAGTCCACCATCTCGGGCGCGGCGTCGAGGAAGGCGTCGATGTTGTCGTCCTGGTAGTAGTCGCCGATGACAGAGCGCAGGTAGGTGCGGAACTCCTCGGTGTCCTCGACGACACCGTCGCGTCGGGCGAAGCTGGTTCCCGGTGTCCAGGCCCAGCCACCGGACCAAGTGGTGGCACCGCCGAGCACGTCGGCTTTCTCCACCACTGCGACGGACAGTCCGCGGTGTGCGGCGGTCACTGCGGCGGAGAGTCCACCGGCGCCGGAGCCGATCACGATGGTGTCGTAGGCAGTCGTGGGTTTTTCGGTCATGAGGTCTGTCCTCCGGTCAGGGTTGTCGTGCTGTCGAGCAGGTGGGTGGTTGTGTCGTGCAGGTGGCGGATCCAGTCGGCGGCTCCGCGGCGGGTGATCTCGTCGGTGTTCGGGACCTCCACGCTGACCGGGAGGCCGTCCGGTAGCGGGCGGAGGTACTGTGCCAGGTCCTGGTCGCCGTCACCCGGTGCCAGACGCACCGCGCGCGACTCTTCGACGAGGCCTGCCACAGACGTCGGCGCCGTGGCGGGGCTGTCACACAGCTGCACCATGTCGACGAGGTCAGCGATGTCGGCAAGCTCGTCGCCGCTGGCGTGGAAGCGTGCCATGTGCAGGGTGTCGGCCAGGACGCGCGCGCCGGTGTCCCGGGCGATCGCTGCCGCGGCGGGGAGGGAGCGCACACTGCGGTAGGAGATCGGTTCCAGCGCGGGGACCACCCCGTAGGCGGCGGCGTCCTGGACCAGGGTGCCGAGGGTCTCGGTGAGCCGCGACAGGTCCTCGTCGCCGGCGGCGACGGTGAACCGGGTCGCGCCGAGTGCCTGGGAAGCCTCCAGGGCAGGCAACCAGGTGTCGCGGCCGGTGTCGGCGTCGATGCGCAGGAACTCTGTGTCGACCACCGACAGCCCGGTCTCCGAGAGTGCGGTCAGGGTGTCGGCCAGCAGCGGTGACCCCGGCGACAGGTCGTAGGACGGTTCCTCGGCGGTGACGGCGAGGACGCGCAGGCCGACGAAGTCGAAGCCGGCGTCGGCGGCCAGCCGGACCAGGCGGTCCGGGGACACGGACAGTGCCGTCAGCGGTGCAAGTCCGATTCTCCTGTTCACTGCGGTGCTGCTCATGCGGTCACCTCCTGTCCCAGTGCCACCGGTGCACCGGTCCGGGAGGATTCGTAGATGCCGAGCAGGACGGCCAGGGCACGGGTGGCGTCGTGCCCGGTCACTTCCGGCTCGTGTCCCTCGCGTACGGCGTCGACGAAATCGGCGACCTGGGCGGTGTGGTGGGGGATCAGCGCGCCGTTGATCGTGCCCAGGTCTGCGTTGGCCACCAGGTCGGACGGGTACTCCGGGGTGGTGCTCACGGTACCGCCCTCGGCACGCAGGACGGCGCGGCCGTCGGTGCCCTCGGGGAACTCGAGGATCGCCCTCGTAGCACCGGAAGAGGCGGTGACCTGCACCCGCGCGCCGAGTGCGGTGTCTGCTGCGGTCGTGGCGTTGATCGTGGCCAGGGCACCAGAGGCGAACGTCACCGTGGCTACGGCGGTGTCCTCGACCTCGATGTCGTGGGTGAAGGTGGCGATCTTGCCTGACACCTCCACGGGGTCGCCGAGCATCCAGATCAGCAGGTCGATGTAGTGGATCGCCTGCGTCATCAGCACACCTCCGCCGTCACTGGCCCAGGTGCCGCGCCAGGGCGTGGCGGAGTAGTAGCCGGGGTCCCGGTGCAGCAGGACGGTGCACTGGCCGAGAATCGGTTCGCCGAGTCGGCCAGGGACGAGGTCCGCCTTCATCTGGCGGGCATCCGGCCAGAACCGACGCTGGAACAGGACGCCCAGGCGGACGTCGGCTGCGTCGCACGCGGCGGTCATCCGACGGGCGGAGTCCAGATCCACGGCGATGGGCTTCTCACACAGCACGTGGACACCGGCTGCTGCGGCGGCGAGGACGACCTCCTCGTGGGTGGGGTGCGGGGTGCACACCGAGATGATGTCGACCCCGGTCGCGAGCAGGTCCTCGACACTGCTGACGGCGTGGGCGACCCCGTACTTCTCCGCGGTGTCCCTGGCGCGGTCCGGGTCGATGTCGCAGACGACCGTGACGACGGCTCCTTCAGCGGCGGCGAAGGCCTCGAGGTGGTTGCGGGAGATGGCTCCGCAGCCGACGATGCCGACTCTGAGGTTGTTGGGGACAGTGGACGATGACATGGTGAATACTCTCTCTCGTTGGTTAGGGGGCGCTACTGGGAAGGGGCTCCCGGGAACCGTCTTCCGGAGCGATGTCTGCGATGGCGCCGGGCTCGCGAGTCCCCGCAGCAGCGATCAGCGCTCGCTGATCGGCCCGGGTGTACTTCGGCGTGTTCTTCAGGCCCAGCTGGTCGAGGGGAGTGAAAGCCGTTTCACGGCAGGTCATGATGACCGCCACACTGACGGCGACGCAGACCGCGATGAAGGTCGCCACCGCCTGCCAGCCGGTCCAGGCATAGATTGCGGTGTTGATGGCAGGCACGAAACCGACGATCACCAGACCGAGCTGGTTGCCCATGGCCATTCCGGTGTAGCGCACGGGGGCAGCGAACATCTCCGGGAAGAAGATCGTCCACGTCGCATTCCAGCAGGAGTAGAAGAGCCCCTGGTTGAGGATGCAGATGGCGAACATCAACGCGATATGCCCGTCGTTGATCGCCATGAAGTACAGGTAGGTTGTGATCACGGAGCCGATCGCGCCGATAAAGAGGACGGGCTTTCGCCCGATCTGATCGGACACCCAGGCGAGGAACGGAATGAAGGCGATGGAGACCGCCAGTGCCACCGTGTTGATGGTCACCATCGTGGGGCGTTCGATGCCGGCATGCTCAGTGGCGTAGCTCAGCGCGTAGACGTTGAAGGTGGTCTGGATGACCGAGTAGAGCGTGATCATGACGATCTTGATGACGTCCACACCCTGTGTCTTGAGCACGGCCATCGCAGGCAGCTCACTGACTGTGCTGGAATCCTCACCGATCTTCTCCTCGGCGGTGGCGACGGCGTCGGGCTCCTCCAGTCGTGTACGCACGAAGTACGCGACCAGCAGGACCACAGCGGACAGCAGGAACGGGATCCGCCAGCCCCAGCTCATCAGCTGTTCCTCGGGGAGCGCGAGGAAGGGGAGGAAGACCAGCCCCGCCAGCACATTGCCGATGGAGCAGCCCGCCATCACGGAACTGGTGAAGAACGCTCGGCGCCCCTCGGGGGAGTGTTCCATGGTCATCGTCGAGGCGCCTGCAGACTCCGCACCCGCAGAGAAACCCTGGGCGATGCGGCAGATCAGCAGGAGGACGGTGGCCCAGATGCCGATGGACTCGTATGTCGGCAACAGACCGATCGACACGGACGCGAGGCCCATGATGACCAGCGTGACCATCAAGGCGGTACGACGACTGATCCGGTCGCCGATGTGCCCCATGATCAGACCTCCGAAGGGACGTGCCACATAGGCCACACCGAAGGAGGCCAGGGACGCGATCGTGGCGACGACGGGATCGCCCTGAGGGAAGAACAGCTGGTTGAACAGCAGTGCGGATGCCGTCCCGTAGATGACGAAGTCGTAGTACTCAAGCGTGGAACCGAGCAGGGAGGCCATGGCGGCCTTCTTCGGACTCTTCTCCCGGTGCGGTTGCTCCCGCTCGGCATTCGTGGCAGTTGATGTCACGGTGCTCTCCATTCTGGGTCTGATGTCAGCGGTGCTCTATGACGTGGAACACACTGCGTTGGACACTGTGAACCGTATTTCCACGGAGCGTGGCTGCCGACCGCTTCCCGTTGAACGGGACGGCGGGGGGATGATCAGGCCGACTTCTCAGCGGGCATCGGGGGGACTCCAGGGGTGGGACCGCAGGTGATTTCCTCGGAGAGTGTTCTGCCCGCAGAAGTAAGTGCGGAGAGGACCGCACTGTGGTCGCACCGGTCGGTACGGGCCACGACGCCGAGCGAGCACTGCACGGAGCCGTCGGAATGGTCGAAGCAGGGGACCGCGAAAGACGTGTTCTCGATGACCATGCCACCGACGATGTGCCCGTACCCCCGGCTCCTGATCTCGGTGAGGTCTGCGCGGACCCGTGCGGGGTCGAGCGGAGTCCCGGTTTCCTGGTCGCGGGGTGATCCGTCCAGTACACGCCGGATGATCCTCTCTCCGGCGAAAGCCAACATCGTCAGTCCGGTGGAGTTGTTGTGGATCGGCAGTCGTGACGCATGACGGCTGAGGATCCGCAGCGGGTATGTGGCATCGAAGCGTTCCAGGGAGAGCACGCTGAGGGAATCGAAGTCAGGTACCGTGAGGCAGATATGGTGGTCGAAACGCGAATGCAGATCCTCAAGAAGCGGCTTCGCGATCCCTCTGAGCTGTTCCAGAGGGCTGCACCGTACCGAGGTCTCCCAGGAATGGTTACTGACGGACAGTGTGCTGTCGGGGTAGCGGTGCAGCATCCCCACCGACGTCATCTCGGTGACGAGACGGTGGGTGGTCGACCGCGAGAGCCCGGTGGCCTCGGCGATCTGCGAGGCCGTCAACCGTGGCGTGTCCGCGTCGAAACACTCCAGGATCCTCATCGCCCGCTGGAGGACCGACTCACCCGATCGCGAGTTTGCCATTCTGCTCTCCCCTCAGTCCGTCGTCACGATGCCAGGAACCCGCGGATCAGTCCGTTGACGGTCTCGGGCTGCTCCAGGTTCGGCAGGTGCGCCGCCGGTGACAGGACCACGTAGGACGCCCCGTAGACACCGTCAGCGATCACCTTCACGGTCTCCGGTGCGGTGGACGGATCGTGCTCACCGGCGATGACCAGTGTCGGCACGGTGATCTCGCCGAGACGGGAGGTGAAGTCCCACCGGGAGAGGGCGTCGCAGCAGGCTGCGTAGCCTTCGTCCGGGGTGGCGGCGATCATGTCGCGGAAGTGGTCCGTCGTCGCGGGGTTCTGCTCGCGGAAACCGGGGGAGAACCACCGGGCGATGACCGCGTCGGCGAGTGCGGAGACACTCTCGGTACGGGCGGTCTGGGCCCGGTCGACCCACCCCGAGGGCTCCCCGAACTTGGCGGCGGTGCAGATGAACACCGCGCCGTCCACCCGGTCACTGGTGGCCGCGAGATACTGTGCGACCGCTCCGCCGAGGGAGAGTCCGACCACGGTGAACCGGCCGACCCCCAGTCCATCGAGCGTGTGCAGGACGTCCGCGGCGAGATCCGGCACAGTCGGGCTGGCGTCGTCGGCCGGTGTCATCGGTGACCGCCCGTGCCCGCGGTGGTCCAGTGCGATGACCCGCCGACCCGTGCTGAGGCCGTCGAGCTGGGGCAACCACATCTCGGTGGTTGAGCCGAGCGAGCCGAGCAACACCACGGTGTCGGCGTCGGTGGGACCGTAGGCGTCGGCGTGCAGGGTCAGGGGGGAGGTTCCAGGGTTCGCTGAGGTCATGAATCGGCTCCTTCGTACGTGTGGCAGTGGATACTGAGGGGACGCCCGTCAGGCTTACTCTGCTTCGAGGACGGCGGCCAGCCCCTGCCCACCACCGATACACATGGTGGCCAGTCCGCGCAGGGACGTGGAACTGTTGCCGCCGCTTTTAGTCTTGTCACCGCGGCGGCGTAGCTCGTGGCAGAGGGTCACCAGCATCCGGGCGCCGGTGGCTCCGACCGGGTGGCCCAGCGAGATCCCGGAACCGTGTGGGTTCAGGCGAGGATCGTCGGCAGCCACACCCCACTCCTGCAGCACTGACAGCGCCTGTGCGGCGAAGGCCTCGTTGAGCTCGATGACGTCGAGGTCGTCGAGGGAGATTCCGAGCCGGTCGAGCACGCGGGCGGTGGCCGGGACCGGACCGATGCCCATGGTCTCCGGGGCGACACCGGCCACGGCCCAACCGCTCAGCCGGGCGAACGGCTCCAGGCCGAGTTCCTCGGCACGGGCACGGGTGGTGACGATCATGGCGGCGGCGCCGTCATTCTGGCCGGAGGCGTTGCCGGCGGTGACGGTGGCCTCGTCGTCCTGGCGGCCCATCACCGGACGCAGTCCGGCGAGCTTGTCGGTGGTGGTGCCCGGGCGCGGGTGCTCGTCGCGGTCGACGACGGTCTCCGGATCGCGGCGCCGCTTTCCGGGGACGGTTACCGGGACGATCTCGTCGGCGAAGAGCCCGTCGTCGATGGCTGCAACGGCGCGCCGGTGGGATTCGGTGGCCAGGGCGTCCTGCGCTTCGCGGGTGATGCCGTATTCACGTCGCAGGTTCTCGGCAGTCTCGATCATGCCGCCGGGGATGGGGTGGTTGCGTCCTCCGGCGGAGGCACGCCCCTCGGCGAGACGGTCGTGCAGGACCAGGTCACCGCCCTTGACACCCCAGCGGATGGAGCCGTCGACGGAGTATCCGGTGCGGCTCATCGACTCAGCGCCGCCGGCGATGATCAGGTCGGCGGCACCGGTGGCGACGTGGGCGGCGGCGGTGACCACGGCCTGCAGTCCGGAGCCGCAGCGTCGGTCGAGCTGCATGCCGGGCACGCTGTCACCGAGTCCGGCGTCCAGGGCGACGACGCGTCCGAGTGCCGGTGCGGCGCCGTCGGGGGAGGCCTGGCCGAGGATGATGTCGTCGATGGAGTCGGCGGTCAGGCCGGTACGTTCGACGATGGCGTTGACGACGGTGGAGGCCAGGTCCTGGACGGGTACGTCGGTGAAGGCTCCGCCGTAGGCGCCGACGGGGGTGCGCAACGGGGAGCAGAGCACGACGTCGGTCGGGACGGGAGTTGAGGCGGGTGCGGAGGGGGTGGCGTCGTTCATGTGTGGGTTCCTTAACTGTCGTGTGTCGGTGGAGGTGGCTCAGAGTTGTTGCGCGGCAAGGTCACCGCTGATCGCGCGAGCTGCCGCCAAGAGCTCAGGGATGATGTCGCGGTGGAGGTCGTCGATACCGTAGACCTCGGTCCGGGTCGAGACGTTCACTGCGGCGACCACCCGTCCGTCCGGACCGTGAATCGGGGCGGCGACGGACCGTAGCCCGACCTCGAGTTCCTGGTCGACCAGGGACCAGCCCTGGTCGCGTACCGTCTGGAGTTCGGCCCGCAGTTGGCCGATGGAGGTGCACGTGCGCGGGGTCAACGCTTCCAGAGTGACCGAGTCGAGATAGGCGTCGAGATCGACGGGGTTCAGGTCGGCGAGCAGGACCCGCCCCATCGATGTGGCGTAGGCGGGGAAGCGGGTGCCGATCGTGATCGACACGGCCATGATCCGGCGGACCGGGACCCGACTGACGTAGACCACGTCAGCGCCTTCGAGAACGGACATCGAGCTTGACTCGTTGATACGGCGGGAAAGCTCCTCCAGTCGCGGCTGTCCGATGTCCGGAAGCGACAACGACGAGAGGTAACTGTGGCCGAGTTCCAGGACCCGCGAGGTCAACCAGAACTCGGTGCCGTCGGTGTTGGCGTAGTCCATGGACACCAGCGTGTGCAGGAACCGGCGTGCCGTGGCCCGCGCCAGCCCGGTGCGCTCGGCGACCTGGGCGAGAGTGAGACGGGGGTGTTCGCCGTCGAAGCAGCGGATCACCGCAAGCCCGCGTACGAAGGACTGGACCTGGCCTCCGGGGGCGTCCCCGGACGTTCTGCCGTCTGTCTGTGTCACCGGACTACTCCTGTCATCCGTTCATGCAGCGAACATTTGTCCATTGCGCGAACACCAGTGTACAGTTTTCCATATGCTTGACAAAACATTCAGCACAGCAGACGAGGCGGTGGCGGACCTCTGCGACGGTGCGTCTGTCGCTGTCGGCGGATTCGGCCTGGTAGGCATCCCGTCGGTACTGATCGACGCGGTCCGGAAGCGGGGCGTCGGGGAGCTCACGATCATCTCCAACAACTGCGGCACCGACGGTTTCGGTCTGGGCACCCTCCTGGAGGACCGTCGTGTCGCGCGCACGATCGGGTCCTACATCGGGTCGAACCGCATCTACGCCCAGCAGTACCTCAGTGGTGATCTTTCCGTGGAGTTCACCCCGCAGGGCTCGCTCGCCGAGCGTATGCGTGCCGGTGGCGCGGGTATCCCGGCGTTCTACACCAAGGCCGGGGTCGGTACCGAACTGGCCACCGGGGGACTGCCGGTGCGGTACAACCCGGACGGCTCCGTGGCGGAGTTCTCCGAGCCCAAGGAGACCCGCACCTTCGACGGTGAGGATTACATTCTGGAGACCGCGATCAAGGCTGACGTCGGACTCGTCCACGCGCACAAGGCGGATCGCCAGGGCAATCTGGTGTTCCGCGAGACCGCGCAGAACTTCAACCCTGAGGCCGCCAAGTGCGCCCGGGTGGCGATCGCCCAGGTCGAGCACCTGGTCGATCACCTCGACCCGGACGAGGTCCACCTGCCGGGGATCTACGTCGACCGTGTGGTGCACGTCGGTCCGCAGGAGACCGGCATCGAGAACCGGACGACCCGGCCCGACCAGACGAAGGAGTCCTGAGACCATGGCATGGAATCGTGAACAGATGGCCGCCCGGGTCGCCGCCGAGCTGCAGGACGGCCAGTACGTCAACCTCGGCATCGGCATGCCGACGCTGGTCCCCGGGTTCCTCGATGACGACATCGACGTCATCCTGCACTCCGAGAACGGTGTGCTGGGCGTGGGCCCGTACCCCACCGAGGACGAGGTCGACCCGGAGTTGATCAACGCGGGCAAGGAGACCATCACCGTCAATGACGGGGCCAGTTTCTTCAGCTCCTCGGAGTCTTTCGGGATGATCCGTTCCCGGTCGGTCGATGTCGCGGTGCTCGGGGCGATGGAGATCTCCCGGTACGGTGACCTGGCCAACTGGATGGTCCCGGGCAAGCTGGTGCGCGGAATGGGCGGGGCGATGGACCTGGTGCATGGGGCACAGAAGATCATCGTGATGACCGACCACATCACCAAGAAAGGTGCTCCGAAGATCGTGCAGGAGTGCTCGTTGCCGTTGACCGGTGCGAAGTGTGTCGATCTGATCGTGTCATCGCACGGGGTGTTCGAGGTCGATCCGGAGAAGGGCCTGACCCTGGTGGAGTGCGCCGACGGCGTCACCGTCGACGAGCTGCGGGAGATCACCGCCGCACCGTTCGAGGTCCGCTGACAGAGCTGTGACATTTCCGACGTGTCCTCGGCTCTCCGCCCTCTGTACGTCGAGCGCTTAGTTCTGCGGGTAGAACTCTCTTCCCCGGGAAACACCGGCAACGCCACCCCTGGCGTCCCCCTGCTGCCCGCAGAGTAATCGGCCTGATCATCCCCCCGCCGTCCCGTTGAACGGGACACAGTCCCGGGCTCCCGCCAGACCTCCTTAGGCTGCACAGTGACCACCATGCATCACCATGAAAGGACACTGACGTTGGCACCCACAGTGAAGTCGGCAGCATCAGAGGAGAACCAGCAGTGGGACCGGGAGGTCGACCTGATCGTCGTCGGCTCCGGTGCCGGTGGACTCAGCGCGGCGTTGACCGCCGCTGCGCGGGGACTGAGCGTCCTTGTCGTCGAGAAGAGCCAGTACGTCGGAGGCACTACCGCGTACTCCGCAGGAACATGCTGGGCACCCGACAACTCCTTCCAGCGCGCGGACGGCAACGACGATGACCGCGACCGCGCGGAGCGTTACCTCGACCGACTCGTGGGGGACAAGTCAGACGCGGATCTGCGCCGCGCCTACCTGGACAACGCACCCCAGATGCTCCGTGACATGGCGGATCTCGGCGTGAACTTCCTGCATTCTCCAGCTGTCGTCGACTACCACTCCGAACTCCCTGAGACCGGGAAGACCGGCCGTGCGCTCGAGCCCGCGCCTTTCAACGGGCGCCGGCTCGGACACCGGAAGTTCCGCGACGTCCGCCCACCCGTGCCGGAGTTCGCGCTGATGAACGGCACACTGATGCTGCGCCGTCCCGAGGTGGCGACCCTGCTGGGCTTGTTCTCCCGCTCGCCGCTGCCCACCGCGAAGGCCGTGGCACTGGCGCTGAGGCTCGGGTTCCGCTGGGCTTTCGACCTGGCCTCGGGCTACCGCAGAGGCACCCGACTGGTGATGGGTAACGCACTCATCGCCTCGATGTACCGGGCAATCCTCGATCGTGACGGTGAGGTCTGGACCGGTTCACGTCCCGTGGAACTCATCAGTGACAGCACTGATGCGCGGACGGAGGCCGTCACCGGTGCGGTGATCGCCACCGGGGGACGGGAGATCCGTGTGCAGGCCAGGGCCGGGGTCGTCCTCGCCGCCGGAGGCTTCGCCCAGTCTTCCGTCCTGCGTGAGAAGTTGCTTCCACAGCCCACCCCGCAGTACAGCCGCGCGGCGGAGAGCGCCACCGGAGACACCTTTGCCCTCGCCGAGGCGGCCGGTGGCTCCCTCGGATCCGACAACGGGGAGAACGCACTGTGGTTCCCCAGTTCGGTGGCTACCCGTCGGGACGGGTCACAGGCGGTGTTCCCGCATATCTGGGACAGGGCGAAGCCCGGGATCATCGCCGTGGACTCCACCGGGCACCGCTTCGTCGACGAATCCTGCTCGTACCACCGCTTCGTGCGGGCGATGTACGATCAGCCCGACAACCGCGCCGTCCCGGCCTGGCTGGTCGTGGACTCCCGTACCCTGTCGACCTACGGACTCGGCGTGATCACCATGCCCCATCTCCCGGCGTTCCTGCTGCGCCGCCACATCAAGGAGGGCTACCTGCGCACCGGCGCGACCGTGGAAGAGCTCGCCCGCAACATCGGAGTTGATCCGGAGGGACTGGCGGAGACGGTCCGCCGCTACAACGGCTTCGCCGAGACCGGTGTGGACGAGGACTTCGGCAAGGGGGAGAAGCTCTTCGGCCGCGTCGCCGGAGACCCTGAGCACGCGCCGAACCCGAACATCGGACCGGTGCAGGAGGCGCCTTTCTACGCTATTGCCGTGCACCCCACGCCACTGGCCACGACCTACGGTATCCGGGTCGACAGCTCCGCCCGGGTGGTCGACAACGACGGTGCACCGCTCACCGGTCTGTACGCGGCTGGCGTCGACGCGGCCGGAGCCATGGGGTCGGAGTACCCGGGTGCGGGCGTCCAGGTCGGTTCGGGCCTGACTTTCGGGTGGCTCGCGGGACGGCACGCAGCCGACCGCATACAGGACCGCGTACCGAACCACGCCTGATCGGCGAGCCGTCCGCACAGGGGACTAGAACACGATCGTGGTGTTCCCGGTCCGGATCACCTTGTCCTGGGCGTGCCAGAGCACGGCCCGGGACAGGACGGACCGCTCGACCTCCGCGCCCAGCCGCTTCAGGTCGGGAACGTGGTCCCTGTGACTGACCCGCACCACGTCCTGCTCGATGATCGGGCCCTCGTCCAAGTTCTCGGTCACGTAGTGGGCCGTGGCGCCGACGAGTTTCACTCCGCGCTCCTTGGCCTTGCGGTAAGGGGCGGCGCCGATGAACGCCGGCAGGAAGGAGTGGTGGATGTTGATCACGGGTACACCGACCTGCTCCAGGAAGTCACTGGAGATGATCTGCATGTAGCGGGCCAGGACGATGAAGTCCACGTTGCCCTTCAGCAGGCGCAGGATCTCCGCCTCGGATGCGGACTTGTCCGGCCCCGCCTGCGAGGGGACGTGGAAGAACGGTACCCCGAACGAGCGGACGTCCTCGACGCTCCCGGTGTGGTTGGAGATCACCATGGGAATGGTGACCGGCAGGTCACCGCGACGCTGGCGCCACAGCAGGTCGAGGAGGCAGTGGTCGTCCTTGGACGCCAGTATCGCCATCCGCTTGGGTTGGGACCGGTCGGACAGTGACCACGCCATGTCGTAGGGCGCGAGGGTCTCCGCCAGGTCACCTCTGATGTCGTCCATGACGGTGACGAGGTTCTGACGGTGAAAGACGATGCGCTGGAAGAACCCGCCGTCCTCCGGATCAGAGGAGTGCTGGTCAAGCGAGATGATGTTGCCCTTGTTCCGGGTTATCAGTGCGGCGATGACGGAGACCAGACCGGGCTGGTCAGGTCCGTGGACCACCAGGCAGGCGTGGTCGGTCAGGGAGGTGATGGACGGGGGCAAGGGGTTCTTCCTGGTCGTTCGGTCGGGCTTTCTTCAGCTGCTTGCTCGTCAGTGGCAGCTGCTCCGGTGGCAGTCTACCCCGGCGGCCCGGACGGCCCCGCGGCACCTCCGTGACCCGATGTGCGCCGAGTGGAACCACAGTGCACCGGCCGCGTCAGGTGGTTCGGGACACTGTGTCGGGACGCCGTGGCGCACGGCGCGGGGGTATGATGGGCCGGACGCGTTACCCACGAATTGCCGACACGTTTCACAGGAGAGTTCGTCTCACATGCCATCGATGCAGGAAAGCGCCGAACTGCTCAAGTGTTCGTTCTGCGGAAAGAGCCAGAAGCAGGTCCGCAAGCTGATCGCAGGCTCCGGTGTGTACATCTGCGATGAGTGCATCGAGCTCTGCAACGAGATCATCGAGGAGGAGCTCGCCGCCGGCGCGTCCCCGTCCGGTGACACCGCCGACCTGCCACACCCCGCGGCGATCACCAGCTTCCTCGACGAGTACGTCATCGGTCAGGACGACGCCAAGCGCACCCTGGCGGTCGCCGTCTACAACCACTACAAGCGCATCCGTGCCGAGACGGATGACGCCGGCGCCCGCCGGAACGACGATGCGGTCGAACTGACCAAATCCAACATCCTCATGCTCGGCCCCACCGGCTCCGGCAAGACCTATCTGGCGCAGTCCCTGGCCAGGATGCTGGACGTGCCCTTCGCCATCGCCGACGCCACCAGCCTCACCGAGGCCGGCTATGTCGGTGAGGACGTCGAGAACATCCTGCTCAAGCTGTTGCAGGCCGCGGATTTCGACGTGGCGAAGGCGCAGCAGGGCATCATCTACGTCGATGAGGTCGACAAGATCTCCCGCAAGTCGGAGAGTCCTTCCATCACCCGCGATGTCTCCGGTGAAGGTGTCCAGCAGGCCCTGCTGAAGATCCTCGAGGGCACCGTCGCCGCCGTCCCGCCGCAGGGCGGCCGCAAGCACCCTAACCAGGAGCTCATCCAGTTCGACACGAAGAACGTCCTGTTCATCGTCTCCGGCGCGTTCGCCGGGTTGGAGAAGGTCATCGCCGAACGGCGCGGGCGTAAGGGCGTCGGCTTCGGATCGGAGATCCGCGGGAAGTCGGACGAGGACCCGGATCCGTTCCGTTTCGTCGAGCCGGAGGACATGGTCAAGTTCGGTCTGATCCCCGAACTCATCGGCCGCCTCCCCGTGATCACCCACGTCGGGCATCTCGACGAGGACGCCCTGGTGCGTATCCTCACCGAACCGAAGAACTCCCTGGTGCGCCAGTACCAGCGCCTCTTCGACATGGACGGCGTCCAGCTGTCCTTCGAGGACGAGGCCCTGCGCGGAATCGCCAGGAAGGCTCTCGAACGGGAGACCGGTGCCCGTGGCCTGAGGTCGATCGTGGAGAACCTCCTGCTGCCCGTGATGTACGCCATCCCCGACGACAAGGACACCGGGGAGGTCATCATCACCGGTGCCAGTGTGGACGGGGAGGAGGAACCGCAGCTCCTCACGCACGAAGAGGTCGCCGAACGCGACCGCCGCAGCGCCTGACCAGATCGTGTCTGGAGGAGCGGTCAGTCGTCGTAGAGCGCGGCGATGTGGTCGTCGACGGATCCGTCATCCTCGTCAGCCTCATCCTGCGGCTCGGTGAAATCAGGCAGGTCCTCCGGGCGGTAGGTGACGACCTCCTCCACGGAACCACCGTCGCCTGCGGTGTACAGCGATGCCGAGACGGACGACGGCGTGGTCGTGGTCGGTGCTGCGTGGGTGTAGGAACTGCCCTGTGTCGTGGGCATGGACGTGGTGAGGAACGCCAGCACGGTGTCACACGCCAGCTTCTCGAGCCCGTCCACGGTCGCGGCATGGTCCATGTCGGTGCCGTAGAGCAACTGGAACATGGTGCCCTGTGAGGCGGGGAAACAGCACAGCGACGTGATGAGTACGTACACGTCCTCGGCCGAGATGCCGGGCCGGAATGCCCCGTAGTCCTGACCCCGCATCAGCACCCGGTCGATCTGCAGGACGACCGGTGAGGACTCCAGAACATCGGAGCGTCCTTCCAGGTGGGTCCGTGACATCACGTTCTCGGCGATGACCAGCCGTACCGCGTCCGGGTTGGCCCGGTGCCGACGGTACGCCGTACGGACCAGCGAACGGACGGCCTCGGCGGGCACCAGGCGTTCGACGTCCAGATCCTCCGGACGAGGCCAGAGACGACGGAACGCGAAACGGATCGCCTCGTCGTACAGCACGCGCGTGTCGCGCAGCAGAGGGTGGGCCGGCGACACGCCTGCACCCACCGCGATATCCCGGGTATCGGCCGACAGGCCGGAACGCACCAGCTCAGGGATCGCGGTATCCAGGATCAGCTGGTACTCCTCCGGCGGGCAGTCGTAACGCCGGTGGCTGCCTGGCAGCTCGACGGGGTCGGTCATCACAAGGGCTCTCCTGGCCTGGTCTCTTGTTCCCTTCCCCAGGACGAATCCCGGGGGTAAAGGGGTCGGTACGAGTACACACCCGGTGGGGCTGCCCGAAGGCGCGGCAAGCCGATGTTCTCATCTGATGTTGCCATGGAGTACCCATGCTAAGCGCTACCAACGAACGAGTTGACCACAATGTTTGCACTCCCCACCAATGAGGGGGCACCGGAACAGGGGGAGGGGGCATGGAATGTGGAACACGTTTACATTGGGAGGGCACCGACCATATGCCGGACTATCACCGAAACCCAACCAGGAACGAGGTCGAGCACCATGTCGACAGCCACCACACCCGTCACAGTCACCGTTACCGGAGCCGCCGGTCAGATCGCCTATTCGCTGCTGTTCCGTGTCGCCGCCGGCGATGCTTTCGGTGACCGACCGGTGGCCCTGCGGCTGCTGGAGATTCCCGACGCCCGCCGTGCGGCCGAGGGGGTGGCGATGGAGCTGTCGGATTCCGCCTTTCCTCTCCTCGACAGCGTCACCGTCACCGACGACCCGGAGGAGGGTTTCGCGGGAGCCGACGCTGTCTTCCTGGTCGGCGCGAAGCCGCGGGGCAAGGGTGAGGAGCGTTCCGACCTTCTCACCGGCAACGGGAAGATCTTCGGACCACAGGGGCAGGCCATCGCACGGAATGCCTCGCCCGACGTGCGTGTGCTGGTCGTGGGTAACCCGGCCAACACCAATGCCGCGATCCTCGACGCCCACGCCGGGCTCGCGGCCGGTCAGGTCACCGCGATGACACGGCTGGACCACAACCGCGCACTCGCTCAGCTCGCCGAGAAGCTGGGGACCTCGACAACGCGTCTGACGAACATGACGGTGTGGGGTAACCACTCGTCGACCCAGTTCCCGGACATCGCCGAACTGCGGATGGACGGGGAACCCGTCGCTGAGTCCCTCGACCGGACCTGGGTGGACGAGGAATTCATCCCGCGGGTCGCGCAGCGGGGCAGCGAGATCATCGACGTCCGTGGATCGTCCTCGGCAGCGTCGGCGGCGTCCTCTGCCGTGGACCACATGCACGACTGGGTCCACGGCACCCCGCAGGGCGACTGGGTGTCTGTCGCCATGCGTTCCGACGGCTCCTACGGGATCCCTGAGGGTCTGTTCGCCAGCTTCCCCTGCCGCTCCGTCAACGGGACGTGGGAGATCGTCCGGGGCCTGGAGCTCGACGAGCGTCAGCAGGAGCGTATCCGTGCCACCGCCGACGAGCTGGCGTCCGAACTCAATACGGTGCGCGAGGCCGGGATGCTGTGACACAGTGGGTGGATGTCCCGACAAAATGACCTGAATCACAACACGGCCACGCTGAATCCCGGGAACGGGGAGTTCCGTCCCGGATTCGTCGACACGGTCACCGCCGCCGGTGCACGCCTGCTGGGCGCCGTCACCGGAAGGCTCCCCGGATCCGCATGGCGGAAATGGGGCGGCCGCCGGAACCGGGACGGTGACGTGCTGGACCCGGACGTGGCCGCGACCTTGTTGTCTCTCAAGGTCGTCAGCTCGCTCGACATCGTCGACGTCCCTCCGGTGCATTCCCGCCGGATCGTGGAGCGGGAGGCCTACCTGGCGGCGGGGAAGGTCCGTGTCGCCGAGGTGACCGACACCGACATCGCCGGTGTACCGGTCAGGGTCTACCTCGACAAGCCGTCGGATACGGCCGTGGAACAGCCCCGCCCGACGCTGGTCTACTTTCATGGCGGAGGGTGGGTGACAGGCTCTCTCGACAGTCACGACGCCGCGTGCCGCAGCCTGTGCGTGGAGGGCGGTGTCACCGTCGTATCCGTCGACTACCGTCTCGCCCCGGAGCATCCGTTCCCCGCAGCCCTGGAGGATGCCACAGCGGTGTTCGCCGCGCTCCAGGACGGTGCGCGGGTGGCCGGGACGGTGGTGGACACCGACCGCCTCGTGATCTCCGGCGATTCCGCCGGCGGCAACCTCGCCGCGTCCTGCTGCCTGTGGCTGCGCGACCACGGACGGGCACAACCTGCGCTGCAGCAGCTGTTCGTCCCCGTGACGGACCTGTCATCCCGGACAGCGAGTTACGAGGAGTTCGGACGTGAGGGGCTCTACCTCACCGCGGCGCAGATGGACTGGTACGAACACCACTACCTCGGCCGTAGCGGTGACCTGACCGAGGCGGTGGACCCGACAGACCCCCTGGTGTCACCGTTGCTGGCGCCGGACCTCTCCGGTCTGGCGCCAGCCTATGTCGCGGTGGCAGGTTTCGACCCGTTACGGGACGAAGGGGAGGCCTACGCCAGGCGGCTCGAATCAGCGGGAACACCCGTGACTCTTCGACGGCACCGCGGCCTGGTGCATCCCTTCATCAACTCGGTGGCGTTGTGGGCCGGGGCTCGACGGGCGATGCTCGACGCCACCTCGCACATGAGGACTACCCTCGGGATGCATGGCTGAGAAGAACGGACAGAAGAACCAGAACGACCAGAACGACCCCGGCCCGTCGGTCAAGGACAAGGAGCTCTACGAACGTCTCCGGGACGAGGGCGAGTCGAAGGAGAAGTCCGCCCGGGTCGCCAATGCCGCAGCGAACACCTCGCGCTCCGAGATGGGCCGACGTGGCGGGGACTCACCGAGCTACGACCAGTGGAGCAAGGACGAGCTGTACGAGCGGGCCCAGGAGCTCGACATCTCCGGTCGCTCGTCGATGACCAAGGATGAGTTGATCAAGGCGCTGCGCGACGACTGAGTCGGCTGAGTCGTCCTGAGGTTACTGCTCCAGGTGGTCGAACTTGCTCTCCCAGGCGGCCGCCACCGGGTTGGCGTCGGCGATCATGTGGTTGAAGCGGTCGTTGGCGATCTCCACGACCTCCCCGAGCAGCTGCACGTGTTCCTGGGCAGGGGAGTTCTCCAACCGACGGATCCCCTCGCTGATGATCTGGGTGCGGGAATCCAACCGGCCCAGGCAGGTGACGAACGGCATGCCGAAACGCTCACGGTAACGCTCCGACAGCTCGACGAGCTGCTCCTGCTCCACATCGTCCATTGTGTCCAGGTTCTCCAGGGCCACAGAGCCGGCGAAACCGGAGATGCGCTCGGACGCCTCCGGGTCCAGAAGCAGCTCGGCCATGGACGGGTAGTCGCGGATGAGGGCCTTCTGGTCGCCGCGCTCGGCGGTGAGGACCGCCTCCTGGACGGCGTCCCGCAGATCCTGGACGGTGGTGAACGGTGCAGCGGCGTGCGCGTCCTCCAGCGGCCACAGCGTGTTGTTGAACAGCGGGGCGAACGTCTCCACGAAGGTGTCGCGGTCCATGGCGTTGACGTCCTCCAGCGTGATCGTGCGCCCGCCGGCGTCACGCGTCACATCGGGGGAGGGGCGCCGTCCCACGTGGAAGAACAACAGGTTCAGCAGGATCGCCGCAATCGAGCCGGTGGTGACACCGGAGGCGAAGAACACCTGGGCCCAGTCTGGGAACAGCTGCGCGATGTCCGGTTTGAAGGCGACCAGCATGCCCAGCCCGATGGAGATGGTCATCACCGCGGCATTGCGGTTGTCGGCGAGGTCGACCTTGCCGAGTGTCTGGATGCCCACCAGGGCCACGTTGGCGAACAGGGCGAGACTGGCCGCTCCGAGCACCGGCCCGGGGATCGCGCTGACCACGGCACCGGCCTTGGGGATCAGGCCGATGACGATCATGATCACACCGGCACCGGCGACGACCCAGCGTGAGCGCACACGGGTCATCCGCACCAGCCCGACGTTCTGGGCGAAGCAGGTGTAGGGGAAGGAGTTCAGCACGCCGCCGAGCGTGGTGGACAGACCGTCGGCACGCAGTGCGGCGGAAATGTGGTTCTTCTTGATGCGCTTGCCGACGATCTCGCCGGCGGCGAAGACGTCGCCCGTGGTCTCGACCATGGTGATGAGCATGACGATGCACATCGAGATGATCCCGGTGAGCACGAACTCCGGGGCGCCGAAGTAGAACGGGGTCGTGAAGCCCACCCAGTCGGACGATCCGACGTCGTTGAAGCCGGCGTCCCCGAGGATGACTGCCGCGCCCGTGCCGACCACCAGGCCGATGAGGATGGCGAGGGTACCGAGGAAACCCTTGAAGAAACGCTGGGCAAGCAGGATGACGGCCAGAGTCACTCCCGCGTACGCCATGTCGGATGCGTCGGGCGTGCCCTCGGCGAAGCTGGTGATGTCATTGGCGGCCACACCCAGCAGGGTGATGCCCATCGTGGTCAGCACGGTGCCGATGACCACCGGAGGGAAGAACCGGATGAACTTCGCGAAGTAGGGCGCGGCGAAGAACGTGAACAGGCCCGCGACAATGATCGAACCGTAGATGGCGGGGAGTGCTTCGACTCCGCCCTCGCCGCCGGTGGTCGCCAGGCCGATCGCGATGATCGGTGAAATCGCGGTCGTCGTCACACCCTGGATGATCGGCAGACGGACACCGACCTTCCAGAAGCCGACGGACTGGATCAGGGTGGCGATGCCACAGGTGAACAGGTCGGCGTTGATGAGGTGGATCGTGGTCTCGGCGTCGAGGCCCAGACCGCTGGCGATCAGCAGCGGCACGACCACCGCACCGGCGTAGAACGCCAGGACATGCTGGGTCGACAGAACCGCCAGCTTTCCTTTCGGCGGGACCTGGTCGACGGGGTGCTTGGGAGGCGCAGAGGGCGCGTCAGTTCTGGTGCTCATGTGGCGGCTTTCCGGAAACGTCGGTACAGCGCGGCAGGCCCGCGGCGGGGTTACCGGATCAGCATATGCGGTGCAGTCGCCACAGCAGAACTGCCCCCGGTGGAAGGGGTGGCCCGTCAGTGGCCGTCATGGCCGTCATGGAGACACAGAGCAACCCCACAGGTCGGGGAGACCAACCTGTGGGGTTGCTGTTGCACCAGGGTCAGGTCCCTGCGGCTACTGCTTGGAGACCCGCACCAGGTGGTCATTGACGAATTCGCCGACACCCCATTCGGCGAGCTCACGTCCGTAACCGGAGCGTCCCACGCCACCGAACGGGAGGCCGGCGGCGGTCACGGAAGCCTCGTTGACGAAGGACATGCCGACCTCCAGGCGTGCCGCAGCCTCTTCGGCGACCTTCAGGTCGGTGCCGTAGACCGACCCGGAGAGTCCGTAGTCGGAGTTGTTCGCGATCTTCACGGCGTCGTCGACATCCTTGGCCTTGTAGACGATGGCCACCGGGCCGAAGACCTCGTTGCAGCCCACGTCCGCCGTCGGGTCGACGTCGGTGAGCAGCGTCGGCTCCATGTAGGCACCCGGACGGTCGATGCTGCCACCACCGACCCGCACAGTGGCGTCGCCGTTGGCCTTCGCGTCGGCGAGACGTTGGACGATCTCGTCGCGGGCGTCGATGGAGGACAGCGGGCCGACATCGGCGTTCTCGTCGTCCCAGGCGCCGGCGGTGAGCGCGCTGATGCGCTTCTCCAGGCCGTCGACGACTCGGTCGTAGAAGCTCTCCATCACGATCAGCCGCTTCGGGGCGTTGCAGGCCTGGCCGGTGTTGTACATGCGGATGCCCACGTACTCGTCGAGCACGGAATCGAGATTGTCATCGTCGATGACGATGAACGGGTCATTGCCACCGAGCTCGAGCACCGACTTCTTGTAGTTCTCCCCGGCGGTCTTCGCCACTGCAGAACCGGCTCGTTCAGAACCGGTGAGGGAGACACCTGCGATGCGGGGATCGGCGACGAAAGCGTCCATCTGGGAGCCGGAGGCGTAGATGTTCTGGAAGACGTCCTTCGGCAGACCCGCTTCCTCGAGGATGTCCTGGCATGCCTGGGAGGACAGCGGGCAGATCGAGGCGTGCTTGAGTACCAGCGAGTTGCCGAGCAGGAGGTTCGGTGCGGCCCAGCGGGCGACCTGGTAGTAGGGGAAGTTCCACGGCATGATGCCGAGCAACGGGCCGATCGGATCCTTGCGCACGTAGGTGTGCTGGGCACCCTGGGCCGGCAGCTCCTTGTCGGCGAGGAGCTCGTGGGCGTGCTCGGCGTAGTAGCGGTAGATACCGATGACGATGCTGAGCTCTCCCTTGGCCCATTTGTCCAGCTTGCCCATCTCACGCCCGATGTAGGACGCGAGCTCGTCGGTCTTCTCTTCGTAGATGTCGGCGGCACGGCGCAGGACGGCGGCGCGTTCGTCGATGGTGGTGGTGCGCCAGGACCGGTAGGCGGCGGTGGAGCGGTCGAGGATGTCGTCTCGTTCGGAGTCCTCGATCCTCGTGAACGTGTCTTCGGTCTGGCCGGTGGACGGGTTGTTCACACTGAAATTGCTCATGGCTTCCGTTGTACGCCTGCTGCCTGTGGCTGTCGACGCCCTTTGGGGTGGTCGCGGGTCGCGGGAGTGTTGGCTGGTTGGAGATGGAGGGGCGGAATGCGAGTCTGGAGCCATCGAGTTGTGCGACTCGGAGCCGTGATACTCGCATTCCGCCCTGGGGAAGCACAGCTAACTATCGTTGACTGCCATGAGCACACACAGTGACGACGTCTGGCCGGTGTCGGATCTGCACCTCGGGCACCGGAAAGTCTCGGAACTGCGCGGATTCGCAGACACAGACGAGCACGACCGGGTGATTCTCGACCATCTGCGGGAGGTCCCGGACGGTGCGGCGTGATGCCGACGCCCTGGACCTGCTCGCCGGGTTGAAGGCGGAGAAGGGCCTACGCATGATCCTGTTGCCGGGGAACCATGACCGGGTGCATCCGATGTTCGGCCTGGACTCGGTGACGGAGTGGACCCCCGCCTACCGCAAGGTCTTCGACGTCATCGAGCTGGAACTGCAGATCCGTGTAGGCCGGTGGCTGGTGCTGCTGACCCATATCCCCGCACCGGAGAAGGTGGAGGACCCGTACCTGACATCGGCCCTTGCCCGCTGGTCAGCGCGCGGAGGTACGACGAGTCGGGACGGGTTCGACTGCACCGTGCACGGTCACACGCATTCGTCGGTGCCGGTGCGTCCTAAGAACGTGAACGTCAGCCTCGAGGCCACGGACCTGAAGCCGGTGTCACCCGAGCACCTGCAGGAGCTGGTGACCCGGGCGGTGAAGTGGAAGCACTGAGGTTTCCGGGGGCCGTGCGGTGCCCTCAAATCTTCGAGCAGAGTGTCGCGGATCTTCGAATGGAGTGCCCTCAAATCTTCGAACTCAGTGTCGCGGTTCTTCGACTCACCTGTACTCCGGAGGATATGTTGCCTGGTAGTATCGCAGCATGCGAGGAGAAGGGCCGGTACCCAGGTTTCAATCGTCAGCGGTGGAGGAATCGCTGGCGGACACACCTGTCGTTGTGGTGCATGGTGCGCGGCAAGTCGGGAAGAGTACCCTGGTCGCAGAACTGGCGTCCCGTTGCAGGGAGCCGGTTGTCAGTGTGACTCTCGACGATCCTGAGACGCTTGAGGCTGCCAGGCTGGACCCCACAGGGTTCGTGGCGCAGGCGGGGCGCGGCACTCTGGTCATCGACGAAGTGCAGCGGGTACCGGAGATCATGCTCCCATTGAAAGCGAACGTCGACCGCGACCGGCGGCCCGGGCGATTCCTGCTCACCGGGTCCGCGGATGTCTTCCGGGTACGGGGAGTGGGGGATTCTCTCGCAGGTCGAGTCGAATCGGTCCGACTCATGCCCTTCAGTCAGGGTGAACTCGCCCGACGAGATCGGCCTGAGGACTTCGTGGCAGCATTGCTCCACCGCCCCGCGGTCTCCGACCTGGTCGGGAAACTGGGTAGAGCGGTTGCCGGTGTAGAAGAACCGTTGTCACCCGAGGTGGCGCTCGCAGGTGGCTTTCCTGAAGCGACGTTCCGTACTCCGCGACGGCGCGATGCGTGGTTCCGGACTTACATCAGGAGACTCGCGGACCATGACGCGTATGAGTACCGCGGTGGTGGATTCCCGGACGAGATGGAGAAGCTTACCCGCCTGCTGGCGGCAGGAGGAGCATCTGAGATCGTGCAGAGCCGTCTTGCGAGCGATCTCGGAACGAGTGACAGCACCATGGGCACGTACCTGCGGACACTCCGGACGATGAACCTCCTGGTAGAGGTTCCGTCGTGGACCCGACCGGTGCGTGGGCGGGCTGTACGTAGGCCGAAGGCCGCGCTGACCGACACCGGCTTGAGCGCGGGGCTGGGGCGATTGACACAGGGGAATGTGCAGAAACCAGGGATGCGTGAGTTCTACGGAGCTGTTGTCGAGCAGCTCGTCATGCTGGAGCTGATCAAGCAGCAAGGGTGGTCGTCAGAGGCGTTCGAAATCTACCATTACCGGGACAACGATGACCTCGAAGTCGACCTGGTGATCGACCTCCTGGACGGTAGGCTGATCGCCATCGAGGTCAAGAGCGGTCAGACGGTGAAGACCGACGCCTACAAGAAGCTGGAACGCTTCAGGGACAAAGTGGCGGGCCACGACGTCATCGGTGTGGTCCTCCATGGTGGAAAGCCCGTCCATGTTCTCCACGACTGGATCTACGTACTCCCTGTCCGGGCCCTGTGGGAGCTGGACTGACTCTCTCGGGACTACTCGAAACTCCCGTCCGCGTCGGGCATCTCTGCGAGACTCCCGCGGATCATCTTCTGGACGGTGGGCGAGAAGCCCTCAGGGGCCGTCGCCTCCACATCGAGGGAGATCGACACGGACCCTCCCGAGGCTCCGAGGTTCCTGAGGTGGGTGAACACCTCGTCATCGATGATCGCGTAGCGCCCCACGCCACCGGTGACCGGAAGCTGGAACGTGGCGGTGAAGCGGGTACTTCCGGACCCTCCGGCAGAATGTGACGGCGTGCGTGCGTCGCCGGTCCCGGAGTTGCTGCTCCGGCTCCCGTCGTCGGTCGTGTCGTGGCCTTCGGCAGTGTCGCTCTCGTCGGGAGTCAGGGGACCTGCCGTGGACTCCTCCTGTTGGCGACGTTGGCGTTCCGCATGCTCGCGTTGGAACTGTGCCCGGGCAGCATCGGGCGTCACGATGAGGAGCGAATCGGGGAGAGCGCCGGGTGGCAGTTCCGTCCCGTCGTCCGGCCAACGCAGGTGTGTGTACCGGCGGTCGTCCCCGTCGCCGGACACGTCATCGGCGAAGGCGAAGGGACGGTCGTCCAGGTTGAAGGTTCCGCCATCGGCGTGGCGCAAACCGTCCTCCACCACGCTGCGCTTGAGCACCCGCTGCATGTAGAGATACCTCGGGTACATGTCCCACAGGTCACCGAAGCGGTAGTGACCGTTCTTGCGCCAGGTGTCATTGGTGTTGTTGGCCAAGGCGTTGGCGATGAGCAGCGGCGCCTGTTGGGTGGCGAAGGCCGACATCGTCTGGAGCTTGTCGATGGCGCGGCGGATGATCTCGTTGCCGCCGTGGATGGCCTGGTGGTCGAGGTCGACGTAGTTGTACGTGGAGTCGCTGGACTCCACCGGCTCGAGGACCCACTGGTAGGCCTCCATGAGACGGTCGTCGACGGTCTGGTCGGTCTTCTGCGTCTGCGTCGACGCCTGGGACGCCGTGGACTGGGTGAGGTCGAGTTTCTCCCGGTCGCGCTGCACACTACTCCACGCCAGGTACTGCCGGACGCCGTCGTTGAGGCTGTCGGTACGTCGGGCGTCCGCGGCCAGGTAGACCACGGTGTTCTTGAAGGTCCGCGGTTTGAGGCCGACGTTGTTGGTGGCGGACCGGGCCCATTCCCCGGCCGCGCCGGCCGAGTTTCCGCTGTCCACCGGGTAGGACGGGGGAATGATCACCAGGCGCAACTGTTCCTCGTCGAGGATGTCGCCGTTGGACGCCGGGGTGCAGACCACCTTCACCGAGTCGCGGTGGCTCCTGTTCCAGGCGTCGGTGAGTGTCCGCAGCCGTTTCGAGATCTCCTCGTTGATGTCGTCGGGGCTGAGCGCCTCGGCACGCTCGCGGACCTCGCTGGTGATGTTGGCCGCGGTGTCGAACCAGTACTGGCTCTTGTTCTCGTAGAAGTGGGTCGACCGGTTCGACATCGCAGACAGGGCACTGTGGAAATTGCCGATCTTGTCGCCGGGGACAGCGGTTCCCAGGGTGACGTACCGGCTCTCGATTCCGGTACCTCGGCTGCGGGGAGCCGCGCCGAAAAACACCGTGCGGGCGAGACGCGTCGCCACGCGCCGGGGGCCGAACAGGGAGCTGCGGCTGTCGATCTCACGGGGGACGTCGCCGTCGACGTCGGTGGAGATCACCGGCTTCCAGTTGTCGTCGAGGTACTGGGCCAGCTCGTTGGTCACGGAGGGTTTCCCGATGGGGATGTCGGACGGGAGGATCAGCGGGCTGTTGTTCTCGGAGCGCCAGAGTTCGGAGACGATGGTGCTCATCAGTCGCAGCACACCACGGGTGCGCTGGAAGCGGGGGAGTGTGGCCCAGTCCTGGTAGAGACGGTCGAACAGTTCCGGGTGGATCGGGTAGCAGCGCTCAATCTTGCTGGCGTAGTCGGGTCGGACGGCGTCCGGCGGGAAGGCGTCCTCGTTCCTGGAGTAGAAGGTCCGCATGGTCTGGGCGATCAGCCGGATCTTCTCCTGGTCGGAGTCGCTGACCTCCTCGAAGATGCGGCGCCGGACGATCTCGAAGCTCTCGTTGGACTCGGCCGGACGCCACTGTTCGGCCTGCCGGTTGATGATCTGGAGCAGGGCGGTGAGTGCTTCGCGGCCGTTGGCACCGCCGATTTCTTCGTCGTCGACCATCCCGTCCACGAACTCGCCGGGTTTCATCTCTGCGGAGGCGGGGATGGACACCAGCAGCATGCACTGCGGTGTTGCAGCGACGGCCTGGGCGAGTGACTGTGCGAAGGTCTGCTGGGTGGACAGGTCACCACCGGCCAGGCCGGTGCGGTTGACGAGCTGACGGGCGTAGGCGACCCACTCGTCGATGAGGATGACGGCAGGTCCGTGGCTCTCGAGGAGGCGGCGGAGATTCTCTCCCGGGTTGGTTCCGCTGAGGTCGGAGTCCTTGACGATCTCGTAGGCTTCTGCGCCGCCGAGTTGCCAGGCGAGTTCGCCCCACATCGTGTTGATGGTCGTGCCGTCGGGCTTCGTCATGCCGCCGGCGGCGACAAGTTCGGTGCCGACGAGCGCGACCCGGCGGACATTCGTCGGGATCTCCCCGTCGACGGCGTCGAGTGCCCGGGTGAGTTCGTCGGTGGCCAGCAGGTCCTGCATGTCCTGCGGAAGGGTGCTGCGGTCCAGCCCGCCGAAGAGGTGCCAGACGGCGAGCATGGAGTGGGTCTTGCCACCACCGAAGTTGGTCTGCAGATTGATTACCGGGGAGGCGGTGGTGTCTCCCGAGGTGCGACGGAGCGCCTTGGCCAGCAGGTCCTTGAGACCTTCGGTGAGATAGGTGCGCTCGAAGAATCGCTGCGGGTCGGTGTAGTCCGCGCCGGCGGACACCCGTCCGGTGTCGGCGCTGATCTCCTCGGGCATGCTGTGTCGCCCGGTGGACCGGTGACGGCTGTTGGTCGACGAGGTTGCGACGGTGTGCAGGTCGGCGGCGAAGCCGGAGGCGTTGAACGTGTTGTTGGCGACATCGGGGTGCGGGGTGACGATCTCCCGCCAGGGTTGCAGATTGTCACCGCTGATGTTGATGTCGGCGGAGCGACTGTTCGCCTCGTCGTCCTTGCGATCCTGGATGATGCGTACGCCGTTGCGCTGGGCCGCGAGTTCTTCGGCGGCCTTCTTGTCCTTGATCGCGGTCGCCAGACGTTGCATCGTATCGAGGGCGCGGTAGGTGTCGTCGGCGTTGAAGGCGGCGTTGTGGGCCCAGAGGTTCCGGGTTTCGCGGAGTTCGGAGGCGAGAGCTTCTTCGGGACGGTCGAGGTACCGGCGCAGAGGCCACCATCCGGTACGGAACCGGTTGGTGGTGCCTTCGGTGATGAAGCGCAGTGAGCACTGGGGGTCGCTGGCGGAGTACTCCTGGCGCCCGCGCCCGTTGGCGCGTTGGTTGTCGGTGAGTTCGAGGATGTCGATCCAACTGGAGTTGTCATCGACGGCGATCACCCGGGTGAGGAAGCGGTCGAGGGCTGCAGCGAGGATCTCGAATCCGTCATTGACGCGACCGCGGTTGCTCTGTGCCATCGGGGTCCTTTCGTGGTGGTGTGGTGTCTAGAAGAGGGCGCTGGTGCCGGTGTCGTCTGTGCTGTCCGTGTTCTCGTCAGGGCCGGGCGCGTTTCGCGCGGCCTGTTCGATGTCGTTCCAGGCAGTACCCAGCTGGTTGAACAGGAGCGCCGTCTTGGCCTCGCCGCGCTGTTCGGAAATCTGGAACAGCAGGAAGGCGAGCTGTTTGCACAGGTCGTGGTCGATGGATTCGGGGACCAGTGCGAGCAGGCGTCCGGCCGACTCCACTCCGTCTTCGTACTCGAGGGCCTTGGCGAGGTGGATCACGGTTTCCCAGGCGCTGGTCTCGTCGTCCTCGGAGGGGTTGTAGTGCTCGCCGCGTGCTGTGTCGACCTCGTGGAGTTTCTTGGGGGAGTAGAGGTGGACGTTGCCTTGTCCGCTGTGGAGGATGCCGGCACGGTGCAGGTGGTCGACGGAGGTGTTGCGGGCGCGTGCGAGGCTGTCGGCGTGGCCGTAGGCTTCGGTGTCGAAGCCGTAGCTGCGGAACCAGGCGAGTGCGAAGCGGGTGTCTGCGTCGTAGTCGCCTTCCTGTTCGCTGAGGACTTCGTCGAGGATTTCGTTGATGACCTGCAGTGCGGAACGCACGGTCATCTTCTTGCCGTCGTTCTCGAGGACGCCGCTGTACTTGGAGAACAGGCCGATGCCCGGGCCGATCGCGGACTGTGGGAGGTCCACCGGGGCCACTGTGCCGCGCTGGAGGTCCCGGAGCGCGCCGGGGAGCTCGGTCTTCAGTTCACGGAGGAAGTCACGACGGGTGGTGGTCGGCGCGTTCTCAGAGCGCGGGCGCAGCACGAGGGCGATGGATGACGCGAGGGCATTGGTGCCCGATGCCACCGACCGACTCATCATCTCTGATCGCATTGGCCACGTTGCGGTGATCCTCCAACCTGAGCGAATTATCCCTTCAAGGATTGTTTCCCAACCGGTCGATGCTGTCCCATCATTCCGTTTCGCATCTTGTTGCTTGAAAGCGTAGTACACTGTAGCGGGGAAATATTCATTATATTCTTCCCTTGCCTTTGTGAAGAACTCGATAAATCCTCCCTCAAAGTACTTCTGGGCTCCGTCTTTGCCGCCGTGACGGTAAGGGTTAGCGACAAGTTCGTCAACTTTCGGAACTAGAGTACTATTAAATAGCTCCGGAAATGTTGATCGAAGACTCATTCGCAGCCATACGTAGAAAAAATCCGATAAGTCAGAATATCCAATGTAGTCATAGTATGGTGGGTCTGTGGATAGAACTCTTTTATCGAGTTCTGTCTTGGTTGCTGCACTAATTCTGGCGTATCCGTCTGGTGATGCAGGGGAGCTTCTGATGGCCTTCGTGATCCATTTTAGTTGCCCGTCGAAGCTTCCGCTGGAGGAGGAGAAGGGGAGTGCTTCACAGAAGTTCCAGATCATCGGGATTGCTTGGCGTGCGAACACGTTCCGTACTAGTTCTTTGGAATTGTGCCAACTGCAGAAAGATGACCAGTAGTCGGTGCAGCGACTTACGGATATGGCCAACATTGTTGAAACTGCGTCGCTGTAGCTTTTACTTCCTACTTTGGAGATGAGTTGTCGGACTTCGGAAACCAGGTCATTGAAAGTACTCAATGCGGTGGCCTGTCGTGCTGTGAAAAGGTCTGCATAATTTTCAAAGCCGTAGGCTTGGATTCGAAAACCGAGGGCCCTTTCCGGAAGTGGACCTCTGGGTCTAGGGGCCTCTGTGGGGATTATCCTTAAGTGGTTGAATTGTGGCGACAGGTACTTTCTGAAGGTTCTTCCTTCATTGGTTCCTTGGGCCACGATGCATGCTAGGTCCTCCCCAATGTTCTTCTTCATGCCTTCTGAGCGAATATGTTCAAATTTAATAGTGCTGCCACAGGCAATGCAGCGGGCGCCATTTCTGTCAACCGTGCCATCATCGTCTTTTTTGGGGCCTCCTTCGATTCCATTGTGGATCAGATAGTTGAGTTCTCCATCTATGATGTGGGGAGCAATGTAGGCTTCGTTCCCCTTCTTCTTCGACACCCACCATGAGCTCGTCAGTGGTGCAGCAATGCCACACGCTGGGTTTGGGCACGCGACTGTTCGTACCCAGAGCCAGGCGATGACGGGGGCTTTCGTTCCATCGGGCAGCTCTGCATCGGGATAGAGGTGGCCGATCCGCTTCTTGGCCTCTTCCAACATCCATTCGCCATAGCGCTTCACGTCTTCAGCGAGGCCCGTCGCTCCGGGCCACGCGGAACTGTCATTACTGTCGAGCAACTCCGCCGCACCAGGGAACACCGGGGGTTGCCCGGCGAACTTCGGTGGAATCTCAATGAGCGCCTTCTCTAGGAGTACGGCCACCGGATTCACGTCGCTGGCGTGCGCCTCCAGGCCCAGCCGCTGAGCCTCCAGCGGAATCGAGCCGCCGCCGGCGAAAGGATCGGCGACGGCCGGCGGATTGCCGTCCGTGTACAGCATGATCTTCTCGCGTGCTTTGTCGAACCATCCCTCAGGATCATTCTTGACCGTGTCCCAGTTCGAGATCTGCTCGATGATCTCGAAAAGCTCGCGCCGCTCGGCGTCCTGCTCCTCCTTGGTGGGGAACAGGTCCGGGCGTGACCCCGGGTCGTCGACGATCTGGGCGAACAGCACGGCGCGGGCTGTGGACGTCGGTTTACGGGACCACCAGAGATGAAGCGTCGACGGATGGCCGTGCCGGATCGACTTCTCGCGGGCCGACTGCTCGTTGATCTTCTCCAGGGGGATCGACACCTCGATGAGCTTGCGGCGGGTCTGCGGGGCAGGGGAGGTCATTGGGATCTCTTTCGGAAGGACGAAAGCACAGTAAAATGTGCTTTATGGGGTAAATGGGCGCGCTGGAAGAAGGCCCAGGTCGTGGGCGTGAGGGCGGTGGGAGGACGACGGCGCTACATGGGATCACCACCTCGTGCCCAGGTCTTCGCCCAGTTCAGGGTGTAGGTCGTCACCGGAAAGCTGTCGTCGAACTCCGCCAGGCCGCGGCAGAAGTCGGCCAGGTAACGGACCCTGTCGTGCTCCGGGCCGTCCGGGCTGACCTCCACCAGCGCCAGCCGGTGGTCCTTGGTGGTGTTCTTCCCCGTCATCACCTCGCGGTGCGTGATGGAGAACTCGTCCGCGCCGGAGATCCTGCCCTTGACCTCGATGATCACCGAAGGCTCCACGGAATCCCCTGGCCGCGAACTGATGTCGTAGCCCGGATTGTTGTGGGGCATCTCCGTCGGTAGGCGTCCCAGGTTCCGCTCGGCTTCCATCACCGCTGCAACGGCACGCCGGTCGACCTCCTCCGTGTCCTTGGCGTGCCGGGCGACTTCGTCGGCGTCGACACCGGTGATGACCCGCAGCAGCCCCTTCGGAATCACCAGCGCCCGTGCGGCGACTGTCGGCGGACTCGGACGGAGGCGTCGTCGGCGTGCGATCAGCTCAAGTCTGTCCCGCAGCCGGGAATCGAGCGTGCGGACCTGATTCATCAGTGCCGAGTACGACTGGGAAGGTGGCTTCTTCGTCTCACCTGCGTCATAGTGACTCTGCTGTTCCTGGGCCTCTGCGGCCTTCGTCGCGAGGTAGTCCATCTGCGCGCTCAGCCGGCGGGTCACCAGTTCCTCTTCGTGGTCGATCTCCGGCAGTACCCGGTCACGGGTGGCGTCCAGCACCTCCCGCACGCGGGTGGCGGTGACTTCCTGCCGGATCATCGACGACGGGTCGTCCGCCAGCCACTCGCCGGCCTGCGCTGCGGCAGCCACTGCGTCCTCGGCGGATACCTTCTCCGGAAGCGGGTCGAAGTCCAGGTACGGGGCCAAACCGGCATCGCCGACAGAAAGGTCAGGATTCAGCCGGACATAGGCGAACTCCCTGTGCTGCGCGCTCCCGGTGCCGTCCTTCACCTCGAGGAGCGTGGCTGCCAGCATCCACGGCGTGGTGCCTTCGTCCGTGGGATCGACAAGGACAGCCCCGGTCTCTAGGGTTCCCTTGAGCTGTGTCACGGTGAGGTCGACCAGGGCATCGAACATCGGGTGCCCCGGGGTGACCAGTTCGGCCCGGTCATCGGCGTCGGCGACGGACGGCTCGAAGGTCACCCGGTCATAGCGGTCCGCGACCGGGGCAGCGTGACTTCGGGCCCAGTCATGGACCGGGCGGGGAAGGCGGCGCACCGCGGCGGTGCCCCGGGCCTTCGGCACGAAACGTCCACCGTGGAACTCCAGGGCCCGTCGGAAGAACTGGGCGATGTAGTGGGGCTGCAGTTTGCGGGCACGCGCGGCGTCCATCTGGTCACGCAGGTGCTCAAGGTCCCGACGGGTGAATGTCTCCGTGGCCAGGGCGCGTTCCTGCATCAGCTCGTCGAGGCCGTCCGACACCTCCGCGTCGATGATCTTCTCGATCTCCTCCTGGCGCGCGGGATCGTCGATGTAGACCACCGCCTGCATGATCAGATCCTGCAGCGACCGGTTCCTGAAGGCGTCACCGAGGACGTCGAAGACGCGGGTGCCCAGGGCCTTCCGTTGGGTCTCCATCTTCTCGAGTAGCCGTTTGTACACCGCGCCTTCGCGGGTTTCGTCCGCGACCAGATTCCACAACTGGCAGACGTGCCGTTGTCCGATCCGGTGGATTCGGCCGAAGCGCTGCTCGATGCGGTTGGGGTTCCACGGCAGGTCGTAGTTCACCATGAGGTAGGCGGCCTGCAGATTCAGTCCCTCTCCGGCGGCGTCGGTGGCCACCAGGTACTGGACCCGGTCGTCGTTGGAGAAGTTGGCCTTGATGCGCTGACGGTCGAGCCTGCCGGTACCACCGTGGATGGCGACCACCTCACTGCCGGTGACGTCGCTGATCCGGCGCACCAGGTAGTTGAGGGTGTCACGGTGTTCGGTGAAGATGATCAGCTTGCGCCGCTCACCGGTCGTGGCGTCGGTGAGGGTCTCTTCCTCGATGATTCTGCGCAGCTCCGACCATTTCCGGTCTTCACCGCTGTTGACCACGGTGGACGCCGTGGTGACCAGGTGTCGGAGCTCGACGAGTTCACGGTCCAGCTCCGGCAGGTTCTGTGCCGCGGTGGCTGGGCTGATGACGATGGTGTCCTCGGCGTCTTCGATGTCGCCGGCGGGGACGTCCAGAGCATCGGCGTAGGCGTCCGCCATCACGTCCGCCGCCCGGTCTGCGGCGGTGCCGATGAACCCGCGTCCCGTCCACACGAGACTGCGCCCCTCGCTCGATGCCTGCGCCATCTCCGAACGGAACGACTCCAGCTTGTCCAGCCGTCGCTGCAGTGAGTGGTAGATGGCGTACGGACTGGAGGCGAGGCGGCGTTGGAGGACGGTGAGGGCGAACCCGACCGCACGGCTCTCCGCGTTGTTCATCGCCCCCTCTGCCCGTTTCATCTCGGTGCGCACATACTGTGTGACGTCCTCGTAGAGACGTGCCTCCGGCTCGCTGAGCTGGTAGGGAACGGTCGTCGCTATGCGTTCCGGGAACAGTGGGCGTCCGTCGAAGGTCAGCAGCTCCTCCTTGACCATCCGGCGCATCAGGCCGGACGTGTCGACGGTCTCCACCTCGGTCCCGGTCTGGAAGGCTCCCTCGAAGCGGTCCGGGTCCAACAGGGACAGGAACGCCTGGAACGACTCGTTGTCGCCGTTGTGCGGGGTCGCGGTCATCATCAGCAGACTCCGGGAGATGTCGCGCAGCGATTCGCCGAGTTGGAAACGGCGAGTCTTCCGCAGCTCCTTCCTGAATCCGGACGAGGCCGACATCCGGTGAGCTTCGTCCACGACAGTGAGGTCCCATTCGGTGGCTTCCAGGAGGGGAAGGAGTTCGTCGTCGCTGCGCGCCACCGCGTCCATGCGGACGATCAACAGGTCGTGGTCCTTGAAGGGATTCCCGGTCCGGGAACTGTCGACCGAATTGGACGCGAGGATGTGGAAGTGCAGGCCGAACTTCTCCCGGAGCTCCTCCTGCCACTGCGGGGCGAGACCACCGGGGCAGACGATCAGGCACCGGGCGACGTCCCCACGCAGCATCAGCTCCTTGATGTAGAGCCCCGCCATGATCGTTTTCCCTGCGCCGGGGTCATCGGCGAGGAGGAAGTGGAGGGGAATCCGTGGGAGCATCTCGCCGTAGACCGCCCTGATCTGGTGGGGGAGCGGCTGGATGTCGCTGGAGGTCACGGCCAGCATCGGGTCGTGCAGGCCGGCGGTGCTGATGCGCAGGGCCTCCGCCGCCAGACGGAACTCTTCGGCGTCTCCGGTGAAGAGCTCCGGGGAGTGCGAGTCCGCCAGGGACAGTCCCACCAGGTCGTCCCCGAAAAGGATGGACTCGTCGATGTTCCCGCGCGGGTGCCTGTAGACGAGGATCGCCCCGTCGCCGGTGGGGGTGACCTGGATGATGTCCACCGGGTGTTCGCACAGACCGACCAGTGTGCGGCCCGCGCGGAGGTCGTCGACGCACAACGGTTCCGGGGTGACGTCGACGTCGGTCCGGTCGACGTCCATGCAGGGCTCCAGGTATGAGGTAGGTCGAAGGTAGGTGCGAGCACAATCTAATGTGCTGACACTACCTTATTGTGCGGGCACATTCTGTTGTATGCAATCGCCGCCGCCGGACCTCGACTGGAAGACCTACGGGTCGGCTCTGGCGCATCGCATCCGTCTGCTTCGCGTTGACGCGGACATGACCCAGGAGGAACTCGGTCAGCGTGCGGGGATGAGTCGGAACCAGGTGCAGAACTTCGAACGCGGTCACGGCACCGGCAAGAACGGGCGTGTCCTGAATCCGACGATGGAGAAGATCTATCAGTTGGCTTACGCGTTGAATGTGCCGCCGGCCGTGCTACTGCCCGACGTCGGGCGGAAGGTCCAGCCGCGAAGCCGGTCCGCGGAGGATCCACCGACGTTGGAGGAGATTCAGAACGTCGACATCGTGTGGCCGCATGCCGTGGTCAGGGACAGTGAGCACGAGGACGTCCAGGCGTGATGAAAGCCGATCTCAACCGTGTCCGACCTCTGCACTAGACTGTGCAACCGTGACTGATCAGACCAGCGCCAGCGCAGCCAGCAGCAATTCCGGGACCGGTAACCGGGCGGACCAGCTCCCGAAGCAGTGGACTCCCGCCGACGTCGAATCCGAGCTCTACCAGGGGTGGGTCGACGCCGGATACTTCCACGCGGACGCCACCAGTGACCGTCCGCCGTTCTCCATCGTCCTGCCGCCGCCGAACGTCACCGGCCAGCTGCACATGGGGCACGCCCTGGACCACACGCTGATGGACGCGATGGCACGGCGTAAGCGCATGCAGGGCCATGAGGTGCTGTGGCTGCCCGGCTCCGATCACGCGGGTATCGCCACCCAGACCAAGGTCGAGGGTCAGCTCAAGGAAACCGAGGGCAAGGACCGCTTCGACTACGGTCGCGAGGAATTCACCGCCAAGGTGTGGGAGTGGAAGGAACAGTACGGCGGCGTCATCCAGTCGCAGATGCGAGCCATCGGTGACTCCGTCGACTGGGACCGTGAACGCTTCACCCTGGACGACGGGCTGTCCCGCGCGGTGCAGACCATCTTCAAGGAACTCTTCGACCGCGGTCTGATCTACCGCGCCAAGCGCATGGTCAACTGGTCGCCGGTGTTGCGCACGGCGATCTCGGACATCGAGGTCGTCTACTCCGACGACGAGGGTGAGCTGGTCACCCTGCGTTACGGTGACGCCTCCGGTCAGGGACCGCACGTGGATGTCGCCACCACCCGTGTCGAGACGATGCTCGGCGATGTCGCCGTCGCCGTGCACCCGGAGGACGAGCGCTATAGGGACCTGGTCGGCTCGCGTCTGCCGCACCCCTTCATCGAGGGGCACAGCATGGTCGTCATCGCCGATGACTACGTCGACCCGGAATTCGGTACCGGTGCAGTGAAGATCACCCCTGCACACGATCCGAATGACTTCGAGATGGGACGCCGCCACGACCTCGACATGCCCGAGGTCATCGACGAGACCGGCCACATCGCGAACACCGGGACACGGTTCGATGGCATGGACCGGTTCGAGGCGCGCGAGGAGATCCGCCTGGCCCTGGAGGAGCAGGGTCGCGTGGTCAAGCGCATCAGCCCGTACGTCCACTCGGTCGGGCACTCGGAGCGTTCCAAGGAAGCCATCGAGCCGCGTCTCTCCGAGCAGTGGTGGGTCAAGGTCGAGGAGCTGGCGAAGATGGCCGGCGACGCGGTTCGTGAAGGCGACACCGTCATCCACCCCGCGTCCCAGGAGCCCCGGTGGTTCGACTGGGTCGACGACATGCACGACTGGTGCATCTCCCGCCAGCTGTGGTGGGGTCACCGCATCCCGATCTGGTACGGACCGGACGGCGAGATCGTCTGCTGCGGCCCTGATGACGACGCCCCGACCGGCGAGGGCTGGCACCGCGAGGAGGACGTGCTTGACACGTGGTTCAGCTCTGCGCTGTGGCCCTTCTCGACGATGGGGTGGCCGGAGCACACCGACGAGCTGGCGAAGTTCTACCCGACGTCTGTGCTCGTCACCGGCTACGACATCCTGTTCTTCTGGGTCGCCCGCATGATGATGTTCGCGACCTTCGCCGACACCGTCCCCGGTTCCACGCTGGGTGACGGTGAGTCCGGTACCAGCGCAGGCCAGCGCGGGGGACGCCCGCAGGTGCCTTTCACCGATGTCTTCCTCCACGGCCTGGTTCGCGACGAGCACGGCCGGAAGATGTCGAAGTCCCTGGGCAACGGCATCGACCCGATGGACTGGGTGCGCGACTACGGCGCGGACGCCCTGCGGTTCACCCTCGCGCGCGGTGCGAACCCCGGCACCGACCTGCCGATCGGTGAGGATTCCGCGCAGTCGTCCCGCAACTTCGCCACCAAGCTGTTCAACGCGACCAAGTTCGCGCTGATGAACGGTGCCCGCGTCCTGCCCGCCGCCGAGCAGGACGCATTCCCCGCCCGCGATCAGTTGACCGATCCGGACCGCTGGATCCTCGACAAACTCGAGGAACTGCGCGTCCACGTCGACACCCACCTGGACCGCTACGAGTTTGCCGTCGCGAACGAGGCCCTGTACCGGTTCACCTGGGGTGAGTTCTGCGACTGGTACCTCGAGATCGCCAAGGTGCAGATTCCCCGCGACTGGGACGCCGCCACCGAAGAGGAGCGTACCCGTGGCGAGAACACCCGGTTGGTGCTCGGACGTGTCCTCGACACGGTCTTCCGTCTGCTGCATCCCTCAATGCCGTTCGTCACCGAGACGTTGTGGACGGTGCTCACCGAGGGAGTGGACGGCTACGCTGACAGCCTCGTCGTCACCGACTGGCCGACCGCGGCCAACACCAACGGTGGTGCAGCCACCGACGTCGATGCGGTGCGTCGTCTCGACGACGTGGAGAAGCTCGTCACGGAGATCCGTCGCTTCCGGGCCGACCAGGGTGTCAAACCCTCGCAGAAGGTTCCGGGCCGCTTCGACGCTGCCGCCGCCGACCTCGCCGGTCTCGAGGATGCTGTCCGGTCGATCGTGAAACTCACCGCCCCGGAGGCCGATTTCACCCCGACCGCGTCGGTGGAGCTGCGCCTGTCGAACGCGACGATCACGGTGGAGCTGGACACCTCCGGCACCGTGGACGTCGCCGCCGAGCGCAAGCGTCTGGAGAAGGACCTCGCGGAGGCCAACAAGGAACTCGAGCGTGCGGACAAGAAGCTCGGCAACGACAACTTCCTGGCCAAGGCGCCGGAGAAGGTCGTCGCCGAGATCAAGGAGCGTCGCGGCATCGCCGTGGACGAGGTCGCACGCATCACGACACGACTGGCCGACCTGACAGGGAAGTGATCCCCGACTGTGACTGACAAGAACGAGGACTTCGGCGAAGCGACACTCAACGCCACCGGGCTGGATCTGCCGATCGATCTCACCGAGCCGGCGAACAGTGACGAGGATGCAGCCAAGCTCGCCCGCCCGGTCACCGCCGAGGACTTGGCGGCGTTGGCGGAGGTCGAAGCCGAACTCAATGAGCGGTGGCCCGAGACCAAGATCGACCCCACGCTGGACCGCATCCGCCGGCTCATGGACCTGCTCGGCAACCCGCAGCGGAACTACCAGGCCGTCCACGTCGCCGGAACCAACGGGAAGACGTCGGTCGTCTGCATGGTGGAGGCGCTTCTGCGCGCATTCCACCGGCGTACCGGGCGCACCACCAGCCCTCACCTGCAGCTGGCCACCGAACGTATCGCGATCGACGGCGTCCCACTGCACCCGGCGGATTACGTCCGTACCTGGAGGGAGATCGAACCCTTCGTGGACATGGTCGACGCCCAGTCCGAGGCCGCCGGCGGGCCGCGGATGAGCAAGTTCGAGATCCTCGTGGCCATGGCCTACACCGCATTCGCCGACGCACCCGTCGACGTCGCTGTGGTGGAGGTCGGCATGGGGGGCCGTTGGGACGCCACCAACGTCATCGACGCCGATGTCGCTGTGGTCACCCCGGTCGGTCTCGACCACACCGACTACCTCGGCGACACTCTCGCCGAGATCGCCGGCGAGAAGGCCGGGATCATCAAGCAGCGCTGGGACGCCGACGACCTGCTCACCCCTCCGGACAACGTCGCCGTCATCGCCGAGCAGGAACCCGAGGCACTCGAGGTGCTCCTGCGCCAGTCGGTCGAGGCTGATGCCTCGGTGGCCCGGGCAGGCAGTGAGTTCACCGTCGTGGAATCCACCGTCGCCGTCGGTGGCCAGACGCTCACCCTGAAAGGCCTCGGCGGGGTCTACAGCGATATCTTCCTGCCGCTGTCAGGGGAGCACCAGGCGCGGAACGCAGCCACCGCTCTGGCTGCGGTGGAAGCGTTCTTCGGTGCCGGTGCCGGTCGGATGCTCGACGAAGAGACCGTCCGGCGCGGTTTCGCGCAGGTGAGCTCACCAGGGCGTCTGGAACGTGTCCGGGCGACCCCGAGCGTGTTCATCGACGCCTCCCACAATCCCCACGGTGCCCGTGCGCTGGCCCAGGCCGTCGACCGGGACTTCTCCTTCCGTCGCCTGGTCGGCGTCGTCGGTGTACTCGGCGACAAGGACGCCCGTGGCATCCTCGCCGCGCTGGAGCCCGTGCTCGATGAAATCGTGGTCACCCAGAACACCTCGCCCCGTGCCGTCGATGTCGAGGACCTCGCAGAGTACGCGCGGGACGCCTTCGGTGAGGAACGTGTCCACGTCGCGCCGAATCTCCCCGGTGCCGTCGAACTCGCCGTGGAACTCGCCGAAGACGACGGCGGTTTCGGTGACAGCCAGGTCTCCGGGGCAGGTGTCCTGGTGACCGGTTCGGTCGTCACCGCCGGTGAGGCGAGGACCCTGTTCGGAAAGGACCCGGCATGACCACGGCAGCAACCGCGGCCCGGGTCGCACCGAAACGCGTCGCCCTCTACCTCGGGTCAGCTCACGGGGACAGCCCCGCCTACCGGGACATGACCGTCGCCGTCGTCCGGCACCTGGCGGCGAGCGGCCACTCACTGGTCTACGGCGGCGGCTCCGTCGGGCTGATGGGCGTCGCCGCGGACACCGCTCTGGACGAGGGAATGGACGTCCACGGCGTGATCACCCGGCACCTGTACGACGGGGAGACCGGCCACACCGGGCTGACCAGCCTGGAGATCGTCGAGACCATGAACGAACGCAAGAACAGGATGGCCGAGACGGCGGACGCCATGGTCACCCTGCCCGGCGGTATCGGCACACTCGAGGAGTTCTTCGAGGTGTGGACCGCCCAGGTGCTCGGCATCCACCACAAGCCGGTGGCGTTGATGGATGTCGAGGGGTACTGGACCCCGCTCCTCGGCATGCTCGACCAGATGGTCTCCCGTGGTTTCTTCAACGCCGAGCACCGTGACGGGCTCATCCACCTCACCGAGGTCTCCAGGCTGAGTGCCGCGTTGGACTCCTGGACCCCGGCTGCGGCAAAGTGGTCGCAGAAGAAGATTCATACGACCACCGGTGCGATGACCGGCGAAACGAGGATGCCGTGAGCGACAACACCACCCCTCTGGGGCCCGCGCACGAGATGCAGGTCGACCCGTTCAAGGGGTTGAAGGGCATGATGGCCGGGATCATGCTCATGGAGGCGATCACCGTGCTGCTGGTGCTCGCGGTCGTCGGTGTCGTCGACGACGGGGCGCACGCCACCGTGTTCAACATGACCTACGTCGCCGTGCTCGGCGTGGCGATGGTGGTGGCGTCGTTCCTCCAGTTTCGTCCGTGGGCGGACAAGATGAACATCGGTTTGCAGGTCTTCGCGGTACTCGGGGTGTTCGTGCACCCCACGATGCTCTTCGTGGCGATCCTGTTCATCCTCGCGTGGTGGTACACCTACCATCTCCGCGCGAACGTGAAGAGCCGGATGGACAGAGGCCTGCTGCCCGCGCAGCACTACTACGTCGAGGAAGACCGCGACTGACGGGGTCTGGCCGGCGGACCGTCGCGGTCAGGATTCGCCGGCGTGCTCGAGCACGTACTCATCGGTCTCCGGCGTGGGGGAGGAGACCGGGCCGTCGTACCCGTTGCGCTCGATCCACGCGGCGACGAACTGGCAGGACGGGACGACCGTGAGGCCGTGGGACTTCGTGTCCGCCAGTGCTTCGCGCACCAGGATGCTGCCCAGGCCACGTCCGGCGAAGTCGTCCCCGACGATCGTGTGGTGGAAGATGCGCTCTGACCCGTGGTCGACGAAGTATGCTGCGCCAGCGCGGGTGTCGTCCGCGAGGTAGATCGCATAGGCGTTCCCTTTCGACGTCAACCGGACGGTGACGGAGTCGCCGTTCCTGTCGGTCAGTTCACCCATGATGTCTCTCCTTCTCCCGTGTGCACGCCGTGGCACCGTAGTGTGGTCATGTCATTCCAGGGTCAAACCTATCAGGGAAACGTCGACGCTGCGGGTACGATTTCCCCGATGAATACCTACCGCCGCGGGGAACGGGCCCTCGCCATGTGTCTCGCCGCCGTCGCCGGGTACGCCGACTCCATCGGATTCATGTTCTACGGTGGTGTCTTCCTGTCCTTCATGTCGGGGAACAGCACCCGTATGGCGGTGTCCATCGTGGAGGATGACAGTGAACTGATGTGGCTGGCGGGACGCTGCATCGTGTTGTTCATGGTCGGGGTGATGTGCGGTGCGCTGGTCCATCGCGTCGTGACCCGCCGGTGGGGGCGGTACCGCGCCAGGGAGGCCGTTCTTGTCGCCGTCTCCCTGCTCTTCCTCGCGTCGTCGCTGTCACTGGCGTCAGGGGCCGAGGTACTGGCGGTGATGCTGTTGTCCGTCGGGATCGGTGCGATGAACTCGGTCTTCGAACGGGACGGCGAGGTCAGCATCGCGCTGACCTACGTGACCGGCACACTGGTGAAGGCGGGGCAACGATTCGTGGACTCCTTCTTCGGCGGACGGGTGTCGGCCTGGGTGTATCCGCTGATCATGGCACTGTGTCTGTCCGCAGGGGCGATCGTCGGCGCCGTGGTCTTCTTCCATCTCGGTCTGCTGGCGGTGTACCCGTTGACGGGGTTCCTGGTGGTCGTGACGGTGACCAACCAGGTGGTGCGTGACCGGCGTCGGCGCCGGGGGTTGCCTCTTTAACTTCTGTTCAACCGCGTTCTGTAGGCTGACACGCATGACTGAACGCACTCTCATCCTCATCAAGCCGGACGGTGTCTCCCGTGGCCTCGTCGGCGAGATCATCGCCCGCATCGAGCGTAAGGGCCTCACCCTCTCCGCCCTGGACCTGCGTGTCGCTGACCGCGAAACCGCCGAGAAGCACTACGCCGAGCACTCCGACAAGCCGTTCTTCGGTGACCTGGTCGACTTCGTCACCTCTGCACCGATGATCGCCGGCATCGTCGAGGGTGAGCGCGCGATCGACGCATGGCGTCAGCTCGCAGGCGGCACCGACCCGGTCTCCAAGGCCACCCCGGGTTCGATCCGTGGCGACTTCGCGACCTCGGTCGGCGAGAATGTCGTCCACGGCTCGGATTCGCCGGAGTCCGCTGAGCGCGAGATCGGCATCTGGTTCCCGAACCTCTGATCCCCGCACGAGCTCCCCGCCACGACCCCGCGACGGTCGGGGCGGGGAGTTTTCGTCGTCGTGACCCGGGGGGACGACTCAGACCACGACTCAGGCTGTGGCGCTGACCGAGCCGTGCACCAACGCGTCGCGTCCTTCCCCGGTCAACGTGATCCACTCGACGACGGTGGTGGCGTCCTTTCTCTCGCGCAGGACGACGGCCAGGTGGCGTGCGGTCAGTGACCGCAGCGCGGCGTCCACCGAACCGTTCTGTATCAGCGGTGCGGCGAGGTCGGTGAGGACGTCGCGGCGTACCTGACGTCCCCCGGGGACAGCCTGCGCGGCATAGAGGGTGGATGCGACGGCGTCGGTGTCGTCGGCCGGGGTCCAGTCAGGTTCGGTGGTGAAGACCTGCGACAGGGGGACGTAGTCGGCGGGGTGCGCGCCCTCCAGCACGAAGGCACGCCAGAAACAGACCAGAACGATGACGGTGACTGCGGCGGCGTAGACCCACCCCACGGTGGCGGAGTTGATCAACTGGCCGATCCACATCAGGGCGTAGAGGCCCGGGACAGCGAATGACGCCAGGGTGCGTAGCTTCTTGTTCGGGCTGCGTGGCTCCTCCACGGTGCCCCCGAGTTCAGAGGCGGTCCGGTCATCGGCGCGCATCGGGGCGTACTCGTTCTTCCGCATCCCCTGTGCCCGTAGCGAGAACCCCAGGTACACCGCGGCGACCAGCAGCACCGGGGTGGCGATGAAGAGTGTCCACGGGCCGGCCACCGGTGATGAGGACGCTCCCACGAAGCTGGAGACCAGGACGGCCGCCAGGATGCGCCCGGGCAACGCCGGGGTGACGGAAGCGTGGATCTGTTGGAGGACACGGAATTCCTGGGTCATATAAGACACCTCATATAAGACACGTTAACCGGCGGAGGCGGCCGCCAACGCGCACGGGGTGTGGCGGGGACGGCGTCGTCAGGGCGGTGTGCAACAATGAGGGGGGACACGTGCAGCACCCGCCTTCAGGAACCTGGACATCGTCGATCCGTCGCGGTGTGCTCCGAATGTCCGAAAGTTTTTAAGGCACAACTTGTGCAGACAACATCGAATATATATGCCACGGCGAGAGTAACGCCGGGACACGGCGGACATTGTGTGGCTGCGACCTGATCGGATCGATCACAGCGCCCGTTGTCCTTCAGGGAAACTGCCACCGTACCGACGAGGGCGTCCGTGAGAGGGACGATCACATCCGTATCCTGCCCGTGGCACCGTTGAGGAGACAGTATGGCGAACACCAGCCAGGAACTTGCCGCGGCAGCGGCAGGAGTGAAGAGTGATGAGCTGGGGGAGAAGGTCCGCGTCCATGCGCTCGCAAAGGCGTTGGGAATCCCCAGTGCACAGATGATCACCGTGCTGGGGGAGCACGGTGTGGAGAACAAGCGTGCCGCGTCGACTGTGACGAGGGCGGACGTGGAGCGTGTGCTCGGCGAGATCATCGCGGCCGGGAAGCCGGCGAAGGCTCCGGCGAAGAAGGCCCCGGCGAAGAAGCGAGCCTCGAGGAAGACCGCGACGAAGAAGGCAACCGGGACGGCGACGATGAGGCCTGCCGAGCCGGAACCCGAGGCTGCGCCGGTGGCTGAACCCCAGGCAGTCAATGAACCCGAGACCGTCGGCGACCCGGAGGCTGCGCAGCAGTCGGCCCCGACGCGTCGTCGTGGAGGGCGTTCCGGCAAGGTCACCCGCAAGGCATCGGCCCCCGTGTCTCCTGTCGAGCCTATCGAGCCCGCGGCAGAGCCGACACGGCAGCCCGCCACCGCCACGCCGGCGACGGACACCGTTGAACCGACTGGACCGGCTGAGTCGGCAGAGACGCCCCAGGAGAAGAGCGCGGGGTCGGCGTCGCGTCGCCGCCGCCGTCGGCGCGTGAGCCGTCCCGCCGCCCAGGAGACCCCGGCGGAGAACGTGGTGCAGGAGCCGGCACCGAAGAACCAGGTACCGAAGGAGCCGGTGGCAGAGACACCCCGTCCGGTGGTGCGACGCCGCATTGTCCGCCGCGTGGGATCCCGGAGTGCCGCGGCAGGTGCGGAGGAACTGCGCCGGGAACGTCAGCGGGAGGCGGCCGCCGAGTCGCGCTCAAACGGGAGCAACCAGGGCGAAGCCCCTGCAGACGACAACAACGAGACCAGCGGCGACGCAACGACGTCCTCGCGCCGTCGTCGCGGGAGCCGCGGCCGGGGCCGTGGGCGTGGCGACCAGGGCGACCAGAACGGCGGCGGCAACTCCGCCGTCACTGAACCGACATCTGCCCATGCAGCGGAACACACGGCGGATACGTCCCAGGAGCCTGACAAGGCTGCGGAAGAGCAGACACCCGTCGTCGATGAACCGGTGAAGCTCAAGGGGTCCACCCGGCTGGAGTCCAAGCGCCGGTGGCGTCAGGAGCAGGGAAACGAGAAGCACCGGGCAGTCACCCGTGCGGAGTTCATCGCCCGACGCGAGAACATCTTCCGTTCCATGGTCGTCCGTGACGCGCGGCGGCAGGACGGCGACGGGTGGACCACCCAGGTCGGGGTCGTCGAGGACGGTCTGCTCGTCGAGCATTTCGTCACCAGCGACGACCAGCAGTCCACCATCGGGAACATCTACCTCGGACGCGTCCAGAATGTGCTGTCCAGCATGGAGGCCGCGTTCGTCGACATCGGGACCGGTCGTAATGCCGTCCTGTACGCCAGCGAGGTCGACTGGCGCTCCGAGCATGTGCGGGGTCGTTCCCGCCGGATCGAATCGGCGCTGAAACAGGGCGACCAGGTTCTGGTCCAGGTCATCAAGGAACCCCTGGGACACAAGGGCGCACGGTTGACCAACCGCGTGAGTTTCGCGGGCCGCTACCTGGTCTACGTCCCCGGTGGCCGGACCCAGGGCATCTCCCGGAAGCTGCCGGAAGCTGAGCGTAAGCGGCTGAAGTCGATCCTGCAGCGTGTCGTCCCCGAGGACGGAGGCACGATCATCCGTACCGCCGCAGAGGGTGTCAGCGAGGAGAAGATCGCCGAGGATGTCGACCGTCTCCACCGTCGCTGGCTCGACATCATCGAGAAGGAGAAGACGGAACGGGCCAAGAAGGGCGCGACGCCGGTCACCATGTACGAGGAGCCGAACCTCCTGGTGAAGGTCGTCCGGGACATGTTCAACGAGGACTTCAATGAACTGGTCGTCGATGGCCGCAGGTCCTGGCAGCGGGTCCGTGACTACGTGCACCGCATGGCACCTGATCTCGAGAGCCGTGTGGTCAAGTGGAATCCGGAGGAACACGGCGGGGACGACGCCTTCGCCGCCTACGAGCTCGACGCCCAGCTTGCTAATGCGCTGAGCCGGAAGATCTGGCTGCCCTCCGGTGGCTACCTGATCATCGACAAGACCGAGGCGATGACGGTCATCGACGTGAACACGGGAAGTTTCGTGGGGTCCGGCGGCAACCTCGAGGAGACGGTCACCAAGAACAACCTGGAGGCCGCCGAGGAGATCGTCCGGCAGATGCGGTTGCGCGACATCGGCGGAATGATCGTCGTCGATTTCGTGGACATGGTTCTCGAGGAGAACCGTGACCTGCTGCTGCGACGACTCACCGAGTTCCTCGCCGCTGACCGCACCCGCCACAAGGTCTCGGAGGTGACGAGCCTCGGGCTGGTGCAGATGACTCGGAAACGGCTCGGCGCCGGGCTGGTGGAGACCTATTCCACCGAGTGTGAGGCGTGCCAGGGACGTGGCATCATCCTCCACGAGGATCCCGTGCAGCACGACGACGCCGACGATCACCAGGAGCGTCGTGACCACGGCGGTCGTGAGGGGCTCAAACAGGCCCGACACGAGCAGGAGATCCGTAAGCGTTACGAGGACAGTGCGATCGAGGATGCTCCCGCACCGGCGCAGGAGGACGTGCAGTCCACCGCCACGGTGGCCACGACAGTGCATGCTGCGGCACAGGAGCATGCCGGACACCGTTCGGACGATGTCCATGACATCGTCGCCCATGCGCTGAGCCGTGCCGGTGAGGAAGATCCGGATGAACCGACGGGTGCTGACTACGTCGCGGACGAGACCCCCGACACCGAGGACTCCGACGGTGCGACGGAGGCATTGCTGCGGGACATCGTCCAGCAGGAGCCAGCTGAGACGGCAGAGACGGTAGAGGCCAGCGCTGAGGCCGGCCCCGCCGAGGCCGACGTCGAGACCACCAGGCGCAAGGATCGTCGTGGACGCCGGGTCGTCCGCCGCGTCACCCCGGCAGCCGAGCGACCGGAGGTCGAGGAGCGGGCGCAGGAGGTGCCGCAGGCGGAACATGCTGCTGAGGCCCCTGCCGCCGACTTCGAGTCGGCGAAGGCTGAGTTCGAGCGCTCGCCCCGTCGTCGGCGACGGGTCCGCGGGAATTCCCGGTCGGACCGTGAGCCACGGCCCGAGGATTACAGTCTCGGTCGCCATGACTCACGGCAGCAGGGCTCACGGCAGCAGGACGCGACGCAGCAGGCAGAGGAGCCGGCTGACAGCTCCGCCCAGGCGGCGACGGCTCCGGTGCCGCGGGTGCGGTCCGACCGTCGCGGACGGCGACGGGTCGTGCGCAGCGCACGGTGAATCACCGGCGTGTCGTTCCCGCCCCGGGAGAAGCTGCGGAGATTTTGTTTTCCCGGGGTAGGGCGGTAGCCTTGCATCGTCGCTGTTCGACCGTTGGTCGATCGTGTCCGTCGGTTTCTGTCTGAAACCGCGGTCGCGCCGCATGTCCGGCGCAGGCTCGTCCACGTCGAACGCAGTGAAATAAGCAATGAAGTCCAGTCAGATTGCCTTTTCAGGCCGCGCCCCGCACTTCGTCGGGGCAGACGGTGGAGGGGTGGCCTGAGCCGAGTAGAGAAACAAAGGGGTAGCCCTTCCATGTACGCGATCGTCAAGACCGGCGGAAAGCAGTACAAGGTTGCCGAAGGTGACCTCGTCAAGGTCGAGAAGATCGAGGGAGAGCCGGGTTCGTCCGTGGCTCTCACCCCGGTTCTCCTCGTCGATGGCGCTGACGTCACTTCCGGTGACAAGCTCGCCGACAAGACCGTTGCAGCCGAGATCGTCGACCAGACCAAGGGTAAGAAGATCAACGGCATGCACTACCGGAACAAGACCGGTTACAAGCGTCGTTACGGCCACCGCCAGCAGCTGACCGTCCTCAAGGTCACCGGCATCAAGTAAACCCAGCGACCGCTGCCACCTGTGCAGCGGTACGAGCTTTTCCGAGGAGGGAAAAGACCATGGCACACAAGAAGGGTGCTTCCAGCTCCAGCAACGGTCGCGATTCCGAGTCCAAGCGTCTCGGTGTCAAGCGTTTCGGTGGTCAGCAGGTCAAGGCCGGCGAGATCCTGATCCGTCAGCGCGGTACCTCGTTCCACCCCGGTGAGAACGTCGGACGCGGCGGCGACGACACCCTGTTCGCCCTCAAGGGCGGCGCCGTGCAGTTCAGCACCCGCCGTAACCGTCGACTGGTGAACATCGTCGAGAACGAGACCGTCGAGGCGTAGTACTCAGGGTACTCAGGCGCTCTCAGCGTTCTTCTGAGGCCGGCCCCGGGATGTCACGGACGTCCCGGGGCCTTCTCGTGCCCGGCCGACCATGCTGACCTGCAGCACTGCGGCCGGCGTCCGTCCCAGGTGATAGGATCGTCGAGATTCTTGAACCACCCCCTTTTAACCGCCTGAACTGGAGGGCGTCCAATCATGTCACGCTTCGTGGACCGAGTCGTCCTGCACCTGCAGGCCGGCGACGGCGGCAACGGCTGTGCCTCGGTGCGCCGTGAGAAATTCGTGCCGCTCGGCGGACCCGACGGCGGCAACGGCGGGCACGGCGGCGACGTCGTCCTGGAGGTCGACCCGCAGGTGCACACACTGCTCGACTTCCACTTCCACCCGCACATCAGGGCCGAACGTGGTGCCGCAGGCGCCGGCGACCACCGCCACGGCGCGCGGGGCAAGGATCTGGTCGTCCAGGTTCCCGCCGGCACCGTCGTCCTGGATGACAAAGGTGAGGTCCTCGCCGACCTGACCACCAAGGGGCAGCGTTTCGTCGCGGCCGCGGGTGGGCACGGTGGTCTGGGCAATGCATCACTGGTGTCCAAGGCACGCAAGGCCCCGGGCTTCGCATTGCTCGGCGAGCCCGGCGAGGCGAAGGACATCACGCTCGAACTGAAGTCCATGGCGGACGTGGGACTCGTGGGCTTCCCGTCGGCCGGTAAGTCCTCCCTGGTCAGCGTGCTCAGCGCTGCGAAGCCGAAGATCGCGGATTACCCGTTCACCACGCTGCAGCCGAATCTCGGTGTGGTCAATGTCGCCCACGACGTATTCACCATCGCCGACGTCCCAGGGCTGATCCCCGGTGCCAGCCAGGGCAAGGGGCTCGGTCTGGACTTCCTGCGTCACATCGAGCGCACCGCCGTGCTCGTCCACGTGGTGGACTGTGCCGCCCTGGAGTCTGACCGCAACCCTGTCGACGACATCCGGGCGTTGGAGACCGAACTCAGCGACTACGAGTCCGAGCTCTCCGCAGACGCGGGGCTCGGGGATCTCAGTGACCGTCCGCGGGTGATCGTGCTGAACAAGATCGACGTCCCGGACGCCCGGGAGATGGCAGAGCTGATGCGTCCTGAACTCGAGGAAGCGTTCGGGTGGCCGGTCTTCGAGATCTCCACCGCCAGCCATGAGGGCCTGGACCCACTGCGGTACGCGCTGATGGAGATCGTCGGCGACCACCGTCGGCAGCATCCGGTCGAGGAGGTTGCGCCGCAGGTGGTCACACCGAAGCACCTGCGTGGCAAAGGCCGTGGCCGTTTCGCCGACTTCGAGGTCTCCAAGGACCCGGAGTTCGACGGGGCTTTCATTGTCTCGGGTTCGAAGCTGGAACGGTGGATCATCCAGACGGACTTCGAGAACGACGAGGCCGTCGGCTACCTGGCGGACCGCCTGGCAAAGGCGGGTGTCGAGGAGGCGCTGTACAAGGCGGGAGCCGTGGCCGGGGACGAGGTCACCATCGGCGAGATCACCTTCGAGTGGGAGCCGCAGACCGCCGCGGGTGTCGATCTGCTGCCGTCCGGCCGTGGTACCGACCGCCGTCTGGACCGCACCGGTCGCTCGACCTCTGAGGAGCGCAAGCGCGCCTCGCAGGCGCGGCGTGGTCTGATCGACGAGTACGATTTCGGCGACGGGGAAGAAGCCGATCGGGAGCGCTGGCAGGGCTGACCGGCCCCCGCATTCGGGGGAGTGGCACGGGGGTGGCTCGCGACGGACGATCCTGGATACTTCTCCGCCTCGTGTCCGGTTGACCCGGCCAGTCGGGTGTCTCGTGGCGAGGACCGGTGCGACTGGGACATAATGAAGGGCATGTCTGACACCACTGATGCCTCCGACATGTCCGATGAGCCGACGGTATTCGAGTACCCGGCGTCCCTGGAGTTCGGGACGGACGCTGTGCATCAGCCCGGCCCCGTCATTCCCGCCACCTCCAAGGAGTTCCCGGATCCCGAGGTCACGGAGGATTCCCCGGCGTACGGCCACCGCTCCGACGTGCGGCAGACCATCCGGAACGCCAAGCGCGTCGTGGTCAAGATCGGTTCGTCCAGTCTGACGGATGAGACGGGACTGGTCAGCCCCGACCGGATCGATGTCATCGCCGACGCACTCGAAGCCAGGATGGACCGTGACACCGACGTGATCGTGGTGTCGTCAGGTGCTGTGGCCTGTGGCATGGGCCCGTTGGGGTTGGCGCAGAAACCGACGGACCTGGCCACCAAGCAGGCCGCCGCCGCGGCAGGGCAGGTGCTGCTGGCCCAGGAGTGGGCCCGCAGCTTCGCCCGCTACGGTCGCTCGATCGGCCAGGTGCTGTTGACGGCGTCGGACGCTGCCCGGCGTGACCGCGCGCGGAACGCCCAGCGCACCATCGACCGCCTGCGGCAGCTGCGTGCCGTGCCGATCGTCAACGAGAACGACACGGTGGCGACCTCCGAGATGCGCTTCGGTGACAACGACCGGTTGGCCTCCCTGGTGTCCCACCTGACGTACGCGGATGCGCTCGTCCTGTTGTCAGACGTGGCCGGTCTCTACGACCGCAACCCGGCCGAGCCGGACGCCCGGTTCATTGCCGAGGTGAAGAGCAGCAAGGACCTGCGCGGTGTCGTCGCCGGCGACGGCGGGCGCCTGGGTACCGGAGGTATGGCGGCGAAGGTGTCTGCGGCCCGTCTGGCCTCCCGCGCGGGTATCCCGGTGTTGCTGACCTCCACGGAGAACATCGGTGCCGCCTTGGACCAGGCGATGGTCGGCACCTGTTTCTGGCCGCGGGAGGACCGTCTGTCCGCCTGGAAGTTCTGGGTCCTCTACGCCGCGGATTCGGCGGGCACCCTGCATCTGGACGCGGGGGCCGCTGCGGCGATGGAACGCCACAACTCCCTGCTCGCCGTCGGGCTCGTGCGGGTGGACGGGGCGTTCACCTCGGGCGAGGTGCTCGACATCGTCGGTCCGGACGGGGAGCTGATCGGGCGTGGTGAGGTCAACTACGACTCGGCCACGTTGGAGGGGATGGTCGGCAAGTCCACGGCGGACCTCCCGGACTTCGCGCAGCGTCCGGTGATCCACGCCGACTACATGGCGACGTACTCCAACCGGCAGTCCCGGGTGTACGGCGCGACCAGCTGATATCGCCCACTCACCCAGATTGTTCAACAATCTGGGTGATTTTCGCGTCTGCCTCACGTACGCTGGAATGTCATGAACGACGTGAACACCGCCAAGAACTCGTCCGCCGCTCCCGCCACCTCCGGCGACACCGCCGGCCTCACCCCCGTCCGTGCCGCCGAGCGTGAGGAGGTCCTCGCCAAGGCGCAGAAGGCCCGCGAGGTCTCACAGCGCCCCGCGCTGACCACCACCCAGAAGAACGACCTGCTCACCGCCGCCGCAGACCGGCTCGTCGCCGAGACGGAGTCGATCCTCGACGCCAATGAGCGTGACATCGCCGCCGGGCGTGAGCGGGGCATGTCCGAGTCGCTCATCGACCGGCTCAGCCTCGACGCCGCCCGCGTCGAAGGCATCGCCGGGGGCCTGCGTCAGGTCGCCGACCTGGCCGACCCGGTCGGTGACGTCGTCCGCGGCTCCCGTCGTCCCAACGGGCTGGAGATGCGCCAGGTCCGCGTCCCCCTGGGTGTGATGGGCATGGTGTACGAGGCCCGTCCGAACGTGACGGTGGACGCTTTCGGTCTCGCCGTGAAGTCCGGCAACGTCCCGTTGCTGCGTGGGTCGAAGTCGGCCCAGAACTCGAATACGCGGCTCGTGGAGATCCTGCAGGATGTCTGTGAAGAACACGGCCTGCCCCGGGAAACCGTCCAGCTGCTTCCCTGTGAGACCCATGACTCGGTCCAGGACCTGATCACCGCCCGTGGCCTGGTCGACATCGTCATCCCGCGTGGCGGCGCCGGCCTGATCAACGCCGTGGTCACCGGCGCCACCGTGCCGGCCATCGAGACCGGCACCGGCAACTGCCACTTCTACGTCGACGGGTCCGCCGACGTCGACGAGGCGATTGAGCTGGTCATCAACGGTAAGACCCGGCGTTGCTCGGTGTGCAACGCCACCGAGGTCGTCCTGCTCGACGCCGCCCTGTCCGACGAGGACAAGAAACGCGTCCTGACATCGTTGCAGGACGCCGGGGTCACCATCCACGGTGAGGTGGACGAACTGTCCGCTCTCGGGGTCGGTGACGTGGTCCAGGCCGAGCAGAAGGACTGGGAGGACGAGTACGGCTCCTTCGACATCGCCGCTGCCGTGGTGGACGGTGTCGAGGCTGCGGTCGCCCACATCACCCGGTACTCCACCGGCCACACCGAGGCGGTCAGCGCCACCGACTACAAGGCCACCAAGTTCTTCGAGCAGAATGTCGACGCCGCTGCGGTGATGATCAACACCTCCACCGCCTGGACCGACGGCGAAATGTACGGTTTCGGCGCCGAGATCGGCATCTCGACCCAGAAACTGCATGCCCGTGGCCCCATGGGACTGCCGGAGCTGACGAGCACCAAGTGGATCGTCAACGGTGAGGGGCAGGTCCGTCCCTGACGCTGCCTGACGCTACCGGGCACTGTCGCAGCCCGGGTGAGGGTCGGAGTTCTGGAAGTGTTACCACTTTTCGGGAAGCTGCTGCTGGGAAACACCAGGTCATTAGAAGTATTACCACTGCTGAGTGGTAACACTTCGGGCGGCGGTGGTGTACGCCGCTGACGTCGACCGCAACCCCTTGGTTCTGAACGGGGAGCCCGCGAAGTAGAGTTGTATCCGTGAGGAAAATTCATGGAGTTGTCAGCTTCGCTACGTTCGCTGTCGTCGCCGCGGCAGTCACGGTCGGCACCGCTGCCGCAGGAGTGGCACGTGACGGGGATGCCGGAGGGGACTGTCCGTCCGTCGTGGCGCTCGCTGCCCGGGGCAGTGAAGAGAACGAGACCTACGGCCCCAGCGCGGCCAACGGCTATTCCAACGGCTATGAGGGGGAGACTCTCCACCGGTTCCTGAGTTACGCATCCACCGTGTACCCGGGCCTCTTCGACCCCGACGACCGCACGGTGCTGGCCATCGACGCAGACCACTACCCCGCGCGTTTCCCGGTCGGAGAGGCGGGGGAGGACCCGGACCCGGCCACACTGATCAACGGGGTGGGTCTCTTCGTCGACTCGATGGCGAAAGGCCTGCCCGGGGGCCTGGCCATGGTCGAGGACTATGAACAGTCCACCGGCTGCCGTCCGGACTATGTCGGTCTCGGGTACTCGCAGGGGGTTGCTGCCCTGACACCGGTGCAGCACACCCTCGCCGCTGAGGGGCGGCTGCGCGGTGCGGTGTACTTCGGCAACCCCTTCCACCGTGCCCCGGGGCTCATCGGTGGGGGATCGATGAGCGGGGTTCCCGTCCACAGCTACTGCCTGACCGACGACTTCGCCTGCGACACCGGCCCACGGTCCGTCGCCCTCGCCGTGCAGGACGATGAAGGCGCCGGGGCACACGAGACCTATTTCCGCGATGCGGTGGTTGATCCCACGGCCGCGAGCCCTGCGGAGCGTGCCGCGGTCGATGCCTTCGCCCGTCTTATCCGATGAATAGGATCAGCGGACCGTCGTAGAACAGGGCGGACATGACGGCGGCGACAGCGACACCGGCGTGCAGCGGCATCTCCCGGATTCCGACCTTCTTCGGTGGCCACGGTGTGCCCTTCGCCGCTGACGCAGGTACCGCGCGGGACCGCCACAGAGCCACCGCGAACACGGCCACCGCCACGATCCAGGCCGCCCAGTGCACGTACCGCACGCCGACGGTGGCCACCACGACGATCAGTGCCGCCAGGTGGAAGATCTGGGACGCGGCCAGCCAGCCAGGATCACCCTTCTTCCGGATCATGGTCTTGACGTAGAAGATCGTCCCGACGGTGTAGAGCAGCAGCCACAGGAAGCTCACCCACACCGCGGTAGGCAGGGCCTCGACGACTTTCGGGGTGAACAGGTTCGACGCCCACGTCACCCCGCCGCTGACCGGATTACTCGCCCCCAGGCCGATCGTCGCGGCGACCGGGACGATGAACACGGACGCGGCCGTCGTGGCGACCCCGGACGCCAGCGACCGGGGCGTCCCCCGCCATGTCTCGTAGACCGCGACCGCGATCAGCGGCAGGAACACGAACACCCACCACAGCAGGTGCGGTTGCAGGATCAGCGCCAGGACCGCCGCGAGACCGGCGACGGCGCCGTAGAGCAGCGTCGGCGCGACAGCGCGCCCACGCATCGTGGCGTTACGGGCGCGCATCAGGATTCCACCGGCGAAGAACGCCAGGTAGCCGACCACCCACGCCACGGTGACGGCGAGGAAGGTCAGCACCATGCCGGCGGTGCCGTGCACGCCGTCGCCCCGGTCCGCGGGGGAGAGCGCGTCCCAGATCTTCAGGCACCAGAAGAGCCCGACAAGGGGCGGTATCGCGACCATCGGCCACGCGCCGTGCTGATTCGGTACCCACGGGTTCATTCTCATCGCCATAGTGGAAAGCGTATCGCGGGGAAACGTCGGCTGTGGTTCCTTTCGGGCGGTACTTACCCGTAGCATGGGCGGACGTGACCCAGAACCGCCGACCGGAACAGCGCGCCGCACGATTCCCGGACAAACCCCCGGAGCGTATCGGCGTGATGGGCGGCACCTTCGACCCGATCCACAACGGGCACCTCGTGGCGGGCAGTGAGGTCGCCGACCGGTTCGGGCTGGACGTGGTGATCTACGTACCGACCGGACATCCCTGGCAGAAGCGGGACAAGGTCGTCACCGCGGCGGAGGACCGTTACCTGATGACGGTCATCGCCACGGCGGCGAACCCCCAGTTCCTGGTGTCGCGCGTCGACATCGACCGTCCGGGGGACACCTACACCGTCGACACCCTCAAGGACATCCAGCGCCGGTATCCGGACGCGGAACTGTACTTCATCACCGGTGCGGATGCGCTGGAACGTATCGTCACCTGGCGCCACTGGGAGGACGTGTTCAACCTCGCTCACTGTGTCGGCGTCACCCGCCCCGGCTACGATCTCGCCGACGCCGGTGAGGCACTGCGCAGCCAGGTCGACTCGGATCGGTTGAGCCTGGTCAACATCCCGGCGATGGCGATCTCGTCGACCGACATCCGGGAACGCGCGGCCGACGGACGGTCGGTCTGGTACCTCGTGCCCGACGGAGTCGTCCAGTACATCGGGAAGACCGCCCTGTACCGTCGGCGCAACCAGGACAGCCACGGCGGGTTGCCGTGGGCGGTCTCGGACACCGGGGAGAGCGCCGGCCCCTACGGCGACGGTGCTGCGCAGGGTACGCCGGGGGAGGACGGTGACCCGTCCGTCTCGGCCGAGCCGGACGTCGACTGGAATCCCGACGAGGAGAGCGACCGCTTTCCCGACGGATGGTTCTGACGGAACCGCCCACCTGATGCTGCAATTCGACGTCCGGCTTGTAGAATCACTGGCGGAAAACATCTGTCCTCTACTTTCATGAAGGATCCGGCACCACGTGACCGCTAGTTCCGACGCCATCAACCATGCGGGGATCGCCGCCCGCGCCGCCTCAGAGCGTCTCGCCGAGGACATCGTCGTCCTCGACGTGACGTCCCGTCTGCCACTGGCGGACTGTTTCGTGTTGGCCACCGGCGACAATGAGCGCATGGTCAACTCCATCGTCGACGAGGTCGAGGAGAAGCTCGCCGAGGTCGGGGTGAAGGCACGCCTGCGCGAGGGACACCGTGACAACCGGTGGGTCCTGCTGGACTACGGCACGATCGTCGTGCACGTCCAGCGCCGTGACGAGCGCGAGTTCTACGCCCTGGACCGCCTGTACCGTGACTGCCCGACCGTGGAGGTCGAGGGTGTCGAGCAGGCCGACCGTGGTTTCTGGGCCAGTGACGTGAGCGCCGAGGACATCGACGCCGACGACCCCTTCGCGGCACAGAGTGCAGCCGACCTGCCGCTGGCGGGCCCGGCACCCGACGAGGACGAGCTCTAGGAGCTGGTGACGGTGCGCCCGGGAGAGCCCGGCTCGTCCGGCCCGTCTGCGGGGAGACGTCTGCCCGAACGCCGGTTGATCCTGATCCGGCACGGTCAGACGGAATTCAACCTGGTCGGGCGCATGCAGGGGCAGCTCGACACACCGCTCACGGAGGCAGGACGCGCTGAAGCGGAGGCCGCCGCCGCAGAGCTGGGGACCTGGCCGATCGGTACGGTCGTCAGTTCGGACCTGCAGCGTGCGCAGGACACCGCGGCCCTGCTCGCTGAGGCCCTGGACCTGGGGTACACCACCGATTCCCGGCTGCGGGAGACCGACCTGGGGGACTGGTCGGGCAAGGCACACGAGGACGTGGACGCGGTGTTCCCCGGCCAGCGCTCCCACTGGCGGCTGAACCCCACCTGGGCGCCGCCGAACGGGGAGACCCGCGTGGAGGTGTCCGACCGTGCGGTGGAACTCGTCGACGAACTGATGGACACCGAAGCGTGGGACGCAGGAGCGGTGATGCTGGTCGCCCACGGCGGCACGATCGCGGCGCTGACGTCACGGCTGCTGGGCATCCCGACCGAGCACTACCCGATGTTCGGCGGGCTGGGCAACGCCCGGTGGTCCCAGCTTGTCGCCCGCCCGACAGGTGACGTCGCCGGTGCCGGTTCCGCCGCCGGGTCGGGACTGTGGCGCGAACCCCGCTGGTTCCTGGAAGGATGGAATGTGGGAGTCGCGGCACCCATGCCGGTTGCCGTGGTGAACGCGGATGAAGGTGAGGTGACCGGGCGATGAGTGTACTGGTGGTCACTGATTCCTCGGCATGCCTGCCTCCGGCCCTGGCCACGGAGTACGGCATCACCGTCCTGGACTTCCACGCCGAAGGTGAGGGCGACGACGAGACGACGGCCGGACTGGGGGCCCTCGAGCTCACCGCCTGCTACGCGCGGCTGCTGGAACGTGGTGGCGACGACGGCGTCGTGGCACTGCACATCTCCAAGGAACTGTCGGGGACATGGTCGTCGGCGTCTCAGGCGGCGGCGGTTCTCGACGGACGTGTCGAGGTCATCGACACCATGTCCGGCGGCATGGTCATCGGGCAGGCGGCCATCGCCGCGGCGCGCTGTGCCGATGACGGCGGTTCGCTCGATGAGTGCCGTGGTGCGGCCCAACACGCCATCGACACCGGTCAGCTCTGGCTGTTCGTCAACCGCCTGGACACGTTGGCACGTGGCGGACGTCTGACGGCCGGCCAGCGACTGCTGTCCACGGCGTTGGCGATCAAACCGATCATGCACCTGGCCGGCGGGCGGCTCGAACTCGCCGCGAAGACCAGGACCCGGTCGAAGGCGATGGAGCGGATGGTGACCCTCGCGACGAACGCATACCGTGATGTCGCGGAGGCGTTGTTGCCGACAGGGTCGACGGAGCAGTCGGAGTCGCAGGAGGTGCCGGAGCCGTCGGAGGAGGCTGACACGGCCGCGGAAGATGCGGAGCCGAGTGAGGGGCAGGTCGCCACGGCGGCTGAGACGGACGTCGTCGTTGCTGCGGACGGGGACGCGCAGGCTGCTGGGGAGCGCGGCAAGAACAGTGAGCACGGTGAGCACGGCACCGAAGATGAGGGGGATACCGGTACAGCGGATGGTGCGGATCGTGCCGACGGTGATGTGTCTGACATGTCTGACGATGAGGACAGCGAGGGCGGCGAGGACACCACCGAGACTCCGGACCGCCCGCGGATCTTCAGTTTCGGTGGCCGTGACAAGCCGGAAAAGACGGACAAATCGGAGAAGCCTGAAAAGTCCGAGAAGACTGAGAAGTCAGAGCACGAGCGGCTGCGGTTGCGTCGCCGGGCCGAGGAACAGGTCCCGTTGCGGGATCTGCCGAGGGTGCCGATGCATCTGGCCGTCCACCACCGGGAGGCGGAGGACGCCGCAGAAGAACTGCGCGCGAACCTTCGTGAGCAGCTGCCGGAGTGTGTGGTCATCTCGGTCGTGGATATCTCCCACGCCATGGCTGTGCACACCGGGCCGGGGGCACTCGCGGTGTCGATGGTGCAAGACTGAGGTTCTCCACAGGGCGGTTGTTGTCCACAGTGTCCTGCGTCGACGGTGTCTGGGCGGGGTACGCGTGTCCGCCCATGCACTTACATGGTGACCCATGGGCGGAGACGCAGAAGACAGGACACCGGCACAGCGCCGGGGAAGCGGCACACGGCGGGCGGTGGCTGACAGGGTAGAGGCCCTGACCCAGCCGGTGCCGGGCCATGAGTTGGCGGATGTCCGGTTCGAGCGTCGGACCGTGATCGGTCCCCGGTCCGCCCGGATCATGATGGCAACGGTCGCGGCCCTGGTGGTCGTGGTGGGAGGGGTGATGCTTTTCACTGAGACAGGTGGTGACAGTGGCGGCGACCAGGGGGAGGTCGTGGCAGGACTGTCACCGGTGGTGTCCGGGGACGCCGGGGTAGAGCTGGCGGGGGACACCGGACGGGATGACCGCGGCAGCGGGGAGTCCGACCAGGCCGGTGGGGGAGACGACACTGCAGACGTGGGGCCTGTGGTGGTGTCGGTGCAGGGGATGGTGCACAACCCCGGTCTGGTCACCGTCGATGCGGGGACGCGGGCAGGTGAGGTGATCGACCGCTCGGGTGGGGTCCGGGGGGACGGTCGTGTGGAGGGGATCAACCTCGCCGAGCCTGTGGTGGACGGGATGCAGATCGTGGTCGATCCGGACGGGTCGCGGGTGCTCTACCCGGGTCAGGTCCGGGAGAACGGGGCTCCTGCGGCACCGGGCCCGGCGTCACCGCAACCAGGACAGGGAGCGGGTGACGGGGCGGACCCCGGTACGGCGGCGTCCGGCCTGGTGGACATCAATTCGGCGGACGCTGCGGCACTGACGTCGTTGTCGGGGGTGGGACCGGCGACGGCAGAGGCGATCATCGCCTGGCGGGAGACAAACGGTGAGTTCGCTGCGGTGGAGCAGCTGATGGAGGTCAAGGGGATCGGCCCGGCGAAGTTCGAGGCTCTGCGTGACAGCGTCACCGTCTGACCGGCCCGTGGATCCTGATGCACTGCGGTGGCGATCGAATCCTGATCTGACACCGCCGCCGGGGGCAGGAACACCGTGGACGGTTCCGGACCGAGATCCGGGCAGTCCCGAGGTGACGCGGCGCCGACGCGGACCGGATCTGCGGCTGGTGCCGGTGGCAGTGGTGGTGTGGCTGGCTGTGGTGCTGACGATCATGGTGCGCAGTCCCTGGGTGGCGGCAGGTCTGCTGGGTGTGGCGGCCCTTGCGGGGGCGGGAGTCCGCTGTCTCGGGCCGTTCCGTCCGGGCACGACGGTGGCGGAAGGGCCGCTACGTGTCATGGTGCGGACCAGCGCCCTCGTGGCTCTGGTGGGTGCGGCGTGGTCGGCGCGGGCGGCGTGGCTGGTGGCACGGGTAGATCGGCATCCGTTGCGGGAGACGACGACGCGACTGGCGGAGACCGTGGAACTGGCCACGGCACCGAAACAGCTGGCCGGCGGGGGCGTCCTGTTGACGGTGCATGTGGACGACCTGGGCACGGTGCCGCTTTTCCTTGACACCCGGGATGTCGAGGCAGGAATGCTGGCGTGGCAGCCGGGGACGTCACTGGCGGTGGAAGCGACTGCCGCGGAGACGGGCCGGCTGGCCATGGCCCCGTTGCAGTTGTCGGCGTCCACGGTCCCCGACGTGGTGTCGCGGCCGGACGGGCTCGGTGGGGTGACCGCGCACCTGCGCGCCGGGTTGCGGGAGGCGGCACAGGACCTGCCGGGCGGGACGGGGGAACTGGTGCCGGGCATGGTGGTCGGGGATGTCAGCATGCAGGATCCGGTCGTGCGGGAACAGTTCCTGGCGACGGGCCTCACCCACCTGACCGCGGTGAGTGGGGCGAACCTGGCGATCGTCACGGGCAGTGTGCTGGTGCTGGTGACGGCATGGGGCTGGCCGTTGTGGTCGCGGTATCTGGCGGCCTTCCTGTGCCTGGTGGCGTTCGTGCTGCTGGTCGGTCCGGAACCGAGCGTGTTGCGGGCGGCGGTGATGGGCGTGGTGGGGTTGGTCGCGGCATTGTCGGCGCGGCGGGCCCACGGGTACGCCGCCCTGTCTGCCGCCGTGATCGTACTGTTGGCAGTGGATCCGGGGCTCGCGGTCGAATACGCGTTCATCCTCTCGGTGGCGGCGACAGCGGGGATCGTCGCGCTCGCGCCGCTGATCACGCGCCGGATCCTGCAGGGCTGGACGGACCGTAGGACGGCACGGCGGGGTCGGCATCATCCGCCCGCCCGGTGGCAGGCGATGGTGGTGGGGCTGGTGTCGGTGAGTCTGGCGGCTGACCTGGTGACCGCGCCGGTGATCGTGCAGATGACAGGTGTGGTCTCCCCGACGGCGGTGCTGGCGAATGTGCTGGTGGGCGCGGCGGTGCCGCCGGTGACGGTGATCGGCATGCTGGGCGCGTTGGTCGGTGGGGTGCACACCGGTGCCGCGACGGTGGTGCTGTGGGGCGCTGCCGCGCCGGCGTGGTGGATCCTCAGCGTCGCAGCGGGATTGTCCCGCGTACCGGTGCTGCACACACCGGGCGGAGTGGTGGCAGCAGGGGCGGTGGTCGTCGTCGCGGTGGGAGTGGTTCTTGTGGTGGTGTCGAGGCGGTGGCGTCGGTGTGCTCTCGTGGGGTTGTTGGTGGCAGCCGTGTGGACGGTGGTGGGCGTGCAGCGTGGCGTGCTGGTGACCGGGCCCTATGCCGTGGCGACCGGCCAGGATGCGGCGCTGGTGCGAGTGTGGGCCGACGACCTGGATGAGGTCGACTGGTATCTGGGCGTGCGTCCGACGACGTCGGGCGGACCGGAGATACTCCGTGGACCCGCAGGAGAGGACGCTGAGGTCATCGTCGTCGCTGATGAAGCGGCAGTCATGCTGCACGAGTACCGGTTGAATGCGTCGTCCGGGGAGAAATCGTCTGAGCGTACAGAGCGTCCGGAGCTGTATGTGGTGACCGCGTGTGGTCGCAGCAGGGGGATGCCGAGCCGTACACCGGGCGGGGTTCCGGTGGCGTTTCCTTTCCGGGACGGCATGGTGGTGCTCGGCAGCGTGGGGGCGGTCGAGGGATTGTATGCCGAGGGAGCCGCGGGTGGTGTGTCGTGCGGATCGTGGAGGTGATTACCGCTGTTCAGGATGCCCGGGGTGTGTGCATACCGATGTTGATGACGGTGCCCTGCGAATCACGGTAGAAGAAACGGGTCACGCCCCACGGCTCCTCGGTGAGCGGGTGAACGATCTCGAGGCCGGCGGCCGTGACCCGCTCCAGTGCCACGGACACGTCGTCGACGAAGATCGAGACCGCCGGGCAGACCGGGGCGGTCGCATCGGCGGTCATGAGACTGAGCTGGTGACCGGCGTCATCACCGAGGGTGACGATCCAGCCGTGGTCCATGAGGATCTCGAAACCCAGGACGTCCCTGTGCTCGGCGACCGCCCGCGGCAGATCGTCGACCACGACATTCGGCACCACCCGTTCAACCTGCATGGAACCACTGTATACCGTGCACGTCCGGTCGTCGGGCCGGGAGAATCGCCGGGCGATAGACTGGCATCCATGGCAACCAGTTCCCGTCCACCGGCCCCGGTGAACCTCATCGTCGGTGCCGACAGCTTCCTGGCTGAACGCGCCCGGCACCGCATCGTCGCCGCGACCCGCGCCCACGCCGGGATCGACGATCTGCCGGTCGACATGCGCAAGACCTCCGAGCTCAACGCCGGTGAACTGGCCGAACTGCTCAGCCCGTCGCTGTTCGCCGAAGACCGCATCGTGGTGGTCACCGGTGTCGAGGAGGCGGCGAAGGACTCCGTCGCCATGATCGAGATGGCCGTGTCCGACCCTGCCCCCGGCGTGGTGCTGATTCTGCAGCACACCGGTAAAGGACGGCAGAAGTCGCTGGTCACCAGTCTGCCGAAGAAGGGGCCGAAAGGTGCCGTGGAGGTGCACTCGGCTGCGGAGCTCAAAGGCAGGGAACGTCAGAGCTTTGTGGAACAGGAGTTCCGTGACCACAAGGTGCGGGTCACCCCGGACGTCACCGCTGCACTCCTCGACTCCGTCGGTACCGACCTGCGTGAGCTGGCCAGCGCGATCAGCCAGCTCGTCGCCGACACCGACGGCCACGTCACCGAGGAGACCGTGCACCGGTACTACCAGGGGTCCGCGGAAGTCTCCGGTTTCGACGTCGCTGACCTGGCCATCGCCGGACGGGCGGACCAGGCGCTGGGGTCGGCGCGCCGGGCGCTGCAGCTCGGCGTGCATCCCGTGCTGCTGGCCTCGGCCCTGTCGGGCATGGTCGGTGACATCGCCCGCGTGCACGGTGCCCGGGTGAACCCTCGTCAGCAGGCGGGGGAGTACGGGATGCCGCCGTGGAAACTGGAGAAGACGGTGCGTTCGGCGCGTGCCTGGAAGGCGTCCTCGGTGGCGGCCGCGGTGCAGATCGTCGCCGAGTTGGATGCGGGGGTCAAGGGGCATGCCGCCGACGCCGAATGGGCGGTGGAGGACGCTGTCCGACGGATCGCGGCGCTCGCGCGGGGGTGAAATGCAGCCACCCCCGTGGTGGACGGTGGCGCGGGGGTGGCTGACGGCGTGACGTGGGCCATGAGCGCGGCAGATCTTATACCCGCACAATGATGTTTCCAGTGCAGTCGTCAGGGGACTGGCGGTGCTCCTACCGTTGTCGGGGTCGGTCAGGTGTGATCCACTGCACACCGGGCCGGCGCGTTTTCTCGCTCTCCAGACTCCGCGAACGAAAGGACACCGGTCCATGACCGTGACTGCCACCGACACCACCACAGACCTTGACCAGCAGGTCACGGACTGGATCACCACCTTCGCCGACGCACTCAACACCACTGATCCCGATGCTGCCGCCGATGCCGTCGCCGCGCTGTTCGAACCCGACGGATTCTGGCGCGACCTCGTCGTCTTCACCTGGAACCTGCACACCGCCGAAGGAATTGACGCCATCGCTGAGCTGGTCCGGGAGAACAACGACCGGATCGGTGCCACCGATCTCAGCGTCGAAGACGCCACCGACGAGGGCGACGGAGTCACCCGCGGCACCGTCACCTTCACCACCCCGGTGTTCAAGGCCCGCGCCATTGTCCGTCTCCGCGACGGGAAGATCTGGACGCTGCTGACCTCTGCCAGGGAACTCGTCGCACGCCCCGAGCCCAAGGGGCGCAACCGGCCCAAAGGTGTCGAGCACGGCCCGGACGCAGAGAAACTCAACTGGGCGGACAAGCGGGCACAGCGGCAGGAACGCCTCGGCTACGAGGACCAGCCCTACGTCCTGATCATCGGTGGAGGTCAGGGAGGCATCGCTCTGGCTGCACGCCTGAAGCACCAGGGTGTGCCCACCCTCGTCGTCGAGAAGTCCGACCGCCCCGGCGACCAGTGGCGCGGGCGCTACCACTCCCTGTGCCTGCATGATCCGGTCTGGTACGACCACCTGCCGTATCTGCCGTTCCCCTCGACGTGGCCGGTGTTCACGCCGAAGGACAAGATGGGCGACTGGCTGGAGCACTACACCGGCATCATGGACCTGGACTACTGGACGAAGACCACCTGTGAACGCGCGTCCTACGATGAGACGACCGGCACCTGGGAGGTCGTCGTCTCCCGTGACGGCGAGCAGGTCGTCCTCAACCCCACCCAACTGGTTCTGGCAACCGGAATGTCCGGTGTGCCGAACAAACCGTCCTTCCCGGGGGAGGAGGACTTCCGCGGCGAGATCCGGCACTCCTCCGAGCACCCCGGCGGCGAGACAGACAAGGGACGACGGGTCGTCGTCCTCGGGGCGAACAACTCCGCCCACGACATCTGCAAGGACCTGCACGACAACGGCGCACACCCGATCATGATCCAGCGCTCGTCGACCCACATCGTCAACTCCGACGCGTTCATCAAGCACGTCACCTCGCCGCTGTTCTCTGAGGAAGCGGTCGAATCCGGTATCGACACCGACACCGCCGACATGCTCTTCGCCTCCTGGCCGTACAAACTGCTGCCCGCCGGGCAGAAACAGGCCTTCGACGCAGTGCGCGAAGAGGACGCCGACTTCTACCGCCAGCTCGAGGACGCCGGATTCATGCTCGACTTCGGTGAGGACGAGTCCGGCCTGTTCCTGAAGTACCTGCGTCGTGGTTCCGGCTACTACATCAACGTCGGCGCGTCCGAACTCGTCGCCGACGGCACGATCGAACTGCACAGCGGCGTCGGCATCGACCACTACACCGCCGACGGTGTGGTGCTCACCGACGGCACCGAACTCCAGGCTGACGTGGTGGTGCTGGCCACCGGTTACGGGTCGATGAACGGCTGGGCCGAGATGTTGATCAGCCCGGAGGTCGCCGACAAGGTCGGCAAGTGCTGGGGACTGGGCTCCGACACCGCCAAGGATCCGGGCCCGTGGGAGGGCGAACTGCGCAACATGTGGAAGCCGACCCAGCAGGAGAACCTCTGGTTCATGGGTGGCAACCTGCACCAGGGGCGTCACTACTCGCGCTACCTGGCCCTGCAGCTCGCCGCCCGGCACGAGGGGCTGGACACCCCGGTGTACAAGCTCGCGCCGGTGCACCACACCTCCTGAGGGTGCAGCGTGCCGGGGCCGTCCGGACCGGGAGCGTAATCCGTGACATTACTGCGGGGTCGAGGAAAATCTGACCTGGGGTTTCCAGGTTCGGCATGTCACGGATTACGCTCCCGGTCGTTTCTCGTTTTTCTCCTCGGCCAGCTCCGTGGTCCCGCCGTCGAGCCGGTTGCCGAGGTCCTCGTGGGACAGGGTGGTCACGCGGTGGATGATCTCCAGCACCTGGCTGTAATGCCTCGAGGAGTCCTTCAGGAACGACGTGTGGTCCTCGTCGCGCAGCATGACCAGCTTCGCATTGCCTCCGTCGCGGGTGACGGCGTCGACGTAGTGCTGCGAGTTCGCCGGTGGGACGAGGGTGTCCGCGGTCCCGTGCACCGCCACGACCGGGATGTGCCGGTTGATGTTCTGGATCGGGTCGATGCTGCCGTAGCGCTGCGGTAACTCTGCGGGCGTGCCTTTCATGGCTTTGACGATATTGTCGTCGCCGTGTTCGGCGGCCCACACCAGGTCCAGCGGGCCGGACAGTGACACCACGCGGTTCGGCGTGAACTTCGGGTCCGCACCGAGCGTGCCGGTCTCCAGGTCACCGCGGGTGCCGGCCCACGCGGCGAGTTGAGCCCCGGCGCTGTGCCCGACGACGGTCTCGTCGTCGATCGTGATCTCCGGGTGCCGCTTGTCGATGGAGGGGATGTAGTCCAGAGCATCGGCGACATCGGTGAAGGTCTGCGGCCAACCGCCACCTTCGCTGACGTCGCGGTACTCCACGTTGAGCACCGCCAATCCGCGTGAGGCCAGATCGGCGGCGATGTGTCGTGACCCGGGAGCCCCGCCGTGCCATGCTCCGCCGTGGATGAACACGACCAGGGGGACGGTGTCCTCGTCATGCTCACCCTCGGGCAGGTAGAAGTCGGCCCAGTTCTGCGTGGGATCCGGTGTGCCCTCGCGGACCGGGTAGACGAAACGTTCCACGAAACCGTCGGCCACCTCGTCATCCGGGACATCGGGGACGACCGTCGCTCCGTCCAGTTCGATGGTGCCGGACGGTGGGGAGGAATGCCCGCCGTCGGAGTTACTTCCAGAACTGCGGTCGTCGCCGCAGGACACCAGCGCACCGGTGAATGCGACGGCGGCGAGCAGGCACGCGACACGACGGGGGCTGCGTGGGTTACGGGGGTTACGGGGGTGAGGAGCGAGGCACGGGTATGACTGGGGCACGACAGGTCTCTCCTCGGTACTGGATGCAGTGCTGGCTCACGGGCCGGAACCGTACGTCTCTGAGCATACTGGTGGGGCCACGGAGCCGAAGGAGTTAGAACCGGTTGCCGTCCAGTTCATCGTGGGGGAGTGTGGCCGTCTGGTGGATGATCCCCATCACCTGCCGGTAGTGCGGGGAGGAGGACTTGATGAAGGACACGTGGTCTTCGCCATGGAAGAGAATGAGTTCCGTACTCCCGCCGGCCTCCTTCACCGCGTCGACGTAGTGCTCCGAGTTTTCGTGGGGTACGAGTGAGTCGTCGGTGCCGTGCACGGCAACCACGGCGACACCCGGGTTGATGTTCCGGATCGGGTCGATGCTGTCGTAGGCTTTCGGCAGTTGCCCCGGAGTCGCCTCCATCGCCTCGACGATGTTGTCGTCACCGTTCTTTGCCGCCCAGATGAGGTCGAGGGGACCGGCCAGCGAAACCACACGGGTCGGTGAGAAACGCGGATTCGCGCCCGCCTCGTCGTCCGTCAACCGTTCACGGGATCCGGCCCAGGCGGCGAGTTGGCCGCCGGCACTGTGCCCGACGACCGTCGCGTCATCGACGGCGATCTCCGGGTAGTGTTCATCTACGGCCGGAATGTGGTCGAGTGCGTCGGCGACATCGGTGAACGTCTTCGGCCACCCGCCGCCCTCACTGACCCCGCGGTACTCCACGTTGAGCACCGCCAGTCCACGAGAAGCCAGGTCGGCAGCGATATGGCGGGAACCTTGAGCCCCACCGTTCCATCCACTGCCCTGCAGGTAGACAACCAACGGCAGTGAGTCGATGTCGTGCGTCCCCTCCGGGAGGTAGAGATCAGCCCAGTTCTCGGACGGGTCCGGGGTGCCTTTCCGGACGGGGTAGACGATCCGCTCGACGAAACCGTCGGACACTTCGTCGTCCGGCACACCGGTGACCACCGTCAGACCATTGACCTCGGTGGTCTCTGTGACAGGAGGGGACCCGGCCGACGCTCCGCCGTCACCACCACAGGCCGAGAGCAGGGCGGTGCCGATCACCGACGTGGCCAGGACGGCGACGGTTCTGATCGTGCACTGGATCCGCGGTGTCACCGGTGGCTCTCCTGTGTCGTTCTTGAGTGTCGGTCAGTTTCCACCGGAGTGTACTGATTCCGCCAGACGCCGGACGACCTCGGTGAGCACCTCCACCCCCGCCAGCATGTCGTCGTCCCGGGTGAGCTCCGCCTCGTTGTGGGAGACCCCCTCGACACTGGGCACGAACAGCATCACCGTCGGGACCTTCTCCTTCATGTTCGTCGAATCGTGGCCGGCCACCGTGTAGATCTCCCGGTGACTGAAACCCAGGTCGCGGGCGACCTCACCCGCCAGGGCGATGCCCTCTGCAGGATAGGGGTTCAACGCCCACTGGTGCGTCAGCTCCCGTTCCACCCGGACATGTGCCTCGTCTTCCGCCGCCGCGATGACCTCGGCCACCCGGGTCTCCGCCCACTGCAGGATGTCGGTGTCGGGGGAGCGCAGGTCGAGGTTCATCGTCACCTCCCGGGCGATGGTGACCGGGGAATTGGGCTCCACCACCATCTGCGAGACGGAGGCCTGCAGCGACCCCGCAGGAACCTCCTCGGTCATCCGGCGCACTGCGGCGATCACCAGGGAAGCGCCGAACAGTGCGTCGCGCCGGTCGGACATCAGGGTTGACCCGGTGTGTCCCTGTTCGCCGTGGACGGTGACCCGGAACTTCCTGGCTCCCCAGGTGGCGGACACCAGCCCGATGGTGGTGCCGGTGTCCTCCAGTATCCGCCCCTGCTCGACATGGATCTCCGCGTACGCGGCGATCTCCGGGGGCGCGACGACGGGTGTCCAGTCGGCCTCTGCCAGTGCGTCCGCCACCGTGACCCCGGCATGGTCGGTGGAGGCCAGCGCCTCGGCCAGGTCCAACGATCCGGTGTACACGGAGCTTCCCATCATCGACGGGGAGAACCGGGAGCCTTCCTCGTTGAACCAGTTGACCACCGCGAGGTTGACGTCGCCGCTGTGTGAGGGGTGTGCTTCGTCGACGAGCGCCGACACGGCGTACAGCCCGGCGAGGACGCCGTAGGAGCCGTCGAAACGACCGGCCAGCGGCTGGGAGTCCATGTGCGAACCGACCAGCACGTACGGTGCACCGGGGGTGCGCTCGAAGAGCCCGAATTGGTTGCCGATCTCGTCGAACTGCACCCGTCCGCCGTGCCGGTCCACCTGCTCGGTGAACCAGGAACGGACGGCGCGGTCGTCGGGCGTCGCCGCCTGCCGGTCGATGCCCCCGCCGGGTGTGGCGCCGAAGACGGACATGGCGGCGAAGTCCTCGAGAAAACCGGCGGTGGACGGCGCAGGCGGTGTGGACGCGGAAACAGCGGTCTCACGTGTGCTCATCAGAGTGTCTCCTTCTGTGCTGGTGGTCGGGTGGCCCAGTGCTTGTCGCCGAAGACCGTTTCGCCACCCACCACCGTGGCCAGCACGGGAATGTCAGCGATCCGGGAGGGGTCGACACCGGGATCGGTCGGGTCCTGGTCGAGAACGACCAGGTCGGCGAGCTGGCCGGGGATGATCTGGCCTTTGCGTCCGGCCCAGCCGGTGGTCTGTGCCGACCCCACGGTGTAGGCGTGCACGGCTTGGGCGGCGGTGATCCGGTCGGCGGGACCGTAGGCCTGACCGGATTCGGTGCAGCGTTCAACGAAAGCCTGGATCACCGACAGTGGTGCTCCTCCCGCGACCGGACGGTCCGAACTGCCCGGCAGGACGACACCGGCGTCGAGGACCCTTTGGGCCGGGTAGGACAGCAGGCTGCGGTCGGGCCCGAGTTTGTCGATCATCGCGTCGCCGAACTCGGCGATGAACCGGGGCTGGGGGACCAGTACCGCGTCGACGCCCGCGATGGCCGTCAGCTGGTCGTCTCGGACCACACCACCGTGTTCGATGCGGTGCGGCATGCGGGGTGGCCCGAAACGACGTCGTGCCTCACCGATGACGTCGACCGCGTAGTCCACGGCGGCGTCCCCGATGGCGTGCATGGCCAGTGACCAGCCTCCGGCGGCTGCCTCGAGAGCATGGTCCCGCATCATCTTCGGGTCGCCCTGGAAGTATCCGCGGTGGTGGGTGCAGTGGTGGTAGTCCTCGGACATGGCCGCGGTGGAGCCGATCAGGGAGCCGTCGGTGAAGATCTTCGCCGGGCCGATCTGGAGCCACTCGTCACCGACGCCGGTGCGCACCCCGGCAGACAGTGACCGCACCGTCGCGTCCTCCGGTGCGCCCGCCACGTCGTGCAGGGCGTCGATGGTGACCATCGTCTGCATCCGCGTGCTCAGCAGACCCTTGTCGCGCGCGGTCTGGTAGGCACCGAATTCCCGTGGACTGTGCCCGATCCACCCACCGGCGATGCCCGCGTCGGTCACCGAGGTCAACCCCTCTGACACATACCGGGACGTGGCGAGGTCGAGGGCGCGGGTGATGAGGCCCTCGGACTCCGGCTGCAGCAGAGCCTGTACCGGCCGCATCGCGTTCTCGTCCAACAGGCCGGTGGGACGGCCGTGCTCGTCGACACGGATCTCACCGCCGTCGGGCTGGTCCGGATGCTCCGGGGCGATACCCGCACGACGCAACGCCTCAGAGTTCACGGTGAGGGCGTGTCCGGAGTTGTGCTTGATGATGACCGGGCGTCCACCGCCGATCCCGTCCAGCCGGTCGATCTGCAAGGGGCCGTCCTGCAACGCGAGAGGCCGGAAGTTAGATGCGATGATCCAGTCGTCGCCGTCGGAGGCGGCGGCGGTCGTCTCGACCCGGGCGGTGAGGGCGTGGTAGACGTCCGCGACGGTCTCGCAGGATCCCAGGTCGACCTCGATCAGTGTCTGACCGAACCACACGCTGTGGGCATGGACGTCATTGAATCCGGGCAGGAGGGTCGCTCCGCCGGCGTCGATCACGTGGACGGGGGAGGCGGTGCCGGTGAAGCGGTCGAGGTCGTCGTCGACGCCGAGGATCGCCCCGTTCCACAGTCCGACACGACTGGCGTAGGGCCGGTCCGGATCGCCGGTGATGACGGTGGCGTTCTCGATGACGGTGTCGGGACGCAGTGGCATAGAAGAAGTCACCTCGCGGTGTCTCGGGGCAGGAGCTGCTGCCCGGGGGTCGGTGTGTTCCACAGCACCCTAGGCCGCCGTCTCCGGCGCGTGGGACATCCTGGTGCCGTCCCTGTGATTCTGCCGGTGTCAGGCGGCGTAGGGTTGTGCACATGCACTCCGAATCGTCTCAACCGTCTCAACCCTCTGAGTCGCCTGAGTCGTCCAGCACAGCGGGTACCCCGGCAGTTGCAGAGGAAGACCACGAGTGGCTCGCCCTGGTCGATGAACTGGACAAGGAGCTCCCGCTGCTCGCCGAGGAGTTCCTGTCGGAACTGCTGTCCTCCGGGCTCTACTCCGGGGGCCTGGTGAACCGGAAGGACCTCGCGGAGTCTGCGGCGGAGACCTTCGTCTTCCTCATCGACCGCCTGCGGTCGCCCCTGGGTGCGCCCGACCGTCATCTCATCGCACGCCGCCTCGGACGCCTCCGTGCCCGGCAGGGTGTGGCGATGCAGGACCTGGTGGATGCCGTACAGCTGGATTTCCCGGTGCTCTGGCGTCGGCTCCGCCTGCATGCCGGTGAGGAACGCATGGGCGTGCTGATCAACCATGTCGAGCGTGTGCATCTGGTGGTCGACCGGTATTCGTTCTCGGTGCGTGAGGAGTTCATCCGCGAGACCGCCAGGATCGCCCAGAACGTCAGCATCGCCAACCAACGGCACCTGGCGCGGTTGTTCGCCGAGGGGCCCGTCAACGCCGACGTTCTCGGAGACGTCGCCACCGGCTTGGGGGTGGACGGCGACGCAACCTATGAGCTGGCGCTGATCTCGCCCGAACATGTGGGCGCCGTGCGGCGGACGATCGGAGATGAACTCGCCGACGGCACGCTCTTCGGCCACGAGATCGGCCCGACGTTGGCCGTGCTGCGCCCTCCGGACAAGGCGCAGCCCCTGGACACCATGATCGGCGAATGCGCCGGTGTGCTGTTCAGCGGAGTGCAGGGACTGGCGGCGGTACGGGTGACGGCGCGCGGAGCAGTGGAGATGCTGCGCTCCCACCCCGAACTCTCGCGGCTACACCCGTACACCGACCTGCTTCCCGGCACCGTGCTGCGGCACATCCGTGGCCGCATGGTCCCCGGCTTCCTCAGGGAGGAGAGTGCCGCGATCGAGGAACTGGTGCAGGACGGATCGGATCAACTTGTGCCCACGGTGCGGACGTTCCTCGGTACCGGGACAGTGAAGGCCACGGCGTCTGCGATGTACTGCCACCGCAACACCGTGGTCAACCGGTTGAACAGTTTCGCCAGGGTCACCGGCCTTGACGTCACCCGGCCGGCGGACGCGGGCATCGTCCAACTGCTCCTGCCCGTCGCCCCGTGACCGGTTCGCCGGTCACCGGGCACGTGCGTTGGGCATCTGCACAATGACGGCAGGGTGGTGTCCACCGCTTTGACAACGTTATGTGACAGCCCTCACTGGAGATGTCGTGTGCTGTTTACGCTCGCACCCGTCCCCCGAGAAGAGGAGAAGTTCTGTGGCCCATGACGACAGCCCCGGTTCAGCCGGGCCCACCACGACGACCGCGCATGCACCCGACAGCGCCGGTAGCACCGACGCTGCCGGTGCTGCTGGCGCTGCCGACGCTGTCGAAGTCAGCGCGAAGGACGTGTCGCGTATCGCCCGCGCGGCCTTCGTCGGCACGGCCCTGGAGTGGTACGACTACTTCCTGTTCGGAACCGCCGCAGCACTGGTGTTCAACCACCTGTTCTTCACCGACCTCAATGCGCTCGCAGCCACCATGGCGTCCTTCGCGACGTTCGGTGTGGGTTTCGTCGCCCGCCCGATCGGTGCATTCCTGTTCGGTCTGCTCGGCGACAGGGTGGGACGCCGTCCCACGTTGATCATCAGCATCGTCGCGATCGGCACCGCGACCGGAGTGATCGGTGTCCTGCCGACGTTCGCTGACATCGGAATCGCCGCGCCGATACTGCTTGCGCTGCTGCGACTGTTGCAGGGTGTCGCCGTCGGTGGTGAGTGGGGCGGAGCGACCACGATCGCCATCGAGCACGCCCCGCCGGAGAAGCGTGGGCGTTATGCGGCGATGGTGCAGCTCGGTTCGCCGGTCGGCACCCTGCTGTCCTCTGCGGCGTTTACTCTGGTGCTGTTGCTGCCGTCTGACTCCGTCGACGCCTGGGGTTGGCGTCTGCCGTTCCTGGCCGCATTCCCGCTGCTGGGCATCGCCCTGCTTATCCGCCTGCAGGTCGAGGAATCGCCGGTGTTCGCCCAGCTCATGGAGAACGATGACCAGCCGAAGACCTCCGCATTCGACGTCTTCCGTTCCGGCTGGCGACAGTTGTGCGTCGCCATCTGCGTCGCCCTCCTCGGCGTGGGCGGGTTCTACGTGATGAACACATTCGTCGTCAGTTACGCCACCGGCACACTGGGCGTCGAGCGCCAGCCCGTCGTCAATGCGACACTCGTCGCCGCGGTGGTGCAGATCGTCGTCGTCCTGATCTTCGGCCGCGTCGCCGAGAAGTTCGGCCCCGGCAAGGTCGTCGCCTTCGGTGGTATCGCCACCGCCCTGGCCGCCTGGCCGTTGTTCATGCTGATCGACACCGGCAACATCGCCGCCATCACCGTGGCGATCTCTCTGGGAATCGGTGTGCTGACCATCTCATACTCCGTCACCGGGGCGTTGCTCAGTGAGTTGTTCCCTGCACGGCTGCGATACACCGGCGTCTCTCTGGGCTACAACCTCGCCGGGGCGATCACCGGCTTCCTGCCGTTCATCGCCACGGCACTGATGGGGTTGCAGGACGAACCGTCCTCGACCCCCGCCATCGCCATCCTCGCCGTGATCTCGTTGATCACCGCAGCAGGCGGATTCATCGGTGAACGGTGGCGCGTCACGGACGACGTCGTCGTGACCTCGGTGCACGGGCACTGACGTCACACCGCAGGACGTCCACCCCTGGGGATACCCCCGTCGCCGCCGACCCCGGTGGTTGAACGCAGGTAGGCGACTGTCCGGCCATGTGGTCCGTGGGTTAACCGGCAAGAAATGTGTGCTGGGTCATAATCCGTGGTCTAGGGTGGTTTCTCGATAAAGTCCCTACGACGACAGATCCGGCGGACCCCATGCGCGACACCGACGACCCAGGCCTCCCGATCACCGACATCGACGCCACCACCGCAGACCCCGCGCTGTTCAACGCGGATCTCGCCCCGATCGCCAAGGAGCACCGCAAGTGGGGTGCCTTCGAGATCTTCAACGTCTGGACCAACGACGTCCAGTCACTCGCCGGGTACACCCTCGCTGCGTCCCTGTTCATCGGCGCCGGTATCAGCGGATGGTACGTCTTCGCCGCGATCATCCTCGCCGGAGCCATCGTCAACTGGCTGGTGAACCTGTCCGGCGCCCCGAGCGTGAAACTCGGCGTGCCGTACGCCGTCATGGCAAGGATGTCCATGGGCGTGCTCGGCGCAAGGTTTCCCGCCCTCGTCCGCGGGATCGTCGCGATCTTCTGGTACGGCGCGCAGACCTATTTCGCCTCCACGGCGGTGGCCCTCGCGATCAACGCGGCATTTGATTCGCCGCAGTCCGGCGAGTTCCTGGGGATGAACGCGGTGTCCTGGATCTCCTACGTGATTGTCGCTGTCCTGCAGGTCGCCCTGTTCAGCAGGGGGATCGACGCCATCACCCGCTTCCTGAACTTCGCCGGCCCGGCGGTGTACGCGGTGATGGTCGTGCTGCTCGTGGTGATCTGGGTGCGTGCCGGTTCCGAGATGCTCCCCGCAGTCGGGTCGATCTTCAACAGCGACGACGTCACGGGCTGGGCGGCCGTCTCCGCCTTCGTCGGGGTCGTCGGCACCATGGTCGCGTACTTCTCCGCGGTGATCATCAACTTCGGTGACTTCTCCAGGTTCTCGAAGTCGGAGAGGTCGATGAAGCTGGGCAACTTCACCGGACTGCCCCTCTCACTGGCGTTCTTCACGTTCCTGGCGCTGTTCATCACCGCCGGCGCGTACGTGGTGTTCCAGGACGGTCAGGGTACCCCGATGGACAACCCCTCGGACATCGTGGGCCAGGCGGATTCAGTGGTCCTGTCGATCATCGCGGCGGTGACGTTCCTGGTGGCGACGGTGGGCGTGAACCTGGTGGCGAACTTCATTCCGCCGGCCTACGACATGGCGAACATGGCGCCGTCGAAGATCAGTTTCCGGATGGGCGGAGTGATCACCGCCGTGCTCGGGTTCATCATCGGCGCACTGTGGGTGGCGGTCATCGACGACATCGGCCTGCCCACGTTCGTGGACACCCTGGGTGCCGTGCTCGCCCCGCTGTACGGTGTGCTGGTGGTTGACTACTACCTGATCCGGCGTAAGCGGGTGAACCTGCGGGACACCTTCACTCTCGACGAGGACGGCCCGTACTACTACCGCAGGGGCTGGAACCTGAAGGGACTGGTGGCGGTGGGCGTCGCGGCGGTGTTCGCGGTGCTCACGGTGTGGGTGCCTGCTCTGCAGGATATGTCCGGGTTCGCGTGGATCATCGGTGCCGCTCTGGGAGGCGTGCTGTACTACGTGGTGATGCTGGGTGACGATTCCCGGGCACGGGCGGCGGCCGCGTCGGTCAGCTCCGGTTCCTGAACGCCTGCTCGCCGGTGAGTGCCTGGCCGATGGTCAGCTGGTGCATCTCCGCGGTACCTTCGTAGGTCAGCACCGACTCGAGGTTGTTGGCGTGGCGTAGCGGGGAGTACTCCAGGGTGATGCCGGAGGCGCCCAGCAGGGTGCGGCATTCGCGGGTGATCTCCAGGGCGATGCGGGTGGAGTTCAGTTTGCCGACGCTGATCTGGTGGGGTTTGAGCTCGCCGGCGTCCTTCAGTCGCCCGAGCTGCAGGGCCAGCAGGAAGGACTTGTCGAGTTCGACGGCCATGTCGGCCAGTTTCGCCTGGGTCAGCTGGAACGAGCTCAGCGGGCTGTCGAAGACCTGTCGGGTGGACACGTAGTCCAGTGCCGTGGACAGCGCGTCGCGGGCCGAGCCGAGGGCACCGAAGATGATGCCGTACCGGGCCTCGTTGAGACACGTCAGGGGCCCGCGGAGTGAGTGGACGTGGGGGAGCCGCCGCGCGTCGGGGACACGGCAGTTGTCGAGGACGATCTCACCGGTGACCGAAGCGCGTAGCGACAGTTTGCGCGTGATCTCCGGGGCACTGAACCCCTCGGTGTCGCTGTCGACGATGAAGCCGGCGAAGCCGTCCTCGGTCCGCGCCCAGACGACGGCCACGTCGGCGACGGGGGCGTTGGTGATCCACATCTTGGTGCCGTTGAGGACCCAGTCGTCGCCGTCCCGGGTGGCACGGGTGCGCATGTTGGCAGGGTCGGAGCCTGCGTCGGGCTCGGTCAACCCGAAACATCCGACGGTGGTGCCTGCGGCCATACCGGGCAGGTAGTGCTCCTTCTGTTCCTCGGAACCCCAGTGGTGGATGGCGAACATCGCCAGGGAGCCCTGCACCGACACCAGAGACCGCAGCCCCGAATCCACCGCCTCGATCTCCATGCAGGCCAGCCCGTATTCGGTGGCGGAAGCACCGGCGCACCCGTAACCGTCCAGATGCATACCGAGGACGCCCAGGTCACCGAGCTTCGGGGCGAGTTCGCCGACCGGCAGGGTGCCGTCCTCGTACCAGCCGGTGATGTTCGGGCTGAGCTCGCGGGTGGCGAAGTCGGCGACGGTGTCGCGCAGGAGCCGTTCGTCGTCGGTGAGCAGACTGTCGGCCTGGATCAGGCCGAGTGGTGTGGTGGTCATGCGAAGGTCACTTCCAGAATCGTGCCGAGCAGGGGCAGGTGGATGAGGATGGCTGCTGGCGGACGGCCGTCGATGTCGGTGAGAGCCTGCCGGTAGGTGTCCATCTGGCCGATGTAGGCCGTGCGGACATGACCGACAGGGTCCTTGCCAGGGTACGTCTTGTGGTCGACGATGACCCGCGTGCCGTCCTGCAGTGTCAGGAGCTGGTCCAGCCACCCCTGCGCCCGCTGATGGACGGGATTGGACCAGGCGAACGGCACTTCGGTGCTGCTGACGGCGCCGGGGTAGGCGTCCTTCAACCAGGTGGTCCAGCGCTCACCGGCGGTGATGACCTGTTCGGCGGTGACGTGGGCGCCGACCCGCCAGGTCTCGACCAGACGGGACGCTGCGGCGCGCTTCTGTGACTCGGTGAGGTGCTCCAGCGGAGCGGCGAGGTAGGCGTGGATGCAGTCACCGACCTTGTTCCACTCCTCACCGCCACCACTGACCAGGGCGTCGCCGAGGTCGGCGATCTCAGAGACGGAGGCCGAGGCGAGGAGGTGTTCCTCAGCCTGCACACCGCTGGGGACGAAGGTGGCGGGCAGGTTCTCCTGCGGCTCGGCGGTCAGCGCCCGGCGGGTATCGAGTACGGCCGCACGCGGTGCAGATGTCGCTGATGACGCCGTGGCAGCTGAGTCGGCAGCAGCGGCGTCCGTCGGGTCCGTCGTCTCAATGGCCCGGACAGGGCAGCCGAGCAGGTCGATCAGCTGCTCTTCCTGCAGGCCGGTGTCGACGAGAGGCTTCCACTTCCCGACGCCCGAATACGGGGCGAGGACCGTCCGCGTTCGCGACCGGGTGAGAGCGACATAGAGGACACGCTGCTCTTCGATCATGTCGGCATGGCGACGCTCAGCCTGGGCATCGACCTCGGCGAGCAGGTCCTTCACCGAGCTGATGCCGGTGACCGTCGCCGGCCAGAACCGGATCTCACGTCCCGCCAGCGGCGCCTCCATGGTCAGTGGGGTCGTGGACTGCACCCAGACACCGGCGGGGGTGAACCTGTCACGGACATCCGGCAACGCCACGACGACGGTGTCCCACTCCAGCCCCTTGGACTGGTGGATCGTGTCGACGAACACCGCTCCGGGATCCGCGGTCGGGGTGGAGACCGCATCCTCGGAGGCGAGGTGGTCGAGGAACCCGGCCGGGGTGGAGGGCTGCCTGTTGGAGTCCGCTTCGGAGACGTAGTCCTCCACCGCACGCAACAGGCCCAGCACAGCGCCGGTACGTTCGGTCGGGTCCGTCCACGTCGCGATGCGTCGACGCAGGTCGACTGCATCGATCACCGCGCTGACGGTGTCGGAGACCGGGATCTCAGAGAGCATGGGACGCAACTGCCGCAGGGACGCCAGCGACTCGTCCTGCGACCACGTGCCGAGGACCTCCCACCGCTCCTCGCGGGTCGTGAGCGCGGTGAGGGTGTCGAACCAGGAGGTGTGCGCGGGATGTTCGCTGAGGAAGGTGATCAACTCGATGAGGGCCTGGGTGTCGCGGTCATCCAGCAGCCAGGCGATCGCGGCGCGGACGAGTTGGCCTTCCCGGGTCTGTGACAGTGGTGTCCCACCACCGCTGCAGGGGATGCCCCGTCGACGGAGTTCTGCGCGCAGTTCCGCGGCGTGGGTGTTGTTGCGCACCAGAACCGCCCGGCCCTTGTCGGGGACCCCCTCGGACCGTTCAAGGGCGAGGAGTCCCGTGGCGATGCGTGCGTACCAGGTGTCCTTGTTCTTCCGTGTCCCCTCGGCGGGGGTCCACAGGACGGTGGCTCCACCGGACCGCTCTTCGGCCAGGTGGTCGGGCACGGTGAGGGTCACGTTCTGGTCAGGGAAGAGGTGACTGAACAGTCGGTTCGACAGCCCCAGCGGAGCGGCGTGGGTGCGCCAGGAGTGCGACAGGGTTTCCGAGGCACCGTCCACCCCGTCGGGGTCGGTGATGGTCTCCACCGCGGCGTCCATGAGGGCCGGGTCGGAGCCGCGGAACCCGTAGATGGACTGTTTGGGGTCGCCGACCCAGATGACCTCGTCGACGAGTCCGGCCAGTTCGGTGAACAGGGCGAGCTGCAGGGGGCTGGTGTCCTGGAACTCGTCGACGACCAGGATGCGGTAGCGGTCGGCGAGTGTGGTGCGCACGGCGTCGGTCGTGGCGGGGTCGACGCCTTCGCCGCGGAGCAGCCGGAGGGTGAGCTGCTCCTGGTCGGTGAAGTCGATGAGCCCGAGAGCGTTCTTGTAGTCCGCGTAAGCCTCCAGGCAGGCGGCGGCGGTGTCGAAGACGAGACGGATGAGGGCGTCCAGGTCCGACCGCAGATCCGGGTCGGCGGCGATGTCATCGGTGCTGACGATGCTGCCGTAGGCTTCCTTGATCGGCTTGGTCGGGCTGTCGACGCCGGGGACCTTGCCCTCGGCGGTGCGCAGCCAGTCCTTCCACGGGATGCTGTGCCGTTCGCGCCGGACGCGGCGGGCGAAACGGTCGAGATCAGCGAACCTGCTCTGCAGGCTGCCGGCCGATCGTTTCGCGATCAGACCGGCCTCGATGTCGGCGCGCAGCTGGTCCGGGATCCGTTGGGCGGCACCGGCCAGCAGCGCCCGGGTGTCGACGGGGCTCTGGGCGGTGGCGGCACCAGAGCCGTTGTCGGCGTTGACCGCACTGTCGAGTGCGAGGTGGAGTTCCCGGATACTGGTGTCGGCGAATCCGGTGAGCTGGTCGGCGTCGATGTCGTTGGCGCGGGCCTGCTCGGTGACGGTGTGCACCGTCTTCGCCCAGTTGATGCCGGAACTGAAGTAGCTGCCGTCACTGTCATCGTCGTAACCGGTCCGGGTGAGGAGATTCCGGTGGGTGGTTTCCGCGTCGGCGATGATGCGGTCGGTGGCCAGACGGAAGGCGTCCTTCTGCGACTGTTCGGTGAGGACGGAGAGCTCGGGGGAGCGTCCGGCGTCCATCGCGAAATCGGTGAGGATCCGTCCGGTCACCGAGTTCACGGTGCCGATCAGCGAGGTGGGCAGGGCGGCCGCCTGCTCGAGTAGCCCGTCCTCGACGAGGGTGCCGCGGATGCGTTCCTTGAGCTCTGCGGCGGCGGCACGTGTGAAGGTCGTGGCGATGATTTGCGAGGGACGGTAGGGGTGATTGCCGTCGGCGTCGACCCGGCGGAGTCGCTCGGTGAGCAGTTCGGTGAGCCGGTAGGTTTTCCCGGAGCCGGCGGAGGCTTTGATGATCGTCCATGTGGTCATGAGAAGTCCCCCTGGGCGCCGGTGATCAGCGGGTAGTCGGTGTAGACGGCGTTCTTCTCCGGGAAGAATCCGGTGGTGCGCGCGTCACGGAGGTCGTCGGTGTAGCGCGCCGTGGTGTCCTCGTCATAGGGAGAGGCTGGTGAGGTGCCCTTCTTCGGCTTCTCCCATACCTGCCAGTCCTCCTGGATGACCAGGTTGCCGAGGTCGGTGACGCGCCCGGTACGGAGGTCGTCGAGGATGCGATTGAGGCCGGTGACCGCGCGGTTCCAGAGCTCATCGGTGTCGGTGGCGCCGGTCTCGGAGGGGTCGACGGAGAGCGTCTCGGGTGCCCCGAAGCGTTCGTCGGTGGTGTCGAGCCGGTTGTCGCGCAGGTTGAAGTAGGCGACGGGTACATCGGCCAGATGGTGCAGGGAGTGCTCGTCGGCGACGGAGGCGGCGTACACCGCGAGCTGGAGTGCGGTACCGTCCTGCACGGCGTCCCGGTACTTTTTCTTGGCGAAGGTGTATTTCAGGTCGATCACGCCGGGGGTTCCGTCCGCCATGATCACATCCATGTCCCGCAGACCGCCGAGTTCGAGGTCGCCCCCGGCACCGTGACTTCCCGCGAGGGTGGTGGTGAAGGAGGCTTCGACGGCGCGGATGCGGATTCCGGCGTCGGCGAGGGTGGTGAACAGTCCGGCGATGGACTGTTCGGCCAGCGCGAGGGTGGTGCCGAGCTCACGGCTGCGTCCGGGCATCTGCAGCTCGGCGGCGTACCAGGGGAGCAGTCGCCGGAGTTCGGCGGCGATCTCGTCGTGGTCTGCGGGGATCGTCACCGCACCGTCGGTGTCAGCGTCTGTGGCAGCAACGGTGTCGAGGTGCCGGTTGACGATGTTCTCGACGACTGTGTGCAGCCAGGTGCCGACCATCTGATTGCCGGACGGGATGGTGGCGAGACCGCCGGCCCGGATACCGAGGCGCCGTTCCAACAACCATTCCAGCGGGTGCACCAGGAGCTTCTCCCACTGGGAGAAGCTGATGCGGGTGGGCAGGAGGTGATCTCCCGGGGTCAGGCTGCGGGAGACCGGGTCCGGGACGCCGATGCTGACCGGCCCGGGGAGGCTCCGGTGTTCCTCGGGGAGGTCGCCGGAAAGAGTGACCTGCTCACGGCCCTGCCGGTGCAGGTCGTCGATGAGGAAGGTCAGGGCGGGGTGCTGCGAGGCGGATTCCCCGTTGACCGTGTCCACGGTCAGCGCGGTGACGTTCCGGCGACGGCGGAGAGCACGGAGCTGGGAGTCCAGCGTGAGGCGGGCGTCGGCCTCGGGATCGGGCAGGTCGACGCCGTTGGCTGTCAACCATTCGAGTTCATCGGGTCGAACCGTGTCGCGGGGCGCGGCTGCATCGTCCACCGGAAGCCACCAGACGACTTGAGCACTGCCGGTACCCAGGTGCGCGGGATCGGTGGCGACGTCGGCGAGGTCATCGGCGCCGGCCTGGACGCTGATGCCGCCGGTGCCGGTGAACTCGGCGATGACCTGGTCGAGTTCACGGGAGGAGATGCGTTCGCCGAGGAGGCTGATCAGTTCGCGCAGCGGGGCGATTCTGCTTCCGACATCGGAGGAGACCGACCGCCCACGCCCCTGCGAGGTGAACTGGCGTTGCAGCCATTCCAGGTGGAAGGCGACGTCGGCGGTGTCGAACCCGTTGTCGTCGGAGAGGGGACGGTGCCGGATGAGGATGTCGAAGTCGGTGATCTTCTGGGCCGTGCCGGGGTGGTCGGCGCTGGCGGCGAGAGCGTCGGACACCGCAGCTTCCCAGGCTGGACCACCGACACCGGGCTGCTCGTTGAGGGCGTCAATCAGGCGGCTACGTAGGGGAGCGGGAACGAGCGGCGTGGTCTTCTCGTCGACGGTGATGCTGGTGTTCAGCAGACCGACCAGGGCGTGGATGTCGTGCGGGGCGGTCATGGCCCGCAGATACAGCGGGATCACCTGGGCGTAGGAGGACGCCTGCCGGCTGGCGACGCCGAGGGGCGGGTGGCCGATGCGCACGCGTTCCCGGTCCAGCAGGGACGTGGAGGTACCGGCGATGATGGTGTGCCGGGTGGACGCGTCGTGCAGGTCGGCGAGGCGGCTGGCCGCAATCGGTGCGGCGTCCCACACCGTGTCTGACGAGATCAGCGTGAGGGCCTCCAGAGGTGCCGGCGCCGGGAGCTCGTGGAGCTCGACGCCGAAGTCCTGCAGGTGTCCCAGGATCCGTGTCCAGACGGGTGACAGATCGGCGAGCTGACCGTCGAGATCTATCCGGTTGATCCCCAGAGGCCAGGAGTCACCCGAGTCGACGAGATGAGCGAGGGCGAGATCGACCTGGCGCAGGACATCGGCGGGACCCGGGGACCAGCCGGGCTCGTCGTCCAGGTGCTGCTCGACAGTGCTGAGCACCTGTAGACGGTGGGGCATGTCAGCCGTGGGGGTTGTCCCGTCCCATCCCGCACTGACCAGGCTGTCGCGCCAGGACAACAGCTCCCGCGCCACCGTCCACGGGTCGGCCCGGAAACTCGCCACCGGCCAGGCGTGCTGGTCGCTGTTCTCCAGTATCCGGCCGAGCACGGACCGGTAGGCCGCGATGCGCATGGGAGCGTCGCATTCCGGTGCGGAGAGCGCCAGCCGGGTGGCGAGGATGTCGGTGAGCTGGTGCGGGCCGGTCGTCACTGATCCGAGACCGCCGGGCGTGGTGGTGGCGGGGTCGACCCAGCGGGCGCCGTCGAAGCCCCAGCCGAAGGTGATGTGCATGTCCTACAGAGTAGCGGTCGGGTCGGACATGAAAACCCTGAGTGTTCGCTCAGCAGAAAACCCCGCACCCGGTGTGAACCGGGAGCGGGGTCGTTCTCGCTGGAGAAAGCGGGATTAGCCCTCGAGCTTGTTCAGCTGGGCAGCCAGGCCGGACTTCTTGTTGGCCGCGTTGTTCTTGTGGATGACACCCTTGGTGGCAGCCTTGTCGTACAGGCGGTTGGTGATGCGCAGCTGTGCGGTGGCGGCAGCCTTGTCGCCGGCGGTGACGGCAGCCTCGAACTTGCGGGTCTCGGTGCGCAGGCGGGAGCGGACAGCCTGGTTGCGCTGGCGGGCGGCCTCGTTGGTGAGGACGCGCTTCTTCTGCTGCTTGATGTTAGCCATACGGCTTACCTCTTTCTGAACGGTGAATCGGTGATCGTTCGCCACTTCCACCCGGGTGAGCCGTGTGCACGGTCTCTGACAACCGACCCAAGGTCCTGCCGGTTGCGGTGCACACGCCGCGAGTGGTCGCGGGTCAACCTGATGAACACTACCAGTTCGGTGGGGAGGGTAGAAATCCAGGCGTACCAGGACGGTCGCTGTGGTGGTGGCAGACCTGCGGGCGCACCGGCAGAGGCAACAGGCGGTTCAGCGGCAGAATCCGACCAGGTGCTCTGCCGGTGGACCGTTACCTCTGCCAGGTGTCCGGAGCCCGGGGCCCGAACGGTGGAACAGAACAGCACAGAACAGGGCACCATGTCTGGGCAGTCCTTCGAACAGTCACGGCTCATTCAGGTCACGGGTCCGCCGGTCATCCGCCGGCGGGTACACCATGCGCTGCGGCATGGCTCCGGTGAGCATCGCCTCGATCTCCGCGGCGGCGTCCATCACCGCACGCCACCGGAACTCCTTCGGCAACCGGTCCACCGCGCCCAGCGCGCCCGAATCCGGGAGGTGGGGAATCAGGCCGGCCCGCGCGAACGCCACCATGCCCGCCGTCATCGCCTCCTGGGCCTGCACTTCGGTGAAGTGACGGCTGGTCAGCAGGTCCGGATCCACCAGGCGGGATGGCAGCCACCAGTGACTCGTCGTGGGCATGTCCGGCGGCCACGGCATTGCACTGTCCGACCACGTACGGGGATCCGACCAGACCTGTGGGGCGTGCGCCAGGAAGATATGGCCCAGCACCTCCGCAATGACGGCGAGGGCCTCGGCGGCGCCTGGACCGCCGAGCTCCGGGGCGATACGCAGTACGTACCACGCCGATGACGTGTCCACGTCCACCGGCGGGACGGTACCCGGCAGTGCGGTGTGCACGTTGAGGGTGAAGGGGCCGGTGCGCTCGACCTGTGCCGGGTCGTCCTGTATCTCCACGACCATGCCGATGCTGTGCAGACGGTGGACGAGGGTGGGCCAGACATCCTCCGTGGCGAGCATCGGGGTCTCGTTCTGCCGGTAGCCGGAGTCCTCGATATCGGCGATGAGGTCGATGTCGAGCACGTAGGTTTCCGACAGGGAGACACGCGCGGCACCGTCGGCGGCGCGGTAACCGTTGGAGTAGGCCTCGATCTCCGGCACGAGACGGGCAGTGCGTGCGGTGGTGGGTGCGTTGTGGCGGTAGCGGGCGCGGTACCGGCGGAAGATCTGCATCGTGGCCTCGACGGCGTCGGACAACGGCAGGTCGCGCTGGCGCACAGCGAAGTCGAGCAAGACGGGGACGGTGGCGTTGCGTTCCCGGGCGTTGCGGAGGCTCCACATCTCGATCTCGAGGGCCTCGAAGGGGGTCATGCTTTTCGTCATCGTGTCTTCGCCTGCCTTCCTGTTTTGCAGACGATAGTACACGTGTCTACCAGGGATCTCCGGTACTTTTCCCGTCTGCGTCCCAGAGCCCGGAGCATCCGCGCCGGTGCGAGCCGGTCAGGTGGGTATCGACCAGGCCGACAGCCTCCATCAGGGCGAACATGGTTGTCGGGCCGACGAGGACGAATCCCTCCTTCTTCAGCGCCTTCGACAGCGCGACAGACTCCGGTGAGGTGGTCGGGACGTCCTCCATACGCTCGGGGATCGGCGTGCGCTCCGGACGAAAGGACCAGACGAACTCGGCCAGCCCGGTGCCCGCGCCGTAGCGTCCCCGCAGCGCGACGGTGGCTCGCGCATTGGTGATGGTCGCCCGGATCTTGCGGGCGTTGCGCACGATGCCGGCGTCCTGCATCAGGGCGTCGTACTCCGCCTCACCGAAGCCGGCGACCGCGTCCGGGTCGAAGTCGTCGAAGGCGGCGCGGAAGGCGGGACGTTTACGCAGGATCGTCGCCCAGCTCAACCCGGACTGGAACGCCTCCAGGCTGATGCGTTCAAACAGCCCACGTTCATCGGTGACCGGCACGCCCCACTCGGTGTCGTAGTACTCGCGCAGCAGGTCGGACGACCCCGCCCACGCAGGGCGTGCCAACCCGTCCGGCCCGGTCACCAGGGCGCTCATCCCCTCAACCCCGTCTGACGCAGCGTGATGTTCAACCGGCCGTGGATCTCCAGCTCATAGGGGGCGGTATTGGGGTACACCTTGGTCACGCCGTGGTAGTTCTGCCGGGCGGGGCCGCCGAAGACGAACAGGTCGCCGGAGGCCAACCACAGGTCGGTGTAGGGACGGTTGCGGGTTTCGGCGTTGCCGAAGCGGAACCGGCAGGTGTCACCGATGGACAGCGACACCACGGGGGCATCCGAGCGCTCGTCGGCGTCACGGTGCATCCCCATCTTCGCCGCATCGAGGTAGTGGTTCACCAGGGCGACGTCCGGGGTGTAGGACGCAGCGAGGGCGGCGTCACCGGTGGTCTCCGCCACCGCACGACGCCCCAGCTCGACCAGCCAGTCCGGCACGGGCAGGACGGGGGCGTTGTTCACGTCGACGGCGCGCCGGGTGTAGCGGCCGGGCGTCCAGTGCCAGCCGAGGCAGAGCATGGAGACACTCATCGGGTGCCCGTGGATCACCGGGGAGTTCGGCGGGACGGGGCCTTTCGCCCAGGCGGCGTACTGGGCGAGGATCCAGCGTTGTTGGGCGCTGTCGAGCCAGGCGGAGCGGTGGTGGGCGCCGTCGGGCAGGTCGGAGGCGGGAGCGTGCAGGTCGAACAGTGTGGGTTGGTCAGTCATTCTGTCTCTGGTTGTAGCTGGAGGGGGAGGGGCGCGGGGTCAGGACCAGCCGTAGTTGCGGCGCAGGGCGTTGGCGAGGCGGTCGTAACGGCGCTCCGGCATGGACACGCCGCGGCGCTGGATGGAGGCCTCCGGGATCTCGATGATGCGGTCGGCGCGGGCCCAGCACTCGTTGCCCCGCGGGTCCCACAGGCCGGCGCCGATGGCGACCCAGTTGTCGTCCTCGGCGTGCTCCGGGTTGGAGCTGATGAGCATGCCGAGCAGGGTGTGGCGGTTACGGCCCACGACCACGCAGGCGCGCAGTTCGGGGGTGGACTCGCGGTTGGGCAGGACGTGGTACCAGACGACCTCACCGGGGTCAGCTTGCCCATCCATGTCGGGGGCGTAGATGACCGGGCGGGCATGGTCTTCGGTGGGGGTGGTGACGGTGACGGCGCGGACGGCGGTCTCGGTGTGGGAGGACTGGTCGAGACCGAGATTGGCGTGGAGTTCGGACAAACCGTCGTCCATGTTGCCGCGGTGGTGGAAGTAGCGCTCGAGCATCCGGCGCAGGGGATTCCGTACGGAATTCATGGTGACCACTCTAGCGCGGGGGACGGACACGAACTGTGGGCGGTGGCCGCCGAACTACTGATTTTTAAGTATCGGAGCTACGGTCGAGCCACACCTTTCGACTTCTTCGTCAGGACGCTCGCCACCGTGGAACCTCTTCGCCGGCTTCATAGGTACATGTCATGGGGACGCCGTTCTTGGTGTATCCGGTGGTTCCGGCCAGCGCTTTCTTGCACCAGGCACCCGGGGTGACAGGATCAGCGATGTTCGCTGATGCTGGGTAAACGGGGTCAGGTTCCGAGTGCTGCGCATTTCTAGGAGCGGGAGCCTCCAGTTGTGGTGCGTACGCATTGTCAGGCTGCGAAGCAAGGGGCTCATGGGGATCGGTAAGTTGAGTTGGGTCGGGGTCTGCGAGGCGAAACGTCGAAGTCTCTGGTGCCGGGTGCGTGCGTGGTGATGTCGAGGGTGCAGCAGCAAAGCTACCGAGGGCCGGTAGATCCTCGTAGAGGAGTCTATTGGCTTCTTCGACGAGACCGTCCGTCTCGTAGACTGATGTGCCCTGCGCGGCGGGACTGGAAGTCGATCGAAGCGGTTCATAAGTCGAGATTCTGAAAACTAAGACAGCCGTGACCAGCGCGGCGGCCACTGCGACGATGATCAGAAGTGTTTTCCGGGTAGTGGTCATGTCGATCCTGTCACTCCAGTAAAAGCTATTTTTGGTATTTATATCACTCTCATTGCTGAGGTCTTCCGTCCGCCTAAGCTGTTCGTCGGCAATGGCTAAGACAGCTGGAAGTGGCAGCCTTTCCGGCAAGGTCGGGGCCGTTGAGACCGGCTGCGGAAACAGTGTCTTGGGGATGGAGCCCCCACGGCACGGTAGACTCGGCCTGATATCTTCCTGCCGCGGCGATCCGTGGCGGGACCATGCACCACCAGGAGGACGACACCCATGGCCCCCAAGCAGAAGAACTACGCCCGCGAGACGTTCACTGACCCCTCGCGGATCCGGAACTTCTGCATCATCGCGCACATCGACCACGGCAAGTCCACCCTGGCCGATCGCATCCTGCAGATGTCCGGGGTCATCGAGGACCGTGACATGCGCGACCAGTACCTCGACAACATGGACATCGAGCGCGAGCGCGGCATTACCATCAAGGCGCAGAACGTGCGTCTGCCGTGGGTTCCGAAGACATGCGCCCACAAGGATGAGGAGCTGGTGCTTCACCTCATCGACACCCCCGGACACGTGGACTTCACCTACGAAGTCTCCCGCGCACTTGAGGCGTGTGAGGGCGCGATCCTGCTGGTGGACGCCGCCCAGGGCATCGAGGCGCAGACACTGGCGAACCTGTACCTGGCGATGGAGAAGGACCTGGAGATCATCCCGGTCCTCAACAAGATCGACCTGCCGGCCGCGGACCCGGACAAGTACGCCCTGGAGATCGCTAACATCATCGGTTGCGAGCCAGACGAGGTCATGCGCATCTCGGCGAAGACCGGTGAGGGCATCCCCGACATGATCGACAAGGTCTGCGAGCTGGTCCCGCACCCCGAGGGCGATCAGGACGCCCCGGCCCGCGCGCTGATCTTCGACTCCGTCTACGACATCTTCCGCGGTGTGGTGACATACATCCGCATGATGGACGGGACGCTGGAGCCGCGCCAGAAGATCCAGATGATGTCCACCGGTGCCACGCATGAGGCACAGGAAGTCGGCATCATCTCCCCGAAGCCCGAGAAGTCCAAGGGGCTGGGCGTGGGGGAGGTGGGCTACATCATCACCGGCGCGAAGGACGTCCGCCAGTCGAAGGTGGGTGACACGGTCACCTGGGCCGTGAACGGCGCAGACGAGCCACTGACCGGCTACCGCGAGCCCACACCGATGGTGTACTCGGGGCTGTTCCCGATCTCGGCGAACCAGTACCCGGAGCTACGCGAGGCCATCGAGAAGCTGCAGTTGAACGATGCGTCGCTGACGTTTGAGCCGGAGACCTCCACTGCCCTGGGCTTTGGCTTCCGTTGCGGCTTCCTGGGCTTGCTTCATATGGAGATCACGCGCGACCGTCTGGAGCGCGAGTTCGACCTGGACCTGATCTCGACCGCACCGTCTGTGGTCTACCGTGTGGTGGGGGAAGACGGGACGGAGATGCATGTTCAGAACCCGTCGGACTGGCCGGAGGGCAAGTTGCGGGAGGTCTATGAGCCGATGGTGGATCTTACGGTCATTGTGCCGGAGGAATTCCTCGGTGGAACGATGGAGCTGTGTCAGTCGAAACGTGGCCAGATGAAGAACATGGACTTCTTGTCGACGGACCGGGTGGAGCTGCGATACCGGATGCCGCTGGGAGAGATCGTGTTCGACTTCTTCGACATGCTGAAGTCCCGGACGAAGGGCTACGCCTCGCTGAACTACGAGGAGAACGGCGAGCAGGAGGCTGACCTGGTGAAGGTGGACATCCTGCTGCAGGGGGAGCCGGTAGACGCGTTCAGTGCGATCGTGCACCGGGACCACGCGCTGCACTACGGCAACAAGATGACGAAGAAGCTCAAGGAGCTGATCCCTCGCCAGCAGTTCGAGGTGCCGGTGCAGGCCGCGATCGGCGCGAAGGTGATTTCTCGGACGAATATTCGCGCTTTGCGTAAGGATGTCCTGAGCAAGTGCTACGGTGGCGACATTTCCCGTAAGAAGAAGCTGCTGGAGAAGCAGAAGGAAGGCAAGAAGCGTATGAAGTCCATCGGGTCGGTGTCCGTCCCACAGGAGGCGTTTGTTGCTGCGTTGAGTACGGACGAGGGTTAGAGCAGATCACTCCTGATACAAGAGACGATAACATTCTTTGCGCTTTTTAGGCTCTGTTGAAGGAAAATCTTGCAATTTGAAAATGTGGCAGCAGCAGCATCGCTGATAACTACCGTATCTATCTGGATTGGTGCGGCGATATCTTCACTATTTATATTCTCTCCGGAGAAGAAAATAGCGAACTTGCCGACCTCTGTTGTTGACGATAATAATCTATGGGATAATCACGGTAGGATGGCTCATGGAGTGAACTGGGTCCGTCTCGACTATGAATCGAGAATATATTCTCGCAGAGTCTTGGAGCAGCCGATATCAAGGGTACGGGCACTTATGTTCGCCATGGTACTTCTATCATGGTCATACTCGGCATACAATATAGTCGGCACTTACGCTAATCCTGGTCGGCTATCGGCAGTAATTATCGCACTGGCTTGTGGTATTCCTCTGCTTTTACCTGCGGGAGACATGCAGAGAAAGATTGGCGACTTCAAGAAAACTCGCGTCATATCAGAAGTTGCAAGGGTTACTATTTTTACCAGTAAGGCCTACGGTTCAAATAATGCGCCTAAGTCGGAAGATATGGCCGATAGAATAAAAAGTGGACTATCGCCTGTAGTTGCGGAAATTACCTCATCAATGACAAGAACGACTGCCAAGATAAACTTATCGGGAATAGCTTTTCTTGCGTTGCCGTTCTTCAGTTTTCAGCTGGTATGTACTCCTTTGACATTAGACTTGGGAAGTGTGGGCGGAAGAGTTGCGTTTAGCGTATTTCTTGCACTATGGATAGCTTCAGTTGTTATTTTTGCGACATGGTCTGCTGATCTATTTAACTTTTTCCTCTATCAGTATTCTTCGAAATATACTATCGCGGCGGTGTGTATGAAAATTGAGGCGGGAGCCGAAGCGTTAGGGGGAGCTTTTGCGGGCGACCTATTGGAGCTTATAGAAACGGGAGAAAAGTGATTCTAACAATATTTCGCAAGTGGTAAATATATTGACTCTTTAGGGGGGCTGAGTGCTGATTCTCTTCTGAAACTACTACAGGAATAGTAAAACGGATTTTCGGCCTTCAGAGTGAGTCAATCACCTATCGTAATCCAGTCAGAGTGGATCAACGACCGCAAGATGTGGTTCTCCTAGTGTCTAGTTTCTGAAGTTGGTTGCCGGTTCGCTTTCGCCAGGATCTCGTCAGCCGTTTTCGTCCAGACGAACGGGTGCTTGCGTTTGTTCCACCCGGTGATAAACTCCCGGATCTTCGCATTCAAGTCCTTGACAGAAGTGAACACG
>NZ_VDYZ01000050.1 GCF_007673095.1 Corynebacterium glyciniphilum AJ 3170
CCCCCCATCCCCCCCCCTCCCTCCTCCCCCCTCCCCCCACCCCCCCCCCCCCCCACCCCCGACCCCATCACCACCCCCACTTCACCTTCCTACTCCCCCTTCTCCCTCATCCCCCCCGCTATGCTCACCTCCCCGTACCGCCCCCTCACTCCCCACCCCTACTCACCCCCCAACCACATCACCTCCCCCACCTCCTCCCCTCCCACCTTACTCACCACCCTCCATCCCCACTCCTCCCACACCTTCCACTCACCCTTCTCCTCAACCAACTTCACCCCCTCAATCACCTCTCCCTCCTCCTCACCCACCCTCACCACCACCACATCACCCCCATCCCCCGCCTCACCCTCCTCCTCCCCTCACCACCCCTCACCCTCCCACTCATCCCCCCCACTACCCCCATCCTCCAACCCCCCCACACCCCCCCCTCATACTACACCCCCCGACAACCCACCCACGATTCCCCCCTACTCATCA
>NZ_VDYZ01000051.1 GCF_007673095.1 Corynebacterium glyciniphilum AJ 3170
TGGATGGGGAGGATATGGGGGGGTGTGATGTGGATGTTGGGTGGTGGGGGGAACGGTCGGGGTGGTGAGGGTGTGAGGAGTTGGGCGATGAGGGGGAGGGGTGGGAGGGGGAGGATGTTGGTGGGGGTGGAAGGGAGGAAGATGGGGGGGTGAGTGGGGAGAGGGGAGGAGGGGGGAGGGAGGGTGGTGGGGGTGAGTGGGGGGGAGGGTTGTGGGGGAGGTGAGTAGAAGGAGTTGGAGGAGGAGGAGGAGAAGGAGGTGTGTGTTGGAGGGGGTGGAGAGGGGGGGGGTGGGGGGGGACAGGGGTGGGGATGGGGAACGGGGTGGAGGAGGTTATGGGGATCGGGGAGGAGTGCAGGTGGTGGAAGGACGAGGAGGGTGTGGGGGAAGTGGGGGAGGAGGAGGGGGAGGGGGAAGAAGATGTGGGTGAGAGGAGAGAGAAGTGGGTCGAGGGATGGGCGGAAGTA
>NZ_VDYZ01000052.1 GCF_007673095.1 Corynebacterium glyciniphilum AJ 3170
GACCTGGTGGAGGATGTTGGTCGTGGTGAGGAGGTTGGGGTGGTTGTTGATGAGTAGTTGGAGGAGGGGGAAGTGGGTGGGGGTGAGGGTGATGTTGGGGTGTGGGGTGGTGAGGTGGGGGGTGTGGGGGTTGAGGGGGGGGGGAGGGAGGAAGGTGGGGAGGATGGGGTGATGAAGGGAGGGTGGGGGGGTTGGTGGAGGGGGAGGAGGTGGGAGGGGAGGGGGTTGGGGTGGTGGGAGGGGTTCAGGGGGGATGGAATAGGTAGATGGGGGGGGGTGAGGGGATGGTGGGTGTGAGAGTGGGGGGGGGTAGGGGGTGGGGGTGGTGGGGGATGATGTTGTGGGAGGAGTGGGGGTGGTGGAGTGGGGGGGTGGGGATGTTGAGGGGTTTGGTGGTGGGGGTACTGGTTGGGAACGAGGTGGGGGGGGTGAGGGGTGGTTTGGGGGGGGTGATTGTGGTCAGGCGG
>NZ_VDYZ01000053.1 GCF_007673095.1 Corynebacterium glyciniphilum AJ 3170
CGACAACCTCCTCCTCCACCCCCTCCTCATCTCCAAGGCCCAGCACCCCCCCGCCCCCTTCCACACCCACAACCCCCTCCCCCACAACATCCTCCCACTCCCCCCCTCCCCCAACTCCCACCACTTCAACTCCTCCCCCACCATCACCACCATCACCAACCCCACCCGCCCCACCCCACCCTTCCCCCACTACTTCCACACCAACACCCCCACCCCCACCCACATCTCTCCACACTCTCCTTCCCCCCCCCACCTCCCATCCCACCCCAACCACCCAAACCTCACCCCCCACACCTTCAACTCCCCCCTCCTCTTCCTCTTCCCCCCCATCCCTTCCGCCCTCGGCCTCACCAACATCTCCCCATTCCCCTACCTCCCCTACCAATCACCCCGCCCTCCCTTCCTCCTCCCCTACATCATCCCCCTCCTCACCCCGCACAACCTCCACGCCTTCATGGCCATC
>NZ_VDYZ01000054.1 GCF_007673095.1 Corynebacterium glyciniphilum AJ 3170
GTTGAGTGTAAGTGGAGAAGGGAGGTTGAGTGTGAGAGTGAGAGGTGGAGGAGGTAGGAAAGTAGGGAGTAGTGATGCGGGACGGGGTTGTGGAAGGGGTGTGGGTGAAGGGATAAAAGGTAGCGGGGGGATAAGAGGGTGATGTTGGGGAAGAGTGGATATGGAGGGGATGGTTTGGGAGGTGGATGTGGGGTGGTGGGATGGTGGGGGTGGAGTTGGTGGGAAGGGTTGGGGTGTTGGGGGATTAAAGGGGCAGGGGAGGTGGGTTTAGAAGGTGGTGAGAGAGTTGGGTGTGTATGGGGGGTGGGGGTTGAAAGTTGAGAAAGGGTGAGGGTAGTACGAGAGGAGGGGGTTGGAGATAGGTGTGGTGGGGGAGTTGTGAGGGTGGTGGGATGGTTGGTTGGGTAGGTACGGGAGGGATAAGGGGTGAAAGGATCTAAGGGGG
>NZ_VDYZ01000055.1 GCF_007673095.1 Corynebacterium glyciniphilum AJ 3170
GGGTGTGGGAGGAAAGGGATAGGTGTGATGGTGGTATAGTTTGTGAAGGTGCTGGGTGAGTGAGGTGAGGGAGATAAGGGGGGTAAGGGTGGGTGAAAGGGGGATGATGAGGAACTGCGGGGTCGATGGGGGAAATGTTGTTCGAATGTACGTGCAAGACCGCCGCAACAGGCTGGATGGAGAAGGGTGGTTGTGGAGGAAGGGGGGGTAGATGAGGAAGACGACGGACCTGGGGGGGATGTAGGATGAGAGGGTAAAGGTGATTGGGGATATAGGGTTTGAGAGAGGGGAGAATGTGGATGTTGGTGTTGGGTTGGGGGAGAGGGGGGGGGATGTAGTGGTTGGTGGGTTGATGGGTGGGGATGGTGACGAACGGAATGTGGTAGAAAGGGGAGTTGGGGTGGGGATGTGCAGCGCGATTCAGCGGGATGGGGTGGGTGTC
>NZ_VDYZ01000056.1 GCF_007673095.1 Corynebacterium glyciniphilum AJ 3170
AGGAGGGCGTTGGGGCGGGGTGGCAGAGAGAGTCGACCTGGGGTGAGAGTATGAGGGGGAGGTGGGGGAGTGGGGTGGGTGGTGAGGGGGGGGTGGGGGATGGAGAGGTGGTGGAGGGGGAGGGTGGGGAGGAGAGTGGGTGGTGGGGGAGAGGAGGATGGGGGAGATGGGGGGGGGGGAGGTGGAGGAGTGTGAGGGGTTTGGGGTGAGGGTTGAGGGGGGAGTGGAGTAGGTTGGGGAGTTGGGGGGTGAGGTGATGGTGGGGGTGGTGGAGGGAGGGAGGGAGGTGGAGGTGGAAGTGGAGGGATAGAAGGGGGAGGAAGGGGAGGTGGTGGTAAGGGGGGAAGGAGTAGGGTTGGGGAGGGAGGTGGAGGTTGTGGAGGTTGACGTGGATTGCGGGGTGAGGGGGGGGGGGGAGTTCTGGGGTGGGAGAGGAGAGGG
>NZ_VDYZ01000057.1 GCF_007673095.1 Corynebacterium glyciniphilum AJ 3170
GAAGTTGTGTGAGGTCGTGAAGGGGGGGATGGTGACGGAGTTGAAGTAGGGGGTGGGTGAGTGGGGGGATGTGTGAGGAAGGGTGGTGGGGTGGGTTGTGTGGGGTGGGTGGGGATGATGGGAAGGGGGGGATGGCGTGAGGGGGACGGGGAGGAGGAGGGGGGGAAGGGGGTGGAGGAAGGCGAGGGGGGGAAGGGGGAGTAGGTGGAAAAGAAGGGGGGGATGGGTGGGGAGGAGAGTCTGGAGGTTGAGGGGGGGGAGAGGGTGGGGATAGAGAAGGGGGAGGAGGAGGTGGGGAGGTGGATGGAGGTGTTGATGGTGAAGGAGGGGGTGAGGGGGGGAGGAGGTGGGTGGGGTTGATGATGATGGAAGTGAGTTTGGGAGGACAAGGAGGAGTTGGGAAGGATATGGAGTATTGTGGAATATAACGGAAGGAAGTA
>NZ_VDYZ01000058.1 GCF_007673095.1 Corynebacterium glyciniphilum AJ 3170
TTCATCTCCCCCCCTTCTCAACCTCCCTCCCTCGTTCACACTCCACCGACGAAGTTCTTCACCCCCCCCCACAACCCCTCCCCCTTCATCCCGATCTCCCACCCCTACAACATCCCCCTCCTCTTCCTCCTCCCCCCCATGCACATCAACCCCTCCATCCTCAACTCCCCCCAACCCCCACACCCCCTCCCCACCACCCCACCCCCCTCCCCCTACCCAACCCCCCCCCACACCCTTACCACAACTCCCCCCCCCCCCACTTCCTCCATCTCCACATCAACAAACTCCCCCCCATCCCTCACCCCCCCAACATGTTCCCTCCCCACCCCTTCTACCCCCCCATCACCCCTCCCCCCCTCAACCCCATCATCCCCTCGACCCCGATGCTCTCCATCATCTTCCCCACCTCCACACCCACACCCTCTCCACCC
>NZ_VDYZ01000059.1 GCF_007673095.1 Corynebacterium glyciniphilum AJ 3170
GTGGGAGGAAGAGATGGAGGGGTTGGGTGAGGAGAAGAGGAAGGGGGGAAAAGGAATGGGGAGGTACGCGGACGGGGAGGGGATGGGTGAGTTGTGGGAGTTGGGGAGGGAGGGAGGGTGGGGGGGGAAAAGGGGTGATGTGGGGTAGGGGGGTGGAAATGTTGAGTAAGTCTGTGTGGTGTGGGAGTTGGGTGGTGGTGTGAGAGGGCGGGGTGGTGGGGGGTGAGGATGGTGGGGGTGGGGGGGAGATTGGGGAGGAGGAGGGGGGTGGGAGGAGGGGAGAAAGATGAAGAGGAATGAGGAGGAGAATAAGAAAAGAAGAATATTTAAGAAGGAATGAGGGTTGGGGGTAGGATGGGAAAGGAGCGGGCGAGAGAAGGGGTGGGAGAAAAAATACTTGGTTTGTTAGGGTACTGAGTTGTGAAA
>NZ_VDYZ01000005.1 GCF_007673095.1 Corynebacterium glyciniphilum AJ 3170
GTCCATCACCAGGTGCAGATCCTGTTCCGGGTAGGCGCGGTCGATCTGGCGCAGGAAGCTCAAAAACTCAGCCCGGCGGTGCTTCGGCTTCACCGCACCGGTGACAGTCCCGGTGGCAACCTCCAGGGCAGCGAACAGGGTCGTCGTGCCGTGGCGTTTGTAGTCGTGGGTGTGTTTCTCAGCATCCCCGATACGCGTCGGCAACATCGGCGCGGTGCGGTCGAGTGCTTGGATCTGGGACTTCTCATCGACACACAGTACGACCGCGTTGTCCGGCGGGGCCAGATACAGTCCGACAACGTCGGTGACCTTGGCGACCAACTCGGGGTCGGTGGAGAACTTGAAGGTTTCTACCTTCCAGGGTTGGACTCCGTAGGCCCGCCAGGCCCGCGAGACTGTCGCGTTGCCCAATCCGAGGTGCTGACCCAGCAGCCGGGATGACCAGTGGGTTACCCCGTATTTCTTCGGCGGGCGGGTCAGGGTGGCGTACACGATGTCCAGGTCGCTGACCTGTTTGGGCCGGCCTGAGCGGGCCGCATCGTCCAGCCCCGCGATACCGACTTCGCGGTAGCGGTTGCGCCACTTCCACACCGAGGTGGTGGTGGTACCGACCGATTCGGCGATGTGCGCATTGGCCATCCCGTCGGCGGCCAGCAGGATGATCCGTGCCCGCTGCACCAGCCCTGCTTTGATCGTTGTCGACCGGGTCCAGGACTCCAGAATCTCCTTGTCGCCGTCGCGCAGGATCAGGGCGGGTGCGGGGTTGTTGGGCATGGTTTATTATCCCACACCACGAACCATTTAGGAACTAACGACACGCGACACTAGAAGGACGCCTTGTTTCCCGGACTCCGTATCCGTCTGGCTGTATTCGTCGGTCGTCTCACGCCCTCTCAACCAACCTGTCCACGTCAACACCATCACTCAGCGCCCCGTACTCCACACTTCGCGTGGCCGGATCCACCCGTCCGGCGAGGAATGCGTCAGCCACATGCCCGGGAGCGTGAGTCAGTAGAATCTGCGCCTGCAGAGTCAGTGCCATCGACTCGACCAGCCGCCGTGCGTTTCTCTCTGCGCTCTCCGGGTGCGCCGCGACCTCCGACAGCAGGCCACGCATGCGGGCAACCTGTGCGTCGTAGCGTTCGTCCCGTCCCAGGGCGGTCGCCATTTCAGCGTCGAAGGCCTCTGTCACGGCAGGCTGCTTTGCCAACGCACGGAGAACGTCGAGAGCGATGACGTTCCCCGAGCCCTCCCACACAGCAAGAACCGGCTGCTCGCGATACCGCCGTGCCAAGGGAAACAGTTCGGTGTACCCGTTGCCGCCGAGGCATTCCAGCCCCTCGTAGGCGTGGTGCGGGCCCCGTTTACACACCCAGTACTTCGCGACCGCCGTTGCCAACCGTCGGAAGTCCTCTTCTCCGGCACCGTCATCATGGGCCGACGCCAGACGCATCGCCGTCCATGTCGCCGCCTCCGCCTCCAACTGGAGATCAGCGATCACGTTGGTCATCGCAGGTTGGTCGATCAAGGTCGCCCCGAACGCAGAACGGTGCCGGGCGTGCCACGCCGCCTCCGCCGCCACCTGACGCATCCCGGCCGTCGTGCCGTAGATGCAGTCCAGCCGAGTGCGGTTGACCATCTCGATGATCGTCCGGACCCCTCGTCCCGTCTCGCCGACCATCCAGCCGACGGTGCCGCTGAGCTCAATCTCGGACGACGCATTCGACTTATTGCCGAGCTTGTCCTTCAGCCGTTGGATCAGGAACACGTTCCGCTCGCCGCCTGGAAGGACGCGCGGCACCAGGAAACAGCTCAGGCCCCCGGGAACGCCTGCGGCCTGCGCGAGAACGAGGAACGCATCTGACTGCGGCGCCGAGCAGAACCACTTGTGCCCCGTCAACGACCATGTTCCGTCCGCATTGGGCGTGGCGGCGGTCGTGTTCGCGCGGACGTCCGATCCACCCTGCTTCTCCGTCATCGCCATGCCGAAGATCACGCCGTCCTTGGTGGCGGGGTCGCGGAGCTCCGGGTCGTAATTGGTGGACAGCAGCTTCGGTTCCCACTCCTTCGCCAGATTGGGTGCCAGACGTAGCGCCGGCACCACGGCATGGGTCATGGAGACCGGACAGCCGTGCCCCGCCTCCACCTGACTGGCGAGCATGAACGCCGCAGCACGCTCCGCATTCGCACCGGGGCGGGGATTCGCCCATGCCGAGGTGTGGAGCCCCCACCCGATGGACTGCTCCATGATGCGGTGGTAGCCGGGGTGGAACTCGACCTCGTCAACGCGATGCCCCCACCGGTCGTGGGAACGGTGTAGGGGCGTGATGGTGTTCGCCAGTTCCGCGTCGTGCTGATAGGACGCGGAACCGACCTCCGCGCCGATACCGCCCAGCCGGGCGGTGTCGGCGTCCGGGGCGAAGACTGCGACCGCATCCTGAAGCGCGGTGTTTGTGGTGAATTCATTGAGGTCGACGCGGGGCGCTGACTGGTTGAACACGGTGTGCGTGGTCATGGTTGTGGTGCTCCTAGCGCCCGGAGGCAGAAAGTGGTGACGGAGGCGATCAGGTAGTCGGGATCTGTGACGGAGGATTCAGGGCTGAGCCGTCCCATGAGGGCTTCGGCGTTGGCGCCGATGACGGAACGGGCGCTGAGCTCGGCGTCCTGGTCAGGGATCTCGCCGGCCAGAATGCCGTCGCGAATGACTGTGACGACCAGATCGTGGTAGCGACGGCGGAAGGTGAGTCGTTCCGACTCGACCAGCGGGTTGACCGGTTCGAAGAGGAGGGCCTCTGCCATTGTCGGGTTGCGCAGCGCACGGGTGGAGAATGTTGCCAGGAGCGACGACAGGCGGTCTGCGACCGTGGGCCGTGCTGACATCGTCGCGTCCTCGACGGCGCGGAACTCGCGGTCGGCGATCGACCGGAAAACGGTTGCCAGCAGTTTCTCGCGGTTGCCGAAGTAGCGGTAGACCGAGCCAGCGGCGTTCCCGGACTCTTCGGCGATGGCGCGCACGGAGGCGGCCGCGAATCCGCCGGACGAAATGAGGGCGGTCGCGGCGCGGAGGATGCTGTCGCGTCGCCCCTGGGCGTGCGCTCGGGTTTTCTCGGTCTGCTGGTAGGGCATGCGTCCTGATGTCTTCTCTGGTCGGTGGAAGTGACCGTTCTTTCGTGAAGGTGTGAACTATGGTTCACTGTGATTCAGGCTACATCACACCACCACCGAAAGGCAGCCTCCCCATGAACCTCCTTGATTCCCTCGACGCCACCGTTCGACGTCGCCCCGATCACCCCGCGTTGCAGTGGGGGAGCAGGTCGATGACCTACCGGGAACTGCGCGAGGCTGCGGACCGGGCAGCGACTGTCTTCGTCGACAATGGTGTCCGACCTGGTGACAGGGTTCTGGTCATGACCTTGAACGACCCCGGCTTCGTCGTCGCGATGTACGGCATCTGGCGAGCGGGAGCGGTGCTCGTGCCGGTGAACCACAAACTTCAGCCCGAGGAGATCAGCCACATCGTCCGGCATTCCGGGGGAGTGTTCGGCGTCGCCTCGGATGCTGTCATTGACGCCGCACGTCAGGGCGGGCCGGAGATTACCTGGATGCAGACCGGGTGGGAGGAGGGAGACTTCGATCGCGCTGTCGCGGTGGCTGTTCCCTTCTCCGGTGACGTCGCGCCGGACGAGGACTATGCCCAGGTGCTTTACACCTCAGGTACGACGAGCGCGCCGAAAGGGTGCGTGCATACCCACCGCGGGATCAGTGCCCTGTCGCCCAATATCGCCAACACGCTGCATTTCACCCCGGATGAACGATTCCTGATGATCATGCCGATCTGGCATGCTTCACCACTGAACGACTGGCTGCTGACCACGATGTACATCGGCGGGACCGTGGTGCTGATGCGCGAGTTCGATGCCGCTGAGTTCCTACCGACGCTTGAAAAGGAGCGGATCACCTCGGTGTTCGGTGCCCCGATTGCGTATATCGCGCCGGTGCAGAAGGCCAGGTCAGAGGGGAGGGATCTCCGGGACTTCGATCTCAGCAGCGTGGAGAAGCTGATCTACGGTGCCGCACCGCTGGGGGAGGACCAGGCGCGGATGCTCATCGACGCCTACGGCACCGGGAACTTCTACCAGGTGTACGGAATGACCGAAACGGGACCGGCCGGCTCGTGTCTCCAACCCTCAGAGCAGCTGACCAAGGCGGGTTCGATCGGCAGGGGTGGCATGTTCGGCGTGGACCTCAAGGTCGTCGACGATGCGGGCAGGGACGTCGATGCTGACGGGCAGGGGGAGATCTGGATGCGTGCGGATTCGGTGATGAGTGTGTACATGTCTGACCCGGCCGCGACGGCTGAGGTGTTCATCGACGGGTGGTACCGCACCGGGGACGTCGCCAGAGTGGACGCCGACGGCTACGTCTACATCGTGGACCGGAAGAAGGACGTCATCATCACTGGTGGGGAGAACGTGTACTCCACCGAGGTCGAGGACGCGGTGATGGCGATCCCCGAGGTGCGGGACGTTGCTGTGGTGGGCCGTCAGCATCCGGCATGGGGAGAGACGGTGGTCGCGGTCGTTGTGACTTTGGACGGGCAGTACCTCGGTGTCGATGAGGTGCGGGAGCATCTTGCCGGGAGAATCGCGAAGTACAAGATCCCCCGCGAGGTCATCGTGGCCCGTGGTCTACCGCGGAATCCGTCGGGGAAACTGCTGAAACACGTGATCCGGGCCGAGGTGAACTCCTGAAAGTGGTCATCGTTGCACGTCACCCGCTACCTGCAGCTCACCGTTTATGAATACCCTATCAGGTAATAAGGTCTGAGGGTTCAGCACGAGAAAGTCAGCGGGCATACCGACTGCTAACTTTCCACACTGGTTCTCTGCACCGACCGCGGCGGCAGGATGGCTTGTTGCCGCAGCGACGGCGACATCGAGCGGGACTCCCACCGAGTGTACGGCGTTCGCGACAGCCCGGTCCATGGTCAGAGTGGAGCCCGCGAGAGAATCGCCTGACGACAACCGGGCCACACCGTCGGCGACAGTCACCTCCAGCTCGCCGAGCATGTAGTCCCCGTCGGGGCTGCAGGTGGCCGACATCGCATCGGTGACCAGCACGACCCGGTCGGGGGCCTCTACGAAGAGACTTGCAACGACAGCCGGGTGGACGTGAATTCCATCGTTGATGACCTCGAGCCAGATTCGTGATTCACGTAGTGCCGCCACCACTGGACCAGGCGCGCGGTGATGTATTCCCCTCATGCCGTTGAAACTGTGCGTGAGTATCCTCGCCCCGTGGCTGAAAGCCGAGACCGTGGTATCGAAATCCGCGCTCGTGTGCCCTATGGCGGGCACGACACCACAGTGAGCCAGTTCCTTCACCGCGTCAAGGCCACCGGGTTTCTCCGGGGCGATCGTCATCTGCCGCAGATGGCCCCCGGCTGCGTCGATGAGTGATCGGACGGCCGCTGGCTCCGGGTCACGGAGCAGTGCTTCATCGTGAGCCCCCCTGAAGTCACGGTGTAGGAACGGCCCTTCCGCATGCAGACCAAGGATGTGTGGATCGCTTTCCGCGAGTTCAGCTCCGGCCATGAGGCGTGAACGCATCGTTTGGAGGTCCCCGGTCACGTAGGACAGGACTGAGGATGTTGTGCCGTGCGCCCGGTGGACAGCCAACGCTTTCCGTGCGGCTTCTGCACCATCATCGAACGAGACACCGTCCCCTCCGTGATGATGAATGTCGACGTAACCGGGGACAACTGGTGCTCCAGCAACATCGATAACCTCGGCATCTGCGGTCTCAGGCCAGCTTTCCGTGTCATTGACTGTCCCGAGACGGTGGATCGCACCATCGGTGACAAGGAAAGCAGTGTCCTGTGTGTCGGAGCCGACGGTCCCGTCAAGGAGACGGGCGCCGCGGACTATCAAGGGTGAGGCTGTCATTATTCCTCTGGATTCAGGGGCGCTTGTCGGACGTCGTAGCCACGCTGAGCGAGTTTTTCGACGATGTCGGTGGGTAGGGAGTCATCGGTGACGACGGTCGTTTTCTCGATGTTGAGCCCCCGCACCGATGAGAATGAACGACGCCCGAACTTGGAAGCATCCGCGATGATGACGGGTCTACTGGCTTGGGCTGCCATGATGCCGTTGATCTCGCTTTCATATTCGTCGACGACCCCGGGACCGTGCTCGTCGAAGCCGTTAACTCCGAGGAACGCCACGTCAAGAAAGATCTGCCGTAAGGTGCTGGTCCCGAACGGGCCGGTCAGTTCGCGGGAACTGTTGTTGAGAACGCCGCCGACGACAATCACCCTGATGTTCGGTGACCCGGAGAGCCCGTAGGCAATGTCCACGGCGTTAGTTACCACTGTAAGGATAGGCCTGTTCGTCGGTCCTTCTGCAGCCGCGGTGTCTGCCGCCCAACCGGCGAACTCTTCCGCAAGCGCTCCAACGGTGGAGCCACCTGTGAGACCAATGACGCTGCCAGGCTCGATGAACGACAGGCAGTATTCGGCTATAGCCCGCTTGTTACGCGCCTGAATACGCCTTTTCTCCCAGAGCGGCGGATCGAAAGACACGACCCCGCTGCTCGCGCCACCACGGGTTCTGCGTAACTGGCCTTGAGCTGCGAGCTCATCGAGATCTCGGCGTGCCGTGGCAGGAGAAACCTCGAAATCCGCGACAATCTGGTCGACGGACACGGAACCTTGGTCTGCCAGAACGTCAAGAATGCCTTGGAGCCTGTCACTGCGTATCACGGGTGTTCTCTCCGATTCGCTGAAGATGAGTGGTTGTGGAAGCGATTCTATCGGCCGGTGCCAGCGAAAAGCTGGAGCATGCGCTCCGCCTCGCGACTCAGAGCATCTCTTCCGGCTGCGGTGTACTTGCGCGAATCAACGACGTCCGGGTTCTCATCCAGGAAGCCACCAATGGCATGGGTGTAGAAGGAGTTCAGGTGGGTCGACACGTTGATTTTCGTCATGCCAGCTTGGATCGCGCGCACAATCTCATCGTCAGGGACCCCTGAAGACCCGTGCAGCACCAAGGGGACTTCAAGTGCAGTGCTGAGCTTGTCGATCAGGTTGATGTCGAGGGAGGCCGTGCGGTCAGACATGGCATGCTCGGAACCCACGGCGACGGCGAGTCCGTCGACTCCTGTCTCAGCGACGAAATCGACTGCTTCGGTGGGATCTGTCCGGACACCGGGGGTGTGGGCGCCTTTACCGCCGATCTCGCCCAACTCGGCTTCGACTGTGGCGCCGTGCTCATGGGCATAGCGCACGACATCGCGGGTGCGCTTGGTGTTCTCTTCTACAGTAAGAACGGAGCCATCGAACATGACTGAGCTAAAGCCGAGGTCTACTGCGTGTTTCGCTAAATTCACATCTTCGCAGTGATCCAAGTGCACCGCGATCGCGGCGGATGATGCTTTCGCAATGGCCAGGGTCGCAAGTCCCAGGGGGACGAGGTTGCCGTGATACCGGACGCAATTGTGACTGATCTGGAGGATCACCGGCAGCTCGGCGCGCTCGGCTGCCGCAGCGAGCGCTTCCGCGGTTTCCAGGTGGATCACGTTGAACGCTCCGACCCCCATGTGGTTCGCCGCGGCGGCATTGACGATGGAGAATGTGTCTTTCAGAGTCATGAGAATCCTGTTCAGAAGCGGGGTCAGCGGATACGGACGCAGGGCAGAAGCTGGGGCCAGTCGGTGCCGATTGAGCCGGCTGCAGGGCTGAGTACCGCAGCAGCAGACCAGCAGACAGCACGACTCAGGACTTCAGGCAGGGATGACTCAGTCAGTTCATGTCCACCGAGAAGTGCAGATGCCAAGGCTGCAGTCAGGGCGTCTCCTGCTCCCGTCGGGTTGCCACTCAGCGGTTCGGTGAGACTGACATGAATGCCGGAAGCAGCGTCTCGGGTCGCTGCAAAGATTCCTTCGCTACCCAGTGTCACGACCACGAGTTCGGCACCTCGGCGCAACAGCTCCTGCGCGCCAGCAGAGACGTCTGTGTACCCGGTGGTGGTCCGAAGTTCATCCGCATTGGGGGTGACGACGGTCGCACCGTGGTCGCATGCCTGGAGAAGGGGGTCTCCGTAGGTATCTACGACCAGGGGGCTGCCCGACGAACGGCAGATGTCAGTTAGTCTCGGGATCAGGCCCCCTGGAGCCTCTGGAGGGAACGAACCCGACAGCGATACCGAGTTTCCGGAGGATTTTCCCAGTTCATCAGCAAGCCTATCGAGTATTGTCGAGAACACTTCGGTCGGATGCGAAGAGCCAGCTTCGTTGACAATTGAGGTGGAGCTATCATCGGTCTGATGTATCGCGATGGTGGAGCGTAGCGGAGTCGGGGTATCCGTGAATGCCTGGCGTAGGTTTTCGGGGAGCCGTACGCCCGAGCCGTAGTCGCAGTGTGCTTCAAACTCAGCGAAAGAAGCCGCAGAAACCGGGCCGAGGGCTACGGAGTCGATGCCCTGCTCAGCCGCGACCGCGGCGACGTTAATGCCCTTGCCTCCGAGGCGTCGTACCGCTGCCGGGACACGATGTGAGGCGCCTGGCTGGAGTGAAGGCAGAGTAAGCGTGATGTCGAGGGCCGGATTGGGGGTTACCGCAAACAATGCAGGCATAGTAATCGGGGCCTGTACTACTCGAGGATTACCGAGCGGGTGAGGTTGCGGGGTTCATCCGGGTTCAGGCCCCGCGCTGCCGATGTCGCCAGAGCCACGCGGTGCAGGCGCACGAGATCGGCCATGGGATCGAAATCGTCGTCGACGAAGCGGGCGCCGGTACGGGCTACCTGGTCAGCCAGACCTTCCGGTGCAGCGCCGAACTGCCAGGTGATGCGTCCCTCCGCCGCGATGGCGATTGGCCCGTGGCGGTACTCCATGGAGGAATAGTCCTCGGTCCATGCCTGGCAGGACTCCCGCATCTTCAAGGCGGCTTCGGTCGCCAATCCGATTGTCCAACCGCGACCGAGGAAGGAGTACTGCTCGGCGTTGATGAGATCATTGGGAATCTCCTCAGCGAGGATCCGCTCGGCATCTTCGATAGCGGCTTCGCAGACGTTCAACTGGTCGATACTCGCGCGCAGGAACATCAGTGCGGTGGTAGCGAAACGGGTCTGAACCACGGACTGCTCATCGGCAAACGACAGGTCGATGACACTATCCGCCTTGTCTGCCACTGGGGTGTTTGTGGCACCCACGACTGCGACAGTCGGAAGCGGCCCGGCTGCACGCTGCTGGTTCTGGTCAAGGAGCTCGGCGATCTCTGTGGTGGTGCCTGACCGTGAAATGACAATGAGGGCATCGTAAGGTCGGTCGATGCGAGCCTCGGTTGCCGTGAACGCATCGGTTACGCCATGGCCAGCGTCCTCGCGGAGGCTCGCGAAGCTCTGGGCCATAAACCAGGAGGTTCCGCAACCGACGACTGCAACTGAAGCTCCCCGTGGGGGGAGCGAATTCCGCGCATCCGTCATGCTCAGCGCACGTTTCCACATCTCTGGCTGACTGGCGAGCTCCTGCTCCATGTAGGTGGTTGTGGGCTGATTCATTGGAGTCGGTCCTCTCGTCGTGATCGGGCAGTGGCGCCTTCGTTCACCTACATGATGGCAAATGATTGAATCGGAACACAAGAGTCATAAGCAATCATGCCAATGTTCGGGGGTAGTATCGGGGGTAAATTCATCTCGGGTCCAATAGGTGGTCAGTCGTGCACATGAGGCGAGGTCAGGAGGCGCCTGCCTGGATAGACGGTCTGCTTCTGCGCGGCCTCCATCATGATTGGAAATGATCATTACCCATTGCCGTGGTCACTACCCGCCGCTAAGGTCAGCGATGTGGCGGTCCTCCGGGGCAACCATCAAACCGCCAGTCGACATCGTCAGGAGAAGTGAGAACATGTCGTCCGATAAGGGATTTGAGCCCGAAGCCGTAGCTGCGAAACGCCGTGCCGATAACTGGCGCGAAGCGCTGGAACATGTCGGGAAGCTCTATGAGCAGCAGGGGATTGCCGACAGTAGCTATACCGAAGCGATGATCAGTGCTGTTGAGGAACTCGGGCCATATATGGTCCTGGTCCCTGGAGTTGCCATGCCACACGCGAAATCTGCGCAGGGAGTCAAGAGGCCGGGTCAGGTGGTTGTCACCTTGGACACACCTGTGAAATTCGGGCACGCGAAGAACGACCCCGTCGACATCCTCGTCTCTTTCGCCGCTGACGCCGACGGAAAGTCCGGTGCAGGCCACATGGAGATGATCCGATCACTTACCGGTGTTCTCTCCGACGCAGAACTACTCGACAGTATACGCAACGCAGGGGACGACAACGCCCTCTGCTCACTGTTCGACAAAAGCACCACAACCACCAAGGGAGAATGACAATGATTGAGATTGCAACCGTCTGTGGCATGGGCCTGGGCACGTCAATGATGCTCGCGGGGCAGATCCGCGGGCTGCTCGAGGACGAGAACATCACGGCGAAAGTCCAACCTATTGACCTGGGATCTTTCAAATCGCAACCATCCGACATCGTCGTTACCACCACGGCCATGGCAGGTCAAGTCGAGGGGACTCGCGCCAGTGTTGTCGCTATCGACAACCTTGTGGACAAGGATGAGATCAAGACCAAGGTCCTTGCGGCAGTCAAGGCCATCGACGACGCGCACGACGCAGGATAGTGACCCATGAACGGCGCACTTGAATTCATCACACAGGTCGTCCAGATCCCGGCGATTATCGTCGGAGCTATCGCGCTGGTTGGACTCCTCGCTCAGAAAAAGCCCGCAGGTGATGTCGTCACCGGCACGGTAAAGACTGCACTAAGCCTACTCATCATCGCCGGCGGCACGACAGTGCTCACTGCCGGCCTCGAGCCCATTCAGGCCATGTTCGAGATGGCCTTCCCCGACGGCGGTGTTACCACATTCGTCACCTTCGACGAAGCTGTGGTCAGTGCTGTGCAGACGAGCGCCGTGGGTTCTATCGGATCCCAGATCGGTCTGGTCCTGCTCTTCGGTTTTGTCGTCCACTTAATCCTTGCCCGGATCACCCCTTTCAAGTTCATCTACCTCACCGGCCACATGATTTGGGTACATGCCGGTGCATTCACGATTCTGATCCATTCACTGGGGTTCAGCCCGGTGTGGACGGTAGTCATCGCGTCACTCATTGACGGTGCGTACATGACCCTGGCTCCAGCGATTGCTCAGCCTTTCGTCCGTAAGATCACCGGAAATGACGAAGTTGGGTTCGCACATGGTCAGACGTTACTCAACGTTCTCGCTGGTTACCTCGGAAAATTCGTGGGAAAGCCCGAAGACTCTGCAGAGAAATCAAAGATGCCGGAAAAGCTGTCGTTCTTCCGTGACATTGCCGTGTCAACAACGTTGGTCATGATGATCGTCTCTGTCGGTGTAGCTATCTGGGCCGTGATCGTCGGTGGAACGGGAGCGTTCGAGGCGCCGGTCGCCGACGGAGGAATCTCGGACGGGCAACAATGGCTGCTCTTCGCATTCATGATGGCGCTGCAGTTCACCGCTGGCATGCTGATACTTCTCTACGGCGTACGTATGCTCATCGGTGAGATCGTTCCGGCATTCGAAGGCATCAGTCGTAAGCTGATCCCGAATTCCAAGCCTGCTCTGGATGCCCCGGTCCTGTTTGCGTTCGCTCCAAATGCTCTGCTTATCGGCCTGGTGACTGGTCTGATCGGCCAGATCGCTGGCATGGTGCTGATGGGCGCGGTCGGCTGGCCGGTCCCCATTCCCTCGATGATCGTGGCGTTCTTTGCGTGCGGCACCGCCGCCATCTTCGGTAACTCCACGGGTGGACGCCGGGGTGCGATGCTCGGCGGATTCCTGTGGGGCTTCGTCGGCTGGATTCTCATCTCCTTCGCATATGAATTCCAGGTGTTCGGCGACCTGGATGCTCTAGGTGCAATTGGCCTCGGGTTCACCGTACCGGACGCGATTGTCCCCGGCATCATCATCGACTTCATCGGTGACCTCTTCGGTCGCTGACTCTGCTAAACCGAACAGAAAGGAAAACTATGTCTGACCTAATCTCCGGGTACTATAACAAGCTCATCAACCTGCTCACCGAGATCCGCGACGGGCAGATGAGCGCTGTCGAAGAGGCTGCCTCTGCCATTGCGGAGCGGGTAGTCGACGGTGGGAGAATCTTCGCTTTCGGCGCCTCGCATTCTAGCCTCCCCGTACAGGACATCGTCTATCGTGCCGGCGGTTTGATGCTGATCAACCCCTTGTTTGCTCCGGGGATTGAGGCACTCACCACACGCCCGACGACGCTGGGATCCCAGATGGAGCAGATACCCGGTTACGCGGAGGTTCTGCTCGGCAACTCGCCTTTGGAACGAGGGGATGTGCTCATCGTCGTCTCGGTGTCAGGGCGCAACGCGGTGCCGGTGGAACTCGCACGCGAAGCCAGGGCGAAAGGGATCATCGTCGTCGCGGTGACCTCCGAAAAGTACACCTCGGCAGTGGAAAGCCGCGTACCTGACGGAACCAAGCTGAGAGATCACGCGGACTTTCTGCTGGACAACCATGTTGATGCCGGTGACGCGGTACTTGAACTCGACGGGGTTCCCCAGAAGTTCACACCGGCGTCCGGCGTGACCTCAACTGCTATTCTGCAGAGTCTTTCCGCCTCCATCATTGAGCACCTGGTAGAGCGTGGTGAACAACCCCCGGTTTTTCTCGCCGCCAACCTTGATGGAGGAGCTGAGTGGAACGCCGATCATATGGCCCGCAGCAAGGACCGAATTTTCTACCTCAACTGAGGCTGATCAAGGGAAGATCATGAAAACTACCAGAACACCACACCACCTTTCTTCTGGGCACACTGTCATCGCCGCTTCTTTTGTCGCACTCCTGGGTGTGGCTGGTGCCGGAACGGCAACTGCGGAGTCAACGACACCCAGCACCTTAGACGCTTCGGAAGGTGGTTGGCACCTCAAATACAGCGAAGATTTTGAAGCGCCGCTGCCTACGGATGGCCGGTGGGTCGTGGATCCGCACGGGGAGGACAGCCCCTGGCACGTCGATGAATTTGACGATGACGGAGAGTACTTCGATGTCAAGGGCGGCGATGCATTCGCTGAAGCACTCGATTCAGTCGACATTCTGCGTAAACGCACAGAAGTTGGACAAGACGGATGGCTCACCGTCGAGCACGCGGCGCAGGACCGGAACAGAGACGGGGTCCCGGACAACGAGCCGAACCTCGACGTTTCTGCAGGACAGGGCACCATCAACGTACCTGCGCAGGACACGGGCCTCATTCTCACTGCCACCGATACCTTGCCAGAACAGTACCGAATCGAATATGACCTGACAGGTTTCGACTTCGGCGGAAAGCGTGACGGCGAGTGGGAGTACGATGGAAAGTTCAACGGCTATGAACCGGGGGAGTGCAAGACGAACTTCCCTTGGGTGAGGGAGGGAACGCCTCAGGCAGATCCTTGTGGTGAGCCTTGGGGAGACGTCACCGATGAAAACGGCTTCTATCTGCTGTCCATCATGGACTATGAGAAGCCTGCGCCACACAACAACTTGTTCATCCATAGTCACCGCAAGGTTGGTATGGATACATACTCAGTCGCCGCGGACTGGGCGGAGGGGAGCTACGCAGTCTGTAACGCAGACACCGGCGAGCTCTATCCCTACGAGGAGTCTGATGCGGTCAATGTCAACCAGATCTTCTTCGATGGCACCCGTTTCCGGAACCCGGATTTCGCCTACAACGAGTTCGTCATGCCGACAGAGTGTGGTCTCTGTATCGGCGATGACCCGGAGGCTGAAATCGTCGCAGCTACAGAGCTACAGCCGGACGTGCTGCCCGGCGAGACCTACACTTTCGCCATCGAGAGGACCGGCGACAGTTATGTCACGGAGATGACAGGGAACTTCGCCAAAGTCGGCCAGCGCACCCTTCGGTACGAACGGCCGTTCATCAGTGACGACGGGTACTCGGTGTTCCACTACAACCAGACCGCTGGTGAGTATGATGGTTCGCTCAACCAGGAACTTACGGTCAGCGGGCCGCACGGCGAATTCACCAAGGATATCTGGCCGGAGGGGTCAGCATATCCGGATAATTTTGTCATCGGAGTTCCACACCTGAACTACTATGAAGGCTCAGCATCCATCGACAATCTGAAGCTGTACACCAGGTAGGGGCGTGTTCAGGGATGCGGTGATCGCCGAGGGGAGCGGAAATATAACGGTTCCGTGGAGGAGATCCGATACCTGCCATCAGACGGCGTCTCCCACGATGTGTTGGTTCAACTCTCCGAGGGAGACCCGGGGATCTGGCGCATCGTGGATCTGACGGTTGCCGTGCTGTTCGATGGTAGAGGCACGAACGCTGTCGATCGCAGACAAACGGTGTCTTACGTCGCAGTTTCCGAAGGCTCCGCCGACGCCTCCTCGGCACCACCCGCCACTTCCACCTTCTTCTCCCGCCGTCCGATCATGAACGACGCCGCGTAGGTCACGAGCATCGCAGCGACCAGGCCGATGATGATGATGGCCGTCTGGCCACCACCCTGGTTCAGATAGCCGAGGAACAGACCCGCCACACCGAAGTCGGCGTCCGAGAACGTCGAGTCCGACAGTCCCACGTCGCCGAGGACAGGCAGCAGCCACAGCGGCAGAAACGTGATGGCCAGGCCGTTGACGAATGCGCCGAGCACCGCACCCCGACGTCCACCGACACCGTTGCCAATCACGCCGGACGCGCCACCGGTCATGAAGTGGGCGATCACGCCCGGCACCACGATCGTCGTCCCGGCCATCGCCATGATGCCCATGCCCAGTAGACCGCCGACGAAACTCGACAGGAAACCGATGAGCAGCGCATTCGGCGCGAAAGTGATCGGCACGTCCAGCGCCGGCTTGGCGTCCTTCACCAGACGCTCGCTGATGCCCTTGAACGCCGGGACGATCTCGCCCAGCACCACGCGCACGCCGGCGGGGATGACGAACACGCCTGCGCAGAACGTCGCGCCCTGCATCAGCGCGAAGACGATGTAGTTCGTGCCGTCGTTGAGGTTGTCCTCGATGTACCCTGACCCGGCGAACAAGGCCACGATCAGGTAGATCAGTCCCATCGACAGGGCGGTGATCACCGTGGTGTCCCGCAGGAAGCCCAGTCCGGACGGTAGGTCCAGGTCCTCGGTGGACTTCGACGGGTGCTTCTTGCTGCGGGTGACGGTGGCGACCCGGCCGCTCAGTGCGATGCCCGCGCCGCCGGTGTGCCCGAGGGCGACGTCGTCGGTGCCGGTGACTCGCTTCATGAACGGCTGCACCAGGGCCGGGGAGACGGTGACGATCAGGCCCTGGGCGATCGAGCCCCACAGGACCGCCTCCCAGTCGGCGAAGCCGGCGACCTTGAAGATCACCGCGATCATCGCCGCCATGTAGAACGCGACGTGGCCGGACAGGTAGATGTACTTGAATTTGGAGGTCATCGACAGCAGGACGTTGACGATCATGCCGAAGAAGAAGATCAGTGCGGCGTTGGTCCCGTAGGTGACCAGCACCGTCCCGACGATGGCCTCGTTGTTCGGGACCACCCCCTGGACGTTGAAGGCCTCCTGGAACATGTCGCCGAACGGCTCCAGGGAACCGCTGACTACCCCGGCGCCAACAGGCTGAACTCGGCCGTGACGTGGTCACCGAGGTTCCGGCCAACGAGGTCACCCGGGCGGCGCGGGGCGCCGAGGCGTTGGAGCTCAATCCCGCTGATGAGCTGATCCTGCTGGAGCGGCTTCGTTACATCAACGGCACACTGCATCAGCACGTGGTGACGTACCTGCCGACGGCGCGATATCCCGCAGTGCTGGCGCACGACTTCTCCACCGGTTCACTGTTCGAGTTCCTTGAGACCACCTACGGGGTCGTCCTCACCCGCAATGACCTGCTGGTGCGACTGGATGAGGTCGATCAGGGACGGGCCGAGAGCCTCGGTATCGCAGTCGGGGACAGCGTGCTGGCAGTGGATTCCACGGTGTTCACCGCGGACGGTGTACCGGTCGCGTTCGGTGTCGCCACTCATACCCCGGCCTATAGTCAGCTGGCGTTCACGTTGCAGAACCGGGGCTCCGCGACCTGAGTTTTGCCCGGCGAAGTCAGGCGAAGGGTACGGATTATGCCCCTGCAGAGATCGTTGATGTCCTACTGAAAGTGGTCGCCGATGAGCGTATTCAGCACCTTCTGGGTGAAAGACGGGGCGATCCTGTATGCGATGGCCCCGACCTGGGCGTCAGGCCCGACGCTAGCGCGCGGAGTCCGGCGCAGTCCGGCACGGAGAATACGGGCCGCTGCATCCTCAGGAGAGTTGCGTGCAATCCGCTGGCGGAAACGCCGGGCGACGTTGGACGCCTCCTCCGTCCCCGCACGTTCGGCGGCCCGGTCGAAAATGGGGGTGCCGACCCCTCCGAGGATGCAGTCCGTTACCGTCGCCGGGGCCAACTCGGGACGCAGCGACGTGCCAGCCATGGACAGTGCTGCCTTCGAGGTGGAATAGGCCCCGTAGCCCGGTGCGGTCACCAGGGAGAATGCAGAGTTCAGGACAATCAGTCGACCTCGAGTGCGCTTCAGAGAACTGGAGGCCGCGGCGGCGACACTGACCATGCCCGCAACATTCACGTTGAACAACGTACGGAGCTGATCGATGGAACCGTCGCGGGTGAGGGGCCCGGATGCTGTAAGCCCAGCGGCGTAGATGACGGTATCGACCGGGTGTTCGTCGAACCACCTGTGAACGACGGCATCATCTGTGACATCGAATCCGGTAACTAGATCCAGACAGAAGACCCGGGCCCCGTCCGCCTGTAGCTGCATGCACAGCTGTTCCCCGATACCGCCGTTCCCACCGATGACAGCGATGCGATGGTCTTTCCAGGTCGCCGGGTGGCGTCGCGTTCTCACGGCATGTCCTCCATTTCCATCTTCCCCAATCTACGCACCACCGCATAAGTGTCTCGGTACACTCGCCGGTGCAGTGACCGACAGTGAAGGGCAGGGAACGCTGCAACATCGTCGCCGTTGACGCCCCCCATCACGGGGACAACGACCGTGACGAGAGCTTCCGTGACTTTGCGGCGTCATCAGTGGCTGCTGCCCGGGGTGTCACGTCGACACCGTTGGTTGTGGCGGGTGTGTCCCAGGGTGGTGTGATCGCCCAGGAGTCTGCGGATCAGGACGGGGTCATCGGTGTGATCGGGATCAGTACGACCCGTGACAGTGCCCCGCAAGATGAGATTGAGTCGATGAACCATCTGCTCGCCGTCTGGGGCGAGGACGGCCCGGGTGAAGACCTCGCGGCGATGATCGCCAGTGGCTCCAGCAACGGTGCCGAACCATCTGCGTCACTGACCCGCGAGGCTGTCGCGACTTTCCCGCTCCACCGGCTGGAACACAGCATTCCGATACTGCTGGAACGTCGCGGAGGACAGGCACTCAGCGTCCCGACCCGGTTCATCCACGGGACCGCAGATCGGACGTACAGTCACGATGCCATGGTGGACCATGGTGTCGATCTCGTGACGATCGACGGCGGCAGTCACTCGATGACGATGCAGTCACCGGACGAGGTCGCCGGAATCATCACGGCGTTCATCGAAGAACTCGTCGGTACCTCCCCATGATCAATCGCGGGGCAAGTCCGATGTCGGATCATTAGCCTCCGAGGTAGGGAATCCAGCTGAAGCCCTACCTGGGAGGGTGACAATTCGACGCTCAAGCGTGGAGCGGCCGATCGCAGTTCGGTCTATCAATCGCGCCTGTGAAGGTGTGGCTGCCTTGCGGACGCGCGTGGACAGGAAATGGGGCATCCTTACGCGGATGCATGAGACCTGCGCACTACTCTGGCATTACCCTCGAACAGCGCGCTCAACTCGTGGAGGACATTCCGGACATGGGGTGGAAGGCGCCTGCCAGCCATACGGACCATGCCGATCTCGCGCATCGCCGGTCTTCCGTCCACCCGATGGATCGGTACTGACACCACACCGGTGGCGTCCGCCATGACCGCCGGAAGAATGCAGAGTCCCAGGCCGGCCTGCACGAAGGATCTCAGGGTGTGCGAATTGTCCGATTCCACGGTCACTTCTGGTGCAATCCCGGCCTCCGCGCACAATTCATCGGCGAACTGCCTGGTCGTGTAGTGCGCGTCCATCGCGACGAAATTCTCGTCGGCGACGTCCCGCAATCGTATCGAGTCCTGCCTCTCCAGTCTGTGCCCCTCAGGAACAACGAGGTGAAAAGGCTGATGTGCGAGAAACGCCCAGTTGTAGTTCTTCCCGGTGGGACGGGGTCCCACGATCACTGCGTCCAGTTCAGCGGCTTCCAGCTGGGCGAGCAATGAAGCCGCCGACCCCTCCGCCACACTCAGGTTCACTTGAGACATTGCGTCGGCGAGCAGCGGGGCGATGCGCCCGGACAGTGACCGGAGGGTGCCCAGCCGCACCGGTCTGGCGTCCCGTTCCTCCAGCACCTGCTCCAACGAGGATTCGAACACGCTGAGTGCGTCCGTCGCGGCGTTCGCGAGAGTCAGTCCTTCCTCGGTCAGTGTCACACCACGACCCACCCTGCGGAGCAGGGGGACGGACAGTTCTGCTTCCCACCGCATCACCATGCGACTCAGCGCCGGCTGGGACATTCCCTGGAGATGAGCGGTCTGCGTCAACGTGGTTCCCCGACCGAGCTCACGGAGCACCGGAAGCGCACCGGTCAAGGCTGTGAGCTGGGACGAAGTCAGGGTCACAGGGACTGTCACGGTGGAGCCTCCTCGAGGAACGGTGCGAATCAATGCGTGGCTGCATGAGTCGGTCATTTTTCATATTGGACCAGAAAACTACACCGGGAGCAAAGTGGGATGCAGCTCACATCAGGAAGTGAAGATGTGACAGACCACTACATCAACCGGAGGCGGAATGATTATCTACGGTACGGCGATCCTCGCCGTATGCGTGCTGGTGGGGAAGACGATCGGCACCTTGCTGGGACAGCTACTCGGAGTCGATGCGGATGTTGGCGGCGTCGGATTCGCGATGGTGGCGCTGCTGCTCGTCACCGGCTGGCTTCGCAGCAGGAACTATCTGCCGAAAGTCACTGAGCGTGGCGTCCTGTTCTGGTCGGGAATCTACATTCCCATAGTCGTGGCCATGGCCATGACACAGAACGTCCGGAGCGCCGTCGACGGTGGGGTCATGGCGATTCTCGCGGGGGTGATCGTGTTGATCGCTTCTCTGGCACTGGTCCCCGCCATCGCCAAAATAGGCCCGGTCTCAGAGCCACTTCCCCCGCTGACCGACGCAGAAGACGAGGAGGCCTGACATGAGCGACATCATTGACACCATCACCACCCTCATCGAGGACAACGCGCTACTGTTCGCTTTTGCGCTGGTCGGCCTGGTCATGCTGGTGGGCGGATGGGTAGGGCGTACCCTCACCCGTGGCCACGTCGCCGGCTCGGCCGTGGCGATCCTCCTCGGACTCGTCCTCGCCTATGTCGGCGGGCTGCAGTCTGGTGGGGACAAGGGACTTGCGGACATCAGTCTCTTCAGCGGTCTGGCGCTCATGGGCGGTTCGATGCTAAGAGATTTCGCTATCGTCGCCACCGCGTACGGAGTAGATGTCCGTGAACTGAAGAAGGCAGGACCTGCCGGCATCATCTCCCTCGTCTTCGGCATGATCGTTTCATTCATCGTTGGAGCGGCTGTCGCACTGGCCTTCGGCTATAACGATCCGGAGTCGCTCGCGACCATCGGCGCTGGCGCTGCAACGTACATAGTCGGCCCGGTTACCGGTACCGCCGTGGGAGCTTCGTCTGAGGTTATCGCACTGTCTGTGGCGGTGGGACTGGTGAAGTCCATGCTCGCCATGATCGCTGCACCACTCGTCGCACGCTGGATCGGACTGAACAACCCGAAGTCGGCCATGACCTTCGGCGGCCTGCTCGGCACCACCTCCGGGGTCACCGGCGGCCTCGCCGCCGTCGACAAACGCTTGGTTCCTTACGGCGCGGTGACATCCAGCCTCTACACCGGACTGGGCTGTCTCCTCGGCCCCTCAGTCTTCTACTTCCTCTTCCGCGCCCTGTTCGGCTGACCGGCCCGTCCGGCTCAGCGCCACCCACAACGACAAGGACTATCCATGACAGACACCACCACACTTTGGGACACCGGCCGCAGAGACAAAGCGGACAGACTGGCGCGGGCAACCGGCCTGGCAACCGGGAAAACTGTCCCAACCAGTTCGATCGTCGATCTCCTCCATGCTGTGATGAGACCGGGCGACCGCGTCGCTCTGGAAGGCAACAACCAGAAGCAGGCGGACTTCCTCTCCCGCGCGCTGGCACAGGTCGACCCCGAACGCATTCACGACCTGCACATGCTGTTTTCCTCGATCGCCAGGCCAGAGCACCTCGACATCTTCGAGGACGGTATCGCGCGTAAGGTCGACTTCGCGTTCTCCGGACCGCAGTCCGCTCGCGTCGCTCAACTCGTCGATGACGGGACTCTCCAGGTGGGTGCAATCCACACCTACCTCGAGCTCTACTCGCGGATGTACCTCGACTTGGCACCGAAAGTGGCTCTCGTCGCTGCCGTCTCCGCTGACCGCGACGGCAACCTGTACACCGGCCCGAATACCGAGGACACGCCGGCGATCACCGAGGCGACGGCCTTCCGTTCCGGCATCGTCATCGCCCAGGTCAACGAGATCGTCGACAAGGTTCCCCGGGTGGACGTGCCGGGCGACTGGGTGGACTTCATTGTGGAAGCCGACCGGCCGTTCGAGGTGGAACCCCTGTTCACCCGTGATCCACGGAATCTCACCGACGTCCATGTCCTCCTGGCGATGCTCACCATCAGAGGCGTCTATGAACGCCATCAGGTCACGTCACTGAACCACGGTGTGGGCCTGGACACCGCCGCTATCGAACTACTGTTGCCGACCTACGGCGAACAGCTGGGACTCAAAGGCAAGATCTGCACCCACTGGGCACTGAACCCGCATCCCAATCTCATCCCCGCGATCGAGAGCGGTTGGGTTGAACAGATCTCCGCATTCGGTGGGGAAGTGGGGATGAGCCGATACGTCGCCGCGCGTCCCGACATCTTCGCCACCGGCCCTGACGGCAGCCTGCGGTCGAACCGTATGGCAGCCCAGTCCGCCGGCCTGTACGCCACCGACATGTTCGTGGGCTCCACCCTCCAGGTGGATCCTGAAGGAAACTCCTCGACGGTCACTCAGGGACGCCTGGCCGGATTCGGTGGCGCCCCGAACCTCGGGGCGGATTCGCGGGGCCGCCGCCATTCCTCACCCGCTTGGCTCGACCTTTCGGAGGGACGCGGTCAGCTTGGTGTGGAGCGTGGACGCAAACTGGTCGTCCAGATCGCGGAGACCTTCAACGCCGGTTCAGAACCGAAGTTCGTGGAGCAACTCGATGCTGTGGCAGTCGGGGACAACGCCGGGATGGATCTGGCACCGGTCATGGTCTACGGCGACGATCTCACCCATCTCGTCTCCGAGGTCGGTGTCGGCTATCTCTACAAAGCTCAGAGTCTCGATGAACGCCGACGGGTGGTCTCCGCCCTCGCGGGCGTGACCCCACTGGGCAGACGGTCTACGCCCGACGACGTCGATGCGCTGCGTCGCGACGGTCTTCTCGCACTCCCTGCCGATATCGGTGTTCGCCCGGCGGAGGCGAACCGAAGTCTTCTGGCAGCCCACTCCATCGATGAACTCGTCGACTGGTCCGGAGGACTGTACGACCCGCCCGCGAAGTTCCAGAGCTGGTGACACTATGACAACCGCTCTCACGACAACACTGATTCAATCTTCAGCGGTACCCAGCGGCCTTTCTACGCACATCGCCTCGTCGGCCGTTGCTGCCTTAACTTCCGAAGTCCAGCTCCGCGGGAAACCTGGACTGGTCGGCCCCGACGGGGCACGCGGACACACCGACATGGACTGCGACCTCATGCTGCTGTCCGCGAACACCCTGCATCCCACGTTCCGCGCACTCGCCGATCACGGGGCACAGACCCCGGTCGGGCAGGAGTTGCGCGACACACTCGGACGGGTGGGGAGGCGTGGCGAGGAAGAGATGATGGCTGCCACCAGTGGTGTGAACACACACCGGGGTGCCATCTGGAACCTGGGGTTGATGGCCACGGCCACGGCGGGGCTGCGGGCATCCGGCTCCGCGGTCACCGTCGGCACCGTGACCCGGCGGGCAGGCGAGATTGCCTCTCTGAGGGACAGTGCGTTGGACCTCGGCCAGAGGCCAGGTGCGCTCGCCCGCCGACGGTACCGGGTCGGCGGTGCCGTCTCTGAGGCGGCCGGAGGGTTCCCGCACGTCCGGGCCATTGCGGAGGCCATCCACACCGCAGGAGACGAGGGGTTCACCCGGGATGATGCCCGTCTGATCGGCCTCCTCGCGTCCATGAGCACCCTGGATGACACCTGCATCCTCCACCGGGGCGGACGCGGGGCGCTGGAGATGGTCCACGACGCGTCCTACCGGATCCTGGAGGACACGTTCCGCACCGGAGTCCTCGACCGCTGCTCCCTCGCGGAGTTGGACGCCCGGATGACCGGACGTCGGCTCTCTCCCGGTGGTAGCGCTGACCTGCTGGCTTGTGCACTATTTCTGACGACAAAGGATAAATGACATGCAACTCATCACCGCTGACTACCCGGCGACGACTCCTGTGGACACGGACGTCCATGTCGGAGTTGTCGGCTCCGGCGACCTGGAGATCCTGCTCTCGCCACCGACTTCGTCCGACGCTGTCACTGTGACGGTCCGGACCTCGGTGGACGGGTTCGATACCACCTGGCGCGGCGTCCTGGACACGTTCTTCGGCCGGAACGATCTCGCCTGTGACGTGCAGATCAATGACTTCGGAGCAACCCCCGGAATGGTCTCCCTCCGACTGTCTCAGGCCTTCGAGATCGCTGCGACGCCGGACGACGAACCGACCAGAGGCACCACAGGAATGCCTTTCACTGAACTCAACGCACGGCAGCGTGCGGCCATGCTCCTCGACGAGGGAACGTACCGGGAGATCCTCGGTCCCACCGACCACGTCGAATCCAGCCATCTGGAACGTCAGGGCATCGTCCCCGCCGCGGACGACGGCGCGGTCATTGCACGGGGCACCATCGAAGGCATCCCCGCAGCGATCGTGGCATTGGAAGGGAAGTTCCAGGGCGGTGGTATCGGGGAGGTCTCCGGTGCAAAGATCGCCGCCGTTCTCGAACGCGCCCTGGTCGACGCAGAAAACGGGCGCCCCACCCAGGTCGTACTGCTTCTGGAGACAGGTGGAATCCGCCTGCAGGAAGCCAATCTCGGTCTCCTGGCCATCGCAGAGATCCATGCGGGGATCGTGGCGTTGCAGTGCCATGTACCGGTCACCGCCGTGGTGGCCGGCATGGTCGGTTGTTTCGGCGGAATGGGGATCGCCTCCGGTCTCTGTGACCGCATCATCATGACTCGGGCGGGGCGGCTGTCCCTCAACGGCCCGGAGGTCATCGAGACTGAGGCTGGTATCGAGGAATTCAACTCCGCGGACCGGAGCACGGTCTGGGCTGTCACGGGTGGGGAACACCGTGTATCCACCGGCCGGGCAGACGCACTTGTCGCAGACAATCCTGGTGCTGTCCGGGAAGCGGTGATCAACGGGTGGAACACACCACCCGGCACACACCGTGCCGATCGGATCGAAGAACTCGCCCGGGAACTTGCAGACACTGACGCAGAGAGGACCAAATGATGAACAACCACCCCCAGTACGGAACTGTCTGGTTCACAGCATTGGATACAACAGGGGCAGACACCACCGGTTCGTTACTGACGGGGCGTACGGTGCTCGACGACGGCACCGCCGCCGCGCTCGTCGCTGTCGTTCCGGATCCGGACAGCAGATTCCCACGCGCCAGAAACGGGGAGGTCGGTCTCCGGGAGTCTCTGGAACTCGCAGAATGGGTGACCAGTCTCGATGACCCTGACATGCCTCTCGTAATCGTGGTGGACGTCCCCAGTCAGGCATACGGATTCATTGAGGAGAAGTTCGGGCTGAACACCACGATGGCCACCGCGGTCAACGCGTTGGCTCGTACACGTCTCGCTGGGCGACCGATCGTCAGTCTGGTCGTCGGCAAGGCCATTTCCGGCGCCTTCCTGTCCACCGGGATGCAGGCGAATCGGATCATCATGCTTGAGCATGATGACGTCCAGGTCCAGGTGATGGGAAAACAGGCCGCTGCGCGGATCACCCGACGATCAGTGGAGGAGATGGAAGCGGCAGCCGAATCCGTTCCGGCCATGGCTTTCGACGGAGCGTCCTTCACCACCCTCGGAGGAGTGTTCGAGTCACTTGCCCCAGGTAACCCCGCGGCGCCGGATGCCGCCGACGTCGCCAGTGTTCAGGAGGCCTTCGGTCGGGCGCTGGCCGACATCCGGGACAGCGGGACGACGGATCTGCGATGTCGACTCGACTCCGATCAAGCGCTCCAGTCCCGGGCATTGTCGAGAAAAGTCCGCCAGGTGGTGAACGACCAGTGGTGAACGCGGTCGTCCACGACATCGTGAAACTCTCCCCCGGTGCCGTCATTGAACTCGGTCGGCGTGCCTCGGGACAGGGGCAACCTTGGGTCGTGGACAGTCTCGCCGCCTCACCGTGGGTAGTGGTCCGTCGTGCCAGTCCAGTTGAGGACGCGCACCTGGCGGTCGGTGTGCGGGGGAGGTACCGGCACCAGCGTTGGGGTACCGAGGCTCCGTCCTCAGAATGCCTCAGGGTTCTTCATCCGTCTGACCTTGTCGAACGGATCGCCTCCAGGGATCTGCCCGTATTCCGGGCACTGGCGTTACTGCGGTCGGCACCGTTACCCCACGACTGGGGCCCCGGTGGGAGCGTCGGCGCTGAACTCGCGTCCGGGCATCCGGAAGCTACCCCGACGAGCGACCTTGACCTTGTGATCCGGATCGACAGTGTTCCTGACCAGCCCACGGCGCGGAGGATGCAGGGCACGCTGGACCGGGTAAGCGAGCAGACCAGAGTCGAGATCGATGCACTGGTCGAGACACCTGAAGGCGGAGTGAACCTGCAGGAACTTGCCAACGGAGTCGACACAGCAATCGTACGTACTGTGGACGGCCCGGTCCCGCTTGCTGATCTGCGGAGCTGGCGATGACAACGGTGATGTTGTTCGGCGGCCAGGGGAGCCAGCGCCCTGGGATGTTGCATCAGTGGGCAGACCTTCCCGAGGTTGAGGCTCATGTGGGGCAGGCCTCTGAGATTCTCGGCGAGGACGTCTGGGAACTTGATTCGGAGGTATCCCTCCGTGGCACCCGTGCTGTGCAGTTGTCACTGTTGGTACTGCACAGTGGGATCAACGCTGCATTGCGGAACAGAGGGTTACGGCCCGACATCGGTGCGGGGCATTCCCTGGGAGCCTGGAGTGCTGCAGTCGCTGCAGGCGTCCTGAGTTTCGGTGAGGCGCTGCGCCTCGTCGATATCCGAGGTTCGCGAATGGCTGCTGCGGCTCCCACAGGGTACGGCATGTCTGCGGTTGTCGGACTGTCTGAAATGGCAGTCCGGCGGTTGGTTTCGGAGATCGGTGAGGACGCCTGGGTGTCGAACTTGAATACACCGACGCAGTGCACGGTGTCCGGGTCTGACACTGCACTGGACCAGCTGCAGCAGACTGCTGCTGATGCAGGTGCGCGGCGGGTCATACGACTCGACGTGGCGGTGCCTGCGCACAGTCCGCTGATGACGCCTGCGAGGACAGCGCTGGAAGAAGCGACGACAGCCACTCCTGTTGGTCCACCGGAATTTCCACTGCTGGCCAACTGTTCGGGGCGCCTGTTGCGCGACGGGGTAGCGGTTCTGTCCGACCTTGTCGCGTCTACGGATCAGCCGGTGCATTGGGCGAGCGGAATGGCGGCTGTTGCAGAGCGAGGAGTGACCAGTTGGGTGCAGTGTGCTCCCGGAGAGACTCTGCTTGGAATGCTCAGCGGCATTGAAGGCAGATTCCGGTGCTGGTCAGTCGACAGTGTCGGGCTCGACGAGGCCGTCGCCCGCTGGAGGGTGACGGAAGGTCACTAAGGTCTGCCGGCACCCTCTTGATCGGGGTTCGTGTCCACCCCACACCAGTGGGTGGACATGGCTGGTAGCGGTCAATTCAGATTCACGCAGCGCCGGTTCCGCGGTCATCAAGACGTTCGGCGAGCCACATCTTGATGATGGATTGTCTCGTTACCCCGAGGTGGCGTGCTTCAGCATCCAGTGCGGCAACCATCCACGCTGGAAAATCGACGTTGACCCGTCGCTGTTCCTCTCCGGGTCGACGCGCTGAGCTGCGGTCGAGAGAATCGACAACGTCCTCACTGCGGTCAAAAGCCTCGTCGAAGTCTTCAGTCGTTTTCATAGAGAAGAACCTCCCTGGTTCGTGCGCGGCGGACGGAAATGAACGGATCGTACTCAAAGATCATAGCGTGCTCCTGTATAAAAAATATACCCGGCAGACATGAAAACGGTGTCTTACTCGACGCGCACCTACGCCGTGAACGCCAGCTCCTCCTCTGCCAGCATCACGGTGGACCGTTCGACGACGCGCACGATGGCCGCCCTCGGATGAGGCGAGAACTCGACAATCCGGTTGACGGCGCTCTCCAACGCCCGCGACCAGACGGCGTTCGTCGCGCTCACCGAGCGTCCCAACTCCCGTTCCAGCCGGCCAACCAGTCTGCGGTCCGCCGGAGCCGTGACGACCTCTATCCCCGGCAGGCCGACCCCCCGCTCCTCGTCTGTCAGCATCCGGACGGTCACCCCTTCTCCGTCGGCGCTGATCCCGCTGATCAGGCCTTCGTCGCCGAATTCGGCAAGTGTCTCGCCGAGGATCCCGGTCGCCAGATTCTCCAGGGACTCGAGCAACTCAGGATCGCTGATCGTACGGTCATCGTCCCACCCGTCCCGGACCTTCTGGACCGCGGCGTCGCGTTCAGTGGTGTCGACGATCTCGAAGGTCACCCCGTGCGGACACCGGATACGGCCGGTCGCGTCCGGAAACGGGAAGAAGATGTTGGTCGTCATCGAACGGATCACGATGTCCGCTGCGTCTTCGACGTCCTCGGTGTCTACGTCGCCGACGCTGTCTTTCAGCGCCTCTATCCACCAGCTCTGCAGCAGAAGCGGGTCAGTGGTGCAGAGGTCGTCGATCGCGGCCAGCGCATCCGCGTCCTGCTGGTAGACGGCGATGGCGTCGAAGTGGACAGGCGCACCTACGCCGTCCGCACCGTCTTCGGAATCGTCGTTGTGCAGGCAGTTGACCGACAGGACGCGCTCGCCGGATTCGTACGGATCGTCGTGGACGTAGATGTTGAATGCCCGGTCATGCTCCCCGGATCCGGACACCGCCTCGATCGCCGAGCGTGCCCCGGCGGTCAGGACGGCCCACACCGGATCGGGGATCTCGTCGACGTCGATGTTCTCCGAGGCAGTGAAACGTTTCTGTGCCTCGGCCGGCGAGAATCTCTCGGCTGGTGTGGTACCTGTCGCAGCGGCCTGCAGTGTGCGTTCGGCCTCTTCGCGTCCGATCTCCGCGGCGACGGCGGCGATTACCGCTTCGCCGAGTTCGTGAAGATCGCTGTTGCCCCCGTCATCTCCCGTGGTGCTCAGTGTGTTGAGTAGCGCTGTCGCCCGGCCCGAATCAGGACCGGAGAATATTAGTTTTTCCCCCATGCCGGATGAGCCTAGCAGGGGGCCGCCTACCCCGTACGGGAAATGACAGTCAACGTCCCAACAATTGGCACGGCCACCGCTCACAATCTGACACGTCCGGTCCCCATCATTTGCGTCGCACGCCTCTCCGTCCCCTCGTAGTTTTGAGGACAGAAGGGGTGTACACCGCGCCCCGGGAAGGACGGAGAACCACGATGACAGACACCGTCGATCCACCGCTGGCAGGCGTGAGGGTCCTTGACCTCGCTGAAGGTGAGTTCCAGATGGTCGGCCGGTATTTCGCCGACCTCGGGGCAGACGTCCTGCGCGTCGAACCGCCCGGAGGGTCAGCCGACCGCCGTGACGGTGTGCTCTCCGGCGACACCAGCCTGACCTTCGAGATCGCCAACGCCACGAAACGCTTCACCACCGTCGACCCGGCCAGCACAGGGGCGCGGGACGCCCTCGGCGAGCTCATCGGTGGCGCGGACATCGTCCTGGTCAACCGGCTCTCCGACTACGTCACCGGCGGCCTCGTCGACCCCGCGACCCTCGCCGAGGACCACCCCGGCACGGTCATCACCCTGCTCAGCGATTTCGGTGAGCAGAGTTCGAAGAAGAACTGGACATCCACCCCGGACGTGCAGTTCGCGCTGTCGACGATCCTGTCGCGCTCGGGGCTGCCGGACCGGGAGGAGCCGCTGCTGCCGCCGTCCTTCCTCGTCGCCGGGGCCGTCGCCCCGCAGGCGGTGTGGATGACGATCACCGCCTACTACAACGCGCGGCGCACCGGCACCGGTGACCTCATCGACTTCTCCACACTGGATGCACTGGCCCACATCTTCGACCCGCCGATGGGTATGCAGGGCTCGGGGCGCACCGGCGTCGACCCGTTCGACGTCCCGCACGGACGCCCCGACGCCCGCGCGCTCTACCCGATCTTTCCCACGGCCGACGGGATGGTGCGTATCTGTGTGCTGTCCCCACGGCAGTGGCAGGCGATGCTGACCTGGCTCGGCTACCCCGAGGAGTTCAGTGCACCCGAGTACAACAGCCCGACCCACCGCTTCCAGGAACAGGACCGGATCTTCGCCCACTACCGTGCGCTGTTCGCCGGCATGACCACGGAGGAGGCCGTCCGGCAGGGCGAGGAACTCCGCGTGCCGACGACATCCATCGACGAACTTTCCGATGTCATCGGTGAGCCTGCATTTCACGAGAGCGGCAGTCTCGGCGACCTCACCCTCACCGACGGCCGTACCGCCACGGTGCCGAGCGGGGTGTACACCATCGACGGTGCACGAACCGGGATCACCGGCACGGCAGCAGGACGCACCGACGGCGGGCCGCAGGACGGCCCCTGGCTCGCCGCCCCGGTCACCGGTCCCGTCGTCGAGGGGCACGCCGCCGGCGCCGCCGTCGCTGTCGCCGGCAGCCGGGACCTCCCGTTCAGCGGCCTGCGCGTCCTGGACTTCGGGGTGATCGTCATGGGCGCGGAAACCGGGCGCCTGCTCGCCGACTACGGTGCCGACGTCATCAAGATCGAGTCGACCAGCCACCCCGACGGGTGCCGCCAGATGCTTCCCGGGGTGCAGATGACCAAGAGCTTCGCCTGGGGCCACCGCAACAAGCGCAGTCTCGGTCTCGACCTCACCACGGAGGACGGCAGAGACCTCCTCCGGCAGCTCATCGCCGAGGCGGACGTGGTTCTCACGAACTTCAAGCCCGGCACCCTCGACCGTCTCGGTTTCGGCCACGACGCCATCCGGACGATCAACCCGGGCGTCGTCCTCTCGGAGTCCTCCGCCTACGGCGACACCGGCCCCTGGTCGACGAAGATGGGTTACGGTCCACTGGTCCGTGCGGCGTCGGGACTGTCGGCGCTGTGGTGTTATCCAGGCGACGCCGACGGTTACAGCGACACCATCACCATCTACCCCGACCACGTGGTCGGCCGGCTCAACGCCATCGCCGTGGTCGCGCTGCTGCTGCGCCGCGCGCGCACCGGCCGGGGTGGGGTGGTCAGCACCGCCCAGGTCGACGCCATCTTCGCCGCGATGGGCGGCCACCTCGCCGCCGAATCCCTGGAACCGGGCTCCGGTCTCACCGCGCTGACCGCCCCGCAGGACGCCCCGCGCGGGCTTTTCCCGGCCGCCGGCGACGACGAGTGGATCGTCGTCGACGGGCACGGAGACCAACGCTTCGCCGCACTGGCCGACGCCATCGGCCACCCGGAATGGATCAGTGATGATCGTTTCGCCACGCCCACCGGCCGACTCGCCCACAATGAGGAACTGGAGGACACACTCCGGGAATGGACGTCCTCCCGCACCGCGATCACCGCGGAACGCCAACTGCAGGACGCCGGCGTCCCCGCCGGACACATGATGCGGTTCGCCGACATCGGACACGACCACGACTTCTCGGAGAGGGGACTGCTCACCGCCATGACCCAACCCCAGTTCACCGAGCCGTTCCCCACACTCGCCTCCGAAGGACGCAGTCTCCGCCTCGGGGACGCCCGGCTGCAGCCGGCGCCCCTGCAGGGCGAACACACCCGCGAGGTCATCCGGGACGTCCTGGGGCTCGACGAGGACACGATCGACACCCTCGTCACCCGCGGCGCCCTCGAACCACAACCGTCTGACACCCACACCACCACAGGAGCACCACAGTGACTGAATCCTCTGGCCCCGTCCTCGTCGAGCAACGGGGACACACCCTGCTCATCACCCTCAACCGACCCGAGGCACGCAATGCCGTGAACCGGGACCTCGCCCTCGCCCTCGGCGAGGCACTGGAACAGGCCGAGCACACCGACAGCGTGCGTACCGTCGTGGTCACCGGATCCGGTGACAAGGCGTTCTGCGCCGGCGCCGACCTCAAGGCCGCGGCGGCCGGCGAACTCGGCATGACCGAAGAACCACTGAAGAGCTGGGGTTTCGCCGGTTTCGTGAAGCACTGGATCTCCAAGCCCGTCATCGCCGCCGTCAACGGTTTCGCCCTCGGTGGCGGCACCGAGATCACCCTGGCCAGTGACCTCGCCGTCGCCGCCGACACCGCCACCTTCGGTCTGCCGGAAGTCACCCGCGGCATCATGGCCGCCGCCGGCGGTGCCTTCCGCCTGCCCCGCCAGATCCCCGTGAAAGTGGCGATGGAGACGATGCTCACCGCCGAACCGATACCCGCGGCCCGCGCCTACGAACTCGGCATGGTCAACCGTGTCGTCCCGCAGGACCAGGTCCTCGACACAGCCCTGGGGCTGGCGGAGAAGATCAACCGCAACGCCCCGCTTTCGGTTCAGGCCACCAAACGTGTGGCCCACGGCATCACCGACGGCACCGTCCACACAGAGGACGACGACTGGTCGCGCAACGACACCGAGAGTGCTGCGCTGATACACAGCGCCGACGCGATGGAGGGCATGACCGCCTTCGCGGAGAAGCGCGCCCCGGAATGGAAGGCGGAGTAGATGACCGACTCACTCGACCCCCGAACCCCCGTCCTCGTCGGAGTCGGGCAGGCCACCGACCCGGTGACCGCCGACGACTACCACCGCTGGTCGGCCGCGGACCTCGCCGGGGAGGCGTCCCGCAGGGCGGTGCAGGACGCCGGCCTCGCAGCCGACATTGCCGCCGCCATCGACACCATCGCCGTCATCCGGCAGTTCGAGATCTCCACGCCCGGCGCGGTCGCACCGCTGGGTAAGTCGGACAACATCGCCCGCTCCATCGCCGCACGGATCGGTGCGGACCCGCGTCGCGCCGTGCTGGAGGTCGTCGGCGGGCAGGGACCGCAGCATCTCGTCACCGAGTTCAGCGGGACCATAGCCAAGGGGGACGCCGAGGTGGTGCTCCTGGCCGGCTCCGAGGCGATCTCCACCGCACGTGCGTTGGTGGGACGGGACGACGCCCCCGATTTCACCGAGACCGTCGGCGGTCAGCTGGAGGACCGGGGTATGCAGGTCGACGACCTGCACGTACCCTACGAGGTCCGCCACGGGCTGCTCGGCGCCCCGCCGGAGTACGCGGTCTTCGAGAACGCCCGGCGCCGTCGTCTCGGCCTGAGCCGAGAGGACTACGCGACGGCGATGGGGGAGTTGTTCGCACCGTTCACCCGCGTCGCCGCGTCCAACCCCTACGCCGCCGCGCCGACGGAGCGTACCGCCGGGGAACTCATCACAGTCACTGAGCGTAACCGTCTCATCGCCGACCCCTACCCGCGGTTCCTGGTCGCCCGCGACCAGGTCAACCAGGGTGCGGCGGTGCTGCTGACCTCCGTCGGAAAAGCACTGGAACTCGGTATCCCGCAGGAGAAGTGGGTCTTCCTGCACGGCTACAGTGACCTGACCGAACGTACCGTGACCGAGCGGGCGGACCTGTCGGTCTCCCCGGCGTCGGTGCTCTCGGCGCGTACCGCGATCGAGCGCGCCGGGATCAGCGCCGATGACCTGGCATTCCTCGACCTGTACAGTTGCTTCCCGATCCCGGTGTTCAATATCTGCGATGCTCTGGGGATCGCGCCGGACGACCCGCGTGGGCTCACCCTCACCGGCGGGCTGCCGTTCTTCGGCGGGGCGGGCAACAACTACTCGATGCACGCCATCGCCGAGATGGTCGACCGGCTGCGGAAGAACCCCGGCACCTTCGGCTTCGTCGGCGCCAACGGCGGGTGGATGACGAAGTACTCCTCCGGGGTGTACTCCACAACGCCAGTGGAGTACACCGACTGGGACGACCGCCCACTGCAGGAGGCCCTGGACGCCGTGCCCGCCCCCGACATCGTGGAGCACTACTCCGGCCCGGCGACGGTCGAGTCCTACACGGTCACCACCGACCTCAACCGCGACTGGATCGGCATCGTGGTGGCCCGCACCCCGGACAACGCCCGGATCCTCGCGGTCAGCGAGCCCCGCAGTTCCGGAGAAGGAGCATCCGACGAGGTCATCAGACTGCTGAGTTCGGACGCGGTCTTCGACCCGACGCTGTCGATAGAGCAGGACGGCGACCGAAACATCATCCGCGGCATCGCACGCGACACCACTGGCACTACAGAGGAGGCACAGGCATGAGCGGCATCTACGACGAGACGGCGTCCTGGATCAGGGACAACTGGAACGGCACCGACGACCTCGACTGGCGGAACACGGTCGTCGACGCCGGATACGGGGTGCCGTCCTGGGCGCCGGAGAACTTCGGACGCGGCTACACCCGCGACCAGGCCCGCGAGGTACTCCGGGCGTTCGGCGACGCCGGTGTCCCGGGCGGGGCACGGGACGTCGCCCCGTTCTCCGAGGTCTCGTGGCTACTGCTGCCCGGAGCCGCTCTCACCGACTACGGCACAGCTGAGCAGAAGGAACGGCTGCTGCGTCCGATGATCACCCGTGAGTGGGACCTGGGCTGCCTGCTCTACTCCGAACCCGGTGCCGGCTCCGACCTCGCCAGCATCCAGACGAAGGCGGAGCTGTCCGACGACGGCGAGAACTACATCATCAACGGCCAGAAGGTGTGGACCACCAACGGCCACCGCGCCACCTTCGCCATCCTCATCGCCCGGACGGACTGGGACGTGCCGAAACATGCCGGGATCAGCCTGTTCATCTTCCCCATGCAACAGGACGGTGTCGAGGTCGTGCCCATCCGGCAGATGACCGGCGACTCCGAGTTCAACGAGGTCTTCCTCACCGACGCCGTCGTCCCGGCAGCGAATCTCATCGGCGGTGAAGGCAACGGCTGGAAGGTCCTGCAGTCTGCGCTCGGTGCCGAGCGCAGGGGAATGGGGGAGATGGCCCAGGTGGGGCGGGACACCGCGGAGACCGGTTCGCGCTCCGCGGTCTTCACGCGCAGCGATGACCTCGTCGATGCGGCCCGCACCGCAGACCGGTTGGACGATCCGGTGATCATCGACGAACTGATGAAGATCCACACCTGGCGGCTGACCAACGACTGGACCCAGGCACGGGCGAAGATGGAGAACCGGTCACGTGGCGGGTCGCCGTTGGCGTCCCTCGGCAAGCTGGCGAACTCCCGGATCCTCCACGGGGCGTCCGACCTGGAGTTCCGGCTGCTCGGAACCCGCGGCCTGCAGTACGACAAGGACGCGACGACAGGGGACCCCGTCGCCTACCGGACGTCCTACGACCTCATGATGGGCTTCTTCAACTCCGTCGGAGGCGGCACCGACCAGATTCAACGCAACATCATCAGCGAACGTGTCCTCGGCCTGCCGCGCGGGGCACAACCCGACAAGGGCGTGCCGTTCCGCGACGTCCGCAAGGCCGTGAACCGCAGCCTCAGTGGCGACCATGCCGACGACCATGCCGGCGAGAAGTAGAACGAGAGGACAACGACATGTTTGCACCACGTACTGAGGAGCAGGACCAGTTCCAGGCAGTGGTCCGGGACTTCTTCGCCACCGTCTCCTCGGAGACCCTGGTCCGCCAGGCCATGGACTCTGACACCGGCTACGATCCCCAGGTGTGGGACCGGATGGCCCGCGAACTCCAGCTGCAGGGGATCGCCGTTCCCGAGGAGTTCGGTGGGCAGGGCTTCGGCTGGACCGAACTCGGCATCGTGCTGGAGGAAGCCGGGGCGGCACTACTGTGCGCCCCCTACTTCGCCACCACTGTCCTTGCCGGGATGACGGTCCTGGAGTCCGGGGATACTGCCGCACAGCAGGAGATCCTGCCGGGCATCGCCGACGGTTCCCTGATCGGCACGCTGGCGTTTCCCGGGGAGAACCGCCGGTGGGACGAATCCGGTGTCACGGTTACCGCACAGAAGTCCGGCGACGACTGGACCGTGTCGGGCACCTGTCCGGGGGTCATCGACGGGCAGAACGCCGGGGTGTTCATCGTCCCCGCCCGCACCGGTCACGAGTCCGGGGACGGCATCTCGCTGTTCATTGTGCGCGTCGGTGACGGTGTCACGACGCAGGGGCTCTCCACCCTTGACCCCACACGCCGGGTGGCCCATCTGCGCTTCGACCATGCACCGGCTACTCCGTTGGGAGACGACGAGGGGTGGGACCAGGTGTCCCGGATACTGGACCTCGCGTCGGTGGGATTGGCGGCCGAGCAGGTCGGCGTCGCCCGCCGGGCACTGGAGGACGCCGTGGCGTACATGAAGGAAAGGGTGCAGTTCGGTCAGGCGATCGGGGAGTTCCAGGCGCTGAAGCACATGGCGGCGGACGTGTTGGTCGACGTCGAATCCGCGGCGTCGGCGTCCCGCTACGCGCTGTGGGCCGCGCAGGACGCGCCGGAGGAGCTGCCGGCGTCCGCCTCCCTGGCCGCCGGCATCTGCACTGATGTAGCGGTGACGGCGACCCACCAGAACATCCAGTTCCACGGCGGGATGGGTTTCACCTGGGAAGCGAGCCCGCACCTGTATCTCAAGCGGGCACGGGCCGACCAGGTGTTGTTCGGCGACGCCCAGTTCCACCGGGCGAACCTCGCCCGGCGCATCGGCGCGGGCTCAACTCCGGAAGCGGTCCGTTAGTGCGGCAACCACGCGGTCGATGTCCTCGCGCCGGGCGGTTGCCCCGGAACGCCAGACCACACCGAGCTCGAAGCATGGTTGTTCGTCTGCGACGGGCAGCAGCACTACCTTGCTGTCGGCGCCGCGCACGTGGCCCAGCGAGTGTCCCCGCGCCCCGATACTGACCTCGTGCGTCCGGGGCAGGCGGGACGTGAGCACGGCGTAGTCGCTGAAACCGACTTCGGTGATGTCGGTGACCCCGGCCCGGTTGAACCATTCGCGCACGTTGTCTCCGGACGCCGGCTGCATCTGCGAGAAGGGGAGTGTCACGACCTTCCGCTCGCGGAGCGCTGCCAGCGGGACCGGTCCGGTTTCTGCCACGGTGATGAGGGGGTCATCGGCGGCGACCATCAGGTCAAAGGTGTAGCGACCGATAACCAGTGAGCTGATGTCGGGCAGGTTGACGGGTAAATGCACCAGTGCCATGTCGATCTCGCCGAACTGGAGTTTCTCCAGCAGTTCCACCGACACCCCGGACGCTGCGTCCTCGGGCGTGATGCCCGACAGTCCGACAGCGGTACGGAAGGCATCGGCATAGGAGTCCGGGACCCAGGGGGTCACACCGTAGCGCAACGTCCGTTCGATACCGGCGGCTTTGTCCTCGAAGACCTGGGACAGCTGCAGGATGCTCACCGCGGTTCCCAGCAACGTCCGTCCGTGTTCGGTGAGCTGCATGTCATGGTGCGCGCGGTGGAACAGGGGGCCGGTGCGGTGCTCAAGGGTACGTAGCGTGCGACTGACGGGGGAGGACGTGAGCCCCAGGTTCTCCGCTGCCCGGGCGACGTTGCGGGTGCGGGACACCTCCACGAACACCTCGAGCTGGTGAAGGTCGATGTTCATCGGTGGATGGTGTCCTCCGCGTCGGTGGGGTCGGTGGAACAGGATGAGCGTTGTTGGTCAGCGTAGTCGTGTGCGTCATAGGGCCGAGTACTACCTCTAGGGACCACGTAGCTTTGGACGTTCCCCAGATTTATTCTCGATCGACGGTGGGACTAGCGCAGGAGTTCGCGTCCCAAGGCATCAGCAGCTGCAACCACTGTGGTCGCGAGATGTGCTTCATCGGCGGCCTCGAACACGGAGATGCCCACGCTGAGTAGTCCGGGTTCGTTCCGATAGGGAACCGGGGCGGATATGCCCGTCACCGACGGGGTGACTTCTCCTTTCGTCACCGCATAGCCGCGTTCACGCACTGTGTCGACCTCGTCTCGTTCACCAGGCTGCTTCTCCCGCATTGACATGATGGCCAATCCGGCCGAACCACGGTCGATCGGGTCGACCTGCCCTTCGCGGAAGCCGACGTGAATACGGGAGTGTCGCGGAGGAATGACAATGAGCGCCCGGACAGTGTCCTCTGTCTCTTGGACCGCCAGGTGCGTAGTGACCTGGAGTTCTTCCGCCAAGTCCTCGAGGATCGGTCGTGCGGTACCACGGAGGTCCTGCTGTACCCGGTTGGCCAGGGCGACCAGCCCGTTGCCGAGCACGATCCTCTTCTCCTGTGTTCGTCGACAGAAACCGTGATGCTCCAGCGTTCTCACCAATCTGTCGGTGACAGTGCGGTGCAGACTGAGTCGCTCGGACAGTTCAGTCGTGGTCAGCCCATTCGGGGAGTCTCCCAGAACTTCGAGGAGCTGAAGCCCGTTGTCCAGGGTCTTTGAACCTCGTTTGAGGGGGTCATTGTCGGTCATGGAGTCTCCTTCGTGCACGTCACTGTCCCATAAATCTTGTCATGGAAATATTACATTCGACAAATGTAATGTAGATCACTTAGTGTTGTTGATATTCGCACGCTGCGTGCGAATATAGCACGAAATGTCGTATCTGATACGGCTACCGAGCCGATCGACAATCTGGATTTCTGGAAGGAGCACGGGTGATTGACACGATCGACAGGATGTTTTCCAAGGTCGGGCAGCTCTACGGCAGACAGAGTTTTGCCATCGACGAGGGCGATGCCTCGGCATGGGCCAGTACTTTTGCGCCGGACGGCCTCTTTGTCTCGCCTAGTTATCCCGACCCCGTGAGTGGGCGGGAGGCACTTGAGACCTTCGCTCGTCGGATATATACGGATTCACGAGCGGCGGGGCCCCTTCAACGCCACGTCGTCACCAACCCGATGGTGTTCCGGAAGGACGACGGGAGGTGGTGCGCCAGAGCGTATCTGAGCATCGTTGCCACGGGTCCTGACGGGATACCCACCATCGTCAGGATCACGACGGTGGAAGACGAACTCCGCGTAGTCGGGGAACAGGTCGATATTGCGAGACGGACAGTACGTGTCGATGCCGGCACAACGGCGGGACGCGGGGACAGCAACGACAGGAATCGCAAACAATGAGGAGTGGCATGGATACCTACGGAGAATTCGGGATACCCACGGCAACACAGTCGGCGCCCGCGACGGTCGACTATCCCGAGATGAAGGGCAAAATCGCGGTCGTGACAGGTGGGGCCCGGGGCATGGGGGCGGTGTTTGTTCGTCGTCTGGTCGCTCAAGGGGTGAACGTATTCGCAGCTGATCTCAACCGGGATCAGTTGGCCGAGACGATCGACACGATTAACGCAGAAGCCTCTGAAGTGGGGCTTTCCGCCAGGGCTGTTGCTCATCCGGTGGACGTGACAGTCAGGGAACAGCTCGATGACCTGGCGGATGCAGCGGTGTCCTCGTTCGGTGGCCTTGACTACTGGGTGAATAACGCGGGTATTTTTCCTTTCGCAGAGTTGGAGAATGTTGATGATGAGCAGATCTCCGCGGTCCTGGACGTCAACGTCAAAGGAGTGTTGTTCGGGGCACAGGCGGCAGCCCGCCACATGGGGAAGGGCGCGGCGATCGTGAATATGTCCTCGGTCTCTGCACTCCGTGTGCGTCGCGGCAGGAGTGCATACTGCACGTCCAAGGCAGCGGTCGCGCACCTCACCGAGTCGATGGCGGTTGAACTAGGGGATAAAGGGATCCGGGTCAACTCGATTGCTCCGGGGTATATCGACACGGCTATGACCCTGTGGGTGAGGGAGGACCCCGAGGCATTGGCTAATGCGCTCACCAGTGTTCCTTTGCACCGCCTCGGATCGGCGGAGGAAGTCGCCAGCCCGTTGCTGTTCCTGCTGTCTGACAGTGCCCGGTACATCACGGGGCACTCGATCGCCGTGGATGGAGGGTCCCGCCATGTCTGACGACGCGACAACAGTACGCACAGTGCTCGTCACCGGGGCCGCCAACGGTATGGGTGCCCATCATGCTGAGCGCCTCGCCGCCGACGGATGGCACGTTTGTGCCGCGGACATCACAGACACAGCGGAGGTCGTCGACTCCATCACCGGGTCCGGCGGCCGGGCGAGCGGGTACGAACTTGACGTGGGCTCCCCCGGGGCATGGCGCTCGGTAATTGACGCCATACGTAGTGACCTGGGCAGGCTGGACGGATTGGTGAACAACGCCGGTATCAGCCGCAGGCTCAGTTTCCTCGATACCCCGGACGATATCTGGGAGCAGACACTGCGTGTCAACCTGGCCGGACCTTTTTACGGGATGAAAGCAGCGCATGACCTGTTGTCGGAGACCGGCGGTGGATCAATTGTTAACGTGTCGTCCATCGCGGGTCTGGTCGGTTACTTCTCTCCGGCGTACGCGGCTAGCAAATGGGGTTTGAGAGGCCTGTCGAAGTCTGCGGCCGGCGAATTCGCCGCGGGGGGAATCAGGGTGAACTCGATCCACCCGGGTCTGGTCGGCACACAGTTGTTGGCAGACTCAGGGGCCTTTGTCGACGCGTCACTCGGCAGTGTGCCCTGGGGGCGGATGGCCACTCTGGACGAGGTCAGTGACGTGGTCGCATACCTGTTGTCGGGGTCGTCCGGCTACATCACCGGTGCGGAGATCGCCATTGACGGTGGTCTGACATCCAATGGCCTGTACCACCGGATCACCAATGAATCAGGAGGGACGTTCTGATGGATGATCAGACATGGGATGTCATCATCATCGGCGGAGGTGGTGCAGGGTTGTCCGCAGCGGTTTCCGCGACCGAACGAGGTGCATCAGTCCTCCTTTTTGAAGCGGAGGAGACTCTCGGAGGGTCAACGCAGCTCTCGGCAGGTCTATTTACCGCCGCCGGTACAAGTGTGCAGGCTGAGCTCGGCGTGGAGGATTCACCGGAGAAGTTATTTCAGCACTATATGGACCTTAACCGGTGGTTGCTCAAACCGGGGTTGATCCGAGCTTTTTGCGAGAGTGCAGGCCCGGCGCTGGAGTGGCTCATCTCTCTCGGTGTCGAGGTCCCGGCCCACGAATCCACCAATGCCCACATGCCCGGGCTGTGCCAGGCGGGCGTCGAGGACCTGTGGCGGGGACATGTGCCGAAGGGCCAGGGATACGGCCTGGTCCAGGTGCTGGAACGGGCTGCGCGCTCGGCCGGGGTGGACATCGTGTTGAACACCCGCGTTCAGTCGCTGCTCTCTGACCCTCACGGCGTTAGAGGCGTGGTGGTCGATGACGAGGAAATCCACTGCTCTGCGGTTGTCATCGCCAGCGGAGGGTTTGCCCGTGATCGGGGTCTACTCGAAAAATACTATCCCTACGCCTTGCGATCTGCAGAGTCACTGTTCGTGGCCGCTGGTCCGGGAAGCCGGGGTGACCATCTGTCTTTCGGTGAGCAGGTCGGTGCTGCGGTAGCGGGCGAGGGCTACGGGCTGATGCTCCCCACGGCCTATTTCCAGTCCCGGCACCATTGGGAGGCGGGATTCCCGCCTCGTTCACGGATCCACGTCAACAGTGCGGGGAGACGGTTCATGAACGAGGACGCCTCATACGCTGTGTCACCAGGGCTCATCGACCGTCAGGGTGGTTCAACCTGGATGATATTCGACGAGACGGCGAGAGAATCACTGCCGGGCGGGTACGTCGACTGGAACGCCGACAACATCCTGGCAGAGGTTGCAGCAGGTCGCCTGCTGTGCGCCGACAGTCTCGCCGAACTAGCCGAGAAGATGACCGTCCCGGCCGAAGCACTGGAATACACGGTCGCAGCCTGGAATGAGGAGCTTCCTGCCGGCGAGGACCCTGTCTTTCTGCGGACCGATTCTCTGGCTGCCAAAGGCGCGTCGGAGCCGATCGCTCCCCTAGACACCCCTCCGTACTATGCCGCGAGGTATCTCCCGGCGGAACTGGTGTGCACGCACGCGGCCCCGGAGATCGATGCACGAGCCAGAGTGATCGACCGCTACGGGCGGCCCGTCCCCGGACTCTTCGCTGCCGGGGAAGCCGGTGGAGGGGTCCTCGGGTCGACGTATGTCGGCGGGGGGAACGCCGTAGCCAACGCGATCACTATGGGACGGACCGCAGGACACAGTGCCGCCGAGCACCGGGGATCCGGCCGCGGAGCATCTACTGAGTCACTCACTGAGGAGACGACATGACTCTCAACAACAACGAAACCGTTCATGGCCCCCGGGGCGCGGATCCCGGACGGGCGCACCATGCCCCTGCACCGACTCAGTCCACAGCGAAAGTAGTTCGCGGTGCGATTGTCGGCACCGTCCTGGAGTACTACGACTTCGGAATCTACGGCTACATGGCAACGGCGATCGCCGCCCTGTTTTTCGTGTCCCACGATGACACCGCGGCGCTGCTGGGCACCTTTGCCGCCTTCGCGGTGGCCTTCTTCCTCCGGGTGCCGGGTGGAATCTACTTCGGCCATATCGGAGACAAATACGGACGGAAGAAGGCGCTGACGTGGACTATCTTCCTGATGGTGATCGCCACCTTCGTCATGGGGCTGATTCCAACCTACGTCACCATCGGTGTGTGGGCCACGATCATCCTGGTCCTCTGCCGGTGCCTCCAGGGCTTTGCTGCCGGGGGTGAGTTAGGCGGTGCGAACGCCTTTGTCTCTGAACAGGCACCACCCAAGCACCGAGCTCTGCAGACATCGTTGGTCAATTCCGGAACGTATTTGGGATCGTTGCTGGCCTCGCTCGTCGCACTGGCCGTGAACTCGATGTTCGATCCGGAAACCGTGCTCTCGTGGGCCTGGCGTATTCCGTTCTTGTTGAGTGTGGTTATGGGCGTCATAGGTATCTGGATCCGGAATCATCTTGATGAGACCCCACAGTTCAAGGAACTGAAGAAGGAGGGGGAGACAGAGGCGATCCCGATCGCCAAACTGCTGTCCACCTCATGGCGAGAAGTCATCGTCATCATCTTCCTCGGAGCGGTCATTACCGGCGGGTACTACATCGCTTCGGTTTATGCCGCGACCTATCTGCAGACAGCTGGCGGTCATTCACCGACGGTCGCGTTCCTCTCGACATCGGTGGCGCTCATCGCCGGGGTGGCCACCTTACCGATATCGGGCTATCTCGGGGATCGGTACGGGCGTAAGCCGATCCTGTTCACCGGGACCATCGCGGCGGTCCTGCTCGGGTTCCCCTGCTTCATCTTAATGTCCAACGGGAGCGTGTGGCAGGCATTCCTGGGGCAGATGGTGCTGTTCATCGCTGTGTCGGTCGTGAACGGCTGTTCCTATGTGACCTACGTGGAGATGCTCCGGGCATCGGTACGCTACAGCGGCCTTGCCTTGGGCAACAATGTCAGCAACACCCTCCTCGGTGGGACGGCGCCATTCATCGCGACATGGTTGATCGATGTCAGTGGGAGCACCCTGGCGCCCGCGGCCTATTTCGTCTTCACGGCGCTCCTGAGCCTGGGAGCTGTCTTCTTCGTGAAGGAAAGCCGAGGGATCGTTCTGCGAGCTGACTGATCAGTGAAAAGTGATCAACACAAGTATCATATTTCTTGTGTCATAGCGCAGTAATGCGGGGGGATATGGGCTTACAAGCTGCTCGATCCTGGAAAATATAGTACAGATGTTGACTATATTGTGTGATCTGGATTACCCTTACTCTTACCTCGTGAAGACCCGGCTAGAGGCGTCGGTGCCCCGGGGTAACGATGAGAGGAGATCCGCGTCATGGTTCCGAGTGCAACAGGCACCCACGACACCACAGCCCAGCCCAACCCTGATATCTCGAAGTGCCCGTACCACTCGGGCTCCGCGTCGAAGGACTTTGACCCCTTCGAGATGGACTACCAGCTGAACCCCGGCGAAGCGTGCGCGTGGGCCAGAGAGAACGAACCGATCTTCTACTCGGAGAAGCTCGGGTACTGGGTGGTCACCCGGTTCGAAGATGTGCAGGAGGTTTTCCGTGACCAATCCACCTACTCAGCGTCCGTCGCACTGGAGAAGCTGACCCCGGCCACTCCCGAGGCGCAGGCGATCCTGGAAGCTAAAGGCTACGGGATGCGTCGGACACTGGTGAACGAGGACGAACCAGCGCACACTGCACGACGTCGGGCCTTGGCTGGGCCTTTCGACGTCGCCCATCTCAAGGGCGAGGAGGCGATGGTCCGCGAACTTGTCACTGATTACATTGACAGGTTCGCCGACAAGGGACGTGCCGACCTGGTCAACAATCTTCTGTGGGAGGTCCCGCTGACCGTGGCCTTCCACTTCCTTGGGGTGCCGGAACATGACATGGACATGTTGCGTCGGTACTCCGTGGCACACACGGTGAATACCTGGGGACGGCCGAGTCCAGAGCAGCAGAAGGACATCGCCGAGAGCGTCGGAAACTTCTGGAATCTTGCCGGTGACATCCTGGCCGAACTACGGGAGACTCCCGAAGCACCAGGGTGGATGCCGTACAGTATCCGGGCTCAGAACGAACAACCCGAGGTCGTGACGGACTCTTATCTTCACTCCATCATGATGGCGGGTATCGTCGCGGCCCACGAGACTACCGCTCACTCTGCGTCCAACGCCATCAAGCTTCTGCTGGAGAATCGCTCGGTGTGGGACGAGCTCGTCCGGAAACCAGAGTTGATTCCCAATGCGATTGAGGAATGCCTCCGACTCAGTGGCGGTGTTGCTGCCTGGAGAAGAATCACCACGAAACCAACAGTGTTGGGCGGGCAGAGGCTGGATGAGGGGGAGCGGTTGCTCATCGTCTCAGCAGCGGCAAATCGTGACCCCCGGCATTTCAGCGACCCGGATACCATCGACCTCTACCGGGACAACTCCACTGATCATCTCACGTTCGGTTTCGGCAGTCATCAGTGTCTCGGGAAGAATCTGGCCCGCCTGGAGCTTCAGGTGATTCTCCAGGAACTTACCAGAAGATTCCCTTCCATGAGATTGGTGGATCAGGAGTTTGAGTTTGTTCCGAATACCTCCTTCCGCGGGCCTGAGCACCTGTGGGTCCAATGGGACGCGGACACCGGGAAGAAGGACACGACGGGGGCAACTCCGGAGTTGCCGGACATTGTCTTCAACGGGCCTAGCAAGGAGCTGCGGACCCGGACCATGTTCGTCAAGGAGGTACGGCAGCTCACCGCGCACATCGTCGGCATAAGCCTGGTCCCAGACGGCGGCACGCTTCCCAGCTGGCAACCTGGGGCCCATGTCGAGATCGATGCCGGAGATGTCAGCCGGCGCTATTCGTTGTGTGGGAGTTCCTCCGAAGCCTGGGAGATAGCGGTCGCCCTCGAACCGGATGGGCGTGGTGGCTCGCGATGGATCCACGAGAATGTCGCAGAAGGGGCGACTGTTCGTATCCGTGGCCCACGACAGAACTTTGTGGTCGACGTTGACGTGGACCGCCGGATTCTAATTGCCGGTGGTATCGGTATCACCCCGATTCTTGCGCTCGCCGATGATGCGAAGTCCCGGGGGATCGACTACACCATCCACTACTGTGGACCGACCAGGGAGAAGCTTGCTTACCTCGACCGACTCCGCACCGACCACGGGGAGCATCTCATTCTCCACGTTTCCGATGAAGGAAGCAGGCTGAACCTCCCCGGGATCGTGGAAGAATATCGGGAGGGAACACAGGTGTGCACCTGTGGTCCAGAACGTCTGACCAGTGCAGTCCTGGAAGCCTTCAGCTCGTGGCCTGAGGGGTCCGTGACACGCGAGTCCTTCCAGTCAACCTCCTCGGTGGACGTCTCTCTGAACGAACCGTTCGAGGTCACGATCAACTCCACCGCCAAGGTGCTGACAGTGCCGAAGGAACAAACACTTCTTGAGGTACTCGAGACATCGGGTTTCGATGTCGACGCAGACTGTCGTGAAGGACTCTGTGGGACATGCGTTCTGGGGGTTACGGGAGAAACTCCGGACGACATCGACCACCGTGATGACGTTCTCTCGGTGCGGGAGAAGCAGTCGGGTGCGGTCATCATGCCGTGTGTGTCACGGTCATGTGCGGGGAAGCCGCTGACCCTTGACCTGTGACGACGAGATCGTGGCGTCAGCGCTGTCCGGACAGGAGTTTCTCTAGAAGCAGGACGAGGATCTGCTGTTCGGTGGCCGTCAGCGGTGACGCCCACTGCGACAGTTTATCCTGTTGTTCCCGGAGCACGTTTTCGATGAGTTCCGCACCTGCCCCCGTGATAGCGAGTATCACCGAACGTCCGTCGGAATCCGACGGGCGTTTTGTGATGAGCAACCTCTCCTCTAATGCATTCGCCAACGAGGACACCGTAGCGCGCCGGAGGTAGGTCAGTTCCGCAGTACGGTGCGGTTCGAGTTCACCGGTCACCCAGAGTACGAACAGAAACTTGAATCCCTGCCACGTCAATCCGTATTTCTTGTGCACCTGGGATTCCAGGGTGTTCTTGACGACCTCTGAGGAGCGGTTGAGCGCGAGGAGCATCCGGGTTGACGGCATATCGCGTTCGTCGAGCTTCTCCCGCGCCCGGTCCATGAAAGTCCAGTACTCGGGGCCGGTGGTGAAACTCTCTCGGGGCATAGGGGTGATTCTAGCGGCGGAAACGACGAGAAACCCACACGGGTGAACCGGGCGGGCCTGACGTGGCAGTGGGAGGATCTCGCTGATCGGAGTCGGGGTCAGATCGTGGGGAACACTGCACCGAGCCCCATCACCACAAGAACGCCAATCAGCGGGGGAACGATGGTGACCATGCCGACATCCTTGTAGGACTGACGGTGAGTGAGCCCGCAGACCAGAAGTAGGGTCACGATGGCCCCATTGTGGGGGAGAGAGTCGAAACTAACCGAGGCCATGGCGATTACCCGATGGAGGAGCTCCAGACTGATGCCTTGGTCGGTCGCCATTTGCGCCAGCTGGTCGCCGAATGTCTCGAGAGTAATGGTGAGACCGCCGGACGATGAACCGGTCAACCCTGAGATCACGGCAGTGGCGACAGCGCCGATCACGACCGGGTTGTTGCTGACATCGAAGATGCTGTTCTGCAGCGCCGCGAAAACCGCCAGCGAGGCGATGACTGCACCGAAACCTACCTCCGACGCAGTGGTGAAGGCAGGAACGACAGCATTCTTCGCGCCGTCGGAAAGACCTTTGACATAGGTGGAGAACATGCCGGGTTTCATCAGGAAGATCACCAGGATGGCAGTGGCCATCGCGATGACGACGGACCAGGTGCCCATGACCGCACCGATGTCGGTGTTACCGAACTTGTCCTCGGACAGGTAAGCGAAGTCCATCTTCTTCGACAGCACATAGACGAACAGAAGATTCATTCCGACGACGATGAGGATCGGAAGGAGTCCACGGAGGCCGAGCAACGTCGTCGTCCGGTCCGGCCACCGGGATGTGGATTCGGTGGACGTCCTCGCGGTCGTAATGGTCGTCGTTGTCGTCGCGCCCTGGTAGCTGGGTTCTTCGTAGACCTCCCCGGCAGTGACAAGCTTGCGGGTGCGGTATTCCAGCCAAGCCATTCCAAGAGCGAAGGTGACGATGGCACCGATGATGCCGAATACGGGTGCAGCATAGGTCGTCGTCCCGAAATATCTCGTTGGGATCGCATTGTGGATCTGGGGGCTGCCGGGGAGGGCTGCAGTAGCGAAGGTGAAGATACCGAGCGCGATCGCGGCCGGCATCAGCCGACGGGGAATGTTTGCTTCCCGGAACAAGGAGTTGGCGACCGGGACAATCGTGAATGCGATGACCCAGGCCGAGATTCCGCCGTAGGTGAGCAGCGCCGTGGCTATCGCGGTGGCCAGAATCGCCTTTTTCGCACCGACCAACCTTGAGATCCACTGTGCCAGATGGTCGGCGTATCCCGATGCCGACATCAGTGTTCCGAAAATCGCCCCGACGAGGAAAAGCGGAAAGAAGTTGACGATGAAGTTGCCAGCTGCTGGCATGAAGATCTGTGTGTAGGACGCCATCAGTGGAGCACCGGAGAACAGCACTCCGATCAAGGCCGCGATCGGTGCGGCGACGATGACGGAGTGGCCACGGTAGGCCAACACGATGAGGACGAGCAACGCCAGAATGACGCCGATTGATGCAAGAACCATGGGGGTCCCTTCTGCAGGGGAGGAGGCGGGGCCCTCACCCGAAGGTTGGGCGGGGAACGTAGTGCCGGATGTTATTCACATCACAGAAACAAGTCAATATGTGAACTAGTTTCTCGACATGTGTTGACGGCTCCGTCCAGGGCTTGTCATGCCGTCGGTCGTGTCAGCGGCGCTGGCGTGCCTCGCTCGCCGCTGTGCCGCTAAGCAGTTTGTCCATGAGGATCAGCAGGATCGACCGCTCTTCCCGGGTCAGGGCGTCTGCCCACCGGGTCTCCTGGATGTTCTGCCGCTCGTAAAGGGTACGAGCCTCCTTGACACCGCGCTCGGTGAGGTGGAGTAGGTGACTTCGCCCATCCTCGGGTGCTGGGATCTTCGTGAGGAGTCCCTCTTCAGTCATCTTCGCGGTCAGGCCGGACACTGCGGCCCGGCTGGTCCCGGTGAGGGTCGCGGCTTCGGAAGGGTACATGTCGCCCGCCAGCCACAGGGTGTAAAGAAGCTGGTAACCGGCCCAACTGCGTCCTGCTGGGCGATGGATCGTCGACTCCATGGTGTTGCTGAAGGTCGTGGCCCCCCGGACTAGGGCGAGGATCACCGCTGTCGCAGCGTGGTCTGAGTTGGGTGATTCGTTCGCGAGCCGGCTACGGACGTGCTCGACGAAGTTCCAGTAGTCCAGTCCACCGTCGTACCGGGGCCGGGCGGTTGCTGCCGTCGGCTCGGTCGGGTGTGTCTGGTGCGCTGCGTCGGAAGTGTTGTCTCGTGACCTGTCGTTGTCGTGGTCGACCATGGTCACCACAGTATCGCGACCTCGGTGCGCTACCTTCGGTGAATTGCCAGCCGTGGCTCCGGTAACGGGTGATCGATCTGCGGTCGGCGCGCACCTCTCGTCGAAAGTACTTCACAAGTTAACCAATATGGTGTACGTTTGCTGTCGCAGTCATTTCCTAAGGAGGACAACATGGCTTACTACCGACAGCTCGGGAGTCTCCCGAAGCACCGGCACACCGCACTGCGGAACGACAAGGGCGACCTGGTCTACGAGGAACTCATGGGGGAAGAGGGGTTCTCCTCCGACTCGTCGTTGCTCTACCACACCGGTATCCCCTCGGCGATGGTTGATGCGCGTACCTGGGATCTCCCTGACCACACCTTGACCCCCAATGACCCGTTGGCCCCGTTGCATCTGAAGTTGCACGACCTTGACGGTGCAGCCAACGGAACCGGGGTGGACGCGGTCCGCGGTCGGCGGCTCGTGCTGGGCAACTCCGATGTCCGACTGAGTTACGCCCACGTCAACACCACCTCGCCGCTGTACAAGAGCGGCCTGGGGGATGAACTCGTCTACGTCGAACGTGGCTCCGCCCTGGTGGAGACCCAGTTCGGGCCGCTGGAGGTTGCCGAAGGCGACTACATCAACATCCCCCGTGCCACGATCCACCGCTGGGTGCTGCGTGACGGTGAGGATGCGCGTCTGTACTTTATCGAAGCGAACAGCCACATCGGCCCGCCCCGGCGCTATCTCTCCCGGCACGGCCAGCTTCTCGAGCATTCGCCGTACTGTGAGCGGGATCTTCGTGGTCCGCAGGAGCTCCAGTTAGCCGACGGATCTGAAACAGATGTCGAGCTTTACATCAAGCACCGCGGTGGCGGCCCGTCCGGGATCAGCGGGTCGATTCACGTTCTGCCGACGCATCCCTTCGACGTCATAGGGTGGGATGGATGCCTCTACCCTTGGGTGTTCAACATCAATGATTACATGCCGTTGACGGGTAAGGTCCACCAGCCGCCTCCCTCCCACCAGGTGTTCGAGGGGCACAACTTCGTGGTGTGCAACTTCGTTCCGCGTAAGGTCGACTACGCCGAGAACGCTATCCCGGTGCCGTACTACCACTCCAACGTTGACTCTGATGAGGTCATGTTCTACGTGGACGGCGATTACGAGGCCCGGAAAGGGTCCGGGATCAACAAAGGGTCGATTTCGCTGCACCCCGGTGGGCACCCGCATGGACCCCAGCCTGGGGCTGCTGAGGCGTCCATCGGCAAGGAGTACTTCGACGAACTCGCTGTCATGGTCGACACCTTCCAGCCCCTCCAGCTTGGAGAGGCAGGACTCGAAGTAAATGATCTGTCCTACAGGTCTTCGTGGACCGGCGGACGTTGGCTCGGGGAGTGATGGGAGTGTTCGAGACCTTCATTGACGATGCTGCCGTCTTCCCGCCGGGACTGGCATCCCTGCCGGACGCGGTCGCCAAGCACCTGGAGAACCAGGGGTTGTCGGCGGCCCGTTTCACGGGACCGCTCGTCCTGCCTCTGAAAGACGTTGCTGAAGCGTCGCGGCTTGCCGATGGCGTGCCCTTCGACGTGTCGGTCGTTGTGCCCGCGGGGCGGCTCGGCGACGTCACCGCACTTCTGGACACCATGCCCCGCACGACCCGCGTCGCCGCCGTGGAACTCAAGGTGGACTCCGACGGCGACACCACGCTGGACGAGCAGCTCGCCGCCGCATCCGCTTTCGCCGCCGACCGTGACGGTCTTGCGGTCTGGATCGAGTTGCCGTTCACCCTGGTCGACAGTGACCGGCTGGGGTGGATGCGGGACAACGGACTCGGCCTGAAGTTCCGGACCGGTGGCGTCAGCCGGTCGCTGTACCCTAGCTCGGCCGAACTCCTCGCTGTCCTGCACACCGCCGTCGACGCAAACCTACGATTCAAGCTCACTGCCGGACTTCACCGCGCGCTGCGGTACTCCGAGCAGGGGGACGGCGAGGTGCTCGATCATTTCGGTTTCCTGAACATCGCCGCCGCCGTGGTCGCCCTGCGTGCGGGGGAGTCGGACCGTGCCGAGGTCCTGCTCGGCAGCGACGACGGACCGGATCTTCTCAGCGTGGTGCAGGCCGACGACGACTGGCGGTCGAGCTTTGTCAGTTTCGGTGCCTGCAGCGTCCTCGAACCTCTGACCACGCTCAATGAACTCGGCGGTGTCGATGACGATGCCCTCGCCGGCCTCGCTGAGCCGGCATCCTCCCGCAATTGAACCAAGAAATTTCCGCTGAAAGGACCGCAACCCATGACAACTGCAGCAGAGAAGTTCGCCACCGATGGTTTCGGTACGGCGAATCTCCCGTACGCCTCGGTCACCGTTGACGGACGGACGTACCTTGCGACACGCCTGGGGGACCGCGTCATTGACATCGCCGCGCTCGCCGAGGCCGTCGGTGGACTGGGCCTCGAGGTGGTGCAGGCGGTGACCGCCCCGAATCTAGACGGTGTCCTCTCCGGCGGCCCTGACGTGTGGCGTCCGCTCCGGGTGTGGCTCATCGAGATGATGTCCGCCGAGGGCAGCGACACCGCCGTGGAGGCGTCGAGTGTCGACGTCTCCCACGTGAGTTACAACCTGGCGTTCACCCCGGCCGACTATGTGGACTACTACGCCAGTGAGGACCACGCCACCAACATCGGCAAGATGTTCCGGCCCAATGAGGCGGCACTGAAGCCCAACTGGAAGCACCTTCCCGTCGGCTACCATGGCCGCTCCGGCACCGTGGTCATCTCCGGCACGGACGTCGTCCGGCCTAAGGGGCTACGCCCCGTGCCCGACAGCGCACCTGATTTCGGTCCGTCGGAGCGCCTCGACATCGAGGCGGAAATGGGCTTCGTCTGCGCCGGAGCTCCTGCCCGTACCGAGGTCTCGGTCGCAGACGCAGCCGACTATATCTTCGGTGTCTTCCTCTTCAATGACTGGTCGGCCCGCGACATCCAGAATTTCGAGTATGTTCCGCTGGGGCCGAACCTGGGCAAATCCTTCGCCTCCTCAGTGGGGACCTGGGTCGTGCCTTTCGCCGCGCTGGAGGACGCCCGTGTCGACACTCCGGAACGTGAGTTCGAGCTCGCCGACTACCTGAAGGACGGTACGGACGCCGGCGGGCCCTGGGGCCTGGACATCCATCTCGAGGTTGAGGTCGACGGCGAGGTCGTGTCGCGCCCGGAGTACCGACGGATGTACTGGACCGCGCCGCAGATGCTCGCTCACATGACGATCAACGGAGGCTCGCTGCGGCCTGGTGACATGTTCGGCTCTGGTACGGTCTCCGGTCCGGAGAAGAACAGCCGTGGATCGTTCATGGAGCTGTCTTGGGGAGGCAAGGAACCGCTGAAGCTCCAAGACGGTACGGAAATGGTCTTCCTCCAGGACGGCCAGACCGTGACGATGCGTGCCACCGCTCCCGGCGCCGACGGCCAGACCGTCGACTTCGGGGAGTGCGTCGGAACGATCCGTCCTGCGACAGGGGTGTGACTGCGACGATGGCACGGAAGACAACTGAGGCAACGGCAGCGGAACTCGTCGCCAGGTACGCCCGCGACGGTATGACTGTCGCTGTGGGAGGGTTCGGCCTGTCCGGCAACCCTTTCGACCTGATCGACGGCCTACGTGAATCCGGGGCGACAAACCTCACCATTGTCTCCAACAACATGGGAGTCGACGGTCAGGGACTCGGCGTTCTCCTGGAGAACAACCAGGTGGACAAGGTCATCGCGTCCTACGTCGGAGAAAACAAGCGTTTCGCCGAGCTTTACCTGTCCGGTGAACTCGAGGTCGAGTTCACCCCTCAGGGGACGCTGGCAGAACGACTCCGGGCTGGGGGAGCCGGGATTCCCGCGTTCTACACCGCCACTGGCGTGGGAACGCTGGTGGCGGAAGGGAAACCGACCGCAGAGTTTGACGGTCGGACCTACGTCCAGGAACGCGGCATCGTCGCCGATCTCGCACTTGTCCATGCCGCTCACGGGGACGTCGACGGCAACCTCGTCTACCGGTTGACCGCTCAAAACTTCAACCCGTTGTGTGCTGCCTCCGGCGCAGTCACCCTCGCTGAGGTCGAGCACCTTGAGCAACGGGGCGCGATTCAGCCCGACAGGGTGATGACGCCGGGCGTGTTCATTCAGCAGGTCATCGAGGCAATGCCCCGGGAGAAACCGATCGAGAAGCGCACCGTGCGTTCCCGTGAAGAAAGTGAGGCCACGGCATGAGCTGGACACGCGAGCAAATGGCGGCGATCGCCGCCCGCGAACTCAGTGACGGCGACTATGTCAACCTTGGAATCGGGATGCCCACTCTGGTCGCCAACCACCTACCCGAGGGGGTTCACGTCACGCTACAGAGCGAGAACGGCATCCTCGGTATGGGGCCCTTCCCCGTGGAAGGGGAGGAGGACGCCGATCTCATCAATGCCGGCAAGCAGACCGTGACCTTGATCCCCGGTGCATCGGTGTTCGATTCCGCAACGAGTTTCGCCATGATCCGTGGTGGGCACGTGAAGGTCGCCATCCTCGGAGCGATGGAGGTCACCGAGACTGGTGACCTCGCCAACTGGATGGTGCCCGGACACATGGTCAAGGGTATGGGCGGGGCGATGGACCTGGTGGCTGGTACACCACGGGTCGTCGTGATGACCACCCACACCACCCGGGACGGGATGCCGAAGATCCGTCGGGAATGCTCGTTACCGCTGACCGGGCTGGGGGTGGTGGACAGGATCATCACTGATCTCGCCTGTTTCGACATCACCCCGGACGGGCTCAGGCTCACCGAACGTGCGCCGGGAGTGAGTGTGGATGAGATCCGGATGAAGACCGAGGCAGGTTTCCGGGTGGCAGAAGGAGTGGAGTACCGGTGAACCAGACAAGAAGACGTGGAACAGGTGACCACGCCGTCGTGTGTCTGAACGGATGGTTCGGTCACGCAGGAACCTGGGGCCCATGGGAGAACTACCTGGACGGCGATGAATTCACCTGGGTATTCCCTGACTACAGAGGCTACGGACGACGGCAGGGCACGTCCGGCGAATTCACCGTAGTCGAGGTCTCTTCGGACATCTGTGGGGTGCTTGAGGATCTTCCGCATTCGAGGATTTCACTGCTTGGTCATTCGATGGGTGGCGTGTTTATGCAGCGGGTACTCGCAGACTCGTCCCGAGGCATCGAGTCGATGGTGGGGATCTCACCGGTCGGCGCGGCGGGGACTCCGATGCCTCCAGAACAGCGGGCACTTTTTGAGTCCGCCGAGTTCGATATCGGTGCACGGCAGACGATTATCGACATTACGACAGGCAATAACCTGTCTCCGCAATTTACCGGGAGACTGGCGGAGGAGACCCGGGATACCTCAGCTGATGCCGCTGTCGGTGGGTACTTCCGGGCATGGGCCGACGCTGATTTTCTTGAGCAACTCGGGAGACGGGACCTCCCTGTGAAGGCTTTCGTGGGAGCTGTTGACCCGGCGGTCACCGTTGAAACCGTCCGGTCGAGTTTTGGGAAGACCTACCCTCATCTCGATCTGGAGGTCCTTCCCAACGTCGGACACTATTCCATGTACGAGATGCCGCTCTACCTCGGCGCGAGAATAGAAGAGTTCCTGAGACGGTCTGCGGCGTAACGTGCTTGTACTCCTGCCGTATGTCATGACGGCAGATCTGACAGGTCCCGCAAAGCCTGGGCTATAACTTAGCGTCTTATGTCTGGACGATATGCTTAAGTTAACGACGACCGTCTACGACATCTCGCCTGACAGCCCTCCTCACCGTTAAGGATGCCCGTGCCCATTGCGCAAAACCCTGACCATCCGTCCGACCCGGCCGCCGGTGGCGCACCCGATCAGGAGGGCTGGGGACGGACTGCGGCACCGTCTCCGTCGCCTCGGGGACGACGTTTCACCGGTGCGCACCTGGTGGCGACCGGCGTCTCGTCACTGATGGTAGGTGTACTGGCGACGAGTCTGGCTTTCACCCTCATCGGATCCGGCGATGACGGCGGGGAGGGCGAGAGCATGGCATCGCAGGACAGTCCTGCAATTCCGGCAGGTGCCCTTGATGAGCCCGTGGCAGAGGAAGACGAGACCGAGGTGCAGGATGATGTCATCGGCGTCGGCGACGGCTTCACCGTAACGACATGGGACGGCCTGGAAATCGAGACGTACGTCCACGACTTCTCTGTTGACGACGCCTGCAAGTACGGCGGGGTGAATCCCCGAATTGCGGAGAAAGCTCCGGACAGTCGCATCGTCCAACTCACCATCGACGTAGTGAATCACGGCGATGACACATACAGCATGGACAAACTGACGGCATTGTCCGGTGACGGGTACACTCAGCCGGTGGAGTCCGCGACAAGGTTCTGCAACGAACCGGACGACGGGGCGAATCGCTGGCCGGGTTTCGGGCACATCGAAAAAGGCGAGAAGAAGCTGCTCTACGGGGCGTTCGAGGTTCAGCCCGAAGCTGCCCAACTGGTCCTGGTCAGCACCGGTAACGGCAAGGTGCTGATCGATATCCCGGAAGTCTCGGCCACTTCAGGTTCCGGGGATGGCTCACCGGAGCCGACCACCAGCGCCGGATAATACGGAGACGCCAAGAAAGACATGGATCAGAACGCCGCGCCTGTACTGACCGTGCCGGCGGAACCCCGCATCCCGGTCTACCTGGACTGTGACACTGGCATCGACGACGCGCTCGCCCTCGGCTACCTGTTGGCCACGCCTGCGGCGACGCTCGTCGGAGTCGGCTCGGTACACGGGAACGTTAGTGCAGTCAGCGGCGCGGAGAATACGCGACGACTGTTCGGCATGACGGGACACGACGACATCCCGGTCGCGGTGGGCGCATGCGATCCACTGGTCGGCTCCTTCGCCGGGGGTGCGGTACGCGTCCATGGGCAGGACGGTGTCGGTGGCACCCGCGGAACGGCGCTTCCTGCCGCGTCGGCGACCGTGGAAGACGTCGATGCTGTCGAACTCCTTCTCCGGCTGTCCCGTGAGTACGAAGGGCGGCTGCACATCCTGGCCATCGGGCCGCTGACGAATCTGGCGCTGGCATTGCGGCGAGATCCCAGCATCGTCGACCGAGTCGCCGAGGTGACGGTGATGGGTGGGGCCGCGATGGTGCCGGGCAACATGGCGCCGTTGACTGAGGCGAACATCGGCAATGACCCCGAGGCAGCGCAGGAGGTGCTCTCGGCGTCCTGGCCGGTCACCCTGGTGCCTCTGGACACCACAATGGTCAACACCTTCGAGACCGCCGACATCGAGGAGTTGCAGCGCTGTTCGACGCCGGTGGCAGCGGCGATCGGACAAATGTTGGACTACTACGCTGACTTCTACCAGGGTGTTTTCGGACGACGGTGCTGCGCGCTGCACGATCCGTTGGCCGCGGCCATCGCGGTGGGGGAGGTGGAGCCCGTCCTGGCGCCCCGGATTCCGGTCGAAGTGGACACGACTGACGGTCCGGGGAGAGGACAGACCGTATGCGACTTGCGGCACCAGCGTGCCGCCGGACCAGAGGGCGTGGACGTCGACGGCGCGAACGTCCGGGTCGTCCTGCGCTCCGCTGAGGGATTCCCGCTGGCGCTCAGGGAGCGTCTGCTGAGCCTGTAACCCAGCACTGCCTGACGACGCTTCGTTGTCGGCGGTGGCAAAGTGCGACTGACGGCTGCACCGACATTATCCGGCGGGGTGTCAGCTCACCTGTCGACGCAGCGTGTCCAGGTGGAGGGTGGTGACATCCTGCTCGTGGAGGTGATCGATGTGACTGTCCCGGTCGAGGGGAGTGTTGGCGGGGTTGAGGAGCTCCTCTCCGTACTCCATGTGGAAATTGACCTCCTCGAACAGTTCCCGGGTGGTGGCGTCCACGGATTCGGCGAAGTAGGTCTTCTCGAGTTCGGTGCCGACACCACGGCTACGCTGCAGGTCGTCCCAGGCGGTGATGGCCGAGGAGAGCCGCCGGGCGGACTCGGTGGAGAGGTTCTTCAGCGTGTTGTCGAAGTCGTCCAGAGCGGCCTGCGCTGCCGGGCGTTCAAAGACTCCGTTCCAGAAGACAAAGATCAAAAAGACTCCACCGAGCACTCCACCCAGCACGAGAGCGACCCCAAGGATGATGAGTCCTATCTTGATTGCCCACGCCAGAATGACGATGGCGACCCCGAGGACGATAAGGGCGGCGCACCCACCGCCGGCCTGGTTCTTGTTGCTCATGACCGTGCCCCTCAGTTTCCCAGGTCCATGTTGACGCCGACGTGGAACAACCAGATCCCCACCAGCACCGTCAGTGTCGCGACGATGACGGCCAGTATGCTGTAGAGAATGGCGGCAGCTGTGGGGTAGGTGCCAGAGAACGTCTGCTTACGCTGCTCCGCGATCTTCTTCAGGTCGAGTGTCGTGGCCTCGAGGGTCTCGGACACAAGCGCCTGATGTTCAGCATCGTCGAGGTCGGGGTCGGCTATGCCGATGCGGGGCGCAGGAATAGTCGGGGAGAAAGCATCGCGTCGCGCCCCAGCTACGACCTCCAGCTCTGGTGTGTCACTCATGAGTAAGAGGTTACAGGAGGCTGTGGGCGCGAGCGGGCGGCGTGCGGTGTATCGATCTTAGATCCGCGGTTATCGGGGCCTTGTGACAGTTGGTGAGGAGTGGAGGTGGTCACTCCAGGCCAATTGGGTAGCACTCTCGGACAATTCAAGGCCGTGACCACGGATTACTGTTCTAAACGCAAGGATTGTGGTGTGTATCACAGAAGGCTGGCGCATGTCATACACATGTCGCGCAGAGTATGGAAGTCGCAGGAAAACATGGACAGAACCGAATACATCGTCGTCGGCGCAGGATCCGCGGGCAGCGTTATCACTCGCAGACTCATTGACGCCGGTAAGTCAGTGACCCTCGTGGAGGCCGGTGGATACGACGAAAACCCGTTGATCGCGGACGTCTGGTCGTCTGTCAGACTGTGGCACGGGCCTGAGGACTGGGATTTTCAGACGGTCCCGCAGGAACACTGTAACGGGAGACGAATACACCTGCCGCGTGGCAAAGTCACCGGAGGGTCGCACGCACTGAACGGGACGATCTGGTGCCGTGGGGCGAAGGCGGACTACGACACATGGTCATACCTGGGGTGTGCGGGGTGGAGTTGGGACGACGTCCTCCCTACTCTCCGGAGGATAGAGAAATTCGATGGCGCAGGTTCAGACCTGCGGGGTAAAGAAGGCCTCCTGGATGTGGTCCAAGGGTACGACGTCAACCCGATCCAGGAGAGCATCCTCCGTGCGGGAGTGGAGATAGGCCTTCCGCTGGATGAAGACTATAACGACGGCGCCCCAGACGGTATCTCGAGGATGCAGTTGAACGTCCGGGGCGGGAAACGGTTCAACACCTGGCACGCCTATCTTGAACCAGTTCTAGGACACGAGAACCTTACGGTCATCACCGGCGCTGAGGTGGAACACCTGATCATAGAGGGCGGGACAGTGATTGGGATCGAGTATGTCAGTGAGGGCGCGACGGAGACCCTGTACGGCGCGGAGACCATTCTGGCCGCCGGCGCGCTGGGATCACCGGCAGTCCTGCTGCGGTCAGGTATCGGACCCTCAGAAGAGCTCATCTCTGTGGGCGTGGAACCACTGCTCGACTTGCCCGGCGTTGGACGGAACCTTCAGGACCACCTCCTGGTCCCGGTGGTCTTCACGACGTCGACTCCAGTCCCGGCACCGATGACAGGTGTTGCGGAGACCCACCATTTCTGGCGGAGTAGACCGGGTCTTGCGGAGCCGGACACTCAGCCGATTCATTTCTCCATCCCGATGTATCTCGACGGCATGACTGGACCGGAGAACGGATTCTCCCTGGTGGCAGGCTTGGTCCGTCCACAGGCCAGGGGGTCAGTGCGGCTCTCGGGGCCGGGTCTGACCGATGAACTCCTGATTGATCTCTCAGCACTCGACAACCGTGCCGACGTCAGTGCGCTCATTGCGTCTGTGCGACAGTGCCGGCTGATGGGACGCACGGATGCTTTGGCGCCCTGGGGTGCGCATGAGGTCTACCCGGGTGAAAGCGTTCCGGATGAGGACTCAGCCCTCGAACAGTACGTGCGGTCACATGTCAGTACCTACCACCATCAGGTGGGGACATGCCGGATGGGGCTGGACCGGGGTTCTGTCGTCGATCCGAGCAGCCTCTCCGTACACGGTCTCGGAGGACTCCGGGTGGCAGATGCATCGGTCATGCCCCTCGTGACGACAGGTAATACCAACGCAGCCGCGATCCTTATCGGAGAACGCGCCGCTGAGTTCATCATCCGCGATTCGACAAGCAGCGCGGAGTACGCGTCCAACATGATCGGAGAACCACTGTGACTACCTCGCGAACAGACACTAACGGTGTCAAGCAACCCTTGTCGAGCAAGGCGGTGATCGTGCTCTGCATGGTTGTTGTGGTGATGGAAGGGTACAACCTGATCACCTTCGGCGTGACCGTCCCGCTTCTCCTGGACGATCCAGGTCTGGCCATCGATCCTGCGGCCACTGGACTCATCGGCGGTGTCGTCTACGCCGGTGGCTTGACAGGTATTCTGGTCAGTGGTCCGCTCGCAGATAGGTGGGGGCGTCACCGACTGATGTCGGTGGCAGTAGGGGTGTTCGCCCTCGGCTCTGTCCTTGTCGCCGTCGCACCGAATGCCGCGGTTATCGGGATTGCCCGCGTGGTGACCGGTATCGGCATCGGGGCAGCTTTTACCTCGGCAATGACACTGGCGCGCAACCATGCGACAACGAACCGGGCGAGCCTGGTGATCACGTTGACAACGGCCGGTGTCCCGGTTGGCGGTGTCTTTGCGTCATTGTTCGGAATTTTCCTGATGCCCCACTGGGGATGGCGGTCCAACTACTGGGCCGGCGCTGTCCTGACACTGGTGATCCTGATCGTGTCACTGCTAGGCCATATCCGGGAACCTGATGAGGTGCGGAGTTCTACGCTCGCGCCGTACCGCCGACTCACAGCACTGTTTCACCCGAGCACCCGGGTCCTCGTGATTTTCGTGGCACTCGCCAGCGTCACCAACCTCGTGACTTGGTTGGGGCTGAATGCTTGGCTTGCGGAGGCGATGCGGAGCAGCGGATTCACACTGACGCAGGCGCTCACTCTGACCTTCGTCCTCACCGGTGCGGCGGTCATCGGGTCCTGGTTTACCGCTACTGCCGGTGACCGGGTCGGACCAGCCCGCATCGCTGTGTTGTGCGCCGCGTTGACCCTGGTCGGGCTGATCGGGTTGATGACAGGACCGACGGCGATGGTAGCCGCAACCCTCTTCGTTGCGTTGCTGGGGATCGGTGGTCATTCAACCCAGAACCTGATCAGCGCCGCAGCGACCAACCATGTCGCAGCACCGCTCCGCGGGACCGTCATCGCCATCACCAATGCGATGGCATACGTGGGCTCGTTCCTCGGCCCGGTCGTCGGTGGTGCTGTCTTCGGCGGGGGAGGAGCACCGAGGTTGTTCAGTGTGTACGCAGTGTTCGCGGCGGTCTGTCTCGCTACGTGCGTGGGTATCGTGGTCGGTGGGCGCCGAGGCGGCACCGTGAAGATGTAGCGAGGGGAGCGGCCGTGGAACGAGACCGGGACGGGGTCGACAGGGGAGGCAGGGTCGACCTGGACAAACTTCGCACCGACCTGGACATGTCCCTGCACCTCCTCCGTCCGCTTATCCCGTACGACGCGGCGCAGATCCTGCGGATCGGTCACGGCCTGAAACCCGTGGAACTCTGTAGGACAGGCTACTCGGCAAACACAGCGTGGGCATTGGCTCATATGTTTCCCGTGGAAGACGCTCGTCGCTTCACATACGAGGTGAGCGATGATGCGCCACTTCCTCCGACGATCTCCACCTCCGGCGTGGGAGGGGACTTCACGTCGTCCAGGCTGTTCCGGGAGCATCTTGCCAAGGAAGGTTTCGAAGACGGGATGTCCCTGGTCCTCTACCATGACGAGGGCCCTGTGGGGATGGCGCATTTCTCCAGCAGGACGACGCGAGCTTTTGAGGGTGCGCCCCGACAAGCGGCACTCGCGGTGTCTGGACTGTTCGGAAGCGTTGTCGCGATGTTTCCCGGAAGCGACGAGCCCTGGCGTGGAGACGGCCGTCTGGATACTGAACAGCGCTTGCTGGCGGATCCGGATTTCGTGAGGCACCTCCGCGACTTCTGCCGGAGCCCTCTCGCATTCATCGGACACCTGTGGGAGGTCGATGGATCATTTGTCATCGTTGATGTGGCGCAGCCGGGGAGGATAGTGGCGAAGCCAGTCGACGCTGCGACGATGTGCGGGCTCACACGACAAGAGCTGCAGGTGCTCAGCGCCTTGTGTTGTGGAGCTGCCGACGCGGAGATTGCGTCACGACTTCATCTGAGTCGCCGGACCGTGCAGTCGTACCTGGGGTCGCTCCGACAGAAACTGGGAGCAGCAAGCAGGCTCGAGGCCGTGGTCATCGCTCTTGGGGCGGGACTGTACATACCCCATCCAGACAAGGCACCCCTCGGCCAGATCATCCGAGGGGGTTCAGGGTAAGCGGAAGTCAGGGGCGGGGAACGTTCTTCACCAGCTTCTGGGCCTCCGCGACCTCGATGCGTTGGTGTTCGTACAGATCATCGACGCCCTGGGGATCCAGGACAGGGGAGTACGGGTCTCCGAATCCTGTGTCGACTCCTGTGAGGATTTCGAGGACCCCGAGGCCGCATACAGGGACATAGTAGGGGCTGTAACCACCTTCCTGAATAAAGACAACGTGGCCCTGACACAGCGTGTCAGCCGCCTCGAGGAGCAGGCGGGTCAGCGTCTTGAAACCCCGCTGCGTGACCATCTGCCGTGCGAGGGGGTCCATTGCCGAAGCATCGAATCCGCTGGCGACGATGATGAGTTCGGGCTGGAACGTGTCGAGTGCGGGGACGACGACATCGCGCATGGCGCGCTCGTAGACGGCATTGCCGCTGCCCGGAGGGAGGGGGATGTTGAGGGCTGCCCCGGCTCCGGCGCCCGCTCCGTTGTCCTCCCGGAAGCCTGATTCCGGTGGGAAGCATCGGTCCTGGTGCAATGAGATCGTGAGGACGCTGGGGTCCTCCCACCAGATGTCCTGTGTTCCGTTGCCGTGGTGGACGTCCCAGTCGACGATCGCCACGCGCGAGAGCCCGAGGACGTCCCGTGCATATGCGGTAGCGACGGAGACGTTGTTGAACAGGCAGAAGCCCATTCCCCGCGCCCGCTCGGCATGGTGTCCGGGTGGGTTGATGAGTGCGTAGGCAGTGTCGACGTCACCGTTCACTACAGCGCGCACGGCTTCGATGGCGCCGCCTGATGCCCGGCAGGCGATGTCGTACCCACCTTTACCGAGTGGGCTCGCGCCGTCGCCGGCGTCGCCTCCCTTCGTGTTTTTCGATTGGGAGCGGATCCACTCCACGTGTTCAGTGGTGTGGACCCTGAGGAGGTCGTCTTCCTGGGCCAGGCCGGCTTTCAGCGGCGACAGGACGTCGACCAGCGGTGAAACCTGGACAGCCTCATGGAACCTCCGCTTGGTGTCTGCATGGGCGATGTGGTGACTGATGGGCTGTAGTCCGAGGGACGGGTCGGCGGGTGCGAATCCGCCGCTTCCGCTGTCCACCCATCCGTAGAGGGTGTCCCAGAGGTATCCGACTCGTCGTTGTGGTGCCATGGTGGTTCTCCTGGTCTGGTGGTGTGGTGGGGGTGGGAGAGGTGACCCCACTATATTTCGTGGAGAAACCAACTCTGTACCGGAAAAATACGGTATTCGATCAGCCCGCCATGAGCTGTGGAAGGAAGGTCACCAACCACGGCAGCAGGCAGAGGATAAGAACGACGGTCAGGTCCGAGATGATCCACGGGATGGCCGCCCGGTATATCGTGAACAGAGGGAGCCAGGGGGCCGTGGACTTCATGACGAACAGGCCCATGCCAAAGGGTGGAGAGATATTTCCGATCTGCAGGGTGACGAGAACGATGATGGAGAACCACACAGGGTCCCATCCGAACTGCGTAACGATCGGCATGAGCAACGGGGCTGTGATCAGCATGATCGATGCCTGATCAATGAAACACGAGAGAATCACCAGGAGTACGACGATAAGGAAGATCATCAGCGCTCCGTTGGCGATACTGCCGGAAACCCACTGGACGAGACCCGCGGTGGCACCCATGTAGGCCATGATCTGCGAGTACAGGGTTGACGCCATGACGAGGATGAAGATCGTTCCCGTGATGCGAATGCTTCCGACTCCAGCACCCAAGAGCTCCTTGACAGAGAACCGTCCGGTGGCGAAGGCGAGGATGATCGATGCGAGTGCTCCGAAAGCTGCTGCCTCGGTAGGAGTCGCAATGCCAGTGAATATCACTACGAGCACTGCGATTGCGATGATGCCCGGCAGGAGGAGATTGTTGAGAAAACCTCGGAGAATTTCGGTAGCGGAACGGCGCGGGGGCAGATTCTGTTCGGCATCCGGGGAGGCGTTACCGACAGCAGCTTTCCGGCTTTTCCACAAGACGATGGCCACATAACCCAGTGCCATGAGGATTCCGGGTACGATTCCTGCGATAAGGAGCGGGCCGATGGAGACATTGGCGACGCCGCCCCAGAGGATGGCGAGCGCGCTCGGGGGGAACACCATCGCAAGCCCACCAGCGGCGAGAATTGATCCGGCGGAAAGTCGTGTGTCGTATCCTGCTGCCTTCATCTGCGGTAGAAGAGTTCGACTGAGCAGAGCTGTGTTCGCCAGCGAGGAGCCAGACAGTATGCCGAAGGCGCTGCCACCAGCGACGGCGACCATGGGGAGTCGGCCAGGAACTCGGCGAAGGAGCTTCGCGATCTCCACGATGGCGTCCTGGGCGATGTGGGAGCGGAACAGCACGTCCCCCATGAGGATGAACAGGGGGATCGCGGTGAAAGTGAAACTGTTGACCGAGCTGATCACGCTCAGGCTGAGCAGGCGCGAAGTGACTTCGATGTCACCGAAGATCAGTAGCGATGAGACGATCCCGACGGCGAAGATGCCGAAGGCGACGGGAATGCGAAGGAAAAGAACGAGGATCAGAGCCAGGATGTAGACGGGGAGAAAGATGTACCATTCCATGATCTACCCCTCCTCTCGTTTCGGTGCGGCGGGTTGATCGGTGGGCTTCCGCACCCGTGCCCGGGTGGTCCTGATCGATCGGATGAGGTAGAAGACGGTGGCGTGCAGCATGACTGCGAATCCCACGAACACAGCCAGCGACAGCCAGTACCGGTGGAGTGCCAGCTCGCCCGCCATGGTTGTTTTGGTGGTCCAGTCATTGATGAGGAGTTCCAGCGCGCTGAACGTCAGGAACAGTGCCACGATGAGCTGCACAACCGCGCCGATAAGTTGACCGATGACGACCAGCGTCGGCCGGTTGAACATGTCGAGGATCTCGACCTTGAAGTTGTCGTCGGCGGCCGTCGCGGCAGGGATGACGAGGACGGTGATCAGCACCATCGCCAAGGCTGACAACTCTACGGCACCGAGAACTCCGTGACCGGTGAACCGCATGACCACGGTGACGGCAATGAATACAGCGAGCACCAGAATCACGACGGCGCCGAGGTATTCGAGGAGTCGCTCCGGCAACCATGTCCGGGCGGATATATCGGTGGTGTCGTTGACGGTGTCGGGCAGTGCCTCGAGCGCTTCCTCGGCGCTGTTGGCTGGGGAAATCCCGCCGCCGGTGTGGGAAGTTGTCGAACTCATTGCATGTCCTCCTGGAGCTCTTCGGTGTCTGACACGAACGCCCCTCCGGGGACGCGGTCGTAGCCACGCCCTTCGAGCGGAACATCGTAGGCATCCCGTAGATCCGCGGCGGCCGGGGACGTGGTGAGGATGCGATCCCAGTCGAGATCCTCCCAGCCGTCGACATACGCGAGTTTGAGCAGCGCTTCAGAGTCCTCCTCGTTCAGACGTGTCTCCTGAACCCCCGCGTCGTGCCATTGCTGGGTCTCTTCGACCGTTCGGTCAAGGTAGTGGGCGAAGATGTCGGGTTCGGTGTCTGCGAGGGTGTCGGTCAACGCGTGTTGGGTCCGGGTATCCAGGCGGTCCCAGGCTCGTTCGTTCATCAGGAGGTTGGCTACCGATTCGTAGAACCGGGGTGCGAGATCATGGTTGACGACTCCTTCGAGACCAAGGCTCGAGGGGCCCACAGAAGCCCAGGTGGCACCTGAGACGACGTTGCGTTCCAGCGCTGTGTAAACTTCGCCGCCCGGTAGGTCCACGGGGACACCATTCATGCGACTGACCATCCCGGAGGTCGCTGACGAGGTCCGGTACGATCCTCCTCGGAGGTCCAGCCCGTCGATGTTGTCCCTGCTCAAGATCACCTGCGGCATGCCGGCAACTGCGCGTCCGAGATAGGTGACGCCAAGCTGCTCGCGGTGGATCTCGTCGTAGATCTCCACTACCCCGTTCTCTCTCTCCTCCATGGGTGTGAACGGGGTAAATCGAGCAAGCTCCATCGCCGGGACCTGGTCAACGTAGTAGTCCCCGGGCATGATCCCCATGTCGAAGACTCCTGCGGAGACTCCCTCGATGAGGAGGTTTGGAGCCATGACCTCCGGTCCGCCTTTAAAGTCCACGGTGATCCAGGGGGCGGTTTCTTTCAGACGGTCAATGAACATGAAGACGCCCTCATTGTTCGAATGGTTCTTCGCGAAACCGCTGGCGAGCGTGATTGTCACGTCGTCGTTGTTCTCGTCGGCGGCGGAGGAACAGCCTGCCACGAGAAAGGGAACGAGAAGAATCGCCAACAGCCTTTTTCTGAGTATGCCGAGCATCCTGCCTCCTGCAGTGGTGTCATCGGTGTCCGTGGTGCGGGTTATGCCACCTGTCGGTAGTTACGCCGCGACGTGGGAGTCTTTCCTAGTGAGCAAAGGAGGACTGAAATTTTATAGCCCTCCTGAAAGAGTGGCGTCTATCTATTTGAAGAGGACGGACTGTGAAGGGTAGCTTTCCGCGAAATTATCGGGAAGATCCGAGATGAATACATTCTCCGTACGGGTCCTCGTTACTTTCCATGTACCGTCCTCTTTACGGAAGGCGTTGTTGAGCCGGCTGGATCGAAGGAGAGCATGACCGTCAGAGAACAGCCATGGTTGCATGTGTATCCAGGCGCCTTCGGCCTCATCGCCATCGACAAAAATCTGCTCCGAGGTCAGATAGTGCGCGTTGAGGATGAGCTTGGGATCCTGGTTCTCCGGCCAGAATCGGTTGAAATGTGCCCTGATCGCATCTTTCCCCTCTGCTCGCCCAAACTGGCCGGTGTAGTACTCACCGACCCCTTCCCACACGGCATCCTCGGTGTAGAGGTCGAGGACGAGTTCGATACGTTCCTGGTCGCTTACGGTGGGGTAGATGGGACACGGGGTGTCGCACAGCATCATATAGCGTGCCTGTACGCGACGGATGTCGGCTTCGGCCTCCAGGACGTCAATCCGGGCGGCGAGTTTTTCGATGATTGAGTTGGTGTCTTGCTGCATGAGGGCTCCTTGCGTGAGTTCTTGCTGTGGGGTTTGTGAAAAGACTGGAACTCAGTCGTTCTCGATACGATCGACAACTGCCTGTGCCAGTGCTATCCAGTCGGTGACGGCCGCTCCGTCGACGCCCTGGGGAAGCTGAGCCAGGCGAAGGGTCATCGTGTGTTCACCAGCCGGGTCACGGACCGGAAAGACTATGGAACCGATGTTGTACCGCTCCCCGGCGGCGATCTCTCTGTGGGTGTAGTCCACGGTGGTGCTCCCTATCAGTTCGCGTATGGTTCTTTCAGCGAAGGGGGTCAGGGGACCTTTCAGGTACTCTTTCGTCGCCTCGATCATCTGCTCATACGCGGCACTGCCTTCTTCCGGCAGGTGGGAGATCACGTATCCCTTGTCGTTGAGCATCTCGAGACGGCGGCAGTGATTCCTCCGTACCTCGTCAGGCGGGTTCCCGAGCTTAGCGAGCCACCTGTCGCGAACCTCCTGGGGTTTGTCGAACAAGTAGGTGTCGCCGATTGGCGGCACAATCGGAACCCGACTCGCGAACCGGTGCTCCGGTGAGACCCCGGGGCCCAGCGCCGAATAGACCGTGGCGAACTCATCCTCGCTTAATGCGGCGTACACGATGACTTCACAGCCGATCGACTCGGCGAGCTCCTCCAGGTCGCTGTCCGCACTGTGTGCAGCGTGAATGGCGGGAAGCGAGTCGTGTCGGAGTCTCCCCATCATGGTGGAACCGACGAAACTCCCGTATCCTCCCTGAAAGAATAGGAGTGGTGCCACAGGATTGGTGACTTCCAGGTCATGCACGCGGCATAGTACGATCCAGTGGTCTCCGGCCTCGATTGTCTCGGAGATTGTCGTATCAATCCAGGCGATAGAGTTTCGCAGAATCGGATCCCCTGCAGGAGAGGGGTACCAGTCGATACCGTCGAGTTTATTTTGCCATCGTTGAGCGATGGACAGCATTTCGGATTCTTGTTCCCCGCCGAATATGTTTATACATAGTGATGAGCATTCCTGCATTTTCTTGAATGTCTTCGATGTTTTCATGGGCATGAATGAGACGAGCGGGGGGTCCAGGGATACTGATGAGAATGTCCCGACGACCATCGCGAGAAGTTCTCCGTCCGGTGCTCGTCCGGTAACAACGGCGACGCCTGTGGGATAGTGGCCCATGGCATTCCTGAAAGTTCGGGGGTCGAATTGCGTGGAGAGAGGGTGGTCACTCATATCGGTTACTCCTTTTCCTCGGTACTCAGTCCTGTGGCGGAGTCCGCGGAGAGTTGTTTTCCGGTTACGACCCAAAAGTAGGGCAGGGCTGCTTACTGCACTACGCGGGAAACCTTTAGATAGTCGGAGGTGAACGTGGACATGTAGTGAACGAACACGACAGTCGTAGGCTGGCAGATGAATAAGGAAAGGGTATCCTTTGTTGTTTCATGGGGGTTACCTTTACCTCGCAAAAGTAGGCAGACGGTAGTGGGGTGTAATAATCTTGGGACCTACAAGATCCGTGAGTGATTGACATCACATGATGTTCCCGACGGGTGGCGCGGTCACGGAGACAGGTCTTCGAAGGAAGGAAATCAGCATGACGCTCGCACACCGGACGCAGTCGGTGGAGCACCGTGTGGGAGACATCCGCGATGGCAGTGTTTCCGCCTACGACAGCGCAGTTCAACACCGCCGAGAGATCACGAGGTACGAGCCGCGCCTGAAGGCATGGGTGGAACTCACAGACCTTGATGAGCGCGACGCCGTTCCTGTAGAAGGACCGTTGGCAGGACTGTCTATAGGCGTCAAAGACATCATTGATGTGCGGGGGCACCCCACACGGTGCGGCTCGCCGACGTCCGACGCGGCTCCGAAAGACCGTGACGCTGCGTGCGTCGCGCGTCTGCGGGAACTGGGAGCGGTGGTCCAAGGCAAGACCGTGACTACCGAATACGGCTACTTTTCACCAGGCCCGACGACCAATCCATTCAATGATCAGGCGACTCCGGGCGGGTCGTCGAGCGGGTCGGCTGCCGCTGTCGGGGCCGGCACGATCCCGTTCGCCCTCGGCACGCAGACAGCCGGGTCTCTGACCCGCCCGGCGTCCTTCTGCGGAGTTGCTGGCATGGTCCTTACCCACGGGGCGACGTCCCTGGCCGGCGTCACCGGGCTGAGCGATACGTTGGATTCTCTCGGTTTCCTCGCTCGTTCCGTCGAGGACCTCGCATTTGTCCACAATGCGTTCTTCGATGGTTCGGCGGATGATCCGGTGGATCATGGCGACGTGGTCTCCGCCACCTCCGCTCTCCTCTGGGAAGGGTCCGGGATGCTGAACCTGGACAGCACCATGATGCAGCTCCTCCGGGCACTCCCCCGGTTACTCGATGAACTGGGGGTCGAGTCGTCCCCGCTGGACTGGGACGACCATATTCGAACACTGGTCGACGACCACCGAACGGTCATGGCCTATGAGGCTGCCGGTGGACTGGGCCAGCGGTTGGGACCGGAGAGAGGCGCGGTGAGCTCCCAACTCCGGCAGCTGTTCGACGACGGTGACATGGTCGAGGAGCAGGATGTCAGTGAAGCCCTGTTCCGACGGGATGTGTCGCTGACGGCGCTGACACGTTGTCTTGGACCAACAGGTCTCATTATCGGACCAGCGGCCAAGGGGCCGGCGCCGTTGATGACTACCGGGACTGGCTCGCCGGAGCTCAGTCGGCCGTGGCAGTTGCTCGGGCTTCCCGTGCTCACGGTCCCCGGTGCGCGCACCACCACGGGAATGCCACTCGGTATTCAGGTCATCGGCCCCAAAGGGAGCGAGTCACTGCTTCTGAGACTCGGGGCTTCTCTGGAACCCCTACTGCGTGACCTACCCTCGTTCGGCCCGGCCGACGGAATCCCTACTCTCAAGGAGATGAAATGGTAACCGCATCAGATACGTTGATCCGCCCCCGCCCGATCAACCACCACCGGATGTTCCTCACCTGCTACGGAGACAAGTTCACCTACGGCTGGCACCATGTTGACCTGTTTGTGCACGACGAACTCGGCCGTGAGGTCAACTGGGTTCACTGGACCGTGGAAGCGGACGGCCCGGAAGCTGCGGACGTGTCCGTCCGACAGGAGGAACCTGACCTCATCCGTACCACGCCTTGGGAACACCACGTCAGTGACTTCGGCATGCATTACTGGACCGCAGAGGCCGCGTGGGACTGATGGAAACTGCGCCGGTCGTCTACATCGTCGACGATGATCCCGGTCTCTGTGACTCCGTTGCCTGGCTGCTGGACAGTGCCTGTATAGACAGCGTCGTGTGCCACAGTGCGGCGGAGTTCCTCGGACGGTTCGACAGGACCCGTCCGGCGTGTATCGTCCTCGACGTCCGGATGCCGGAAATGAGTGGCCCCCGTCTCCAGGAGAAACTGGCCGACATCGCTCCCTATGTATCGATCATTTTTGTATCCGCACACGGCGACATCCGTATGTCGGTCGACACGATCAAGGCCGGCGCCCAGGATTTCCTGGAGAAGCCCTATGATCCACAGAAGCTCCTCGACGCCGTACAACTGGGAGTGGAGAACGCACAGACGAATTTCGACCGTTACAGGAGTATGGCGGACGTCTCCAGCAAGGTCGAGATGCTCACCCCCCGGGAACGTGAGGTCCTCGCCATGGTCGTGGAAGGGCTACCGAGCAAGTCGATCGGCAGGCGCCTGGGCATGAGTGTCAAGACCGTCGATGTCCACCGGACCCGTATCAAGATGAAGACCGGCGCCGACAGCATCGGCACCTTCGTCCGGGACATTCTGCGTTACGGCACTCCGCTCTGACTCGTCCGTAGCATGTGCGACGGCCCCGTGGTTGGAACCACGGGGCCGTCTTCGTGCCAGGCGAAGCGCGATGGCATCAGAAGTAGTCGAGGACAAGCTTCGGCGACTTCGACCGGGATATACACACCGCCATGGTCTCATTCGCCTCCCGTTCCGCCGCCGTCAGGACGTTGTCCCGGTGATCGGGGATCCCTTCGAGTACCTCCATGATGCAGGTACCGCAGATCCCCTCCCGGCAGGAAGTGTCGATTTCTGCGCCACTCTCGTTGAGCACGTCCACGATGCTCCGGTCCGCGGGTATGTCGAATTCCTCACCCTCGAGTTCCACGACGAATGCCGTGTTCTCTGACGCATCCACTTGCTCGCCGGCATGGAAGTTCTCAAAGTGAATCTCGTTGTCGCCGAACCTCTCAGAGATGATTTCGGTGACCTTGTCCATGAATCCCTGGGGTCCGCACAGATAGACGTGGCTCCCGACGGGAGCCTCATCGCGCAGCCTTTCTAGGATCTCGGTCTGATCGTCTCTGGTGATTCCCAGGTGGGAGTGAAGCTTCTCAGGACACTTCTCCTGGAGGATCGGGAGAAACGCCGCGTCTTCCTCTGAGGATGCGAAGTAGTGGAGTTCGAAGCTGATGTCACGGACATCCATATACCGGGCCAGGCTGTGCATGGGGGTGATACCGATTCCTCCGGCGATGAGGATGTGGTGGGACGCATCCTCAGCCATACCGATGAGGTTCCGGGGTTCAGAGATCTTGAGCCGGTCGCCGACCTTCAGTGTGTGCAGCGCGGCTGATCCACCCCGGGAGTCTTCCTCGCGTTTCACCGCGACCACGTAGGCGTCGTCGCCGTCCGGACGACCGCACAGCGAGTACTGTCTCGTGATGGCCGTTGGCCCCTCGACATCGATGTGTGCCCCCGGGGTGTAGTGCCCTATCGGTGTACCGTCAGGCATGCTCAGGTAGATGGAGATGATGGTCGGTGTCTCGTGGACGATGTCCGCCACGACGACTTCCTTGAGTCCCATTGTTCTTCCCTGTCGTGATTGTGCGGTGAAACGGAGGAGCCTTACCGGAGGTACAGGCCTCCGTTGATGTCCCAGCAGGCGCCGGTGACGAAGTAGGCGTTCGGCTGCGTCAGCAGTGACACGGTGTCCGCGATGAATTCGGGGTTGCCCAGTCGGTGAACAGGAATCCCCTCGACGATCTGATCCATCTTGTGGCCCACGGTGTCGTGAACGATTGAGACGTCGTGGGGACCGGGGGAGATGGCATTGACGGTGACCCCTGATGCAGCGAGTTCCTTGGCGAAGATCTTCGTCGTCGTCAGGATGGCTCCTTTGGAAGCCGCGTAATGCGCTCCGGTCGCGGTCCCACCGTTCTGGCCGGCGAGGGACGCCTGATTGACGATGCGCCCGTAGCCGTGTTCTGCCATGGCAGGGCCGAACACCTGACAGCCGAAGAAGATGCTGTTGGCGTTCGTCGTGAGCACTTCGTCGAACTCGTCGGTGTCCAGTTCAAACACGTCGGCGGCGCGGGTGACCGCCGCATTGTTGACGAGAATCGTCGGAGTTCCCCAGACATCGGTGACCCGGTCGAGAGCGTTGGTGAACCCCTCCTTGCGGGAGACATCGAGCTCGACCGCGAGCGCGGAGGAACCGTCCGGCGAGAGCTCGTTGGCGAGTGCCGTCGTTTTCTCCATATTGCGTCCGGTGACGACCACTTTGTGCCCGTCGGCGTGGAGGCGACGTGTGATGAAGCTGCCGAGCCCGCCGGCGGCACCGGTTACCAGTGCTACTCCGGGGCGGGTGCGTGGTGCATTATCGGTCATGTCTGTCAGAGCCTTTCTAGATCAGGAAGCCGGCGGCGCCGATGGCGTCCTGGCTGTCGATGAGACGGGCGACCTTCTGGACAATGAGATCGGTACCGTTGCGACCGTCGGAGGCCAGCCGGATCCGGTGGGTCAGCTCGGCGCCCAGGTTCCGGGTGTCATTTCGTTTGTGTGCGGTGATGATCTGCGCCGAACGAATCACGACGTCACTGTCTGATACCTCCAGGACCTCGAACCGGGAAACCGTGCGCACCGTGGTCGCCGCCGCGACAGCGCTGGGTGAGAACCCCTGGATAAGTCGCTCGACGCGAAGGTTCCGCAGGCGGGCGTCGTCGTAGATCATGTTCAGCGAGTTCTCGAAGTCCTCCGTCTCGGGGTCGACGGGAACGATGTAGTACCCGTCGTCGCTGAACAGCTTCTCCCAGGTGGGGTAGTCCTTACGGTCGAGAAGTGCCGCTTCGTACCAGATCAGCTCGATTGCCCTCTGGACAAGGACGTCAGAGAGAAAGGGGGACACCGGACGCACCACGGTGTCAGACGTCTGGGTTGTATGCGTCGTCATTGCTCATCATCCTCTTCCACATGTAGTACGCCTCACGCATGCCCGTTTCGTCGGTGACATGTGAGGTCGGCCAGTTCTCGTTGTCGGTGGTGTACTCGCGACCGAGCCCACGATTGATCATGATCGGCATCGACGGGTTGCCACCTGCCCCGATCTGGACGCGGTCCCATCCCTCCGAGTCGTCCGGACTGCCGAACCCGAAAGGACCCTGGAAGTGTTCGTGGATTCGGAGACGTTCGCGGTTGACTGATTCCGGGCCCCCGTCCATGCCCAGAGCCATGTGCCAGATTTCAGTTTCATTGACGGAAATGGGAATAAGTACCCGGAAGAAAGCCGATGACATGGCGATATTGGGAAACATGTTCAGGTTGAAACCACAGCCGTGCATTGAACGCATATAGCGACGGATTCGCTCGGGGCTTTCTCCGGATTCTTCGAGTTCCTTGACGATGTGGTTGAACCGGGGCTGGATCTCCTCGGTCCCATCGTCCTCGTCGAGGTCCATGTGAGCGGTGGCCATGATGCTTACACTGTGACCGTGGCCGAGGGCATGGGTTTCCGCAGCCGGGTCATCCATGAAAGACATCATGTCGGCCGTCTCGGAGTCGACCGAGGCCATCCACGACTTGTGGACCATCGGAAAGTGGTAGCCGTCTGTCGTGTTCTCGAGCTGGATCTTCCAGTTTCCCTTGAACCGGAACTTGTGGGTGCCGATGACCTTGCAGGGGAAGCCGTTGGTCTGTTTGAAAAAACGGTCCATCCAGATCTTGGCGTCCCCGAGATGCTCCTCGAGGGGTTCGACATCGTCATTGAAGGTGGCGAAGATCATCCCGAGGTAACTCTCCGTACGCAGTTTCTGCAGTCCGAAGTCCTTCTTGTCGATCAATCCCTCGTATCCGTCAGGGTAGGGAATACCACGCAGACGCCCGTCATGGGTATACGACCAGTTGTGGTAAGGGCAGGTGAAGCCGTTGGCCTTGCCACTCCGCTGATCACAGACAGTCGCGCCCCGGTGCCTGCACCGGTTGAGTAAGGTGTTGAAGTTTCCCTTGCGGTCGCGGTTGACGATCACCGGTTGGTCACCCACCCAGGTGGTCTTGAAGGAGCCGGACTCAGGGATCTCACTTTCGTGGGCTACCCACACCCAGGTGCGGTAGAAGATCCTCTTCATCTCCTCGCGGAAGATTTCGGGGTCTGTGTAGAGCTGGCCGGCTACCCGATCGTCGTCGACGAGATCGGCGAAGTTACCGTGCGAGCTGCTGGGGATCCGTGTGGGAATAGTCATTGGTAGGTCCTCTCTCAGGCGTCGTCAGAGTGCGACGTCATCGCGGATGGTCAGTTCCCTGCCCATGCGGGCCTCGATGGTGAAGTAGCGCCACAGAGCGTGTTCCTCAACCATCACGGTCCGCAGGAGGTTGCAGGCATCCTTTACTGTCGGCTGGTCTCGGACATCTGCCAGGATGTAGAACGTCCAGGGCCAGCCGGTGGACGGCCCGACCATGTGGGCGTCGTCGTCGAAGGTTCCGATGATGTCCACTCCGTCCATGTCACGGAGCTGGGTCAGGAACGTCTGGGTAGCGATCCAGACCTTGCCGATGTCGTCTTTCGGTAGGTCAAAGAAGTTCTGGTTGTTTCCGACGCAGAATAATGTGCGCAGCTGTGTATCCGTCATGATCTCTCTTCTCGGTAAAAGCTACAGATGGTCAGGGGAAGCTGGGGATCGTCGCTTCCAACCCCAGGAGTAGCGCTCCGCCGGCCTCGAACGTGTTCTCCTGCAGCATCGCGTGCTGTGCGGGAACGAGCCCGTCCTGGAGGAAACGCTGCAATGGATGTCCGTTGAAGATCGCTCCGGTGCCGGCAAGGTCGAAGGCGGCCATCGCCGCCTCCCGGCCTACTTGGGCGGCGTGCGATGCGGCGATCCGTAGCAGTGCCTGGTCCTCAACGGTGATCTCGTCACCGGTGACTGCCTTATCCCAGACAGTTTCCGTGGTCTCGTAGAAGAATGCCCGGGCGGAACGTAGGTTCGCTTCGGCGTGCGCGAGCCCGAGCTTGTAGACGGGACGGTTTCCCTTGGCAGGACCACCGGTGACCGACGCGTTCGCAGAACCGGTGTCGCGGACGAAGTCGAGCGCGCCCCGACCCGCTCCCAGTGCCGTCACCGACAGAACCTGAGCCGCATAGGCGAGCGCCGGATACCGGGTGAGCGGCTCATCAACCGTCGGGGCTCCTCCGCGGATGAAGGTAAGTTCGTCGGGGATGAACAGGTCAGTAACCCGGACATTGTGCGAACCGGTCGACTTCATTCCTGCTACGTCCCAGTTCTCGACGATCTCGACGTCCTCGGGGTGGACGAGTGCAGTCAGCGGGCGTCCGGCCGTCTCCGGACCACCGCGCAGGCCGATTCCAAGGATGTCGGCCCCTTTGCACCCCGAGGCGAAGAACCAGGTCCCGTTGGCGATCCAACCGCCGTCGACTTTCTCTGCCTCAATCATCGGGAACATGCCACCGGCGAAAACGATGTCGACGCTCTCTGCGTAGAGATTTTCCTGAGTTTCATATGGTAGGGCGGAAAAATATGTCAAGGCTGAACCGAAACTAGCGACCCATCCGGTGGAGGGATCGATCGCAGAAAGTTCTTCGATCTGACGCATGAACTCGGCGGGAGGCTGGGGTTCGCCGCCGAACGTCGCAGGGGTCGACGCCCGGTACAGGCCTGCCTTGACGAGGAGGTCGACATAGTCTTTGGGTACGTGCCCGAGTTGTGTGAACTCGTCTCTCCGGTCACGGAGCACCGACAGCGCGTGATCGAACGCAGCCTGGCGTGCCGGGCCTGCAGGGGCAGCCTGGGTGTTGAATCGAACTCGGTCGAGTAGCACTAGTCCTCCAGATGTCTCTGTGAATTATTCACCTCCGACGTTATGTTTTCGCCGAGGCTCCTGACTATCGGTAAATCCCGTGCCCCAGGTACAGGAACCTTTATTCATGGGAGCTTCTTCGGGACTTCCAGCAGTTTTTCCGCGCACCTATACTGGTCATCATGGAATTTGACGCAGAGAGCTTCCGTCTTCTGGCTGACAGTTCATCTAATGGATGGCTGGTCCACGACGCGAAGTCGAAGAGCATCCTCTGGGCGAACCGGACAGCGTGCACGGAGTTCGGTTACTCGGTCGAGGAACTGCGTTCACTGAAGGCGCATCACATGAGCTCACAGGATCCGCGCTACCGACGTGCTATGGGCACGGCGTGGCTGCAGGCAGCGGTGGTTTACGGAAGCAACAAGAGGCTCTGGAAGTACGCGAACCGTGACGGGGGTGAGTTCATGACAGACGCAGTCGCCACATTGGTTACCCTTCCTGGAACCGGGGGCGAGGGCAAGGAGTCTACGGAGTCCGTGGATGTCATCCTCGTGGAGTTCCGTGTGATACGTGAGGCGGAGGTGGTGCCGGATTCCAGCAAATGGGTGGAAGACTCCCTTGATCGGCTGATGCTTCACACGTCATCCGGGATGATGCTGCTTGACCGGCACTACCGGGTGGAGGACGTGTCACCCTTCGCCGCGAAGCTCGTGGGGTCGTCGGTGGAGGAGATGCTCGGAAAGCGGCTCGACGAACTTGCCGACCTCGACACACCGTTGGACGACATGTTCATTGTCGCGGAAATGAGCAAGCCCGACGGAGCTGTGACGATCCGTATGAAGGTCTCCAGCGACACCGGGGAAGTGCGCTGGCTGGCGGGAATCCTCGACAATGTCGTCCTCGACGGCAGCTGCATCCGCGTGCTGACGGTCAGGGATATCTCCAGTAAGGTTGAGTGGGAGCGGCGTAACGCATACCAGGAGAAGAACCTGCAGTACATGAGTCGTTACAACGCCATGGGGGATATGGCGATGATTCTCGCTCACGATCTCGGGCAACCGATCGCCGCAGCGACGAACTATCTTGACGGGGTTCGGCGCAGGCTGACCCAGCACCACGGTGAGGTTCAGGACCTTGATTACGGGTTGGATCAGGCACGCTCCCAGCTGGGACGGGTCTCCGACATCGTCTCTTCGGTAAAGAAGTATGTTCGGCGTATTGAGAACGTCAGTACGGTCGTCGACCTCAACGAGGTCGTGGAGGAAAGCCTCTATTTCGTGCGGCTGCGTGCGGAAGACAAGGGTGTGGAAGTGATCGCTGACCTGTGCGGTGACCGTCCGACCATGGTCGGCGAGAGCGTGTTGATCGGGCAGGTCATCATCAACATCTGTGTCAATGCCATCGACGAGGTCTGCCTGCCTACGACCAACGAGAAGTACATGGTCGTCTCCACGGAGGTCGCCGGGAATACGGCGTCCGTTGTCGTCCGCGACTGGGGCAGAGGGATGTCGCGGGAGCCGGCGGACATGCTTGCCGCCGGCGCCTTCTCGTCGAAGAGTGACGGTTCAGGTATCGGACTGGTGATCTGTGAACATATTGTCCAACGTCACGGGGGAAACATCACATATGAACCCAATGAGCCTTGTGGAACTGCTGTACGTATCAGTTTCCCGTTGAGCGAGGTGCCCATCCAGGGGTAGGGGATTCCCCGAACCCACTAAAGATGGGTCACTGAACTGTTGTCACTCCGGGTGTGGGCAACCACAGTAGAGGCCACATGCACAGGCATAAGGAGACCAGAATGTCGGAGAACAACGAGAGCTCGCTCGCGTTCAATCACGTGACGTTGGGGCAGCGGGTACTGTTCGGCTACGGGCGCGCCCGGTCGCATCTTGCTGATGAGGTCGCCCGTTTGAGTGCCTCGAGGATTATGGTGATCGCCGCGGAGCGCGAACTTCATCTTGCACAGGAAGTGGTGGGAGACCTCGATGTGTCGGTATGGCACACCGAGGTGGCCATGCATGTGCCGGTGGAGACCGCAGAGGCAGCACGTGACGCTGCACGGGATGCCGACGTAGACGTGCTCGTATGCGTCGGCGGTGGGTCTACGACGGGGCTGGCAAAATCCGTGGCTCTGACGGAAGGGCACCCTGTAATCGCGGTCCCGACCACCTATGCGGGATCTGAGGCCACGAACGTATGGGGACTGACTGAGAGCAATCGCAAGACAACCGGTGTATCTGACTCCGTACTCCCAGTGACGGTGATCTACGACGCGCGTCTTACGATGTCGCTTCCCACGGAGATGTCGGTGGCATCCGGCCTCAACGGCCTGGCTCACTGCGTGGATTCGCTCTGGGCGCCGCGGGCCGATCCGATTAACGCTGCTATGGCGACCGAAGGAATCCGTGTGCTCGGTGAAGGGCTTCCGATGATCGTCGAGGACTCTGCGTCAGTCGCGGGGAGGGACCGGATGCTCTACGGTGCCTACCTTTCGGCAGTCGCTTTCGCGTCCGCCGGGTCCGGTCTCCACCACAAGATCTGTCACGTGCTCGGGGGCACGTTCAATCTGCCGCATGCACAGACCCACGCCGTTGTCCTGCCTTATGTACTGGCATTCAACGCCCCGCACGCCCCCACCGCAGAAGCGAGGATCGCGCATGCTCTGGAGGCCGACGGAGCGACGGCGGGACTTGCCGCCCTGAGGGAACGGATCTCCGCTCCACGGAGGTTGTCCGACTACGGATTCACTGCCTCTGACGTGCCTCCTGCCGTCGAGGTCATCCAGCAGCAGATTCCGGAGGGCAATCCGCGTCCGGTCACGGAGGCCGCACTGACCGCACTGCTTCACGCTGCCGTGGGCGGCAGTGACCCCAAGGCCCTGATGTAGAGGAGTGAACACCATGACTACAAGTGAACGCCACCCGGGGCGTACCCCCAGCAAGCGTCAGACAGCCGTCGAGGAAGATCTGCTTGATCGTGTCCTCGATTCTTTCTCCAATTGTTCCGATCCACGATTGCGTGAGCTCATGGAGGGAGCTGTTCGTCACCTCCACGCGTTTATTCGGGAAGTCCGGTTGAGTGAGAATGAGTGGAGGTACGCCATTGACTTTCTCACTGCTGTCGGACACATCACGGATGAGTCGCGGCAGGAGTTCATTCTGCTCTCCGACACGCTCGGAGCTTCAATGCAGACGATCGCTGTCAATAACGAGGCGTACCGGAACGCTACGGAAGCTACTGTGTTCGGCCCCTTCTTCGTCGACGATGCCCCCGAGATCGTCCTCGGCGGTGACATCTCCGGCGGGGCTGTCGGAGAGCCGGCCTGGGTCGAGGGGACGGTCACAGACACTGACGGCCGTCCGGTGCCAGGCGCCAGGATAGAGGTATGGGAGTGCGATGAGGACGGCTTGTACGACGTACAGTACGGCGACGGTCGGACGGCGGGCCGGGCCTGTCTCTACAGTGACGACGACGGCAGTTTCAGGTTCTGGGGGCTCACCCCGGTACCGTATCCGATCCCTTATGACGGGCCAGTGGGAAAGATGCTCAGCGCCGTCGGTCGGTCTCCGGTGCGTGCCGCACACCTGCATTTCATGGTGACGGCACCGGGACTCCGTACCCTCGTGACCCATATCTTCGTCGAGGGGGATCCGCAGTTGGATATCGGTGATTCGGTATTCGGGGTGAAAGAAACGCTGGTTAAAACCTTCCACAGACAGCCCCCGGGAACTCCTACCCCTGACGGGCGGCAGCTGGATGACAGAGAGTGGACCCGTGCACGTTTCGATATTGTTCTCGCGCCAGAAGAAATCACGACGTGACGTGTCAGGTGGGACGTCGAAAACAGGGGTGGGGAAACCTTTACCCGCATGAGGGATCTACGTAGCTAAACATCGTGGTTTCGTCGTGGTCGGGGAATTCGTGACCAGAATTATGTAACGTATGAGCTGCTGTTTTTCGCGCCTGACGAGCGTGTTGTCGAGTAGTTTCCTGCTTCCGTGTAGAGATTTCCTTTCATTGACTGATGTTGTGTCGTGGACCACAGTGGAAAATGTTCCACCTGCAACTGCACCACCACTGAGGAGAGACCATGACTACGGGTACAGACAATCCCACCGCCCACGGATCCGGAAATGCCGCGACGGACAAGTTCAAGAAGAATCGGGTGAGTTCCGACACTTCCCGGGAACGGGCGAATGCGATCTACAAGGATCTACTGGGAGCGATTGGGGACGTCGCACGGAAGCATGAGGTGACCTACGACGAATACGCGGTCGTCAAACAGTGGATGATTGACGTCGGAGAGTACGGGGAGTGGCCGCTGTGGTTGGACGTCTTCATCGAGCACGAGATTGAGGAAATCAACTACAACCGCCACGGGTACACCGGGACCAAGGGTTCCATTGAAGGCCCGTACTATGTGGAGAATGCGCCGGAGCTTCCGTCACACTGTGAGATGCCGATGCGGGACAAGGACAAGGCCGCCACACCGCTGATCTTCCGGGGACAAGTCAGTGACGTTGACGGAAATGGTCTGGCCGGCGCGCACCTTGAGCTCTGGCACGCTGACGAGGACGGCTACTATTCCCAGTTCGCCCCTGGTATCCCCGAGTGGAATCTCCGGGGCACGATCGTCGCGGACGACCAGGGACGGTATGAGATCAAGACGCTCCAGCCTGCACCCTACATGATTCCGCATGATGGTCCGACCGGCTGGTTCGTCGAGTCCTACGGTGGACATCCCTGGCGCCCGGCGCATCTGCACCTGCGGGTCACCCACCCCGGCTACCGCGAAATCACCACGCAACTGTATTTCAAGGGCGGAAAATGGATTGAGAATGATGTCGCCACCGCCGTGAAACCGGAACTCCTGCTGGATCCGAAGATCGAAGGGGACAAGAACGTCGTCGACTACAGCTTCGCACTGGACAAGGAGGACTGAGCACGTGACCTCGGCCGGCCTGACCATTGAGCGGGTGGAGACACGCATCCTTGACGTCCCGCTGATCCGACCGCACGGATTCGCCACGACCACGGCCACTGAGCAGTCGATCCTGTTGGTGAGTGTCACCACTGCTGACGGAGTCACCGGTTTCGGCGAAGGTGTCGTGCCCGGTGGCCCATGGTGGGGCGGCGAGTGTGTCGAGACCATGAAGCCTTTGGTGGACCGTTACCTTACCCCGGTCATGGTCGGACGGCGGGTCGACGAACTCGCCGGCGTCCTCGCCGATATGGAGAAGGTTGTGGCCAATGCCAGGTTCGCCAAAGCCGCGTGTGATGTGGCCATGCACGATGCATGGGCACGGTCCCTGGGGGTGCCCGTCCGTGACCTCCTCGGGGGCCGGTTCCGAGACAGCCTCGATGTCACCTGGGCACTGGGTGTCTTGCCGGTGGAAACCGCCGTCGCTGAGATCGAGGAGCGCATCGCCTCCCACGGGCATCGTAGTTTCAAGCTGAAGATGGGTGCCGGTGCCCCGGCCCGTGACGTCGACCGTCTCGTCGCACTCGCGGGCGAGGTCGGCCACAAGGTGTCGCTGCGGATCGACGTCAACGCCCGGTGGGACCGGATTACAGCGCTGACGCACCTGCCGCGGTTGGCGGAGGCAGGATATGACCTGTTCGAACAGCCGACCCCCGCACATGATCTGGCGACGCTTCGGGAGATCACCCGACGTACTGGTGTGCCCGTGATGGCGGACGAGTCGGTGTGCAGTCCGGCGGACGCCCTTGCAGTCGTCAGGGCAGAAGCAGCGGATGTCATCGCTGTGAAGACGACGAAGCTGGGCGGACTGCGGGAGTCGTTGAAGACTGCGGCCGTGGCAGAGGCTGCGGGCCTGGCTTGTCACGGTGCCACCAGTCTGGAGGGCCCCTTCGGTACGGCGGCGTCCCTACAGTTTGCCTGCGCGGTCCCTGCGTTGAGCTGGGGCAGCGAACTCTTCGGGCCCATGTTGTTGCGGGAGTCGTATACGACGACCGACCTGGTCTACGCAGACGGGAAGGTCAGCCTGCCGGGCGGCCCCGGGCTCGGCCTTGAACCGGACTGGTCGGCCATCAACCGCTTCACCCGTGAGTGAGAAGTACAACCGACTAGACCTGACTAGGAGGCCGACCATGGCTTTGTTCCTCGTCCGTATGGACGTGTCCATTCCGAATGATCTTGATCCTGATGTCGCCGCAGACACCATCGCTCGCGAGAAGGAGTATTCCCAGGACCTGCAGCGCAGGGGGGTGTGGCGCAGTATCTGGAGGATCGCCGGCGAGTACTCGAACTACTCGGTGTTCGAGGTGGCAGATGCTGATGAACTGCACGACATTCTCTGGAACCTCCCGTTGTTCCGGTACATGTCCTGCAGCGTGACCGCATTGGCGCACCATCCGTCGGACATTACGCCTCGTGAGTCTGGAAGGGCGGACGAATGACTGACGGTGCATCTCAACCACTGTTCCCGTTTTCGGCGGTCGTCGGCCAGGACGATCTCCGGCTCTCCCTGATCCTCACCGCGATCTCACCACGTATCGGCGGTGTGGTTGTCAGAGGGGAGAAGGGGACCGCTAAGACCACCACAGTCCGCGCCTTCGCGTCTCTGCTGGGTGACGCACCTCTGGTGAATCTCCCTGTCGGTGCCACAGAGGACCGTGTCGTCGGTTCCCTCGACATGGAGACGGTTCTCACCACCGGCAGAGCGGAATACCGGCCTGGATTGCTGGCGCAGGCCCACGGTGGGGTTCTTTATGTCGATGAGGTGAATCTGCTGGCGGATCATCTTGTGGATGCGTTGTTGGATGCTGCTGCCTCGGGGAGGGTGACTGTAGAGCGTGACGGAATCTCCCACAGCTCGCCGGCGAGTTTCGTCCTGGTCGGCACCATGAATCCTGAGGAGGGGGAACTACGGCCCCAGTTGCTGGATCGGTTCGGCCTGGCTGTGGACGTCGCCGCATCAACGCGGCCGGAGACGCGGGTGGAGATCATTCGTCGGCGACTCGCATTCGAAGATGACCCGCATGCAATGGTGGCGCAGTGGGAAGGAGAGGACCGGCGTATCGCAGACAGGATCAGCCGGGCCCGCCGCCTCATCGGTGAGGTCGTTCTGCCGGACGCGGTGCTGAACCACATCGCCTGGTTGTGCTCCAGGATCGAGGTCGACGGCATGCGCGCAGATCTTGTGATCACCCGCACCGCCGTTGCTCATGCAGCGTGGGAGGGACGGCGACGGGTGCTCGACATCGACATTGATGTTGCCGCGCGGCTTGCCTTGCCGCATCGCCGCCGTCGGCAACCGTTCGAGGCACCGGAGATGGAGGAACGGGAAGTCCGTGAAACTCTCGAGGAGGCGCGGCGGGTCTTCGAAGAGAATGATGATGGAGGACCGGCCAGCGAATCCACCGATGAGGAAACCGGTGCCGAGGTACTGGTGGACAGTGAGCTCCCCTCTGATGACCAGGCGATGCAGGGTGCTTCTCAGGCGGGCCCCCAGTCGACCGGGAAGGCAGGTACCGCCGGCACCGGCGAACCCTTTCGCTCCGCGGAGGTTTCGTCTGGACCGTACCGGACATGAGGACGCCCCTACTGGTCGTCGCTCGCTGGCACTTACGCCCCACGGTGCCGATATCCGTGCCGTAACAGCTGGGCACGGGATAAACCTGTTGGGTACGCTCATGGCTGCTGCTGAGCGGGGTACCGAGGTGAGAGACGGCCTCGTCGAGTTCCACACCGATGACCTGAGGGGGTCGTTGCGACGAGGACGGGAATCCAACCTCATCGTGTTCGTCGTTGATACCTCCGGGTCGATGTCTGCCCGGTCACGGGTCCGCGCTGTCACTGGGGCGGTGACCTCTATGCTCACCGACGCGTACCAACGACGGGACAAGGTTGCCGTCATCGCCGTCAACGGTGGACGTCCGACGTTGGTGCTTGCACCGACCGGCTCGGTGGACGTTGCAAGGCGCATGCTGGACACCATGCCGGTCGGAGGTCGTACTCCACTGGCCGAAGGTTTGTTGATGGCCCTGGATCTTCTGGAGCGGGAACACCGTCGTGAACCGGGACGCCGTGCCCTTCTGGTGGTGATGACAGATGGCGAGGATACCTCCGACACCGGGGCACCGGGGATCGTCACTGCGTGTCGGCGTATCGTCCGTGCCGGGCTGTCGGGAAATCTCGTCATCGACTGCGAAGGCAGGATGAAGGTGAGAAAGGAACTGGCGTATTCCTTGGCGGAACAGCTCGATGCTCCATGCGTCCGCCTGTCGGAGATGAACTCCGACAACCTGAGGGTGGAAGTCCGGTTGTGAACAGTGGTCGGGGCCGGAGGTCACGGCCCGTTGGTCAGCCGTTGTACACCTTGGGTACGGCGACCGCCTTCAGACCCTCGGCTCCGAACTCCAGTCCGTAGCCGGACTGTTTGATCCCACCGAAGGGGATCCGCGGGTCGGGTTTCGCATGGCCGTTGATCCAGACGGTGCCGGCGTGGACCCGACGGGCGACTTCCAGTGCCCGGTCGCGGTCTGCGGACCACACGGACGCCCCCAAACCTACGTCGAGTGAATTCGCAAGGTCGACTGCCTCATCGACGTCCTTGACACGGACGATCGGCAGTGCAGGGCCGAACTGCTCTTCGGTGACCAACGGGTTATCCGCGGATATGTCCGTGACGATGGTCGCCGGATAGAAGTTTCCGGGCCCGTCCACTGGGTCACCGCCAGTCAGAATCCGCGCGCCACTGTTACGTGCGGCATCGACCAGGTCAGACACGATGTGATATTGCGTCGGGTTCTGCAGAGGCCCGAGTACATTGTTTTCGTCGGTACCGGGGCCCATCGGAACGGCCGCAGCGATGTCTGCCAGGGCTGTGCAGAGTTCGTCGTAGACAGGAGCTACCGCGTATACCCGCTTTACCGCTGCGCAGGTCTGACCGGTGTTGATGAACGCTCCCCAGAAGAGGTCCTCAGCGATCGCCTTCGGATCGCAGTCGTCCAGGATGATCGCGGGGTCGTTGCCGCCGAGTTCCAGAGTGAGCCGTTTGAGGGTCGATGAGCTGGCTGCGGCGATGGCTCGACCGGTGGCGATGGAGCCGGTGAACATGATCTTTCCGATGTCAGGATGCTCGCTCAGCCGGGCGCCGGCCTCACGGTCTCCCGAGACCACCTGCAATACCCCCTCCGGGAGGACATCATTGATGACGTGAACGAGTGACAGAACACTGAGGGGAGTGTATTCCGATGGCTTCACCACAGCGGTGTTGCCCATGCGCAGCGCGGCCGCGAACTGCCATACGGTGATCATCAGGGGCCAGTTCCAGGGGCCGATCGCCCCCACGACACCGATAGGCTCATACGACATGGTGGCGCGGGCGTCGTCGTCATCGACAAGGGTGTCCTGCGGCGTATCGAAACCGGCGGTCGCGCGCAGCCAGTCACTGCACATCCCGACCTCCATACGGGCATTCGGGCCGTTGAGTGGTTTCCCGGATTCCCGCGTAAGGAGCTGGGCGAGGTCCTCAGCTCGCCCGTCAACGGCCGCGGCAGCGGCTACGAGGAGTCGTGAACGTTCATCATGCCCCAGGGCGGCCCATGCGGGTTGGGCTGCTTTCGCTGCTGCCACAGCCGTATCCATGTCACCTGATGTTTTCTGGGGTGCGTAGCCGATGACCTCGCCGGTGGCGGGGTCGGGGATTCCCCGGCCCTCGGCAGCATCGGTTCCGACGGCGTCCAGTAGGTCTGTGTACATGTCCAATCCTTCTCAAGTCAGTGCGGGATTTTTCGGGACGGCCACTGTGGCTTTTTGTCTAACCGTGTGGTGGAGTCCATTGTGCCGCGCGGACAGACTAAGGAATTGCTTTATTGTGCAGGCTTTTTGTTCTGCAGTGTACGTCGGTCGTTTTAGGGTTAAAGGTGTCCGGAACGACGTACCTGGACGCAGACGCCCCGCAGCAGGAGGAAGACATGACGACCGGCGTGGAGACGACACGATCACACGATTTCATGCAGTGGACGGAATTGATCACCCGCAACTTCAGCGGCATCCGGGTGAGCAGCCCCTCCCCAGGTTTTACTGCGCAAGCACGACATCTGCACCTCGGAGACGTAGAACTCTTCGACATGCTCACCGATGCCCATACCGTCGGTCATCCGGACATCACTGCTGTCGGGCCCGTTCATCCGCCGGGAGGGGAGGGGCGAGGGGGTCCCATGTGCAAGCTCAGCCTCCAGTTGGAAGGACGCTGTCTATTGTCGCAGGATGGTCGGGCCTGTGAACTGCGTCCAGGTGATCTTGCACTCTACACCGGGGAACGGGAGTATCACCTGGAGTTCCCGGAACGGCAGCGCAGCCTCGTGGTGTTCTTCCCCCGGTCCTACATCCAACTGAGGGATGATGAGATCGAGACTGTCACGGCAACACCGATCTCCCATGATGATGGGTTGGGAAAAGTTGCGGTGCCGTTGTTCCGGCAGTTGGCGGGAAATCTTGATGAGCTCCGTGGAGTACACGGCCAGTCTCTTGTCCGGTCGTCACTCGACGTCTTGGTTACGGTGCTTGCTGATCACGCACAGCGTGGCGGGAGTAATACGACGGGACACGCCACACCCTCCGCTGTTTTTTGTCGCGCCGTGAACTTCATCGATGCCAACTTGGCGGATCCGGAGTTGTCGCCGGGCACAGTTGCGCGTGAACTGTATGTCTCGGTCCGGAGCCTCCACACCCACTTTGCCGAACAACAACTCACTGTTGCCTCCTATATCCGCTCCCGGCGGCTGAGCGCGATCCACTCCGATCTGGCTGACCCGCAATTGCGGGGTGAGACGGTCCAGGCGATCAGTGCCCGTCACGGTCTTTTCGATGCCTCACACGTCTCCAAGGCATTCCGTTCCGAGTATGGTGAGTCACCGCGTGCGTACCGCACGCGGTTGCACCGGTGACGCTCAGCTGAGCTCGCGTATAACATCTCGGGCCGTCGACACTCCCATTTCCAGTGCTCCGTCAACGCATACGCCCCGCCACCCGTTCGCCCAGTCGGACCCCGCGAAGTGGAGACGCGTGCCTGTGTTCCGGAAGTGGTGCCAACTGTCGGTGAACTGTCCCTTGCGGGGTGTAGCCCACGCTTGTCCACTCCACTGGTCGGACACCCAGTCATGGCCGGTGCACTCGGTGACTTCCAGTTCGGGAAGCCAGTGGTTGATGACCTGCTGACCACAGACGGGGTCATCGAGGTCGAGCTTGTCATGGTACGCACCGAATCCGACGATAATGGTGGAGTCATCGGTGAAGACCTCCGACCGCAGCATGTTGATCGGCGCCGGTTGCGGGGCCATACCCATGACGTTGTGATGTCCTTTAACTTTGATCCAGATCTTCGCTCCTGTGGAGTTCCATTTCTCGTCGACGACCTTGCTCATCTTTTCAGGAAGTGGGGGATCGAACTCCACGGTTCCCAGGGCTCCTACCGGAACTGTCATGATGACTGCGTCGCACGGGATCTTCTCTCCGTTCGAGAGCGTGACCGTCGCGCCGGATGTTGTGTGGGCGACGCTGGAAACCGGTGTTGATAGTCGGACCGGGGACTTCAGATCGCCGGCGATGCCTTCGTAGAGGCCACTCATTCCATTGTTCAGTTTGTATCCGAGAGTCTGAGCATCCACGGCGGCCATATTATGGTCGCACAGGGCAGCCCATTGCTTGGCCATCAACGACGAACCTTCCCGCGGTTCTCCGATGAACCCACCGGACCAGTATGCGTCGGTCAGGTCAATCTCCTCTTGTGAGAAGTCTCCGTCGGAGAGCTCGTCGAAGACGCTCTTCCAGTCAGCCTCGATGAACTTTTCTCTGAGGTCCGGGTCGTCCAGTGCAGAGAGCTGGTCATAGGGGTTCGGGAAGAATTCCCGTGACCCTTCGTAGATCCTGTTCATTGCTCGCAGACGTTTCTGGTCGACCTCTTCTTCGGAACCGGAGTGAACTGTCCCTCCACTGAGCCAGTAGGCGGTGTCCACATGCGGGCTGGAGTAGATACCCTGGCCGTACCGGGTGATTTCTGACCAGATGTGCGGTTGGTGCCAGTGCACCCATGTGGCGCCGAGTTCGAGTTTGGCGCCCATGCGATCATCGGTCCATGCACGTCCGCCAATACGGTCGCGTGCTTCAACGACGTCGACCTCGATCCCTGCGAGCTGCAGTTCACGAGCAGCAACCAGGCCGGCGAATCCTGCTCCTACAACGACTACTTTGTTGCTCATCGAGTTCTCCTTTTTTGTGAGCTTCTACGGACTTTTTCAGGGGTGAGAGCCTGAGGCTGCTCATCTCAACGCCGTCGCCGTCTCCAGCGGTTCCGGTTGTGTCTCCGGGTGGTGTGGAAGGGCATCCATGTCGACGGTCTCGTTGGGGAATCGCAGGGACCAGAGTGCACCGATGATCCCCGTGCCGATGATGATGCCGGGCATGATGAAGACCATTGCGCGGGGAGATTCCTCACCGATCATGATGTCGAAGTTGACGAGGATGAGGATTGCGACGATCAGCATCGATAGAGCTGATACCGCTGGTGCGATGACCCGGGTGAATACGCTGAAACCGTGATCATCTCGGCGGAACCAGACCAGTACTGCACATGAAGTGACGGCGAGCAGGAAGACGAGACCGAATGCCGCAGCTGTCGAGAACCACGTGAAAAGCGTGATGACCGGGAAGAGCTCTCCCAGTTCGGATCCACGCCCGGCAACAGCGAAAACGACGACGATGATGACGCCGATTGCGGATTGTGTGACGGAGCCGGCGATCGGCGCCCCGTTCCGGCCCGGTGCCCCTAAACGCCGGGGGAGGACACCGGAACGTCCGAGGGCGAAGAAGTAGCGGGCAGCTGCATTGTGGAATGCAACCAGCGCGGCGAGGATACTCGTGACGAACAGGAGATGCACGACGTCTGACAGGAGAGGAGAAAACTCAGCGAGCCACACGAACACCAGGTCGGGACCATACTCTCGTGACTCGTCGACAACCGATGAAGGACCGACCCCCATAGTGAGCGCCCAGGTTGATAATGCGTAGAAGAGAGCGATGATGCTGACCGCGATATAGGTCGCGCGCGGAACTGTCCTACTCGGTTCTTTCGATTCCTCCGAGTATATTGCTCCGGATTCGAAACCCATGAACGCCGCGATGGAGAATGCAAGTAGTACGCCCACTCCTGGAGCGAGGAACTGTTCGGGAAGGACGGAGTCGGCGCTGATCCCTTCCTCCGAGTTCAGTAGTGCAAAGCCCATGACTACCAGGACGACCACGAACTCGAGTGACACAAGCACCCCGAGCACCTTGGCAGAAAGATCGACGTTACTAACACCCATGAGTGCGACGATGAGCCATCCGACGGCTCCTGCCACCCACCAGGGGATACTGAATCCTGTCCAGGTGGCGAGTGCGGCCGACAATGAGAAGCCGAACAGTCCGTAGAGTCCTACCTGCAGCATGTTGTAGACGACCAGTGCCAGGAGCGCGGCAGCGATGCCGTGGCGCGGACCGAGGCCTTCAGAGATGTAGGCGTAGAACGCCCCGGCGTTGTGCACCCTGGAGCTCATTGCGCAGTAACCGACCGCGAAAACGATAAGCGCGCCCCCGAGTACCAGGTAGCCCACGGGTAGTCCGAGCAGACCCGAGACCGCGAATGTGGTCGGCGCTCCGCCAGCGAGGACGGTGAGCGGTGCTGAGGCCGCGATGATCATGAAGACGAGCGCTGCTGTACCCAGGCGCCCTTTCTTCAACGTGTTTTTGTCACTCATGTGATGTTCTCCGCTCTACGGGTCCATGGTTTCCTCAGTATGACCTGGGACACACGTGTGCTCTTTGTCTGTAGCGCGGGATTGTTGGCCGTAGGCGAATGGAGGCAAGGTGAGACCAGAAACGGGTTGGCTCCGTCCGTCAGAGTCGGGCAATGCGGGTCTCTCCGCAGACGCAGGCTATTCCCCGGTCTCACCCAGAGCGGCGGCCCCCAGGATCCGGCACACGTGCAGTTTCTCGTCCGGTGAGCAGTCCAGGTGCTGGACCTCCGCAAAAGACTCCCGCCTCATCGCCTCGGATCCGAGATGGTACGCACGGCGCAGCGCGTCCGCCGGGATCCCGTGTTCGGCCAGACGGTAGGCGTATTCGATCGCCGCCGTGCTGGGGCGGGCGTGGTCGACCGGAATGCAGTTGACGAGCAGGTGGAGCGCGGTATCCAGGTTGCCGTCCACGCTGTCATTCAGGAGCGGTCGTAGCTCCGCCAGGTCCAGGGTGCCGGAAAAATCGAGAATCAACCCGCTCATCGCTGCACTGACCTCCGTGAAGCGGGAGCGCAGCCTGTCTACGACCTGCCGGATGAGGCGGTCGGTGGTGTCCGTGCCGGCGGGCATATCCGTGGTCACTCTGCCACTCCGAGTTCTGCGAGTGCGGAACGGGCGGCGTTGTATCCGCACATGCCGTGGGCTCCGGCACCCGGGGGAGTGGCAGCTGAACACAGGTAGATCCCGGGTGTACCCGTGCGGTAGGGATCCAGGGCAATCCGGGGACGGAACAGCAGTTGGCGCAGCGAATTGGCGCCGGTGATGATGTCGCCGTCGATGTAGTTGGCGTTGTGATCTTCGATGTCGCGGACGCTGTGCACGGACTGCCCGACGACCCGGTCACGGAACCCGGGGGCGAACCGTTCAATCTGGGCGATGATCGCCTCGGTCGCGTCACCGGTGTACCCGGCGGGGACGTGGGCGTAGGCGTCGACGGGCTGAATGCCGTCATGGTTTCTGCTGGTATCCGCCACCGACTGCTGTGCCACCAGGACGAATGGCCTGTGCGGCATGACCCCGCGGTGGACCTGCGCCTCCGCCGCGGCGATCTCCCCGAAGGAGCCTCCGACGTGGACGGTGCCGGCGAGCCGGGAGTCCGTGTGCTGCCACGGCACACCGCCGTCGACGGCGAAGTGGGTGACGAAGGCACCGGGGCCGTGCCGGTAGCGGGTCAGTGCCCGGGCGACTGACGGGTGCAGCGCCTCCCCGGCGATCTGGGCCGCGGCCCGGGGCGATGTGTCGAGCATGACGATCTCCGAATCGGAGAGCTCAGCCAACGACTGCACCTGCACGCCGGTCTCGACCCGCCCTCCGAACGATTCGAGTGCAGCGACCATGGCGCTGGAGATCGCTGCGGAGCCACCGACGGCGGCGGGCCAACCGAATGTGTGCGCGGCAGTTCCCAGCGCCACTCCGATCGCCGAGGACGCCAGGGTGCGGAATGGTCGGAAGGCGTGGGCGGCTGTGCCGGAGAACAGCGCGCGGGCTTCGGGGGTGCGCCACAGGCGCCCGACGGCGCTGGCGGGTAGTCCGGCGAAGGCTCCGAAATGCGCCAGTTTCAGTGGGTGGACCGGAACGTGCAGCATCGGGCGGAGGAAGTCTTCTGTGACCTCCGCGAAGTTCCGGGACAGCGGACCGAAGACCGCACGCCAGGTGGCGGCGTCGGCGCCGAGCCTACTGGCGGTGGTGTCGACGTCCTGCCGGACGGCTGCCCCGCCACCGTCGTCGAGCGGGTGGGCGTACTGCACTTCCGGCCACGTCCACCGCAGGCCGTGGGCGGCCAGGTCAACCGACCGCGAGAAGGCGGTGTCCACGGCGAGGGGGTGGATCCCTGAGCAGTGGTCGTGGACCAGTCCCGGGAGGGTGAGTTCGCCCGAACGGGTGCCGCCGCCGGGGTGGTCGGCGGCTTCGAGGACGGTGACGTCGACGCCGGCGCGTGCGAGGGTGACTGCGGCGGCGAGTCCGTTGGGGCCGCTTCCGACGACAGTTGCCTTGGTCATGGTTGCAGCGTCTCATTTCCTGACGGGGTACGGGCCGTTTCTGCGTCCTGTTCTGCAGCGGGCACGTCGGCAACCGGCCTGACACCGGGGAAGTCGTAGCCGGGCATCCGCCAGGTCACCGTGTGCGGAATCTGTCCGTTGGGTAGCCACGGTTGCTCGGAGGTGGAGTCGTCGACTTTGTAGGTGCGCCGTTCCACGATGCCGAAGGCGGTGTCCATGACCCGGTACTCGATGTAGTTGCGGTCGACGGGTTGTGACTCAGTGTAGACGACGGCCATCTCGCCGGGAGCGTAGTTGCACCGCTTCTGGACTGCGTCGACCAGCTGGTCATCGTGAAGGTGTCCGTCACCGAAGTTCCACCCGATCAGACCGGACGTCGCCCAGTTACCGGAGTACTGGCCAGATCAGTACGCACGCCGCGACGACAATGCCGATCCACCGTGAGCACGAGACGATTCCCCCTTGAAATTAACTATTGGGTAAATTACGCTCTGGTCATATCGCGAAACACTTCCGACGATGACAAGGAGCAGGACGATGACACGATCATGGTGGGGCTGGGGCAATGTCGAAGACGCTGTCACCGGTGATGAGAGAGAAGAACTGCTGAACCGTGTCCGGCTCCTCCTGCCGGACGCGGACCTGAGCAAGCATGAACCGCCAGCCGTCGAGGATCTCGACGTGCCTGCTCCCCGGATCCAGGCGCCGGAACCCCTCCGTCACATCATGTCGGACGATCTCACAGACCGCGTGTCGCATTCCCACGGGCAGGCCTTCCGCGATGTCGTCCGTATGTTGCACGGGCAGGTGGAGAATGTCCCCGACCTCGTCGTCCGGCCCCATGACGAGCAGGATGTGGTCGACGTCCTGCAGTGGTGTACCGACAACAACATTGCGCTGATCCCGTTCGGCGGGGGCTCATCGGTGACCGGGGGAGTGGAGCCCAGGGATCTGAAGGAGACTTACGCCGCCGTCATTTCCCTCGATATGGTGAGGATGGACAAGATCCTCGAGATCGATCCCGTCAGCCGTGCCGCACGGATCCAGGCGGGGGCCTTCGGTCCAGCCATCGAGGAAGGGTTACGGCCTGACGGGTTGACCCTGCGTCATTTCCCGCAGTCTTTCGAGTTCTCCACACTCGGCGGGTGGCTCGCCACCCGGGCGGGCGGCCACTTCGCCACCGTCTACACACACATTGACGATCTCGTCGAATCCATGCGGGTGATCACACCCGTCGGCCCGTCGGAGTCCTGGCGTCTTCCAGGTTCCGGAGCTGGTCCGTCACAGGACCGCATGTTCCTCGGTTCGGAGGGAACACTCGGAGTGATCACCGAGGCCTGGGTGAGGCTTCAGGACCGTCCCCGGTGGCGCACCGGTGCCTCGGTCCATTTCGACGACTACTCCGCTGCCGTCGACGCCACCCGTGAGATCGCCCAGTCCGGGCTGTATCCGGCGAACTGCCGTCTGCTCGACCCTGTAGAAGCCATTCTCAACGCCGGGACTCCGACATCCGGCGGGGTGCTGGTGCTCGGCTTCGAGTCGGCGGCCCGCCCCATGGACGACTCGATGTCGGTGGCGCTGGATATCTGTGAGCGCCACGGAGGGACGGCACCTGACGGCGTGCGCAGCAGCGACTCCGAGCAGAAGCGGGACGATAAGGGCGGTAACGGGGCAGCAGGCACCTGGCGGTCTTCATTCATCCGCATGCCCTACCAGCGGGATGCACTGGCGCAGTCCTCGATGATCGTGGAGACGTTCGAGACCTCGTGCACGTGGGGCAAGGTCGAGGAACTTCGGGACGCGGTAAATGCCGCGGCACTGTCCGCTTTCGATGAACTCGGCATCACCGGTGTGGTGAGTTGCAGGTTCACGCATGTCTACCCGGACGGGCCTGCGCCATATTTCGGTATCTACGCCGGCGGCACGTGGGGCCGGACGGTGGAGCAGTGGGACCACATCAAGGCCGCGGTCTCGGAGGTGCTGGTGGATCACCAGTCCACCATCACCCACCATCACTCGGTCGGCCGTGACCACCGGCCGTGGTACGACCGGCAACGTTCCGAACCCTTCGCCCGGGCGTTGCAGGCGAGCAAGTCGACCCTTGACCCGTCCGGTGTCCTGAATCCGGGGGTTCTGATTGACCAGAAACACTCATGAGCACAGGGAGCAGGGCGGGGACGAAGGGCGTCCCCCGGGAAGAACGTGAGCAACAGATCCTTGACGTAGCTACCGCCGAATTCGGTCGTAGGGGCTACGCCGCAGCCTCGGTCGCCGACATCGCTGTCGCCGCCGGGGTCTCGAAACCACTGGTCTACACGTACTTCGGGTCGAGGGACGGCCTGCACGCCGCCTGTCTGGAACGTGCTGCGAACCGCCTCCTGCCGGCTGTGGCTGAAGCACAGTCGGCGCCCGGGCCGGTACGCGCGCTGACGACTCTCACAGCGATCTTCACCGCACTCGACGGTCACATCGAGGACTGGCAGGTCATCTACGATCCCACTCTGCCACGTCCCGGCGAGGCTCACGACCGGGCACGTGTCCACCAGAAGGCCCTCAACGCGATGGGTTCACAGGGTGTGGCAGACGTACTTGGGACGGCCACAGCGGAAGAGCCCGCGGGCTTGACGGCTCCTGAGGACGGCGACGACCATTCTCTCCTGCTGACCTGGTGGTTCGCCATCGTGTCATCGACGGTGTCCTGGTGGGCGGATCACCCGGAGCAGACGGCGCAGCAGATGACTGAGCGGTGCATGCGTGTACTGGGGTCCTTGACCAGCCACCCGTCGCTGCACACCCCGCCGTCGATGTGACTGGTGTGACCGGTTCTCAGTCGAAGAGGATGACCTGGCGGACAGCCCGCCCGTCAGCGAGTTCATCCATCGCTTCATTGATCTGATCGAGACGGATGGTCCGGGAGATCAGTTTCTCCACCGGCAGTTTGCCGGAAAGCCACCAGTTGGCGAACGTGGGGATGTCGCGCTGGGGCACCGCTGAGCCGAGGTAGCTGCCGATGATGGTGCGTGCCTCGCCGGTGACGACTGCCGTGGGGATCCCGGACTTCGCCTCGGGGTGGGGGAGGCCGACGGTGACGGTGCGTCCGCCCGGCTTCGTCGCGGCGAAGGCGGTCTCGAAGGCCTTGGGGTGCCCGGCGCATTCCAGCGCGTGGTCAGCCTTGATGTCCTGCTCCGCGACCTCGGCAGGGGTGTAGACCGATGTGGCCCCGAGTTCCTTGGCGAGTTCCAGTTTCTCGGGCAGGGCGTCGACGGCGATGACGTCACCCTTGTCCTCTGCGACCGCCGAGATCAGGGCGGAGATGCCCACGCCACCCAGGCCGACGACCATGACGGACTCGTGGCTCCCCCGTTGGACGGCGTTGAGCAGTGCACCTCCGCCGGTCAGAACGGCACATCCGAGGACTGCCGCGACCTCCGGGGGGACGTCATTGCCGATCTTCACCAGGGAGGCACGGTCGATGACGGCGTGGGTGGCGAACCCGGACACGCCCAGGTGGTGTTGGACGGCCTCACCGTCACGGTGCAGGCGGCGTGTGCCGTGTAGCAGCGTGCCTGCGGTATTCGAGGCGGAGCCACGTTCGCAGGGCAGACGTCCGTCCGTCCTGCAGCCGTCGCACTCCCCGCACCGGGGGAGGAAGGCCATGGTGACGCGCTCGCCCGGTTCCAGGTCGTCGACTTCAGAGCCGGTGTCGACGACGATTCCCGCGGCCTCGTGCCCGAGCAGCATGGGCACGGGCCGTGGCCGGTTGCCGTCAACGACGGAGAGGTCGGAATGGCACAGCCCGGCGGCTTCGATTCTGACCAGGACCTCGGTGGGGCCGGGCGAGTCGAGGTCGAGGTCGCTGACGGTGATCGGTTGTGACACGGCGTAGGGACGTTCGCGACCGATGTCTTCGAGTACCGCTCCGGTGATTCTCATTCGTATTACCTTACTGGTGGTGGGGTAGCCAGCGGAACACCCACGGCGCGGCAAGAATCGCCGCAGCAAGCACAAGCGCGGCGGCGCCTAACCCCATCGTCCAGCCGGCGATGACCGCCATCGGTGCGATGATCGTCATACCGATTTCGAACGGGGCGAATCCGATGTAGGCCACTCCGTATTCGTTCATCGTTCCGGATTTCATCTTCGGATCCACGATCTTCAGTAATGCGATGCCGGTGGCCACCGCAGCGGTGGCCCAGCCCCATCCGAACAGGCCCCGTTCCACCCAGTGCTCGCCGAAGTAGCGCGGCGCGACGACACAGCAGAAGAACGCGCAGTACGCGGTGCCGAGCACGAAGAGGATGACCAACGGGACCCAGTAGTCGGCGATCGCTGCCGGCACGATCGAAGCGATGCCGAAGGCGATCAGATAGTCCGTGGATGCACCGGAGATCGAGGTGACGGTGTCTTTGTCGAGGTAGGTCGGCTTGCGGACGGCACGCAGCAGCAGTTGACCGATCACGCCGACGACGAACGACATCGCGAACAGTGGTACCGACACATCAGGGAACAGACGCGAGATCCCCTGGTTGATGTAGTGGGCTGCCATCACGGTGAGTACCAGCACGCCGAGGTGCAGCGCCAACGGCTCGATCGACGAGGGGTTCGTCGTTGCTCTCCCGATGGAGGGGCGCTCACTGACCTTGTCGATGAAACCGGACCGGAGGTCCCACGGCAGCGCGGCCGGAAGTTCGGTTGTCTTCCCCTTGCGGATACCCCAGTTCGCGATGATGATGCCACCGACGATTGCGGCAAGGGTCCCCACTGTCGCCGAGGTGAAGCCCAGCGAACTCGCTGCTGTCGCGCCGGCGGCTTCCAGCGACGAGCCTACCGCCGCCGCGGTCCCGAATCCTCCGACGAACCCGACGGGCAACATCATGCCGAACCAGTCCTCCGTCCCCCAGACCGGCTGGAAGAGTATGACCCCCAGGAGGATGAACACACCCCACTGTCCCAGGAACATCGCGGTCGAGAACGACCACATTGTCTTGGCACCACGCCGCACCGACCGGTCGAAACGCATCGAGTAGGGCATGGCGGCGAAGACGAGCGCGATCAGCAACGTGGTGTAGTCCCCCATGGCGTCCGACAGCCCGATGAGACCGAGGACCTGTGGACCGAACAGGAGGCCCAGCAGGCCGGCGGTGATGGGACTGGGCAGCAGAAGTGACCGGAAGACCGGCACATGCCGGCGCAGTAGATTGCCTATGACCAGTAGCAGCGATATCCAACCGACATCTGTCAGCAGCGTGAACGGGGTGTACTCCACATGACCTCCTGGAATGTTCGACTAGTCGTTCGACGTCAGAAAGCCTGCCCCCTGAGAATGACGGGTGGCAGGCCGGAACTTCGCCATCCTAGCTGGACAGCGTCCCGCCGCTTTCATCGCATCGTCCGTAGCGCAAGGCCGAGTGCAAACTGTGTGTCTTCCAGGGCATCTGGTGGTGGGAGCGGTGCATCGTGCTGGGCTGTTCTGGACGATTGAGTTGGTGCTTGGGTTTAACCCCGCTGGCGCGGGGAGCAGCACCTCGAACTTCCTGACCCGGTTGAGCACGGTGGGCTCATCCCCGCTGGCGCGGGGAGCACTCCACACCCCCTCGCCGGACTCGGCCAGGGGGTCGGCTCATCCCCGCTGACGCGGGGAGCACGTGACAAACGACGAGGCTAAGAAGGTGCTCACCGGCTCATCCCCGCTGGCGCGGGGAGCACCTGACGTGGCGCAAGCTCATCGATGAGTCGCAGGGCTCATCCCCGCTGGCGCGGGGAGCACACCGTCACCGTGGGCGGTAAGTCGCCGGAGATCGGCTCATCCCCGCTGGCGCGGGGAGCACTACTTCCCCCAACCGGAAGTAGACGACGAGGAGGGCTCATCCCCGCTGGCGCGGGGAGCACCGTAGCCGCCAACTCCGTCAGGTCATCGGGTTCGGCTCATCCCCGCTGGCGCGGGGAGCACATCCCCGCCATTGCTGGCTGCCACTGCGTCGTGGGCTCATCCCCGCTGGCGCGGGGAGCACGCAATGTTGCCTGCCCTGGTGTCGTATCGGAGGGGCTCATCCCCGCTGGCGCGGGGAGCACGACGAAGAGCATCACTCGCGGGCGTGGATGCTGGGCTCATCCCCGCTGGCGCGGGGAGCACGTAGCTGCACGTCGCAGATCATCCGGTGGAGTGGGCTCATCCCCGCTGGCGCGGGGAGCACTGTTCCATCCACTCGATGACGCCGTACCCCAGAGGCTCATCCCCGCTGGCGCGGGGAGCACTAGAGCAGACCCGTAGTTCTCAGGACGCGAAGGGGCTCATCCCCGCTGGCGCGGGGAGCACACTCGATGTACTGCAGGTTTGCGGAGCCGATGTCCATTTTAGATACGACTTGGTTCTGGCCTCCAGTGGGCGCTGCAGGTTTCTTTGGAAATCCACAGATGAGCCCCGTAAGCGGAACGTTGCAAATGACTTGAACCCCTGCTGGCGCAGGAAGAGTCAGAGCACATCGCGCTACATAAGCAGTGTGCATGGCTCCATTCCCGCAAGGCGGGGTGAGCCCGCGTCACCGATAACAGGAACACTTGGTGGAATGAGCGTCCCGCGCCAGCGGGGATATGAGCCGCAGTGCCACAACCGGTCAGCACAAGCCCGTTCGTTACCGTCACGTTCCCGGCCGAAACACTCCCGGACCGTGCCGCAACCGGTAGTACGCCAGGCACGCCACTGTGAACGGCACACCGAAATACAGGGATGCGCGCTGCGACGGGTCGAACCCCACTCCCACCAGGGAGACGACCAACAGGGCCAGTGCGGCTCCAGGCACCCAGGGAAACAGAGGTGAATGGTAGGCCAGGTCTTCGACCCGTCCCTCTGCCGCGGTGAAGCGCCGCCGGAAGGCGATCTGGGATGCGGCGATGGCGATCCACACCGCCACCACCGCGAATCCGGCGACCGACACCAGTGCCAGGAAGAGGCTTCCCGGGGCCACCACGCTGGACAGCAGGGAGGCGAGCCCACCGAGCATCGACACGCACAGCGCGAGCATCGGAATGCCACGTTCCGTCGTCCGGGCTAGTGCCTTCGGCGCCTGTCCCTCGGACGCCAGCGAGTGCAGCATCCGGGTGCAGGAGAACAACCCCGAATTGCCCGCGGACAACAGCGCGGTGATGATCACGAAGTTCATCACGTCGGCCATACCGGGCAACCCGACGACATCGAAGACGGTGACGAAGGGACTCTCGTCCAGCCCGGCGGAGGAATAGGGGATGATCGCGGCGATGACGGCGATCGCGCCGATGAAGAAGACGGTCAGGCGCAGGACCGCGGTGCGGATCGCCCGCGGGATCGTCTTCTCGGGGTCTTTCGTTTCGCCGGCGGCGACGCCGATCAGTTCCGTGCCGGAGAAGGCGTAGAAGACCGCCAACGTGGTGATGAGAATCCCGCCGATGCCGGTCGGCAGCAGGCCGTCGGGCGTGTCGAAGTTGCCGAGACCGATGGCACCGTCGTCCGTCAACGGGTTGATCCCGATGATGGACGCGGCACCGACGACGATCAGCGCGACCACGGCGACCACCTTGACCAGTGAGAGCCAGAACTCGGACTCACCGAAGACACGGGAGGAGATTGCGTTGAGCGTGAACAGCACTGTCGCGAACACCGCGCACCAGACCCACACCGGGATGTCGGGGAACCACCGCTGCATCAGGATCCCGATGGCGGTGAACTCGCTGCCCAGCGCCACGGCCCAGCACAACCAGTACAACCATGCGGTGGTGAACCCCCAGGCCGGCCCCAGGTTCCTGCTGGCGTAGACGTGGAATCCTCCGGACACCGGATAGACCACGGCCAACTCGCCGAGGCAGGTCATCACCAACCACGCGACCAGGGCTCCGATTCCGTAGGCGAGCACCGCGCCGAGGGGGCCGGCCTGCTCGATGGTGTAACCGGAGGACACGAAAAGTCCGGATCCGATCACCCCACCGAGGGCGATCATCACCAGGTGGCGCGAGGCCATGGTGCGTTGCAGCGAGGAGTTTTCCGGCGGTTCGGAATGTCCGACGGTTTCGGTGGGTGGTGTCATGGCAGACACTGTACTGACAGGTCTACAGTGGTCCGGATGACAGACTCCGATCTTCCCATCACGATTCTCGACGGTGGCCTCGGTACCCGCCTGGCCGACAGAGGTAACGACATCACCGGTTCGCTCTGGTCGGCGCAGATCCTGCGGGACGACCCCGCCGAGATTGTCGCCGCTCACCGTGACTTCTTCGATGCCGGTGCCGACGTGGCCACGACGTGCTCCTATGAAGTGACCGTGGACGGTCTTGTCGCCGCCGGGGTCGCCGCCTCAGAAGCCGAGGATGTCGCGGAGTCGTTGCTGCGGGACAGCGTCCGTCTCGCGGTCGACGCTGCTCAGCACGACCGACTCATCGCGGCGTCGGTCGGCCCGTACGGTGCCGGCCCCGGCCAGGGGACGGAGTACGACGGGGCATACGGACTGTCCGTCAGGGAGTTGGCGGCGTGGCACCGTCGGCGCATCGAGATTCTGGCGGACACGGAGGCGGACGTCCTGCTCGCCGAAACTGTTCCGTCCATCCGGGAGGTCGAAGCACTCGCCGGGGAACTGGATCGTGTCGGGCGTCCGGCCTGGTTGAGCCTCACCGTCACGCCCGGGAGTGATGGTCTGATGAGCGACGGGACGGACCTGAAGGATGTCGCGGCAATCGCGTCCGCGTCGACCGCGATCCAGGCGGTCGGTGTGAACTGTGGCGCCGCCGGCGACGTCCTGGCAGGTGTCCGGAGGCTCGCCGAGTTCACGGATCTGCCGCTGATCGCCTACCCGAACAGCGGCGAACGCTGGGACCATGTGAACCGCGTGTGGGTACCGCGGGACTCCGGTGGTGGGCCCGGCCTACTGGAATCGGTGCCGGCTTTCCTTGAGACAGGCGTCCGGGTGCTCGGCGGGTGCTGCCGGGTGACTCCACGGGAAATCGCGGCGGTCCTCGCACAGCTCGGGGCAGACGGGCACATTAACGGTAGGATGCCGCGGGGGTGAGTGATCCTTAATCTCTAGTACCGCTGTGGGGCCGGGTGTTCAGCAGGCGGTTCGCGTGTGCTGGCTTCCGCTCGCCGATCCGGCTGAACCCGGCCGGCTGGGTGTGGATGAGATCAGGTTGCTGAGGGGGAAGGCTCGATTCCTAGTCGACGACCGCCACCCCGAGGTGCCGTGCGAAAGAACTGGCCAGGTCGATCGCCTGGGACGTCGAGATGACGGTGCCTCGCATCGAGTCCATACCCCCGATCGCGCTGAGGCCCAGCCCGCGCAGGTCCGTGTTCTTCAGCCTGGCGTGGTCGAGTCGTAGGGTCTGCACCGTGCAGTCATGGAAGGAGACACGGTCGGCGTCGGCGTCGGTGAGATCAAGTTCGTCGATGGCGCAGCCGGAGAATGTGACATCCCGCAGCCGTGCCGACCGGAGATTGACGAACATCAGTTTGCTGTCGGCGATGTGCACGGAATGCAGGTCAGAGTCGAACAGTTCCACCGCGCCCAAGCGCGAGGCGGTGATGTGCACGTCATTCCACCCGCTTCGGGCCGCAGAGAAATTCGGTGCGGTGAGTCGGTCCAGGCGGCATTCACTGAACCGCGCCGCCTGGAGTTGAGCCTCCCCCGTCTCCAGACCGAGGAACTCACACTCAACGAAGTTCGCGGCTGTCAGGTTGCTGTCGCCGAGGTCCGTGTCCGTGTAGCGCAATGCTTCATGGTGTCCGCCGGCGCGGATACCGGCACCGTCGGCATCAGTGAGTTCGGGTAATGTCAGGACGCTGATCCTGGGGGGTGCGGGTTTCGGGCTTCGAGTGGCCACGACGTGGATCTCCGTTCGGTGGCGGTGGTGTCGCTGAACACCGTGCGACCCTACCAGCGCAGGATTGAGTGGTCGGACGGGGGAAGCGGTGTCGGTGGTCACCGGATGCGGGGAGTATCCTGGCCCTCCATGTATGATTCACCAACTTATCTGGTTGGGGTTCTGGCAGTTTCGATCATCCTGCTGATCTTCCTGATCAACTGGCGCACGAAACTCCACCCTTTCCTGGCGCTTACTGTCGTCTCCTTCTTCGCCGCTGTCGCGGCGGGGTTGCCGATGGCGGACATCCCTGAGACCCTCATCGACGGTGCCGGAGGCACTTTGGGGGAGACGGGGCTCGTCGTCTTCCTCGGCGCGATGCTCGGGCGCCTGCTCGCCGATTCCGGTGCGGTCGGGCGCATCGCTGATCTCGTCGTCGAGCACAGTTCACCACGCACCGCGCCCTGGGTGATGACCGCGGTGGCCTTCCTCATCGGTATCCCGATGTTCTTCGAGGTCGGTCTGGTGGTGCTGATGCCCGTGATCTACGGTGTCGCGCTGCGTCTCGATGTCGCCGCCGGTCGCCCGAAAACCTGGTACCTGAAGATCCTCATCCCGGCCATCGCCGCCTTGAGTTGCCTGCACGGCATGCTGCCACCGCACCCCGGGCCGACGATCGCGGTCAACGGTCTCGACGCCAATATCGGCCTGACCATCGGGCTCGGCCTCCTGTGCGCCGTCCCCGCCGTGATCCTCTCCGGTCCGGTCTACGGTCACTTCATCGCGCCGCGGATCTCCCTGGAGCCGGAGGACAAGCTGGTGCGCCAGTACACCGGCACGACACCCACGGATCTCGCGGCTGAATCGTCCGTGAATGCCGGAGCCGGTACCTCAGACGGGATCAACGGTTCGCCTGCGGCGGAGGAACCGCGTCGCGGGGAGGAGTCCGGCAACATCCTGCGCCCTGTCCCCACCTGGTTGGCGTTCGTGTGCGTCCTCGTGCCGGTCGTTCTCATGCTTTTCGAGACCGTCGTCGACCTCGTCGCGCCGGAGTCGGCGCTGAAGACCCCGGCGGCGTTGCTCGGTGAACCTGTCATCGCCATGTTCATCGGCGTCCTGTTCGCTGCGATCGTGCTGAGCTTCTCCGCGAAGATGAGTGGCGCGGACGTGAAGAAGTCCTTCGGCAGTTCCCTCGGGTCAGTCGCTGGCGTCGCCCTGATCATCGCCGGTGGCGGCATGTTCAACTCCGTGCTGAAGACCTCGGACATCAACGACGCCATCGTCGACGTGGTCTCCGGGTTCGACATGAACCTCATCCTGCTCGGCTGGCTGATCGGGCTGATCCTGTCGTTCTGTACCGGTTCGGCCACCGTGGGAATCGTCAGCGCGACCGGAATTCTCGCCCCGCTGGTTGTCGGTATGCCGTCGGCGTACGTGTCGCTGGTGGTCATCGCCATCGGTTCCGGTTCCGTGGGCCTGAACTGGGTCAACCACGCCGGATTCTGGTTCGTCAAGGAGTCCTTCGGCATGACGCTCGGCCAGGCCACCAAGACCCACATGACGGTGCAGACACTGGTGTCGGTCTTCGGTCTGCTCATGGCACTGCTGATCTCCGTCTTCGTGTAGAAGGGAGACATGAACATCCCACACACCACACCGATTCGCACCGTCGTCCTCGGTTTCGGCCTGTCCGGGCGCGTCTTCCATGCGCCTTTTATCGCCGCCGATCCCGCCTTCGAGCTCGCAGCGGTGGTCACCACCGACGAGCAGCGCCGTGCAGATGCGCTACGGGAGTACCCGGACGTCCAGCTGCTCGATTCCGCAGAGGAGGTGTGGGCCCGCGCCGACGAGTTCGATCTCGTCGTGATCGGCACGCCCGGAGCGACCCACGCGACATTGGCTGGCGCCGCCCTCGACGCCGGTCTGCACGTCCTGACAGACAAGCCGTTCGTGCCCACCGCGGAGGAGGGCCGTGACCTCATCGCGCGTGCGGAACAGGCGGGCCGCTGCCTCACCGTCTTCCAGAACCGGCGGTGGGACGGCGACTTCCGGACCGTGCGTTCACTCGTCGACACCGGCGAACTCGGCGAGGTGAGGCGCTTCGAGTCCCGCTTCGAGAAATGGCAGCCCGACCCACGGGACTCCTGGAAGACCGCCGGCACCCCTGCGGACGGTGCAGGGGTGCTCTACGACCTCGGATCACACGTCATCGACCAGGCCCTCCAGCTGTTCGGACCCGTGGCGACGCATGACGGTGAGTTCGACATGCACGTCGAGATCGACCGGCGTCGCAGCCAGACCAATTCTGAGGACGACGTGTTCCTCGCCCTTCATCATGACTCCGGTGTGCGTTCCCACCTGTGGATGAGCGCAGTGCGTCCGAACCCGGGGCCGCGTTTCCAGGTCGTCGGATCGGAGGCGGGGTACACGAGCTGGGGGATCGACGGGCAGGAACAGGCGTTGAAGGACGGTGTGCGTCCCGGGGACCCCGGCTACGGGACGACGCCGTCGGAGAACTGGGGCACGGTGAGTGACGGGGAGCGGTCCCGGCAGGTGGAGACGCTGGTGGGCGACTACTCCGACTTCTACCGTGGCCTCGCGGCGGCCATCCACGGTACCGGCCCCATGCCGGTCGATCCGGCGGACTCCGTCCGGGTGCTCGAGATCATCGAACAGGCCTTCGCCAGGGGCCAGGTACAGCAGCCGGGTACAGCTGACGGGCCGGCCTGAGCGGAGATCCAGATTTACCTGTGAGTTATACTTTCCTCCATGCAGTCTTCTTCCTCGGGTGACCATGCCCGCCGCGCCCTCTCTGCGGCTCTCGTTGCCGTCGCCGGTGTGGCCGCCGGAACCGTGGCGACCGCCCAGGCACAGTCCTCCCTGCCGGGATCGTCGGTGACCGGCGGTGCAGCTCCACGGTGCGTTGTTGCCCTGGATCCCGGCCACAACGGAGAAGACACCGACGAATTCGACCCCGTCACCGGTGTCCGCATGATCGACTACCCCAACGGGGGTGAGGATGCTGATGCTCTGGAGATCACGCGTGCCGTCGAATCGCGGCTCGCGCTCGCCGGGATCGGCACCGAGGTAGTGAAGACCTCCGTGGACGAGGACGTGACCTACCGTGAGCGTGTCGACCGGGCGTCCGGTGCCGGTGCGTTCATGGGGGTGTCCGTCCACACGACCCCCGGTGCTGACCAGTCGGCGGTCTTCCCGCAACGCCAGGGCGCGTACCGCGCGGGGACGGATGGCGCTGGAGGGCACCGAACCGTGAGCTTCGACAACCCGGGGGTGGCTGCGGAATCACAGCGGTTGTCCGGTGTCGTGGCCGGTGCACGGTCGATGCTCGAAGGTGGGGAGGTGCCGGTGCGTGACAACTCTTTCGCCGGGCGCGACCCGTTGTGGGAGGGGAATATCCCGGTGATCTCGCTGATCGCGGACATGCCGTGGATCTACAACGAGTTCGGCAGTGCCACCGGGGGAGGAGCGGAGGGGCTCACCGGTGCGGAGAAGGCCCGCTACATCAACGGCCTGTCGGCAGGGCTGGTCGCGGCGGCGGCGACGTCCCCGGCATGTACGGGGGTCGGCAGCTGACCACTCGCACGGGCGCACCCGGGATGTCAGGGTGAGTTGCGAGTCATCGGAGGGATCAGGACGGACCGTCGGTCCCGGACCCATCGGCCCCCGGTGGCGGCGAATTCGTCGCGGGTGGAGAACCGGTAACGGTAGGACACCACCCGCACCGCCGTCGGGCGGGCACCGTGGAAGGGGTCGTGTGCGAGTAGTTTCAGCGTCGGGGCGTCCGCCTCCAGCAGGCGGTGCAGCAGTACCACGAACCACCGGTCGACCCCGCCCAACGGCAGGAACCACATCATCCAGTCCAACCGGAGATGGTACGGGGCGATCTGCGGCGGGCGCCGGCGGACGTCACCCGGCTTCCCCCGGAACCCGTACTCCTGCCAGGACGTCCCGTCGTCGCTGCCTTCGATGACGTACTCGGTGCGCGTGCTCGTCACCGTGCCGAATGCGCCGTAGGCGTTGGCGAGCTGCCACCGGTTGAAGGAACCGTTCATCACCTGGTGCTCCGAGAACAGGTTGCGCGCCGCCGGCCAGCTGAGAACCGCATAGAGCACGAACACCGCTGAGGTCACCACGATCCAGTAGGTGGGGATGCCGGTGTCGGACCGTCCTGAGGCGGGGACACCGACCGCGGAGAACGCCAGCACCACCGTGGCCCAGTTCAGCCAGGCGAAGTTCCCGGTGACCACCAGCCACAGCTGTGTCACGATCATCAACGCGGCGGCACCTGCCCCGACCAGCAGGGGCCAGGGGGAATCGACCACCAGCCCGAGCAACGGGATGAACAGCAGCCACGTCACACCCAGCTGTGTCACGTGGTTGCCGATGACCTCACCCCGGTGGAACCAGGACGGCATCAGGTGTGCGGTCCTGCTCAAGGGGCCGGGCATCGGCTGGGTCTCGTGGTGGTACATCAGGGCGGTGAGATCACGCCACTCCCGGCCTCCCCGGATCTTGATCATCCCGGCACCGAACTCCAACCGGAACACCAGCCACATCATCAGCACGATCGTCACTGTCGTCGGCGGCTGTGAATTCGACCCGAGGAATGCGGCGAGGAAACCGGCCTCGCACAGCAGCATCTCCCAGCCGAATCCGTAGAAGGTGCGGCCGATGCTGGTCACCGACATGTAGCCGAACCACAGGGCCAGGAAACACAGCATCGGAACCCACGGGGGACCGAGCTGCGGTATTCCCACGACCAGGAGGAACGCCACGGTCATGCCGGCCCAGCACAACAGGCTCAGCCGGCGGTCGGTGTAGCGCACGTGGCGGAACAGTGTCGGACGCAGCACGGGGCCACCGCGCTCACGTTCCACTGTGGCAGCTCTGTCGAGGAGATCGGGAGCGGGCAGCAGCCCGCGTTCACCCGCCAGCGGTCGGAACTGATTGAGCGTGGACAGGAACCCGAGCAGGAAGAGCACCGCGATGCCCCGCTGAAGCACCTGGCGGGCGAGCTCGAAATCCACGGCCGCGACACCGTTCATGATCTCCACCGTAGACGCGTGTGCGTGTCGGCGACAGACCCCCGGCGACAGAGGTATAGACCAAGTGGTCTAGTGTGGTGTGGGTATGACGTTCCACCACAACGAGGAGGCCACCATGATCAGTCACACCACCACCGTCCGACGCGTTCTGCGGACCGCGGGCGCCGCCACCGTCGCCACCGGCCTGGCAGTCGGTCTCGCCGCGTGCGCCGACGACGGCGCCCAGCAGGAGGAAGGCACCATTCGCGTCGGCACATCCCCCGGGCCCTACAGCGAGCTGCTCCGGGAAGGGGTCGTACCGATCCTCGAGGAGGACGGATACGAGGTCACCTTCGACGACTTCACGGAGCTGCAGCAGGCGGACATCGCGCTGCAGGAGGGCAGCGTGGACCTCAACGTCGACCAGCACACCGCCTACATGGAGGCCTTCAACCGGGATGCAGGGGCGGACCTGACGTCGATCACGCCGGTCCCGACCGTTCCCGCCGGACTGTACTCGTCAAACCACGACAGTCTCGACGACATCGCCGACGGGCAGACCGTCTCGATCCCGGAGGACCCGTCGAACGCCTCCCGTGCGTACCGCATCCTCGCCCAGGCAGGCTGGTTGACGCTCAACGACGACGCCGACGAGACCGAACTCAGTGCGGAGGACATCGCGGACAACCCGCACGACCTGGACATCAGCACTCTTGATTCGGCGTTCATCTCCCGCGGGCTCGACGACGTGGACTGGGCCGTGATCCCAGGCTCCATGGCCTACGCGTCCGGCGTGGACCCGGAGCTGCAGCTGTTCCAGGAGGAACTGCTGCCCGAACTTGAACTCGTCGCGGTGGTCCGCAGCGAGGACGCAGACTCCGAGTGGGCCGACGCGGTCGCCGAGGCGTACCGGTCCGACGAGTTCGCCGACTACCTGGAGGATCGCGGCGAAGACGACTACTGGTTCGTTCCGGAGGCGTTGAAGTGACCGGCAACGGGACCAGAACAGAACTCTTCACCGAGTCCCTGGAGCTGCTGCAGACGCTGGTCCGCAACGCGTGCGTCAACGACCTCACCCCGGACTCCGGTCAGGAGGTGCGTAACGCCGACACCCTCGAGGACTTCTTCACCGCAGACCCCGCCGTCCGTGACGCGGTGACGATCACCCGTCTGGAACCCCGCCCGGGACGTACCAGCATCATCGTGACCGTCGAGGGCAGTGATCCCGAGGCCGAGCCGCTCACGTTCCTCGGGCACACCGACGTCGTCCCCGTCGACCACGCCAGGTGGACCGTCGACCCTTTCGGAGCAGACGTCATCGACGACAGGATCTACGGTCGGGGCACCGTCGACATGCTGGGACTCACCGCCCCCATGGCCGTGGTCACCCGCGAGGTCGCCCGCGCCGCAGCATCGGGGACCCCACCCCGCGGGACGTTGACCTTCGTCGGTGTCGCCGATGAAGAGGCCCGCGGCGGCCTCGGAGCGAAATGGCTCTCCGAGGAACACCCCGACCTGTTCAGCTGGCGCAACTGCATTTCCGAGACCGGAGGCTCACATTTGCCCGTCTCCGACGGATCGGATGCCGTTGTCGTGGTCGTCGGTGAGAAAGGTGCGGCCCAGCGTCGGCTGCATGTCAGCGGCGACGCCGGGCACGGATCCCAGCCCTTCGGCAGGGACTTCACTGTGGCAGGGATCGCGGAGGTGGCCCGACGCATCGCCGCCCACCGTCCCGTGGTCTCGGGCGACCCGCTCTGGCGGGGATTCGTCGAGGCGTTCCGTTTCGACCAGTCCATCAACGACGCCCTGCTCACAGGTGCGGACGATGACGCGTACCTGGAGTTCGGTGAACTCGCGCGCTACGCCGACGCGGTGTCACACCTGACCATCGCGCCGACCGTGCTGCGCGCCGGGCAGGCGATCAACGTCCTGCCGTCCAGCGCCTACCTGGAGCTCGACATCCGCCCGCTGCCGGGCCAGACCGATGCCGATGTCGACGCCGTGCTGCGTGACGCTCTCGGTGACATTGCCGGGGAGGTGGAGATTGAACGTCTGATCTCGGAGCCCGCAGAAGTCTCGACGACCGACTCCCGGCTCTACCGGACGATCGAGGACACCGTCGGGGAGTTTTTTCCTGATGCCCAGGTCGTCCCTGTTCTCGCGGCGGGTGGTTCTGACCTGCGCTTCGGTCGACGGTTGGGAGGGGTGGGCTACGGTTTCGCCCTGAATGCCCGTGACCGGACGCTCGCCGAGGTCAACGCCCAGCTGCATACCCATGACGAGCACCTCCCTCTCGAGGACCTGGATTTGACGGTCAGGGCCTACGCCAGCCTGGTAGACAGATTCCTGTGAGGAGAATTCAGGGAATCAGGACATTGTCTGTCGCGACGGCAGGGGTTTTCCTCATCGCCGGTTGTTCTTCCGGAGATGAGGATGCGCCGACACCGACTTTCGCGGAGCAGGCTGAGGGGTCTGAGGATGTCGATCCGGCTGCCTTCGAGCGGAGCGGGACGGCATCGTTCGACTACCGTACCGGTGACGAGGGGACAGGCATCTGCATCATCGACACGGAAGCTGCGGTGACCTGTACCGGAGGCGTGCCGGATGATGCCCCGGACATCGAGGTACCGCCGTTCGAGCAGCAACGTCCCGGTGCGGCGAGGATCACCGCCGACGGGATCACCTACACGATGGTCGAAGGAGCGTCGCCCGCTCCCGCCGCCCTGGAGCCTGGCCAGCGGGTCACCGTGGGGGATGTCTCCTGCGAGATGAGCGAGGACGCTGAACTGAGTTGTGCCGTCGGCGAGACAACCCTGGACATCAGCGGGGACGACAGCACGATGACTCTCACCGGGGACGTCCTGGATCACGAGTACCGTGTGAATGCCTCTGAGACCTCTGAGGCCTCTGCGACTGAGACTCCGGAGCGCCCTGCAGGTGTCGACGGTGACTACTCGGAGACAGATGAACTGGTCTCGGCCGGCACCACCTGCGGGGCGGCATCGGGGAACACCCTGGTGGAGATCCGGGAAGGATCCGTGTCCTGCCTGGACGCCCAGGCGGTTGTCGACGAGTACCGTGAGCGACGTGATTCCGAGGGCGGTGGCAACACCCTGGCGATGCGAGTAGGGGAATGGGACTGCTCGAGTCCCACAGCGGGACGCGCCGCCGATCTCGACGCGGGTGAGATCTGCTACGGCCCGGACGACGTCGTCATCGCGACTCCCCCAGGATCCGTACAGCCTTAGGCCCGACGCCGTGCCAGGACGCCAGTTCGTCCTCCGTGACACCCTCCAGGTCCGCCAGACAGGTGATCGCCCTTTGGACAAGTGCCCTGGTCGCCGGCGTTCCGATGCTCTTCGGAAGATCACCCACCTGTCCGGCGACCGCGGCGTCGGCGGCGTGCAGCCGGTCGGCCAGGGCCTCAGGTGCCGCAGCGAACCATGCCTGCCGTACCAACGCATTGGACTGCATGCCGTTGACCTCGTCCAAAGCGACGTCATCCTGCTCCGGGACACGGAGGATCTTCTCCGGAGTCACCGTGGCGAAAGGCACGCCGCAGACCTCGAACACCCCTTTTTCGACCTCCACGACATCAGGGAGGGCGAGGGCTGCCTTACGGATCTGTGCCGGAGTCGTCATGGATGTCATCCTAACGGCACAGGCCCGGCCCCGTCCGGGAGTACCGGCGGGAAATGTGCACCATTCCAGGTACGCGCCAGTACCTGTGAGCGTACCGGGAGAGGTGCCTACTTCCGTCTCCTGAGCCCCCGGTACCGGTTGACCGCGGCGGCGATCTCATGGCGGCGTACACCGGCCAGGCGCCCGGGATGCCGACCTGCGCCGTGGGCGGAGAGCGTGTCCAGGCCGTCGCGGCCGACACGGTCGACGACAGCATCGACAAGCACAGACAGCGGGGAGGAACCGTCCAGGTCCAACGCCCCCAGGGCGGCAGCGACGGCGTTCGTCTGGGACGGGTCGACCAACTGAGACCAGGCGGACAGGTCGATGAAGTCCTCGCCCACGCGAATACTGTGCAGGCCCTTCGCCTGCGGGGGACGCGGCCCCTTGCCGCCGCGTCCCGGTGACGAGAACGATGTGCGCCCCGGAGTCCGCTGCGTCGGCAACTCCATCGCGTCGCCCGCAGCAGGTTCAGCGAGCTCCCGTGCCCGGTGTGTGACATCGACGGGACGGTAGTTGTCGAGCATGATAACCGTGTCCGCGACGTCGACGAACATGCCCGACCCGCCGGCCACCAGCACGGTCGACACCCCGTGTTCCTCCCACAGCGAGCGGACCCGGTCCACCAGAGGGGTGATCGGTTCCTTCGCCGACGGCACGAGAGCGCGCATCCGGTCGTCGCGGATCATGAAGTTCGTCGCCGAGGTGTCCTCGTCGATCAGCAGCGACGTCGCCCCGGAATCCAGTGCCTCGACCAGTCCGGCGGCCTGGGATGTGGAGCCCGAGGCGTTCGTCGTGGAGAAGCACCGGGTGTCCGGGGTCTTTCCCGCGCCGGGGAGATCATGCAGAAACGGGGAGATGTCCACGTCGGTGACGGCACGTCCGTCCTCCGCCCGCAACGAGACGGCATCGGCGTCGGTGACGGCGAAGTCCCGGCCGTCGCCTGGAACGTGGTTGTAGATGCCGAGTTCCAGTGTGTTGAGCAGGGTCGATTTTCCGTGGTAGCCGCCACCGACGATGAGGGTGACACCTTTCGGCACACCGAGGCCGGTGACGGTGCGGCCCGATGGCAGTGTCACGCTGTGCCGCAGAGACTCCGGGGAGGAGAAGGGCACGGCCCCGGTGAGGGGGAGTTGGGAGTTGCCGGCCGCCCGGGGCAGGACGGAACCGTCGGCCACGAAACCGACAAGCCCCAGCTGATCCAGCGACGCGCGCAGGAACTCCTGGTCCAGGTAGGTCTCGTGCGCGAGTTCCACCGCCTCGAGCGCGTCAGTGTCCAGGTCGAGCAGGGCGTCCTGCACCACGGTGGGCAGTACCTCGCAGAGCAGTGACGCCGCAGCCCGTCCCCGGATCCGCCGTCCTTGTGCGGGCAGGGCGACCTCGAGCCGGACGGTCACCCGGTCGTCCGGTACGGAGATGACCACGCTGCTGCGGTCCAGGACCTGCTGCCCCGGTGCATCCACGGCGAGGAAACCGGAACCTTTACCGCCGGACGGATTGTGCTCGCGCAGGGAGGAAGCGATGCGGCGCGTCAGGTGGTCGCGCACCGGGATGTCCGGGAAGTCCGGGAAGTCCGCTATGCCTGTCTCAGAGAACGGAACGCTGACCTGCACCAGCGACGGTGGTGCGAACGGGTCTGACTGCACCTTGTCCACCGACAGCGTCACCGGCGTGCCGTCGGGCGTGGCGACCCGGTGCGTGCCCCGGAGACGCTTGTATCCGCCGTACCCGGAGCCGTCGAGGTCGATGAGGGTAGTCCTGAGGTCGTTCTTCCTGTCGGAATGGTTGTCGCGGGCCATGGTTCCGCAGCCTAGCAACCCCACAGGTTGGCACGACCGCCCTGTGGGGTTGCTACGTCGATGCTGATGCCGACCTCGATGGCGGGAGCGTCACTTCAGCCCGAACCCCGCCTTCTCCAGGAACTCGCGGATCAGGTGGCGTTTCGTCTTCGTCGCGGCCTTCTGCGACACTCGGTGCAGGGTCTGGTCGGACCACCTCGGATGCTGCCCGTAGCGGGCGAAGTAGCCGGCGAGCGCCTCATCGTAGTCGGCGAGCAACCGGGCCCGTTCCTGTGCACCGGCCTCGTCAGACCGCGCGTTGTACCGGTCATGGTGGACGACCAGCTCCATCGGCAGGCGAGGTTTCACCCCGGCATTCTCCTCCGGATCGCCGTAGCCCAGCGCCAGACCGAGGAACGGCACGACGTCCTGCGGAATGCCGAGGATCTCCTGGACCGCGCCGATGTCATTGCGCATCGAGCCGAGGTACACCGTGCCCAGTCCCAGGGACTCGGCGGCGACCGCGGCGGTCTGCGAGGCGATCCCGATGTCCAGCACGGAGGTCACGGGCTCATCTAGGTAGTCCAGCGACCCGAGGTCGTGGGGTGGCAGGGAGGACACGCCGTGGATCTCCGTGGCGTCACCGGGCGTCCCGGTCTCGGCGGCCTGCTCCGCCTGCGCGGCGTGGAAGCGGATCTGGGAGAAGTCCACCAGCCACAGCAGAAGAACCGGCGCAGTGGCGACATGCGACGACATCCGCTTGCCGATGCCCGCCAGCTCCTCCTTCACCGCGCGGTCGCGCACGACGACCACTGACACGGTCTGCTTGTTCGACGAGGACGGCGCGGACTGCGCGGCGGCCAGGACCGTCGACAGCACGGTGTCGTCAACCTCCCTGTCCTGCCACAGGCGCACCGAGCGGTGTGCGGTGATGGTCTCCAGGGTGTCATTCCACTCGGTCGGGGACCAGGGTTGCGGTTGTCCGTAGCGCTCGGTCAGGCGGTCGTCCGGGGTGGGGTGCTCGGTCATTCAACTCCTCCGGCGTCGGCAGGGGCCGTGAACATGGTGCGCAGGCGTTCCAGCGCGTCCTCCCAGTCGGGTCGTGCGGCATCGGCGATGGTCGCGGATTCGGCACCGTGAATCGTGGTGGTGAAGGTCAACGAGGTTTCCTCCCCTTCGGAGTCGAGGTCGAAGCGGAGGGTCTCGTTGTTCCAGCTGTACTCCAGTACCGACGGAGGGCGGAACACGGTCACCTGACCCTGTCCGATCGTCCCGTCCGAGATGAAGGTGAGCTGTCGGCCGGCACCGAACACGAGCAGTGAGCGGTCGTAGTCGAGGACGTCGCCGAACCAACGACGCAGCTGTGACGAGCGTGTCAGCGCGCGGAACGCCCGGGTCGGCGTCGTCGGCAGCTGCACGGCCAGGGTGATCGTCGCAGGATCCATGCGTGTACTCGCTGTCGTCACATCGGGTTCAACGGCACCTGACGGGACGCCGCCGTGCCGCTGTCGATCTGCCAGGTGAGCTCGGGCTCGTCGTCAGCGTGTCCACCGACGAGTTCAGCGAGCTTCGCGCGGACGGCGGTCTCGAGGTCCTCGAAGTCATCTCCCCAGACGACGGCACCGTCCACGCCCACCACGGCGGCGCACCAGGCCGTGCCCGCCGCTTCGACGTCGATGGTGTCGTCTGAGACGTCGCGGGCGTCGAGGTTGTCACGGTCCTCTTTCACGACGTTGACGGTGTAGCTGGTGTTGCTGGTGTTGCTGGACTGCCGGTTGCTCATGCCCCCACTTCTACACTCTCATCCCAGTCTGTTGTCGGACACCCACCGTGACAGGGAGTGTCGGTTGGTCTGCTGGGTCTTCCGCAGGACGTTGGAGACGTGGGTCTCCACCGTCTTCACCGAGATGAACAGCCTCCCGGCCATCTCCCGGTAGGTGTAGCCGCGGGCGAGGAGACGCAGGACCTCCTTCTCCCGTGGGGTCAACGTCGACAGGACGCTCTGGTCGGCGTCGTCGGGGAGCGGGGTCGGCTCCACGCTGTCGGACGGTTCGGGCGCGTCGTCGACCCGGGGTTCCTCTGCGGGGCCGGCGGTGAACGCGTCGAGGACGTAGCCGGCCAGGCGTGGGGAGAACACCGCGTCACCGGAATGCACCCGCAGGATGCTGTCGACGAGTTCCTGCCCACTGATGTTCTTGGTGACATATCCCCGCGCCCCGCCCCTGATCAGGGAAATCACGTCCGTGGGATCGTCCGAGACGCTCAGACCGAGGAACCGGGGGCCGTCTTCGGTGCCGTCGGTGTCGCCTGTGTCGTCTGTGTTGTCTGTGTCCTCCTGGAGCTGCCGCAGCACCTGCAGCCCCCCGCCGTCGGGCATGTGGACGTCCAGCAGCACGACCTGCGGGGCGGTCTCCCGGATGCCCTTGACCGCGTCGCCGACGGAACCGGCTTCTCCGACGATCCGGATCTCCGGCTGACCCGTCAGCTCGGCACGCACCCCGGTGCGGAACATGGAGTGGTCGTCGACGAGGAACACCGCCACTGCCTCCGCGTTCCTGTCTGCTTCAGCTTCCGTCACCGTGTCCGCCCTTTCAACGTCAGAATGACCTCGGTGCCGAACTGCCCCGAGTCGATCTCCACGCTACCGCCGACGCGGTCCATCCGGTCCAGGATCGACGAGCGCACCCCCTGACGGTCGTCGGGAATGTCCTCGACGGCGAAGCCGGGGCCCCGGTCGCGGACGAACAGCTCCACCGCGCCGTCGTCGGAGACCTCGAGGTAGACGTTGACCTCCTGGCAGCCCGAGTGCTTCGCGGCGTTGACCATAGCCTCACGTCCGGCGAGCAGCAGTGCGACGGAGGCGTCGTCGGTGTCCCGGTCGTCGCCGACGATGACCGGGCGGATCTGCACGCCGAAGGTGTCCTCGACCTCGCCGCAGGCGACACGCAACGCGCCGAACAGGGTCTCGGTACGCACGGACTCGCCCGGGGCGAAGAGCCACTGGCGCAGCTGGCGTTCCTGGCTGCGGGCCATCTGCGCGATCTCGGGTTCCGCGGACTTCTTCTGGATCAGTGTGAGCGTCTGCAGGACGGAGTCGTGGATGCGGGCGGCGATACGCGCCCTTTCTTCCTCGGCGGCGCGTTCACGGGCGCTGGTGTTCGCCATGGACCACAGACGCAGCCACAGGGGAATCAGGACCACGACAAGCCCGAGGATCAGGGCGACTGCCGCGATGAGGGCGGGGATGATCACCCCGCCGGTGCCGTCGGTGGCGGCCTCGTCGATCCGGATCCCGAAGACGGTGTAGCCGATGCCGATGGCCAGCAGCACCAGGCCACCGACCAGGCTCACCCACTGCAGCCCACCCGGCACACGGCTCGGCGGCCCCTGATGCCCGGGAGCCCCGGCGAGGGCATTCGGCCCGAAGGTCCTCCACACCAGCAGCACGCCACCGGCCAACAGCAGCGCACTCACGGCGACCTGGGGCTTGGTCGCGGCTCCGGCCAGGAACAGGACGACGGCCAGTACAGCCAGGAGCCGGTCCACTCCGGCGACGGGTCGGTTGATGAGGTCCGGGTCGAGCCCGCGGCGGCGGGCGGAGGAGGTGGCAGTGGACGTGGAAGCCTCAGCTGCCGACCCGACGCGTGTGGTGAACACCCACAGGGCGCCGTAGGCGATCACACCGACGCCGGCGACGGCGTTCGCCACCGCGAAAACCAGGCGGACGACGGTGAGCCGTACACCCAGGTGGGCGGCCAGGCCGGTACACACCCCGGCGATGAGCTTGCCGTCGGCGACCCGGAACAGGTCCGGTGCCGGCGCGCCGGGGCGTCCTTTCGGGACGGGGAGGTGGGACATGTGTCCAAGACTGCCAGGACCAGACGGCTCAGGGTATCGGGGACCACCCTGAGATCCGGCGGGAACGACAGGATCAGGGTGGATATCCGGGGCATCCCCGATGTGGTTGGCTGGAGGTCCGCGAAGAATGAGGACCATGAGTTACGGCACACAGTCAACGACCCCGGGCACGGGCAGTCCCCGGGGCACCTTCGAGTCCACCGTCCGCCGGATGTGGGAGACCCGCCCCGTCCGCTTCCCGCGCAGCCAGTCGACCAGGTCCTGGTTCTTCGGGGTGTGTGAAGGCATCGCCGTGCGCTACCAGGTCTCCCCGCTACTGGTGCGGCTGGTGTTTGTCCTGACGGCCTTCCTCGGCGGCGTCGGCGTGTGGGTCTACGGGATCGCCCTGCTGGTGTTGCGCCGCTACACCGTCCCGAAAACCCCGCTGGACGTGCTGATCCGCGGGGAGCGGGACCCCCGCTTCGGCGAGGACCGCTCCCTGGCGGTCGGGACGCTGATCGTCGGAGCGGTGTTCCTGGTGTTCGGGGGCATCTTCAGCGGCGGCATCACCCTGACGGGCCTTGTGGTGTCCGCCGCGCTGACCGGGGTGGCCTGGTGGCTGCTGTATGAACGTCAGCCGGTGGCTCCCGCCGGCCTGCTTGACCGGGACGACCACCGGGCGTCGTCACCTACTGCGCCCAGTACGTCCACTGTGCCGGACGCACCCTCTGCGGACGCCACGACGGCCCCGGACGAGCAGTCACCGACGATCGACCTGGGCGGTGTCGCCGCCGCACCGGGTTTCGAGCCCCCGCGCACCCAGCCCCCGTCATGGGATCCGTTGGGGACGGCGCCGTTCGCCTGGGATCTGCCGGATCCCGGTGAGCCTGATCCCGTCGAAGCCGGGCAGGCGTCAGGCGGACCGAAGAAGAAGCGCCGTGGGCTCAAGGCACTGGTCGTCGCCGCGGTACTTGCGGTCGTCCTCGCCCTCGTCGCCGGTGTCATCGCGCTGGGAGCGGTGTTGTTCCCCCGGTGGGGCGGCATCACGTCGGTGGACGGCAGCTCCACCTCCGGGACTTTTGGTAGCGGCACAGAGCGGGTCAACGCGGTGGACAGCTACCGGGACTACACCTACACGATGAGTTCACCGACGCTGGACTTCACCGGAGCGACGGTGAACCAGGACAGTGAGATCGATCTCACCACCACCATGAGCTCGGTGGAGATGGTCTTCCCGAGAAACACGGACGGTCCGTCCTACCGGGTGCGCGTGACCTGTGACTCGACCACGATGAGCAATGTCGACTGCAATACCTTCGACAACACTCTGGTCGACGGGCGTGGAGACGAGGAGTACTCGGTGACCGTGAATATCGCCGCCACAATGTCAGAGGTCAGTTTCACCCAGCGGTGACTGTGGGGCCAGGAAGTCAGCGGGTTCGGCGACGGAGGCGGCAAGCATCCCGCTTGCTGCATCTACAAGGAAGTGGTCAGCGGGCCGTCCCGATCTACGGCGACGATGGTGATGAAACCCCGAGGTCGCCGACGCGGTGGGAAGGCAGACGGTCGTCTCCTGTATAGCGTCTAGCCGACGTGGAACGGGATCGGCCCGACGAGGACGCCGATGGCCAGCATGACCAGGGAGACCACGACCGCCCGCCACAGCACCTTGCGGTGGTGGGCACCCAGCTCGACGTTGGCCAGGGAGACCAGGAGAAGGATCGCGGGAACCAGGGGGGACTGCATGTGGACGGGCTGTCCGGTGATCGACGCCTGGGCCATCTGCACCGGCTCGATCCCGAAGTGTGCGGCACTTTCGGAGAGGACGGGGAGAATGCCGAAGTAGAAGGCGTCGTTCGACATGAAGAAGGTCATCGGCATGGACAGCAGGCCGGTGATCGGTGCCAGGTACCCGCCGAGGGAATCGGGGATGACCGAGGTGATCCACTCCGCCATGGCGGTGACCATGCCGGTGCCGTCCAGCACACCGACCAGGACGCCGGCGGCGAGCACCATGCCGACGACCGCGACGATGGAACTGGAGTGCGAGACAATCTCGTTGGCCTGGTCCTTCAGCTGGGGGAAGTTCACCGTCAGGGCGATCGCGGCACCCACCATGAAGACGTAGGCCAGCGGGAAGAGGTCGGCCACCAGCAGCACCATCACGGCGACGGTGAGCACGAGGTTGAACCACAGCAGTTTCGGTCGCAGTGTGGCACGGTTCGGGTCGAGCATGGTGTCGGCCATCGACGTGTGCATGGACGCGCCGGCGGTCTCCGTGCCGGAACGGTCCGTCATCCCGGTCAGGTGGGACGTTTCGAGGCGTCCGAGCCGTCTGCGTTCCGCCTGTCCCATGAGCCACGCGAAGACGAAGCAGATGACGAGACCTGCGGCCAGCGACGGCAGCATCGGGACGAAGACCTCGGACGGTTCGACCCCGAGGGCGGCCGCGGCGCGGACGGTGGGGCCGCCCCACGGGACGATGTTCATGGTGCCGTTGACGAGGCCGGCGACACAGGTCAGGATGACCGGGCTCATCCCGAGGCGGAGATAGAGGGGGAGCATCGCCGAGGTGGTGATGATGTAGGTCGTGGACCCGTCACCGTCGAGCGAGACGACACCGGCGAGGACGGCGGTGCCGAAGACGATCTTGGCCGGGTCGTTGCCCAGGATCCGGGTGATCCACGTGATCAGCGGGTCGAACAGTCCGACGTTGATCATGATGCCGAAGTACATGATGGCGAACATGAGCAGGGCCGCTGTCGGCGCCATGTCCTTGACGGCGTCCATGACCATGTCTCCGATGCCGAAACCGGCGCCACCGACCAGGCCGAAGATGGTGGGCACGAGGATCAGGGCCAGCATCGGGGTCATGCGGCTGGTCATGATCAGTGCCATGAACGTGAGGATCATGAGGAACCCGAGCGCGACGAGGATCCCGTCGGACGGTGTGTGGCTCAGGTTGTAGTCTGCCGCCAGCAGCAGACTGTCTGCGGTGGTCATCGCATCTCCTTCAGGTGTGTCTGACCGGACAGAGTGAGCCTAAAGTGACCGGGGACACAAGACGACGGTTGTGTGCGTTAGATCATCTTGTGTGCAATCAATGACTTGTGTGCATTGTGCTCACGGTGACGGAATGCCGTGCCGTAGACTTCCTGACGTGCGTTTTTCGACGAAAGTTCTGCTCCTGCAGCTGCTGACGGTTTTCGCCGTCGTTGCCGTGTGCTCCGGCATCTTCGCCTGGATGTCGGTCGAGCGGCTGAAGCAGGAGGCGATGACGTCTGCGGTGTCGATCGCCCGCTCCGTGGCGGAGGACCCGCAGGTCCGTTCCGGTGTGACGGCGGGGGACGCAGGACGGGGGCTGGCCGATCTCGCCGCTGGCGTGGAGAGCCGTACAGGCGCTCTCTTCGTCGTCGTCACCGATGCCGACGGAATACGGTTGGCGCACCCTGAGCCGGAACGGATCGGTCAGCGAGTCAGTACCGACCATGAGGCGGCGTTACGGGGCGAGGAGGTGACGGCCTGGGAAACCGGCACACTCGGTCATTCCGCTCGAGCGAAGGTGCCGGTGTATGCCCTCGATGATTCGGTACGGGACGTCTCCGACAGTGCGCCGGTGGGGGAGGTGAGCGTCGGTTTCCGGCGGGCCAGTGTCTTCGACGACCTGCCTCTGGTCCTGGTCGGGGTAGGTACGGCCGGGGTCACCGCACTTCTCATCGGCGTCGTCGCCAGTGTCCTGATGCAACGGCGTTGGGAGCGGCTCACGCTGGGATTGCAGCCGGAGGAGCTCGTGGATCTCGTCCGTCACCAGTCCGCGGTCCTGGACGGTGTGGAGGACGGCGTGCTGTCACTGAATCCGGACGGCCGTCTCGAGGTGTTCAATGAAGTGGCCTCACGACTGCTCGGTATCGACCCGGTCGGTGTCGACGGGGTCCGTGACACGTGCGTGGAGGACCTCGGCCTGCCACCCCGGGTTGCCGGGGAACTCGGCGTGCTCGGACGCCACGATCCGTCAACCGTGCGGACGGTCTCCTTCGACAACGTGGTTGTCGGCGGGCGAGTGCTCTACCTGGATGCCCGCCCGGTTGTCCGGGCCGGTCGGCACCTGGGAACGGTGGTCGTTGTCCGGGACCGGACGGACCTCGCCGCGCTGACACGCAGACTCGGTACGGTCCAGGCACTGAGCTCGACGCTGCGGGTCCAGCGACATGAGTTCGCCAACCGGATCCACGCGGCGTCGGGGCTTCTCGACGCGGGACGGCTGGACGACGCCCGTTCCTTCCTCCGCGACATGGCCGACCGTGGGCCCGTGGATTTCCCGCTGCAGGGTGCCGAGCTTCTCGGCGAGCCGTTCCTCCAGTCATTCCTGGGTGGGAAGGCGATGGAGGCCAGCGAACGTGGTGTCAGCCTGCAGGTGGGGGAGGCGACACTGGTCATCGATGTCATCGGTGGGCCGGGAGCGGCGGAGGACGTCGCCACGGTGCTGGGTAACCTGGTGGACAATGCGGTCACCGCGGCATTGTCAGCGCAGGGAAACCACCCGTGGGTCGAGGTGACGGCGATGCAGGACGGGGACGCGCTCACCCTGGTGGTGTCCGACTCCGGAGACGGACTGTCCGGTAGCCGGGGGACAGAAGCCGGACCTGACGTTGACGCCGTCCACGGCCACGGGATCGGGCTCACCCTGACCCGGGACCTGGTGGCACGTCGGGGTGGTGCTCTCTGGATCATCGACCCGGGCGGTGGATCCCCGGGACAGGGCGCGGTGTTCGGTGTACGACTTCCCGGTGTGTTCACGACGGTGCCGGATGACATGGCAGATGAGAGACCCGACGATACCGAAGGCGAGGAACAGCAATGACGTCGAACTCGACACCGCCGGAACTGCGGGAGCCCCGACAAGGCGCGCGTGGCATGCGCGACATGTGTGTTCTCGTCGTTGACGATGACTTCCGAGTCGCGTCAATCCATGCGGACATCGTCTCAGGAGTACCGGGATTCCAGGTGCAGGCGACAGCAGGTACCTGTGCCGAGGCGCGGGCGGCGATGGCCGCGCAGTCGCCGGACCTCATCCTCGCGGACGTCTACCTGCCTGACGGCGACGGCATCGAACTGGTGCGTAGCAGCGGGACGGATGCATTCGTCCTGTCCGCAGCGGTGGAGTCGGCCACCGTCCGCCGCGCCCTGACAGCTGGTGTCCATGCGTACCTCGTCAAACCGTTCACCCGCCAGTCGCTGGTTGATCGGTTGGAACGGTTCGGCAGGTTCCGGAAGACGATGATGACGCCTCATCCGCTGAAGCAGGAGGAGATTGACCGGGCGTTGTCCGTGATGCACGGGACATCCCAGCCTGTGACTGCGGCGGGCAGTACCACTGAGAGCCTCGTCCTCGACGCGCTGGGGACGGAGGAGCGGTCCGCCGCTGAGGTCGCTGAGGTCGCCGGTGTGTCCAGGGCCACGGCCCAGCGGCGGCTGTCGGCCCTGGCGGGCCGGGGTGTGGTGACCGTGAGGCTGCGCTACGGCAGTTCCGGACGCCCGGAACACCTGTACGCCCGCTCAAGCGGTGCAGGGTGGTGAACTCTACCCTGCAGTCAGGACCCCGGGGCCGGGATGACCTTGGTCGAGGAGTCCGCGATGATGGCCTTACCGAACGGGAAGCACGTCACGGGGATCATCTTGAGGTTCGCCCAGGCGAGGGGGAGTCCGATGATGGTGATCGCCTGAAGCGCGGCCGTGGCGATATGGCCGAGTGCGAGCCACAGGCCCGCCACGAGGAACCACACGAGGTTCATCAGGCCCGAACCGACCCCGGCACCGTTCCTCCGGACGACGGTGCGACCGAACGGCCACAGGGCGTAGCTGGCCATTCTGAATGATGCGACGCCTGCGGGGATGGTGATGATGAAGATGCAGGCGATGAGACCGAAGACGACGTAGCCGATGAACAGCCAGATACCACCGGTGACAAGCCAGAGGATGTTGAGGACGATGCGGAGAAGGCTCATGTGTCCGATTCTAGGTGCAGTTAGTCTCTGAGGTAGCGGAGCAAGAATTCTGTCGTTTCTGGCAATTCATCGAACACACGTTCGATTCAATGTATATATCCTGGTTTTCGTGTCCGTCCTGTGCGATACAGTGTTCGTATCTACAAGGAGGGGACCATGACCAGCACCTACACCACCGAACCCACCACCGGCCAGAGCTACACCTCTCTCGCCACGCAGTATTCCGTCCAGATCAACACCGCCGAGCTCGAACTCGTCGCTTTCCTTGTCGGCATCCCGGAGGACAGCCGCCTGGCCACCGCCCAGGCCGTCCGACGCCGGACCACCCGCGAGGCCTACCGTTACGCCCATGCCGCCGACATCGCCGAGCGCATGCCGGGCCTGTTCGACCACTTCCGGGACGACGGTCGTTACTCCGTCGACCATCTCGACGCGATCTGGAGCCGCATCAACCGGCACGCTGGCGCACTCCACGCGGCCGGGGCAGAGGTGCCGCGGTGTCTCGACGCCGCCGTCGCCCTCGGCATCGCCGACTGGATCGCCACCACCGGCATCACCGTGTTGACTGCACTGGCGGATGTCGCCGATGAGGTGCTGTGCACCGTGGCTCCCCTGATTGTGGAGGCGACCGAGAAGGATGAGGCGGAGGTGGTGTCCCTGACACGTCGCGGGAGCCGCTTCACTCTGGACTGCGGCAGCGAGTTCGTCGCTGATGCACTGTGGTCGTCGATCAGTGCTGCCGCGCTGGAGGTGCGCCGGGAGGTCCTTGCCGACCAGGCCGACCAGACCGACCAGGCCACAGAGACCGCACTTCCGTCGCCTCCGTCGATGTCCCGGTGCCGTGGTGAGGTCGCTCTCGGTGTACTCGGTGGGCGGCGTGATCAGCTCAACGTCACGGTGAACACCTACCGCGTGCGTGACGACGCCGCGTCCTACATCCTCGGTTCCGGGTGGGTGTCCCCTGCCACGGGCGCGGAACTGACAGCTATCGCCCGGCACATCCGCGAACTCCCGCCGCTCGAGCAGGTTCCGGACACCGAGGCCTACCGGTTCACGACCCTGCAGCGGGTTCAGATTGAGGGACGTGACGGGCACTGCCGGTTCCCCGGCTGCGAGATCCCCGCCGATGCGTGTGAGCATGACCACCTGGTCAACTCCCCGCACACCGACCCCGACAGTGACGGGCCGACGAGTGTGACCAACGGGATCTGTCTGTGCCGGACCCACCACACCCTCAAGACCGCCGGGGTGTGGGAGCCCACCACCCCGGATGATGCGGTCACGCTGCGCTGGCACGGACCCGGCGGCAGCAGGGTCACCACGGTCGCCGCCGGCCCACTGTCCCCGGCAAGACATCCGCTGTGACATGCCCGCCCCGCAGGCGGGGATCACGGACGGTTACTCGACGGTCATGACCTTGACCGCCGAGCACACGAGCATGCCCGAGACTTCTCGGTGCGGCTACGTGTTTCTTTCTTGGGCTCCCCGCACTTTCGGCAATGTCCATGCCGCCACGAGTAGGAGCAGCGCGGCACCGACAACACCGTAGAAGACGCCCCGGGTGGCGTCCACAACGGTGGCGGGGTCGGAGTCCCCTCCGCCACCGGAGATGATGGCGTTGGAGATCGTGCCGTACACCGCGACCGCGACAGCACTACCCGCTGAGCGGGCGAACATCGTCAGTCCGGTGACTTCGGCCCGTTCCGACCAGCCGACTGACGACTGCGCAGCCACCACGTTCGGTGCTGCGGTGAAACCGAGCCCGGACCCCAGGACGATCGCGACTGCGACGATGAGCCAGATGTTCTGCTGGCCCACCACCAGGAGCAGCAGGAGCGTGCCGACCATCACGATCGAGGACCCCAGCGTGATCGAGGCGCGGAATCCGTGCGGGACGTAGATTCGGCCGGCATTCGCGCTGGCCAGGGGCCAGGCAATGGTCAGGGCCGCGACGGCGATGCCGGCGGCCACGGGTGTGGCTCCGGCAGCCCGTTCGAGGTAGGTGGGCACGAAACTTGTCAGCCCCAACACGATCCCGCCGATCGCGGCTGAGATCAGCACGGCATGGACGATGAGTCGCCGGGAGAGCAGCCGCAGGTTGACCACCGGTTCCGCAGCATGGCGTTCGACGAACACGAACAAAGCCAGGGCGGCAACTCCACCGGCGAAACACACCAGCGATGCAGTCGAGGTCCAGGCCCACGCTTCTCCGCCTTCCAGCAGGCCGAGCAGCAGCAGGGTCAGGCCGAGAGTGAGGACGAGGGCTCCTTCGATGTCGATGCGGTGCCGTGTCCTCTCGACGTGCTCGCTGAAATTGCGCCACACCATCACAGCGGCGAGCAGCCCCAGCGGAATGTTGATCGCGAAAATCCAGCGCCATGACACGTACTGGGAGAACAGTCCGCCGATCAATGGCCCGAACATCGACGAAATCGCCCAGACACTGGCCAGGTATCCCTGGACCTTCGCCCGCTCGCGCACGGTGTATATGTCGCCGGCGATCGTCTGTCCCATCGGCTGAACGGCTCCCGCGCCCATTCCCTGGACGATCCGGCAGAGGATCAGGACGGTCATCGTGGGTGCGAAGACGGCGAGGGTGGATCCGAGGATGAAGATCGCGATGCCGGTCAGGATCACCGGCTTGCGCCCGTATGTGTCCGCGAGCTTGGAGAACACCGGCACGGTGACGGCCTGGGCGAGCAGGTACCCCGAGAACAGCCAGGGGTAACGGGAGAATTCGCCGAGGTCCGCGACGATACTGGGGACTGCGGTCGCCAGCACGGTGGAATCCACGGCCATGAGGGCCGAGGACAGCATGATCGCTATGAGGATGGGGCCGCGGCGGTCCCGGAAGACTGACATCGCCATTTGTTCCATCGTAGCGAAACGCGGAGGGTCGGAGGGGAAGGTGGGGAAGGCGGGGAAGGTGCCGACGAAAAGCGTTCTGTAGCGCGGTACCGGGCTGGTGTGGCACGGTGGTGGTGACACTGCTGTGAACTACAGATACTGGAGATGAGCCCTGTGCGTGATGTGACCGGAACTCGACGAGCCAAGCTCCTGCCCGCGGCAGGGCTCGCTGCAGTGACAGCCGCCGGGCTTTTTCTCGCCGCCTGTGACACTGACGGGGCAGGTGTGGACGAGGCGCAGGACAGTGGGGGAGCTGTCACGGCAGACCCGGACGACGCTGCGCTCTCCGGCGACATGTCCAGCGAACAGCAGCCCGACGGGGCCGGAGAGAAGGAATCTGCCCCGCAGCCGACCCCGGGGGACGCACCCGCCGATGAGGGAGGTCCGGCCCCCGAACCGGCCCCCGAACCGCAAGCGCCGTCGGAGGGGCAGGCACCACAGCAGAACCGTGTTGAACTTGCTGACTACACCGTCCCGCTGAACGCCCAGGACACGATGATCTGCATGTTCCGGGAGAGTCAGGAAGCTGACGGCTTTGACTGGGGGTGCCAGGCGGAGAACTTCCATGCCGGCTGGGACGCTACGCGCGGTGGTGACGCCAACGGGGTCGCCTACCGTGCCGGTGGGGATCCCGAACTGTATGCCCTGCTGGGCAATGTAGCGGGCGTCAATAACGCGGGTGGTCTCGACGACGGCAGTGTCACCAGTGTCGGGGACCGGTTCGTGGTTGACCTGACTCAGCCGGACACTGCCTTGATCACGGCCGACGGAGTCACCACCCGGGTGACCGCTGACAGCTACGACATCGTCGGTTGATCTGCCGTGGCATCCTGCGCCGCGTCGCCGGGGGCAGGTGCCGCGGTTTGCTCGGGGATGGGGCGACGTCGGACCAAGGCCGCGTAGACGGCACCGGTGATGTTGTGCATCACAGCGGCGACGGCGCCGGGAAGTGCCGCTTCAGGTGAGAAGAACCGTCCGGCCATACCGGAGGCGAGTCCGGCGGACTGTGTGCCGATCTCGATCGCCATGGTGCGGTTGACCGGCTCGGGCAGCCGGAAGAGTCGACCGGTCAGGTAGCCCAAGGTGTAGCCGCAGAGGTTGTGCAGCAGGACGGCAGCGAAGACGATCAGGCCGATCTGGGCCAGACGGTCGGCGTTGGTGGCCACGGCGGGGAAGACCACGCCACCGATGCCGACGATCGACAGCCACGGCAGGACGGGGGAGATCTTGTCGACCCACCGGTTGAGGAAGGTGCGGATCAACAAGCCGCCGATGACCGGTAGGAGCACGGTCTGCACGAGAGTCAGCGCCATGCCGGCACCGTCGACCTCTGTGCGTGTGTCGGCGAGCAGGAGCATCAACGCCGGCGTCATCACGGGGGAGACGATCGTGGAGATACTGGTCATGGCGACTGAGACAGCCACATCCCCCTTGGCGAGGTAGGCGATCACGTTGGAGGCGGTCCCGCCTGGAACGGACCCCAGCATCAACAGCCCGACGGCGAGGGCGGGGTTGAGCCCCAGGATTTTGGCGACGGCGATCGCCAGAAGCGGCATGATGACGAACTGGGCGACCACGCCGATGATCACCGGGGTGGGGCGTTTGGCGATGATCTTGAAGTCCGGCACCGTCAACGTCAGTCCCATGGCGAACATGATCACCATGAGGAAGAGGTTGATGTAGTCCGTCAGCGGGATGAAGGGATCCGGCGCGAAAAACGCGACGACGGTGCCGGCGAGGATGAACAGGGGGAAGGCCGTGACTGCGACGGCAGCCGAGCGGTCCTCCGGGGCGGGGCGGGAGTCGTGATTCGTCATGGTGTCCGAATCTAACGGTAGATCATGCAGTTTCCCAAAATATGAACGAAAGAATCTCATATAGCGAGAAGTGTGTCTGGCGGCATAACTGAATCACGGATGAACATCTGGGCAACAGTCGGCAAAAGAATACTGTTCTGAACAGCGAAAAAGTCGACAGGGCATTACTGTGAGCCTCCGTCAAGGTGGCCGGAACCCGTCCGGCGACCCGATAAGAGACGGAGAACCACGCTGTGCCGATGAGGCCGATGACAACGAGACCACCTGCACCTGCCGGGACGGGGGTGACGAGGCGACGGTTCCTCGCTGGTGCCGTCGCCGCCGGGGTCGCTGTCGGTGGTATGACGCCCCGGTGGTCCGGGGCTACCGCCACCGCCGGCAGTGGGGCGCCCGGTCACGGAGCTTTCCTGCATTCCGTCGCTTCCGGGGATCCGTGGCCCGACAGCGTCGTCATCTGGACCCGGGTCACGCCCGTTTCCCAGGCAACGCCGGGCTCCGGTGCGGGAGACCCGACCCGTGTGCACTGGGAGGTGTCCACGGACTCCCGTTTCGACGTCGTCGCGGCAGCCGGGGAGACGACCACCGGACCGGACCGCGACCACACCGTGAAGGTCAATGTCACAGGCCTTGCCCCGGCCACCACCTACTACTACCGGTTCACGGTGCTGGACGGCCCGTCGGCGGGGGACGTCTCCCGTACCGGGCGAACCCGCACCACGCCCGCGGACGACGTCGCACCGGACCACCTGCGCTTCGGGGTGTGTTCGTGTTCGAACTACGAGGCAGGGTACTTCCGTGCCTACCGGGAACTCGCTGACCGTGACGACGTCGAGTTCGTCCTGCATCTCGGTGACTACACCTACGAATACGACTCCGGTGAGTACGGCGCAGCCTACGGCACGATCGTGCGGACCGTGGAACCACGCGAACGTACCCGCACCCTTGACGGCTACCGGGTCCGTCAGGGGCACTACCACCGGGACCCGGACCTTGCCGACCTGCATGCCGCTAAGCCCATGGTCTGCATCTGGGACGATCACGAGTTCTTCGACAACGCGTGGCGCGACGGCGCCACCGGCGATTCCGACTACGGCGGGCCACAGGAGTATGCGGCGGTGAGGCAGGCGGCGACCCAGGCCTACTACGAATGGATGCCTGTACGCGCGGGACAGGGATTCGGCACGGACGGTAACCGCCACCTCTACCGGCACCTTCGCTACGGCACGCTCGCCGAACTGATCCTTCCCGATCTCCGAACGTACCGTGACCTGCAGGGTTCCCCGATCACCGCAGCTGCGGACGGTCGCACGATGATGGGACAGAATCAGTTCGACTGGTTCGCGGGCGTCCTGGCGACATCGACGACCACGTGGCAACTGGTCGGGAACTCCGTGATGTTCGCTCCGATGACCCTGCCGCACTCACTGGATCCGCGGTTGCACGACTGGCTGGTCGACAAGATCGGCCTGCCACCGGAGGGCGTCGCGCTGAACACGGACCAGTGGGACGGGTACATGGCGGAACGTCGGCGCATCATCGACCTCATCATGACCGGGGAATCCGGGCCGGACGGTCCAGGAATGAACGTCGTCTTCCTCACCGGTGACATCCACTCCTCGTGGGCCGCAGATATCCCGGCCAGGGCGGGGGAGTACCGGCTGGGCAGGGACACGACCGTCGCGGCGGCCGAGTTCATCGTGCCGTCGGTGACCGCTGCGAGCGCCTTCGATTCGATTGTGCCGACCAGTGCCGCCGCACCCGCTGTCCGCGAGGCCCTGCGGCTGGGTGAAGGGCTGCTCACGGATGTGGACCACTGGTACAAGTACGTGGACCTGAGCCGACACGGGATGATGGTGGTCGACGTGGACCCGTCACGGACCCAGGTGGACTGGTATCACGGGGATGTCCTGGGCCCGTCTGACCCCGTCACCTACACGACGGGCCTGCAGACGTTCGCCGGGGACCCCGGTGTCCGTCCTGCCGGAGGAGAGCTCGACCGGTCCCGGACCGTCTACGCCCCAGCGTGATTAGGATGGCGGCATGACTGAGACCCGCCCCGCCTCCCCCACAGTGGTAGACGCCGCTGTCGCCGACGTCCGGGACGCCCTGTCCCGGCTGGCTGACCCGGACATCCTGCACGTCAACCACCGTCACGGCGACGACCACGCAGTCAACCTGACGAAGCTCCGCGCGGTGGCGAAAGAGACGGGCACCGGCCGCACGGCCGCGGTGAAACACGAGATCGGCACGGCGTTGTGGCAGACCGGAGATTCCGCCTGCCGACTTGCCGCGACCCTTCTGCTACGTCCGAAAGCGATGGACACCGACGAACTGGACGAGATGCTGCGCGACGCCCGGACCCCGAAGGTCCACAACTGGCTGTTGAACTACGTGGTGATGAAGAGCGGACGTGCCGATGAACTTCGGCCACGGTGGTTCGACGACCCGGATCCGACCGTTGCCTCCGCCGGATGGGCATTGACGACGCAGAGGCTGGTCAAGCGCGGGGACGAGGTGTCCTCAACCGAGATCTGTGGTCTGCTCGACACCATTGAGAGCACCATGGCTGGCAGTGGGGAACGACTGCAGTGGGCCCAGAACGAGTGTCTCGCCCAGATCGGCATCCACTACCCGGGGTTCCGGGACCGAGCCGTGTCGGTCGGCGAGCGGCTCGGCGTGCTCAAGGACTATCCGACGCCGAAGAACTGCACGTCCCCGTACGCTCCGGTGTGGATCGCCGAGATGGTGTCACGGCAGTCGGGTCAGTAGATCTCCCAGTCGGGGTTCGGGCGGACGATCTCTCCGTAGGCGTCGTACTCGTAGAATCCGACACCGTCCCCGAGACCCGCCCGGCCCTTGTCGATCCCGCGTTCCTGGAGGAGGTCGGCGAACTTCTTCTGGTTCTCTGTGGCGTCCGCATTCCCGCGGGTGATGTTCACCGAGACGTTGAAGCCGACGGTGTCGAAGACCTCGAAGGGGCCGGACGGCGCTCCGGTGGCGATCTTCCAGTCACGGTCGATGTCCACGGGGTTCGCGGCGTCAGCGACATAGAGCCCCGCTGCGGCGTCCAGCCACGGGATCAACAGACTGTTGAGCAGGTAGCCGGGGATCTCCTTGCGTATCGGAATGGCCTCGAGGTTGATCTCCTCGGCGAATGCCACGGTGCGGTCGAACACGGTCCGGTCGGTCTTCGGGGTCGCCATCACCTCGCCGGTGTTGAACTTCCAGACGAGGTTGGCGAAGTGCAGCGCCAGGAAACGGTCCGGATGCCCGGTGGCGTCGGCGAAGTCGGAGGGACGCAGTGACGAGGAGTTGGTCAGCAGGATGGTGTGGCCGGGAACGGCTTCCCCGACCTGGGACCAGACCTGCTTCTTCAGCTCGAGGTTCTCGGGGATCGCCTCAATGACGACGTCGGCACCGCTGACAGCGTCGGCGAGGTCCGTGGACGGACGGATCCGGGCGATCGCTTCGTCGAAGAGTTCGGGCGTGTAGCCGGTGACGTCGGTCGAGTAGTACCCGCGCATCCACTCCCAGCGGTCCGGGAGCTTGTCGAGGAGCTCCTGGCTGATGTCGTAGGCGACCACGTTCTTTCCCGCGTAAGCGGCCTGCATCACGATCTGGGAGCCGAGGACGCCGGTTCCCAGGACGGTGACTTCGGTGAGGTGACTGTTCCCGTTAGTGTTATTTTCACTCATGTCCGCCAAGGTACGCCCGTCATGACTCTGGCGGTGGCGGGGGAACCGGGGCACCCTTGGGAGGCGCGATCTTCGGGTACGAGGTTCCGTCAGCAGGTCCGGCCGGCGTGGTCTCGACGGCGGATTCTGAGAATTCTGCGTCCTCACCGACCCAGCTCCCGCCGTCCCGTCCGGGCGCGGCGTCCCAGTGACCGTCCACGAGCTTCCTCTGGACGAGTAGTGCGGCGGCAAAGACCGCGGCAGCCACGATGACGATGACGACGAGACCCCACACACCTGCGGGGGCATTGCCGATGAGCAGACCGAACCATCCGAAGTCGGCGTCGCCGAACGTGGTGTTCTCGCCCGAGAGGTCGCCGAGTACGTTGATCAGGAACGCTGGTAGGATCGTGATGACCACGCCGTTGACGAAGGCGCCGGCGACCGCTCCCCGGCGGCCACCCGTCGCATTGCCGTAGACACCCGCAGCGCCGCCGGTGAAGAAGTGAGGCACCAGGCCGGGGAGGATCAGAGCCGCGCCGAACGCCGGGTTCAGCCACGTCGACAGGATGACGAGTGCCACCAGGCCACCGGAGAAGCTGGAGATGAAACCGATCAGCACGGCGTTCTGGGCGTAGGGGAACACGATCGGGGCGTCCAGGGCAGGGATGGCGCCGGGGACGACCTTGGCGGCGATGCCCTGAAACGCAGGGACCAGCTCGCCGAGGATCGTGCGGACACCGAAGAGGATGACGGCCACAGCCACGCCGAACTGCAGGCCCTGGGTGACGGCCTGCATCAGGTAGTTCCCCATGTCGGTGGCGACAGAGTCGTCACCGAAGGCAGTGAACGCCTCGTCCTGACCGGCGCGGAGCACATACAGGACTGCAAGGACGAGGTACATCAGCACCATGGACAGGGCGGTGGCGACCATGGAGTCCCGCAGGAACCGGAGCCCCTCCGGGACCTTGAGGTCCTCGGCGGACGGGGACGCTTTGGTTCCCTTTCCGCTGACGGCCTTGCCGACCGCGCCGGCGGCGATGTAACCGGCGGTGCCGAAGTGCCCGATCGCGACCGAGTCGTCTCCGGTGACTTTCCGGGTCCAGGGGTGGGCCAGGGCGGGGAGAGAGACCATGAGGACACCCAGCAGGACCGCGCCCAGACCGACCACGATCCAGTCCGCGTAGTCTGCGGTGACCAGGATGATGGTGATCATCGTCGCCATGAACAGCACATGATGACCGGTGAGGAAGACGTACCGCAACGGGGTGAACCGCGCGAACAGCAGACTGACCACGTAGCCGAGGATCATCAGCCAGGCGACCTGGGAACCGAACTCCTCCTGTGCGATACCGGCGATGGCTTCGTTGGTGGGGACCACACCGTGCATGCCGGTGGCCCCCTCGATCATCACGCCGAGCGGGTCGAGTGAGGCGGTGACCAGGGTGGCCCCGGCACCGATGAGCAGGAATCCCAGCACCGCCTTGATGGCGCCGCCGGCGACCTGTCCGGCACTGCGCCGCATGGCGATCAGTCCGATGGCGGTGAAGATACCGATGAGGAATGCGGGGACAGCGAGGATCTCGTTGACGAGGAACTGTGGGACGGCGAGCAACCAGTCCATGGTGGTTCTCCTTTACAGGGCGTAGAGCGCACGCAGCGCTGCATCGACGTCGCGGGCGCTGGTGAAGTTCTCCACGACCCGGACCGGTATGCCGGGGTCACCCAGCGTCTTGGCGATTTCACCGGAGGTGAGGATCAGGTCGGCATCCTTGGCCTTACCTTTCGCGGAAATGGTGTCGGTGGCTTCCACGGAAACCAGCGCATCCCATCCCCACCGCTTGAGGACGTCCTCGGTGGTGTTCTTCAGGAACAGGCTGGTGCCCAGCCCGTTCCCGCAGACGGTGAGGATGTGGTTGCGTGAGTCGCCTCCGGGATAACGTCCCCCCTCTGCGACGGAGGAGGACGTCGCGGGTTTCTCGTCCTGCCCGTCCCGTCCGTCGAGGACGGCGATGATCTCTGCCGGGCTCTGCGCCGCATCCAGCTTCGTGCGGGTCGCGGTCCGTCCGACGACCCGGGCCAGTTGCGCCATGGCGCTGGTGTGCGTGGACGCGTCGGTCGCCGCCAGTGCGACGACCAGATTGACCGGGTCGTTCTTCTCGTGCCCGAAAGCGACGGGTTCGGCCAGACGTACCCAGCTCAGGGCGGTCTGGTGGACGGCGTCGCTGGGACGGGCGTGTGCGAACGCGAAGCCGGGGGCCACGACGATGTACGGGCCGTTGTCCACCACGGAATCGATCATTGCCCGGGTGTAGGCGTGGTCGATGGCCCCGGTGTCCTCCAGGAGTTTCCCGGAGCAGCTGACGGCGGCTCTCCAGTCGGCGGCATCGACATCCAGGGCGATCCGGTTCTCGGACAGGAGTGATGTGAGGGTGCTCATGAGGCACATACTATCGGCCTCGAACAGGAGCAGGGGAGAGCCTCGGGCCATGTCCGTGGTGTGTCGTAGTCTCGGAGGGACAGCACCGTTCGAGGAGGAAAACCAGTGGATCAAGAGCATCGCTATTCAGCGCAGAACCCCTATGGCCAACCGGGGCAGGGCATCCCGGAGGACGTGGCCTCCTACGTGAGCGCCACTGCCTTGGATCCGCGGGAACGGTTGCGGAAGTACCGGCCGACCATGGTCAAGAAATGTTTCGCCTGGGCCGGTGCGGTCCTGGGCGTGCTCATGGTCCTGACGTTGTTGTCGTCGGACGCGGAGAATCTGGTGGCGGACGCACTGCTGAGCATCGGGTTCGGCGCGATGATGTTCGTCCCCGGCGCCTACTGGCTGGTGTGCAACCGGAGGGACTCGAAGACACTGTCTGAATGGATGGTGTCCCACCAGGCGTACCAGGCGAACTGGGACCTACTCGCCCGCGACGAGCAGGCGATGTTCGCCCCACCCGAGGCGCTCCCCGTCCTGCCCCTGCGGCGCTGGAAGACGGTTGCGGTGGTCATCATCGCCGCCTTCTTCGTGGCGATGGCCGGGTCCATGCTTCTTCCGGAAACCACGGTGGCGTGAGCCCGACCCGCGTAGCATCATGACCATGGATCGACCTCTGACTGGTGTGAATGTCGTCTCGCTGGCGGTGAACCTGCCGGGACCGGCTGCGGCCCACCGGTTTCACCGCTTGGGGGCTTCGGTGACGAAAGTGGAGCCACCGACCGGCGACCCGTTGGCACTCGCGGCACCCGGATACTACGCCCACTTCACCGAGGGCCAACAGACCGTGACGCTGGACCTCAAGGACGAGGCAGGGCAGGGGGAACTCCACGGGTACCTCGGAGCGGCCGACCTGTTGATCACCTCGCACCGTCCGCGCGCCTTGGTCAGGCTCGGCCTCGGCTGGGAAACCCTGCACGGTCGGTACCCGCAGCTGTCACAGGTGGCGATCGTCGGCAGTGAGGGCGACGACGCTGACACCCCGGGCCACGATCTGACCTATCAGGCGCAGGCGGGGACGATCGCGATGTCCGGGGACGGGCCGGTGATGCCGTCCCTGCCGGTGGCCGACCTGGGAGGTGCCGAGCGCGCCGTCGCTGACGGTCTCGCGGCCGTGTTCCGCGCGAGGATGTCGGGGGAGGGGCAGTTCCGCGAGGTCGGCCTGGCGCAGGTGGTGGATGACTTCGCTGCATCGACGCGGTTCGGGCTCGCAGGCCCCGGCGCAGTTCTCGGAGGAGGATTCCCCCTCTACGGCATGTACCCGGCGCAGGACGGGTTCGTCGCGGTCGCCGCCATCGAACCGCACTTCGCCGTGGCACTCGCCGAAGCGATGGGGCTGGGTTCTCCGCTGGAGGTGACTGCCGACCAGTTGAGGGACTTCTTCGGCGAACACTCCGTGGGCTACTGGTCCAGGTGGGCGCTCGACCACGAGCTGCCCGTCGTCGGCGTCCGGGACGGGCAGACCGATGCTCAGTCAGACTGACCGACGGTAGGCCAGGCGCCGGGCGACGTCCAGTCCCGCCGCCTGTTCGGCCTCCCGGATCGCAGTGAGGTCCGGTCCCAGTTCGTCGTCGGCGAGTGGAAGGAAACCGAGCCGGCGATACAGGGGGCCGTTCCACGGAACGTCGACGAAGGTCGTCAGACATACCGCAGGAAAACCCCGGCGACGAGCGTATTCCAGTGTGACGTTGATCAGCCGGGTCCCGAGCCTCTGTCCGCGGCATGCCGGGTCCACCGACACCTGTTCAATCAGACAGTCGCCGTCCGCAGTCCCCACCCACAGCCACGCGGCGAGATGTCCGGAGGCGTATCTCCCGGCACCGTCGATGACCAGGACACACCCGTCGGCGACAGCAGCAGTGAGTTCGGCGGTACCCGGTGGTTCGTCATCTGCCACGGCATCGAGCCCGACCGACCGGAAAGGTTCGCCGGCGCGTCGTTCCAGCTCCTGGATCAGGGGGATGTCAGAAGCATCGGCGAGACGGGCGGGGCCGAGATCGTCCTCCGGGGAGAATGTCACGGCCTGTGCGCCTAGGAGAGGGGCGAGGTCTGAGCCCCAGGTGCATAGGGTTCGGTGTCGCCGACAGTGTCCGGTTCCCCGTCTGCACCTGAGATGGTGCCGGTCTCGGACGGCTCAGCGGACCCGCTCGCAGATGAACTCGTCGGAACACCTGCCCCTTCGTAACCGCTGTCCGGGGTGACCTCGGTCGACGGAGCGGTTCGTTCGCTGTCGTTCTCGCTGGGCGGCTGGCAGGCGGTCGCCCCCAGTGCCAGAACAGCGGCAGCGAGTAGGGCAGTGGTCCGGCGGGTGCGGGTCATCTCATCTCTCCTGAGTGAGTCAGCAGTGGATCAGCAGGAGGTAGTCACGTCCTCCCGTATGTACTCGCCATTGAGCATAGTGGGTCAGACCTGCGGGTTGGTACACGGGCAACCCCGGATGCGGATAACATGGGGTGCCTGGGCGTCCCGGACAGTATCTGACGTGCCCCGGACCGATTGTCGGACGGGGGCTGCCGGGGCGTGGACCGACGAGTCAGCAGGAGACAGGGAGAGACGATGAGTATCAGCCGCCGGGGTAAGTCGCGGAAGGTGTCCGGGGCCTGTCGGCTCGCTGCCGTCGGCATGCTGGTTGTCGGGGGCGGTGCCGTGGCCGCGGCTGTGCCGGCAGCAGCGGATCCGGTCCTCCCCACGATCAACCCCAGGACCTCCATCGCCGTCAACTCACCGATCTACAACGGCGGGACCGCCAATGCCGGGGAAACACGGCCGGGGCTGTCGATCGTGAAGCTGTACATCGTCGATCACGCCTTACGCCACGGCGACGGTTCGGACTCGGACCGGGCCTTGTCGGAGCGTGCGGTGCGTGCCAGCGACGACGCCGCGGCTGCGCAGCTCTACGCCAAGTACCCCGACAGCATCGACGCGACCGCCCGCGAGTACGGGTTGACCTTGACCGACGGTCACGCCGACTGGGGGTACTCGACGACGTCGGCGGCCGATGCCGCCTCGTTCCTGCGTGCGAAGCAGCTCCGTGACCCGTCCTCACCGATCCTGCACTGGATGGAGACGGCCGAACCGGTGGCTGCGGACGGTACACGCCAGAACTGGGGGACCGACAACCTCCCGTTCGTGACCGGAACCAAATGGGGCTGGTCCGACGAGGGACCCTCTGTCGTCGCCAGCGCATCCGTGGGCGGGTCATTGTTCAGCGTCGCCGCAGTCACCTACGGCACGGCAGGCGAGCAGACCGGTGATGTCATGGCGTATCTGCCCACGGTGCCGTCGGGTCCGTGGGACGTGCCGTTGTCACGCTGACCAGTGCGCCGGTGAGGTAGTCTTTTCGTGGACCGGGCACGGTGGCGATGACCGTGCCCAGACGGAAAGGACGTGGCGATGAGCCCGAACGGTCGGTGGGGTACGCAGGGTGACGGTGAGCGCCCGGAGGACGAGACTCCGACAACGGCGTGGGACCGTTCGGGTTCGGCACCGGGGCCAGGCGATGTCCCGCCCGACGAGAACCCGACGACGGTGTGGTCCGGCGGTACTCGACCGCCGTCACCGGAGCCCCCGCGGTACCGTCACGGCGACGCCGATGAAACACAGGTGATCCCGCCTGCCCAGCCGGACTACCGGCAGCCGTACGGCGACCCGTACGTGCAGGAGCAGTATGCACGACAGCAGTACGGTCAGCCGGAGTTCGGAGCCGCGCAGGACGGCCCCCGGGGCGGGAAGAAGCGGCGGGGTGTTCTGGCTGTGATCCTGCTGGTCCTCGCGGCTCTGGTTGCTGTCGCGCTGATTCTGGTTGTCTTCGTGTTCGGTGATGACGACGAGGGTGGTCCCGCACCCGCTCCGACGACGCCGTCGGCCCCTCAGACCACCCAGGAGCAGGCTCCTCAGGAGACGACCGGGGACGACCCGGCCGCTCCTCCCTTCGAACTCCCCAGTGACATCGAGATCCCCTCCGAACTGGAGGATCTGCCCAGTAATCTCCCTGATCTTCCGACTCTCGACCCGGGTCTTGAAGACCAGCTCAACGACACCCTCGATCAACTCCGTGAGCGACTCGGCTGACCGTAGCGGAGGGTCAGGGGTACGTTCGGGGGTGCCGGGGCGGTAGTTCGGTCACAGAAGGTATGACTGGGTGCATGACCCGACAGACAACATCCCTGAACATCTTCACCGCCAGGTTCCCCCTGCCCGAGACGCGGGCCGCGTTGGAGAACGCCGGAGCCGTGCTCGTCGACGATCTCGCGGAGGCGGACGCGTTCATCTGCCACGGGGTCGCTCCGGCAGACTTCCCTGATCTCCCCGTCCGGGTGAAATGGGTCCAGCTGTGTCAGGCGGGTATCGAGGGTTTCTTCGCCGAAGGAGTCATCACCGCCGGCCAGGAAGGGGACCGCCGATGGTCCAATGCGTCCGGGGTCTACGGACGTCAGGTCGCGGAGAGCGCGGTCGCACTGCTGCTGTCCGTCACCCACATGCACAAGAAGATCGCGCGCGCGGCCAGCTGGTCCGTGTGGCGTGATGTCGACGAGAACACCCGGTGGCTGCACGGCGCGACCGTCGCGGTAGTCGGTGCGGGAGGGATCGGGCGTCACCTCATCGAGATGCTCTCTCCGTTCGGGGCCGACGTCATCGCAGTCAACCGCACCGGGCATCCGGTGGAAGGTGCCGCGCGGACCGTCTCGATCGACAACCTCAGGGATGCCGTCGCCGCGGCCGACCACACCGTGATCGCCGTTCCTCTGACGGACGAGACCCGGGGCCTGTTCGACGCGGATCTCTTCTCGGAGTTCCGGCCCGGGGCCACGGTGATCAACGTCGCCCGCGGTCCCGTGGTGGTGACCGACGATCTTGTCGCGGCGCTGGACTCAGGTCAGCTCGGCGGGGCAGGCCTTGACGTGACTGACCCGGAGCCCCTGCCGGACGGCCATCCGTTGTGGAACATGGACAATGTCACCATCACCACTCATTCGGCGAATACCCGGGCGTCGATGGACACTCAGCTGGCAGGGCCGGTCGCGGAGAATTACAGGGCATTCATCGCAGGCGACCGCATGCCGACGGAACTGGACCCAGCCAAAGGCTACTGACGAATCGTCTCCGGGCTGGTCACGCAGCCTCCATGCCGTTGATGTAGGCGGACGCCATCCTGGCCTGGATCCGGCGACCGAGCGCACCACCGACCCGGGTGATCAGGCGGCCCGGGCGGGAGAAGGCGCTGACTGTCGCGGTGACCGTTCCGTCCTCGTTGAGCGACACCCCGAAAAACTCCTCGCCGCACTCGACGTGGCCCGGCAGTGTCCCGTAGATCATCGAGGACGGCCCCGCCGTCAGGACCAGGCAGGGGGAGTCCAGTGGGGTGAGCAGGCCCCGGCCCGGGGTGACGGTGACGACGTCGCCCGGGGCGAGCGGGGCGTCCGCAGACAGAGGAGTGCCACTGCGGTACAGGGGCGCGCCGGCGACACGGTGCGCCCGTCCCGAAAAAAGGTTCGTCAGCGCCCTGTCGCGGTCGGCGGCCCCGTGTCCGATGACACGACTGTGGCTGAGGTGGTGGAACCCTCCGCTGCGGAGTCGTTCAGCGATCACGGGATGGTCGTCGATGTCGTGGATCGACGCGGACAGCCCGGCCATGTCCTGCGCATACGTCAGATCGCGTTCGGTCTGCCGGCGGTCCGGCGGTTTCGGCGGGGAGGACGGACGGCGAAGCGGCATGGGGGCAAGGCTACCGGTACCTCCGGACAGTGTGCCCGATTACTTTCTGCCCTGAGAGCATATGTGTCTGTGACACGCTACAATCCCCTACGTACCGCCCCCGGCTCAGCGAAGGAACACCATTATGCGTAGAACAACCGTGACGGCCGAATCCTCAGGCAGTCGTCCTCGACGCTCGATCGGCAGAATCCTGTCCGCCGGGGCGATGGCGGTCGCACTCGTGACCGGTGGATCTGCCATGGCGCTGCCGGCCACCGCAGCAGCCGAGACGTCGACGCATGCAGGTGACGGCATCGTCATCACCACAGCCGACGGTCGGGAGTCGATCTGCACCTTGAATTCGGTCGCTGAGCGGGACGGCACTTTCTACGGTGTCACGGCCGGACACTGCCTCAACCCGGAGGAGATCGGCTCACCGGTCGTGGAGATATCCACCAAGGACGGACGTCTACTCGCTGACAACGAGGACATCGACGCCGGTGGGGTGATCCGGGGAGGCACCGCGAATCCTTTCGAACCGTTCGCCGGGCTCGACGACTTCTCCTGGTTCCGCCTCGACGACTCGGTGACTCCGGATCCGGGCCAGGTGTCCAGCACCGCCGACACCGGAATCCCGGTGCTCGACGACTTCCTGCGTGGCGCGAGCCAGCCGCTGGGTGACCCGGTGCCGGTGAGCCAGAACCTGGTGGGCAGCATCGTCTGCAAGGACGGCACGATGTCGGGTCGCACCTGTGGCCCGGTGCTTGCCGTGAACGCCGAGACGGAGGAGATCACGGCGCTCATCCCGGCGATCGGAGGGGATTCGGGCAGTCCGCTCCACGTGGCCGGTAAGGACGGGAAGCGCCACATCGTGGGGACGTTGTCCAACGGCACCCCGGTCCTGTTCAACACATTCGACGGGACGCGCGAACACCTCGACAGCATCTGACGTATCCGGGTCTGAGACAGCTCGGACAGACATTCCAGCGGCCTGTCAGGGTTCTCCAACATCGTCGTCGTACTGTCGGAGACATCGCCACCCCGGGCCACCCCGGGCCGCCTCGGGGCCATCTCGGGTGGTGAGGTGATATCCAGGACGGTCGTCGCGAAAGGACCCCGTATACGGCAGCTGAGCATTCTCCTCTTGAAACGTCAGCAGGTGACCCCCGGTTCGTCAGGAGCCGGGGGTCACCTGTGTCTGCAGGGCTCTCCTCGTCTTATGGCGAGCCTGAGACTTCTCTGTAGACTCGGGGAACAGTTGTCCACTTGACCTCAACCATCCGGGTGCGACACCATGCTCGGTCGCAGTCCGGAGGAACCGGATATGATGTGACTTCTTCTCCTGAAAGTTCACCTGCCTCCCGCGAAACGGCAGCCCGCAGCGACACAGGGGAGGAGGTGACGAAGCGCGGCCCGGACCGGCTCGTCCTCTGGGTGTCCGCCGGATTCATCGTTCTGTTCGTTGCAGTCTGTGTGATCTTCGGCGATGGTGCGCGGGACTCATTCTCGACGGTCTCCGGTTGGTTGATGACGAACCTCAACTGGCTCTACGTCGGTGGGGTGACCATAGCGCTGCTGTTTCTCATCGCCCTGGCGTTCAGCCATTTCGGTCGGATGCGGCTGGGCCCGGACGGCGAGAAACCTGAATACTCCTTGAAGAGCTGGTTCGCCATGCTGTTCGCCGGTGGCCTGGGTAGCGTGCTGATGTTCTGGGGCGTCGCGGAGCCGATCAACCACGCGGTGAACGTTCCCATGCAGAATGAGGAACCCATGTCCCATGAGGCTGTCAACCAGGCCATGGGCTTCACGATGTACCACTTCGGTATCCACATGTGGGTCATCTTCGCCCTGCCCGGACTGGCACTCGGGTACTTCATCTACAAACGCAACCTGCCACCGCGGGTGTCCTCGATCTTCGCTCCGATCCTGGGCGGGGCCATCTACTCCTGGCCCGGAAAGCTCATTGACGCGCTGTCGATCATCGGCACCGTCTTCGGTATCGCCGTCTCCCTCGGCCTCGGGACGCTGCAGATCGAGTCCGGGCTGGGTACGGTGTTCGGAATCGACGGCTCGACACTGCTGCTCGTCGGCATCATCGTCGTCATTGTCGCGGCCGCGTGCTGGTCGGTCGCCGCCGGCCTCGACAAGGGCATCAAGAACCTCTCGAACATCAACATCATCTTCGCGGTCGTGCTGATGCTGTTCGTCCTGTTCGCCGGGCCGACGCTGATGTTGTTGCGGGGCACGATGGACACCGCGTCCCTGTATGCGGAATGGTTGCCGAGGCTGATGTTCTGGTCCGATGCCGACGAGATCACAGCGGAGGGCTGGCAGGGCACGTGGACGGTCTTCTACTGGGCCTGGACGATCTGCTGGTCGCCGTTCATCGGCATGTTCGTGGCGCGCATCTCCAAGGGGCGCACTGTCCGTGAATTCGTCGGCGGCGTGCTGGCACTACCGGCGCTGTTCATCCTGGTGTGGTTCGCCGTCTTCGGTTATGCGGGGCTGAATGCCGAACGCCAGAACCCGGGGAGTGTGTCCGGCCCTGTCGTGGAGGACGGGGATGCTGCGTCGTCGCTGTTCATCCTTCTCGACACCATGCCGTGGAGCACCGTGGTCAGCGGCTTCGCCCTTGTCGTGGTCGCCATCTTCTTCGTGACGTCCATCGATTCATCGGCCCTGGTGACCGACATGTTCGCCGTCGGGGAGGAGAACGTCACACCGACGTGGCAGCGGGTACTGTGGGCGATATCGATCGGAGCCGTCGCCGCGGCGATCCTGGTGATGTCCCCTGATGCAGGCATCGAAGCGCTGCAGGAGGTGGCGATCATCATCGGGCTTCCGTTCTTCCTCATGTTCTTCGTGATGATGTACTCGATCCTCAAGGGGATGAACAACGACTACCACGCCAGGCCGGAACCCAGGACCAGGCAGTGGGAGAAGACGGACAGCCCCGAAGCGCTGGAAGAGAATGAACGCAGGCCCGCCCCCGGCTACGACGAGTCCGGTGACGAGCTTCCCGTCGCGACGTACGACGAGGAAGGTAACTTCATCGTCCCGAGCAACACATATGTGGCGGGCGACCTCGGAGTCGTCGGCAGCGTCGGAAAAGCCGACCCTGCACACTTCGGTGACTCCGAGGAGACTGGTGCCCCCGATTCGGACGAAAACCGGTCTGAGTAGGACCGCGGGGATAGGCTGGGGACGCAGGAAAGCTGGTCGCCCGGGCATGACTGAGCATGCCCGGGCACATTACGGAAAACGAAGGAGAACACGATGGTTCAGCGGGTAGGCGTCATCGGAGCAGGCCAGATGGGCGGCGGCATCGCCGAGGTGGCCGCCAAGTCCGGCAGTGATGTCCTGGTGTGGGAAGCCACGCAGGATGCCCTGGACTTCGGTAGGTCCAAGATCGAGAAGTCCCTGGCCAAGGCGGTGGATCGGGGCAAGCTCAGTGACGAGGACCGCGACGCGGCGCTGGCGCGTCTGACGTTCACCACCTCGCTCGAGGATTTCGCCGACCGTGAACTGGTCATGGAGGCGATCATCGAGAACGAGAAGATCAAGAAGGACGTTTTCGCGCAGCTGGACGCCATTGTCGAGGACAAGACCGCACCGCTGTGCTCGAACACCTCCTCGCTGCCCATCCAGGCGATCGCCTCGGCCACCGAGAACCCCGGCCGAGTGATCGGTCTGCACTTCTTCAACCCGGTGCCGGTGCTTCCCCTGGTCGAAGTCATTCCCGCGCTGACCACGGATGAGGCGACCGTGGACACCGCCCGCACCTACGCCACCGAGGTCCTGGGCAAGACCGCCATCCAGGCCAAGGACAGGTCCGGTTTCATCGTGAACTTCCTTCTGGTGCCGTACCTGCTGTCGGCAGTGCGCATGGTCGAGCAGGGCGTCGCCACCAAGGAAGACATCGACACCGGCATGAAGCTCGGTGCCAGCCACCCGATGGGCCCGCTGACCTTGGCGGACATGGTCGGTCTCGACACCTGCGCGTTCATCGCGGACGTCATGCTCGAAGAGTTCGGCGACCCGGCCTACGCCTGCCCGCCGCTGCTTCGTCGCATGGTCCAGGCGGGGCACCTCGGACGTAAGTCCGGCAAGGGTTTCTACGACTACGCATAGATCCCTGCACACCGGTCGACATTTCACTACAGTCGTCGGTGCAAGCCTTTTTACGTCAACAGCGAAGGAGAGCTTTAATGTCAGGGTTCGACGACATCAAGAACAAGGCGGAGGACGCCGCCGGTCAGGCCAAGGAAGCCGCGGGAGACGCCGCTGGCAATGACGATCTGAAGAACGAAGGCAAGGCCGACCAGGTCAAGTCGGACGCGAAGCAGAAGTTCGAGGACGCCAAGGAAAAGGCCACCGACAAGGCCAACGAGGTCATCGGCAAGTTCAAGGACAACTGACCGCAGTCTCCAGCTGAGATGAAGAACCCCACCCCCGGTTCCGGGCGGTGGGGTTCTCATCGTGTCAGTACGGTCTTCTCGGTCGCCTCGGTGGGGGAGCGAGGCGCACACAGTGACCGGTTGTGTGAGTCAGCTGCCAGTATCGGTCGCTGCAGAGCCTCTGGCTCGACCGATCCTGGCACCTGAGTCACACCGGACACGCCCCCGCAGCGGGGTGAGCGGCACCCGTTGGCACGGTGATACCAACCGGACAGCGAACCCAGGCGCTATGCCTCGGAGCCGGCGTCGATGTCGTCCTCCTCGGTGCCGCCGTCGCCGTGGAAACCGAACCTGCGCAGACGGGCACGGTCCTCCTCGGAGGAACTGGCTGTGAGGCGCAGGAGTTCACCGTAGATGCCGCCACTGGTCGCCAGTTCAGCCGGGGAACCGATCTCGTCGACGCGTCCGGAGTCCAGGGTCACGATGGTGTCCACCGTTGCGATCGTGGAGAGGCGGTGGGCGATCACCAGCGTGGTCCGCCCGACCATGAGTTCCTCCAGACCGGCCTGGACCGCCCGTTCCGCACGGGTGTCCAGTGCGGACGTGGCTTCGTCCAACACCAGGATCGGAGCGTCCTTCAGCATCGCACGTGCCACGGCGATACGCTGCTTCTGTCCACCGGACAGACGCAGGCCACGCTCGCCGATCAGGGTGTCGTAGCCGTCGGTGAAGTTCCGGATGAAGGCGTCGGCGTTGGCACGCTCAGCCACCCGGAGGATCTCCTCGTCGGTGGCGTCGGGGCGTCCGTAGGCGATGTTCTCCCGGATGGTCCCCGAGAACAGGGAGGCGTCCTGGAATACGACGCCCACCATGCCCCGCAACTGCGCTGCGGAGAGTTCACGGATGTCGTGTCCGCAGACCTTCAGTGTGCCTCCGGTGGGGCGGTACAGGCCGAGCAGAAGGTTGACCAGCGTGGATTTACCGCCACCGGACTCGCCGACCAGGGCGACCTTCTCGTTGTTCCCGGCGGCGAAACTGACGTGGTGGATGACGGGATCGCCGGGATCGTAGCCGAAGGTCACGTCGTCGAACTCGAACACCGGGGTCTTCCCGGGGCGGCCGTCCTCCCGGGCGGTGGCCGGCGGCGAGGGCACCGCGTCCCGCACCTCCCGCTCGTCCACCACGGACGGACCGTACTCACGTGATGCTGCGAGCAGCACCGGGGACGTCGTGGGTTCCTCGAGTTCGTCCATGGCCTCGAAGTACTCCCGGGACCCGGCAGCTGCCCGCTGCGCGGAGTCGACCATCCAGCTCATCATCGTCGCGGGCTGCTTGGCCATCGCCACCAGCTGGACCAGGAGGACCAGTTCACCGATGGTGAACGACCCGTTGAGCGTACGGAGGAACAGGACCAGGTAGATCGCGAAGAAGACGAGGTTCATGCCGGCCATCCGGAAGATGTCCATCATGTGCCACCATCGCGACTGCCGTTTCGTCACGTCGACGGTCTCGGCGAAATGCGTCTGGAACAGCCGCAGCTCGCGGAGCTCGGAGACGAAGGACTTCACCACCTTGACCTGACCGACGACCTCGGCGAAACGTCCCTGGGCGGTGTCGATGTGCTCGTTCTTGGTCTTCTCCCAGCGCATCCAACGCCTACTGGTCAGCGCCGTGAGCCACAGGTACATCGGGAAGATGACCACCAGCAGCAGGGCCAGCGGCCAGTAGTACCAGGCGGAGATCCCCAGCACCACGATGACGGTGAGGATCATCGAGAAGAAGTTGTTGGCGAAGGCCTGGAGGAACTGGGTCAGCCCCATGATCGACCGGTCCAGCCGGGAGATGACCGTGCCCGTGATCTGCCGGTCGAAGTAGCTCTGCGGCAGGGACAGCAGTTTCGCGAAGTAGCGGTTGGACAGGATCTGCCGCATCCGCATCCCCATGACATCGCCGAACCAGCCGCCGATGTTGTGGATCACCGTGTGCGCCAGTTCGGCGGCGAGCAGGCCGAGGGCGACCGCGATGACGGTGCGGGTCGCGGTCTCCATCGGGGTCGACCCGTTCACCGACGACACGATGGTGTCGGTGGCATGGCTGATCAGGAACGGCGACGCGAGTGAGAGCAGCACTGTCGCCAGTGCTGCCACGATGACCATCGTGTAGTACGGCCACAGCTCCTTCATGGAGCTGACGATGCGGGTCAGGCTTCGCACGCGTCTCCACTCCGCAGGTCGGCCTCGGCGATACGGTCGAGGGCCTCGTCCAGGATCTCGCGGGACGTGCCGAAGTTCAGTCGAACGTGCCCGGCACCCGTCGGGCCGAAATCCGTTCCTTCATTCAGTCCGACGCGGGCGAGGGTGCGCAACCGCGCGGCAGGGGCGGTGACTGACCCGTCCGGTCCACGAAGACGGTCGACCCCGGACACGTCCAGCCAGGCCAGGAACGTCGCCTCTTCCTTCGGGAGCCTGATCCCGGGGAGAACCCCGGGCAGGCGGTCGGCAAGGTACCTCCAGTTCTCGGCGAGGTAGTCGACCTCCTCGGCCAACCATTCCCGTCCGTCGGTGTAGGCGGCGGTGGCAGCGGCCAGCCCGATAGTGGACGCCTCCCCGGTGACGAGGTTCGACAGCCGGCCGATCTCGCGGGAGTCCTCCTTGTTGGTGCTGATGATCTGGGCACACTTCAGTCCGGCGGTGTTCCACCCCTTCGAGGTGGCGGTCACCGTGACCGAGACCGACGCCGCGGTGTCAGACACCGTGGCCGTCGGGACGTGATTACCCGAGTACACCAGGGGCGCGTGGATCTCGTCGGAGATCACCCGGACATTGTGCTTCGCGGCCAGGTCAGTGACGTCGCGCAACTCGTCGGCGGTGAAGGCACGTCCGAGCGGGTTGAACGGGTTGCACAGGATCATGCTGCCCACCCCGTTCGGGTTGTCCGTCGAGGTGAACGCGCGTTCCAGCGCATCGAGATCGAACACGGCCCCGCCGTCCGTGCCTGAGCCCATAGGCACGTACGTCGCCGGCCGCCGGGTCGCCGCGGGCACCTTCTGGAACGGGGGGTAGGCGGGGAGGGGGATGACGATCGACGACCCGGGAGCGGTGAGGTTGTCGACGGCCACGACGATCCCCTTGACCACGTCGGGTACCACCGTCACGTTCGCCGGGTCGATCGTCCAACCGTGCCGTGCAGCGGAGAACGAGGCCAGTGCCTCGGCAAGATGATGCGAGCCCGCGCCCAGCTCCGGATAGCCGAAGTACTCCCGGTCGACCGCGTCGCGAATGGCGGTCGCTACCGGAGGGCAGGTGTCGAAGTCGGTCTCAGCCACCCACAGAGGAAGGACATCGGACTCATAGGCCGTCCATTTCATCGTGCGGCGGGCACGCAGGGTATCAAGATCGGGAAAGGTGAGAGCCATGACGACAACTCTAACCCCCTGCCACGACCCGGGTGTGCGCAGGCGTCTATGACCGACCGGTGTAGAGCGGGCCGAGCAGAGTCCTGACCGCCCGCCACGGGTCCTCTGACAGACGGGGATGAGTCGGGGGTGCCGGAACACCGGGCATGTCGAATATCCGCGCCCGCCGGGTGGGTCTCCGAAAACGGCCCCAGTCCGGTTGACGTCCGTGGATGAATGCGACGACGGCTGAACGGAACTGTGCACCGACGCCGTCAGGGCCGCCGAGGCGGCGTTCCGCCTCCGGACCGCACGTCTCCTCGACCTCGGCACGTCCGACCGTCAGCGTGTCGAACAGCAGCGGAAGCTCGGCACAGTGCTGGGCGGGATGGACGCCGCCCCGGAACTCATAGGCCCAGACCGGCGCCCCCGCCTCGGCGAGAGCCTCCGCGAACGCTGAGGCCCAGCGTCGAATAGTACGGTCGCCGACTGTACGACCCAACGGCCGGACGGGCCGCGTGGTGGCGACGGAGCGACACCACGCCGGGAGATGACGCAGGGGGACTCCGAGGGCAGCCATCGCCGGAGCGACAAGCCAGGCCTCCAGCACCCGTGGAAGCCCGAGACGTCCCACCGTCCGACGCAGCACGGCGTCAACCTGGCGGACCCCGGGGAAACGCACGAACTCGTCGTGCATCGTCCCGACGATGGCGGGCACCGGCCGCATCTGTGTCAGAGAGAACGGATACACCCCCACCGCACAGTCCGTGGCGTGCAGCCGGGCGAAACGTCGGTACGCGGACGTGAGTTCCCCGGCCGACAGTGCGCCCATCCGTTCAACGGTGGGGCGGTGCCGTGACCGCAGCGCCAGACGTGTGGTGAGACGGCGGCGGGTCCACCCCCTGCGCGGCGCGCCGGGCGACATCATCACGGCCCGGTGGAAGAGCCCCTCCGCCCGGGGATCGGTGAGCAGCCATGCCACAAGTGCCCCGCCCGCGGACTGCCCGGCCAACGTGACCTGGCCCGGGTCCCCACCGACCTCGGCGATGCACTCACGGACCCAGCGCAGACCGAGCAGGAGATCGTCGACGCCACGAAAGTCAGGACGGTCGGGGGGACTGCCGAGCGGGAGGAAGCCCTCGAAACGTCTGCGGTAGTTCAGTGACACCACCACACAGCCCTCCCGTGCGAGCGCCGCGCCGTCGTACCACGGTTCATCGGCGTGACCGGTCTCGAACCGTCCGCCGTGGACCCACACCATGACCGGGTGAGTGCGGTCCGTGACCCCCGCCGGGCACGTCACGGTGACGGTGTGTGTGGCCCGCATACCGCGACGTTCCGCCGTGTCTCCGCACGGCACCGTCCCAGACCAGGCTGGCGCAGGGCGCGGTGGGGCGAAGGCTGCGGGCCCTTCGGCATGAGGTGCCGCGACGGGCACGGCACGGAAGACCGCGACCCTCTCCCCGTCAGGGAGGTTCCGCCATGACCCGGACACGTCGCCGGAGGGCGTCCGGAGCAGAGGAACACCGGTGGCAGGATCGGTTCTCACGGGATCAGGACGGGTGCTGGCTGGCTTCCTGCAGGATGATGGCGATCACGCCCATCGCGTGCAGATCCAGTTGTTCGCGCAGGTCGGAGGACGGGTTCATCTCGTGGTCGACGAAAAGCCCCTCCACACCGGACACCATGTAGGTCACGATGGCGGTACGGCGGGACTCCGGCACATAGCCGAAGTGCGTCCCGCCGATGTCCGAGAGTCGTCGAATCACGTCGGCGCGCATCTCCAGGTACATCCGTCGGGGACCGGGGTCGTCGCTCCGCTTCTGTAGCGCCAGCGGCAGGCACAACCGGATGAACTCCGGATGGTTTTCCAGCGCATCCAGGAGCTGCTCGGCGATCTGCGGCAGGTGCTGGAGGATGTCCTCGTCTTCAGGGATGTTCCAGGCGGCGTTCCAGGCATCGAAGCTCTTGCTGATGACCTGGGACATCAGGTCATCCTTGTCCTCGAAGTGCCAGTAGAGGGAGCTGGCCGGTAACCCGCATTCCCGGCAGATCTCCGCGATGCTGGTCCCGTCGTACCCGCGTTCGGTGGCGATGCTCGTGGCGGCGTCGAGGATGCGTTGGCGGGAACGCTCGCCGTCGGCGCGCCGATTCCGGGCTCGACGCTTCGGGGCGGGTTTGCCCGTCGCCTCGTCCTGGGCGTCCTGGGCGTCGTTGTGCGGAACAGTGGTCGTGCTGAGTTCTACCGGGGCTGACATGGTGAATATCCTACTGAAAATAACTACCTGTGGCGTATCCGCCCCCGGTCCCGCCGACTGCACGGCGTTAAGCTGGCGGGCATGACCGGTTACGACACCCAGCAGAACCCGCTGCTCGCCCCCTCTGAACTCGACCATGAACTTCCGGACTTCGCCGCGATCTCCGTCGGCGATCTCGTCCCGACGTTCAGGACCGGGGTCGTCGACCATGAGGCGGAGATAGCGGCCATCGTCGCCAACCCTGAGGAGCCCACCTGGGAGAACACGATGGAGGCGCTCGAAGCCAGCGGACAGCTGCTCGACCGTGTCCTCGCCATCGTCTTCAACTACTCGGGAACGGACGCCAGTGACGACATTGTCGCCGTCGAAGAGACGGTGGCCCCCGAACTCGCCGAGCACGTCAGCAGTGTCAATCTCGACCCGGGTCTGTTCGCCCGCGTGAACTCGCTTCCGGCACAGCCGGAGGGCAGCGAGAACGAGGCGCTGCTGACCTACTGGCTGCGGCGGTTCCGGCGCGGTGGTGCGGCACTCGATGACGCAGGACGGACCGAACTGGGTTCGATCGACGCGCGGCTCGCGGAACTCTCGACCCGGTTCGGCCGCAACCTTGTCGCCGCGTCCGACGCGGGCGCCGTCCCGTTCACCGACGAGGACGAGCTTGCCGGGCTGAGCGAGACACACAAGTCCCGCCTGGCGGAGGACGCGGCGGCGGCAGGGAAGGACGGCTGGCTCGTGCGGCTGGGGTTGCCGAGCGTGCAACCGGTGCTTGAGGAACTCGATGACCCCGCGGCCCGTGCCCGTGTCCACGACGCGTCCCTGCGTCGTGGGTCCGGGGGTGAGACCGACAACACCGGGGTTCTGCTCGAGATCGTACGGTTACGGGCACGCCGCGCCGAGCTGCTGGGATACGCGAACCATGCGGAGTTCATCGCTGAGGCGGAGACCGCCGGTTCGCTCGCCGTGGTCGACGACCTGCTGGGGAAGCTGACTCCTGCCGCCGTGGCGAACGCTGAGGGGGAATACAAGAAAGCCGTGGACAAGGCAGGTACGGCCGGTGCGGACGGTAAAGTGGGCGGACCGGACTGGCCGTACTGGGCCGCCAGACTCCGGGCCGAGGAACTCGACGTCGACGAAGCGGAACTGAAGAAGTACTTCCCCCTGGAGCGCGTACTGCGCGACGGTGCCTTCTTCGCCGCCCAACGTCTGTACGGCATCACGGTCGAGCGACGTGACGACCTCAAGGCTTATCATCCCGATGTGCAGGTCTGGGAGGTCAGAGAGGCCGAGGACGACCCTGTGCGTCCGGGTGTGCCGGTCGGTCTTCTCCTCACCGACATGTACGCCCGTCCGACCAAGCGCGGCGGGGCGTGGATGAGCAGCTTCGTCGAACAGAACAACCTGCTGGGGCAGACGCCCGTCGTGGTGAACGTCCTCAATATCGCGAAACCCGCCGAGGGTGAACAGGCCCTGCTCACGCCCGATGAGGTCGCCACCGTCTTCCATGAGTTCGGGCATGCGCTCCATGGGCTGCTCTCTGACGTCCGGTACCCGAGCCTGTCCGGCACCAACGTGCCGCGGGACTTCGTCGAGTTCCCCAGCCAGATCAACGAGAACTGGGCCCTGGAACCGGAGATCCTCAGCAACTACGCCCGGCATGTGGACACCGGTGAACAGTTGCCGCAGCAGATGGTGGATGCGGTGCGGGCGCAGGCCGCCTGGGGCCAGGGGTTCGCCACGTCCGAGTACCTGGCGGCCTGCTGGCTGGATCTGGCGTGGCACCGTCTCAGCACACGGGAGGCGGCGGCGGTCACCGATGTCGCAGCCTTCGAGAAAGAGGCCCTGGAGGCCGCAGGATTCGGCGCAGACCTGCTGCAGGCTCTGGCACCGCGGTATTCCTCGGCTTACTTCAACCATATTTTCGCCGGGGGATATTCTGCAGACTACTGGAGTTACCTCTGGGCGGAGGTTCTCGACGCCGACGGTTTCGAGGGATTCGTCGACACCGACGCCGCCCGGGGCGATGGAGCTGCAGACCGTCCCGGCACTGTCGCCGAGATTGACCCGGACGACGTCCGCTTTGCCGGTGACCGGTTCCGGCGGATGATCCTGTCCCGGGGTGCGACCATCGACTACGACGACGCCTTCTGGATGTTCCGGGGGAAACAGCGCAGCGTGGAACCGTTGCTGCGCCGTCGGGGGCTGGCCGGGTCAATGGACTAGGCCTGTAGCTCACACGGAAGGTAAACTTGTCTGTTGTGACTGACGGCATTGAACAATGGGTCCTCGACCTGCCTCTCTGGCTGCAGACCCCGTTGACGCTGGTCGTTCTGGTGCTGCTGGCCTCGCTGGCGGCTGTGGTCATGATCAAGGTGGCGTTCGGCGCGCTACCCGTGACCGAGGACGAGGAACGGGCGTTGGCACCCGTGGGTGATCCGTCCCGTGGAGAAGGAGAGAACAGGTGAAACACCATTCCAGGGTCAGGCAGGCGCTCATTCTGCTGATCGTTCTGCTCGTCGTGGTGTGGTTGATCACCTCCCTCTTCTGAGTGCTTCCTGAACCTTATCTGTACTGCAGCGTGGACTGTTCCCCGTTTTCCCTTGGAATTCCGTTTCTGCTTATGCCGATACAGGAATCGGCTAGGATCATGCACCGGAACACACCGGGTTCCCTGGTGTGAGCCGGGCTACCCCTTGACAAGACTGTGATTGGAGAGACATGCAGGAGTACTCCTCGGAGGCGCTGTACACCATCGGCGAGAACGAGACCTGTCTGACCGTGCTCAGGGAGAACACCCTGAAGCGTCCGCAGACGATCCTGTACAGCCGTCCCCGGAAGTTCGAGTGGGTCGACGTGCGGGCGGACGAGTTTCTCCGGGAGGTCTACGACGTCGCCAAGGGTCTGATCGCCAACGGTGTGGAGCCTGGCGACCGGGTCGCACTGATGTCGGACACGCGCTACGAGTGGTCGTTGCTGGACTTCGCGATCATGGCGGCGGGGGCGGTCTCCGTGCCGATCTACCCCTCATCGTCGACGTCACAGTGTGAATGGATCGTCCAGGACTCCGGTGCGAAGTTGGGGATCGCCGAGAAGTCCGGGCACGCGACCCGCCTCCGGACCTTCGTCAAGGACGGCGAGCCTGTCGAAGGCACCGCCCACCTCAACCGCGTGCTCTCCTTCAACGAGGATGCCGTCGGTACCCTGGTCGCTGAGGGTAAGGACGTTTCAGATGACGCCGTCGAGGAACGCATCGCGAACACGAAGTCCTCTGACCTGGCGTCCCTGGTGTACACCTCGGGGACGACCGGGCGGCCCAAGGGCTGCAGGCTGCTGCACTCGAACTGGCTGGGGGAGGCCCGTGCCATCCTGACCCACCCGATCGGTGGCATCGCCGTGGAAGGTAACCGGACGCTGACATTCCTGCCGTTGGCGCACGTCCTCTCCCGTGCAGTGTCACTGGCGGCGACACTCGGCGGGGCCACCCAGTCCCACTGGGCGGACATGTCCACCCTCGTCCCGGAGTTCCAGCGCTCGCAGCCGCAGCTGATCCTGGGGGTGCCGCGCGTCTTCGAGAAGGTTCACGCCGGTGTCAAGACCAAAGCCACCGAAGGCGGTGGCCTCGGGGCCAAGATCTTCCCTCTGGCTGAGAAGACCGCGGTGGAGTACTCCAAGGCCCTCGACACGGCGTCGGGCCCGACCGTGGGCCAGAAGATCAAGCGCGCGGTCTTCGACAAGCTGGTCTACGGCAAGGTCAAGGCTGCGATGGGCGGGGAACTGCAGTACTGTATCTCGGGCGGTTCCGCGCTGAACCCGGAGCTGATGCACTTCTTCCGGGGCATCGGTGTGCGCATCTACGAGGGCTACGGGATGACCGAGACGACTGCGGCGATCGCGGTGAACTTCGAGCCGGACAACATCATCGGCACCGTGGGAAAGCCGGTCGGCGGCAACACCATCAGGATCGCCGGGGACGGTGAGATCCTCATGAAGGGCACCGTCGTCTTCGACGGGTACTGGAGGAACGAGACGGCGACCAAGGAGTCGTTCACCGAGGACGGCTTCGTGATCTCCGGTGACCTGGGCGAACTCCTGCCCACCGGGCACCTGAAGATCACCGGACGGAAGAAGGAGATCATCGTCACCGCCGGCGGCAAGAATGTGTCTCCCGGCCCGCTGGAGGACATTCTGCGCTCAGCACCCCTGATTTCCCAGGCCATGGTGGTCGGCGACAACGAGAAGTTCATCGGCACGCTGATCACCCTCGACGAGGAGGCCCTCGTCGGCTGGCGTAAACGCAACGGGATCAACGCCGACACCCCGGTCAAGGAGCTGGCCAAGAACCCCGTGCTGCGCACGGAGATCCAGGACGCGATCAACGAGGCCAATGACACCGTCTCGCACTCCGAGGGCATCAAGAAGTTCCGGATCTGTGCCCGGGACTTCACCGAGGATGACGGCGAAGTCACCCCGTCGATGAAGGTGAAGCGGCACGCCGTGTCGAAGAACTTCGCCGACGACATCGCCTGGATCTACACCTCGAAGTAGGCCTCGACCAGGGAGTGCCCGGCACCCTCCCAATTAACCCCGTCACCCCGGCCCAGCCTCCCTGGGCCGGGGTTCTCCATGTCCTACACTGTCCTTCAGTCGCGACCCCCTGACGATCCGCCGACGACTTCTGACCTTGCTGAGAGGAGCCATCCGTGCACGACGCCGCCCGCCTGCGACTGCGCGAGCTCACCCAGGGTGTCTACGACATCGGCGACGAGGTCGCCGAACTCATCGAGAATCTCGCCGAGTCCCTGGCTGACTGGGACCAGGAACTGGTGGACGACTGTCTCCTGGAACTCGCTGAGTCCGTCGCCGAGGGGCGGGCCGAGGTGCGTGCCGCGCTGGCTGAACTCAACGGCCTCCGCCAGGCATTCGTCTCGGGAATCCGGTCCGGGTCACTGTCGGCCACGACCGTCGTCGACAATCACCCGGGCCGCACGCTGTCTTTCCTGCGTGACCATGCAGTCATACCGGTGGAGGACGCGCCGTCACCGATGGTCAGTACCGCGACGCTGCGGGTGAACCTGCGACGGCGTAACGCCGAACTCACGGACATGCTCGAAGACCTGGCCGAGTGGACGGTCGAGCAGACCCGACTGGCGGTGGAGGAGCAGAGCGTCCTGTTGCCGCAGGCCCTGGCGCGTGCGGAGAAACACGCCCGTGAGGTCGTCGCGCGGTGGAAGACGGCGGTCATCGGCGAACACCCCGCACTGGTGGCGGAACTGCGCGGGGAGGCGCCGCCACGCTTCCTCGCGGAACGCGCGAGGGTGGAACAGGTGCTCTCCAAGATCCGGTCACGCCGCGTCGCCGCAGGCTGAGTCCCCGTAGAAGCTCCGCCGCGGACCGGTTCGGTGGTGTGGAACCGGACCGATAGCATGGACCCAATGACCCCTATTCCTGAAGACCGGTACGGCCTGTACATCCATGTGCCGTTCTGCAGCACCAGGTGCGGTTACTGTGACTTCAACACCTATACGCCGGGTGAGTCGGGTTCGTCGTCGATGTCGACCTATCTGAGCTCACTGGAGGCTGAACTGGACCTGGCGGCGGCGGACTGGGACCGGACAGGACCGCCGTCCACCGTCTTTCTCGGGGGAGGGACCCCGTCACTGCTGGGTGCCGACGGACTGGCCAGGGTTCTGGCCGCGGTGAAGCGGAGCCTCGGCCTGGCACCGGGGGCGGAGGTCACCACCGAGTCGAACCCCGAGTCGACCTCACCGGAGTTCTTCGACACCCTTCTCGACGCCGGTTACACGCGGATATCCCTGGGTATGCAGTCGGCTGCCGGCCACGTGCTGAAGGTCCTCGACCGCACGCACACGCCGGGTCGCGCCACCGAGGCAGCCCGGGAGGCGCTGGCGGCAGGATTCAACCATGTGAACCTGGACCTGATCTACGGCACCCCCACCGAGACCGACGATGATCTCCGGCTCACCCTGGACCAGGTGCTGTCCACGGGCGTGGACCACGTTTCCGCCTACTCGTTGATCGTCGAGGACGGGACCGCCATGGCCCGGAAGGTACGGAAGGGGCTGCTGCCCCAGCCGGACGAGGACGTCTACGCCGACCGCTACGAGATGATCGACTCGGCACTCCGGGCAGCGGGGATGCAGTGGTACGAGGTGTCCAACTGGTCTCGGCCCGGGGGAGAGTGCCGTCACAACATGGTCTACTGGCGTTCGGGCCAGTGGTGGGGCGCAGGCCCCGGGGCCCACGGGTGTGTGCGGCTGGTGGACGATCCGGTCAGCGGACGGGGCGTGACCCCGGTCGGCGACACCGGGGTCGGGGCCGGCAGCGGTGTGACACGTCTGGTGAATGCCAAGCTGCCGCGGCGGTACGCGGAAGCGATCGGCGGGGGTGGGAGTCCGGTGACGACCGTCGAACCCCTGGGGACCGGTGACCTGCACACCGAGCGCGTCATGCTGGGACTGCGGCTTCGTGAGGGGCTGCCGGACGAGGTGCTCACCTCAGCGGGAAACGCCGTGGACCATCATGTCGGGCTGGGACTTCTGGAGCGGGTCAACGGGCGGACCCGGTTGACCGACCGGGGACGTCTGCTCGCCGACGGGATCATCACCGACATCCTTCTGGCGGAGGAGGCCTGACGCGAGGCGGCGGACGTGGGACAATCGGGGTCAGGTGGCATACTGAGGTCAGAGGAAAGGGAGTGAACCTGATGGCGGCCAAGGCGATGACGGGTACGGAACAGCGACGTTCCGAGGTACTGCGCGCCATCGTCGCCGATTTCATCTCCACCCATGAGCCGGTCGGTTCGAAGGCTCTGGTGGAGCGCCACAGTCTGGGCGTCTCATCGGCGACGATCCGCAATGACATGGCGGTGCTGGAGTCCGAGGGCTACATCATCCAGCAGCACACCAGTTCAGGACGGATCCCCACGGAGAAGGCCTACCGGACGTTCGTCGACGGGATCGCGCAGATCAAGCCGCTGAGCCGTCCCGAGCGTCGTGCGATCCTCGGTTTCCTCGAGGACGGGGTCGACATGGAGGACGTTCTGCGCCGCAGTGTGCAGCTGCTTGCCCAACTGACCCGCCAGGTCGCCGTGGTGCAGATCCCCGACCTGCGGCGTGGGCGGGTGAAACACTGCGAGATCGTGCAGCTCGCGGAGGCCAGGCTACTGCTCGTGCTGATCACGGACGCCGGCCAGGTGGAGCAGCGCAATGTGGACCTCAGCGAGCCGTTGGCTGCGGAGGATCTTCCGAAGCTGCGTCAGTTGATCAATGAGACGCTGGTCGGGCACACACTCGACGACGCGTCCGCTGCCATCGCGGAGATGGCGGCGGGGGACGACGACAGAGTGTCGCCGCAACTCCGTGGCCCGGCCCTGACCTGTGCGACGGTCCTGGTGGAGACCATGCTGGAGCGTCCGACGGACCGGCTGATTCTGGCAGGCACCCCGAACCTGGTCCGGGCGGGCGAGCTGGAGAGTGTGCTGGAGGCACTGGAGGAGCAGGTCGTGGTTCTCCGGTTGCTCTCCGCAGCCCGGGACCACGGGGTCAGCGTGACGATCGGGGAGGAGAACGGCACCGCTGAGCTGCAGTCCGCCGCCGTGGTCTCGACCGGTTACGGTACCCGCGAGGGCGTGATGGGTGGCATGGGGGTGCTCGGCCCGACGTATCTGGACTACCCGGGGACGATCAGTTCGGTGCAGGCGGTGGGCCACTACGTCTCCCGCATTCTCGCCGGCGAGTAGGACGTACTACACTTGTCGGGGTGATTTTAGGGGGCTCGCCTGAGCCCCAGGACAGACCCCAATTACGGTGAGAAGGAATCAGCCACCTTGGCACGTGACTACTACGGAATTCTCGGCGTCAGCAGTGATGCGTCTGACGCCGAGATCAAGAAGGCCTACCGACGCCTGGCCCGCAAGTACCACCCGGACGTCAATCCGTCCGACGAGGCCGCGGAGAAGTTCCGTGAAGCGTCCCTGGCACAGGAAGTGTTGACCGACCCGCAGAAGCGTCGGATCGTCGACGCCGGCGGGGACCCTGAGGAGCAGGGGCCCGGCGGTGGCGGGGGTCCCGGGGGATTCGGCGGCGGCGGGTTCGGCGACATCTTCGACGCGTTCTTCGGCGGTGGCGCAGGCGGTGCAGGCGGGGGGCCCCGTGTCTCCCGTGTACGCCCGGGCAACGATGCCCTCCTGCGACTTCAGATGACCCTCGACGAGTGCTTCGCCGGTGTCACCAAGGATGTCACCGTGGACACCGCCGTCGTGTGCGAGGTGTGCGACGGGAGTGGCTCCGAGTCCAAGTCGGATCCCGTCACCTGCCCGACGTGCCACGGTCAGGGCCAGGTCATGGAGATCCAGCAGTCGATCCTGGGGCGCGTCCAGGTGGCCCGTGCCTGCCCCCGGTGCCAGGGTGTCGGTGAGATCATCGAGGACCCGTGCCAGGAATGCGCCGGCGACGGACGCGTGCGCGCCCGCCGTGACATCGAGGTGAAGATCCCGGCCGGTATCCGCGACGGCATGCGGATCCGCATGTCCGGTGAGGGTGAGGTCGGCCCCGGTGGCGGCCCCGCCGGTGACCTTTATGTGGAGGTGCAGGTCAAGGAGCACCCCTACTTCCTCCGTGATGCTGACGACCTGCACGTCACCGTGAACGTGCCGATGGTTGACGCCGCCCTGGGAACCTCCGTGGAGGTCCCGTTGCTCGATGATTCGGTGGCCACCGTCGCCGTCGAGCCGGGCACCCAGCCGGAAGCGATTGTGCGGGTGAAGGGCAAGGGGATGCCGCATCTGCGCCGCGAGGGGTACGGCAGCCTCATCGCCCATGTCGACGTCACCGTCCCGTCCGACCTCGACAAGAAACAGCGGGATCTGCTCGAGCAGTTCCGTGGTACCTCCAAGCACGTCGCAGGGGTGCAGTCCAGTGAGGACGAGCACTCCGGTGGGCTGTTCTCCCGACTGCGCCAGAAGTTCGGCCGGTAAGCGGTGGCGGCGCAGTGAGCGATCCTGTCTTCGTCGTCCCCGACCTTGCGGGTCAGCTGGTGCGTGTGGGGGAGACCGGCGTGTTCACCCTCCCCGACGCCGAGGCCCGGCATGCCTCGGTGAAACGGATGCGCCAGGACGAATCCGTGGTGCTGACCGACGGTTCGGGTCTCGGGGTGGCAGGATACTGGGCCGGCGACGGCACCGTCGTCGGTGGACACCGGATCGGCGGGCACGAGCCCCGCCCGCGTGTCACCGTCGTGCAGGCGATACCGAAGTCCGACCGGGCGGAACTCGCCGTCGACCTCGCGGTGCAGGCCGGGGCGGACAGGATCATCCCGTGGCAGGCTGACAGGTGCGTGTCCCGCTGGACCGGGGGCAGGGGCGGGAAGTCAGACAAGTCAGCCAAGGCCCACGCACGGTGGGCCTCGACGGCGGTCGCAGCCATGAAGCAGTCACGGCGGCTGTCCGGTGCCCATGTCGGAGAGCTGCTTACCGACATCGACGATCTCCGGGAGCGTCTCGCCTCACGGCCGTGGGCGGCACCGGAGGACGACCGCACTCCGACGGTCCGGGTCCTGGTCCTCCATGAGGACGCGACCACGCCGCTGGCGGGGGTCGATCTCGACGTTGACGAGGTCGTCCTCGTCATCGGCCCGGAAGGTGGTGTCAGCGACCGTGAGATCGCCGCTGTCACGTCAGCCCCTGAGTCAGCCTCCGACGGACGGGAAGCCGGCCAGTCGGTCGTGCTCGGCCCGGAGGTGTTGCGTACCGCGACGGCCGCCGCTGTCGCACTGGGTGCCATTGGGGTGCTCACCACACGGTGGTCACGCTAAGCTTCATGTATCAGCACGTGGCCACGTGTTCCACATATTCACAGGAGAACCCGGAAGCATTTTGAAGCAACCACCAAGGCGTATCGCCTCCACCTCTGTCGAACTTGATCCGGAGACCGCACAGACGGTCTCGGGTCTCGCCGACGAGAACTTCCGCATCATCGAGGACCATATCGACGCTGACCTGCTCAGCAGGGGGAACCATGTCACCCTGCGTGGCGAGGCGTCCCAGGTTGCCCGCGCCCGTCGAGTGCTGCGTGAACTCGAGGCCATGGCGGTCCGTGGTTCCGAGGTGACCCCGGACCTCACCCGCCGCACCATCGACCTCGTCGACGAGACGGACCGTCGTGCCGATGCAGAGGCGCGGGAATCGCTGCCGGCGGACGGGGCCACGGGTTCTGCCGGCATGGCGTCGGTGACCGGCGAGGTCATCGTCGAGCACCGGGGCAAGACCATCCGACCCAAGACGGTCGGGCAACGCAGCTACGTCGACGCCATCGACGCCTCGACCGTGGTGGTGGGCACCGGGCCGGCCGGCACCGGCAAGACCTACCTCGCCGTCGCCAAGGCGGTGCAGGCGCTGCAGAAGCGTGAGGTCAACAGGATCATCCTGACACGTCCCGCCGTGGAGGCGGGGGAGAAGCTCGGTTTCCTCCCCGGAACACTCGGCGAGAAGATCGACCCCTATCTGCGTCCCCTCTACGACGCACTCCGGGACATGCTGGAGCCTGAGACCATCCCGCGGCTCATCGAGTCCGGCGTCATCGAGGTCGCCCCGCTGGCCTACATGCGCGGCCGTACTCTCAACGGGGCTTTCGTGATCCTCGACGAGGCACAGAACACCACCCCCGCCCAGATGAAGATGTTCCTGACCCGACTGGGGTTCGGGACGAAGATCGTGGTGACCGGCGACCTCACCCAGGTCGACCTGCCGAACCACCAGGCCAGCGGTCTCAGCGTGGCGCACCGGATCCTCTCCGGTGTGGACGGGGTGACGGTGACCGAATTCGACACCACCGACGTGGTCCGCCACCACCTTGTCGGACGGATCATCCAGGCCTACGAACGTTACGAGTCCGAGCAGGCCGCGGAAGCGGAGCTGGCGCGCCAGGACCGCAAGGAGAGGAGGAGTCGGTGAGTATCGAGGTATTCAACGAGTCGGGTTTCGGAGAGGTCAACGAGGAGGAGCTGATCGACGTCGCGCGCTTCGCCCTGTGGAGCCTGGACGTGCACTCCTCGGCCGAGTTGTCCATCCATATCGTGGACCTGGAGACCATCGCCGACCTGCACGTGCGGTGGCTGGACCTGCCCGGCCCCACGGACGTGATGAGCTTCCCGATGGACGAGCTGACACCGGGTTGGGGTCGTAAGGACGGTCCTCCGCCGGGGCCGGGCGTCCTCGGCGACATCATGCTGTGCCCGGAGTTCGCGCGGGGACAGGCAGAACGCGCCGGTCACGGGCTGGCCCACGAGCTTGACCTGCTCACCGTCCACGGCGTGCTCCACCTGCTCGGGTTCGACCACGTCGTGCCGGAGGAGGAGCAGCGTATGTTCGCGTTGCAGAATGAGATCCTGGTCAACTGGTACGACTCCCAGGCGGAGCGGGGTATCTCGTACGGGCCGAAGCCCAGCGGTGCGGCGGCTTTCCCCAGTGCCTCGGACGCGGGCACCGACCGCTGGGTGAATCCGGTGCCTCCGCCGTTCAGTGAGCCCCCCACCGATGCCTGATCTCTCCGTCATTCTCTCCGCGGTCGTGGCGTTGCTGGTCATCCTGCCGCTGGCGGGGGTGCTGTCCTCGACGGAGACGGCGTTGAGTTCGCTGTCGCTGGCACGGGTGGAATCCCTGGTCAAGGATGACAAGGCCGGGGCATCCCGGTTGCTGCAGGTGGTGCGTGACAGGCCGGACTACATCAACCTCCTGGTCCTGCTCCGGACTGTCTGTGAAGCCTCTGCGGCTGTGCTGGTCACGGTGGTCGCACTGGACATGGTGGGGGAGCGCAGCTGGTCGATCGCCGTGTCGATCATCGTGGTCACCCTGCTGATCTACGTCATCGTCGGCGTGGTCTCCCGGACCATGGGACGCCGCAACCCGTACAGTGTCTCGTTGCGCTCGGCGACGCTGCTCGTGGTGGTGCGTAAGATCCTCGGACCGTTGTCCAGGGTCCTTGTCTGGCTCGGTGGCGTGGTCACCCCCGGACGTGGGCTGCGGGCAGGTCCGTTCGCCACGGAGATCGAGCTACGGGAGATGGTCGACATCGCCCAGGAGCGGGGCGTGGTCGAGATCGATGAGCGTCGGATGATCCAGTCGGTCTTCGACCTGGCGGACACCACCGCCCGGGAGATCATGGTGCCGCGACCGGAGATCCTGTGGATCGAGGACGACAAGACCGCCGCACAGGCGGTGCGGTTGTGCGTCCGGTCCGGGTTGTCCCGCGTACCGGTGGTCGGCGAAAGTGTCGACGACATCGTCGGGGTGGTCTACCTCAAGGACCTCGTCTCCGCCACCTACGACGCCTCCACCGCCGACCGGGCGGTGCCCGTCCGCGACATGATGCGGGAACCCGTCTTCGTCCCGGACTCCCGCAACCTTGATGACCTCCTCGAAGACATGCAACGCGACCAGGTGCACATCGCCGTGCTGGTCGACGAGTACGGAGGAACAGCAGGGCTCGTGAGTATCGAGGACATCCTGGAGGAGATCGTCGGTGAGATCAGCGACGAGTACGACGACGGCGACGACGTAGCGGTGGAGAAGATCACCGACGGGGTCTACCGCGTGGAGGCGTGGATGAGCCTCAACGACCTCGCCGAACTCTACGAGGACGTCGACCTGGAGTTTTCTGATGAGATCCAGGACGAGGTCGACACCGTCGCCGGACTGGCTGCATTCGAACTCGGTAAGGTCCCGTTGCCGGGCGCCGAACTCGATGTCGCGGGCCTGCACCTGACCTGCGAAGGCGGTCGCGACAGACGCGGTCGGATCAAGGTGCGCACCGTGGTGGTCTCCGGACCGACGCGGCCTACCCGCAGACATGACGACCTGCACGATGAACTGCACGACGATCCCGACACAGGATCGGAACCCACCCCGGACACCGATGTGCCGGACAACACCAGAGACAGGACCGACCATGAGTGACACCCCGGACTTCCCCGACTTCCCCGACGAGACGGATCTGCCGTCCGACGCTGTCGCCGCACCCGCGGTCGACTTCAGCGCGCCCGAGGGTTTCCGCAGCGGGTTCATCAGCTTCGTCGGTCGACCGAACACCGGTAAGTCGACGTTGACCAACGCCCTGGTCGGCGAGAAGATCGCGATCACCGCCGACCAGCCGGAGACCACGAGACATCCGATCCGCGGGATCGTGCACCGTCCCGACTCCCAGATCATCGTCGTCGACACCCCCGGACTGCACCGGCCGCGCACCCTGCTGGGGGAGCGCCTCAACGAGGTCGTGAAAGAGACCTATGCGGATGTGGACGTCATCGGTTTGTGCATCCCGGCGGACGAGAAGATCGGCCCCGGTGACCGGTGGATTCTGGAGGCGGTCCGTAAGGCAGCGCCGAAGACCCCGGTGGTCGGCATCGTCACCAAGCTCGACAAGGCGTCCAAGGACCAGGTCGGTGCACAGCTCATGGCCCTGCACGACCTGCTGGACGGAGGAGAGGTCGTCCCGGTCTCCGCGACCGGCGAGGTGCAGCTGGACGTCCTGCTCGACATCGTCACCGGTCTGCTGCCGGAGGGGCCGAAGTTCTACCCGGACGACCACGTCACCGATGACGACCGGGACACCCGGATGTCGGAGCTGATCAGGGAAGCGGCCCTGTCCGGTCTGCACGACGAGCTTCCGCACTCGGTCGCCGTGCAGATCGACGAGGTGCTGCCCTCAGAGGATCGGGAGGGGGTCCTGGAGGTCCATGCGGTGATCTTCCTGGAACGTGAAGGCCAGAAGCGTATCCTGCGGGGCAAGGACAACCGCCGCTGGGGCCGGATCATCCACAATTCCAGGCAGAGCCTCATGGACCTGCTGGGACAGAACGTGTACGTGGATCTGCGGATGAAGGTCGCGAAGAACTGGCAGTCCGACCCCAAGCAGTTGGGGCGCCTGGGGTTCTGAGTCCACGGTGATCACGGTGATAACGTCGGTGTGACCTAACCAGACGCTCCCAGGAGGCTTTCATGACCACCCCCGGCGACAACAGCGACAACAGCGGCAACGGAGACAACGGCGAGTACCGCGCCAACCGGTGGAGTAACGCCTCCGGTGGCGCTCCGAACCCGGGGTCGGGCTACCCGTCCTTCAGTGCCCAACCGCAGCCCGGGCCCGGCGCCTACACCGGCGCGCCCGGTGGAGGAACGAACCAGGACTCGTTCTTCTCCGCACTGTTCGACTTCAGCTTCACCCGCTACGCGACCCCGTCGATCATCAAGTTCGCCTACGCGCTGGGCTTCGCCTTCATCGCTCTGCTGTGGGTCGGCTACGTCCTCTTCGCCCTCATCGCGCCGACCAGTGAATTCGGCGTCGGTGGTTTCGTCCTCGGGCTGTTCGGCGTCATCATTCTCACCGTCGGCATGCTCTTCATGCTGATGTCCCTGCGGATGATGCTGGAGTTCTACCTCTCCAACATCCGTATCGCACAGTCCGCACAGTCGATTGACCAGCGGCTGCTTGAGCGCCAGGGTGGCCAGCCCGGACGGTACTGACACCTTGTCCGACCAGTGCGCGGCCTCCGGTCGTACACTGGTCACCATGTCCAGAAGCCCTCGTCCCCAGTACCGGGACGAGGCTTTTGTCGTCCGTACCCACAAACTCGGCGAGGCCGACCTCATTGTCGTACTGCTCACCCGGGAACACGGACTGGTCCGCGCCGTCGCGAAGGGGATCCGCCGGTCCAAGTCACGCTTCGGTGCCCGTCTCGACCGGTTCTGCCGCGTGAACGTCCAGATCTACCCGGGACGGAACCGCTCGAAGCCGGATGGTGGTCTGGCCAATGTCACCGACGCTGTCACCGTTCACACATTCGCACCCCAGATCAGCACCGACGTCGACCGGTACTACGCCGGCGTGGCGATGCTGGAGATCGCCGAACTCACCGTCCAAGGAACCGGAGAAGAGGCCGCCCACGTTTTTGACGGGCTCGACCGTGCTCTCGCGGTACTGGCCTCGCCAGCGACAACGGGAACCGGACTACCCGGGTCCGGGCTTCCCCCCCGCACCCAGGCGGACCGGTTCGTCCTGCAGTTCCTGGGGATGGCGGGCTGGGCGCCGAGCCTGGTGGACTGTGCCCAGTGCGGACGGGCGGGCCCACACTCCGCCTTCCACCCGTTGGCCGGCGGCGCGGTGTGTACGTCCTGCCGCCCGCCGGGGGCGTTCACTCCGCCGGCGCAGTCCGTCCGGGTCCTCTGGCTGCTGTCCCGGGGCCGACCGGGCGACCTTGCCGCGGTGGACGTTGTCGCCGACGGGGCTGACGGCGCCCGCGTGCTGAGTATCGCCCATGAGCTTCTTCTCGCCCATGTGAAGAACCAGACGGAATCCCCGTGTCGGGCATTCTCTTCTCTGTGACCCGCCGTCTGGCACAATATTGGGCGTGAGTAGACCCGAGATCCCCGCTGAGTTCATTCCCCGTCACGTCGCGATCGTGATGGACGGCAACGGCCGTTGGGCACAGGACCGGGGGCTCCCCCGCACGGAAGGGCACAAACGCGGCGAAGGCGTCCTCATGGACATCATCGACGAATGTCTGGAACTCGGGGTCGACTATCTCTCCGCGTACGCTTTCTCCACTGAGAACTGGCGCAGGAGCGCCGAGGAGGTGCGCTTCCTCATGGGGTTCAACCGGGACGTGCTGCGTCGGCGCCGCGACGAACTCGATGCGAAAGGGGTCCGGGTCATCTGGGCGGGACGACGCCCGCGGCTGTGGCGGTCGGTGATCTCGGAACTGAAGAAGGCCGAGGACCAGACCCGCGACAACACCAGGATGACCCTGGTCATGTGTGTGAACTACGGCGGGCGGGCGGAGATTACCGACGCCACGCGTGCGATCGCCGCCGAGGTCGCTGCAGGGAGGTTGAAGCCCCGCGAAATCACCGAGAAGACGGTCTCAGCCTTCATGAACGATCCCGGCATGCCCGACGTGGACCTGTTCCTGCGCCCGTCCGGCGAACAGCGGACGTCGAACTTCCTGCCGTGGCAGTCGGTGTACGCCGAGATGGTGTACCAGGACGTCCTGTTCCCTGAATTCACCCCGGAGCATCTGCGGGAAGCGGTGTTGGAGTACGCGAAACGGGACCGGCGGTTCGGCGGTGTGAAATGAACGACGAACCGACCCGCCGACAACTCAACCGGTGGCGACGCTACCTGGCCGACGAACGGGCGGAGGGGACAGTCTACCGGGAGCTCGCACGGAAACGCACCGGTGAGGAACGCGAGATCCTGCTGGGGATCGCCGAGGCAGAGTCCCGCCACGAGGAGTACTGGCGGGCCCGTCTGGGAGATGACGTCGGACTGCCTCGGAAGGCAGGACTGAACACCAGGTTGATGGCCTGGATGGCACGTAGGTTCGGGTCGGTGTTCGTCCTGGCACTGCTCCAGTCCGCGGAGTCGCGCAACCACTACCTGTCAGACAAGGACGCCACCGAACAGATGGCGGCGGATGAGGCGATCCACGCTGAGGTCGTCCGTGGGCTGGCTGCCCGGGGTAGAGCGAAGATGTCGGGGGATTTCCGTGCCGCGATCTTCGGCGCCAACGACGGACTGGTGTCGAATCTGGCCCTCCTGTTGGGGATGTACGGTGCCGGCGCCGGGCAGGCGACGATGCTGACGGCGGGGATCGCCGGCCTGCTGTCGGGCGCCCTGTCCATGGCTGCCGGCGAATATGTGTCGGTGACGAGCCAGAAGGAACTGCTGGAAGCGTCGACCCCGGACCCGAATACCAGCACGGCGGTACCCAAGCTGGACGTGGACCGGAACGAACTCGAGCTGGTCTACCGGGCGAGGGGAATGGACCCGGAGGCTGCCGGACGGAAGGCGCGGCGCGTGTTCGCCGAGTTGTCCAGGCTCAAGGAGATCAAGGACGCCACGGACGCCACGGACGCTGATCCGGAGTTCGCCGGTGGGTTGGACTCCGGCGCAGAGGATGAGATCGCTGAGCTTGGTGAGGAGGGCACCGAGGCCACCGAGAACGGCGGGTCCGGCATGTCCGCGGCCGTCTCGAGCTTCCTGTGCTTCGGTGTTGGCGCGCTTGTTCCGGTGATCCCGTTGATCCTCGGGCTGGTGGGCCTGCCGGCGATCGTCCTGTCCTGTGTGCTCGTGGGAGTGGCTCTCCTTGTCACCGGTGCCATGGTGGGACTGTTGTCGGGGATGTCCCCCTGGAAGCGGGCGTTGCGACAGTTGGCCATCGGATTCGGCGCGGCAGCCGTGACATTCACCCTGGGAAGCCTGTTCGATGTCGCCGCGACGTAGGCGCTAAAGGAGCAGCAGGCGCTGCTCAGCTGTGGCGTTGCGTGCGGGCACAGTCGGCGCAGAGCCCGAAGACGTCGGCGGTGTGGCCGGTCATCACGAAGCCGTGCTGCCGGGCGACATCCGTGGCCCACCGTTCGACCGGACCGCCGTCGATCTCCACCGCTTTTCTGCATGACGTGCACACCAGGTGATGGTGGTGGTGCACGGAGCTGCAGCTCCTGTAGAGCATCTCGCCGCTGTCGTCCTGCAGAGTGTCGATCATGCCCTGGGTGTTCAGCTGTTGGAGGGTGCGGTACACCGTCGTCAGACCGACCTTGTGGCCGCGCTCGCTGAGGGTGGCGTGGATGTCCTGCGCACTGGCGAAGGTGGTCATCCCTTCGAGTGTGTCGACCACCGCCGCGCGTTGGCGGGTGTTTCGTTGACCGATCCGGGGAGTGTTCATCGTGCCCTCCACCCTAACCGTTCATGTGAAAGGAGGGAACGGAACAGCATTCTGGGGTCCGCAGGGGAGGTGTTTTCCGGGGCCCGCCCCAGGTCTCGGAATGCGCAGGTGAGAGTGGCTTATTCGAGGTAGGATCGGCGGACTTGACAGGGGTGGCGGAGCCGCCGTAAATTAGTGCCAGTTCCCCAGGGATGGCTTGTCCCCCCCTAAGTCCATCCCATCAAACGGGGAACAAGGCCCCATCCTCTTCGGAGGACAGCGTGGCCGGGACCCGCGATAACCCCCCCCCCTTTCGCGGGTCCTTTTTTATGCTCTCAGGGGAGCCGGGTCGGAGTGCGTGACCCGGGGGTGCCTGGCTCTGGTCGTCCCGGTATCATGGGCGTGATTGTCTGAACGACCGTCAACCCCACCGTCAACGAGGAGTGCCCCGAGCCCATGGCCGCAAGTAACATCGAGACCGTCGTCAACCTCTGCAAGCGCAGGGGACTGGTGTTCCCTGCAGGTGAGATTTACGGCGGCACGCGCTCCGCCTGGGACTACGGTCCGTTGGGCGTCGAGCTCAAGGAGAACATCAAACGCCAGTGGTGGCGTCACATGGTGACCTCCCGCAAGGACGTCGTGGGCGTGGACACCTCGATCATCCAGCCGACGCAGGTCTGGGAGGCGTCGGGTCACGTCGAGGTGTTCACGGACCCGCTGGTGGAGTCGCTGTACACCCACAAGCGGTACCGTGCCGACCACCTTCTGGAGGCTTACGAGGAGAAGCACGGTCACGAGGCGCCGAACGGTCTCGCCGACATCAATGACCCGGTCACCGGCCAGCCCGGAAAGTGGACCGAGCCGCGTGAGTTCTCCGGTCTCCTGAAGACCTACCTCGGCCCTGTCGACGACAAGGAGGGCCTGCACTACCTGCGTCCGGAGACTGCCCAGGGCATCTTCATCAACTTCAAGAACGTGATGGGCTCTGCCCGTCAGAAGCCGCCCTTCGGCATCGCCAACACGGGAAAGTCCTTCCGCAACGAGATCACCCCGGGTAACTTCATCTTCCGCACCCGGGAGTTCGAGCAGATGGAGATGGAGTTCTTCGTCAAGCCGGGCGAGGACGAGGAATGGCACCAGAGGTGGATCGACGACCGGTTCAACTGGTACGTCAACCTCGGGATCGACCCGGAGAACCTGCGGCTGTACGAGCACCCCCAGGAGAAGCTCTCCCACTACTCCAAGCGCACCGTGGACGTGGAGTACGCCTTCAACTTCGCCGGTTCGAAGTGGGGTGAGCTTGAGGGCGTCGCCAACCGTACGGACTACGACCTGAAGACCCACGCCGAGCACTCCGGTGAAGATCTCAGCTTCTTCGACCAGGAGACCGGCGAGCGGTGGATCCCGTACTGCATCGAGCCGGCCGCCGGTCTCGGCCGCGCGATGATGGCCTTCCTGGTTGACGCGTACTTCGAAGACGAGGCACCCAACACCAAGGGCGGGGTCGACAAGCGCACCGTCCTGCGCCTGGACCGCCGTCTCGCGCCGGTGAAGGTCGCCGTCCTGCCGCTGTCGAAGAAGGAGACTCTCACGCCCACGGCGGAGAAGGTGGCAGAGGAGCTCCGCGGTCTCTGGAACGTCGACTACGACGTGTCCGGTGCCATCGGCCGCCGGTACCGCCGTCAGGATGAGATCGGTACGCCGTTCTGCGTCACCGTCGACTTCGACACCCTCGAGGACAATGCGGTGACCGTGCGCGAGCGCGACACCATGTCCCAGGAGCGGGTCAGCCTGGATAAGCTGCAGGGCTACCTGGCCGAGCGGCTCGCAGGCTGCTAGCCGGAACGGAACTGAGACATGCCGAACCCTGACATCCGGTGGACCGTCCCCTCCGACGGGCACACCTTCCCGATCTATGCAGGCCTTCCCAGCGACATGGACAGGGTGGGGGAGTACTCCGTGGAACGGGACGTCGCCACGATCCGTTTCGGCGGAGACACCTGGAAGCTCGACGCGGACAAAGGTCCGGCCATGACGGCGACCACCGGTGAAGCCACCGGGTCACAGGTGTTCACCGCCGTCGGAGATGCGAAGACTTTCGGCGCCTCCAAGAACGTCAGCTGCACCGCCGACCGGCACCGTGTCCTGATACACGCGGAGAGCAAGAAGGACTTTGTCCTCTTCAAGGCCCCTTCCGAGCAGGATGAGCCGTTGGATCTCAGGAAAGCGGAGAAGATCGGTCAGTTCAGTTCAGAGAACGGCGGTCTCAAGAACGTCCACGTCTCCTTTGAAGGCGCTGGCGAGAAGCTGCCGTTGGATGTCCAGGTGTTCCTGTCATGGGTGGCCCGTCATGCCATGGAGACACGGGTACTGTCCGCCACCTGGCGCCTGTCGATCTTCCTGATCATCCTCGTGCCGTTCCTGGTGCTGTACTTCCTCGGTTTCCTCTGAGAGGAAGTTACCCCGCCGGGGGAGTACGACGCGATACGGTCACTTGATGACCGCAAACCGGGTGCATACCAGCGCCCGGTTTCTCACTGTCTCCAGAAGCTCCATGCTGAGGGGACGGGGGAGCAGCGGTGCGCCGTCCCCGAGGGTGACGGGCGCGTACTGGACCCAAACTTCGTCGAGAAGCCCGGCGTCAGCGAACTGACCCGCCAGATCCCCTCCGCCGACGATCCAGAGGTCTCTGTCTCCGGCGACGTCCGTCATCTGAGCGTGCACATCGGCGACGGAGGCCGATGTGAAGCGGACGTCTGCACCATCGACGGCGGGGAGGTCACGGTGAGTGAATACCCAGGCGGGAACGTTGTAGCTCCACCCGTCATCATTCGCCAGGATCCATTCATAGGTGGTGGCGCCCATCGCGATGGCACCGACGCCCTCGACGAAGCTGGTAGGGGACATCGGCCCGTCCCAGTCGAAGTCCTGGGAGGTCAACCAGCCGAGCGAGTGGTCGGCCGTGGCGATGAACCCGTCGAGACTGGACGCGGTGAAGTAGTGGGTCGTCATGGGGTTAGGCTAGCGGTTTTTACCCCGGCGGGGCGCTAGCCAGGTTGCTCCTGCATCACCTCATGGCGCCGATTACGCCCAAGTGCGGTGGTGGTCCAGAATAACCCCAGGTCGCCGGAGAGGGACGGCGTAATCCGTGACAGGAATCGGGAGCCTAGAAGCTGCCGAAGTCGCCTCCACCACCGAAGCCACCCCCGCCTCCGCCACCGCCGCCGAAGCCTCCGCCGAATCCGCCTCCACCGAAACCGCCGTTTCCGCTGAGAAGCGAACCGAGGAGCATGCCGGCGACGAGGTTTCCGCCGCCTCCGCCTCCGCCGTAGTAGTTGTTGCGCCGGTTGTAGTCGTCGATGTCCCGGCGAGCCATCTGCGATGCCTGGCGCGCGAGAGCGTTGGCCTGCTGTGCAGCCGTGAATGCCGCACGCGGTTTAGTGTCCCGTTGCTTGTGTGCTGCGTCGAGGGCCTGAGCCGCGGATTGGGCGGAGGACCTGGCCTCAACTCCGATCATGCGGCCGCGGGTGTGGATCGTGTCCTCGACCGCCCGCAGGTGGTTCGTCGCTTCTGCAATGGTGCGGTCCACCATTCCCAACGTACGTTGGTAGTTGTTCTCGGCGCCGCGGGCTTCATCCAGTTGGATATCGAGCTCACCGTCGGCGTCAAGGAGCTCCGAGTAGGTTCCCAGGGGGTCCCGGTCACCATTCTCCCTGGCCGCGTCGAGTGCGTTCTTGGCCCGTTCCACTGCCTTACCGAGTTCATCACGGTCGATGTCAGCATTGCTGGCGGCGAGGTGGGTGGCTTCCGTGATCTCCTCGTCGACCTCCTGGATCAGCGAATCGAGGTTCTTCTGTGCTTCCTGGAGCTGTGATTCAGCATGTTCGACCGCTGACAACTGGCTGTCGGCCTGACTGATGGCCAGGTGCGCGGCACTGGCGGCGTCAATGAGTTCACCTTGCTGGCCAGCAGGCAGGTTCAGCAGTTCACGGGCGCGGGAGATAGCCTGCTCTGCTTCAGTGATTTCGGCTTCAGCAATGTCCGGGTTGTCAGAGACGGATTCCAGGAGCTCGGGTTCCACCTTGCTGGCCAGATTCTCCAGGATCTCGCGGGACCGCGGGATACGGGAGCGCAGCTCCACCGTCTGCTGGAAGAACTTGTCGACGATTTCAGGAGCGTCGATCAGCTTTTCGCGCAGAGTGGCGAACCGTTCGGCCTGATCCCGCAGATTCTGTTCCGCCGTCCCGCAGGAGGAGATCATGTCGATCAACTGTGCGCGTTCCTCGTGCTCGCCGCTGACCAGACCATTCTGCAGACGCTGGTGGGTGTCATAAGCCTTCGCCAACGCCTTCTTTGACACGTCAAGGGCCTTGCGGAGGTCCCGGGTCCGTTCTTCCCCGAATTCTGCCTCGGCGGTATCGAGTTCCTGGTGGCCCTTGCGAATCGATTCGTCCGTGCTGTGCAGCTCCTCGCTAGCCAGTGTGCGCAGCACATGGGTGGGCTGTTGGGAGAGGTCCTCAGTGTTTTCCGGTGTAATGGTGCGGGCGGACTCGAGCTGCTCTGCCTCGTTCTCCCGCTTCTTCTTCCGTGTGTACCAGATCGCGCCACCTGCGCCGCCGACGACGACGATTGCTGCGGCACCACCCCAGGCATATGTGGAAGCCGGGGTGACGTCGGCTACGACATCGGCGATCGCCTGACCGCCTGGTGCCCATCCGTCCCCCATATTGTCGCGGATTGCTGTGTTGACATCTTCGGTGATGTTATCGGGGACTCTGTTCCCCGGTGACGTAGCGAAGCTGCTTTCAGCCGTGTCGATAACGACAACGAGCGTGTCATTGGCTGGTTGTTGTTCACGCAGTTCTGCCGCATACGCGTCTAGCTCTGTCGGAGCATTGTCCGTATACACCAGGTACGCCTTCACCCCTGTCTCCGACGGCCCCTCGGCCAGCGTCTCCTCGATGGAGCTGCGCTCGGAGTCCGACAGCACGCCTGCCTGGTCGACAACCTGGGAATCCAGGGTGATGTCGGTGGCGGAACCGGTGTCTGTCGCCGCCCCCTGTGCGAGGACGGTGGCATCAGCGGCAGCGGGTGAGGGATCCGCGGCTGCCGTCCCGAACCCCAGAGCGGCGCCGGCCCCGACGCCGAGACCAGCCACCCCGGCGACGGCGACGGAGGCGGCGAACCGTCGGAGTCGGATACTGGAGGCGGGCCTGGGGTGATTCGCAGCATACATGCATCCCACAATAACGAAATCCCCGAACTCGGGTGCGTAGTCTTAGTCGCATGAACGGCAGAACCATCGGCAGCACCGCGGGACGAACGGTCGGTGCGGGTATTCGTGGACTGATCTACATGATCATCGGCACCGTCGTCATCGGCCTCGTCATCACTCTCGCCACCGCAGCGCACGTCTGGGCCTACGCCCGCCAGGACGACCGCGCCGGCGCAGACACCATCCTGGTGCTGGGCGCTGCCCAGTACAACGGCACGCCGTCACAGTGGTTCGCCGCGCGCCTTGATCATGCGGCGGAGCTCTACGAAGAGGGTGTGTCCTCACACATCACCACCATCGGCGGAAAACTCGAGGGGGACACCTACACCGAGGCCGAGGCAGGTGCGACCTACCTGCGGGACAAAGGGGTTCCCGATGAGGCGATCACCGAGGTCAACGAGGGGATGGACACGCTCGGCTCGGCTGAGGCGTTTGCGCCGGTGGCTCAAGACAACGGTTGGGACCGGGTTCTCGTCGTCACGGATCCCAACCATTCTCTACGTGCGACGAATATGGTCGGTGACCAGGGCGTGGATGCACACGCCTCGCCGACGAGACAGGGGCCGGCGGTGTCGAGCCGGAAGGAACAACTGGACGCCATCATCCATGAAACCGGCGGCCTGCTGTACTACCGTGCGACCGAGGAAGGCGGCGGTGACTACACCGTCGACGAGAGCTAGAGGAGACAGATCACGGTGCAACGGTACGGCTACACCGCCCACGACCTGGAGCGCGTCGTCGGCGTGCCCGGGAAAGCACTCGGCGTCGACGGTGCGGTGCCCGACGCCCGCGACGACTTCGACCGGGACCGCGCCCGGGTGCTCCACAGTGCGGCACTGCGCCGTCTCGCCGACAAGACCCAGGTTGTCGGACCTGGTTCGGGCGACACCCCACGTACCCGCCTGACCCACTCCCTCGAGGTCGGACAGATCTCCCGAGGCATCGGCAAGACGCTCGGCGTGGACCCGGACCTGGCCGATCTCGCCGGTCTGACCCACGACATCGGGCACCCGCCGTACGGGCACAACGGCGAGCGCGCCTTGAACGAAGCAGCAGCGTCGTGCGGAGGTTTCGAAGGGAATGCGCAGACGCTTCGGATCCTGGTGCGGCTCGAACCGAAGACTGTCGGCCCGGACGGCCAGAGTTACGGACTCAACCTGACCCGGGCATCCCTCGACGCGGCCTGCAAGTACCCGTGGGGGCCGACGGCACCCGACGGTACGGCCCGTACGAAGTACTCCTGTTACGCCGACGACCTGGACATCCTCTCGTGGATACGGGACGGTGCACCGGACGGGCGTAAATGCCTCGAGGCGCAGATCATGGACTGGTCGGATGACGTCGCCTACTCGGTCCACGACGTCGAGGACGGCATCGTCTCCGGGCGGATCAGCATGAACGTGCTGTGGGACCTCGTGGAGCTCGCGACACTGGCGGAGAAGGGCGCCCGCGCTTTCGGCGGCGACCCGGAGGAACTGCTCGACGCCGCGGACCGGCTCCGACGGATGCCTCCGGTCGCCCGCGCAGCAGACTTCCACGGCACTCTCCAGGACCTTGCCGCGCTGAAAGGGTTGACCAGCGAACTGGTCAGTCGTTTCGTCACCGCGTCAGTCACCGCCACCCGCGAATCGCATCTCAACCCGTCCAGTGAGGGCGACCGACGGGTCCCCCTGGGACGTTATGCCGCTGACCTGGTCATTCCCGCAGAGGTGAAGGCAGAGGTGGTACTGCTGAAGTCACTGGCCGTGCTCTACGTGATGGACGAGCACCGCCACCTCGCGGGCCAGGAACGTCAGCGGGACCGGATCTTCCGCGTCACGAACTATCTTGCCCAGGGTGCACCGGGCAGCCTCGACCTGCTGTTCCGACCGTGGTGGGAGGCGGCCACGACGGACTCCGGGAGGATGCGGGTGGTGATTGACCAGGTGGCGTCCCTGACGGAGGCACGTCTCGAACGACTGGACCGTTCGGCCTCGGCCATCAGCGCGGCCTGGGGCTGACTGTGTCGACCGCTCAGTCCTCGGCGTCGGGGATGGAGCAGAAGGATTCGTAGTGGTCCGCGGTGTAGTACCAGACATCCGGATCGGTGTCGGTTCCGCCACCGACGACGATCCGGCGCGCTCCACGGTGGTCCAGCCCCGGTGTCGAGACGGTGTATTCCCGGTAGTAGCTGCCGGGCTCTTCAGGAAGCCGTCCTTCGTAGTTACCGAAGTGCTTACCGTCATGGTCAGGATGGTCGAAGTCACCGTCACCGAGAATGGAGTCGATGACGTCGTCCGCCTGCCCCGGGAGCGACGCGACGGAGCAGGTGTCCCCGGTAGTGCCGGGGTCGTCGTCACCGGTGACGGCATCGAACCCGAAGTACCCTGCGACGAGGATGATCGCCGCGCCGGCTGCTCCACCGGCCAGTCTGTTGTTCCGAGTGCTCACAGCACGTCAGTACATCACACGCCGCCTAGATCTTCACGTGCGGCGTCACCGCGGAAGTTGCCTCCGGCTCGACCCTCGGCACCGTGTTCGACCGGCTGGAGGATACCGGGGTGATCGGCAGCCGCAGCGCGGCGGGGGCGTTGTCCGGGACGACAGGCTGGTCGGGGCGGACCGGTGCGACACGCTGGTAGGACTTCACCGACTCCCGCTGTGCCGGGCGGGGATCACTGTCGCCCTTGTTGGGCCAGAGCGCCGCCGCCCGCTCGGCATTCGCCGAGATCGACAGTGACGGATTGACCCCCGGGTTCGCCGTGACCGACGCCCCGTCGGTGACGAACATCGACGGGTACCCCCACACCCGGTGGTAGGGGTCGACGACACCGTGTTCAGGTGAGTCGGCGATGGTGCAGCCGCCGAGGAAGTGCGCGGTCAGGGGGATGTTGAAGACCTCTGACCACACGCCACCGGCCACGGCCTTGGGGAAGTGCGCCGCGCCACGGCGGGTGGCGTCATTACCCTCGGGAATCCAGGTCGGGTTCGGATCGCCTTCCCCCTGCCTGCTGGTGAGGAACCGGAGGGGGCCGAAGGATTTCAGACTCGTCGTCAGGGAGTTGTCCCGCGCCTGCATGACCAGGTTGATCATCGTCCGCTCCGACCAGCCGCGCAGGTCCAGGACCAGTTTGACCGCCGACGGGTTCTTCGCCAGCTGGCGGAGGAACTCGACCCACCGTGGCCATTTCGTGTCGCCGTCGGTCACCAGTGTCTGGAGCAGGCCCATCGCATTGGAGCCCTTGCCGTACCGTACGGGCTCGATGTGGGTGTCCGGGGCAGGCCAGTAACTCGAGGTGATCGCCACACCGCGGGAGAAGTCGTGGTCGGGGTCGGGCCTGTCCAACCCGACGCCGAGGAGCGCCTCCGAGTTGGTCCGGGTGAGTTGTCCGAGATGATCGGAGATCATGGGCAGGGTGCCGTCCTCCTTCCCACGGTGCAGCAGGTTCTGCGTGCCCCAGGTGCCTGCCGCCATGACCACGTAGTCGCTGGTGAATGTCCGACGCTTCTTCCTGCCGAAGAACGGTGCGGTGGTTTCGGTGGTGACCGTCCAACCCGTGTCCTCGTCCGCACCGACCTTGGTGATGCCGGTGACGGTGGACCGGTCGTGGACCGTCGCGCCTGCCTGTTCAGCGAGATAGAGGTAGTTCTTCAACAGCGTGTTCTTTGCGCCGTGCCGGCAACCGGTCATGCACTCCCCGCACTCAGTGCACGCGGTACGGTCCGGCCCGACTCCGCCGAAGTAGGGGTCTGCGACGGTTTCGCCTTCGTCGCCCTCCAGTCCGACCTTCTTGCCGAAGAAGACCCCGACCGGGGTCATCCGGAATGTGTCACCGACCCCCATCTCGTCGGCGACCTTCTTCGACAGGCGGTCGGCCGGGGTGACCGTCGGGTTCGTCACCACTCCGAGCATCCGCCGGGCCTGGTCGTAGTAGGGGGAGAGCTCGTCTTCCCAGTCGGTGATGTGGTCCCAGGCAGAGCTGTGGAAGTAGTCATCACCAGGTTTGTAGAGGGTGTTGGCGTAGTTCAGTGAACCGCCGCCGACACCGGCACCTGCGAGGATCATGGCGTCCTTCAGCAGGTGGACCCGCTGGATGCCGTAGAGGCCGAGCTTCGGTGCCCAGAGGAATTCCTTGAGATGCCAGCTGTTCTTGGCGAACTCGTGGTCGGCGAAACGGCGACCAGCCTCGATGATGCCGACCTTGTAGCCCTTCTCGGTCAGACGCAGGGCGGTCACGGATCCGCCGAACCCGGACCCGACGATCAGGACGTCATAGTGGGTGTTACTCATGGTGCACTGCTCTTCTCTCCACGCCGCGGCCCGGTAGTCACTCCGGAACGGCGTGCGGTCGTCGTCGATACTGTTTTGCAACAGATAGGAGACATCCTAGGACGCGGTGACGGCGAGTTCAGGCGAATCGGGGACTTCGTCGGGACGGTGGCTATCATGGTCGACATGGCACGAGGGCGGATTCCGGACACCGACATCGCCGCGATCAGGGAGCAGACCCCGATCGAGGAGGTGGTCGGCGAGTATGTCCAGCTCACGCCGGGTGGAGTGGACTCGATGAAAGGGCTCAGCCCGTTCAAGGACGAGAAGACCCCGTCCTTCCACGTACGGCCGAACAAGGGCTACTTCCACTGTTTCGCCACCGGCGAGGGCGGGGACGTCTTCAGCTTCCTGATGAAGATGGAACACGTCAGCTTCCCTGAGGCGGTGGAGCAGTGCGCCGAGCGTATCGGATTCCGTATCAACTACGAGGGCGGTGGACCGGTCAACCGGGTCGAGCCGGGGACACGGCAGCGGCTCGTGGCGGCGAACCGCGCCGCACACGAGTTCTACATGGAGCGCCTACGCGATCCGGAGGACGCCGGTGCGGAGACGGCGAGGGCCTTTCTCCGTGACCGGGGGTTCGAAGGCGAGATCGTCGACACGTTCGGGTGCGGGTACGCCCCCGCCGGGTGGGACACCCTGACCAAGCACCTGCTGCGTCGTGGCTTCGAGTTCAAGGAGCTCGAGGACGCCGGCCTGAGCAGGATGGGGAACCGGGGGCCGATCGACCGGTTCCACCGTCGTCTCCTGTGGCCGATCCGTTCGGTGGCGGGCGACGTCATCGGGTTCGGTGCGCGCAAACTCTTCGAGGACGACAACCTCGGCAAGTACATGAACACCCCCGAGACGCTGCTTTACAAGAAGTCGAAGGTGCTGTTCGGGATCGATCTGGCAAAGAAGTCCATCGCATCGGACCACCAGGCGGTGGTGGTCGAGGGCTACACGGACGTCATGGCGATGCATGCGGCGGGGGTGCCGACCGCCGTGGCGGCCTGCGGGACCGCCTTCGGCGAGGACCACCTGCAGATGCTGCGCCGGTTCATGGTGGACGACCAGTTCTTCCGCGGCGAGATCATCTACACCTTCGACGGTGACGAAGCTGGTCAGAAGGCCGCACTGCGTGCCTTCGAGGGGGACCAGAAGTTCACCGGTCGCAGTTACGTCTCCGTCGCCCCGGACGGGATGGACCCCTGTGACGTGCGGATGGAGAAGGGTGACGCCGCGGTACGGGAGATCGTGGCCGACCGTATCCCGATGTTCGAGTTTGTGATCCGGACCGTCATCCGCGGCTATGACACCCACCATATCGACGGGCGTGTGGAAGCGATGCGCCGGATCGTCCCGGTGCTCGCCGGTATCAGGGACGACGCCCTGCGTGACGAGTACGCACGCCAGGCCGCCGGATGGTTGAGCTGGCCTGACCCCACCGAGGTGGTAAGCCAGGTCCGGGCCGAGGCAGCGAAGGGTCGGCGGGGTAGCCAGGGGCCGGAGCTCAAGGAGGGTGTGGCACGCCTGGCGCGGCGTTCCGCAGAGGCGGAGAAGGCAGGTGGAGCCTCCGGGTCGAATGTCACCTCGATGCTCAGTCGTCCTGATCCTGCTGACATCCACCTGGAGCCTGCGCGTGAGGTGCTCAAGCTGATGCTGCAGGAGCCGGAGATGGTCGGGGCAGACGCGGACGGCTTGTTGCCTGACTCCTTCGAGCATCCGACCTATGTCGCGGTGGCGACGGCGATCGCGGCGGCGGGCGGCGTCGGTTCGGTCGGTTCCGAGGACGGGCACGCCGCTGGGGCAGCGTGGTTGGACGCTGTCAGTTCGGCCACGGATGACGTGATGTGTCGCGCGGTGATCAGTGAGTTGGCGGTGGAGGAACCACGGTGCCAGCGAGACCGGCTGGAGTTCTACGCTGGCGCGGTGGTCGCCCGGATGGAGGAACGGTGGGTCGGGATGGAGATCGCCGAGCTGAAGTCACGGATGCAGCGTATGCGTCCCGACCAGGGCGGGAGTAAGAAGCAGGAGTACAACAACACCTTCGCTGACCTGATGGCGTTGGAGAAGTACCGTCGCACCCTTCAGGAACAGGCGCAGAACTACGGCGATCTGCGCGGCTGACCGGACCCGGAGCTCAGGGGCTCAGGGGCGGCGCCGGGTAAACCGGTCGAACCGCTTCTGGACGGGTCCCCCTGCGCCGTCCTGCTCGCTGACGCGGCGGCCCTTGCCGTCACGCATGCGAGCCTGCTCGCCCTCGACGTAGATGTCCTCTTCGTGGTCGACGGCGTCATTCTCCAGGACGGCGTCACCGTGCAGGTCGTCTGCACCACGGAGATCGCGGAGCTCCCGCATGCGTGGGTCGGGGTCGAGACGGTCAGCCAGGGCCTTACGTCCGGCCTGTACCGCGCGCCGGGTGGCGGGGGAATTGACCGCAGCCTCGTAGCCGCGCCGGATCTGCTCGTACCGGCGTCGCCCGGCCTTGGTGCCGAAAACGTAACCGGCGGCAGCTCCGATGACCAGCTGGATCATGAAAAATACTCTCCTGGGGACTCAACGAGACAGATGTCGGCTTGACTCACTCTGGGTTCGCTCTGGGGACCACCCTACCCTGACACCCGACCGCGCCCGACGGAAATCATCCGTATCCTGAAACGGGAGAACGAATGCCTGCAGGATGAGAGGAAGAGTCAACACATGGCTACAACGGTGAAGGGTGTTATCGCCCGTGGTAGAGGTGCCGAGGTCGAGCTGACGGATATCGTGGTGCCGGATCCGGGGGCCAATGATGTGGTGGTGCGGGTGCAGTCCTGCGGGGTGTGCCACACCGACCTGGCCTACCGTGACGGCGGCATCAGCGACGATTACCCGTTCCTTCTGGGCCATGAGGCCGCTGGGGTGGTGGAGTCTGTCGGTGACCAGGTCACCCATGTCGCTGAGGGTGACTTCGTGGTTTTGAACTGGCGTGCGGTGTGCGGGCAGTGCCGGGCGTGCAAGAAGGGGGAGCTGAAGTACTGCTTCGACACGTTCAACGCCTCGCAGAAGATGACCCTGCCCGACGGTACGGAGTTGGAGGCGGCGTTGGGTATCGGCGCGTTCGCCGAGAAGACGTTGGTGCATGAGGGCCAGTGCACGAAGGTGAATCCGGATGCTGATCCCGCAGCGGTGGGGCTGTTGGGCTGCGGGGTGATGGCCGGTCTGGGTGCGGCGGTCAACACCGGTGAGATTAAACGTGGTGAGACCGTGGCGGTGATCGGCTGTGGCGGGGTTGGTATGGCGGCGATCGCCGGGGCGAAGTTGGCCGGTGCGACGTCGGTCATCGCGGTGGACCTGTCGGACGCCAAGTTGGAGCGGGCACGTGACTTCGGTGCGACGCACACGATCAATCCGTCGTCGTTGGACGGTGATGCTGGGGCGAGTGGTGAGGATCAGCCGGTGGTGCGGGCCGTCCACGAGATCCTCGGGGGTGTCGGTGCTGATGTTGTCGTGGACGCCGTCGGGTTGCCGGCGACGTTCACCCAGGCGTTCTACATGCGTGATCTGGCCGGGCGGGTGGTGCTGGTGGGGGTGCCGACCCCGGAGATGACTGTGGAGTTGCCGTTTTTGGACATCTTCTCCCGCGGTGGTGCGGTGAAGTCGTCGTGGTACGGCGACTGTCTGCCGGAGCGGGATTTCCCGATGTACACCGAGTTGTATTTGCAGGGACGGTTCCCGTTGGGTGAGTTTGTCGATGAACGGGTCGGTATTGATGCGGTGGAGTCGGCGTTCGCGAAGATGAAGCAGGGGTCGGTGCTGCGTTCGGTGGTGGAACTGTGACTGAGTCGGAGATGACGGCCGGGGCTGCGTCCAGTGGTCTGCGTATCGACCGGGTGGTCACCCACGGGGTGTTCGCCTTGGATGGTGGTCAGTGGGAGGTCGACAACAACATCTGGGTCATCGGTGATGATGACGAGGTGATTGTGGTTGATGCTGCCCATGACGCTGATGCGATTGTCTCGGCGGTGGGGGATAGGAGGGTGCGGTCGGTGATCTGTACCCACGCCCACAATGACCACATCACTGTCGCGCCGGAGTTGGCTGAGCGGTTGGACACCCGGATTCATGTTCATCCGGGTGATCAGATGTTGTGGAATCAGACGCATCCGGGTGTGGAGCATGAGGATCTGGCGGACGGGCAGGTGTTTGATGTTGCCGGGACCAGGTTGCGGGTGATCAATACGCCGGGGCATTCGCCGGGGTCGTGTTGTCTGTATCTGCCGGAGGCGAAGGTGTTGCTCAGTGGGGACACGATGTTTGCCGGTGGTCCGGGTGCGACGGGTCGGTCGTTCAGTGATTTCGACACGATTATTGAGTCGTTGCGGTCGAAGGTGTTGGTGTTGCCGGGGGAGACGGAGGTGTACACCGGGCATGGTGATGCGACGTCGATTGGTGATGAGGCTCCGCATTTGGAGGAGTGGATCGCCCGAGGCTATTGATCGCCATACCCCGTAGGGGTACAGTGTGCTCCACTGAATGGGGCTGAACGAAGGAGTGAACGTGCCCGAGAATCTACTCGCCGAGGACGTCTCGACGGAGGCCACCGGTTGTGGCTGCGACGCGCATGCGGGGACGTCCGGCGACGACGATGAGACCCACGGTTACAGTGCGGACAAGAAGCGTTACCTAGCCCGCCTGAAGCGCATCGAGGGACAGGTCCGTGGTCTGCACCGCATGGTCGACGAGGACACCTACTGTATCGATGTGCTCACCCAGGTGTCTGCGGTTCAGTCCGCACTCAAGGGCGTCGCTCTCGCACTGCTGGACGACCACATGCAGCACTGTGTGCTGCACTCGGCACAGCAGGGCGAGGACGAGGCCATGGAGAAACTCGATGAGGTCTCCGCGGCCGTCGGGCGGCTGCTGAAGTAGAGGAGGGCTGCCGCGCCTACTGCATCATCTCGGCGGAGCACTGCTCCGTCCACCCCGAGGTTCCGTCCGTGAAGAAGGACGTTCCCGTCTCATGGAGCTGGGGGTCGCCGCAGCTGGCGATCTGCTTATCCAGAACCCGGGGGTGATCTACTCCCGGGGCACCGGTGAAGCCGATGACAGGATCATCCGCGGGCGCCTCGGGCACAGACGCTGCCGCGGGTGCGGCGGGTTCATTTGCGGGGGCGTGTTCCGCGGCGGGCTCCGCGGCAGTTTCGTCGGCATTGCCGGTCGTACCCTGGGTAGGCTCCGGATCGGATCCCTCGGGTACGGGTGCTTCTCCCAGCTTGTCGAGGTGGATCACAGTCGGTGCCTCACCCTCGGGCGCAGAATCTGCCTTGAACTTGAAGGTCAGAGGCTCACGATCGGAGGGAATGAGGAAGACCCAGGTCATGTCGGCGTCGAATCCGGAACCGAGGTTGGTGTTGCATTCGGGGTTGCCTGGAATGTCGTAGAGTGCGTCGATCGGCTGGTAGAGGGAACTGTCCCTGACCTGCATTGCGGCCCTCACCCAGCCCCCGGTGGACCGGCAGGTGAGGTCCATGTCGCCGGTGGTGTCATTGACGACGGTAGTCTCGACGACCACGTACTTGCCTCCGTCCCGGGCAGTCTGTTCCTCGGTGGGGCGCTCTTCTCCGGTGTTCCAGCTGCCGTCCGTGTAGGTCTGGATGACATCGGTCTCGTAGGCGTTGTTCACTGTTACTGTTGCACCGTTTCCTTCCGCCGCGACGCCCATGCCCGGGGTGCTGGCCTGCGAGGTAGTGGCGGAGGACGTCTCTGCGCCTGAATCGCTGGAGTTGCCGGCGCATCCGGCAAGGGTCAGGGCGGTTGTGGCGGCGAGTGTGACGACCAGCCGTGCACGCCGGCGAAGGTGTGGTTGGAAGGGCATGGGTGGGACTCTCCTCTGCAGATGACCACCGGGTACTACCGGTGGTAAATGAAACTGTCAGGAGATAACATAGCCTGAATGTCGGACACAGGTTCCTCTGGGGCTCCGGAGTGTTCGAACGACGGTGCGGCGTTGTGGTGGCATCGGAAGGGGCGGTGTCGAGCGTTGGGGCCGGGCGAACTGGTCGCTGGAAACTTCGCAGGTGGCTCGGGGTGGGTGGGTGAAGTAGACCCCGAGGGAGTGGCGGTCAGGCAGGGCTAGCGTGACGATACTTTTGCGCCTTTAATATATGAAATCTCTGTGCTCAGTGAGAGTGCCACATTTTTCAGAGAAGAGTGCTCTATGGTCTTACGTCGTTCCATTGCTGCCACCGCCTTCGCGATCCCGTCGGTGCTCTCCGCGTGTGTTGGGGAAGACTCTCCTAGGGGTGTCCAGCTCGACAGATGCTGCGACGCCATCTGCTGCCACGAAGTCGGCGGAATTGCCGGAAGACGTCAACCGCGTCCTCGGCGCGCTCGACCAACTCGACGCGGAGTACGCCGAGCCGGAGGAGGACGAGGATCCGGAGGATCTGTCTGGCACCCACCGATCTTTCTCGCTGGACATCGTCGGGCACGGTGCAGGGATCAACCTGTTTGCGGAACCCGAGGAGATCGCAGCTTGGCAGGAGGTGTTCGACGGGCTCGGTGACTTTCGGTATGCCGGCCGTCTCCCCGAACTCTGAAGAGGGGAAGGGTGACTCCCTGGCATTAGCTCCACGGCTGGCGGAGGCACTCGGTGGCGAAGCACACACTGGTGAGGAGATGAGCGAGGAAGAGTTGCCAATTGTTGACATCGAGCAACCAACGAAGGACCCGTACGTTGTCGAATGCCTTTTTGGTGCGCCGGGGCCCGCTCTCTGGTCGGATGGAACTGCCGCATCCTCTCAGGTTTGTTTCGACGACGCCACTGAAGGGCGTGACTATCGGTGTCCCCAGACAGACCACTACGTCAGTGATCCCGCGCAGTGTGAGACATCCTGGCAAGATTCGGCGACGATTCCTTTCGCTGACGGGGGCACCTGTGCAGCCGCCGTGTGTGATTACAGAAATAATGCGCTCGGAAACCCCAATCCTTCCTCGGGTGAGACCCAGGGGCGGCACATGCCAGGAGGGGCAGATTGACGACCCTGAGTATTGCGACGCAATCGAGGCAGTCTTCGCCAACAACGTTGACTGGGAGTAATGCGATGAAGGAGAACAACCCTCCCGTGTCCCGCGCCGGGCCTCAGGGAGATCTCCCGGGGCGACCCCAGGGCGCAGTAGTCATTCAGCTGCGACCATCGAAGATCGGCCCGCTCCTCACGTTCCGGTACATCGTGTTCATGCTGGCGTTTCTCTGCAGCTTCGTCATGCTCATTGGGGGCGGTGTCGCCGTGTTCACCAATACTACAGAGTCTACCGCGGCGTCCGCGGACGACATCGTATACAACATCGCGGTATTCAGTGCCGGGTTCGTTGGCGTCGTCCTTTCCGGCATCGGGTGGACGCTGAGCATTATCGCCGAGAGGCTCGCAAACAAGGGGATCACCTGAATCTTCGCGGCGGAGTCCGCGTCGTTAGAAGAGAAATGGGGTCATGAGTGGAAATAACCTCTGCCGTTCGGGTGAACATCCTGGTAGAACCGAGAAACGTGAACCTGGCGGCCCTCCAGGACAAGCAGAACCTCCAGTCGGTGACGACCATGTGTTCTTAAGTTTGGTGGGGCCAGCGGGGCTTGAACCCGCGACCAGCGGATTATGAGTCCGCGGCTCTAACCAACTGAGCTATAGCCCCGTGAGGACATTTAAGCACACGGCTGGTAGCGCTCCCGCCGGGTGTCCCTCGATCAGCGGACGTGCCTTCAGGCCCCTGGGGCCCGCAACTTCCGGCGCTCGGTGACTGCTGCTGTCGCTGCAGCTAAAGGGCATGATTTGATCCTGCGCGTCGCGCTCTGTAAAGTTCCATTCCGTTGCCGGGGAGAGCATGTCCCGGTCGCAGTATTCCTCCATAGCTCAATGGCAGAGCATTCGACTGTTAATCGAAGGGTTGCTGGTTCGAGTCCAGCTGGAGGAGCATAACAACCCCCTGACCAGCTCCAATGGTCGGGGGTTTTCGCGTGTCTCACCCCGCTCGACCTGGATAACACGGCAGGTGACCGTAAAGTGCCCAAGAAATCTCGGTGGATCCTCCGTGACACGAATCGCTTCCATGTGCCGAAGCTTCAGTTGCCGGTCGCTGAACGACGTCAGTGCCTATACCTTTCCTCGGTAGTCCGCTCGTACATCGGGGAACTCACTCTCGGCGAGCCCGTCATCAGGACCTGAGGAGGGGGAGCTGTGCAGTGATGGCTTCATGATCGGTTCGATGACGACCCGTGCCGCCTCGACACCGTCCAGTTGTCACACCCTTGCCGGGTCAATGGCAGTGCAAGCGTACCGAAATCCGCCGAACCGTGGCAGCGAAACCGTGATTCGGGTACGGGTGCATGCATCACCCACACTCATCACCCAGACGCCGCATTGCACCGCGCACCCGGAAAAGTCCTACCCTGATCCTGTGCGCTGTGCATATACTGGATCTCCCGCTGAAGGAGCACCAGCCATGCCTGTGCACACTGTCAACAAGAACACCGGTGACTCGTCCATCGAGATCATCGCCGACTACCCCGTCTCCGCGAGGAGGCTCTGGAACGCATACGCCGACCCGAATCAGCTCGAGCGTTTCTGGGGGCCACCGACCTATACAGCAACTTTCCCCCGTCATGACGTCGCCGTCGGTGGCCGTTCCCACTACTTCATGACAGGCCCGGAGGGTGACAGGTCCGCAGGCTACTGGGTCTTCACCGAGGTCAACGCGCCGCACTCGTTCACGATGCGGGACGGGTTCGCCGATGAGTCCGGCACACCGAACCCGCAGACCCCTGAGATGACAATGGCATTCCGATTCGATGACACCGACCAGGGGTCGACGATTACCATGGTGACATCCTTCGCCAGTGACTCGGAGATGCAGGACATGACCGAGATGGGCATGGCCGAGGGGATGGAGGCGGCTCTGAGCCAACTCGACGCCGTGCTGGCGGCCCCTGACACGGCCGCTCCCGGTGCGAAGACGCGGCTGACGATCCTCGGGGACACGCTCGTCAGGATCAACCGTGTGCTTCCCGGGGACGTCGAGGGGGTGTGGAGGGCACACCATGATGCTGAGGTGCTGCGGCGCTGGCAGCTCGGCCCGGACGGCTGGTCGATGCCGGTGTGCGACGTGACCACGACGGTCGGGGAAAACTATCGGTTCGGTTGGGTCCAGGATGTGGCCGCGGACGGCCAGGACGCTGACGCGTTCGGCTTCACCGGTACAGTTCTGGAGTGCGAGGAACCGTACCGCATCGTCACCACGGAGATGATGACAGACGGTGCGGGCACACCGGTGGAGGACGGACCGGAGACCCGCAACGAGCTGACATTCTCCCCGGTGGCGGACGGAACGTTGTTGACGTTGGTCGTCACGTATCCGGGACTGGCCGCCCGGGACATGATCCTCGGCACCGGCATGGTGGACGGGATGGAGATGAGCTATGCGAGACTGGATCAGCTGCTCGGCTGAAGCTCAGCCCAGAGTCGGTCGTTGAACCCGTCCCAGCGTTCTTTCGCCCACGGGCCGAAATCACGGTCAGTCAGGACGACGGCTGCCCGGCCGGTGGGGCGGTGGAACCACAGGAACGTCCCCGACTGACCGAAGTGGCCGGTGACGTCCTGCGGCATCGTCCGCCCCATCCAATGGGGAGACTTGGTGCCGTGGGCCTCGGCACCAAGCCCCCAGGGGCAGGGGGTCTGGCGTCCGTAGCCCGGGACGATGCCGTCGAGGTCCTTGTACTGGATGGACAGGGCATCGTCCCACGTCTGCGTGGAGACCAGCGTGGGGGAGAGAAACTCCGCGGCGAGGATGAGAAGGACGTCGACGGAGGCGCTGAAACCATGCCCGGCTGAGCCGGAGAGATCCACCGTGTCCGCTGATATTCCCAGCGGCTCACACACTGCTGCGCGCGTGTACTCGGTGAACGGGATACCGGTGGCAGACACAAGATCGGCGAGAATCTCGTAGCCAGCGGAGGAGTAGATGCGCCGCGACCGGGCGGGCTTCTCCCGCTGCCGTGACTGCATACCGACACCGGAGGCGTGACTGAGCAGCTCACGCACCGTGGCGTCCGCAGGCCCCTCGACGGGGGAGTCGTACTCCGAACCGATGTCGGCGACGGTGTCGTCGAGGTCGAATGCGCCTTCCTCGACGGCGATGAGGACGCTGTAGGCCGTGATCAGTTTGCTGACGCTGGCCAGAGGGAACAGTCTTCCGGTGTCCCCGTACACCGATGTTCCCGCGCCGCTGAGGGCCCCCGCGGCCACCGTGTCCACCGGCCAGGTACCGACGTCGCTGAGCGCATCCTGCACGGACATGCAGCTAGGAGTTTTCCGTCTGCGTGGTACCGGGGGTACGGGATTCGACGAACCGCACGATGTCCCGGACGGTACGTGCGGCGTCCAGGTCCTCTTCCTCGACCCGTACGCCGAAGGCATCTTCGATGCGGATGGCGATGTCGATGCGAGAGACCGAGTCGATGTGGAGGTCGTCGGTCAGGTCGCTGTCAGCGCTGATCTCTTCGACGTCGACGCCGGTGGCGTCCTCGATGATCATCGAGATCCGTGTCACCGGGTCGACTGAGGCGCTGCGGGCGTTGCGGGACGGACGCGTCCCCTTGGCTGCCCCGCCCTCTGCCGCGGCGGGTTCACCGCCGAGTTTCTCGGCGAGCTTGTCTCGGGCATCCGATGAGATCTCCACGGACATCGACCTTTCTGGGTTCTGTGGTCCCGTACCTGTCGGGCACCACATTACCAACAGACGGTCCGGGAGCCGGTGCTACGCCTTCGTCGGGTCCGTCAGGTTCAGCTCGTCGGCGGCGTCGTTGACATCGTCCCAGCTGACCTTGCCTTCGCGCGCGAGGGCGGAGAGCACAGCCACGACGATCGACTCGGCGTCGGAGTTGAAGAACCGCCGTGCCGCGGCACGGGTGTCGGCGAAGCCGAAGCCGTCGCAGCCCAGTGTCGAGTAGTCACCGGGCACGTAGGCGCGGATCTGCTCGGGCAGGTCCGTGGCGAAGTCCGACACACCGACGAACGGGCCCGAGGCCTTGCCCAGCACCTCGGTGACATACGGGGTCCTGGCTTCAGCGCTCGGGTGGCGCAGGGCGTCCCGCGACAGCGCGGCGCCTTCGCGGGCGAGTTCGGTCCAGGACGTGACCGAGTACAGGGAGACGTTCACGTCGTAGTTCTCACGCAGCATCTCCTTGGCACGGATGGCCTCGGTGACCCCGACACCGGACGCCAGGATATTGGCCTGCAGGTCGGTCTCCGGGGCGGCACCGGCGTCGCCGGCGGAGTTCGCCCCGGTGCCGATCAGCCGGTCGGCGGGGGAGTAGAGGTAGATGCCCTTGAGCAGCCCCTCGACGTCCAGGTCGTCCGGTGCGGCCGGCTGATGGACCGGCTCGTTGTAGGCGGTGAGGTAGTAGATGACGTTCTCGCCCTGGTTGTCCTCACCGGAACCGTCACCGTACATGCGCTGGATGCCGTCCCGCAGGATGTAGGCGATCTCGTAGCCGAAGGCCGGGTCCCATGCGACGACGGCCGGGTTGGTGGCCGCGAGCAGCAGTGAGTGACCGTCCATGTGCTGGAGACCCTCACCGGTCAGCGTGGTGCGTCCGGCGGTGGCTCCGATGAGGAAACCGCGGGCCATCTGGTCGGCGGCGGCCCAGATGCCGTCGCCGGTGCGCTGGAAGCCGAACATCGCGTAGAAGATGTACAGCGGGATCATCGGCTCGCCGTGGGTCGCGTAGGACGTCGCAGCGGCGGTGAAGGACGCGACGGAGCCGGCCTCGTTGATGCCCTCGTGCAGGATCTGGCCGGTGGTGGCCTCCTTGTAGGAGAGCATGAGGTCGGCGTCCACCGGCGTGTAGTTCTGGCCGTGGTTGTTGTAGATCTTGAGCGTCGGGAACCAGGCGTCCATACCGAACGTGCGGGCCTCGTCGGGAATGATCGGGACGAGTCGCTTCTTGATCTCGGGGTCGCGCATCAGGTCCTTGAGCGCACGCACCAGCGCCATGGTCGTGGCGACCTCCTGGTTGCCGGACCCCTTCAGCACGCTCTTGGCGACATCCTTGACCTCCGGGACCTGCAGCGGCGTGTAGGAGTTCCGGCGCTCCGGGACGGCACCACCGAGCTCCTTGCGGCGTTCGAGCATGTAGCGCACCTCGGGTGAGTCGGGCCCCGGGTTGAAGTACGGGGGCAGGTAGGGGTCCTTCTCGAGTTCCTCGTCGGAGATCGGGATCTCCTGCTTGGTACGGAACTGCTTGAGGTCCTCCAGCGCCAGCTTCTTCATCTGGTGGGTGGCGTTACGGCCCTCGAAGTTGTGGCCGAGTCCGTACCCCTTGATGGTGTGGGCGAGGATCACCGTCGGCTGGTCCTTGGTTTCCAGGGCCCGCTTGTAGGCCGCGTAGATCTTGCGGTAGTCGTGCCCGCCCCGGCGGAGAGCGAAGATCTCCTCGTCGGTCATGTCCTCGACAAGCTTCGCCGTCTCCGGGTTCTTCTCGAAGAAGTACTTGCGGACGTAGGCGCCGTCCTTGGCCTTGAAAGTCTGGTAGTCGCCGTCCGGCGTGGTGTTCATGACGTTGACGAGGTCGCCGTCCTTGTCCTTGGCGAGAAGGTCGTCCCACTCGCGCGCCCAGACGACCTTGATGACGTTCCAGCCGGCGCCCCGGAAGAAACTCTCGAGTTCCTGGATGATCTTGGTGTTGCCGCGGACAGGGCCGTCGAGACGCTGGAGGTTGCAGTTGACCACGAAGGTCAGGTTGTCCAGGTTGTACAGTGCGGCCTGCTGGATGAGACCACGGGATTCCGGCTCATCCATTTCACCGTCACCGAGGAAGGCCCAGGTGTGCTGGTCGGAGGTGTCCTTGATGCCGCGGTCGTGCAGGTAGCGGTCGAACCGTGCCTGGTAGATCGCGTTCATGGGGCCGAGACCCATGGAGACCGTGGGGAACTCCCAGAACTCAGGCATGCCGTGCGGGTGCGGGTAGCTGGGCATTCCTTTTCCGGGCTTGCTCTTCTCCTGACGGAAGGCGTCCATCTCTTCCTCGGACAGGCGTCCCTCGAGGAAGGCGCGGGCGTACACACCAGGGGAGGCGTGTCCCTGGAAGTAGACGTGGTCGCCGCCGCCGGGGTGGTCCTTACCGCGGAAGAAGTGGTTGAAACCGACCTCGTAGAGGGCGGCGGCGGAGGCGTAGGACGAGATGTGACCGCCGACGCCGATGCCGGGACGCTGGGCGCGGTGGACCATCACCGCGGCGTTCCAGCGGATCCAGCGACGGTAGCGCTTCTCCATGTCCTCGTCGCCGGGGAACTCCGGTTCCATCGTCGTGGGGATGGTGTTCACGTAGTCCGTCGAGAGCAACGGGGGCATCGGGACGCGTTTGGCGGAGGCACGTTCCAGCAGGCGCAGCATCAGGTACCTGGCGCGTTCGGGGCCGGCGTCCCCGAGGAGCCCGTCGAGCGAATCCATCCACTCCCTGGTTTCCTCGGGGTCGGAATCCCGGAGATATGACGCGACGCCGTCGCGGATGCTGCTGAAATTGCTGTCCGACGAGTCGGACTTGGGTGACCTGCTGGATGCAGTTGTCATGACGCTCCTCCTGGGTACGGGAAAGGACGTGCCCCGCAGTTCAGGATTACGACTGCGGCGCCTGTCGACGGTCTGTCACTGTCCGATACTACGGAAGACCCTGACGGGTAATTCCAGTGCGAGGGCGGCGAAGTTGGCTCGTCGTCTAGCCATGACCAGATACTTCCCCTACTATGCAGGGGAGATCGGTGCCTTGAACTGCGGGTGTCGCGTTCTTCGCGTCTCGTGCAGTGTCGGGGCCCCGGACGAATGGTGAAATATGCCACTCGGAAGATCTATGCGAAGTACCCTCACAGAGGGTGCAACAAGTAATGGCACCAGAAATATCAGACGAAAGGTCAGGGAACCGCAAGTGGGAGACGCCTCCGGCGCAGCAGTGCACGAAGGACAGGACTGGGCAGAGATGTTGGATGTGACCAACGGCCAGATCGTGCAGGAGCTCGGTTGGGACGAAGATGCTGACAGCTCGATCAGTGAAGGCCTCGAGGAGGTCATCGGCGAAGCTCTTCTGGACGAAGAGACCGACGAGATGGTCGACGTTGTCCTGCTGTGGTGGCGTCACGACGACGGTGACCTCGTCGACGGGCTCGTCGACGCGACCAGGAATCTCGGGGATTCCGGTCGGATCTGGTTGCTGACTCCGGCCGCGGGTACTCCCGGGACGGTGGAGCCCGGTGAGATCGCCGAATCCGCTCAGGTCGCGGGTCTGGTTCAGACGACATCGACGCGGCTCGGCAGCTGGCAGGGGGCCTGTCTGGTACCCGGCGGCACAAAGCGCTAGAGTTCTAGAGGTTCCCGTTGAGTGGTCGTGTTCCGACCGTACGGGGATGACGCGCATTTAGCTCAGTTGGAAGAGCAGCTGGTTTACACCCAGCAGGTCGGCGGTTCGAACCCGTCAGTGCGCACCGCTACTGACCGGGCAACGAGATGACGTCGGGCACCTGGTCCCCGCCGGAAACGGCCTCCGTGACTACATTTTGACTACGCGTCGCGCCGATCTGATCTCTGCGGGCGGCGGATTACGCCACTGGAACAACGCCTGCCGTGCAGTGCTCCCAGACATCCGCCATGGAGCGGATGTCGAGTTCAAGAGCTCTACACAGACGCACCACGGTGCCGAAAGCAGGGGAGGGCAGTCTCCCGGTCTCGATCTTACGAAGCGTCTCAGCAGAGATGCCAGCTTCCTCCGCGACCGCAGTGAGCGTCCGGTCGGCCCGGTTCCGGGCATCCCGCAGGATCTGGCCGATGCGCCGCCCTGCTTCGATCTCTGACTCTGTGAGTGGATTTCTGACCACAGTTGCTCCTTTTTCCTCTGCCGGTATTATTGTACCGTTCATGGTGGAAATCAAGACTGCGACAGAGATCGCGAAAATGCGTGAAGCCGGGCGCCTGGTCGCCACGATCCTCAATGACCTCAGCGGCATGGTGGCGCCTGGCGTCAACCTCATGGACCTGGAGTACCGTTGCCGCCAGATGATCAAGGATGCCGGTGCGGAGTCCTGTTACTGGGACTACGACCCTGACTTCGGTGACGGTCCGTTCCGCAACACAGTCTGCCTGTCGCTCAATGACGGTGCCCTCCACGGACTGCCGCACTCCACCGTTCTCACCGACGGGGATCTACTGAGCATCGACCTTGCGCTCAGCCTCGATGGTTGGTGTGGCGACAGTGCGGTCTCTGTCATTGCCGGCACGCCCCGTGAGGAGGATGAACGGCTGATTGAGGCGACCCGGGTTGCCTTGGACGCCGGTATCGCCGCCGCGAAGGTCGGAAACCGGCTCGGCGACATCTCTCACGCCATCAGCACGGTCGCGAAGGACTACGGCATCCGGCCGAACGCTGAGTACGGCGGCCATGATATCGGACGGCATATGCACGGTGACCTGGTTATCCCGAACGTGGGTAAGGCGCACCGCGGCTTGAAGCTGCAGGAGGGTATGACGTTCGCCATCGAACCGTGGTTCGCCGGCACGAGCCGGGTGGATGTCGGGGACGATGGGTGGACCGTTGTCACCGTAGACGGGTCACGTGCCGCACACTCCGAGCACACGGTGGTCATCCGTCCCGGTGGTGGGGAGATCCTGACGGCGGTCTGAACGCTAGAGACTGCCCCGGCGAGGCAACCCCGGTGGCTGCCGGCTGGGGATTTCCCGGTTGGCCGCTCCAGGCGCCGCGATGTAGCCTTACCTAACTGAATGTAGATGATCTCCGACATGCCGAGGAATGTGTCACCAGTGAATCCCGTCTCGCCCCGTTCCGGTCTCCGTTCCCCGCACAATCAGGTCGCGAGGAGTTTCTCCGCCGGCGTGGCAGCCACCCTGGTGTCCCTCGCCGGTGCCGCGGTGGTCCTGGCTCCGGCACACGTTGCTGCGCAGCCTTCCCCGTCGAACGGGACCGATACATCCTGTGACCCGCAGGACCCCACCGCGAACAAGGTCGTCGACGCCCGGATGGGGTGGGGTGTGCGCGAATCATTCAGGAGCTACATCACCTCCAGCATCGCCAACGGCGGTTGGACCTCGGATAATGGCGCGGTGTTCAGCGACGGCGAGTTTGTCTTCGATGGGGAGGACGGAGTCGTCTCTGTGGTGGACGGGGCAGTGGCCGATGCGGCACTGTCGTTCGCCGGTTCGGTGAACTTCACCGGTCATGACGGTGTCCTCGACATGACCGTCGCGAATCCGGAGATCCGTGTCTCGGGTGGCGACGGGACCCTCGTCGCCGACGTCACGTCGAATGACACCGACGGCGCTCCCCACAGCTACGGGCGTATCGATGTCGCGGCCCTGTCATTCTCCGGAGGCGACTCCCGGAACAGCGTCACCGACGGCATCGTCGATGGTGGTGCCTCCGCGACGTTGACGCCGGAGGGGTCGGAGGCGATGGGGGAGTTCTATGAGGCCGGTGCGGAGATGGATCCGTTGACGTTCCGGGCGGCGCTCGCCGACGGGTGTGAGGACGACGGACCCGATCTCGGGGCAATGCCGGAGGACGAAGGCGACGGGACGTCGGGCGAGGATCAGGCCGACGGTGAAGTCACCATCCGCGATGACAACCGAGATTCCGACGGAGGGCAGGACGCAGGGGAGGACGATGAGAACCCCGTGGTCGCGTTCCTGACGACCCCGTCCACGGCGATACCGACGGCTGTGGTGGTACTCGTGGTGGTGCTCGGGGCCTGGTTCGGCATTCGGCGTCGGGGGGCCGGAGGGCGCGACTGACGGTAGGTACAGGCGGAAGATTCTGTCGACTGTCCCGGGGCTGCCCACGGTACTAGACTCGGAAAGGTGTCTGAGCCAGTTCCTGAGTGTGAGTCTGCCTCCCCGTCCGGTCGTTCTCCGTCTGCCGGGGCAGCACAGCGACGGCGGACCGGATGGCGGTCGTTCCTGACCCCGGGGTGGGTGATCACTGCTGTCGTGGTGGTGGCGTTCGCCTATGTGGCTTTCACGGTGCTCGCGCCGTGGCAGCTGGGTAAGAACCATGACACCAATGAATTCAATGACCGGCTCCGCGCCGGACTGGAGGCGGACCCGGTCCCGGCCTCGGATGTTCTGCCGGGAGACGGCTCCAGCGCCGGAGTGGAGAAGGAATGGACCAGTGTCGAGATGCAGGGGCGGTTCCTCGTCGATGACGAGGTTTTGTTGCGGAACCGTCCGGTCGACGGTCAGCCGGCCTACCATGCGCTGACACCGTTCCGGCTGGACGGTGGGCCGACCGTCCTCGTCAATCGGGGGTGGGCGCGTCCGGTTGAGGGTACCGCTGCCCCGAACGTCCCCCAGGCGGTGTCGACGCCGGTGACAGTGACGGGTTTCGTGAGGATGTCCGAGGCCCCGCCTACCAACCAACCGATGACCTCCGATGGTCGGCTGCAGGTCTACAGCATGAACACGTCCATGGTGGGGGATGCGGTGGGGCTCGACCTCGCGACGGACTACGTCCAGCTCGACGAGGCGTCGGTGCCGGTGGCGGACACCAGCGGCGAGTTGTCGGCACTGGATCTGCCGAACCTTGACTCGGGACCGTACCTGTCCTACGGGCTCCAGTGGATCGCTTTCGGGGTGATGGTGCCCCTGGGGCTGGTGTACTTCGTGTGGGCGGAGGTGCGTGAACGTCGACGTCGGCGGGATGAGGTTGTGGCCGCGGGGTCCGGGACCACAGAGGTGGTGACGGACGCCGGGGCAGATGCTGAGAAGACCACTTCAGCGCGGGACGACGACGCTCCGGCGGCGCAGTCGCGTGCCGGCAAACTTGAGGCACGTTACGGAGGATCGCGGACCCGGTTCCATGAGAAGAGGAACGCGCGGGACCAGGAACGGTTCTGAACGGTTCTGAACGGTTCTACCTGGGATTTGTGCCCGGATACTACTTTTTTGGTGGAACTTGTACGGTGTTCAAGTTAGGGTGTGTCCATGGACAACATCCTCACTGCCGCACGCGCCCAGGTTCTTGACGAAGGCCGCGGGCTCGACTACGACGATCTCATCCGCATCCTCAACCTCCCCGACGAGAGCATCCCGGACCTGCTGGCCCTGGCACATGAAGTCCGTGTGAGGTGGTGCGGGGAGGAGGTCGAGATGGAAGGCATCGTCAGCCTGAAGACCGGTGGCTGCCCGGAGGACTGCCATTTCTGCTCGCAGTCGGGTCTCTTCGAGTCCCCGGTCCGCTCCACGAAGCTCGACATCGCACAACTCATCGAGCAGGCGCGCCAGACGGCGAAGACCGGCGCCACGGAGTTCTGCATCGTCGCCGCCGTCAAAGGCCCGGACGAGAGGCTCATGAACCAACTCGAGCAGGCGGTCGAGGAGATCTACGCCAACGTCGAGGGCATCGATGTCGCGGTCTCCGTGGGCATCCTCACCCAGGACCAGGTTGACCGTCTCAAGGCGGTCGGCGTGCACCGCTACAACCACAATCTCGAGACGGCCCGCAGCTACTTCCCGAAAGTCGTCACGACCCACTCCTGGGAGGAGCGGCGTGAGACGATGCTGCTCATCAAGGACGCGGGGATCGAGGTCTGCTGTGGGGGGATCATCGGGATGGGGGAGTCGCTGGAGCAGCGTGCCGAGTTCGCCGTCCAGCTGGCCGAACTCGACCCCCACGAAGTTCCCCTGAACTTCCTGGACCCCCGTCCCGGCACCCCCTTCTCCGACATGCCCGTCATGGACGGGAAAGACGCACTCCGCGCGGTCGGCATGTTCCGCCTGGCGATGCCAGGGACGACACTGCGGTTCGCCGGAGGTCGCGAGCTCACTCTCGGTGACCTGGGCGTGGAGCAGGGGCTGACCGGTGGAATCAACGGTGTCATCGTGGGCAACTACCTGACCACGCTCGGACGCCCGGCCGAGCAGGACATGGACATGGTCGGTCGACTGAACCTCCCGATCAAGGTCCTGAGTCGCAGTGTCTGACCGCGGTACCGGCCCCTTCGACCCGTACACGGGCGCCGACATCGGTCGTGGGGAGGTCATCGACTATTCCCCGGCGCAGAAAGCAGGACTGGACGTACCCCGGTACTGCGGGGTGTGTGGACGGCGGACCGTCGCGCAGGTCACCCCGCACGGATGGACGGCGACGTGCTCGCGGCACGGCACGCTCGACTCCACGGAGTTCGAACTGCGCTGAGCGGTGGGTGCCGGTCAGCCTCTGACGGTGACCCGGTCGCGTGCCCACTCCACGACCCCCGGGATCGCTTCGGCGAGCTGGCGCGAGACTTCAGCGAAGCCGTCCTTGTCCCCGTAGTACGGGTCTTCGACCTCCTTCTCCCCGGCGGGCCCGAAGCTGCGGAACAGGGCGATCCGGTCCTCCGGCACCCCCTGCTTGACCAGGGTCTTACGGTGGGCGCCGGTCATCACCAGAAAGAGGTCGGCGTCCCGGTGCTCGGGGCCGAACTGGGCGGCCCGGTGCCCGGAACCGTTGAATCCGTCCTGCCGCAGGCGTGCCACCGCCCGCGGGTCCGCGGCCTCACCGACATGCCAACCGTCGGTCCCGCAGGAGTTCAGGCGGATGTCCTCGGCGAGTCCGGCCTCCCGGAGAGCCTGTCGCAGCATGATCTCGGCCATCGGGGACCGGCAGATATTGCCGGTGCACACCACGCAGATGTGTGGGCGTTCGTCCGACCATTCCTCCACCAGGCGACCGAGTTCAGCGGCGTCGGCGACGGAGTAGTCGGCCTTCTTGTGCTCCTCCCGTACACCGTAGCCCCAGTCCACGAGGACGGTACGGACGCCGTACGCCCGGGCCCCGTCGACATCGTGGATACGGTCGCCGATCATCAGCAGGTTGTCCCGGTGGGACGGGCCGCCCTCGGCGGCCGGGGTCACCGGGCCGCCGGGGGCGCCGAGCTGTTCCAGTCCGTAGGCGACGACGGCGTCCTTGGCACGTCGCTCACCGTCGTCGGAGGCGGTGGCGATGACGTCGAAGTAGTCGTAGAGGCCGAAGTGCTTGAGCAGTCGCGTCGCCGAGCTCAGGGACTTCGACGTGGCCGTCGACAACGTGTAGCCCTGTTCCTTCCATGAGCGCAGCAGTTCCTCGACACCGTCGAAGGGCGCGGCTTCGAGCCATCCGCCGCCGTCGTAGTGGCTGCGGTAGCTGGCCACGGTCGCCTCGAGCTGTTCCCCCTCGAGACCCAGGTTGCGCAGGGTGTCGACCATCGGCGGACCGGCGATCAGGCGGAGCAGGTCCTCCCCGGGTGCCGGAACATCGTTGTCCTCGAGGGCGTGCAGGAAACTCGACCGAATGCCGGGATAGGAGTCGACGAGGGTCCCGTCAACGTCGACAAGTAGAGTCCTGCTGCCGTTACCTGCTTGCTCATGTGCGTCCGTCACGGATTCCAGGGTGCCAGAATCCCGTGCCGCAGGCTACGACCGGGGTCGATTACCCTTGATCGTGTCCCGGACAAGACAGGGGAGGTGACAGGGGTGGCCGGGCACGTATCGTTGTCGGTGTGAGTCAACGAGCACGTGAACAGTCAAGTGAAGCAGTCGCCACGGTCGCCAGGGTCGTGTCGGTCATCGAGGACGCCTACCCGCCGCAGCTCGCGGAATCGTGGGACGCCTGCGGGCTGGTCTGCGGCGACCCCGATGCACCGGTGCATCGGGTGGTGGTCGCGCTGGACTGCACCGACGCGGTCGTCGAGGAGGCGGTCGCCCGTGGGGCGGACTTCCTCCTGGTGCACCACCCTCTGCTGATGCGCGGGGTCACCGGGGTGCCCGCCGACCACCCGAAGGGGCGGATCGTCCACCGGCTGATCCGTGAGGGGATCGCACTGTATTCGGCGCACACCAGTGCCGACGCCGCACGCCCCGGAGTCAACGACCGGCTGGCGGAACTGCTGGGGGTCACCCCGGGAGCCCCGCTGGGTCCGTCGTCGGCGGCGGCGACCGCGGCAGCACGCGCGGCGCGCGGGGAAACCAGCCCTCCGGTGCTGGACAAATGGGGCGTCACCGTCCCCGTCGCGGACACCGAAACCGTGAAGTCAGCGGTCTTCACCGCGGGAGGGGGCACGACGGGGGACCGCTACACCGAATGCTGCTTCGAGTCGCCGGTCTCCGGGCAGTTCCGGCCCGGTGACGCCGCTTCACCGTACATCGGACACCCCGGTGGGCTCGAACACGTGGAGGAGCAGCGTGTGGAGTTCGTGGCACCACGGTCCAGGCGTGCAGCGGTGCTGTCCGCTCTCCTGGACGCACACCCGTACGAGGAACCTGCCTACGACATCACCGAGACCGTCGGTGTGGCACCGGATCCGGAGGTCGCTTTCGGTATCGGTCGAGTCGGGGACCTGGACACCCCGATGACGCTGCGCGAGTTCACCGCCCGCGTCGCCGACCGTCTGCCGGCGACCCGGTGGGGTGTACGCGCCGCCGGCGACCCCGACCGCGTCATCCGCAGGGTAGCGGTCTCCTCGGGTGCCGGCGACAGCTTCCTGGGGACGGTGGCACAGCTGGATGTCGACTGTTTCGTGACCTCTGACCTGCGGCACCATCCGGTGGACGAGCATCTGCGTGCCGGCGGGTGCGCGGTCGTTGACACGGCGCACTGGGCCAGTGAGTTCCCCTGGTGCTCACAGGCCGCCGACCTCATCGCCGCGGCAGAACCCGGGCTGTCCGCGGACGTGATCGACCTGCGCACCGACCCGTGGACCGTCCACGCACCGTCACCACAGTCTGGAGGACATCCCCTTGTCTGATCCCTTGCCTGATTTTCCGACCGGTTCCCACGCCTCCCGCGGGCGCGCCGCACACATCGTGGTGAACGACCTGATGAACGTCGACAACAGGTGGCGTGCGCTGAGTAGAGAACTCGCCGACGTGCACGATTCCGACGAGGTCCGACGACTCGAACAGGAGGTGGCCGATCAACGACGCGCCAAGGTCACCGCAGACCAGGCGGCCGGTGACGATGAGCTGCGGCTGCAGCGCATGCGTCAGGACGCGGCGAAACTGCGTGCCCGTCGCCGTGACGACATCAAGTCCCTGGGGGCGGCGGTCGACGGTGAGCGTCGCCGCGACCTCACCCATGACCTGGCTGTCGCGGAGCGGCGTCTGCAGGAGGTGGAGGAGGCGATCACCGCCGAGGAGCAGGCCCGCCGCACTGGAGCCGACGCTGACCGCGCCCGGGCCCTGGAGGTCGCCGTCGCGGCGCTCGAGGAGTCACGTCGCAGTCAGGACGTCCGGGAGCGCGAGCTTTCCGGTCAGTGTGAATCACTGAAAGAGCATTCCTCGGCGCTACGTGCCGAGCTGCCGCAGGATCTTCTGCGCCGCTACGAGCGCAGCGAGAAGGAGAACGGCGTCGGGGCAGCGACGTTGACCGGTTCGGTCTGCCGGGCCTGCTTCATGAGCCTTGACCGGGCCTCACTGGCGGAGATTCTGCGGGCGCCGGAGGACAGCCCGGCGTCCTGCCCGGAATGTGACACGATGCTGCTGCCGGACGCGGGGTCGTACACCGACTTCGTCGACCAGACCCACCCGGCGAGCTGATCGCGGTGAACAGTCGGACGAAGCCGGGGTGGATCGGCGACAGGGGAGAGCCGGTGCGTATTCTCCTTCTGCGGCACGGGCAGACCGCGATGTCCGCAGCAGGGGTGTTCTCGGGCCGTAGTGACCCGGAGCTCACGGACCTGGGGCAGGAGCAGGTCCGGCGCGCGGCGTCCTACCTGGCCTCACGTCAGGACGCGGGCGAGGGGATCGACCGCATCATCAGTTCACCGCTGACCCGCACCCGGCAGACCGCCGACGCCGCGGCGCAGAAGCTGGGGCTGGACGTCGAGACCGACGGGAATCTCATCGAAACTGACTTCGGACAGTGGGAAGGGCTCACCTTCGACGAGGTCCACCGGCGGTGGCCCGAGGAACACGCCGCCTGGGTCGCCGACACCTGTGTACCCACGCTCGGCGGGGAGAGCATGAGCCAGGTCGAACAACGGTGCAGCACCCTGGTGGGTGGCCTCGACGGTGCCGGTACCGTCCTGCTGGTCAGCCATGTGTCGCCGATCAAGGCGATTCTGCGGGACGCGTTGCAGGTTCCTTCCACGATGTACTCGACCCTGCACCTGGACCTGGCGGGGTTGTCCGTCGTCGAGTTCTACCCGGGTCACTCGATGGTGCGGGAGGTCAACGACACCCACTACCTGAGGTGAGGGCCGCGGCCCCGGCGGGTGCTAGTGTTGTACCCGTCGAGAGGGCCGGGTGATCGCGGTGCCGGGGACTGCGCCTGCCTGTGTGGCGGCGTCCGCCCGGCGTCGAGGAAAGTCCGGACTCCACAGAGCACGGTGGTTGTTAACGGCAACCCGGGGTGACCCGCGGGCAAGTGCCACAGAAAACAGACCGCCCTGGCCGACCGGTTCGTCCGGGGACCAGGGTAAGGGTGAAACGGTGCGGTAAGAGCGCACCAGTGTGCCGGGTAACCGGTGCAGCTTGGTAAACCCCACCGGGAGCAAGGTCAAGTGGCCGCGACCGTACCTCCTCGCGGAGGACCACGGTGCGGCCGTGCCCCGTCGGCTGCTCGCCGGTGAAGGGGCAGGTAGACCGCTTGAGGCAGTCGGTGACGGCTGACCCAGATGGATGATCGCCGCCGCGCACGGTGTGCCCCGCACGCCGGGCGCGGGACAGAATCCGGCTCACAGGCCCTCTCGGCGCCCTTTCCCCCCGCCGTACGGACCTCGCACGCACCCCGTCCGACGCGGTTACACTGTGGAGACATGAGCGATCAACAGTGGTACTTCGACACGTCCAGCGGTGAGGTCACCCAGGGAAAAACCTCAGGGTGGGACAACCGCATGGGCCCGTACTCATCCCGCGACGAAGCCGAGCACGCCCTCCAGATCGCCAGAGAGCGGACCAGGGCCGCCGACGAGTGGGACGAGGACTAGTAGTACCTGAACTAGAAGCAGTGTTCCGCGCCGGGGAAGGTCCCCTCGGTGACCTCCCGCTTGTAGGACGCGGCAGCGGCGGTGAGCTCCGCCCCGACCTGCGCCCACTGCTTGGCGAATTTCGGGCGGTGCCCGTCTGCCGGCAGGGCCGCCATGTCGTGCCAGACGAGGACCTGGGCGTCGGTGTCCGGGCCGGCGCCGATGCCCACGGTCGGGATGTCGACGGACTCGCTGGCGCGGGCTGCCACGTCTGCCGGGACCATCTCCAGGACGACGAAGTCGGCCCCGGCGTCGGCCACGGCACGGGTGTCGGCGAGCAGCTGCTCGGCGGCGTCCCCGCGGCCCTGGACCTTGAACCCGGAGAGTGCGTTGACCGACTGGGGGGTGAAACCGATGTGGGCGCAGACCGGGATGCCTGCGGCAACCAGTGCCCTGATGCGGGGGGCGATGCGCACCCCGCCTTCGATCTTGACCATGGCGGCACCGGAGCGTCGCATCATCTCCGCAGCGGACCGGACCGCCTGCTCGTCGGACGCTTCGTACGTGCCGAACGGGAGGTCGGCGATAACCAGGGCGTTGCCTGCGCCCCGGACCACGGCGGCGGCGATGTAGATCATCTCGTCGAGACTGATCTGCTGGGTCTGGGGGTAGCCGAAGACCACGTTCGCCGCCGAATCACCCACCAGGAGACACTCGACGCCGGCATCAGAGAACGCCCGTGCGGTGGAGTAGTCGTAGGCGGTGAGCATCGCCCACTTGTCGCCTGATCCCTTACGCTTACGCAGGTCGCCGATGCGGACCTGACGGGTGGGGGCGAGGTATCCGGTGGTCTCTTTCTTGTCAGCCATGTCACGACATTGTGCCACGTCAGACGGGCAGGTGTTAACGATGTGTAACAACCCGTCCACCGGGCCCGGAAAAAGGGGCTGTCCGTCGGGGCGGGCGTTACCATGGTGGCCATGAGTCGCCAACAGGAATACGTCCTCCGCACGCTCGAGGAACGGGACATTCGCTTCGTCCGTCTGTGGTTCACGGACATCCAGGGATACCTGAAGTCGGTCGCCGTCGCCCCTGCGGAACTCGAGGGCGCGTTCGCCGAAGGAATCGGATTCGACGGTTCCTCCATCGAGGGTTTCTCGCGCGTCGTCGAGTCCGACACGATCGCCAAGCCGGACCCGTCGACGTTCCAGATCCTCCCGCTGGACACGGCCGGTGGCGACAACCAGGTGCTCACGGCACGGATGTTCTGCGATATCGCGATGCCCGACGGGGAACCCAGCTGGGCGGACCCCCGCCAGGTCCTGCGACGTCAGCTGAACAACGCCGCGGACGAGGGGTTCTCCTGCTATGTCCACCCGGAGATCGAGTTCTTCCTGTTGAAGAACGGCAACGGTCCCGACGGGCGGCCGGTTCCGGCGGACACCGGGGGATACTTCGACCAGGCGGTCACCGATGCCGCCCCGTTGTTCCGTCAGGACGCGATCTCGGCCCTGGAGTCGATGGGCATCTCCGTGGAGTTCTCGCACCACGAGGCCGGTCCAGGACAGCAGGAGATCGACCTGAGGTTCGCCGACGCCCTGTCGATGGCGGACAACGTGATGAGCTTCCGCTACATGGTCAAGCAGGTCGCCACCCGTAACGACGTCCGCGCGACGTTCATGCCGAAACCGTTCCACGAGCACCCCGGCTCGGCCATGCACACCCACATGTCGTTGTTCGAGGGCGAGAACAACGCCTTCCACGACCCGGACGACCAGTTCTACCTCTCGGGGACGGCCAAGTCGTTCATCGCCGGGATCCTGGAACATGCCCCGGAGATCTCCGCGGTGACGAACCAGTGGGTGAACTCCTACAAGCGGCTGACCAGTGGGGCCGAGGCACCCACCGCGGCAACGTGGGGTGCCTCGAACCGTTCTGCGATGATCCGCGTGCCGATGTACACCGTGCACAAGCCCTCGTCGCGCCGGGTCGAGATCCGGACCCCCGATTCCGGGGCCAACCCCTACCTCACCTACGCCGTGCTGATCGCGGCCGGTCTGAAGGGCATCCGGGAGGGTTATGAGCTGCACCCTCCGGTGGAGGAGGACGTGGCGGGCATGACCCGGCGGGAACGTATGGCGATGGGGTACAAGGACCTTCCCACGGACCTGGACCTGGCTCTGCGCGAGATGGAGAAGTCCGAACTGGTCGCCGACGCTCTCGGCGAGCACGTCTTCGAGTACTTCCTGCGCAACAAGTGGGAGGAGTGGAAGTCCTACCAGTCCCAGGTCACACCGTGGGAGCTCGCACACAACCTGGAGTTCTAGCTCCTGGGGCGGCTTCAGGACCGGCGGTCGGGCATCCACTACGATGGTACGGAGCCCAGTGCGCCACCACGATGCCACAGCCCAGGAGATGAGCCCCCGGTGAATCAGCCGCGAACCACCCGTCGTCGAGTTCCGTCCCCGGTGTCGCTGGGGTTGACCAGGCCATCCGCGGCCGATGACCTCGCAAAACTCGGGTGGGACGACGAGGAGCACCGGCCGGTGCTCAGCGTCCTGGCGTCTACCGGTGACCCCGACCGTGCGCTGAATGCGGTGGTCCGACTGGTCGAGACGCTCGACGGACGGGACAGCCCCGGCAGTGACGACGGCGGCAACGACACGTCCTCGACGGCACTGCTGGAGAAGATCGACGGGGACGCGGCGTTCCGCGTGCGACTGCTCGCGCTGTTCGGTGGTTCCACCCTGCTGGGGGACCATGTGGTGGCGAATCCCGAGATCTGGCCGGAACTTGCCGGCGAGCTGCCCGGCAGGGACGAGATCATGGAGGCACTCACGACCGCGGTCGGGGCGGAACGTGTCGAGGGACATGACGACGATTCCCTGCTCTTCCGCGCCACGGTGACCGGTGTGGACGCCGACCGGGCGATGCGTACGGCCTACCGCACGGTTCTGGCCAGGATTGCGGCGATCGACCTGGCCGACACGTTCGGGGGTAGCGAGCCGACGGGCGCGCCACTGCCGTTCGAGGTTCTCACCGAGCGACTGGCCGACGCCGCAGACGCGGCCCTCACCGCGGCGCTGGCGGTGGCCACAGCCACGGTCTACCCGTCCGGTCCCGTCCCGGCGAAGCTGTCGGTGGTCGCGATGGGCAAGTGCGGCGCGCGTGAACTCAACTACATCTCGGACGTGGACGTCATCTTCGTCGCCGAGCCGGCGGACGCCCAGACCACCCGGTTGGCCGGTGAATTCATCAACATCGGGTGCCGGGTGTTCTTCGAGGTCGACGCGGCGCTCCGGCCCGAGGGACGCCACGGCGCCCTCGTACGCACCCTGGAGTCCCACCTCACCTACTACCGGCGCTGGGCGTCGACCTGGGAGTTCCAGGCGCTGCTGAAGGCACGCCCCATGACCGGTGACCTGGACCTGGGCCGCGACTACGTCGAACAGCTCGCACCGATGGTGTGGAGCGCCGCGGAGCGGGAGGACTTCGTGCCCGATGTGCAGGCGATGCGTCGTCGGGTGATCGACAACGTCCCGGACAACCTGCTCCCCCTGGAACTGAAACTGGGCCCCGGCGGACTGCGGGACGTGGAGTTCGCCATCCAGTTGCTCCAGATGGTGCACGGCCGTGTCGACGAGTCGCTGCGGGTACGCTCCACGGTCCAGGCACTCACCGCCCTGGTGGACGGCGGCTACGTCGGCCGTGAGGACGGACAGATCCTGATCTCCTGCTACGAGTACATGCGACTGCTGGAGCACCGGTTGCAGCTGCAGCACCTCCGGCGCACCCATGCCCTTCCTGAACAGGATGACGAGGCAGGGCGGCTCCGCCTGGCACGCACCGCCGGTGTGCGGGGAGAAGGCCAGGAAAGCGCGGACACAGCGCTGTCGGCCAAGGTGCGCAAGGTCAGCAACCAGATCCGCCAGCTGCACAACAAACTGTTCTACCGGCCGCTGTTGTCGTCGGTGGTCAACATGCCGGTCGACGCGCTCCGGCTCACCCCGGAGGCCGCGAAGCGTCAGCTCGCAGCACTGGGGTACCTGCACCCGTCGCGTGCCATGGACCACCTCTCGGCGTTGGCCTCGGGGACGACCCGCAAGGACCGCATCCAGGCGATGATCCTGCCGTCGTTGATGGAGTGGTTGTCCGACACCGTCGACCCGGACGCAGGCCTGTTGGCCTACCGGAAACTGTCGGAGGCGGCGTTCGACCGTTCGTGGTTCCTGCGGTTGCTGCGCGACGAGAACATCGTGGGCAAACGCCTGATGCGGATCCTCGGCACCTCGCCGTACATCGCCAACCTGTTCATCGCCTCGCCGGAGGCGGTGCGCATGCTCTCGGACGGGGCCAACGGCCCGAAACTGCTGGAGCACGACGCCTCTGTCCGCAGCCACTCTCTCGTCGCCGCGGCGGGACGCCACCGCGACCCGGACGCGGCCATCGCCGTGGCACGCTCGCTGCGTCGGACCGAACTCGCGAAGATCGCCTCGGCGGACCTGCTGGGACTGATCGACACGCCGGAGGTGTGCCGGTCCCTGTCCTTGATCTGGGACGCTGTTCTCGAGGCGGCACTGCGTGCGGAGATCCGCGCGTGGGAGGACGAGAACCACCGCAACGCCCCCGCCCTGATCAGTGTGATCGGTATGGGGAGACTCGGCGGGGCGGAACTGAGCTACGGTTCCGACGCCGACGTGATGTTCGTCTGTGAACCCGTCCCGGAGGAAATGGAGGGAGACGACGCCGTCGACGAAGACGGCGACGGGGAGGCGGGGACCGACCAGGACGCGGTGACCTGGGCGAGTGGAATCGCCAAACGGCTCCGGACCCGACTGTCGCGCCCGTCGCAGGACCCGCCCCTGGAAGTGGACCTGAATCTGCGGCCCGAGGGACGCAGTGGTCCGACGGTACGGACCCTGGAGTCCTACCGCGCCTACTACGAACGGTGGGGGGAGACCTGGGAGTACCAGGCGCTGCTGCGCGCGACGTGGATCGCCGGCGACAAGGACCTCGGAATCCGCTTCCTGCGGACCATCGACGAGTTCCGGTACCCCGAAGGCGGTGTCGACCGTGCGACCGTGCAGCAGGTGCGCCGGATGAAGGCACGCGTCGACGGGGAACGTCTGCCACGCGGCGCGGACCGGTACACCCACACCAAACTCGGGCGCGGTGGTCTCACCGACATCGAGTGGACGGTCCAGCTGCTCACCATGCAGAACTGCCACCGCATCGCCAACCTGCACAACACCTCCACGCTGCAGGTCCTCGAGGAGATCCGGATCGCCGGACTGTTGTCTGAGGCCGATGTCGACACGCTCCGGGCCGCCTGGATCGTGGCCACCCGTGCCCGCAACGCGATCATCCTCGCCGACGCCAAGCGACGCGACCAACTCCCCGGGCCCGGCCCGCAGCTGGTCAACATCGCGGCGGCGGCGAACTGGGATCCGGAGGATTCGCAGGGGTTCTTCGACGACTACCTGAAAACCACCCGTCGTGCGCGCCGGGTGGTGGACCGGGTGTTCTGGGGTGAAGAGGTCACGGACGCGGAGTTCGGGGACTGAGGGAATGACGGACACCCTCACACGGCGCCGGACGACGCGGCTCGCGACCCTTGCGGTGCTGGTGGCTCTGCTGGTCACGGCGGTCGGCATCAATCTCGTCCTCGGCCAGTTCACCCTGTCACCGGCAGAGGTCTGGTCGGCCCTGGTCCACGGCCCCGGTCGGGGCGACGCGGAAACTACGGGGGAAGCGGCCAGGGCCGCGAACGTCCTCTGGCAGATCCGTCTTCCCCGGATCATGCTGTGCCTGCTGGTGGGGGCCGCCCTGGCGGTCGCCGGAACACTCCTGCAGGGGCTGTTCGGCAATCCGCTGGCTGAACCCAGCGTCATCGGCGTCACCTCCGGGGCCGGCGTGGGGGCCGCGGCCGCGATCGTCCTGAACATCACCGTGCTGGGTACGGCGACAGTGCCGGTGCTGGCGTTCCTCGCCGGCGTACTGACCACAGTCGCGGTGTACCGCCTGGCGTCGATCAACGGGGAGGTCAGGGTGCTCACCCTGATACTCACTGGCATCGCGGTCAATGCGGTGGCCGGTGCGGCGATCTCCTTCCTGGTCTTCCTCGCCCCGACCTCGTCACGTGAGCAGGTGATCTTCTGGCAGATGGGCTCGCTGAACGGTGCCCAGTGGAACCAGGTCGCGATCGTTGCCCTACCCGTGGTCCTGTGCCTGCTCGGATCGGTGGCCATCGCAGGACGGTTGGATGTCCTCAGTCTCGGGGAGCGTGCGGCGGGGCATGCCGGGGTGAATGTCGCGGTGATGCGCGTCGCGATCATCGGGCTCTCGACGGCGTTGGCCGCACTGGCCGTCAGCTTCGCCGGCATCATCGGTTTCGTCGGTCTGATCGTGCCCCATATCCTCCGGCAACTCACCGGACCGGCGAACCGCTGGCTAGTGCCGCTGTCGGCCCTGGGCGGCGCGGTACTGCTGTTGCTCGCCGACCTGGCGTCGCGCACGCTGATTGCCTTCGCGGATCTGCCGATCGGGATCTTCACCGCGCTCGTCGGCGGGCCCACCTTCTTCATCCTGCTGCGCCGCATGCTGAAGAAGGGCGGTGTCGTCGGATGAGTGACGGGGTGGTTCTTTCCGCGCGCCGGGTGGTCGTCACGGTCGGTGGTTCGCGGAACGGGCGGCACGGCACCGAGATCCTCCACGGTGTCGACCTCGACCTGCGTGAAGGAGAGGTTCTGGGGCTGATCGGGCCGAACGGTGCGGGTAAGTCGACCCTGCTGGGGGCCCTTTCCGGCGACACCGAACCTGTGTCCGGTGAGGTCCTCCTGGCGGGACGGCCCTACCGGGAGTACGGCGTCCGGGAGGCTGCCAGAACCAGGTCGGTGATGCTGCAGGACTCGCGTGTGTCATTCTCCCACCTGGTCCGGGACGTCGTGGAGATGGGCCGGTCGGCGTGGGTGGGAAGTCGCGGGTCGACGGAACGTGACGACCGCGGGACGGACCGCGCGTTGGTCGACGCCTGTCTGGACGACGTCGGCATGCTGGAGATGCAGGATCGTGACGTGACCACGCTGTCGGGTGGTGAACGTGCGCGGGTGGCCTTCGCCCGGGTGATGGCGCAGCAGGCGCGGTGCACCTTGCTGGACGAGCCGACCGCGGCCATGGACATCGGGCACCAGGAACGCACCATGCGGTCGGTGCGCCGTGTCGCTGCCGGGGGAGTCGGCGTCATCGTGGTTCTCCACGACCTGAATCTGGCCGCACAGTACTGCGACCGGCTGGCGCTGCTCGGCGCCGGGCGGATCGAGGCGGTCGGCTCGCCGGCCGAGGTCTGTACCGCCGAGAGGTTGTCCCGGGTCTACGAGTGGCCGGTGAGCGTGGATGAGATGCACGGTGAACTCTGGATCCGACCGACCCCGGCGGACAGCTGATCCAACTTTCGGATGATCCCGGGTAAGGGTCTCCATTGTTAGCATGGCCTGTACACGATGTTGATCGAACGCGAACAACCGAGGACAGGAACAGAAGCGACGATGGCGACAGCGACCACCCTGCTTTCCGAGCAGCTCCGGGAGGAGACCCGGCAGGCCCATGAGAATGCGGAACACTCCGTGTTCATGGAGCGTCTGCTGGACGGAAGTCTGGACGCCTCGGCGTTCGTCGCGTTCCAGGAACAGGCGTACCTGTTCTACTCGGCTCTGGAGGATGCGGTCGACGCCTGCACGGGTGACTCCCGTCTGGGCGCGGTCGCGGACCGTCTGCTGGACCGCCGTGCGGTGCTGCAGGAGGATCTCCGGGCGCTCGGAGGCACCGTGGGCGCCGCTCCACTTCCGGAGACGGCTGCGTATGTCGCCGAACTGCAGCGCATCGGCCGGGAACGTGACGTCCCGGCACTCGTCGCCCACCACTACACCCGGTATCTGGGTGACCTGGCGGGCGGCCAGGTCATCGGCCGGCTCATGACACGCCACTACGGCGTGGCGGAGTCGGGCACGGCCTTCTACCGTTTCCCGCACATCGACAAGCCCAAGCGCTACCGGGACGCCTACCGCGGTGCCCTGGACGCGATGGAGCTCGATGACGGGGAGCGGCACCGTCTTCTCGCGGCCGCCCGAGCCGCGTTCGCCTACAACTCCGGGGTCTTCGAGGGGCTTCGCAGGGTACTGGAGCACCGTTGGCCCACGATGCTCCATTAGGGTAGGCTCACGAAATATATGTCAGGCAACACAGCGGTGCAACCCGGGACCCGAGGACGGTGATTGACTTGCAGCAGCAGACTTCCAGTGCCCACGTCGGTATCCATGACGGGCTACCTCCACTCGACGCTGTCCGGGTCGGCACCCTCCTGGATGCTGCGGGGGACTCCGCGCTGAACTGTGTACGCCGGTCGACCGTATTCCGGCGTATGGGGGACGGCACACTGCCGTTCGCCGGACGGGCCGCCTACCTTGAACAGCACTGGGAAGGGTTGCGGATCCTGCATTCCGCGTTGTCGACCGCCGGGCTCCCTGCCGACGCGGTGGACGCGGTCTCACGTGCCTCCCTGTGTTCAGCGCTGTCCGGGGCCATCGAACAGTTCTCCGGGGCGCTGGACCGGGCGCACGCCACCGCCCGGTGGCGTGACCGGCACGTCACCATGCCGTCGATGCTGCAGTTCCGTCGGCATATCGCCGAGCTGCAGGACAGCGGGGACGTGATCGGTCTGGTCGCTCACACCTACCTGCGGTTGCTTGTCTCAAGGGCCTGCCCCGCACCCGGGGTCGCCGGGCGTGAACCGGAGGAGTTGCAGAGTGCTGTCGCTGCCGTGGTGCGGGACGAGGAGTCCCTGGAGCTCCTCTCCGAGGAACTCAGTGTGGCGTTGCTGCTGCTGATGCAGCACGGGGCGGACGTCTGCCGCGGCTACCAGGAGAGAGATGCAGACAGCAGCTGCGCTGTGACGGTGTCGACGATTCGCCGTGCCCTGCGGTGAGCGTGACGGCCGACGACGGAATCCGGGTCAGCGCTGTCGCATTCCTCCGCGACGCGCCTGATGCCGTAGGCGGATGTGAGGTCCTGACCGTCCGCAAACACGGCACCCGTCTGTACCAGTACCCCGGTGGGAAACCCGAGCCCGGTGAACGTGCCAGCGCCACGGCGGTCCGCGAAGTCGGTGAGGAAACCGGGATCGACGTCCCGCCGTCCTCTCTCGACTTCATCGGGGCCTTCACAGCCCCGGCCGCCAACGAGGAGGGCAGGGAAGTCACGGCCGACCTCTTCGTCCATTCCGGCGATGCGGACGTCACCCCGGTCGTCGCCGCCGAGATCGCCGATGCCCGGTGGGTGCCGGTGGGGACACCGGACCACACACCTGACGACCCGGATCATCCGCTGGCACCGCTGATGTTCAGGACTTTTCCCTCTCTGGTCGAGGCGACGACGTTCACGAAGCACAATCCGGGACGGCCCGGCGACTGGGAACAGTCCTGCCTGAACTGGCTCGGGGACGCCGCCGGACACGGTGGCGTAGCTGTCGCCGGGGTGCGGGCGCGGACGGACGACGGAGACTTCCTGCTACGCCGGGTCACGTCCGTCCCGCCCGCCGCACCGGCCGCCGAAGAGTTCGGACGTCGGCTGGCCGTGACCCATGCGAGCGGGGCAGGCTCGTTCGGGGCGGGCCCTGCCGGCTGGCGCGGGCCCGGGTACCAGGGGCCGAATGACAGCCTGCTGGAACTGCCGCTCGCCCCGCACCCGACGTGGGGGTCCTACTACGCCGACGTGGTGCTGGCACCGCTGGCACGTCGTGTTCCCGGCGGGATCCGGGGGACGGACACACTGCTCGAGAGACTCGCCGCGGGTGACTTCGATGACGGACGTCCGCCGGCCCGGCTGCACGGCGACCTGTGGTCGGGAAACCTCATGTGGTCGCCTCAGGGGGCGGTCCTCATCGACCCGTCGTCCCACGGTGGACACGGGCTGACCGACCTCGGGTTCCTCAGCATGTTCGGCGCCCCGCACCGTGACCGGATCTTCGACGCCTACGCGGAGGCCGCCGAACTGCCCACCGGATGGCGTGAGCTGCTGCCCCTGCACAGGCTCCACGTGCTCTACCTCCACGCGGCCGTGTTCGGTGGGGGATACGTCGAGGAGGCTGCCTCGACCGTCCGGCACGTACTGTCACTCTAGGGATATGCGACACTGGGGCCATGACCGATCAGACCTCCGAGGTTTCTTCGCTGGCCCGGCTTGATTCGATGCACCGGGTGTCCGGGAGGTACGTGCCGGCCCGCTACGTGTCGGACCTGCCGTGGACCATCGTCCCCGTGATCGCAGCGGTGGTCGCCGCACTGCTCGTACCCGGTCTCGTCTCCACGATTCTCTGGGCCGTGGCCGCGGTACTCATGGTGCTGCTCATCTGGCAGATCTGGCTCATCCCCGCCCAGGCCTCCCGGAAGCGGTGGGTGGAGACCGAGGACGAGCTGCTGATCACCAAAGGACGGCTGTGGTGGACCTTCACCGTGGTTCCCTACGGGAGGATCCAGTATGTCGACGTCACCTCCGGCCCCGTGGAACGGGCCTTCGGGATCAAACAGGTCAAGTTGCACACCGCCTCCTCGACGAGTGATTCGACGGTGGTGGGACTCGCTGCCGCCGACGCCGACGCCCTGCGTGACCGCCTGGCCGTCGCCGCGCGGGAGAGGATGAGCGGGCTGTGACCGGTGACATGACCGGTGACGTGACCGATGACATCGCCGACGGCCAGTGGCGTCGTGTCCACCCGCTGAGCCCACTGCTGCGCATGTGGGCGGTCCTCGTCGGTATCGTCGCCGTCATCGCCGCCCAGCAGGCGGAGACCCTGGGGAGACTACGCGACCTGCTGGAGGATTCCCCGCTGCCCACGGGGCTGGTCGTCGTGGCGGTCCTCGTGGCGATTCCGGTCGTCTTCCTCATCGGCTGGGTCGTCTCACTGCCGTGGTGGAGGGCCGCCGGTTACCGGATCGACGGGGAGGAGATCGCTGTCCGACGGGGAGTGGTCTCCCGACAGCTACGGACCGCGCGCTTCGACCGCGTCCACGCCGTCGACCTGGTCGAGCCGCTCGCACCCCGCCTGTTCCGCCTGGCGGGGGTCAAAGTGGAGACAGCCGGAGGCTCCGGGAGCTCAGTCGCGGTCGAGTACCTCCCGCGCCAGGATGCTGAGGACCTGCGGTCCCACCTGCTCAGCCTGGTCCACGGCGTTCCCGGACAGTCGGACCACGGGGATGATGCGACGGAGGACCACGGCAGTGCCGTCGTCCCCATGATCCCGATCACCCGCTCCCTCGTGGCGGCGGCGCTGTCCGGTGCCACCGTGCTGGTGGTGGCGGGCGCTGCCGTCGCTCTCGCGACCCCCGCCGGACTGGCGGTCCTCCTGCCGGTCCTGGCGGGTGCCGTGCCCTGGGTCTGGGGAGTGCTGAACACCAGTTGGCGGTTCACCGCCACCCTGGACGGGGAAGTCCTGGGAATCACCTTCGGCCTGACGGAACGACGCCGGCAATCCGTCCCTCTGGCACGGGTTCACGCGGTGGAGGTGTCGCAGCCCGTGGCCTGGCGGCTGCTCGGCTGGTGGAAAGTCCGGGTTGACGTGGCAGGATACGGTGCGGAGTCTTCGTCGGACGGCTCGACGAGCACCGTTCTCCCGGTCGGTGACCTGTCCCTTGCCCTCCATGTTCTCGAGACACTCACGCCGCTCGACAGCCCGGCCATTGCCGCAGTGGCGCATCCGGAGGGACGCGCCCGCGACGGCTTCCCGACCGCACACACCTACCTGAGCCCACGGAATGCCCGCTGGGTGTCGCCCGTGGACCGCACACGCCAAGGCACCACCCTGGTCTCGGATCCCGGGGGTGGCGGCCAGCTGACGGCGGTCGTCTCCCACCACGGGTTGTTCCGCCGCGCCGTGTCCGTGATCTCCCCGGCACATATCCAGGAACTCAGCTACCGGCGGGGACCGGTGCAGAAAGCGCTGGGTCTCGCGGGGGTGCGCTTCGACCTCGTACCGGGGCCGGTGTCGATGTCGGGGCGCGATCTCACGACCGCGGACGCGGTCGACCTCGTCACCCGGCTGCGTGCCCGGCGTCTTCCCGAACCGGAGACTCCCGCCGTCCGTCCGGAGTGAAGGCCCACCAGACGCAGGTGGCGGCCAGAATGACGACCGCCACATTGCGCAGCAGCAGTGCAACCGCGGCGACCAGGTACGGCGGGTTGAAGATCAGCCAGTCGTAGAAGACGGGGTAGACCAGCGTAGTCAGCACCGCCGAGAGCAGAATCTCCACCGCAATCACGGTGACGACACGTCGGCGGGACGTCAGCAGAGCGACAGCCACGACCGGGGCCACCCATGCCAGGTACTGCGGCGAGAAGACCTTGTTGGTCACGATGATCAGCATGATCAGGGCCACACTGAATGACACCGCACGCACCGGTGTCCAGTCGTCCCGCCACAGTCGTGCCACGGCCCAGACCACGGCGGTGACGATCGTCGCCGCCGTCAGCAGGGTCATCACCGTCAGGGTGACGTCGATGCCGGGCCCGGCGATCTCATAACTCTTGGAAGCCGCGTAGCTGATGGACCAGGGCGTGCCACCGTCTCCGCGTGCCAGCGCCGAGGCGAGGATCCACGGTGTCGCGGCGATGGATTCGACCTGCAGGCCCCGGTCCCCCTGGTAGGTCAGTGGAGAGATGAGACGGTCGACACCGCCGACGAGTACGACGACCAGGCACAGCACCGCCAGCGAACCGAAGAACCAGCACACCCGCGCCCACGTCGACGCCCGGCGGATTCCGCCGACCAGGGCAGCTCCGAGTACACCGGGCCACAGCTTCATCATCGTCGCTGCGGCCAGCAGCACCGTCGCCAGGCGTGACCGGCGGGATCCGGCCAGCAGCAGCGCTGCGAAACCGGCGACGAGCAGGCCCGGGAAGATATCCAGGCGGGTGAGGAAGATCGGCCCGGACAGACCGGCGAAAAGGATCCAGAACCAGGCGGGCCAGGCGTCCTCCCCCGTGCCCGACCGCCACAGATACCAGGTGAAGAGAGCGGAGAGCAGCACGGACAGACTGATGAAGCCGACCACGAACGCGTCCTCCGTGCCGGTGTCGGCACGCTGTCCGCCGAGTGTGGAGACCCGCTCGACGAGACGTGCGGGCCAGGTGCCGACCTCGGGATACTCGTCCATGGCACCGGCATCGATCCCGGTGAGTCCCCTGAAGTAGTAGCGGATGTCGCCGGTGGAGGTCCCCGCCGAGAGAATCCATGCGACGGGAACCAGGTGGGCGATGAGCCAGCCGACCGCGACGACGGCGGGGTGGGTCGACCACCGCCGCCGGGGGGTCGGAAGGGCTGCGGCCGCTGAGCTCGTGGATGTCACAGACTCGAATCCTATCGGAGACGACATGTGCCCCGGTGCCCCCGGCCGTCCGGCGACACGCCCGTGGCGTATAAGTTGTTGTGAATGGAACTTATACTGCTGGTCTTCGTCACGATCCTCATCGGGTCCTGCATGCAGCGGGTCTCCGGTATGGGGGTCGGGCTGATCGGTGGCCCGGTGCTCAGCATCGCCATCGGCCCGGTCGAAGGCATCATGGTGATCAACGTGCTCGCGGCGATCAACGCCGCGATGTCCACGATGACCGTGCGCAGGGACGTCGACTGGGGGAAATTCGCCCTGATCGGTTCCGTGATGGTGCTGGGGGCGGTTCCCGGCACCTGGCTGATCCACGTGATGTCGCCTGCGGTGCTGCAGATTGTCGTCGGGGCACTGCTGTTGATCGCCCTCGGGGTCACCAGTTTCGGCAAACGGTACATCCCCGCTGTCTCGGGAAAACTTCCGGCGGCGGTGTCGGGTGTGATCGGAGGATTCAGCAACACCTTGGCCGGTGTGGCGGGACCGGTGATCACGGTGTACGCCCAGGCCTCGCGCTGGGACCAGCGGACCTTCGCCGCGACGCTGCAGCCCCTGTTCATCGTCTCCGGGCTGGTCAGTTTCGCCATCAAGTACTTCACGGGGGCGGGCGACATCTCCAGCGAACCCTGGGGTATCTGGCCGGCGGCGATGGTGGCGATGGTTATCGGCATCGCCGCGGGAATGGTGTTCAGCCGCCGGATTGAGCGGGAGAAGGCACGGGTGCTCGCCGTGGCGATGGCAGCGCTGGGAGGAGTGACGGTACTGGTGCGGGGGATTCTGTCACTCCTGTGACCGGGGCGGGAGGCATTGCAGGAGGTACCGGGGTCTAAGGTGGGCATACGTGCCCGACTCCACTGCGAAAGTACCTGCTCCTTCTGACCGCCTCAGCCGCCGCGCGTTGATGGTGTGGTTCGCCGGTGTCATCGCCTACATCCTGGCGATCACCGGGCGGACGTCGATGGGTGTCGCCGGGGTCGAGGCCATGGACCATTTCCAGATCGACGCGTCGCGGCTCGCGGTCTTCACCTCCGTCCAGGTCGGTGTCTACGCCTGTGCCCAGATACCGATGGGCATGCTCATCGACCGGTTCGGTGCGCGACGGATGCTCGTCGTCGGGGCACTGATGATGGGGACCGGTCAGGTACTGCTCGGCGTGACGTCCTCGTTCCCCGTGGCGATCCTGGCCCGGGTGATTGTCGGGACGGCGGACGCGACGGCGTTTCTGTCGGTCATGCGTATCCTGCCCGCCTGGATACCGATCCGTAAGACGCCGGTCTTCACCCAGCTGACCGGGGGACTGGGCTACGTCGGACAGTTCATGTCCGCCGTGCCGTTCTCAATGCTGCTGCATTCCCAGGGGTGGGCGACGGCATTCATCTCGTTGGGGGCGGGCAGCGTCCTGGTGGCACTGTTCACCTGGATTGTCGTCGCCGACTCACCCGACCCGACTCCTGCGGCGTCCTCCGGAAGACCTGCGGAGCCCCGGAGCGGTATCGGTGCGACGTTGTTCTTCGTCGTCCGCCAGCCGGCCTGCTGGCTGGGGTTCTTCATACACTTCACGCTGATGAGCCAGGTGGTCTTCACACTGTTGTGGGGAGTGCCGTTGATGACCCTGGGAATGGGCCTCACCGAGTCGCAGGCCTCGGCGATCCTGGTGGTGAACATGGTCGTCAGCGTTCTCGTCGGGCCGCTGATGGGGGTCGTGTCGGCACGGGCGGGCCGACGGCGTCCCGAAGTCGTGATGGTGGCGACGCTCATCGTCGCGGCATCCTGGGTGGTGTTCTTCATATCGCCGGATCCCCGCAGTTTCGCGGCCGTGGCGGTCATCAATGTCATCGTGCCGGCGCTGGCCCCTGCCGCGAACTACGGATTCGACACCGTCCGTGAGGAAGTCGACCGTCGCTTCACCGCCACGGCGACTGGCCTGTCCAACATGGGAGGTTTCCTCGCGGCGATGGTCGCAGCGCAGGCGGCCGGTTTCGTGCTCGACGCCGTGTCTGACGGAGGCGACTACACCTGGGCCGATTTCCGGGTCGCGTGGTGCGCGCTCGGGGTGGTCTGGGTCTTCGGGTTCATCGGACTGTTGGTCAGCAGGGTGAAAATGCAGCGGTGGCGTATGGTCGAGGACAACCGGGCCGACCCGTGACATAGGAGACTGCCGTGGCACCCTCTACCCCGAGTTTTCGTTCTGACCGTTCCTTGTTGAGTGCACTGAGCTGGCGCTCGGCACTTTCCGCGTTGTCCGCACTCTCGGCGGGCTGCTTCGCGTCCTTCGCCAGCGTCGGCTCGTCGTTCTCGGCGGTGTCGCTGGGGTCGTTCATGTCCGTGGCGTCGGTCGGCTCGTCGTTCTCGATCCTGTCGGTGGGTGCCCAGGGCGCGGTGCTCAATATCCCGGTGCGGGAGCTCATCGCGCGGTCAGTAGATCGGTAACCCCGGTTGCATCTGCTCGACCCACGCCAGGACGCCACCCTCCAGGTGGCCGACGTTCTCCTCGCGCCGGGCGAAATGGGATGCCACGGCGTCCACCGCACGGGCCGACCGGGTGCCGGACTTGCAGTGGAAGATGATGTCACGGTTGCGCAGTGCCGTCGGCAGGGCGGCGGCACCGCGTTCCTCCACCGCAGACAGATGGACGGGGACGGAACCCGGGATGCTGACCACGTCACGTTCCCAGGCGTCACGGACGTCCACGAGGACAGCGCCCGCCCGCATCCGGTCCTCCAGGTCCTCAGGAGAAACCGTCGGGTGAGGATCGGTCGTGCACACCTGGACCATGTCCTCCACGTCCTGCACGGCCGTCACCGGAGGAGCGTCAGTGTCGACGGTGACACGTAGTTCGCGGAAGCTCATCGACAGACCGTCGTGGAGGAGGAGACGCCCGTACAACGGCTCCCCGCACCCGGTGATCAGCTTCACCGCCTCCGTACTCATCAGTGAGCCTACGGCCCCCGGTAGCGAGCCGATGACGCCACCGGCGGCGCAGCTGGGGACGGATCCCGGGGGAGGGAGGTCCGGATGCAGGTCACGGTAGGTCACTCCGTCATGGGACGGCCCGGAGCAGAAGACCGAGACCCGCCCTTCAAAGCGGAGGATCGAGCCCCAGACACAGGGCGTGGAGGTCAACGTGCAGGCGTCGGAGACGAGGTAGCGCGTGGCGAAGTTGTCGGCCCCGTCGAGGACGAGGTCGTAGTCGTTGACGATCTCGGTGACGTTGTCGGCGTCCAGCCGCACGGCGTGGCGTTCGACAGTCACCAGAGGGTTGATCCGGGCGACGGCCGCGGCAGCGGAATCGACCTTCCGTGCACCGAGTGAATCGACACCGTGGACGACCTGGCGTTGCAGATTCGTCACCTCCACCACGTCATCATCGACGATGCCGAGCGTACCGACCCCGGCGGCGGCGAGGTACTGGAGCGCCGGAGACCCCAGCCCGCCGGCACCGATGACCAGAACCCGGGCATTCTTCAACCGACGCTGACCGGTCATCCCCACCTGGTCGAGCGTCAGATGTCGGGCGTAGCGGGACAGCTCTTCGGTGGTGAGCTCCGCCCCGGGTTCGACCAGCGGGAATGTGAGTGGGCCGGTCACAGTGCCGATCCGCTCGCCGACCTACTGTCGATCAAGCCGTCCGGAGTGGACGACGCCAGGGCGCCCTGCGTCCAGGGGCGGCGGGGGATGCGTCCGGCGCCCCGCGCGAGACGTCCGGCCTCGACGGCATGCCGCATCGCCGTCGCCATGGACGCCGGATCCTGGGCACGGGTGACCGCACTGGCCAGAAGTACGCCGTCACAACCGAGTTCCATCGCCTGTGCCGCGTCCGAGGCGGTACCGACGCCGGCGTCGAGGATCACCGGGACAGTCGCCCTGTCGCAGATCAACTCGATGTTGTGGGGGTTGAGGATTCCCAGGCCGGTTCCGATGGGCGACCCCAGTGGCATCACCGCCACCGCGCCGGCGGCCTCGAGGTGCCGGGCCGTCGCAGGATCGTCAGAGGTGTAGGCGAAGACCTCGAAACCGTCTGCGGTGAGTTCCTCGGTCGCGTCGACCAGTTCGATCACGTCCGGTAGCAGTGTCCGGTCGTCGGCGAGGATCTCCAGCTTCACCCGGTTCGTGCCGAGCGCTTCACGGCCCAGCCGTGCGGTCAGCAGCGCGTCGCGGGCCGTGTAGCAGCCAGCGGTGTTCGGGAGGACATCGATTCCGAGGCGGTCGAGCAGACCGAACAGTGAGGTACCTGTAGCGGGGTTGAACCGGCGCAGCGCCACCGTGGTCAGTGACGTCCCCGACGCGACGAGTGCCTGTTCCAGCACCTCCAGGGACGTCGCTCCACCAGTTCCCATGATCAACCGGGACGTGAGGGACGAACTGCCGATGGTGAGCTGTGTCGACTGCGACTGGTGAGCGGTCATGGTGACTATCCTCCCTGCATGGCGGTGATGATCTCGATCTCGGCGCCGTCGCGGACCACTGCCGAGGCCCAGCGGCTACGGGGCACGATGGCCGAATCCAATGCAACGGCGAGCCCCAGTGCGTCGGTATCCGGATCTTGTCCGGTGATGTCGAAGACGATGTCGCCGACGGTGGTTGTCGAGGTCACGGAACGCTCTGTCCCGTTGACCGTGACGGCGACGCTGGTGTTGTTGTCCGGCATGTTCACGATGTCCTTTCCAGGGAGGTGGTGGTGAGAAGTCTGGTGTCGTGCGGGATGGGAGGAGCCTTACCTGACGCCAGCGTGGCGGCGAGCCTGGCGCAGAGCGGCGCGAGCAGTACACCGTGGCGGGAGTATCCGGTGGAGACGGTGACACCGTCCACACCGGGGACGCCGCCCAGGTACGGCAGATCGTCCGGGGTGCCGGGCCGGGCACGCGCCAGGATCTCGGTGAGTTCCAGGTCCGCCGCACCCGGCACGAGGATCTGCGCATCCCGGAGCAGTTGGTGGACGCCTTCCAGTGACACGCCGTCGAAACCGTCCTCCCGTTCCGTCGCCCCGATGACGATCTCGCCGTCGGCACGGGGGACGAGATAGACGGGTCTGCCGTCGACCAGGCCGCGCACGGTGCGTTCCAGCAGCGCAGGGCGGCCCGGCTTCACCTGCGCCCGGAGGATGTCCCCGTGCACCGGGCGCAGCCGGACGGCCTGGGCCTCGGGGAGGCCGTCGATAGCAGGGAAAGACACCCCGGGGCACAGGACGGTCGCTTCAGCACGCACCTCCCTGCCGTCGGCCAGGCGGACGCCGGTGGCGGTGCCACCCTCGCGCAGGACAGCAACCACCCGCTCCCGGACCAGACGCCCTTGCGGGCCTCCTGCCCCGGACGGGGCGTACACCGCTTCAGCGAGGGCCTCGAGCAACGTCCGTGGATTTACCTGGTGGTCATCGGCAACGAGAAAAGCGCCTGAGACGCCGGGCGCCAGGGACGGTTCCAACCGGCGTGCCCGGCGGGCGGTCAGCTGCTCCACCGCCATGCCGGCAGCACGTTGGACGTCGGACAGGTCCCGGAAGGCCGCGACATCACCGGGGGTGGCTCCCACGCCCAGTGTCGCGGTCTGCAGGTAACCGACGGGATGTCCGACGGTCCGCTCAAGGTCCGCGATGAACTGCGGGTACTCCCCGGCAGAGGCGAGCATGAGTGGCCGGATGGCGTCGTGCTGGTGGACAACTTCGCTGACCGGCGCGACCATGCCGGCAGCGGCGTGGCTGGCGCCGTTGCCGGGGTCAGGGTCGATGACGGTGACGGTATGGCCGGCCCGCCGCAGATACCAGGCCGAACTGAGCCCGGCGATCCCGGCGCCGACGACGAGTGTCTCAGGCATGTGCGTTCTTTCCTCCGGCGGCATGATCCGCATCAGGTGTCGACGGTCGACCGGTGGCTCCCGGTCCTCTCAGCCCCGGCGTCGGGGGCTCCCGTAGTTCGCGTAACGGCTACCATCTCACCACATGGACCTACATCAGTGCACGGGTGCCCCCGAAACCGCGGCAGGGAGACGACGCAGGGAACTCCTGCAGGAGGCGTCGCTCTACCTCTGCACACCGGCGCGCCGGGAGCAGGGGGATCTCCGGGACTTCCTGCATGCCGCCTACGACGGGGGTGTCGACGTCATCCAGTTGCGGGACAAGACGCTCGACACCAGTGACGAAGTGGCCGCGATCGAGATCCTCGCCGAGGTCGCCGCGGAACACGGCACGCTGTTCGCGGTAAATGACAGGGCGGACATCGCCGCCCTGGTGGGGGCTGACGTGCTGCACGTCGGGCAGGACGACCTGAGCGTGGCCCAGGCCCGTAGGTTGCTGGGACCGGACGTCGTCCTCGGGCTGTCCACCCATTCATCCGGCCAGGCGGAGGCGGCGTTCCGTGATCCCGACCTGGACTACTTCTGCACCGGACCGGTGTGGGAGACACCGACGAAGCCCGGTCGTGCAGCGACGGGGCTGGGGCTTGTGGCCCGGACCGCCGAGATGGTCGGCGGCGGGGGAGGGGAGCCTGGCGGTGCGACGCCGTGGTTTGCGATCGGCGGGGTCAACCGGCGCACCCTGCCGGACGTCCTCTCGGCCGGCGCCCGGCGTGCGGTCGTCGTACGGGCGATCACCGAGGCGGACGATCCGCGCCAGGCCGCCTCAGAGCTGAAAGCGCAACTGACGAGAAGGGTGCCGGAAGTCCGTCGTGTCAGAGGTCGCTGACGGGTGAGGTGCCGTCCACGAATTCGACCGTGCGCTGCCCGGACAGGTCTTCCCGGCCGGCGAACTCGACGATCACGTCGGCGACGAGTTCACGCGCGGTGTGTGCGTCTGACCTGTCGAGGTCGTCGGTGACGGGGGCTGCTCCTTCGGCGGGATCCTCCGTGAGCGTCGCGGGCCCGAGAATCACGTAGTCCAGACCCTCCGTCGCGACCAGACGGTCGTCCACCGTCTTCTTCGAGTCCGCGTACGGGAAGAAGCTGTCGGTCTCGGGGACGGTGTGGTTCCGTGCCCCGGCGTAGGACACATTGAGGTACCGCGGCGTGGTCCCCGAATCGCGGAGCCTCTCCAGGGAGTCGACGACGGCGAGAGCGGCGGCGCGGTCGACGGCGTAGGTCACCTCGGGGCCGCCGCGACCTCCGTTCCCGGCCGTCCAGACGACCACGTCGAAACGCGCCAGGATACTGTCCCATTCGTCCGCGGCTACCTCGGTGACGTCCTTGAGCAGTGCGGTGGCACCCAGGGATTCGATCTCGGTGACCTGGTCCGGGTTGCGGATCAGGGACGTCACCGAGAAGCCACGGTCGACCAGTTTCGGGGTGGCGAGAAGACCTACCTTGCCGTGCCCTCCGATGATGAGAACGTTCGTCATGATCTTCCTCCTGTGCAGATTGGTTCGGGCTCTGTCTGGTGTCCACAACAGGTGGACAGCTCCGTCTATTCCCGTACACGACGGCGACGTCACGGGCCGACTCCCCAAGTGGCGCCAGAAGTAGTAATGTGGGTCACGTCCATGTTGAACGGTGATTCAAGACATAATTGAGGAGTAGTGCCCGTGAATCTCGAGCTTTCCGAGGAGGATGTCGCCTTCCGCGACAAACTCCGCAGTATTTTTGCTGAAGTACCTGCAGAAATTCGCGCGCGCACGCGCGCCGGCCACGTCACCCGCGAGGACATCATCGATTCCCAGCGCGTCCTCAACAAGCACGGTGTCGCGGTCCCGCACTGGCCGGTGGAGTACGGGGGCCAGGACTGGACACCCATCCAGCGGCACATCTTCACCAACGAGCTGCAGCGGGCCGGCATCCCGGAGCCGTTGGCGTTCAACACCGGCATGGTGGGGCCTGTCATCGCGGCATTCGGAAGCGACGCCATCAAGGACCGTTTCCTGGCCAAGACGGCGAACCTGGACATCTGGTGGTCGCAGGGATTCTCGGAGCCGGGCGCGGGATCGGACCTTGCGGGGTTGAAGACCACGGCAGTCCGGGACGGCGACCACTACATCGTCAACGGTCAGAAGACCTGGACCACACTCGGTCAGTACGGCGAGTGGATGTTCCTGCTGGTACGCACCGATCCGGACGCTCCCAAGCCGCAGCAGGGCATCTCTTTCCTGCTGGTCGACCTGGACACCCCCGGCATCGAACACCGGCCGATCCGGCTCATCGACGGCTCGGTGGAAGTCAACGAGTTCTTCTTCACCGACGTCAGGATCCCCGCCGAGAACCTTGTCGGGGAAGAGAACAAGGGCTGGACCTACGCGAAGTTCCTGCTGGGAAACGAGCGCAACGGCATCACCCAGGTCGGTACCAGCCAGCGGCACTACGCAGACCTCGTGGAGATGGCCGCCGCCCGCACCCACGGTGGCCGGCGCGTGCTCGACGACCCGATCTTCCGCAACCGCCTCTACGACGTCAAGCTACGGCTGAAGGCGGTCGAGTCGACACAGCTGAGGGTCACCGCCGCCAGTGCGGACGGTAAGCCGAGCCCGCTGTCCTCGATGCTGAAGATCGAGGGGAGCCGGATCCTCCAGGAACTCAACGAACTGGCGGTGGAAGCTCTCGGTAGCGATGCCGTCGAGATCACCGTCGATGACTCCGGCGTCTACGGTGACCCGGTCGTCGAATACCTGAACAACCGCAAGGTCTCCATCTACGGAGGCACCAATGAGGTCCAGGCGAACGTCATCGCCAAGGGCATTCTCGGACTTTAGGAGCACCACGACATGGATCTTTCCCTGACAGATGAACAGCGTATGCTCGCTGACTCCGTCCGGAGCGTTTTCTCCGGTGCCGACGGAGATCCCACCGCCGGCGCGGACGCGCCCGAGGTAGCCCTGGACTTCCGCCGTGATCTCTGGCGTCAGGCCGCCGAACTCGGTGTGACCGCCCTGGTCATCGACGAAGAATATGACGGTGCCGGTGCCGGGGTCGGGGAAGCCTATGCCGCAGCGGAGGCCCTGGGCGAGCTCGCCGCCCCCGAACAGGTCACTGACCTTGCCTACGTCCCGGCGTGGCTGCTCCAGGACCTCGGGTCCGACGACCAGAAGTCCACCTGGCTGCCGCCGCTGGCTGCGGGAGAGCGTCTCGTGACGCTCGCCCATGCTGAACCGACCACGGGATGGGCGGACGCCCGCACCACGACCGTCACCGGTGGACGGCTGACAGGGGAGAAGCGCGCAGTCGTCGCTCCCGGCGACGTCGACGCCTTCCTCGTCACCGCCGTCGAGGACGGTGCGCCCGGTGTGTACCTCGTCACCCCGGGGGACGGGGTCGAGGTAACCGTGCACCGCGATGCAGAATGGGCGCCCACCGGGCGCGTCTCCTTCCAGGAGGCTCCGGCGGAGCGACTCGGCGGGAGCGCCGAAGACACCGACCGCGCGCTGCGTCGCGCCGTGTCCCTCGCACGTGTGGTGCAGGGTGGACGCGCGGTGGGGCTGATGGGCACCGCCATGAACCAGACGGTGGACTACCTCAAGGTCCGCAAACAGTTCGGGGTGACCCTGAACAACTTCCAGGTGCTGAATCACCGTGCCGCGCAGCTCTATGCGGATGTCGAGCTCGCCCGTTCCACCGCGCTGTGGGCCGCTGCGATGGCGCAGACGGAGGAGCTGACGCTGGAGGAGCTGGAGGCGGCGTCACTCGACGCCTACGTGTTCCTGGCCCGCCAGGCACGTGTGGTGGCTGAGGAGTCGGTCCAGCTCCACGGGGGCATCGGCGTGACCTACGAGACCGCTGTCAGCCACTACGCCGCAGCCCTGACCGGCTTCCAACAGCTCTACGGAGGTGTGCTGGAGGCACGGGGTGCCGGTGTCGCGTCCGGCACTCTCGAAGAGACCCCGAGCGCCTTGATGCACAACGAGCTGCACGTCTACAGCTGAGGTTCCGCGCAACGAACAACCCCCGCCACCGATGAGGAGGCGGGGGTTGTTCTGTCGGCGGAGCCGGAGCGGGGGAACTAGCTGTAGTTCCCCGTGAGGTTGTGAACACGCGCTGAGGGAGTCAAACCTCCGATAGCGGTGTGGG
>NZ_VDYZ01000060.1 GCF_007673095.1 Corynebacterium glyciniphilum AJ 3170
AAGCAGTGTGGGGGAAGAGTTGTGAGTTGGTGATATGAGGTGGCAGAAGGGAGGAAGTGGAGGAGATGGAGGAGGATAGGGAGGTTGGTGATGTGGAGGGGAGTGAGGATGTGTGGTGGTGTATGGAGGTGGGGAAGTTGGGTGGAGGTGAGGAAGTGGAGTTTGGAGGGGAGGGTGTAGTGGGGGGGTGGGATGGGGAGGGTGGTTGTTGGTGGGGGTAGGTGGGGGGTGGGGGGTGAGGTGGGGGAGGAGGGGGGGGTGGTGGGGGATGAAGTGGAGAAGGTGGATGTGGGAGTGGGAGATGGGGAGTTTGTGATTGGGTGGATCCATCAGAGGACGGAGGGGGGAGAGGAAGTGGTAGAGGGGGGTGGGGATCTCCGGGAGACTGATCTGGGGCAGGATCTGGGGTGGAGGGCGTCGGGG
>NZ_VDYZ01000061.1 GCF_007673095.1 Corynebacterium glyciniphilum AJ 3170
GGAGGGGGGAGGGTTGGGGAGGTTGAAGTAGAAGTTGAGGGTGAGGGAGTGGGTGGGTTGGGAGGAGTGGGGGGTGAGGGGGGAGGGGGTGGTGGAGATGAGGGGTGAGGGGGGGGTGGTGTTCTGGTGGAGCAACTAGGTGGGGGTGTGGGACGATCGCGGGGTGGTGGGGGGGGGAGTGGTGAGGTTGGGAGGGAGATGGAGGGGATTATGGTGGGGGTGGGGGATGATGGTGGGGGGGGGGTGGAGGGTGTGGGTGGGGGTGGGGGAGGGGGGGTGGAGTGGTGGGTGGGTGGGTTGGGGGAGTTGTGGGGATTAGGGTGAAAGAATGGGATGGTGTTGGAGGTTGTGGGGCGGCGGGGTGGTGAGGTGTGGGGGGAGATGTCGTGGTGGTGGGTGTGGTGGTTTGGGGATGGATAG
>NZ_VDYZ01000062.1 GCF_007673095.1 Corynebacterium glyciniphilum AJ 3170
GGTGAAGGTGGTGAAGTGGTTGGTGTGGGAGCTGGGGGAGGTGGGGGTGTTGGAGAGGGATTTCGGGGAGAGGGTGGAGGTGAGGAAAGGGGAGTGGGGATGGTGGGAGATGATGGAGATGTTGGGGATGGGGGGGATGAAGGTGGTGTTGTTTGGGATGTAGCTGGTGGTGTTCGTGGGTTGGGTGGGGTGGAGGGGTTGGGGATGACGTGGAGGAGGGTGAGGATGGGGTGGGAGGGGGGGGTGATGGTGGGTTGGAATGAGGTGGGGGTGATGGGGTGGTGGAAGATGGAGATGGGGTGGTTGGGGGTGAAGTAGGAGGTGAGGATGGTGTGGGGGGAGGGGGAGGTAGTGGATTGGATGAGGGAAGTGAGGGAGAGGTACCGTTCGGGCTGGAGGGAGTTGAGGGAGGAGGAGTG
>NZ_VDYZ01000063.1 GCF_007673095.1 Corynebacterium glyciniphilum AJ 3170
ACTACACCCTGTCACCTATCCCCCCACCACTCCCCTCTCCTCCACGTTCTCTCACCGCTCACTCCTCCCTCCACCCAACCCCTCCACTCCCTTCACCCACCCTCCCATCACCCCCTACACCCTCTCCCCCAACCCCATCTCCCTGACCTACACCCTCACCTTCACCATCTCCTCGACCCTCCCCCCCCCCTCCTCCATCACCTCATCCTCCTACACCCTACCCACCTCCCTCACCTCCACCACCACCCCCCCCCCCACATCACCCATCTACAACCCCTGCCTCAACCTCCCCGCCAACCCCACCGCGTCCACCACAACATCACCACCCACACCCCCCACCACTTCCTCCACCCCCTCAACCCCCCACAGCCCCACCCACTCACCCATTCCGCCTCTCCACTCCTCATCCTCCCCCCAC
>NZ_VDYZ01000064.1 GCF_007673095.1 Corynebacterium glyciniphilum AJ 3170
CTCCCCAACCCCCCCCCACCCCTCCCACACCCTCCTTCACCTCCCCCCCCTCCCTACCCCCCCCACCCTTCCCTCCCTCCCCCCCCACACCCAACCCCATCTCACGTATGCGCACCACATGCCCGGCCTCTCCCCCTCCATCCACCACATCCACCACCATCCCCCCATCCCCAACCCCAACATCAACCCCCCCCACTTCTTCCACACCCTCCCCCACATCCACTTCCACTCCCCCTACCCCTACATCATCTTCCACCACACCCTCAACACCCCCAACCCCATCCACCCCCCCTCCCCCCCCTACCCCACCCCCACCCCACACCACCACCCCACCCACCACCCCACCCCTCTCCTCCACCATCTCCAACCCCCTCTCGACACCCCACACCACCCCTCCAAGCAACCTATCTCACCC
>NZ_VDYZ01000065.1 GCF_007673095.1 Corynebacterium glyciniphilum AJ 3170
ACCCCACCATGTCCCCCACCTCCCTCACCACCACATCCCCCAGCTTCTCCCTCCCTCCACCCCTATTCCCCTCCTCCCCCTCACCCACCACCCCACCCCCCCCCTCATTCAAACCACTTCCACACCACCCCTCCCACCCACTCAAACTCTCCTCCACAAAACCCACTTCAATCATCATCTCTCCCCCCCCCTTACACTCTCCCCACCACCCTTTCCACTTCCCCCAAAACCACCACCCATTCACTCCGTCCCCGCGACCCCCGCTCGCCAAGACGCACCCTACCTCCTCACCCACCCCCATCACCCTCATCACCCCCCCCACCCCTTCATCCCTCCTCACCCCCCCTCTCTCCCCCTTCCTCCACCCCATCCCCTACTTCACCTTCTCCCCCTTCCTCCCCTCCAACACC
>NZ_VDYZ01000066.1 GCF_007673095.1 Corynebacterium glyciniphilum AJ 3170
TCTCCCCCTCCCCCTTCCTCCACCTCCACAACCACCCCACCCCGCACCACAACCCCCCCTTCCCCTCCCACATCCACCCCCACCCCCACATCCCACTTACTCCTTCCCATCAATTACCTACCCTCTCTCCCTCAAACCTCTTCTCTCCATAATCTTCCTCCCCCCATCCCTCCATCTCACCTCGCCCCCCTCACCTCTCCAATCCCATCTTCACCCCCTCCATCATCCTCAACTTCCACTCCACCCCACCCACCTTCTCCACCCCCCTCACCACATTCTTCCCCATCACCTCCTCCACCAACCGCTACTTCCACCCCACCACCTCCTTCAACCTCCCCTTCTCCCCCATCTCCCTCCTCTACCTCCCCTTCTTCTCCTCCTACCGCACCTCCTCACCCCCTTCCCCCCT
>NZ_VDYZ01000067.1 GCF_007673095.1 Corynebacterium glyciniphilum AJ 3170
AGTTTTGGTGTGAAGAAGTTGGGTGGTGTCGTGTTGGGGGAACGGAAGGGAGGGTTGATGGATATGACGTGTGGGTGAGTGTGGTGGATGGGGGGAGTTTAGGTTTGGATAGGGGGTGGGTGAGTGGAAGTGGGGTAGTGGGAGAGAGAGGAGAAGGTGATGAGATGAGTAGGGGGGGAAAGGGTTGATGAGGGGGTGGAGGGTGGGGAAGGGGAGGAAGGAGTTTTTCTGAGGAGTGGAGGGTTGAGTGGGGGAGGGGGGGAGTAGGCGGAAGGGATGGAGTGGGGGGTGATGGTGATGGAGGAGGCAGTGAGGGGGGAGGGGAAGGGGGATGAGTGGTGGGGGGGGATGATGGGGGGGGGTGTGGGACTGGACACGGAGGGGTAGGTGGTGGTCTGGGGGAAGTGT
>NZ_VDYZ01000068.1 GCF_007673095.1 Corynebacterium glyciniphilum AJ 3170
GGGAGGGGGAGTGGGGTGGTTGGTGCGAGGGGTGGCGGTGTGGATGAAGGGGGTGGTGAAGGGGGTGGTGAAGGTGTGGGGGGTGGAAGGTGTGGAGGGGGCTGAGGGGGTGAGGGGTGAGGGGGTTGGTGATGGTGGTGGTGGGAGAGCAGGGGGGGGTGTAGGTGAGGGAGGGGGAGAAGGGGAGGAAGTTGGGTGTGAGGGTTGGGGGGATGGTGGGGGTGGTGGTGATGTGGGTGGTGTTGATGGGTTTGATGGTGTTGAAGTGGGGGAAGGGGAGGGAGGATGAGGGGTTGTGGGGGGTGGGGTTGAAGATGGCGGGGGAGGGGTTGTTGGGTAAGGTGAGTTTGGTTGGTGTCTAGTGGGGAAATGTGGAGGGGGGGCAGCGGGTGGTGAATGGGGGGA
>NZ_VDYZ01000069.1 GCF_007673095.1 Corynebacterium glyciniphilum AJ 3170
GGTGGAGGAGGGTTGGAGGTGGGTGAAGAAGGGTTTGTGTATGAAATGAAGGGGGAATAGGGTGGTTCGGGTGGATTTGAGAGAGAAATGGTGGTTGTGGGGGAGGTGATGAGTTGGGGGGGTAGTGGATGGGTGGAGGGGGGGGGAGGGGAGGTGGAGGGTGGGGGTGAGTGGTGAGGGGCGGTGGGTGGGGGTGGAGGGTGGGTTGTGGAAGGTGGTGGAGAACCGGGGGGAGGGGGGAATGAGGTGGAAGATGGAGCGGTGGGTGTGGCGGGACTTGGGGAGGTGGAGGGGAGGGTGGGGGAGGGGGAGGTGGGGAAGTGGATGGTGCGGGGAAAGATGGTGAAAGGGATGGGGGGGGGGATGGAGGTGGTGGAGGGAGGGGGAGGGGAGAGAGGGGAGGT
>NZ_VDYZ01000006.1 GCF_007673095.1 Corynebacterium glyciniphilum AJ 3170
CCGGTGCGACAAAAAATACTTGGTTTGTTACGCTATTGAGTTCTCAAACAACACACGCACACACAACCAACACACCGACCACCCGGTCAGCACATCTCTTGCATGGCAGGCCCTGAATCCTACGACGACCCAACCAGATTCGCAAATCCGATCCCGCGTCCCTCGCGCCCTCAGGAAGCAACGAAGCCTTACGTAGTCCGTCAGCGCCGTTGTCCTCCCGCACTCTGTACGGTGTCGGTCGCTCTGACTCGCATTAATCTACACACCCCACACACACGACACAAAACACCAGGTCACAACGTCACTGTCGCACGGTGAGCCCGAAGTAGCTCTCTACTCCACTCCGCCGACCAACCTCGACCGCACTCCGGGACCGATGGAACGCCGCCACTACACCAGCCGTCCACACAATCACCGCAAGAGAACAGAGAGCCACGGTCCACCCGTGTAGCGCTGCACCGAAGCTGGAGGTGAGCCAGACCAGTAGCCCCGCATTGACGGCCAGGACGACCGACGCGACCAACCGTTTGCCCGCGAATCTTTCCGTCACAGTGATGGAAAGGACACTCGTCGTCATCGCTGCCGTCATCAGCCCGTACGAAAGGATGATCGAGACCACCGTCACCCAGTCACCACCTCCCGTAGGCTGCAGCATCGGCATCTCACGCCGCCACCCGATCGTGTCGAGACCACGTTCAAGAAGCCAGGCCACCAGGTACACCGCCAGGTACGCGACCGGGATGATCCACATACTTTTCATCACCGCACGCTGCCAGGTTTTCGGGGCACCGCCGTACACCGTCCACACCTCGGCCGCTCTCTCAGCGTGCACCACCCGGGAGAAGACCGTCGTCAAGACGAGAACGATCGTCAGGACGACGCCGATTGTTCCCGGGTCGATGTCGAAGAGCGCCCGTGCGAGCACCTGCCCGGGCACCATCACCAGGAAGAAGGCCACGATGGTACTGACGGTTCCGCACCGTGCCATATGCTGCATCACCAGCAGATGACCACGAGGCCGCTGTGCCAGTCGGGCCCATTCGTCGTTACCGATCAGAGAGCTCGAACCTTCCACACCTCCCCGTCGGATCCTCCCGAGGCCCACCAGGATGCTGACGAGCGACATGATCACGACGATCGCACCAGCCAACCAGTACCGGGGGCCGACGTCGATGCCACGGAACAGCCACACACTCCACATCACGCCGATGCACACCAGATAGAGGACCGTCCCTGCCATGATCGACGCAATGACATGTATCTGCTGGGCTCTCCGCCCCAGTCCCAAAGCGCGAAGGTGAGTACCGGGCATCGTGAATGCCGAGGTCGTCGGCGCACCGACGAGGCCGAACAGAACCGCCGTCAGGGTCAGTCGGGTTCCGCTCATGTCGTCGACGATCACGATGTGCACGATCAGCAACAGCCCCACTGGAATCCACCGGCTGGCCGCCTCAGTCCTGAACTGAGCCAGGCAGACTGCGAGATGGGTGCGTGCCGAGATCCCGCCGATGTGTGACGTTCCGGTTGCCTCATTCATGGGGGCACCCCCGTACGAGCACCGTCTCGGGGAGATCGGCATTCTGGATCTGGACGTCCAGTCCGTCGGCGGCCCGAAAGAGCCCGGATGTGTCTGATCCAAGACCCAGAACGACACGACGGGAGCCTGCCACTGACTCGTCCCGCAGGACGGAACACGTCACGCCAGCGAGAAGCTCTTCGACGGCACTCGTCGTCCCGGTGGCCACCACGGTGGATGACACCAGATCGTCGACATCGATGACCTCGGTTATGCGTCCGTCATCGATGAAGATCACCGAATCGAGGAGTAACGACGCATCCTCCACCTGGTGGGTGGAGATGATGAACGTTCGCGCCCCCTCGGCGTCCCGGTCGATCTCGTCGAGGAGTTCACGGTAGAGGATATCCCGGTTCTGGACGTCCAGCCCCAGGTAGGGCTCGTCGAGCAACGTCATCTCTGTCCGCGCCGCCAGTCCCATGACCACGCCCACCAGTGTCTTCTGGCCACGCGAGAGGGCGTCGAACCGTACCTCGAGGTCAAGTCGGAAGATGTGCTGCAGGCGGCGTGCATAGGCGCTGTCCCAGGTGCCCCACCGTGCTGCGGCAAGGGCGAGCAGGGTCCTGACTTTCATCTGACCGGGGTAGGGGACGTCCGCTCCGGCGAGGATGATGCGGTCGAGGACGGGTTGGTTGTCCCGGACCGGCTCACCTCCCAACATGACTTCGCCTTCGACGGGAATCTGTCCGGCCAGGGCACGCAGCAGCGTTGTCTTCCCGGCACCGTTGGGGCCGACCAGCCCGTGCACCCGCCCCTGTGGGATATCGCAGGTCACGCCGTCAAGCGCGAGGGACGTGCCATAGCGTTTCTTTACGTCACGTAGCGAGAATGTGGCCATCACAGTGCTCCTTGTCGTTGGTAGTAGGTACCGTCTCGTCCAATGAACGGTCCCGGTCGGTGTAGAACGTCCCCCTTCCTCGCTTTCCTGCAACTGCTCCGCAGCGTAACGACTGTAAGCACAAGGAGCCCTGAAATAACCAGCAACACCTGCCGGGGCGATTCAGCGAGTTCAGGCCGGGCCAACCAGGAGAACCCAAACAACGGCATGAACAGCAGGCCAACAACGCCGCCGTTCCCCGCCATACTTCCCCGGACGATAAGTGCGGCCAACAAGAACAGCATGGCGGCGACAAGTACGGCGCGATTTCCCGGTGCTGAAGTCTCATGCCATCCGCTGTCCAGCCCGGTGAAAGTCGCTGTCAGGACCCATGTAACGGCGATCACGGTGACAAGGAGTACCGCGCAGACATGCGCGTGAGTTAACCAGCGGGAAGCCGGAGCTCCGACCGTCGTCCATCCACGATACCCACTGGAGAGAACGTTCAATGCAATCGGAACCGCCATGGCAGTTACCGCGAAAGCCGGGCCTATCACGGTAATGTCTTCGAGGAACATGCTTGCAAACCAGGTCAGCAGAAGAATCACCACCGACACTGAAAGCGCCAGCACTGACACCGGGAAGTAACCCAATCGCAATGGCAGTGGCCCCGGGACACGCGGCAACTGAAATGACGGGGTCGGTCTACGAAATCCGCCTCTACCTACCATGTCATCGCCGCGCACTACAGGCCATACAGTGACAGATAGACGAAGCAGAACAGCAAGGTCGGCGATCAAGATGCCGACCAGCCCCCACGGTCCGGCCCCGGTGGAAGTCCATAGTCCGAGGAAAAGGAGGACGACAACATGGACCGCAACAAATGTGTCGGTGATCCAGAGACGTACCGGTATCCCGAAAGCGCGGTACCTGGAGATAGATGGCACAGCCATCCACAGAGCAATTCCGCTGAAAAAAGCAGTGAATCCCACTGCGGCTACTCCGCCATCGAGCTGAAGTATCGGCATCTCCACCAGTAGCATCAGGATAATCAGGAGTTGATCCGCTTTCGGATACATCTGCAGACGAGTGCTGAACGCCACGCCACTCATGATTCCGGCTCCCCGGTCAAGGCGATCACAGCGTCCTCCGTGCCGAGACGTTCTCGGGTGACCCCGTCCCAGTGTGGCAGCGTCCCACCGTTCAGGTCGACGTCCACAGACATGCTGCCGGCGACGTCCCGCATGGCGGTCAGACGTATGTCGGGCATGCCCCTCACCTCGTCCAGCACGTCGGTCATTCTCGAGGTGCTCCCGGTGAGGCGGACGACGCGGTCGCCGAGATCGGCGCCGTCGATGTCATGGGAGAGGTAGCCGCCGGCGCCGAGGATGAGCAGCCGGTCGACGATGCGTCCGGCGTCCGCGAGCTGATGGGTCGACAGGACGATACAGCGGGGGTCATTCTCCTGGACCTCGGCGAGCACCTCGTAGAAGAGGCGTCGGTTCTGGACGTCCAACCCCGAGTACGGTTCGTCCAGCAGGGTCAACGGGGCGCGGGACGCCAGTCCGACAATGATGCTCACCAGTGACCGCTGCCCGGTCGACAATGACGACATCCTGCCGAACCGTGTCACCCCGAACCGTCCTTGAAGGTCGCTGGCCAGACCGTCATCCCAGTACGGGTACCGCGCGGCTGCGACGGAGAACACCGTGTCGACAGACCATTGGGGCGGGTAGAGGACATCGACGCCGGTGAAACACACCTGGTTCATGACCGCGGCATTGTCGAACGGTGGTCTGTCGGCAACAGTGACCGTCCCGCCGGTCTCGCGGAGTTGCCCCGCGAGGATTCCCATCAGGGTGGTCTTCCCGACGCCGTTGCGTCCGACGAGCCCGACGATGCCTTCCCGCGGCAGGTCGACCGTGAGTCCCCGGAGGACGCGGCGACTGCCGAAGGACCGGTCGAGGTTGTCCACCCGGACAAGCGGGTCCGGGAGGGTGGTTCCGTGTGGTGTCTTCATGGTGGTGTCTCCCTGTCAGGTTCTTGGTCAGCTTCCTGGTCAGCTTCCGAGTCGGTTGCGTCGCATCCTTGGCCCACCGATGATGCTTGTCATGGTCCAGTCCGGTTGTCCGAGGAGTGCTTTTCCCCTGGCGTAGGAGACGAGACACCAGGCAAGTAGGACATTCCCTGCCAGTGCAATGAGGTTCGGCCACAAGGCATCGGACGTCCCGAACCCGAAGCCACCGACGATCCCGAAGACGAACCCGAAACCGATCAGCCAGGCGATCGCAGTGCCCCAGTCTTCGTAGGACACGCTGACGGCGAAGGCCGCTGCTGCGACTGCGCTGGTCAGGACGACACCGACGTAGATGGCGAGACGGACGGGCTCGGTGGAGACGTGGGGATTCACTTCTGCCAGCTGATAGGAAAACGGCAGGGCCAGCACTAGCTGCGGTACGGAGATTGCGGCAAGGGTATGGAGCACCCAGGCCCGTCGTGACAGCCCGACGGCCATCGCAGTCGTGCGACCGGCGGCGACGACCGGTGCTGTGATCAGTGAGGCGACCAGGAAGGAACTCGTGACGACGGCGGGAGCCTGGTTGTCACCCTCGTAGGTCCTCCAGACGAGGATCACAAGTACCGTCACCAGCGCGGTCAGCCCCACCGGCTGGTACACAGTCCGCCAGGCGACGGGCCCACGCCGAGCGAGAAACACGCGGTAGTGCAGTGGCGTACCTGTGAAGCGCACCCCGGTGCCGACCGCCCGTCCAGACAGGACGTGGCGGTGGTGCCAGAACACCAGGGCCAACACGCCGGAGATGGCCAAGGCGGGCAGGACCGGCATCCACACCGGGACCTGTTCCGCGTCGTCCACCGGTCGGACCACGGCCCACACCGGCCAGGCGAGGTGGATGACCGCCACAAGGGCGACGAGCATGCCGTGGTCGACCATCCACTGCCGCATGGACAGCTCCACTACCCGGTACCGTGCCGGGTTCGGCAGCAGCATGAGGACCGACAACGCAGGGAAGAAGATCCCTCCGGTGACGGCCGGCCATGGCTGCCACCCGCGGTGGAACTGCACCAGCGTGGAGGATGTGAGGAACGCCAGCACCACGATGAGCAGCAGGAAGACCAGTGTGGTGCTCGGCGGACGGTCGGCACGTAGACGCTCCCACGGTGAGCGCATCGTCGTGGAGGTCAGGGGCGGGTGGCTCACGGCGTCTCCCCTCCCGTCAGCTGGACCACGGCCTCCTCCAAATCAACCGGCTCGGCGGCGAGGTCGGACAGCTGTCGAGGGAGAACGTCACCACCAGTGCGGTCGCTCCCCAGATCCACGACTGCCCGGCTCGCCCCGGCCATGTCGCGCCGTTCGAGCACAGTGACGCCCGGCGCGTCGGAGATCAGGGCGTCCACACGGGCCTGCGAGCCGGTGATCCGGTAGAAGCGGCCGGAAAGGTCATCGGCGTCGATGTCGTGCATCAGTTGTCCCCGCTCAAGCACCAGCACCCGGTCGACGATGCGTTCCAGGTCCGGCAGGTGGTGGGTCGAGATCACCACGAGGCGGGGATCGGCCTCCACCGAGTCCATCAACTCGCGGTAGAACAGCCGCCGCGTCTGTGCGTCCAGCCCCACGTAGGGTTCGTCGAACAACGTGACCGGCGTGTGGGAGGCGAGGCCGACGATGATGCCGACCGCGGTGCGCTGGCCGCGGGAGAGTGCACCGTAGGTGGACGTCTCCACCAGACCGAAGGCGTCCCGTAGGCGGGCCGCCTCGTCCGAGTTCCAGTGCGGGTATCTCCGGGCGAAGAGGTCCAGGATCCCCTGGACCGTCCAGGACGGTGCGTAGTCGATGTCGACCCCGGTGAAGCTGGTGTTCTCCAGGACGACGGCATCGTCGAAGGCGTCACGTCCACCACTGGTGACCGTCCCGACGGACGGTTTGAGCTGGCCGGCAAGCAGCCCGAGCAGGGTGGTCTTCCCTGCACCGTTGCGTCCGACCAGGCCGACGACGCCGTGGTCGAGTTCCAGCGTGAGCGGCCCCACCACCGGTCGTGTTCGTCGGCGGCCTGCCCCTCCGGCGGTGACCCACGGGTAGGACATTTCTGCGTCGGTGAGGGTGATGGTCATGAGTACAGTCCTCTGCTTTCTGCGACCTGGTCGATCAGCCGGTGGACGTCGTCCCGGGGCAGGTCGAGTTTGATCGCCTCGTCCACCAGGGGTGCAAGGAAGTCGGCGGCGAAGGCTTCCCGGCGACGTGCCGTGATCCGCGCCCGGGCCCCGTCCTCGACGAACATGCCCAGGCCGCGTCTCTTGGCCAGCACGCCACGCTCTGCGAGCAGTGTCAGTCCTTTTCGCGCGGTGGCGGGGTTGATGCCGTGGAAGGCGGCGAGCTCATTGGTCGAGGGGGCGCGGTCGCCCTCCCGAAGGGATCCGTCGACGACGGAGTCCTCGACGAGTTCGGCGATCTGCCGGAACAGCGGCGACGTCGTCTCGTCCACGGCCCACCTTCTTCCCGTGCCTAGGTTTACTGGTTAGTTACTCCTGTAACCAACCATCGCACAGGACGGTTTTTCTGACAAGGGCACCACGACCCGCTGCCACCTGCCCACCGAATGACCAGCACACCTCTCCATGGGCCGCACACCTGATGCACACTAGGGGGAACAACCGACAAACTTTTAGTGAGGACTCTCCGATGCTCGAACGAACCCTGATCTACGTCGACACCTCTTACCTGCTCGCCAGCTTCTACAACGCCTGGGAGACCGGCGCCCGCGCACAACTCGAGATTGACCTGCCCGAGGTCGTCAATGTGCTGGAGAGCCGCGTCGTCGATCAACTGAGACAACCCGTCTACCGGCAGAACTGGTACGACGGTCTCCCCGATTCCGGCCCGCACCGGTACCAACGTGCCCTGCGGTCCTGCAACGGAGTCCAGCTACGGTCCGGCCAGCTCATTGAATGGGGCGACCGTCGTACCCAGAAAGCGGTCGACACCCGTCTCGTCGCCGACATGGTCATCAGTGCCATGTCCCGCGAGGTCACCGACATCGTCCTGGTCTCCGGCGACGCCGACATGCTTCCCGGGGTGGAGGAGGCCGTCTCCCGCGGGGTCCGGGTGCATCTCTACGGCTTCGGGTGGGACTCGATGTCGGCAAACCTGCGCTATTCCTGCGACTCGACCACCATCCTCGATCCGCGGGAGGACTTCGCCGACTGCATGCGCCTGCAGATCCTCGAAGGACCCCTGAAGACCGGGGCAGCCGGGGCCCAGCACAAACCCATCGGGGACGCCGAGCCCGTCGAAGATCTCTCCGGGACGTGTGCCGTCCCGGACGTCCGTCGCAGGCCCGCCACTCCCGCCACGGAAGACGCCGGCAGCCAGGGCGACACCGAGACCGGTACGGGCGCCGACGACGCGACCGACGCAGCACCGTCCCCTGCCTCCATGCCGGCCCGCGGCCCGTCGCTCTCCCAGTCCACCGACCACGCCCCGGCGGCAGTCTCCCACGAGAACCCCGTCTCACCTGCCGCAGACGGCGAGGACGACGAGGACGACGGGGACGACGGGGCTCCCGGAGACACCGGAGCCGCCACAGCCACCGGCGGTTCCGACACCTCCACGTCCCCCGCCTCGCCGGCCGACCTCGCCACGTCCCGCCCCACCCCGGCGATGATGGCGCCCCGGCGGCGTCTCCGCAGCCGTTACGTCCCGCTGCCCACCGAGGTGTGGCAGTCCGGCGGCCAGCAGAACCCCTTCGACATCGGTGAGCAGTACGCCGTCTGGTGGTTCCAGCACGCCGCCACCACGGAACAGCAGGACGGCGCCCACGTGCTCTGCGGCGGTGGCCTGCCGCCCGAGGTGGACCGTCCGCTGCTCCAGTTCGCCTGCGAGACGCTCCACGAGTACACGCTGACGGAGTACCAGCGCGTGAATCTGCGTGACGGCTTCCACTCCGGGATCCGCGGCATCCTGCTCAACCGCTAACTGCGCCCCCGCACCGGTGGGGGTGCCGGCAGGGTCGGCACCCGGCCAGCCACCTCCCAGTCACCCTTCACCCGGTATTCACGCCGACTGTGAGAAAATGCCGACATGACCGCCCCCTCCACCGGCCTCACCGGTACCGACGCCGCATCCCGCCCCGACCGTTCCGGTCGCGGGTTCCTCTCCTTCTGTGGGCAGGTCGTGGGCTCCGGGGTCCTCGCCGCCGTCGTCACACTCGCGGCGTGGTTCGTCCTGTCACGCACGAACCTGCCGGCCTATGCATCGTCGAACGTGACCAAGGCCCTGGCCAGCGCCGGTGGAGTGATCGTCCTCGTCGTCGTGGCTCTGGTGCTCTACGCGGTCCTGCACTCCCGGACCCCTTTCACCGACTGGCCGCGGTGGCGTCGGGCCGGAACCACCGTGCTGTGCTGGCTCGCCCCGGCGGGCCTGGTCATCGCCGCCCTTGCCATACCCCTGGCGGCGACGCGTCTCTACCTCGACGGCATCAGCGTCGACCAGGCGTTCCGTACCCAGTTCTTCACCCGGATGACCGAACAGCCGGGCTTCGAGGACATGGCCTACCTCGGTGAGCCGAGCTTCTACCCCCGCCTGTGGTTCCTCACCGGAGGTCTCTTCGCCAACGTCCTCGGCCTCGCCGGGTGGGCCGCGTTCCAGCCCTGGTCGTTGATCACCCTCGCCGCGACCGGATCGGTGCTGGTCCCGGTCTGGCGACGTCTCACCGGATCGCTGCCCCTGGGAACGGTCATCGCGATGGTGACCACTGCCGTCGTCCTCTACACCGCCCCGGAGGAGCCCTACGCCGCCATCGTGGCCTTCGGCATGCCTGCCGCCGTCGTGCTGGCCGGTCGTGCCGTGCGTGGTTCCCGACTCGGCATAGCCGGCCTGGTGGTCTTCCTCGGACTGTCGGCGAACCTGTACACGCTCTACACCGGGATCTCCGCGCTGACTGTCGTCGTCATCGCCGTCGTCGTCGCCTGGCGCACCCGCGCGATCCAGCCGCTGATCCGGCTGGCCGTGATCGGGGTGGGGTCCATCGTCATCGCCCTGGTCGGCTGGGCACCGTACGGCCTGGCGCTGCTCACCTCGGAGAGCGGCGCCAGCGGGCGCGCCCAGCACTACCTGCCGCAGTCCGGTACGGAAGTCCCCGTCCCCTTCTTCCACGTGAACCTCGTCGGCGCACTCGGCCTCCTCTGCATCGTGTGGATGGTGCTGAGGTGGAAGCGTAGCCAGGTCAGGGCACTGCTCGCCGGGCTGGTGGTCTGCTACCTCTGGGTACTCGCGTCCATGCTGACGACCTTGACGGGCACCACGCTGCTGGGCTTCCGCATGGAACTGCCGATCTCCCTGCTCCTGGTCACCGGCGGCATGATGGCGCTCAACGACCTGCGCATCAACGGCATCCGACGCGCCTACCCCCAGTTCGTCGGGCCGGACGCCGCACCGAAGGTGACCGCCGTCCTGGCGATCCTGCTGACCTTCGCCGCGGCAACCCACGTCATCAACATCCCGCTGCACCTGCGCCAGCACATCGACCTCGCCTACACGGACACCGACGGCGAGGCCCAGCGCGGCGACCTCTTCCCCGCCGACTCCACCGTCTACTACGCCGACGTCGACTCCTACATCGACGAGACCCTGGGCCTCGGGGGGCAGCGCGCCGGCACCGTCGTCCTCACCGACGAACAGAGCTTCATGGCCTACTACCCGTACCACTCCTACCAGGCGATGACCGCGCACTACGCCAACCCGCTCGGACGGTTCGAGGACCGTAACGCCGAGATCGAGAAGTGGACTGAGATCACCGACCCCACGGAGCTCACGGACGCAATGGACACGGCGTCCGACGAGCAGGGGTGGGCAGGCCCGGATGCCCTGGTCCTGCGTGGCCAGGCCGCCGACGCCACCGGTGGAGAGGGTGGGGACGGCGATCCGGACGGCCGATTCTCCTACCGCCTGTCCGAGGACATCTACCCGAATGACCCGAATGTGCGGTTCACCACGATGTCCTTCCACGCGTCGGCCTTCTCGGAGGGGTGGGACCTGGAACAGATCGGCCCCTTCGTCGTCGCGGTGCGCCAACGGTAGAGACCGACTGTGACCGACTGTGACCGGCTGTGACAGACACGGCCTGCCACGGCTTAGTCCTCACCAGACTCCTGCCGTAACATGTGCTGCTATGTCACGAGTCGAACACGATGCCACCGACGAGGTGTCCGAACAGGCCCCTGAGACGAACCCCGATCGCACGACAGCGGCCGGTGTCGACCGGCTCAAGGCGATCGCCGTCCTGTCGGGCATCGCGGCACTCATCCTGTTCTGCCTGACCCCGCTGCTCCCGGTCAAGCAGGAACAGTCCAGCTTCTCCTGGCCCCAGGGTGGAGACCTCCGTAGCGTCGACGCGCCGCTGATGTCCTACCATCCGGAGAACCTGGACATCACCCTGCCGTTGTCCGAGGTGCGTGACCTCAACGGCAACCAGACCACCGTCCTGTCCACCGTGCCGGAGGGCGCGGAGGAGGCGACGCTGCGCGGCATGTTCGTCCGTTCCACCCCGGACGGCCTGGACGTCGTGGTGCGCAACTCGGTGGCACTGTCGGTCGACACCGACACCCTCGAGAGCCTCCCGGACGGCGCCCAGCTGCGCATCACCTCGGACTACGAGGAAACGCGCGCCTGGATCCCCGACGCCACCGACGAGGACGGTAACCCGCTGGAGGGCGGGTTCGGCGACGACATCCGCCCCATGCTCACCGGCATCTTCACCGAGATGACCGACACCCCCGAGAACACCCAGGCCGCCGTCGACGCAGGCCTGCGGGTGGACGTCACCGTCGACTCGCGGTACACCTCCACCCCCAGCGGCATCAAGATCGCCGCGATGGTCCTCGGTGTGCTGTTCATGGTCGTCTCCCTGTGGGCCCTGCACCGCATGGACATCCTCGACGGGCGCACACGCACCCGGCGTCGGTTCCTGCCCGCCAACTGGTGGCGACCACGCTGGCTCGACGGCGTCGTCGGCGGCGTCCTCGTGGTCTGGTACTTCATCGGCGCGAACACCGCCGACGACGGATACCTGCTGACCATGGCCCGCGCCAGCCAGGAATCCGGCTACATGGCGAACTACTACCGGTGGTTCGGTGTCCCGGAGTCCCCGTTCGGCGCCCCCTACTACGACCTGCTGGCGTTGATGACGCACGTCTCCACCGCCTCGGTGTGGATGCGGCTGCCCGTCCTGATCGCCAGCCTGCTGACGTGGATGCTCCTCTCGCGGGAGGTGCTGCCGCGTCTGGGCGCGAAGATCGCCCAGCGCCAGGTGGCGCACTGGACCGCCGCGGCGGTGTTCCTCGTCTTCGCGATGACCTTCAACAACGGTCTGCGTCCCGAGCCGGTCATCGCCCTCGGCGCCCTGCTGACCTGGGTCTGCATGGAGCGTGCGATCGCCACCGGACGCCTGCTGCCCGCCGCGGTCGGCGTCATCGTCGCCTCCCTGTCGCTCGCCGCCGGCCCTACCGGCCTGATGGCCGTCGCCTCGATCCTCGTCGCGCTGTCGGGACTCGTCCGGATCGTCATCCGACGACTTCCGCTGCTCAACGCCGGACGGGGCAGCTCGAAGAAACGGGTCACCGGCGCCGTCGTCGCCCAGATCATGCCGTTCTTCGCCGCCGGCACCGCCGTGCTGATCTGCGTCTTCGGCGACCAGACACTGAGCACCGTGATGGAGTCCATCGGCGTACGCGGCCCCGTCGGCCCGTCCCTGTCCTGGTACGAGGAGCCCCAGCGCTACACCGAGCTGCTGAAACAGACCGTCGACGGGTCCTTCCCCCGGCGGTTCTCCGTGCTGATGATGCTGCTGTGCCTGGCCGTCGTCGTCGCCTCGATGCTGCGCAACCGCCGCGTCCCCGGCACCGCCCACGGCCCGGCGCTGCGCATGACCCTCGTGGTCGTCGGCACCATGTTCTTCATGACCTTCACACCGACCAAGTGGACCCACCACTTCGGTGTGTACGCCGGCATCGCCGCCGGTCTCGCTGCCCTGGCTGCCGTCGCCGCGTCGACCATGGCCATGCGCTCCGCGCGTAACCGCATCGTCTTCCTCGGCGCCTGTCTGCTGCTGTTCGCCTTCACCCTCGCCGGGACCAACGGCTGGTGGTACATCTCCAGCTTCGGCGTGCCCTGGTACGACAAGCCCATCCAGCTCGCCGGCTTCGAGATCTCCACCGGCATGATGGTGCTCGCCGTCATCGTGATGTTCATCGGCGTGGTCATCGGCTTCCTCAACGACATCCGTGAGGCCAACGCCACCACCGACGCAGAACTCAAGGAAGTCGACCGTCGCGAAGCCGCCCAGGCGCAGCGCTTCACCGGCGTGGCCGCCGCGCCGATCGCGGTACTCACCGCCATCGTCGTGCTGTTCAACCTGGCGTCGTTGGGTAAGGGCTTCATCTCCCAGTGGCCGTCCTACTCCGTCGGCAAGGGCAACCTGACGGCACTGGCCGGGAACACCAGCGGCATGGCCGGGGACGCCCTCGTCGAGTCGGACACCAACGACTCCTTCCTGCAGACCGCCGACGGCACCGACTTCGCCGACTCCCTGGTCGGCGACAACTCCCGCGGGTTCGGGGAGAACAACATCCCCAACCGTATCCAGGAGAGCTCCGACAGCTCCGACGCAGGATCCTCGCCGCAGACCTCCGCCGTCGACACCAACGCCTACGGCTCGAACGAGGACGAGGACATCACCGACACCGGCCCCGGCGGCGGCCTGAACGCCCGCGAGGGCGCCAACGGCTCCTACGCCCAGCTGCCGTTCGACATCGACCGCAACCAGGTCCCCGTCATCGGCTCCTACACCGACGGCCTGCAGCTCCAGGCCGAGACCACCACGTCCTGGTACACGCTGCCGGAACGCAGCGACGATTCGCCGCTGCTGATCATCTCCGCCGCCGGTGAGGTGTCGCACCTCGACATGAACGGGGTCCGCCAGTACGGCCAGGAGCTGAAACTGCAGTACGGTCGCAGCACCGGAGAGGGTTCCGGCTCTGGCTCCGATGACTTCGAGGTCATGGGCGAACTCGAGCCCCTCGACATCGGCACCGCGCCGCAGTGGCGCAACCTGCGCTTCCCCATGGACCAGATCCCGGAGGACGCCGACGTCGTCCGCATCCACGCCGCCGACCTGAACGTCACCCCGGACCAGTGGCTGGCCTTCACCCCGCCGCGCGTCCCCACCCTGGCACCGCTGGACGACGTCATCGGCGACGCACCGACGCTGCTCGACTGGTCCGTCCCGCTGCAGTTCCCGGCACAGCGCCCGTTCAGCCACTACGCCGGTGTCGCCGAGGTTCCGGAGTACCAGATCTCCCCGGAGCACGACGCGAAGAAGGCCCATGCTCCCGTGATGGACTACTACGGCGGCGGCGCCGGTGGGCTGACCCAGATGGTCACCCACGGCACCGAGATGTCGACCTACCTCGACAACGACTGGCAGCGCGACTGGGGTGTCGTCACCAAGCTCACCCCGTTCGCCTCCAGCACCGGCGAGGAGCCCAAGACAGTCGACCTCGACATCGAGACCGAGAACCGGTCCGGCCTCTGGTCACCGGGACCGATGCGCCTGAGCTGAGGGGCGTACACCCCGTAACGACGGTTTCTGTCTGAGATCGACGGCGAAGTGCCCACTTCGCTCCCGGATCCGGACAGAAACCGTCGTTGTGTCTCCGGACCGTCCGCCAACGACTACAGTGGCCCCCGGAGGGGATATTCACATGGGGGTCGAATCACTGTCGTCACGGTCGGTCTGGTTGACCGCTGAACTCATCGAGGTCGGTTACACCGAAGCGCAGATCCGGGCCGCGGTCCACCGCGGAGAGCTGCACAGGATCAGCAGAGGTGTGTACACCTCGTCAGCGCCGGACGATCTGTTGACACTGCAGGCACTGGCGCACCTCGTCCCGGCGGTCGTCTACACCGGTCCGACCGCACTGTTCCTCTACGACGAAAAGCCGATGGTGTGGCCGGCGCGGGGCCTGATGCCTCGTGACGGACGTGCCGGTCGGCGTGACCGTCTCCTGCTCCGCGTCCGTGACCTCCGCCGCCATCGCCACCAGCACGGTGTCAGGGTCTCCACACCACTGCAGGCGGCCGTCGACGTCCACCGCTCCTCTGCACCGACCTCCAGCGACGACGAGCTGAGACGGTTCCTGACCAGGATGTACAGCGGCACAAAGGGCAATGACCTCCTCGCCGAGGATCTCGCCGGCCTGACGTCCGGCAAGTCCCACGCCGAGAACCTGCTCGACAGGCTGCCGACCGGCACCGCCAGCAAACTGGAGAGGACGGCGCTGCGCCTGGTGCACCAGGCGGTCGAAGGCCTGCCGGTCACGGTACTGACGAACGCCCTCGTCGGTCCCTACCGGTTCGACGTGGTCATTCCCGAAGCACGGGTGCTCATCGAGATCGACAGCTTCCACTACCATGCAGTCACCGACACCGCCGACACCCGCGGTTTCATCCGCGACCGATGGAAAGGCAATGCGGCGACACAGTGGGGGTGGGCGCTGTTCCGGTACACGGACTTCTGTATCGGTCCCGGTGGTGTGGACACCCGTATCGTCGCGCAGCTCCGCGACGTTGTCGTGAGCCGGCTCAATCGGCGGTGGTCGACGATACCCGGTTACCCGGACCTGGCCGTGTGGGACTTCCACCCGCACCTCCGCTGACGGATGCCTACAGTGGTGGCCATGGCTGAAACGACTGACACGACTGACCCGGCAATCCCCGACAACATCACCGAGCATTCCCCGGGCGCCGTCCCTGCCGCGGCGGACGACCTCTACCGGTACGTGAGCGGCGCGTGGCTGGGGTCCCACGAGATCCCGGCCGACCGCGCGGTCGACGGCAAGTTCCACGAACTGCGCGACCGTGCGGAACTGGACGTCAAGGCCATCGTCGAGGCGGCGGACCCGTCCACCCGCATCGGTGCGCTGTTCAGCTCCTACATGGACGAGAACGGTGAGCACGGCATCGAACAGGCCGGCCTCTCCGTCCTCTCCCCGGATCTCGACCCCGTGCGGGACGCGGCCGACCTGGATGCCCTGGTCGCCACGCTGGCGCAGCTGGACCGTCACGGTGTCGGCGGGGTGGTCGGCTTCTGGACGGAGAAGGACGCCGGCGGCAGCGGTGACGAGGTAGCCTACCTGGTCCAGACGGGTCTCGGTCTGCCGGACGAGGCCTACTACCGCGAAGACCAGCACGCGGAGATCCGCAGGGAGTACCGGGCGTTCATCGAACGGTTCCTGACACTCGTCGAGGAGACCGGGGAGCAGCCCCGACCCGGACGTTTCGCGGACGTGGATGCCGCAACCGCCGCCGATGCGCTCATGGAGTTCGAGACCGCCCTGGCGAAGGGGCACTGGGACACCGTCGCCTCCCGCGACGCGGAGAAGACCCACAACCCCACGGCGCAGGACGACCTGCCGTCCGGTTTCCCCTTCACCGCCTGGCTCCACGGGGTGGGTATCACGCCGGACGTCGCCCCGCAGGTGATCGTCAGCCAGCCGTCCTACCTGGAGCATGTCGCCGCCCTGGTGCCCGGCGCGGCCAACGGACGCGATCTGGACGAGTGGAAGCTGTGGGCGTACTGGCGGGTCCTCACCGGCCGTGCCAGCAAACTGCCGCGGGCGTTCTCGGAAGCGAACTTCGACTTCTACGGGCGCACGCTCTCCGGATCCACCGAGCAGCGCGACCGGTGGAAGCGCGCGGTGATGATGGTCGAGGGGGCCGTCGGCGAGGAGGTCGGCCAGGAATTCGTGGCCGAGCACTTCCCGCCGGAGTACAAGAAGCTGATGCTGGAGCTCGTTGACTACCTGCTCGCGGCCTACCGGGACCGGATCAGCGAGCTGTCGTGGATGACGCCGGCGACCCGGGAGCGTGCCCTGGAGAAACTGGGCACTTTCCGGGCGCGGATCGGCTATCCCGATGTCTGGCGTGACTTCTCCGCCCTGGTCTTCGGTGACAACGCCCACCACGGTGAGAACCTGCTGGCGAACTACCGGGCCGCCTCGGACTTCAACCACGAGTTCGAGGTCGCCAAGCTCGGTAAGCCCAGCGACGGCGACCTGTGGTTCACCACCCCGCAGACCGTCAACGCCTTCTACAATCCGGTGCGCAACGACATCACTTTCCCCGCGGCGATCCTGCGTCCCCCCTTCTTCGACCCGGAGGCCGACATGGCCGGCAACTTCGGGGCGATCGGCGCGGTCATCGGGCACGAGATCGGCCACGGTTTCGACGACCAGGGCTCCAAGTTCGACGGCGACGGCAACCTCAACTCCTGGTGGACCGAGGATGACCGTGCCGCGTTCACCGCGCTCACCGACAAGCTGGTCACCCAGTACGACGGACTCGTGCCGACCGGCCTGGCCCAGCGCGGCCAGACCGACCACAAGGTCAACGGGTCCTTCACCCTCGGCGAAAACATCGGCGATCTCGGCGGGCTCGGCATCGCCGTCGTCGCCCTGAAGAAGTGGCTCGCCGACCGTGGGGAGACGGTGGACTCCGCGCCCACCGCTCCGGTGGAAGGAATCGACGGCGATGACGGGGACGGGACGGAGTTCACCGTCCTGCAGCGTTTCTTCCTGCGGTGGGCGACGGTGTGGCGCACCGCGATCCGTCCGCAGATGGCCGCACAGTACGTGGCGATCGACCCGCACTCCCCCGGCGAGTTCCGCTGCAACGTCGTCGCGTCGAACGTCGCCGAGTTCTACGAGGCCTTCGACGTCTCCTCCGACAACGGGATGTGGCTGCCTGAGGAGCAGCGCGTGACCATCTGGTAGGCCGGGTAGGTCTGGTGGGTCTGGTAACGTCCCGGGAATGCCGGTAGCACCGATCACCCCGGACCCGGGGGCCGACGGGTGGGGACGTCCGACGCCCGGGCCCCCGTCCTCGATGCCGCCCGACGCTGACCCGGACGGCGTGTACCGTCCCGCGGCAGTCGGAGGCCACCGAACCGCACGGTGGTTCATCCTGGTCGGCGTCGCCCTGGTACTACTGGTCGCTCCGCTCGCCGTCCCGATGAATGATGCCGAGGACACGGGAGACGCGGAACCCTACCTGCTCAATGATGCCGCCGCGGACACCCTCACTGCCTGGGAGGCCAGCCCGCTTGACCTGGCTGGCCTGGACCAGCGGTGTGTGGCCACCGGCGAGGCGCTGCTTCCCGGGACTCTGGAGGCCGAGTGCACCAGCGGTTACGGTACGGGCGCCGTGGACCTCGACATCGTGTCGATGGCCGGGGTGGAGGACGCGCCGCTGTCGGCCGGGCGCGGACTACGTGCCATCCTCGCCTCCGACGTGTCCGACGTCCCGTTCCGTCCTGCGGCTGCGGAGGACGTCCTGCATCCGTCGCTGTCGGCACGAACCGGCGAGTTCCTCATGTCACCGGTCATCGGGCTGAGTTCGCCGTTCGCCGACCTGCCCGACCTCCCCGATCTCCGGGAGCCCGGGATGCCCGGCGACACCCAGCCCGTGCAGTACGGCGACATGCCGCCAGAGAGCCCCGGGATCCCGGCGACCCCGGAGTCCACGCCGGGGGTCTACACCGTCGCCGCGTCCTTCACGATCGACGGTCCCGACGGCGTGCTCTACACCGTCGCCGTGACCGGAGCGGATAAGGCGTCCGTGACCGTGACCGCCGAACAACTGTGGGGTGCCGTCCATGCCGCATGACCACCGCTCCCGCCCGGACCAGGGATGGCGTGTCCTCGACGTCCCGCGGGCCCACCATGACTCCTACCCGCCGAACCAGCGTCCACGACTGCGCCCCACCTGGGACGTCTTCGGATGGTCGTTCCTGCTCATCACTGTGATCAGTCTCGTCGTGTCGGCCCTGACACCGGCGGTCTTCCTGCTCTTCCCGGGCCCCGGCCCCGTCGCGCTCGCCTCACTGTACGCGGTGATCTTCGTGGCGGTGGCCTGGTTCATCCTGTCCCGGCTGCTGATCTACCGGGGAACTCCCTGGTTGCTCGCGGGAGCCGCGGTCCTGTGGGGAATGTCCGGGTCGTTCGCCATCGGTGCCTTCACCGTCAGCCAGCAGCTCATTGACGTGTCCTACAGCTGGGGGATCGACGAACTGGCGCTGTCGCTGGGCGGGGCGTACCCAGAGGAGCTCGCCAAGGCCCTCGGGGTCTGGCTCCTGCTGCACGTGGGACGGGCCTGGTGGAACCGGCCCTGGCACGGACTCGTCGCCGGCATGTTGGTGGGCTTCGGTTTCGAGGCGTTCGAGAACGCCGGATACGCCGTCATGCTGGGTGTCTACCACCCGACTTCTGACCTGGCGGGCGTGTCCTGGATGTGGCTGATCCGCCTGGTCGCGGGTCCGTTGCTGCACGCCATCTGCACCGGCTTGGTGGGCTTCGGCATCGGTATGGCCGTCTACGCTGCCGGGCTGACCTGGAAGCGACGACTGAGCTGGATCCTGGCCTCCGGGCTCGCCGGGTTTTTCGTCCATGCCGGATGGAACCTCCAGCTGGACTCCACGGCCGCCACCGTCGTCCACCTCGTGGGCTCCTGGGGACTGGGTGCAGCGCTGCTGGTCACCGCGATCATCATCTCGACGAAGGAGGCCCGTGCCCTCGCCGCCGTCGGGCGCTACCCTGCCGTGTCGATCTACCAGCGCATCCCGACGCCGCGTCCTGTCGCCCCGCCGGTGGTACCGATGCCTCCGCCGGTGCAGCCGTCCAACTACCACGCGGGGAACCCCGGGTGGTATCCGCACGGACGGTAGCAGTTGCTCATGGGACGGTTCCGGCTATCATCGGCGCCATGACCATTCTCTCCAGTCATCCCAGCACATCCTCTACCGGCGGGGCCTCCCGTCCCACCCGCTTCCGTCGTGCCAGCACGATGGCGGCCACGATCGCCCTGTCCGCAGGAGTCCTCACCGCGATCGCCGCACCGACCGCCGGGGCCGCCACCGGTTCCTCGGCTGGTTCCTCGGCTCCTTCAGCCCCGGCGTTGAACAGCAGCGTCAGCCAGTCCGGCGCACAGAAGGCCGCCATCGCCGATCCCGGTCGGACCGCCGCCGTCGCCACCGCAGCCGGCGTGAATCCCGCCGTGGTCGCCCGTCTCCTGGCCGACCCGGAGGCCACCATTGCCGCCGGTGAGCGTCTCGGCGTCCCGCGGGACACTGCGGTCTGGGCGGCGAACAACCCGGAACAGGCCCTGGGCATGGCCCGTGCCACCGGGATCAACCCGGCCTGGGCCGCGAACATCCTCGCCGCCAACCTGTAGTCCTCTTCTCGCGCCGCCCCTCCCCGCACCAGGTGCGGGGAGGGGTTTCTTCGTGTCAGAGCAGACGTCACCGGGTGCCGGGACAGAAACCTCCGGGTGTTTTTTCGGGTCTGCGCCACCCTCAGGTGTCCGTCCCGCCCGGTCCTGTCCCTGCCTCGCCACCGGGTTTCCGCGATACCGATACAGCGGAAAAAGTCAAAAGGCGCGACACGCGGTGCGCGTGTTACTCGTGTGATTGTTGTGAATAGTGTGTATCGTGTTGCGCATGCTGTCTCTTCCCTGGCGTCGCTCCGCGCGCACCACCGTTCCCGCCCGACTCACCGCAGTAACCCTCTTCGGTTCAGCCGCAACGGTCGCCGCTCTGGTCGCCACCGATGTCCTGCCCGTGCCCACCTGGGCACTCGACGGCGTCGACGTGGCAAGCCACCAGCACCCCGGTGGCTCCGCCATCGACTGGCAGAGCGTCGCCGCGTCCGGCCAGAGCTTCGCCTTCATCAAGGCCAGCGAAGGTACCGGCTACGTGAACCCCTACTTCACCTCGGACTCGGCCAAGGCCTCCGCGGCTGGTGTGACCCCCGGAAGCTACCACTACGCCAAGCCGGGCTCCACCGACCCCCGCTCCGAGGCGCAACACTACGCGGCGACCCTGGCCACCGGCGTCCAGCCGTCCCTGCCCCCGACACTCGACCTCGAGGAGTCCGGCGGACTCGGCCCGGAGGAGCTCCAGAACTGGGTCCGCGACTGGATCGACGAGATCAAGATCCAGACCGGTCGTGACCCGATCATCTACACGTACCAGAACTTCTGGATCAACGACATGGCCAACACCACGGAGTTCTCCGAGTATCCGCTCTGGCTGGCCTACTACAACCCGACCCTGCCGAACGAGATCCCCGGCGGCTGGAACGAGGTCACCTTCTGGCAGTACTCCTCCGAGGGCCAGGTCGACGGCATCTACACCAACGTCGACATGAACACCTACTACGGCACCGACGAGCAGCTGCAGGCACTGACCGGCGCACCGTCGGACGGTAGCGCGGCAGGCAACATCGTCGACGCCCTGAAGCCCATCACCGACGCCGCCCTCGGCCAGGCCGAGAACGCCAACGACACCGAGCACCAGCAGGCCGCCGGTGGCGAGCCGGGTCTCGACCAGCCGCTGAGCACGGATCTCCTGGTCAGCCTGCTCGGTCTGGTGGGAGGCGCCGTCGGTCCTGACGCCGTCCTCGCCGCTGCGCAGGAGTCCGGCCTCGGTGAGGCCCTGGGCTCCGTCCTCGCGTCCTCCGGTATCGAGGCACGCGACGCCGGCCAGACCATGCCGATCGCCGCCATCGCCGCACTGGTGCTGGGCGCCCTCGGCCTCGGCGCCGACGGCGGTGACATCGCCAACCAGGTCGGCGACCTCGTCGGATCGCTCGTCGATGAACAGGGCGCGCCCGCCGACGGCGGAATCGACATCTCGCAGCTCGCCGGGTTGATCGGTGGCGGCGACGTCTCCCTCGACAGCATCCTGCGCCTGATGACCGCCTTCGGTGCCACCGACTACGCCGCACAGGTCGCCAACGGCACCGTCGACACCGATGCCCTGCTCGCACAGGTGAAGTCGCAGGACGCCGGTACACCGGCCGAGAACTCCGCACCTGAGGAAGAGGCTCCGGCGGACGCGCCCGCCGCCGATCCGGAGGCCCTGCGTACGACCCTCGAGGCCGCGGGTGTCGACGCGGAGACCGCCGCCAAGCTCGCCGCCGATCCCGCCGCGACCGTGGCGGCCGCCGAGAAGCTGGGTGTCGACCACGAGACAGCGTCCCGGTTCGCCTCCGACCCCGAGGGTGCGCTGCGTGCCCTGGAAGAGGCCGGCATCGACCCGGTCGGCGCAGCACCGATGCTCGCCGCACAGCTCTGACCCCTCGGGACGCCCACTGGCGTCACGGATTACGCCACCTCAGGCGACGACAGCAGACGGGAGCGCCCTGAGCTGGACTTTTACTGAACCAGGTCAGGGCGCTCTCGTGCCGCGGCGTAATCGGTGACATGCCACCGACCGTGGCGCCCGGTCAGGGCTGATACTCAGGGCTGCGGAGCCCCCGGCGCCATGATGTCGGGCTCATGGATGTCTTCGAGGCTCTCCGGCGTCGGCTCTGCGATCTCACAGAGGTTCACCAGCGCTCCCGTCGGGTCGACGAGGGTGCACAGACGGCCCAGTTCAGAGTTCCACGGGGCGCGTACCAGCTTTCCGCCGAGCTTCTTGACCTTCTTCGCCGCACGGTCCACGTCGACGCAGCCGAGGTAGAGCGTCCACATGGACGGGTTCTCGTCCAGCTCGCTGGTGTCCCACATGCCGCACAACGGTGCACCGTTGTACTCGCCGGTGGCGTAGCGGAACTTGTCCGTGTCGCTGTGCTGACGGATGTCCCATCCGGCAAGGTCGTGGTAGAACTTCATCGTCGCGTCGAATTCCTCGCCGACGAGCAGCTCGTGCCACACCGGGGTACCCGGCTCGCCGGCGGCGAAGAAAGGCTCGTCACCCGACGGCTGCTTGAGCCCCACCGTCGCGCCCGACGGGTCGACGATGACGGCCATCCGTCCACGGCGTCCGACGTCCCGCGGAGACAGGATGCTGGTAGCCCCGGCCTTGACGGCCTCGTCATGGACGTGGTCGATGTCGGGGGCGTAGAGCAGCATGCCCCACAGCGACGACTTGTCGTCGGGGACCTCGCCGAGACCCGCGACGGGCATTCCGTTCTTCTTGGCGACGAGATAGCCGTCGCACTGTGTGTCGAACTCCCAGTCAAGGAGCTCGGTGTAGAAGGTCTTCGCCTTCTCCAGGTCAGTGGTAGCCAGGTCGATCCAGATCGGCATTCCTGGCTCCGCTACGAGAGCGGGCATCAGAGGTTCCTCCACTTGTCGGGGTCGAAATCGTCATCGGCAGTTGCTTCGTCGAAGAAGTCGTCATCGTCACTAGCACCGTCGCCGCCGTCGCCGCCGTCACTCTCGGTGACGACCCGGGCGGCGGCGACCGGAGTGGCATCCTCGTCAAGGACGACCACCTCATCCCCGGAACGCAGGTGCCGGCCACGGCGGGTGTCAGCCTCACCGTTGACCGTCACACGACCGGCGGCGACAGCCTCTTTGGCTGCGCCGCCGGAATCGACCAGGTTCGCCAGTTTGATGAACTGGCCAAGTCGGATGTCGTCCCCGCGCACGGGGACATCCTGCGCCGGTACCTTGTGCTCTTCTCGCTCAGGCATGCCGACCATCCTACGACTCCGGACGGTGCCAGGGAAGTCCCCCTCCCGACGGGCCGGATATTACTGGTCGGCGGAGGTCATGCTGCGATCCTTATAGGCCTCTGCCGTGGCGCATCGACGACGGAGAGGCCGTGGAGTTACCGTGTGCCGATGACGGTATCAAGGAACCTCGCGCTCAGATGGACAGTATCGATCGTCGTCATCATTATTTCCCTGACCATTTACTCGGCGGTGAAGGGCACTGACCTGATGCCGACCCTGCTGAAGGTCGGCCTCCCGCTCTTCGTCGTGGGAGCTCTGGCAGACGCCGTCTTCTCCTTCTCGGACGCCGGAGCCGGCAAACGACAGAGCCGCGATCCGGAAGCGGAGTCGACGGACACCTGAGGGCGTCACAGCTCCAGCAGCCCCTCCCCCACCAGAATCACACCGAGGACGAGGAACACCATCCCGGCGACGATGTCGATCCACGGCCCTGCCGCCTGCAGCCGACGCGACAGGGCTGGGACGGACACCATCACGGCCACAGCCACGAACCAGGCGATACCGGTGACCAGCATGACCGCCAGGATCAGCAGGCGCATCCCCCACCCGGTGTCCGGCGGGACGAAACCGGCGAACACCGCGCCGAAGAACACCAGGGCCTTAGGGTTCGCCAGGTTCGTCATCAGGCCGAGACGCCAGGCGCCGAAGGTGGAGACCCGCTCGGCGGTGGTGGCCGACACGGCGGTGCCGGCGGAGCGGCGTTCCGCCAGGCCGCCGCGCAGCGCCGCCTGGCCCATCCACGCCAGGAAGGCGCCACCGACCAGGAACAGGGCCGTGAGGACCCAGGGGACGGCGTCGATGAGGGCGGACAGGCCGACCATACTGGCGACGATCCACAGGGTGTTGCCGCTCATGATGCCGAGGGCGCAGGCGACGCCGTTACGCCGGACGGCGCCGAGCCGCAGGATCTGCACCAGATCCGGGCCGGGCGAGGCGATGGCGAGCAGCCACGCGACAAGAATACTGAGGAGAGCGCCGCCGGTCATGGGGCTTCAATGTACTCTCCCCGCACACTCACACACTCAACGGCATGTCCGTCGGGGCGACGGGCCGCGGGAGGGCACTCTCACCCATCAGTGCACGGTCGACGGCGGCCGCACAGGCGCGTCCCTCGGAGATCGCCCAGACGATCAGTGAGGCGCCACGGCCGGCGTCCCCGGTGGCGAACACCGGGGCGTCGAAGCCGGTGTCACGCACGGTGGAGGACTCGGCCCACCAGGTGCGGTAGTCGTCGTCGCGCTTGAGGCGCCCGCGTCCGTCGACCGGGAGGCCCAGTTCCGAGACGATGCCCTCGGTGTCGACGGAGGAGAAGCCGACGGCCAGCAGGACGAGATCGGCGTCCATGTCGACCTCGGTGTCAGGGAGGTTGACCATGCCTTCCGGGGTACGTTCACACGTTGCCGCGCGCAGTGCGGTGACATGGCCGTCGGTGCCGGTGAGCTCCACGGTGTTGATGCGGTGGTCGCGGTGGCCCAGCGTGCTGCCGACCTCACGCTCGGCGAGGCCGAGTGCGACGATCTCGTCGGCGGACTCGTTGCCGCTGATGCGGTACTCGCCCTCCTCGTGGGCGGACGCCACGCGCCAGATCTTCGGCCACACCGGCCAGGGGTTGTCCTCGGTGCGGTACGGGTCCGGTGCCGGGTTGTAGTCGAACTGGCGGACGGAGGCCGCGCCCTGACGCAGGGCGGTGCCGAAGCAGTCGGTGCCGGTGTCGCCGCCACCGATGATCACGACGTTCTTGCCTTTCGCGTCGATCTGAGGGGTGTCGAGGTCGCCGGCGACGACGCGGTTGGCCATCGGAAGGTACTCCATCGCCTGGTGGACGCCCTCCAGGTCGCGGCCCGGGATGGAGACGTCCCGGGGGACGGTCGCCCCGACGGCCAGCACGACGGCGTCGAATCCGGCGAGGTCGGAGGCGGACGGCGAGATGCTGGTGCGGAAGGTGGTGCCCTCGGCCTCCATCTGGGCCAGACGCCGGTCGATCCAGCGGTTCTCCAGCTTGTAGTCCGGCACCCCGTAGCGCAGCAGGCCGCCGATCCGGTCGTCGCGTTCGAAGACGGTGACGTCGTGCCCGGCGCGGGTGAGCTGCTGGGCGGCAGCCAGGCCGGCGGGGCCGGACCCGACGACGGCGACAGACTGGCCGGTGGAGAAACTGGCCTTCACCGGTCGCACCCAGCCTTCCTCGAAGGCGTGCTCGACGATCTGCAGTTCGACGGTCTTGATCGCCACCGGGTCGCCGACTCCGGCACCGGCGCCGATCCCTTCGATGCCCAGCACGCAGGCGCCCTCGCAGGGGGCGGGGCAGATGCGCCCGGTGAACTCGGGGAAGTTGTTCGTGGCGTGCAGGCGGTCGTAGGCCTCCTTCCACCGTCCCTGGCGGACCAGGTCATTCCACTCGGGGATGATGTTGCCCAGTGGGCATCCGTCGTGGCAGAAGGGAATGCCGCAGTCCATGCAGCGGGCGGCCTGGGTCTGCACCTTCGAGTCGGCGAAGGGTTCGTAGACCTCCTTCCAGTCGAGCAGGCGCAGCGGGACGGGGCGGTGGGCCGCTTCCTCGCGGGGGTATTTCATGAATCCGTGCGGATCAGCCATTACTTGACTCCCTCCATGATGGCGGCGGCGATGCCGTCCGCGTCGAGTCCCGCGTCGCGGGCCTGTTCGATGGTCTGCAGGACGCGCCGGTAGTCGCGCGGCATGACCTTGATCAGTGACCGGGGGTCCACGTCGACGGTGGATCCGGTGAGGCGCCGGTGGCGCTCGATGGTGTCGACGAGCCAGTCGAGCTCGTCGTCGGCGACCTCCTCGACGTCGACGAGGCCGGGGTTGATGCGCCGGGCCATGCCGTCGACGCCGCTGCCGTCATCCATGAGGTAGGCGATGCCGCCCGACATGCCGGCACCGAAGTTCTCGCCGACGGGGCCGAGGTTGATCACGCGCCCGCCGGTCATGTACTCGCAGCCGTGGTTCCCCATCCCCTCGACGACGGCGGTGACACCGGAGTTGCGCACGCAGAAGCGTTCGCCGACGGCACCGCGGATGAACATCTCGCCGGAGACGCCACCGAAGCCCAGGACGTTGCCGGCGATGGTCTGGTGTTCGCCGACCGCGCCGTCGCGGTCGTGGGGCCGGATGGCGATGGTGCCGCCGGACAGGCCCTTGGCGACGTAGTCGTTGGCGTCGCCGACGAGGGTCAGGGTCATGCCCTTGGGGACGAAGGCGCCGAAGGAGTTTCCGGCGGAGCCGGTGAAGGTGAGGTTCACGGTGCCGTCGGGCAGGCCGTCGCGTCCGGCGACGCGGCTGACCAGGGAGCCGGTCATCGTGCCGACCGAGCGGTTGACGTTGGTGATCGGGTAGCTCAGCTCGATGGCGGTACCTTCGCCTGCGGCGGCGCGACGGATGGTCTCCTCGGCGTCCTCACGGATGCGGTTGTCGAGGGCCGCGTCCAGACTGTGGTCCTGGTCCTTGGTCTTGTACAGGTCCTGGTGCATGAACGGGCTGTCGGGACGGGCGAAGATCGGCGAAAGGTCGAGCGACCCGGCGGTCTTGTGCCCGGGGTCGACCGCACCGGCGCGCAGGCACTCGGAGTGCCCCACGGCCTCCTCAAGGGTGCGGAAACCGAGTTCGGCGAGGTACTCGCGGACCTCCTGGGCGATGAAGGTGAAGAAGTTGACGACGTGGTCGGCCTGACCGGTGAACTTCTTGCGCAGGTCGGGGTTCTGGGTCGCCACACCCACCGGGCAGGTGTCCAGGTGGCAGACGCGCATCATGATGCAGCCCTCGACGACCAGCGGCGCGGTGGCGAAACCGAACTCCTCGGCGCCGAGCAGGGCGGCGACCATGACGTCGCGTCCGGTCTTCATCTGGCCGTCGCACTGCACGGTGATGCGGTCGCGCAGGCCGTTCATCAGCAGGGTCTGCTGGGTTTCGGCCAGGCCGAGCTCCCAGGGCCCACCGGCGTGCTTCAGCGAGTTCAGCGGGGACGCGCCGGTGCCGCCGTCGTGTCCGGAGATCAGGACGACGTCGGCGTGGGCCTTGGACACACCGGCGGCGACGGTGCCCACGCCCTGCTCGGCGACGAGCTTGACGTGGATGCGGGCGTCCGGGTTGGCGTTCTTCAGGTCGTGGATCAGCTGGGCGAGATCCTCGATGGAGTAGATGTCGTGGTGAGGGGGCGGGGAGATCAGCCCGACGCCGGGCGTCGTCACACGGACCTCGGCGATCCAGGGGTAGACCTTGTGCGGGGGCAGCTGGCCGCCCTCGCCGGGCTTGGCGCCCTGGGCCATCTTGATCTGGATGTCGGTGCAGTTGTTCAGGTAGTGGCTGGTCACGCCGAAACGTCCGGACGCGACCTGCTTGATCGCCGACCGGCGCCAGGTGCCGTCCGCCTCGGGTTCGAAGCGGTCGGGGTCCTCGCCGCCCTCACCGGAGTTCGACATGCCCTTGAGCCGGTTCATCGCGATGGCGAGGGTCTCGTGGGCCTCGGCGGAGATCGAGCCGTAGCTCATCGCGCCAGTGGAGAAGCGCTTGACGATCGCGGAGACGGGCTCGACCTCGTCGACGGGGATCGACGGGCGGTCGCTGTGCAGCTCGAACAGTCCACGCAGGGTCGCCAGCCGCTTCGACTGGTTGTCGACCTTGTCGGAGTACTCCTTGAAGATGCGGTACTGCCCGGTGCGGGTGGCGTGCTGCAGCTTGAACACGGTCTCGGGGTTGAACAGGTGGTACTCGCCCTCACGGCGCCACTTGTACTCACCGCCGATCTCGAGTTCGCGGTGCGCGGCTTCCTCGGGTCGGGGGAGGAAGGCGAAGCGGTGCCGCACGGCCACGTCGGCGGCGAGTTCGTCCAGTCCGATGCCGGAGATGGGGCTGAGGCAGCCGGTGAAGTAGTCGTCCAGGAGTTGCTGGTGCAGGCCGGTGACGTCCGCCAGCTGCGCGCCACGGTAGGAGGCGACGGTGGCGATGCCCATCTTCGACATGATCTTCTGCACGCTCGCGGTGGCGCCGTCGATGAAGTTCTGGCAGCCTTCGTCGGTGGTCAGCGAGCCGAGCTGGCCGCGCTTGGAAAGTTCGTCGATGGTCTCGAACGCCATGTAGGGGTTGATCGCGTCAGCGCCGAAGGTGAGCAGCATCGCGAGATGGTGGACCTCACGGGCGTCCCCGGCCTCGATGATCAGCGAGGCCCGGGTACGTGTGCGCTCGGCGACGAGGTGCTGGTGCACCGCGCTGGTGAGCAGCAGTGAGGGGATCGGCGCCATCCGCTCGTCGGACTCGCGGTCAGACAGGATGATCAGGGTCGCGCCGTCCTCGATGGCACGGGAGGTCTCACGCCGGATGCGCTCGATGGCCTGCCGCATGCCGCGTCCCCCGTGGGCAACCGGGTAGAGCCCGGAGACCACGGCGGAGCGGAAGTCCTCGAATCCCTCATGCTCCCCTGCCTGGCGCAGGGTGGCCAGCGTGGAGTTGAGCAGTACCGGGGTCTCCAGGTGGATGCGGTGTGCGGCCTCGGGAACCTCGGTGGTGACGTCGACCTGGCGTCCCAGCTGGGTGAACATGCTGGTCACCATCTTCTCGCGGATGGAGTCCAACGGCGGGTTGGTGACCTGCGCGAAGCGCTGGGCGAAGAAGTCGAAGAGCATGCGGGGGCGGTCCGACAGGGCGGCGATGGGTGTGTCGGTGCCCATGGAGCCCAGCTGTTCGGCGCCGGTGACAGCGAGCGGCTGGATGAGGACGTCGACGTCCTCCTCCGTCATGCCGAAGACACGCTGGCGCAGGACGACACGCTCGTGGCTCATCGCCTCGTACTCGACCGGGGGCAGGTCGGCGAAGCGCACGATGTTGTTGTCGACCCACTCGCGGTAGGGCTTGTCGGCCAACCGCGACTTGACTTCGTCATCGGGGATGATGCGGCCCTGCGCCGTGTCGACGAGGAACATACGGCCGGGTTCGATGCGCCGACGCTGGACGATGTCCTCCGGCGGGACGGGCAGCAGCCCGGCCTCGGACCCGCCGATGACCAGCCCGTCCTTGGTCACCCAGATACGTCCGGGGCGCAGACCGTTGCGGTCCAGGACCGAGCCGATGACGGTGCCGTCGGTGAACACCAGGGCGGCCGGGCCGTCCCACGCCTCCATCAGGGAGGAGTGGTACTCGTAGAACGCGCGGACGTCCGGGTCGACGGAGGGGTTACGTTCCCATGCCTGGGGGACCATCATCATCACGGCGTGTGGGAGCGAACGGCCGGCGAGGTGGAGAAGCTCCAGTGCCTCGTCGAACCGTCCGGTGTCCGAGCCCGAGGGGTCACAGACCGGCAGGACGCGCTCGATGTCGCCGAGGGTCTCCGAACGGATCTGGGACTCGCGGGCACGCATCCAGTTCTCGTTGCCGCGCACCGTGTTGATCTCGCCGTTGTGTGCGAGCAGGCGGAACGGGTGGGCCAGGGGCCAGGAGGGGAAGGTGTTCGTGGAGAACCGGGAGTGGACGACCGCCAGGGCCGACTCGACCCGGTCGTCCTGCAGGTCAAGGTAGAAGTCCCGCAGCTGAGGGGTGGTGAGCATGCCCTTGAAGACGATGGTCCGTGAGGACAGCGACGGGAAGTAGACCGTGTCCGAACCGGCACCCTCGCCCGGCCCCTTCGAGCCGAGTTCACGCTCGGCGCGCTTGCGCACGAACCAGACCCGACGGTCCAGCTCGATACCGGAGAGCTCATTGCCCTCTGTGTCCCGTCCGGCGATGAACAGCTGGTAGAAGATCGGTTCGGCGTCACGGGCCATGGCACCCAACGCGGAATCGTCGACGGGGACCTCCCGCCAGGCGAGCAGGTCGAGGTTCTCCTCGCTGATGATCGACTCGACGGCACGCATCGCGTCCAATGCGGCCATGCGGGCGGCCGGGAGGAAGGCGATACCCGTGGCATAGGCGCCGGGAGCGGGCAGGTCGATGCCCTGGTGTGCGAGCACCTCGCGGTAGAAACGGTCCGGGACCTGCATCAGGATGCCGGCGCCGTCACCGGTGTTCTTCTCGGCCCCCGCGGCACCACGGTGGTCGAGGTTGACCAGGGCCTGGATGCCCTTCTCGACGATGTCGTGCGTGGCCCGGCCGTGCATGTCGGCAACGAAGGCGACGCCACAGGCATCGTGCTCGTGGGCCGGGTGGTAGAGCCCCTGGGGCGCCGGGTAGTTCTTCAGCTGGTTGTTCACGGGGTGGTCATCCTCCGGTCGTCGGGTCGTGCAGTGCGGTTCTCCGTGGCCAGGGGTGGTGGCCTTTCGTCGGTAGGGGTGCTTTTGCCCTACTGATACGGTCCTGCGGAGGTGGCACAAAATTAGGCTTGGCTTAGAGATGCTGGTGCCGGTGACGTCATGTGATGCAGGACACCTTTTATCGTCGTATCGGGATCCGTCTCGATCTGTGGTTGTCTTTGTATCTTATCCCTCCAGGAGTCCCATATCGATACAGCTGCGAATTCCCATCATGCGCTCGTTGTTTTCCTATCTAGTGGGACATTTATTACAAACTGGTTTCAGATCAGTTTCCCGTCTGTGTACACCTGCGTAGGTCTGTACCGCGCCGCAATCCGTCTGTAATACGCGCATCGCCACACGGACACGGACAGCTACCATGAAAAGAGTGAAAGACCCTCTGAGAATCCCCCACGTCCTGGAGGCACTCGCCCGGGCATGGGAGAGCCAACCCGACCTGACGCTGCCCCAGCTCTACGGCGTGCTGGAATCACGGGGCATCGGCTGGAACTCCACCGACGAGGAAGTGGTGGACACGCTCACGGCGCTGACGGCGGAACGTCCGTCGCTTCTCACCGCCGACTCCCCGGGCCGGTATCTCGTCGAGACCGAGCAACCGTCCTACCGTGTCACCCTGGACCCGTGGTGGGCGGCGGTGCGCCCCGCCCGCCGTGGCCCGGAGACGGACGCGCCGCAACCTGTGGTGTGGCGACACGGTGGAATCCGACGGTGTGCGGTCGGCCAGCCCCTCAGCGTCCTGTCCGCCGAGGGAACCGTGCACCGCTTCGGCCTGGTCAACCGGATCACCGTCCTGACGACGACGGTGGAATCAATCACCGACGCCCCGGACCTGGACGGACTGAGGCATGACGAACTGGACGGCCATGTCTACCTGCTCCGCCTGGCCGGGGACGAGCACGCCGGAACGACCGTGCTGGTGGACCACGCACTGTGGATCTTCGACGTCTCCCGGCGCGAGGTGCAGCGCGACCGGGTGCCCTGGACCCGGCTGGCGTCGGCGTCCGTGGGGACGGAGCTGGTCGTCGAGCGGCCGAACGGCGGCAGGATGCGACTTCCGGTCGTCGAACAGATCACGGTGTTGGAGTAGCGGGGAGTAGCGCAGGGTAGCGCAGGGTAGCGCAGACCGGGGCGGTCACGGATTACGTCTCCGAATTCGGCGACCTGGCCTTTTGCCGCGCCCGCGACGCGCGGGAGCGTAATCCGTGACATCCCTGCGCACCGCGCAAGGGTAACCTGGGTCACACTGACCTACTTCTGGAGGTGCGTCCCGATGAAGAGCATCGGCCGAATCCTGACGTTGTTCGCCGGCTCTGCGGCGCTGGCCCTGACTTTCGCCTCACCCGCGAACGCCGCCCCCACGCTGAACCTTCCGGAGGTGCCGGGATCCGACGTGAGCCTGCCCGACATGCCGAATCTGCAGGATCTGCCGGACTGGGCGGATGACCTGCTCCCCGACGGGCTCGCACCGTCACCGGGTCAGACCCCGAGCCAGCCGCCTGCAACACCACAGCCCCGGAACGCACCCTGCGCGGTGGAGGCGAAGGCCTGCATCAGTCTGGGGAACCAGACGGCCTGGCTGCAGGACGGTGCGGGCACCATCACCCGCGGCCCCGTACCCGCCAGCACCGGACGTGCCGGCTACGAGACCCCCGCCGGCACGACCAAGGTCACCAGGAAGGACGCCGACTGGTGGTCCAGCGCCTACGATGCCCCGATGCCGTTCTCGGTGTTCTTCTCGGCGGGTACGTCCTATCCCAACGACATCGGCATCGCCTTCCATGAGGGCGATCCCGGCGTGCTTTCCCACGGGTGCATCCACCTGCTGCACGACGATGCCGTCGCCTTCTTCAACACCCTGCAGGTCGGCGACGTCGTGGATGTCGTGGCGTAGGTATTTCTGCCTGGCTGGATTGGCCCCCGGAAATTCAGTAGCCCCGGCGATCTAGTTCGTATTCCAGACCGTGCAGTCCAGTCAAAACCAGGGATCGTCCCGGGGCTTTCACTTAGTACAGTGCCCCAACCTCTCCCACTGTGTCAACCTCACGGTGCTACCCTCTCTCAGATGAACCGGCTCACTGCAGACCAGCTGGAGGCATGGATCTCGCCCGAGCGTCTGCACAGATACCGGGCCCATTCGGCCGATACCGTCAAGCTCTACATGTACAACGCACAGCGCTCAACGCACATGTCTGAGCTGATCCTGCATGTCGAAGTTCTGATCCGCAACGTCATCCACCGTGAACTGTCCTCCACCGACCGAGCCGGTCAAATCCCCTGGTATCTCGATGTCCAGCACTATGGGTTCAACCGGCAGATGATCAGAAACCTCGATAAGGCGGTATCCACCGCCGGTGGGCCAGAGGCTCCCGGTGGAAAAGTCGTCGCAGAACTCATGTTCGGTACCTGGCGGTTCCTCCTGAGCACCCAGTATCAGGCCACAGTATGGCCGGTGATTGCCCATGGTTTCACCGGAAGGGTACGCAGCAAGCGTGACCGCGGTGAGCTGTATGCGGCAATGGACTATCTCAACGGCGTGCGGAACCGGTGTTCGCATTGTCGAGCCGGCTCACCACCTCGACAATGCAACGTTCATCGAGAACATCAGCACGGCTGCCTGCTACGTGGACACCGCGGCGGCCGAGTGGCTCGAGGCGCTCTGGGCGCAGCGGGGAACATATAGCCCCTTTCCCACTGCACCAAACGTAGAACACGATTGAAACTCTGGCGGAGACGAGGGGATTTGAACCCCTGGACGATCGCTCGTCGCTGGTTTTCAAGACCAGTGCATTCGGCCGCTCTGCCACGTCTCCAATGCTGCACGCGCAGATATGCGTTCAGCGCGTCCTGATTCTAACCCACCACGCTGCGATTGCCGGTGCCCGCCCCTGCTTCTTTCTAGATCGCTAGGCTGGGGCCATGAACGGGAACATGAAGGCCATCATCCAGACTGACCCCGACGACCCCCGGTCCCTGCAATGGCAGGAGACCCACATCCCGACGCCACAGGACGGTGAGGTCCTGATCCAGGTCGTTGCTGCGGGCCTGAATCGTGCTGACACCCTGCAGGCGAAAGGGCACTACCCGCCGCCGAAGGGCGTGTCTGAGATCCTCGGCCTCGAAGCGGCCGGCGTGATCGTCGACCCGAACGGTTGCGTCCGCCCCGACGGGACCCCGTACCGGGAGGGTGACGAGGTCGGCGCACTGCTCTCCGGGGGCGCGTACGCCGAGTACACCATCGTCCCCTCGGGCCAGTTGACGCCTGTCCCGGACGGTTTCGGGCTCTCCGAGACCGCCAGCGTCATCGAGGCCGCCTGCACGATCTGGTCAAACCTGATGATGACGGCCCACCTGCGAGAGGGCGACACCCTGTTGATCCACGGTGGTGGCGGCGGCATCGGAATCTTCGCCACCCAGTTGGCGCACGCACTGGGGGTCCGTGTGGCGGTGACGGCGGGAAGCCCCGAGAAACTGGATGTGTGCCGCCGTTACGGTGCGGACATCCTGATCAACTACCACGAGGAAGACTTCGTCAAAGTCGTCAAGGAACTCGGCGGTGCGGACGTGATCCTGGACATCATCGGCGCGAAATACCTTGACGGCAATGTGTCGGCACTGGCCCCGGACGGCCATCTGGTGATCATCGGCATGCAGGGCGGGGTGAAGGGTGAGCTGAACATCGGCAAGCTCCTGGCCAAACGGGGGAACATCTCTGCCACGGGCCTGCGTTACCGAGATCGGGACGACAAGGCACGGATCGTGGCGGAGACGGTGAAGAACGTGTGGCCCATGCTGGAGGACGGCAGGATCTGCCACCATGTGGACCGGGTTTTCCCGATCCAGGATGCCGCCGAAGCCCACCGGTCGCTGCTGGACGGGGAGATCACCGGCAAGGCGATCTTCGAGGTCTCCAGCTAGACGATCCCGCCGACCACGCGGACCAGGTGGTCGATGTCCATGTGCGTGTTGTGCGGTGCGAGAGCCACGCAGATCGCCCCACCCATCTCTGCGACGCCCATCTGATCGAACAGGGCACTTTCCTCCAGCCCCACGGTCTGTGCCACGACGCCGTTGCTCAACAACCGCTCCCCGACCACGGAGGCTTCGATGCCCTGCACGAGGAAGCTGACACGCGGCAGCCGGTCGACCGGGCCGAAATGCTGTCCTCGATTCTCGGCGGGACTTCCCCAGCTGTTGTGGTCGTGCTCCGGCTCGGTGTCGATCTCCCCGTCCACGCCGACGACATGGACGTTCTCCAGATCCCGGAGACCGTCGACCAGGTAGCCGGCAAGCCGCCCGAGGTACTCCTCGCTGGACTGCAGGGACGTAGCGAGACGCTCCCGCCGGGTGCCGGTCGCCTCTTCATCCAGGCCTGCCAGGTGGTTCACGGCGGCGGGAACGCCCCCGAGCATGCCCGGGGCATTACCGTCCCGCTCGAGCTCGGCGACGCGGCGTGCCGTCAGCTCCTGCGAATCCGGGGCAGCATGACGTCCACGGCGCAGTTCGACCAGGTGGAGTTCAGCCAGCAGCGCCGGATCACGGAATACCAGCGCACCGACCTCCGGGCCGCCGAGAGGCGCCATGTCCAGGGCGACGACATCTGCGTCCCACGCGTCCATGTCGATCTTCCGGTAGGGGGCGTAGGCCCCCGCATCCACCACGAGCCAGGCCCGGGACTTCGCCCGCATGATGTCGGCGATGGCCCGGATGTCGGTGACCGTACCCAGGTGGGCATTCGCCGCAGGCACCGCAACGATGGAAGTGTCGAGACTGATCAGACTCGTGAACTGCCAGGCGGGCAGCGCACCGGTGGTGAGGTCAGCCTCCGCCCACCGCACCGACGCTCCGTAGAGGTCCGCCGCGAGTTTCCACGGGGTGATGTTGGACGGCTCGTCCACGCGGCTGAGGACGACCTCACGGCCCATACGCAGTTTCGCGGGCACGGCCGTGGCCAGGATGCCCAGCAAGGTGGCCCGGCTGGGGCCCAGCACGACGCAGTCCGGCGACGCCCCGACGAGGTCGGCAACCGCCTCGCGGGCCGCAGAGACGTAGTGGTCACCACGGGCTCCACCGTCCGGCCCCTGCAGGGGTGATGCCCGGAACGCCCTCGACACCGCCGAGCTGACCTTCTCCGGCACCTGCGCGCGGCGGCCCGCGTTGAGGTAGGTCCACCCCTCGGACAGCGATTCATAGAGGCCTCGCACCCTCGCGATGTCGAACACTCCCGACTGCCCCTTTCCGCATCTCACCACACTGGCGACCTGAGAATATTTTTGCAGGTCACGATACTAAAATTCAGGAAACGACCGCGCCGTTCCGTCAACGTCACCGATACTACATCGGCACATGGACATGAGTGGCACCGGCGCTGATTACCGCACACCACACGGTTCCGGAGTACCGTATCCTCGTGTCCGATTCAGAAAATCCCCGGCCGGTGGCCACGTCACCGGAGTACGAGAGCTTCGTCGCCGCTCCGACGGAAGGTGGCGCGCCGTCCTCAACGTCCCAGACCCTCGGTGCCGCGTGGGACGACCTGAAGCGCGGCTTCGGGCAGCGGGAGTTGTGGCTCACGCTGGGCTGGCAGGACATCAAACAGCGCTACCGACGCAGCGTCCTGGGCCCGTTGTGGATCACTCTCGCCACCGGCGTGATGGCCGTGGCGCTGGGCCTGTTGTACTCCATGCTCTTCCAGATGGACCTGAAGGAGTTCCTGCCGCACGTCGCCGTGGGCCTGATCATGTGGAGCTTCATCTCGGGGTGCATCATCGAGGGCTCCCAGGTGTTCATCGCCAACGAGGGGCTGATCAAACAGCTGCCGAGCGCTTTGAGCGTGCACGTCTACCGGCTGGTGTGGAAGCAGTTCCTGATCCTGTGCCACAACCTGGTCATCTGGGTGGTCCTGTTGGCCGTCTTCCAGATTCCCGTCGGCTGGGAGGTTCTGCTCGCCGTGCCGGGTCTGGCACTGCTGGTGGCCAACGGCGTGTGGGTGTCGATGTTCTTCGGCATCATCGCCACCCGCTTCCGTGACGTCGCACCGCTGCTGGAATCGCTGGTCCAGCTGCTGTTCTACATGACCCCGATCGTGTGGACGACCAAGACACTGCTCGAGCAGGGTGGCGCCGTCGCCGACCGTGCACGCCTCGCAGAGATCAACCCCCTCTTCCACTACCTCAGTGTCGTACGCGGCCCGATGATCGACGAGCCCGTCGAAATGCACTCCTGGATCATCGTCGGTGTCCTCACCGTGCTCGGCACCCTGTTCGCCATGGTGTTCATGCGCCAGTGGCGGTCACGTGTGAGCTACTGGGTTTAAAGGAGAACAACCATGGTTTCCATCGACACTTACAACGCCTGCGTCGACTTCCCCATCTTCGACGCCAAGTCACGCTCACTGAAGAAGGCGTTCCTGGGGGCCGCCGGCGGGGCGATCGGACGCAACTCGGACAACACCGTCGTCATCGAGGCACTGCGGGATGTCAACCTGCACCTCAAGGAAGGCGACCGGATCGGTCTCGTCGGTCACAACGGTGCCGGCAAGTCCACCCTGCTGCGCCTGCTGTCCGGGATCTACGAGCCGACCCGCGGTTCCGCGGTGGTCGAAGGCCGCGTTGCTCCGGTCTTCGACCTCGGTGTGGGAATGGACCCGGAGATCAGCGGCTACGAGAACATCATCATCCGTGGCCTCTTCCTCGGCGAGGGCCGGAAGTCCATGGAGAAGAAGATGGACGAGATCGCCGATTTCACCGAACTCGGTGACTACCTCTCCATGCCGCTGCGCACCTACTCCACCGGTATGCGAGTGCGTCTCGCCCTGGGTGTGGTGACGTCCATCGAGCCTGAGATTCTTCTACTCGACGAGGGCATCGGGGCCGTGGACGCGAGCTTCATGGAGAAGGCGCGGATCCGGCTTCAGGCCCTGGTCGAGAAGTCCGGCATCCTGGTGTTCGCCTCGCACTCCAATGAGTTCCTGGCGCAGCTGTGCGACTCGGCCCTGTGGGTCGACCACGGCCAGATCCGGTCGTGTGGTCCTGTCGACGAGATCGTCGGTGCCTACGAGGGGCCGAACGCGGCTGAACACGTGCGCGGGGTGCTGAAGGACCTGGGTCGGTTGTACTAGCAAGGACGATCAGGGCACGGGCCGACAGCACTCCGGAGAAGTTTTCCCGAAGCTTTTTCACCACCCGACCAATCCGCGGCGCGTACGGCTCCGAACTCAGGGGTGACACCAACCCCGGGCCTCACGTCAGGCCCACACACCGAGGAGTGCACACCATGTCCACCAAGTACACCGCCAAGACGGTCGCCGTCGGCTCCGCCGCCGCCCTGATCCTCACCCTCGCCGCCTGTTCGGACGGCTCCGACGGGTCCGACGACTCGATGGCTTCAGGAAGTTCCAGCAGCACGCCCAGCGCCTCCAGCACGTCCGCAATGACCGACTCCACCATGGACGGGCATTCCGGCCACGGTTCCGGCGGGGACATCACCCCGGTGAGCACCGGCGACCCCTTCGCCGACGCGATGACCGCAGCGTCGCACATGCCGATGACCGGCCAGACCCTCGCCGACGGCATCGTCGCCTCCGCCGGCATCGACGGCGACCCGGACTCCGACGCCGCCACCCTGCACGCCGACCTGGCGGCCAACCTGCAGGAACACGTCTACCTCGCGGGCATGGCCGTGGCCACCGCCTACACCGAGGGAGCGGACTCCGACGCCTTCGCCGCCGCGTCCGACGCCCTGGACGCCAACGCCGTGGCGTTGGCCGACATGGTCGCCGCGATCGACCCGGACCAGCGCGACGCCGTGCTGGAGCTCTGGCGTGACCACATCGGCTACTTCGTGGACTACGCCACCGCCGCCAAGAAGGGCGACGAGGCCGCGAAGGCAGCCGCGCAGGACGACCTGACGCAGTACACGATGGATGCCGGCGAGGCGTTCTCCGGACTGTCGCAGGGGGTCATCGACGCCGGTGAGGCCACCGAGGGCCTGCAGCACCACGTCGACAGTCTCTCGCAGGCCATCGACGCCCTCGCCGCCGGTGACACCGCCGCCTACGGGGACCTGCACGCCGCGGCGTCCCACGGTGGCGACTTCATCGCCACGCTGGCCTCGGGACTCGCCGAGGGCAACGACGTCGAGGGCGGGGCCGCCGGCGCCACCGACGATGCAGCGACCCTGCGCGTCACCCTGGCCACCGGACTGCAGGAGCACGTGTACCTCGCCGGGGTCGCCGTGTTCACCGCCTACACCACCGAGGGCGGCACCGACTCCGAGGCGTTCGCCGCGGCGGCCGACACCCTGGACCACAACTCCATGGCCCTGTCGGAGGCGGTCGGCTCCGTCGCCGGTGAGGAGAAGGGCGAGGAGTTCCTGGCGCTGTGGCGCGAGCACATCGGCTACTTCGTGGACTACGCCAACGCCCTGGCCACCGACGACAACGCCGCAGCGGACGAGGCACTGGAGAACCTCGACGGCTACCGTCCGCAGGCCGGCGAGTTCTTCGCCGGGATCACCGACGGCGAGCTCGACGCCGACGAGCTGGCCGAGGGCCTGGCCGGACATATCTCCACCGTGGCCGGGACGATCCAGTCGCTCAAGGATGCTCTCGTCGACTGATCCATCCCTATGATCGACCTCATGACCCAGCAGACCCCCGATCCCGGACGTCGGGACCACGCGCAGCTGACCGCACTGGTCGAGCGTGCCGCCGCCGGCGACCGGGGGTCCTTCGGTCTGCTCTACGACGAGGTGTCCCCCGTGGTCCACGGCATCTGCCGGCGCGTCCTTCGCAACGAGGGCATCGCCGCCGAGACGACCCAGGAGGTGATGCTGGAGTTGTGGACGAGGTCGTCGTCCTACGACCCCGCCCGCGGCACCGTCTACGCCTGGGCGGCGATGATCGCGCACCGTCGTGCCGTCGACGGGGTACGTTCGGAGTCCTCCCGCCGCGACCGCGAGCACCGTACCCACCACGAGTTCCGGGACGTCGACGTGCCGGACGCCGCCGTCGGCTCGGGCGGGGTGGACACCGACCTGCTCCGGCGCGAGGAGTCCGACCGGGTACGTCACTGCCTGGGCGAGCTCACGGACCTGGAGAACGAGTCATTGGTCGCCGCCTACTTCGGTGGGCGGACGTACTCCGAGGTGGCGCGCCACCTCACCGCTCCGCTGTCCACGGTGAAGAGCCGTATCCGGTCGGCCCTGTCGCGTATGCGCACCTGTTTGGAGACGAGTTGAGATGACCGGACCGGACCGTGACCGAGCCGTTGACCGAACCGATGAACTTCTCGTCGGGCTGGCGCTCGACGCCCTGGACTCCGCGCAGGACGTGCGGGAGGCCGAGGCGCTCGCGGCGTCCGACCCGGACGCCGCGGCCGCGCTGCGCCACTACCGGGAGGTCGCCGCGCAGCTGGCGGCGGTGCACGAGACCGCCCCGCCGCCGGAGGTGAAGGAGGCGGTCATGCGCCGCCTCGCCGAGGACGGTGCCGGTGCACCTGATGCGCAGGCGGCTTCGATCCCAACGGTCGCACAACTGCGGGACCACCGCCGCTACCGCAGGACGGCCTGGTTGATGACGGCAGTCGCCGCGGTCTCCCTCGCCGTCGCCGTGCCATCGCTGATGGTTGCGATCTCCCAGCACAACACCTCGGTGCGCGCCGAGGACACCACCCGGGAAATCACCCGGATGCTCACCTCCCCGGGCGCGTCGGTGGCCTCGGAGCGCGTCGGTGACGGTGGACAGGGGTCCCTGGCGGTCGTCGCCGCCGGTGGGGAGATGACAGTCATCGCCCGCGACCTGCCCGGGGTCGACGACAACCGCGTCTACCAGTTGTGGGCCCTCGACGACGCCGGTGAGCCCACCTCGGCGGGCCTGTTCACCGGTTCCGACGGGGTCATCAGCGTCGGCGGTGGCAACGGAACGGTCGGGGCGGGGGCCGCCGCGATGGCCGTCACCGAGGAACCGGCCGGAGGTTCGTCGGCACCGACGAGCGACCCGGTGGTCGTGCTGGCCGTCGACGGATCCGCCCGGTAGTCACCCCTTACCCCACATGCACCCGCGGCCGGCGTCCCTCCTCTGGTTCGGCCCGCCGAAGGACTTCACGCGTGACCGCCGCATTGTGCCCCCTGCCCACCGCCAGGTACCGCAGTATTTCCCGCACCGGGGAACCTGTCCCCCATTCGAAGTAGATGTCCGGGATGACGTCGAAGTGGTCACGGGCGTCCAGTGCGACGGCGGCGACGGCATTCGGCACGGTCGTCGCAGAGACGTGGAGTACGGGTATCCCGTCGACGGCATGGCCGGTGACGACCAGGGGCGAGGCGAAGTCACTGGCGTCGCCGACGGTGACCTCCAGGAAGACCAGCGGCCGGTCACCGGAAAGGTGGTTGGACCGTCGGAGACCCCGCTCCCGCGTCGCCACGTCCGGGGCCTCCCTCGCACAGGACGCCACCAGGTGCAGCTCCCCCGACCCCGCCACCGCGGCCTGCAGGATGTGCTGGGCAGCAGCGTCGTACCGGATCTCGGCACCGCGCAACTCCAGCGACCGTCCCGCCCGGGACACTGCCGAGACAACGATGATGCCCAGGATGAACCACACCGCCACCCGCAGCCCTTCCGGGCGTTCAATGATGTTGGCCACCAGGGTGTACCCCAGAATCACGGTCACCAGGGCAAACAGGGTGCCTGAGCGACGGTTCCCCCGCCGCAGGGAGTGCAGTGTCACCGCGAGAGCACCGGACCCGAGGAGTACCAGGACGCCCGTGGCGTAGGCACCGGACTGGGCGTCCACGTCCGCGCGGAAGACCAGGACCAGGGCCACCGCCACGGCGGCCAGCACGAGCACCATCGGCCGTGACCGTCGCGCCCACGTCGGCGCCATGCCGTACGCCGGCAGGTACCGCGGAATCAGCGCCAGCAGGCCGGCCATTGCCGAGGCTCCCGCGAACCACAGCACGGCGATGGTGGACGCGTCGTAGATGTTGCCCACCACCCGACCGAACTCCTCGTGGGCGAGCCACGCCAGTGCCCGGCCGTTCGCCTCACCGCCGGCAGCGAGCTGGTCGCCGGGTACCAGCATGGTCACGCACAGCGATGAACCGATGAGGAAACAACTCATGATCAGGGCGCTGACCAGCACCAGGCGACGCCCTGACCTGATCCGGGAGGCACGCGCCTCCTCTCCGACGGTGCCGGACGCCGGCCGGATCAGCGGCATCACCGACACTCCTGTCTCGAATCCGGACATGCCGAGCGCCAGTTTCGGAAACACGAGAACTGCGACAGCCAACATCATCCAGATGCTGGTGTGCTGCGTGGTGACCGCCGCAGTCCAGTCGGCGACATGGCCGGATTCGGTGAGGATGCGCCACAGACCCCGGACCACCACCGCGGTGGTCAGACCCAGGTACACCACCACGAGCAGGACAGAGACGCGGACAGCGTCGGTGAAACCCTTCAGGAAGACCGCCGCCAGCAGTGCCACCAGTCCCAGCGTCACCGGCATCAGCCAGGGGCTGCTGGAGGAACTGAGCAGGTGGGTCGCCGCATCCGACGCCGACAGCGTGACGGTGATCATGAAGTCGCAGGCAGCGAAGCCGAGGAGAACGAGGATCAGCAGCTTGCCGCGCCATCCCCGGACCATGCCGGCAAGCATCCCGATCGAGCCGAGACCGTCCGGGGACTCGGCGGCGATCCGCCGGTACACCGGCACCGCGCCGAGGAGAGTGACGAGCACGAGTATCAGCGTCGCGACGGGGGCCAGTGCCCCTGCCGCAGCGACGGCGATACCGGGCTGGTATCCGAGTGTGGAGAAGTAGTCGACACCAGACAGGCACATGACCTGCCACCAGGGGCGTCTGGAATCGGTGTCGGTGGTTCGGAGGGGACGTGGTGCCTGTGCCGTGAAGGCGTCCCGACGGACCGGATGAAGGCCCTGCGCTTTACGCATAGCCAGAAAGTACGCCTACCCGGCCCTTCCGACAAGAGGTGACGGCACTATATGTGGATCAGTGTGGATTACGGGTCCGGCTACCGGTCCACTACTTGTCTTCGGGGTGCGCAGCCTCGTAGTCACTGATCACGTCAGCGGCGATCTTGCCGCGGGCGGAGACCTCACGACCGTTGTCATTCGCCCACTGGCGGATGCGACGGTTACGTGCGGCGTTGGAGGCCGAAGTAGACGCAGAGGACGCAGAAGACGATGCGGAGGAGGACCGTCCTGTTCCGGCAGAGACGCTCTTCGGCAGCTTCCGGGCAGCCCCCAGGTACGGTTCGAGTTCCTCGTCCAGGATCGCCGCGTTCAGCTCAGACAGGTCCAGAACGTAGTCGGCGCCACGGTAGCCGAACTTCACCGTCCGGACCTCGTCAGGAGCGAGTTCTTCCTGGTCAATGTCGTCAACAAAGGTGATCACTGTTCGTCGTCCCATTCGTGTCACCATACCACCGCACACCCGCTGCACCGCCCCTGCCGGCGACCGTACTGAACAGGATATTCAACTAACCAGGTTAGGTACTATTGATGAATGCCCACTGTATCGAGAACTTTCACCGTATCCGCCGACCGGAACACGGTCGTCGACTATCTCAAGGACTTCAGCAACGCCGAAGAATGGGAACCCGGCACCCAGACCTGCCGACGCCTCGACGACGGGCCGGTTGACGTCGGCAGCCGGTGGCACAACACGTCGAAACTTCTGGGTATCAGCACCGAACTGGTGTACGAACTCACCCACGCAGACCGCGACCGGCTGCAGTTCATCGGCCGTAACGACACCGCCACAAGCACCGACACCATGACATTCCGGGACACTCCGGACGGCACCGAAATCACCTACACCGCTGACATCGCGTTCCACGGTGCCGCGAAACTGGCGGACCTCCCCGCCCGCCTGCTGTTCGAGAAGGTCGGGACGGAGATCGTGACGAAACTCACCGACATCCTGGCGTGAGCCAACAGTCCGGTACGTCAGCCGCCACAGCACCCCGCCGCACACGACGCACCGTCGAGAGCGGAGCCGAAATTGGGCACGCCGCCGAGCCCGTCCCATGCCACTCCCTGAACCAGGTCGACCACCATCGCGGCGAAATCGGACGTAGGCCCCGGGGTCGCAGCCCTGACCAGCTCTATCCCGAGCTCATCCGCGGTGTCGCGGGCCTCTGTGTCCAGATCCCAGAGCACTTCGACGTGGTCCGAGAGGAAGCCGACGGGACACAGCACCACCGGGCGCGTGTTACCCCGGTCGACGCGCGCCCGCAGATGGTCGCAGATGTCCGGCTCCAGCCAGGGCACGGACGGCGGGCCGGACCGGGACTGCCAGACCACGTCAGCTTCAACCCCGGAAGGCTCGGAGGGCGCGCACGACACAGTGCCCTCCCCGACCGCCACTCCGAAAGAACTCCGGTCGCGGATCAGTTCGGCACTGTCACGGACCTGGCGTGAGTACAGGTGCCCACCGCACTCCGGTGGGCCGGCCTCGGCGTCGGCACGCAGCGGAATGGAGTGTGCGGTGAAGACGAGGTCGGCCCGCTCAGCCTCGTCGAGGGTTGCCCTGGCAGTGTCCACGGCACGCGCGAATGCGTCGATGAACAGCGGGTGGTCATGGAACTGGGGTAGACGGCGCAGGCGTGGCGGGGTCAGCCCCGCGTCCACGACAGCCTGCCGGGCGCGGGCGATGTCCTCGTGGTACTGACGGCACCCCGAGTACCCGCCCCACGCGGACGTGGCGAAGACGAGGGCGGATCGAACCCCGTCGCGGGCCATCGTCTCGACCGCATCCTCGACGAACGGATGCCAGTTCCTGTTACCGAAGTAGATCGGAATCCCTGACCCCCGGGAGTCCAATTCAGCCCGGATCCCGGCGATAATCTCACGGTTCAGGTCATTCAGTGGACTACGCCCATCGAGTGCGTAATAGTGCTCTCCGACATCCTTGAGACGCTCTCGAGGTATTCCACGGCCGGTGGTGACATTCTCAAGGAAAGGAATGACGTCAGCCTCCTGCTCTGGCCCGCCGAACGACAGGAGCAGCAGGGCATCGGGGTCAGCAGGTGCAGTGTTGTCGTACGTTCCGGACATCTTCACCCTGTCACTGTACGTCATGAAGCAGACATATCGCTCCCTTGGCTAGCTATAACTCGCACCTGTTCCGAAAGTGACCGGTAATGATACATTCGCAGTCATCGCTAGCTAAGATAGCTATATGGCAGGTCTCTCCGATACCCCTCACAACCCCGGCCGAGGACGACCCAAGACTCATCTCGCCCTGTCCGACAAGGAACACGCGGTTCTCTCCGTCTGGGCGAATGACCCCGCATCCGACAGCGCCCTCGCCCTTCGTGCGCGCATCGTCCTCGCCTGCGCCGCGGGCGCGACGAACGTCCATGTGGCTGCCGAGCTGAATGTCTCACGTCCGACGGTCGGCAAATGGCGCAGCCGGTTCATCAACCGTCGGCTCGACGGCCTTGCCGATGAACCACGCTCAGGGCGCCCACCGTCAATGAGCGTCGAGCAGATCAAGGAGATCATGGCGGGACGATCATCGGCAGGCAGAAGAAGCCCGACCACCTGGACCAGGCGTGAACTGGCACGGTACACAGGCCTGTCGCCCTCGACGGTGGGGCGCATCTGGAAATCACTGGACCTGCCGGACACTCCCTGACACCGGGACCCTGAGAATCCCGGGATCCTGGCAACCCTGAGCCCCCAGGAATCCTGACGGTCAGGAGCGCCGGAAGCGCCACACAGCCGCCACCGACACCACCACCGCGGCGGCAAGAAAAGCCGCTGCCGAGGTAATGCCCGACTCCCAGGCGCCGTCGAGCCGGGCGACGCCGATCCACGCCAGTCCCCACGCCAGCCCGGCCGCGGGCATCAGGCGCCCTCCACTACGCCATGCCGTCGCCACACCCACGGCGGCAGCCCCCGCCAGCACCACCGCGGCAGCCACGTCGTCCCACGGGCCGGACGGCGGCCCGAGCCCGTCCACGCCGTTCGCCGCGAGTACAGCAGCGACGTTGGCGACCGTGGCCACCGTGACCCAGCCCAGATACAGTCCGAATGTGCCGTCGGCGAGGACCACACCCACCCTGGTTTCTGCCGGAGTCTCGATCATCAGCACCAGAATGCGCACGAGCACACCCAACAGCACCACGATCACCACCAGGCTCACCGTCAGCTGATCGAGTTGCACCGACCAGATCCACGCTGCATTCAGCAGCATCGACGCCACCGCCCACGGACGCAGCCTGCGTTGCCGTGACGACCGACGTTGGGTCGGCAGCATCTGCCAGACCGAATACGCCAGCAGACCCAGGTAGATCAACGACCAGACCCGGAACGCCGGTGTCGCCGGGGCCAAGGGGGTGGCGTCCTGCCCGAGCCAGCCGCCGGCAGCCTCGGCGACCGGAGTGCCGCCGACAACTCCGGCGCCGAGGAAAGCGACGGCAGTCGCGATGAATCCGCTGGCGAGGACGACGAGCGGCACCGTGAGGGGCACGGGGACTGATGCATCTCCGGTCGTACTGGTGCGCCCCATGTTCCGCTCCTCGTGTCTCGTCCAGTCAGGATCGTCACCATAATAGCTAACTTGGCTAGCCGTTGTCAGCGGTTATGATGACCACATGTCAACGGACTACTGGTACGACGGATCCGATCCCGCCGTGGCGCTTCTGCACGCCGTACGGCGGTTCCGGGCTGCCGACCAGGAGATGCGCCGCCACGTCGGCTCCGACATGGGGCTGAACGCCACCGACACCGAGGCCGTGCGCCACATCATCGCCGGTGAACGCTCCGGGCATCCTCTGACCGCCAAGGCCCTGGCGGAGGTGCTGCACATCTCCACGGCGGCAACGGCGAAGCTCCTCAACCGACTGACCGAATCCGGCCACGTCCGGCGTGCCCCGCACCCTGACGACCGTCGCTCGGTGACCATCGTGGCCACCGACCTCTCCCACGAGGAGGTGGAGGACTGGCTGTCCCCGATGCACGGGAAGATGCTGCAGGCCGCCCGCGACGTCCCCGCCGGAGACCGTCGGTCGATCATCAGGTTCCTCGACGCACTGGCCGAGGCCATCGCCCCGGACGACGCCGCACACGACGACTGAGGTGCCTACGCTGGTGCCATGGACATCCTCGTCACCGGCGCCTCGGGCTACATCGGCGGACGCCTCATCCCTGAGCTCCTCACTGCGGGGCACCGCGTCCGCGCCGCCTCCCGCCACCCCGACGGGCTGGCCCGCTTCGACTGGTACGACGACGTCGACACCGTACGTGCCGACCTGTCGGACCCCTCCTCCTTGGCCGAGGCAGTCGACGGTATCGAGGTCATCTACTACCTGGTGCACTCCATGGGTGACAGCATCGGAACCAGTTTCGAGGACGCCGAAAGCGATGCCGCAATGAACCTCGCCGAGGCTGCCGCGGCGGCCGGTGTCTCGCGAATCATCTACCTCTCCGGCATGCACCCGCCGAACCGGGACCTGGAGGACCTGTCCCGGCACATGCGCTCACGCGAACGTGTGGCCCGCATCCTGCTCGAGGGCGACGTCCCTGCCGTGGTGCTGCGTGCGGCCACCGTGATCGGCTCCGGCTCGGCGTCCTTCGAGATCATCCGGCATCTCACTGAACGCCTGCCGGTGATGGTCGCACCGCAATGGATCAACAACCGCATCGAGCCCATCAGCGTGCGGGACGTCCTGCACTATCTCGTCCACGCCGCCGGAGCCGACACCCTCGACGGGGTCAACGACCAGTTCGACGTCGGGTGCGGGCAGACCTACCGGTTCTCGGATCTGCTGCGGATCTACGGCCGGATCCGCGGGCTGCGACGCCTGATCACCGCCGTTCCTGTCCCGTTGCCGATGGACCAGCTGTCCGGTGGGTGGATCGGCCTGGTCACCCCGGTACCCCGCTCGCTGGCGGTCCCGCTGGCGCAGTCCATGGCGGAGGACGCGGTGGCCACCGACGGTCACCGGATCCGGGACGTCCTGCCCGACCCTCCGGACGGCCTGGCCGACTATCCGACGGCGGTACGTCGGGCCCTGCAGCGAGAAGCCACCGGTGAGGTCCCGACGTCCTGGGACCGGTCGTGGCAGTCCACCGACGTCGGTGGGGAGTTGCCCACCGACCCGGACTGGTCAGGTGAGACGGTGTACACCGACAGCCGTGACGCGCGGACGACGGCGACGGTGGAGCAGGTGTGGCGGGTCGTGGAGTCCATCGGGGGCCGTAACGGCTGGTACTCCACACCCCTGCTGTGGAACGTTCGCGGAATCATGGACCGGCTGGTCGGCGGCCCGGGGCTGGGAGGGCGTCGTGACCCCCGGCACCTCGCCACCGGCGACCGCGTCGACTGGTGGCGGGTGGAACGCATCGACCGCCCCAACCTGCTGGTGCTGCGTGCGGAGATGAAGGTCAGCGGTCAGGCGTGGCTGATCCTCCGGGTCGGCGGGGACGGCAAGGACGCAGCAACCACCGTCTACCGGCAGGACGCGGTCTTCCTGCCGCGGGGCCTGCGCGGTCGGGCCTACTGGTGGGTCGTCGCCCCGTTCCACGCGGCGGTGTTCCCGCTGATGAAGCGCAACATCATCGCCGCGGCGGCAGCGGAATGAACATGGACGTCCGGCGCGTGTAGTCCTCCCACCCGTCCCGTCCGGCCATGCGCTTCTCCAGCAACCGTGCCCCCGTCCCCCACACCAGGGTCACGGTCATCGCCACCGGGGACACCAGCGACAGCACCGCGGCCAGGACCCCCACGCCGGACGCCGCAGCCGCCATCCAGATCCCCCACCACACCAGCGACTCACCGAAGTAGTTCGGGTGCCGGCTCCAGGACCACAGCCCGCGGTCCATCAACCGGCCGGAGACCCCTTCCGCGCGGAAGTCGTCCAGCTGACGGTCGGCGACCGACTCGAACACCAGGCCCGCCACGGCGACGACGATACCGAGGACGACGATCACCGGCGTCACACCGCCCACACCACCGGCATCGCCCACCGCCGCGACCTGGACCGGAACGGACACCAGCCACGCCACCGACCCCTGCGGCAGCAGCACCGAGGTCAACAGACCCGCCGCCGGTTTCCGCATCAGGTCCTCGTAGCGCGGGTCTTCCCTGTCACTGCCGAACCGTGTCACCAGATGGCGGGAGAGCCGTCCCGCCCAGACCACGACAACCGCCAACATCACCCACACCACTGGGCCGGTGGCACCGGCGACCAGTCCGGTGACAGCAGCGGTCACGGAGTTCAGCAGGATCAACGGCCCCCACAGCACGTCCATCACGGCGACCTTGCCGTGCCGTCGGATCACCACGGCGACCACCGTCATCACCAGGACGGTCATCACCGCACAGGTTGCGGCCACGATCAACCAGTCGACACCCATGTCACACCACCTCGTGCGGTCGCGCCGGTGGGCGGACGGACAGGATCTGGTCGACGCCCATCCGCCCCTGCCGGAAAGCCATGCCACCGCCGACGAGGTACAGGTGCCAGACCCGGAAGACCTCCTCACCGACCAGACCGATGATCCGGTCGCGGTGGGCGTGGAACCGGTCGATCCAGTGGTCCACCGTGCGCGCGTAGTCGTCCCTCATGCCACGGACCGCGCGGACCTCCAGGCCACCGTCCTCCAGCATCGACACGGTCTCCCCGAGCGGACGCATGTGCATGTCCGGGGCGATGAACGCCTCGATGAACGGCCCACCACCGGGATGACGCCCCCGGCGCGACATCTGCTGGATGAGCACCCGTCCGCCGGGTCGGACGCGGTCGTGGAGCGTCCGGATGAACGACGGGTAGTTGCGCTGCCCCACATGCTCGCCCATCTCGATCGAGGAGACGGCGTCGAACTCACCGGTGATGTCACGGTAGTCCTGCAGCAGGACGGTGACCCGGTCCTGCAGGCCGCGGTCCCGGACGAGACGGTGCACCCAGTCACGTTGTTCGCGTGAGATCGTCACCGCCGTGACCTGCACGCGATAGTTCTCGGCAGCGTGGACGGCGGTGGATCCCCAGCCGCAGCCGACGTCGAGCAGGTGCTGGCCCTCGGTGAGGTCGAGTGCCCGGCACACCAGGTCCAGTTTGGCCCGCTGGGCGTCCTCCAGAGTGGTATCTGGGGTACCTGGGGTGCTGTCGGGGCCGTCGCCGAAGTAGGCGCAGGAGTACGACATCGTCTCGTCGAGGATCTGGGCGTAGAACTCATTGGAGAGGTCGTAGTGGTGGGCGATCACCGACCGGTCACGGTCACGGGTGTGCACCCGTCCCCGCAGGTGTGCCTGCGATGCCGGCGGAGCGGGTCGTCGACCCACCACGCCCAGGTCCTTCACCCCGCGCAGGACGTTGACCAGCGAGGACGGCGTCAGCCGGACGCGAACCTCCGGGCGTCGGGCCAGCGCGGTGAGCCGGGCGAAGCCCTCGGCGAGAGCGTCGCCGGGCTCAGCGTCGATCTCGCCGGTGACGTACGCCTGGGCCAGCCCCAGTTCGCCCGGCGACCACAGCAGCCTCGTCAGTGCCTGCGGATCCTTCACCACCAGTGTCGGGCAGTCGACCCCGTCCGGCCCGGCGGTGCTGCCGTCCCAGGCCCGGATCTGGACGGGCAGGTCACCGGCGGTGACACCGGTGGCCTGGGTGACCACCGCGACGAGTCGCTCGGCGGCCGTGACGTACCCGGTGGATGTGACTGTGCTGGTCATGACTGGTTCTCCTGGTGATGATGCGGCCGGTGGAACTCCAGCTGGCCGACAGTGATGTAGCCGGCGGCGAAGCCTGCCTGGCAGTACGCCAGGTAGAAATGCCACAGACGGCGGAAAGTGTTGTCGAAGCCGAGTCGTCCGATCCTGCCGCTCTCCCGGTGGAACGCCTCGTCCCACCGTCGCAGCGTCTCGGCGTAGTCGGGGCCGAAGAACCGACGCTCCCCCGGCTGCAACCCGGCGCGCCCCGCGGCATCGTCCAGCGCCTCCACCGAGGGGATGCACCCGCCGGGGAAGATGTAGCTGGTGATCCACGTCGCATTGTCCTTCGAGGCCGTCATGCGGTGGTGGTCCATGGTGATCGCCTGGATCACCGCGGTACCGCCGGGGACCAGCCGGTCCCGGAGGGTGGTCATGTAGGCGTCCCAGTACTCGTGGCCGACCGCCTCGATCATCTCCACGGAGACCACCGCGTCATACTGCCCCTCCACCTCGCGGTAGTCACGGATCCCGATGTCCACCAGCCCGGCCACCCCGGCCTGTACCGCACGTTCCCGTGCCAGGTCAGCCTGCTCGGACGACAGGGTCACCGAGTGGACGTGGGCCCCACGTCCGGCCGCCCGGATCGCCAGTTCACCCCAGCCGGTACCGATCTCCAGCAGGCGGGTGCCGGCGCCGACCCCGGCGCGGTCGAGCACCCGGTCCATCTTGGCGTTCTGAGCCTCCCGGAGGCTCATGCCCGACGAGGCGAACAACGCCGAGGAGTAGCTCATCCCCGGGTCGAGGAAGGTCGCGAAGAAGTCATTGGACAGGTCGTAGTGGTGGCTGATGTTCGCCCGCGCCCCGTCCACGGTGTTGCGGTGCGCCCGTGGCCGTCGGCGCAGGTACACAGCACGGAAACGTTGCATCCACCCCGGGACCAGGGTGGTGAACTTCCGGCAGAGGGCGGTGAGCGTGCCGGCGAGGTCGTCGGCCTCCCAGTCGCCGGCGGTGTAGGCCTCCCCGAATCCGATCAGGCCCCGGGCGCCGAGGCGGGCGTAGAACGCGTCGGGACGCAGGATCCTCAGGTCGGCGTGGCCGACGTGCGGGTCGCCGACGTGGGCGACGGTGATACCGGCGGTCCTTGCCGCCCGGACCAGGAGCTTCCTGGTGACATAGGCGGCCACCGGTGCCTGCGGGGCCTCGGGGACGAGCCCCGGTGCGGTGACGTTCACTGACGGTCTCACGAGGGGACCTCCGTTCGAGTGGTGTGTCGAGTGGTGTGTGGCCGGGGTTGCACCGGCAGTCCCCGTGCCCACAGCCAGATGCCGTGGACGCGGATGAGCACGGCGGTGACCAGTGCCGCCGGGGCGGCACGGACCGTGTCGAGCCACCGGGGAGCACCGTCGTGCACCGGTGCGCCGCGGACGGACGCGGCGAACGAGTAGTCGCCGACGCGCAGGGCGATGCCCACCTGCACCCGTCCGTCGTCGGGGCGCGGCACCCGGATCGCGTAATCGCCGTCGACGCCGTGGAAGGGCGAGACATAGAGTTCCTTGTCCGCCTGTGCTCTACCCGCCTCGTCCGGCCGGACGACATAGGCGTGGCTGTCCCCGTAGGTGTTGTGCACCTCCAGCACGGTGACCAGTGGTTCACCCTCCGGCGAATCACACCAGAACACCGACAACGGATTGAAGCCGGTGCCCCACGCCCGTGGCATCGCCGCCATCCGGATGCGGCCCACCGGCGCGGTGATGCCGCGCTCTCTGAGCAGTCCGACCACACCGTCGCGGATACTCCCGCCGCCGAGGTGGTCACGCGCCAGGAACACCCCACGCCACCACGACGCCACGCCATGATCCGGCAGGTGGTCGAGGTCCACCAGCCACATCCAGGAGCGGTGGGCGAAACGGTGCTCGACCGGTGTCGTCCGGGCATGTTTCACCGTGGTGCGCAGGACACGGTTCACCGGTTCCGCCGCCAGGGCCGACTCGTCCAGGGGCACCAGTCGGCGCGCTGCGGACAGCCCCGACCGGGCGCCGTCCTCGTGGAAACCCCAGCCCTGCCATGCACCGGCGAAGACGATCCGGTCCGAGTCCAGCTCCGCCGACCGGCACGACGCCGCCACGGACGTCGGCGTGAAGATGGGGTGGGAGTAGTCCCGTGTGGTGATCACCGTCGCCGGATCCACCAGATCAGCGGCGTTCAGGGTGACCAGGTAGCGGGCCCCGTCGACCTCCGGAAGACGCATCAACCGGGTCATGTCGTAGGTCACGACCACCGCACCACTGCCACGTTCCAGGTGGTTCCACGACCCGCGGGCCCCGGGTGTCTGCGGCAGCAGGCTGGTGTCGGTGTGCAACTGCACCTGATTCCGTGAATACGGCATCGCCGAGAGGATCTCCTGCTGCGCGGGAGTCGGTGCCGCCAGCATCGCCAGCGCCTGGTCGGGGTGGGTGGCGACGACCACGGCATCGAAAATCCGCGACGTCCCGTCCGCGGTGGTGACGCCGACCCCACCCTCATGCTCACTGACCCGGGTGACCGCCACGCCCGTCACAACCTCGCCGCCGCGCGCGGTGACCACGTCGGTGATACGTCGTACGTACTCATGCGACCCGCCGACGACGGTGCGCCAGTGCGGCGAACCGAACACCCGCAGCATGCCGTGGTGTTCCAGGAACGTGAAGAGGTAGCGCGCCGGGTACCTGCCCGCGGTCGCCGGGTCACAGGACCACACGGTGGCGACCAGTGGTGTCATGAAATGCCGCACGAAGTACGCCGAGAACCGTCCGCGGTGCAGAAATTCCTCCAGCGTCTCGTCGGCGACTGTCCCGTCCTCTGCCAGCAGCCGCCGTGCCCGACGGTGGAAGCGCAGGATCTCACCGAGCATCCTGAGATACGCCGGACGCCGCAGGTTCCGACGGTCCCCGAACAGCCCGACGACGCCGCGGGCGCCGGCGTACTCCAGCCCCTCGCCGCCGTGGGCGTCGTCGGCGCGGACGGACAGGGACATCTCCGTCGGACGGGTCCGGATACCCAGCTCGGCGAACATACGCAGCAGCACCGGATAGGTGCGGTCGTTGTGCACGATGAACCCGGTGTCGACGTTCACCTCCCCGGCGTCGGTGGCGACGGTGGTGGTGTCGGCGTGACCGCCGGCCCTGCCGTCCGCCTCGTACACCGTGACGGACGCGTGGCGGGAAAGCTCGTAGGCCGCGGTGAGCCCGCTGATTCCCGCGCCGATGACGGCGATGCGGGTGGGGCCTGAGGAACTGGCCATGTGATCACTTCCCGTCTGCGCACCGGGGTCATCCGGTGCGCGGAATCTCGGATCGAAAAATATATCAACCAGGTTAGCTATTTTTGCTCGGCGCCGCCGACACCTGGGCGCGCAGCCGCGCGTGGCACAATGACATCCATGCAGACACCCGTGCAGTCAGCAGCCCGCCTCCACCGCGACGGTTCCACCGCCGCGGTCATCGTCACCCACCAGCGGGTCGCGCTCCTCCGCAACTCCCTGGCCGTCGTCTGCGCCCAGACCCACCCCGTGGACAAGGTCATCGTCGTCGACAACGGCTGCCAGGACGAGGTCCGCGTCCTGCTCGAGGAACTCGCCGGCGACCGTGCCGTCTACGTCCCCTCGCAGACCAACCTCGGTGGCGCCGGTGGCTTCGCCCTCGGCTTCCTCACTGCGCTGTCTCTCGGCATCGACGCCGTGTGGTGCGCCGACGACGACGGACGCCCGGCCGACGAGCACGTCCTGGAGAACCTCTACGACGTCGCCGAAGCCCACGGCCTCGCCGAGGTGTCCCCCGCCGTCTGCAACATCGACGAGCCCAGACGGCTCGCCTTCCCCCTGCGACAGGGAGTGGTGTGGCATCGCTACCTGCACGAACTGCAGGGTGACTTCCTGCCCGGCATCGCCAGCCTCTTCAACGGCGCCCTCCTCAGCGCCGAGGCGATGAAGGTCATCGGCGTCCCCGACTACCGTCTCTTCATCCGCGGCGACGAAGTCGAGTACCACCGCCGTCTCGTGCGCTCCGACCTCCCCTTCGGCACCTGCCTGACCACGTCGTACCTGCACCCCGACGGTGCCGACGAGTTCAAGCCGATCCTCGGCGGGCGGATGCACACCCAGTACCCCGACAATGCGACGAAGCGCTACTTCACCTACCGCAACCGGGGCTTCCTGATGAACCAGCCGGGGATGCGCCGTCTGCTGCCACAGGAGTACGCACGTTTCGGCTGGTTCTTCCTGGTGCAGAAGCGCGACCTCAAGGGCTTCCGTGAGTGGCTGTCCCTGCAGGCGAAGGGACGCGCAGAGAAGTTCTACCGGCCGTAGGCGCTGCGGCAGAGGGGCGGAATGCGAGTCTGAGCGCCGCGAGTTGATGAACTCGCGGCGCTCAGACTCGCATTCCGCCCTGTGGGCTCGACGCCGACTCAGCTACGGAAGATGACCCACCGCTGGATGATGAAGTTCAGCACCGTCGCCGTGCCCTGCGCGATGACGAAGCTGATCGCACGGACCCAGAACTGGTCCAGGTCCATGCCCTCGAGCCACGGGATGCTCAGCTTGTACAGGCTGACCTGGACCGCGTAGGTGGCCAGGTAGGACGCCATCGTGATCAGGAAGCGTTTCACCGACGGGGTGGCCTGGAACGTCCACCGGCGGTTGATCAGGTAGGCGGTGAGGGTACCGAGGATGAAACCGACCGTCTTCGACGCCCCGTCCCCCAGCCCCGCGAGGAACAGCAGGTAGGTGCTGCCGAAGTCGACGACGGCGCCGACCACGCCGGTCATGATGAACCGGAACAGCTGGGTCTTCAGCGTCAACCGCTCGATCGTCCCGGTGTCCTGTGCGGCATCCGGTACGTCCGTCGCGTGTCCCGTCACTTCTCGTCCCCCTCGGGAAGCGGTGTCAGATGGACAGGCACATGGTGGTCACGTGCGGCGCGGAAGGTCCACATCTTGTTGAACAGGAAGTTCACCGGGATCGCGACGCAGACACCGATGAGATTGCCCCAGTAGATGGGGTCCCGGAGCCCACTGGAGCCGTCCCAGATCTCCCGCGACAAGGCCACCGGAGACTCGGGGTTGATCAGCGCGGTCTGCACAGCCAGAGTCACCAGCAACCCTCCGATGCCGACCATCATGAACGGGACGAGTTCGCGGAACCAGGACGACTTCCCGGATGTCCTGAACGTCCACCGCCGGTTGAGGTTGAAGTTCCACAGGTTCGCCACGACGAACGCCAGCACCGCAAACACGTGGTACCAGCGGATGTGGAACTGCGTGCCGAGCAGGTTGGCGAAGGCCTCGTGTCCGTCGAAGTCCCAGAGCCACTGGGTGGTCTTGTTTGCCACGACGACGACGGCGTTGTTGACGACGACACCCGACGCGCCGACGATCCCGAACTTCAGGAACTGCCGGGCCAGCCGCCAGTAGCGCTCCGAGGTTGACTGTCGCTGCGGGGCTGTCGGCCCGTGGTGTCTGTCGTCTGCTGCGGAGCCCGGTTGTTCGGCGATGGCGTCGGTCACGACGGGCGTCCTCTCTGCACTGGTGTCGGTCTTGGTCTCGGTCCCGGTCTCGGTCCCGGTCTCGGTCGTGGTCTCGGTCGTGGTCTCGATCCCGGGCCCGGGGGCGAAATCGCGGAGACTTATCGGACATACGCTACTGGCATATCCGCCAATTACGAAACACCGGCGACACACCGTGGTGTCGGGCGGGTGTCGCGGTGACGATGCACCGACTTCTCAGCCGCCCGCGTCCCTGTCGTGCCGTTGCAGAAGATAGCGGTACATCTCGAGCCGCTCAAGCAGGCTGCGGCGCGGCACCAGGGGGGTCACCACGGAGTCGGCGGCCCCGTTCGCCTCCCACGCCCCGGCACCGCAGGACGCCAGGCTCCTCCCCGTCGCCGAGGACAGTCCACGTATCTCGGAGGCACTCAACGGGTCGGCGGACAGGCGCCCGCCTCCCGGGGCGATGCCGGCGTCGGCCCGGGTGAAACCGAGTGCCGCCATCAGCATCTCCGAGATCTCGTCCGCGGTGGCCCGGTCCGACAGCGTCGACAGTGCCACGATCCGGGACCAGGCTGCGGCCCGCCCGAGCGGGGTCGTCTCAGCGGGGATACCGTCCAGGACGGCACGCGCACTGTCCGGCACCTGCGCAGGACGCCCCAGGTCAAGTGCCTGCAACAGCGGGGTGAACTCGTAGAGGTCGCCGTCGAGCAAAAGTTCCCGGAGTTCCGGGGCGAGTCCGGCGAGGATCTGCTCGACGGTCTCCTCTCCGGTCAGCGCGACATTCACGGCGGCAAGGTCGACGTCCCGCGGGATCTCGACATCCTCGACATCCTCGACATCACCGACGCTGTCCCCGGTTGCCCCGGCGAACACGAGGGCTTTCGGCGCTGGCGTCCGGCCGTGGCCGTCCGGCTCTCCCCGGAATTCGGGAATGAACTCACCGGCGAGGCAGACAGCGTCCGGAGTGTGTTCATCCCTGGTCATCGCACCGGCGGTGGTCAGGGTGATGACGAGGTCGTCGACGAGCAGGGAGGCTGTGCCGTCACGCCCCAGCGCCTCGTCCAGCGGGGTGCCGATCGGCCCGGCGGTGCGGCTGTAGACGCGGAGACGGTCGCGACGGCGTGACTGCAGCGACCATGTCGGACCGTCCGAGGAGCCGTCGAGCATCCGCGCAGCGCCCGGCCAGTCGAAGGCGATGAGCACCGCACGGACGGTCTCGGCGACCGACAACTGGTCGTTGAGACCCAGGGCACGTGTGTAGAAGCCCGTGGACTGCCGGTGGTATTCAGCGAGGACCAGCAACGTGGCCGGCGGGACGGCGTCCGCACCCGCCGTGGCGCCCGCCTCCTCGTCCAGCAGTGGGAGCCGGAGTACCGCGGCAAGGCCGTCACCGGTCGCCGGGCCGCGGGAGCGGTCCGTCCGGGAAGCATGCCGTGCGTTCATGCCACCAAGGGTAGCGAGGTTGCAGCGATACTGCCGTGATCCCGCCGCGCTTCAGGCGAGGACGAGAGGCAGGGCCCGCAACTCCCCGCCGAGCCGCTGCACCCGGAGTTTCTCGACGGCATTCCAGCCCTGCGCGAGACGGCGGACCCCACGGGCGGTGGACATGCACCGCATCACCGCCTCGGCGGCGTCCCCGTCCAGACCCTGCGGCGGCAGCCCGTCCTGCTCCTCGAACTCGATCTCTCCCCAGGGGGGTTGCTGTTTGCCCGGGTTCGCCTCGGCGAAGTCTTCCCGGTTGCGTTCGACGGCTGCACGGGCGTTCTCCACCGTCGCCTCGAGATCCACCACCTGTACCCCGTCCGGCAGTCCGGCTACCTCACCCGACGACACGATGACCGGTCTACCGAGAATGAGTGACAGGACTGTCTCACGGTCATCCCGCCCGTCAATCCAGTCGGCGTCGGCAGCGAAACCGTGCACGCCGTCGGAATCGATGAGCCAGGCACCGCTGAAGTCACCGAGCAGAACCCGGGCGTCGACCTCGACCTGCCACACCGCGGTGACGTCGCCGACGGTGGCGGCGACCATCACCGGCGGATCCTGGGCGCGGGTCGCCCCCGCCTGCTGGGACTGGGTTCCCGCGGCTGACGGGGCGCTCGGGTCGGTCATGCGCGCACCCGCTCGTTCACGACGTAGAGTACGCCGAGCTGCGCCGCGCCGTAGATCGTCGACGGCAGGGCGCGGAACACTCCACCGATCAGCGGGACCCGTCCCCCGACACCGCTCACGACCGCTGCGCCGGCGGCGTCCACGCGCCCGTTCAGCCACACACCGGCACCCACGGCCGCTGTGGCACCGGCCGCCAGCACCACCGTTCCCGGCACCGGACCGGAGCCCACCGCTTCACGTGCCTGCGCCAGGCCCTCGGTGATCTCCTGACGGTCCTCGTCCGACAGTGCGTCCCACTCGTCGGCGAGGACGAGACCGACACCGGTGGCGAGTACCACCGTCTGGCCGACACGACGCGGCCACTTCCGCTTCACCACGTCGCGCAGCAGGTAGTACCCCAGCGTCGTGGCGGCGATGATCCGGAACTCCTTCTGCGTGAGTGCCCTGCTGCCTGCCCTGCTTGCTCTGGTTTTCTTGGCCATCGTGGTCCTCCTTGCCGTTTCGGCGTGCACCCCGGTACGGGAGTCACGTACGACACCGAGTGTAGAACAGCACCCGGACACCACCGTTGTACGCTGGACGCCATGTTCGGAAAAGACCGCGCCAAGACCCAGATGCGGCGCAACATCGCCAAGGCCACCGCCGGCCAACCTGCCGGGACGAAAGGGTCGCGGGCGGAGACCAGCGTGGTGGGCGGCACGTCGGCGGACAAGAGCTACGAGGCCGCCTCGCACGCCGAGGCACCACTGAATGAGTTCATGGTACGACTGCTCGCCCAGGAGCTCCCGGTGCTCGACTCCACGAGTCGACGCATCGTCAACCAGGAACTGCGCGACTATGACGGGCCCACCATCACCTGCGTCGCCGAGCTCCCCGAGACGATCCGCGAGGTCATGGACCTGTAGACAGACCGCCCGACAGACCGCCAGACGGACCAGTGGACGGACCCGTCGGGACCGTCAGCCCCGCACGTCACCGAGCAGGGCGGCGTAACGGTCACGGACCACCGGATCGCCGCCGTAGCGCGCCGCCGCCTCGAGGCGCCGTGTCACCGCGGCGATGAGCCAGTCGGCGTCGACCCGGCGCGCCTGTTGGGCCACCGACTCGAAGATCAGCAACGCCTCGTTGTCGCGCCCCGCCACATGCAGCAGCAGCGCCTCCTCCGTCAGCGCCTCGAGACGTGCCGACTCCACCGTGACGCCCGGTGAGACGTCCGTCCCTGCACGGGTGAGCGTCCCTTCCGCTTCCTTCGCCACGCCGGCTGCCCACGCCGTCAACGCCAGCGCCTCGTCCACCCGGTCGGTGTGCACCAGACCCCGGTTGATGTTCAACACATGGTCGACGAGGTCACCGGCGGCGCGCAGCCCCAGCTCCTCCGAGGACAGTTCCGCCTCGACCGACGTCGCCACCAGATGAAACCGTTGGTAGGCCTCCTTCAGCCGCTCGACCTGGCCCGGCCAGTCCCGGGCGAAGTTCTCCCCCACCAGGGCCGTCGCCAGGCGGGTGGCCTCCGCCTCACGACGGAAAGCGGCATGGGGGAAGCGTGTCCAGTCGAGTCCTTCGATGTCGTCGAAGCCCTCCAGGACGAACGCAGCCCGTGGGAAGTCCCGGTCGTCAAGGAGCGCGGAGACGCAGGTCACATGGTATTCCGCGGCGACTTCCCACTGTTCCCGGAACTGGGCACTGTCCGCCGCCTCGGCGAAAGCCGCCGCCGCGGCCCGGTGGTTTCCCAGCTTCGCCAGGGTCTCGCCACGCGCCGCCATGAGGTGGATGCGCATCAGCGCCCCCTCGTCGTCCGACATCGTCGGCTCCTCCCCCGATTCGCCTGACACGATGCGCAGGCACCGTTCATACACCGCCAGTGCCTCATGGAATGCACCGTGCCCGGACAGGGCGACACCCAGGGAGAGCAGTTCGTCCAGCAACTCCGGTGCAGCTTCGTCCCCGAGCATCGCCACCGGCCCGGGTGGTGGGACCGGCAGGCTCAGGGCGACTCCGGCGACGTAGTGCGCGACCTGTGCCACCAGCGCGTCCACCGCCGGGTCGTCGGCGGCGAGCTCGGTGATGCCGGCGAGCAGTGCCGAGCCGACCTCCGGGATCGACCGCGGCACCAGCCGGGTGACTTGGCGTAGTGCGCGCAACGCCAGTCGCAGCGACTCCCTGTCGGGGTACACCCCGCCCATCAGGACGTCCTGTTCGATGACGCGTCGGACGAGCGGACCGGAGCCCTGCCAGAACCCTGCGACCGTCTCCACCCGGTTAGCGAGAATGGTGGCGGGGTCGGCGCCGGCGTCCTCCGCGTCGTCCTGGGTGCGCTGCCGTTCCCGGAGCATCTCGTCGAGCTCGTCCAGCACCGGCGGACCTGCCGCTTCGTCGTCCTCCGCCGGGACGTCCTCGATATCGTCGTCATCCTCGTCGATACCGTCGTCCTGCACGTCGTACCTGCGCAGGAGCTCCTCGACGAGGGCCTCGTGCGGGCCCAGGCCCACACGTCCGTCGCGGATCTCAGTCAACCGGTCGACCGTGACCTCCACCGCCTCCGACAGTCCGAGCATCGAGTACATCATCAGTGCGGCAACAGTGTCACCCGTGTCGAGCGTCGAGAGGTCCACCGGGCCAGCCACCGGGATCTCGGGAGACACCGCCCCACTGACCTCGCCACGCCAGTCGGCGACCTCACGCGGCAGATGCAGCCAGGCGTCCTCCACCCAGGACGGCAGACGCGTCGGCATCACCGGGGTCACCGACAGGGCGTGGGACTCCGGCACCGGGACATCCGGCGCCGACGGCGCACCGGACGGTGCCCGGTGCAGGGCCAACCCGATGCTCGACTCGACATCATTGCCGTTGCGCCGGTCCAGCGCGGCCGCTGCGGAGCGTGCCCGTTCCCCGGTCCACCGGGCGAGACCCGCGACCGTCCCGCCGCCGGCCTGCTCCCCCGCCAACGCCAGCCAGTCCGCCACCGCCGGCAACCCGGCGAACAACGGACGCACCGCACCGTGACCGGCCTCCACCGCCGCGGTGAGAACCGTGTGCATCCCCTCCAGCAGGTGGACGTCCGCGGAGGGGTCACTCCGGTGCAGCGCCATGACCGGCAGCATCCGGTCAAGCAGCCCCAGCGCCAGTGACGCCCGCCCCGACACCGCCAGATACTCGGCGACCTGCAACAGTGCGTCCGACAACTCCGGCGAGCCCACCGCCCGGTCAGCGACGAAAGCCGCCCGCGCCGCCGAGACCTCCGGCGCGACGACACCGGAGAGCGGGATCAACGACTCGGCAAGCATCACCGTCGGCTGGACATGGGCCTCCGGGGCGTTCTCCATCGCCGCGACGATCCCGACCACCGACTCCAGGTCGCCACGCTGTAGCGCCACCATGCCCCGGACGTCCAGGTCACGCTGGAAACGGTGCGCCTCCGCCCAGGTCATCTCCTCCGGCAACGACGGCTCCGGCAGATCGTCGAGCAGCTCCTGCGCCTCGTCCAACCGGCCCAGTGCCAGCAGGACACGCACCCGGGTCTCGGCGATATCAGTCTCGGTCCGTCCCAGCTCCCGCAGCGCCCCGACAGCCTGGTCGCTCAGATCCTCCAGATCCACAAGGTCCATGTCCGGACGCTGCGCGGCGCTCAGGACGATCTCCTGCCACAGCAGATCGAAGATATTCGGCAGGTCGGCGTCACCCGTGTCACCCGTGTCACCCGTGTCACCCCTGTCGCCTCTGTCACCTGTGTCACCGGCGACCAGTCCCGCATCAGGATTCGCCGGGAAGCGTTCCGGGTCCTCCCGGTGGATCGCCCACAGCCCCGGCAACAGGTCGACGGTGTCCCGCCGGTCCAACGCCTCCCCCTCCAGGCAACGCAGCAGGTCGATCCGGTACGCCAACTCCTCGTCTTCACGGGAAGTTCCCAGACAATCCGAGAGTTCCTCACACCTGCGCAGGTAGGACTCCTCACCGATCTCGCCACGCGAGCGCATCCCCCGCAGAGACTCCCACTCGTGTGCGACCCACGCCACATCCTGCGTACCTCTGACCCGTCCCATGCCCCAACTATGACATGAATCAGCCTCCCCCGGCGGTAGGGTGGTCCCCATGGAACTGAAGACGCACACCCGGACGCTCACCGGGTGGGGACGAACCGCGCCCACCTCGGCCGAGGTCCTCGCCACCCCTGATGTCGACATCATCTCCGCCGCCGTCGCCCAGGTCGCCGACGACAACGCCGACAAGCCCGACCACCTCAAGCGCGGCGTCATCGCCCGCGGCATGGGCCGGTCCTACGGCGACCCCGCCATGAACGGCGGCGGCCTCGTGATCGACATGCAGCAGCTCAACCGCATCCACTCCATCGACCCGGACACCGCCCTGGTCGACGTGGACGCCGGCGTCACCCTCGACCAGCTGATGAAGGCCGCGCTGCCGTCCGGCCTCTGGGTCCCCGTCCTGCCCGGCACCCGCCAGGTCACCATCGGTGGTGCCATCGGCCCGGACATCCACGGCAAGAACCACCACTCCGCCGGATCCTTCGGCGACCACGTGGTCTCCATGGAACTGCTCGTCGCCGACGGCCGCGTCCTGCACCTGGAACCGGAAGGCTCCACGGACGACCCCGACGGCACCCTGTTCTGGGCCACCGTCGGCGGGATGGGGCTGACCGGCATCATCCTGCGCGCCACCATCCGGATGACGAAGACCGAGACCGCCTACTTCCTGGCGGACACCGACCGCACGGACACGCTCGACGAGACCATCGCCGCGCACTCCGACGGTTCCGAGGTCAACTACACCTACTCCTCGGCGTGGTTCGACTGCATCTCCCCCGCCCCGAAACTGGGCCGGGCGACGATCTCCCGCGGGTCCCTGGCCACCCTGGACCAGCTCAAGGAGTACGCGCCGAAACTGGCGGCGGACCCGCTGAAGTTCAACGCACCGCAGCTGATGACCGTGCCGGACATCTTCCCGTCCTTCACCCTGAACAAGCTGACCCTCTCGGCGGTCGGCCTGGCGTACTACACGATGGGCGCCCCGGCGAAGAACCAGATCAAGAACCTCACGCAGTTCTACCAGCCGCTCGACCTCATCGGAGAGTGGAACCGCGGCTACGGCTCCAAGGGCTTCCTGCAGTACCAGTTCGTGGTGCCGACCGAGGCCGTGGAAGCGTTCAAGGACATCATCCGCGACATCCAGGCGTCCGGCCACTACTCCGCGCTCAACGTCTTCAAGCTCTTCGGCGAGGGCAACCGTGCACCGCTGAGCTACCCCATGCCGGGGTGGAACGTGTGCGTGGACTTCCCGATACGCCCGGGTCTCGGCGAGTTCCTCGACAAGCTCGACCAGCGCGTCATGGAGTTCGGCGGACGTCTCTACCTGGCCAAGGAGTCGCGGACCTCCGCCGAGAACTTCCACAAGATGTACCCCGGCCTGTCCGGCTGGCTGGACACCCGACGGTCCATCGACCCCACCGGTGTCTTCGCCTCCGACATGTCCCGCCGCCTCGAGCTCAACTAGGAGAGTCTTCCAATGATCAATGCCGTGGGTAAACCCCAGTCCATCCTGCTGCTCGGCGGCGCCTCCGACATGGGGCTCGCCGTGGTCGAGGAGTTCCTGACCCGTGGTCCGGCACGCGTGGTGCTGGCCACCCGTCCGGGTGAGGACCTCTCCTCCGCTGTCGGCCGCATGGAGTCCGCCGGTGCCTCCACCGTGGAGACGGTCGGCTTCGACGCCACCGACTTCGACTCCCACCCGGAGGTCTTCGACGAGATCTGGGCCGGTGGCGACATCGACCTCGCCGTCGTCGCTTTCGGCGTGCTCGGCGACAACGAGGTGCAGTGGACCGACCAGAAGCAGGCCGTGCTGGCCGCCCAGGTCAACTACACCGGTGCGGTCTCCGTCGGCGTGCTGCTGTCCAACCGGATGAAGGCCCAGGGCCACGGCCAGATCGTGGTGTTCTCCTCCGTCGCCGGTGAGATGGTGCGCCGCTCGAACTTCGTCTACGGCTCCACCAAGGCCGGCGTGGACGGCTTCTACCGGATGCTCGGTGAGGCCCTGCGTGGCACCGGGGTGAAGGTCCTGACGGTGCGCCCCGGCCAGGTCCGCACGAACATGACCGCCGCGCTGGACGACGCCCCGCTCACCGTGGACAAGACCGACGCTGCCAAGGCTGTCGCCGCCGGGGTGGACAACGGCAAACCGGTCATCTGGATCCACCCGCTGTTCCGCCCGATCATGCTGATCCTGAAGAATCTGCCGCAGTTCATCGTGCGGCGGCTGCCGCTGTAGGACGGTCACGGTATCGCGACAGGTGCGGTGGGGGGATGTAGGGGGTTCACCTGCGGGACCGCTGCGGTGTTCGCACCACCCCTCGGATGACAGAGGTACGGGCTGGATGGCAGAGGTCCCGGTCGCTTTCGGGGTCCAGAACGACCGGCGGGTCTGCCACCGGACTGACTCCTCTGCCAGATCATCCCCACAGCGCAATACACAGGTACGAAAAGCAGTGCTCCGTTCGCCACACTCCGCTACGGAAACGAATCGTGACATAGACGTACTCCAGGTCGTTCTCGGGGAGCAGATACTACGAGACTTTGCCCCCCGCACTGCCGCTCACCGTCACCGGTCAAGGGGCGCCGAGCCTGGCGCAGCCCCGAGGTCCTCGATCTCCTCGATCTGCTCGACGAATTCTCGGAACGCGCTGGACGACGCAGCACACCTTGAACCAGACCTCCGTCCTACTCCGCGAAGGGGTAGTCCGTGTATCCGTGGGCCCCGCCGACGTAGAACGTCGAGGAATCCGGCCGGTTCAGTTCCAGTCCGTCCTGCCAACGACGCACCAGATCCGGGTTGGCGATGAGTTGACGACCGACCACTGCAGCATCCGCCAGATCGTCCTCCACGATGTGCCGCGCCTCGTCCAGCTCGGTGACGTGGCCGAAACCACTGTTGAGCAGGAATGTCCCGGCAAAATTCTCACGCAGGGTCGCGACCAGGTCGCCGTCGATGTCCGCGTGCAGCACCGAAAGATACGCCAAGCCGAGGTCCCGGATGCCGTCGATGAGGGCACCGTAGGTGGCCAGGACGCCCTCCCGGTCGTCCTCCGGAACACCCTGCACACCGTGCTCCGGGGAGATCCGCAGTGCCGTGCGATCCGCTCCGATCTCGGCAGCCACGGCCCGGACCACCTCGACGGTGAGACGCGCCCGGTTTTCCGGGGAACCACCGTAGATGTCCTCGCGGTGGTTCGACGACGCCGCCGTGAACTCGTGCAGCAGGTAACCGTTCGCACCGTGGATCTCCACCGCGTCAATGCCTGCGTCGACAGCCCGGCGCGCTCCGTCCACGAACTCCTGGATGATCCGCGGGATCTCGTCGGTCTCCAACGCTCTCGGCACCACGCCGTCGAGTTTCCCGGAGAAACCCCGTACCGGCCCGCCAGTGCCGATCGCACTGGGCGCCTCCGGCTCTCCGCCGCGCAGCAGGTCGGGGTGGGACGTACGTCCACCGTGCATGATCTGCATGGCCAGCGTCCCGCCCTCCGCGTGCACGGCGTCGGCGACCTGCGCCCAGCCGGCCTGCTGCTCGTCGTTGGCGATACCGGCCTGCCCCGGGAAGGAACGGTTACTGAACGCGGGGAAGGTGCCCTCAGTCAGCACCAGGCCGGCCGATGCGCGCTGCCGGTAGTACTCCACGTGCAGGTCGGTGGGTACGCCGTCCTCGTCCGCACGCTGACGGGTCAGCGCGGCCATGGTCACCCGGTTCTTCAGGTGGAGCGCGCCGGTGTCCAGCGGGTCGAAGAGAGACGTCGTTGTGGTCGTGGTCGTGGAAGTCGTTGTAGTCACCTCCGGGACAACCCTGGCGGGCAGGACGGTATTCCCGCATCCCCGGAGATCCAGGCGCGAGACACGCGCAGCTCTCCAGGCAGACTGTGGCGTTGGCAGAGTTATCGGTTGCGTGGGCAGGGGTAACGGGCGAATAGCAGCCCGAAATCGACCATCGTCCCTGCCACCCGGCCGACAGGTCTGCCACTCCCCGAACGCCGGACCTGCCCCTTGCGACATACCCCATAGGGGTATACAGTCGGCACCGTCAGAGAGAAAGAAGCGACGAAGGAGAGCATCATGGCCACCATCACCAAGAACTACACCGTCGAAGGCATGACCTGCGGGCACTGCAAGGCCTCCGTCGAAGAGGAGATCGGTGAGATCGCCGGCGTCTCCTCGGTCGACGCCGAACTGTCCACCGGAATCGTCACCGTCACCGGCGAGGACGTCGACGACTCCTCCGTCGCCGACGCCGTCGCTGAGGCCGGTTACACCATCAGGAGCTGACCATGACCACCACGCCCGCCGAACCCGTCGGCCTGATCGACCTGGACCTCGGCGTCACCGGCATGACCTGCACGTCCTGCTCGAACCGTGTGGAGCGCAAGCTCAACAAGCTCGACGGGGTGGAGGCCACGGTGAACTTCGCCACCGAATCCGCCTCGGTCCGTTACGACCCGGCCAAGGCCGACACCGGTGCCCTCATCGACACCGTGCGAGGCGCCGGATACGACGCCTTCGCCATGGCCGACGACACCGGCGATGCAAGTACCGACAGCACCGGCGATACCGGTTCGTCCGGTGGGCAGGACAGCGGCCAGTCGCGGGTCGACGCCGCCCGCGACAGCGAGGCCGCCGACCTGAAGAAGCGCACGATCATCTCCGCGCTGATCACCGTGCCGGTCGTCCTGGTGAGCATGATTCCGGCACTGCAGTTCGAGAACTGGCAGTGGGCGGTACTCACCGCCGTCACCCCGGTGTACTTCTGGGGCGGGGCACCGTTCCACCGGGCCACGCTGGCGAATCTGCGTCACGGCGCCTTCACGATGGACACCCTGGTCAGCATGGGGACGACCGCCGCCTACCTGTGGTCGCTGTGGGCGCTGTTCCTGGGTAACGCAGGCATGCCCGGCATGACCATGGAGATGCACCTGCTGCCGTCCGACTCCACGATGGACGAGATCTACCTCGAAACCGCCGCGGTGGTCATCACCTTCCTGCTGCTGGGCCGCTGGTTCGAGACCCGCGCGAAGGGCCGCTCCTCCGAGGCGCTGCGCACCCTGCTGAACATGGGGGCGAAGGACGCCACGGTGCTGCGCGACGGCACCGAGACCCGCGTTCCCGTCAAGGAGCTGCAGGTCGACGACGTGATCGTGGTGCGCCCGGGCGAGAAGATCGCGGCCGACGGCGTGGTCACCGACGGCAGCTCCGCCGTGGACGAGTCGATGCTCACCGGCGAATCGGTGCCGGTCGAAGTGACGGACGGGTCCACTGTCACCGGGGCGACCATCAACACCTCGGGACGGCTGCTCGTCCGCGTGACCCGCACCGGCGAGGACAGCACCCTGTCCCAGATGGCGAAGCTGGTCACCGACGCGCAGGCCAAGAAGGCACCGGTGCAGCGACTGGTGGACCGTATCTCGCAGGTCTTCGTCCCCGTCGTCATCCTCATCGCCGTGGCGACCCTGGTCATCCACATCGCCACCGGCAGTGGAGTGGCGCCCGCATTCACCGCCGCTGTCGCGGTGCTGATCATCGCGTGCCCGTGCGCCCTGGGCCTGGCCACGCCGACGGCACTGCTGGTCGGCACCGGGCGCGGTGCCCAGCTCGGCCTGCTCATCAAGGGGCCTGAGGTGCTGGAGTCCACCCGCCGTGTCGACACCGTCGTCATGGACAAGACGGGCACGGTCACCTCGGGAGTGATGTCCGTCAGCGACGCGACCCCCGACGTGCTCGCTTCCGCCGCCGCCGTGGAGGCAGGCTCCGAGCATCCGATCGCCCGGGCGATCGTGCGCGAGGCCGAGCAGCGTGGCTCGATTCCGCAGGCCACCGATTTCGCCACCACCGCGGGGCGGGGCGTCACCGGGACGGTCGACGGGTCCACCGTGACCGTGGGTCGTCCCGGCACACACCTGCCCGATGACCTGCAACAGGCCTTCGACGCGGCGCAGGACGCCGGTGGCACTCCGGTCGTCGTCGAAATCGACGGGAGCGCCGCCGGGGTGATCACCGTGCGGGACACGGTGAAACCGACCTCCGCCGAGGCCGTGGCCGGACTCAAGGAGCTCGGTCTGACACCGATGCTCCTCACCGGCGACAACGAAGGTGCCGCCCGTGCCGTCGCCGCCGAGGTCGGGATCGCCCCGGAGAACGTCATCGCCGGGGTGATGCCGGACGAGAAGGTCGACCACATCGGCACGCTCCAGGCCGAGGGCCGGAACGTGGCCATGGTCGGTGACGGTGTCAACGATGCCGCGGCCCTGGCGTCCGCGGAACTCGGTTTGGCGATGGGCGCCGGGACGGATGTGGCCATCGAGGCGTCGGACATCACCCTGATGAATGACGACCTGCGCTCCGCCGTCGACGCCATCCGCCTGTCGCGTCGTACCCTCGGCACGATCCGCGGCAACCTGTTCTGGGCCTTCGCCTACAACGTCGCGTTGATCCCGGTGGCGGCAGTCGGACTGCTCAACCCGATGCTCGCGGGTGTGGCCATGGCGTTCTCCTCGGTGTTCGTGGTCTCCAACTCGTTGCGGCTGCGCGGCTTCCGCTCGAGCCACGGCAGCTGAGCGGGCACCTCACTGCAGCGGGTTGCCCTCGGGGATCTGCCCGCAGGTACTCGTCGGCTCCTCGCCGGCGAAGCGGGCGTTGATCCACGGCACCATCTGCGCTGCCCACGCGGCCCCTGCCAACGCGTGGCCACCGGCCGGTATCTCCCGGTAGTCCACGTCCGTCCCGTCCTCACAGTATTTCCGGGCCAGCGAGCGGGCGTCGCCGAGCAGCATCACACCGTCGCCGTCACCGAGGACCGGATGCGGCGGGGTGTTCTCCGCTTCGCCGCCTCCGGCCTGTACCAGCAGCTGAGGGTACGGCGGGGTGTCCCGCAACCCCATGTTCGTGTCGTCCAGAAGGTGACGCACCTCGGGAATGGAATCCGGGTCCGGGTACTCCGGCAGGATGATCTCCTCCCACCGCAGGTGATCGTAGGAGTCGGAGGCGTCACCGATGGCGACGCGGTCCATGTCGGCGAAGACCTGTCGGCCGACGTCCGTGAGATAGGGGTCCAGGTCGACACCGTAGGCACGCGCCAGCCCCACCATCGCCATACCGACGACACCGGACCAGCCGCTGCCCTCCCCCGCGTAGACGAGGTTGTGTTCGGGGCGCACCATGGTGCCGCCCTGTGCCACCCCGACGATGTTGTCGGCGACGTCCGGTGCGTAGCTTTCCGCCAGGATCGACGCCCAACCGGCGCCGATCGATCCGCCGGAGTAACCGACGAGCGCGGTCGGAGCGTCAGGCGGGACCCCGGCTCCGGGAGTCCGGTGGGACGCGCGGAGGCCGTCGAGGATGATCTGCCCGTACTCCGGGCCGGTGGCGAAGATCTCCCCCTCGCCCTGGATATCGGGCATGACCACGGTATGTCCGGCGGCGAGCAGGGGCGCGATGAAGGCGAGTTCCGCCAGCACGACGGCGCCACCTTCGGTGACGTTCCCGGACAGGACGCGGGACGGTCCGTCCTCGGGGCGCATGGAGTCGTAGAAGCTGGCGTACATCACGGTGTTGCCGGACGGCTCGACGGAGGACGGCGGGTGGATCACACTGGTCACGGCCACGGAGGGCTCACCGAGGGTGTCGGTGGTGCGGTACTGCACCTGGGTGGCCTGCAACGGGGCGTCGATCCCCTCGATCTCCCCGATCTCAGCCGGGACGGTGCGTTGCTTCAGCGGCGCACCGGGGGCGAGTCGCTGCAGGTCCTCGGCGTCGTCTCCGTCGGGAAGCGCGAAGAAGGACGCGTCGTCCTGGACGGTGGGGATCTGGGCCGGTGCGGTGACCGGCGCGGAATGTGTCGTCTCTCCGGGCGGGTCGTCGGCTGTGCCGGCGCAGGCCGGTGCCGCACCGCCACCGAGTGCCAGGACGAGGAGCGTCGCCCCTATTTTTCGTTTCGTGTCCCGCATTCCGCCTCCGGGTCGTCAGTCAGTTGACGACACCGTAGCGTCGGCCCGGCGTGACAGTGGGAAGGTCTTATTTTCGCGCGTGGCACGAATCAATCCGGAAGTCTGTGACCTGGAATGACAGAACGAGTAATCCCGGACCCCACTGTGGGGACCGGGATTATCGACAGAGAAAACTATGTATTTTCAGAAGAATCTTACTGCCTCGTGATGCCGCCGACCACCTGGGCGACGATCGTGGCGGCAAGGGCCCGGATCTCGGCCTCGTCCTGCCCCTCGCGGGGGCGGAACCACATCGCGGTGCTGTTCAGGCTGCTCAACAGGACACGGGTCATCAGCCGCCGGTCACCGTCGCGGATACTCGCGTCGGCGACACCGTCCTCCAGCACCTGCCGGAACATCACCTCGTACTCCTCGCGGAGTCCGTTGATCGTCTCGAGCACCTCGCGTTGGCGCTCTTTGAGCGCGGCGAAACGCTGTCCGGGGACACCCTGGTGAATGGCATTGTGGTAGCCGAGGTTCTGCATGAGGTTCGCCAGGTGCGCCTCGCTCATGGCGGTGAGCCGTTCGGCACCGGTGCCCACGCCTGTGGAGAACGGCTCCACCACCTGCCGGACGATCTTCATCCCCTCCTCGTAGACCGCGAGGTAGATGTCGAACTTCGAGCGGTAGTAGTAGTAGACCCGCCCCTTCGTCGCACCGATCTCCTCGGCGATGTCGTCGATGGTGGCGCGGTCGAAACCTCTGAGCTGGAAGACTTCGGCTGCGGCGTCGAGAATCTGATGACGCGCCTGATCATGGGCTGTCATATCGGCGCCGAAGGAGTCCACTGTCATGACTTACAGTCTATACAGACTATACAGTCACAGTTCGAACAGCCCGGCCGCTCCCATTCCGCCGCCGATGCACATCGTGACGACCACGTACCGGGCCCCGCGCCGCCTGCCTTCACGCAGCACGTGGCCGACCATGCGGGCGCCGCTCATGCCGTAGGGGTGGCCGATGGCGATGGCGCCGCCGTTGACGTTGTATTTCTCCGGGTCGATACCCAACTGGTCCCGGCAGTACACCGCCTGGGAGGCGAAAGCTTCGTTGAGCTCCCACAGATCGATGTCGTCGACGGTGAGCCCGTGCTGCTCCAGCAGCTTCGGCACGGCGTAGATCGGCCCGATGCCCATCTCGTCCGGCTCACACCCGGCCACGGCGATTCCGCGGTAGGTGCCCAGGGGCTCCAGGCCCCGTCGCGTGGCCTCGTCCTTCTCCATCAGGACGACGGCGGCCGCACCGTCCGAGAGCTGGGAGGCGTTGCCTGCGGAGATGGTGGCGTCGTGCCCGGGACGGTCCGGCAGGACCGCCTTCAGCTTCGCCAGGCCCTCGGCCGTGGTGGACGGCCGGTTGCCTTCGTCGAGGGAGAGACCGCCGAGGGGGACGATCTCATCGTCGAACAGTCCGGCCTCCTGGGCGGCGGCGGTCCGGCGCTGGGACTCCAGGGCGTACTCGTCCTGGGCCGCACGCGAGACGGAGAAGCGCTCCGCCACGTTCTCGGCGGTCTCCAGCATGGGGATGTAGACGTCGTGCCCGTTCTCCTTGAGCCACGGGTCGACGACGCGGTAGCTGTTGCGGTGCTCATTCTGCACGAGGCTGATCGACTCCACGCCGCCGCCGACAGCGACCTGCAGGCCGTCGACGATGATCTCCTTCGCCGCCGTCGCCACGGCCATCAGGCCGGACGCGCACTGGCGGTCGACGGTCATGCCCGGCACGGAGACCGGAAGCTCGGCACGCAGGGCGGCCTGACGTGCGACGTTGTACCCGGTCGAGCCTTCCTGCATGGCGCAGCCGAGGATGACCTCCTCCACGTCAGACGGGTCGAGGCCCGCCCGCTCCACCGCGGCAGCGATCGCGTGTGCGGCGAGTTCCTGGCCCTGGGTGTCACTGAATGCACCCTTGTAGGCGCGGCCGATGGGGGTGCGTGCGGTGGAAACCACCACTGCTTCTCTCATGTTCTCGGTTCTCCTCGGTTCAGTTCTGTGAGTTGGTCGGATCGTGCATGGCAACGGACATCGTGGAGGTCAGTCCACCGTCGAGCGGGATGGTCGTACCGGTGATGAAGGAACTCGCCGGCGCCAGCAGGAATGTCACGAGTCCGACGGCGTCCTCGGGCCGTCCCAGCCGTCCGAGGGGGTTGGCCCTGCTCATCTCGTCGCCGTGCTCGTCGATGGCCCACTTCATCATCTTGGTGGGGAACGGCCCCGGGGCGATGGCGTTGACCAGGATCGACGGCGCCAGGGTAGACGCCATGTGCCTGGTCATGTGGTGGACCGCCGCCTTCGACGCCGAGTACGAGTAGTTCTCGTAGTTGGGAACGGCGAGGCCGTCGATGGAGCCGATGTTGATGATGCGGGACGGAGCGGTGCCTGCACCGGCCTCGAGCAGCGGACGCAGGAGCTGGGCGAGCACGAAGGGCGTCTTGACGTTCACGCCGAGTACCTTGTCCCAGGCGGACGGCGGGAACTCGTCGAAGGTGGCGCCCCAGGTCGCACCGGCGTTGTTGACCAGCCCGTCGAGGTGATCGGTGTGGTTCTTGACCTGCTCGGCGAGCTCCCGGCATCCCTCTTCGGTCGAGATGTCGGCGGCGATGGCGTGGACCTCCCCGTACTGCGAGAGTTCCCGCTGCGCCTCCTGCGCGGCGTCCGCCTTGCGGGTGGACACCAGGACGGTGGCCCCGGCGCGGAGGAGCCCTTCGGCGATCATCAGCCCGATGCCCCGCGCTCCGCCGGTGACCAGGACTGTCTGCCCCGAAATGTCGAAAAGTTCTGCGTTGGTCATGATGCCGTTGATGCCTTTCTGGAATGGTCTGTGGTGCCTGTGGTGTCTGCGGTGCTGAGACGCGCCGCTCGCAGGGCCGGGCGGCGAACTTTGCCCGCGTCGTCCCGTAGCGGTTCGCTGACTCTCTCGTAGGTCCTGGGAAGTTTATTCCGCGACAAGCGGTCAGCGAGGAACAACGCCAGTTCCTCGTCCGTGACTCCATCACCGCCGGTGGTGTTGATGATGGCATGCAACCGGTTGCCCGTGTCCGGATCGGGGAGCCCGATAACCACGGCGATGAGCACCTGCGGGTGCTCCATCAATGCTGCCTCGACCTCCGCAGGGTAGATGTTCACGCCACCGACGGTGACCATGTCGGAACTCCGGTCATGAAGGTAGAGGTAGCCGTCACTGTCGAAGTGCCCCATGTCACCGAGTGAGGACCAGCCTCGACGGGTCCTCGGCTCCGCCCCGATGTAACGGTACGTCGGCGGCATCCCCTCGGGCGGGCGCATGAACACCTCACCGGTGACGTCTGGTTCGGTGATCTCGTTCCCGTCGCTGTCCAACAGGATGATCCGTCCCCAGGTGACCTTACCGATCGAACCCTCGTGCTCAAGCCATTCATCGCCGCGGACGGTGCACCCGGCCTCGGCCTCGGTACCGGCATAGAGCTCCCAGAGTCGCTCGGCTCCGACCCAGTCGATCCACTCCCGCTTCAGCCAGGCGGGGCAGGGTTCCGCGCAGTGCCAGAAGGAATGCACGGATTCCAGCGAGTACGAGGTGCGGACGTCCTCGGGCAGTGCCATGATCCGGCGCATCATCGTGGGAACCAGGTAGATCCAGGTAGCACCGAACCGGTCGATCTCCGCCAACGTTCCTTCGGCATCGAATCTGCTGAGCAACGAGACGGTGCCGCCGCGGAAGATCGTGCACAGGGCCGTGTTCAACGGAGCATTGTGGAACAGTGGCGCGGTGATCAGCGACCTTTCTCTCTGTCCGACGCCCCAGAACGTCGGGTCGATGTCGGAGGTGACAGCCTCCCGTCCAGAGAGGATGATCTTCGGTCTACCGGTCGACCCGCCGGAGACGGGGGCTTTCCAGGCAACCGCCACCTCCGGGTCCAGGGCATCGTCACCGTGCCCGTCCCCCAGTTCTTGCAGTGTGACGGTGCCCGGGAACTCGGGTCCACTCCCGTCGTCCGCGACGATGACGGCGGCGGGCTCACCGAGTTCAAGGATCGCACTCAGCTCATGGGGCGTCATCCGTGGTGACAGCACCTGCGGGCTGGCACCGGCCTTGTAGCAGGCGAAGATCGCCACGATCAGAGCGGTGGAGTTCGGGATCAACAGTGACACGATACGTCCCCGCTCTGAGCCTTTCTCCTTCAGTCCGCGGGCAACCCGGTTGCTCTGCTGGTCCAGCTCCTGCCAGGTCAGTGTCTGCCCGGCAGCCTCCGCCACAACTGTCTCCGGCATCTCCTCCGCGTAGAAACCAGGGATCCCTGACAACGGGAAGCCGAGTTCGGGCTCTGCATACTGTTCAGTCACTGCTTCTCCTTGAGTTCATTGGCCTTTTCGACATAGCTGTCATTGACGTCCGCACGGCGGAAAGTAGACCGGGTGGAGGCCGCTGCCGCGGCCTCCTTCGCCATCACGCGGTCCTCTCTCTTCAGTGCCTTCCCCAGGGCGATAGCCAGAAGCCCGCCGATGACGGAGACACCGATGATGATCCAGAAACCGGTCGTGGGCGTGCCGGTCGCCGTCTCCGCCAGCCCGAAGACGTACGGGCCGACGAATCCCCCGGTCAGTCCGACGGTGTTGATGAAGGCCAGGCCGGCGGCAGCCATCAGCCCGGTCATTCGTGGCATCGCCACGGACCAGAACAGCGGCAGGGTACCGGTGAAGCAGAGGGCCAGGAGACCGATGAGGACGATACGCAGGAGCGGAGAGGACGTCATGAGGAACAGCGCGGCAGTGACAGCGCATCCGATGGCAAGGTAGCCGATGATCGCGGATTCGTTCGTGTAGCGCTTCGCGATCCTGGGGATGAGGAGCACACCGATGGTGCCGCCGATGCCGGTCACACCACTGAGGAGTCCGATCACGAATGTGCTGCTGACATTCATCTCCTCCACGATGGAGGGGACGTTGAACGTCACACCGTTGTTGGTGACCTGGTTGAGAAAGTAGATAAGGCCGACAAGGAGGATGAAGGGTCGGCCGAAGGCCACCTTGACGTTGCCCTTGAGCGAGTGCCGTTCATGGGCCTCATTGCCACCGGTCGCGGCGTCAGTGAGGACGTCTGCCTCCTCCTGGCTGAGCCAGGCGGCGGACTGCGGCTTGTCCGGCAGCATGACCAGGATGACGAACCCGACGAGAACGGTCAGAGCTCCCTCTACCAGGAACATCCACTGCCATCCGTGGAGCCCCAGAGTGTCCTGCATCCCCATCAATGCCCCACCCATGGGGCCGCCGAAGAAGATGCCGAGGGTGGCGGCGAGGTAGGTGTAACCGATCGCCGTCGCCCGGTCCTTCTGGGCGAACCACTGCGTGATCATGAACATCATGGCCGGGAAGAGGCCGGCCTCAGCAGCGCCGAGCAGGATTCTGAGCAGGTAGAAGGTGATGTCGTTGTTCACGAACATCATCAAGGCAGTGACGGTTCCCCAACTCACCGCAATGCGGAAGATCCATCGCCGGGGGCCGACGCGGTACATGATGAGGTTGCTCGGCACCTCGAGGAAGGCGTAGGTGATGAAGAACAGGCCTGCGCCGAGGCCGAAGGCTGCCACACTGATGCCGACATCCGCCTGCAGGTGGGTCTTCGCCATCGCGATATTCGTGCGGTCCACATAGGACATGAAGTAGGCCAGGCACAGGATCGGCAGCAGCCGGAGCATCGCCTTGCGGGTGGCGATCGCGTGGAGGGACTTCGTGGCAGAAAGAGCGTTCTTGTTCGACATCGCACTCACCTCCCCGACTCCGTGGTTACCGCAGTTTCCGTCAAGGTCCGCACGTACAGCGATGTCTGGTCGAAGGCTGAGCCGAGGGAATGGGTGTTGCTGAGGTCTGAGATCTCGTCCCAGTGGGCGGCGACCCCCTCAGCGCTGAGCTCCTCGGCAGGCAAGGCGACCGGCTCGGCCTCGAGCATGCGGGACACCGCGAAGACCCCGGCGCCGGCACCCAGGATCACGCCGTTGGGGGCGTCCTGAGATACCAGGAAGACCGCCCCCGGGGTCACCGTCTCCGGGCCGAGCTTGGCGGCAGCGTCCTCGTCGATGAGGCCGTCGGTCATCTGTGTGGCCGCGGTCGGCGCCAGCGCGTTGACCCTGATGCCCTTGCGCTCACCTTCGATGGCGAGGACGTTGGTAAGTCCCACCAGGCCCGACTTGGCGGCACCGTAGTTGGACTGACCGAAGTTGCCGTAGATGCCCGAGGCCGAGGTGGTCATGAGGACGCGCCCGTAGCCCTGGTCGACCATGTGGGGCCACGCGGCCTTCGTGCAGTTGACCGATCCCATGAGGTGGACGTCCACGACCTTGCGGAAGTCGGCGAGATCCATCTTGGCGAAGCTCTTGTCACGGAGGATGCCCGCGTTGTTGATGAGGATGTCGATACGACCCCACTGCTGCACTGCAGCACCGATCATCGCGGCGGCAGCATCAACATCGGAGACGTCGGCGGCATTGGCGATGGCCTCCCCGCCGGCTGCGGTGATCTCGTCGACGACGGCATCAGCGTTGCCGAGGTCGTTGACCACGACCTTCACACCGCGCTTCGCGAGGTCGAGGGCATGGGCCCTGCCGAGTCCTCCGCCTGCTCCGGTGATGACGGCAACTTGTCCTGCGAACTCTTCCATGTCACGCCTCTCTCGATATGAACTTCAATACTGCCGAGTATTATGTGATGTCAGTCTCACTCGTGTCAAGATTTAGTTTTGAAACACTTCCGGATATCTCCGCCGACTCCCGGATGCAGAACCAACCGAGGGTCTCAAGGATCCGGCGTGAGGCCGGCTCCTTGAGACCCTCATTGGAAGGCGACGCCCGTCGCGGGCTGTCTCCCTACCCGTTGACCTTCTCCAGCAGTTCCTGCAGCTGTTCGCGGGTCACCGCTCCCCCGCTGAACGTGATGATCCGGTCGAGCGGGATGCTCTCCATCATCTTCGCCACGTCGACACCCAGACCGTCTCCACCCTCACTGCCGCGCTCACCATCACCCCCGGTCATACCGCCGAGGACATCGCCGAGCGACTCCACCACCTCCGGTACCGCCAGTGCCTCGCCGAGCGTCGACTCCAGGGTCAGCGGAACATGCACCTCCTCGCCCTCCAGGTCAACCTCCACCGACTCCCGGAGATCCCTGCTGGAGGCCCCCACGTGGACCACGTAGCGTCCCGGCTCCAGGACGAAACGGTTCACCCGCACATCCCAGTACTCCAGGTCACGCCGGTCCAGGTGGATCTCGATCTCCTCACGCTCACCGGGCTCCAGCGTCACCGACCCGAACCCGGCCAACACCTTGGGAGCCCTGACCTGGTCCGAGTCCGGCACAGACACATACGCCTGCACCACCTCCCGTCCGACCCGGTGACCGGTGTTGGTCACCCCGACCGTGACCGTGATGCCGTCGCCGTCGTCGTCCGGCTGTCCGAAGACATCGTCGTACTCGAAGGTCGTGTAGGACAGGCCGTGCCCGAACGGGTAGGTGACACGCAGATTGCGTGCGTCGTACCAGCGGTAACCGACGAACAGGCCTTCGCCGTAACGGACGTGCCCGTGCTCACCGGGGAAATCCAGGTAGGCCGGGGTGTCGGCCAATCGTGCAGACAGGGTCTCGGTGAGTTTGCCCGACGGATTCACCTCGCCGGTCAGCACGTCGGCGATCCCGGCCCCGCCGCCCTGGCCGAGCAGGTTGGCGTCCAGGACCGCCGGAGCGAGGTCAGACACCTCCCCGAGATCCAGCGCGCCACCGTGGGAGAGCACCACGGCCACCCGGTCCTGCACCGCACGTACCGCACGCAACAGCCCGAGCTGCTCCGGCGGCAACGACAGGTCGGTCCGGTCGAAACCCTCGGACTCCTGATCCGGCGACAGGCCCAGGAACACCACGGCGATATCCGCGTTCGCGGCGTCCTCCACCGCTTCAGCGAGCAGTCCACTGTCACGCCCCGATCCTTCAGTGGTGAAACCTGCGGCATAGGTCACCGGTGCCGCCAGGCGTTCCTTCAGTAACTCCAGCGGCGAGTCGACGCGGGTGGGGTTCACATGGGAGCTTCCTCCGCCCTGGTAACGCGGGGTCTCGGCGAAAGGACCGATCACGGCCACGGAACCGGTCACCCCAGAGGCGGCGATCGGCAGGATGTGCCGTCCGTCGGCGTCGTCGTTCTTCAGCAGGACGATCGACCTCGCCGCTGCCTCACGGGCGAGGTCATGGTGCTTCTCCGCGGTCTCGTCGTCGAAGGAGACCTCCCGGCGTGCCGCAGTAGCCCGCCGGGCCAGTGCCGCCACCCGCTCCGCTGCGACGGTCACCACCTCTTCGTCGAGCTGTCCGTTGCTGACCGCTGTCACCACCTCGGCGTCCGCCGCCCCGCCGTCCGACGGCATCTGCAGGTCAAGGCCTGCAGCGACCGAGCGTAGCCGCCCGCCGACCGCGCCCCAGTCGCTGACGACCACACCGTCGAAGCCCCACTCGCCGCGCAGGATGTCGGTGAGCAGTTCACGACTGTGTCGGACAGGCACTCCGTTGACGGCATTGTAGGAGCACATCACCGTCCACGGTGCGGCGTCCTCGACGATCCTGCGGAAGGCACGCAGGTAGATTTCACGCATCGGACGGGGATCAACATCGGAACTCGCCCGCATCCTGTCGTGCTCCTGGTTGTTGAGCGCGAAGTGCTTCAGACTCGCGCCGACGCCCCCGTCCTGCAATCCGGTGACCCAGGCGGTGCCGAGCACCCCCGCCAGGTGCGGATCCTCGGAGTAGTACTCGAAGTTGCGTCCACCCAGTGGGGACCTTTTGACGTTCACTCCCGGCCCGAGGAGAACCTGCACGTCCTCCGCCTGCGCCTCCTCCGCGAGGGCGGCGCCGATGCGCTCCACGAGGTCGGGGTCCCAGCTCTGGCTGAGGCCGGCGGCGGGCGGGAAGCAGGTGGCCGGGACACTGCCGGCCAGCCCCAGGTGGTCCACTCCGCCGGTCTGTTTGCGCAGCCCGTGCGGCCCGTCGGTCAATGTGACGGAGGGAACGTCGCCGACGCCCTTGGTCTGCCAGAAGTTCTTGCCGGAGCCGAGCCCGGCGCGGTCTGCCAGTGACAGTGCCGCAATGTCGGTGGTGGATGGTGTGTGGTGGGTCATGGTGTCCTTTGTACTGGTGTACGGGGATTCACGCCGGGAAGTCGCAGGTGCCGGCCACCGGACGCCCGTGGAACCGGTCGAGCAGGAACGGGATGCCGAAGGCGCTTCCGGAGACCGCCTGGAGGAAGTGGTTCTGGTCACTGATCTCGGGGAGGATGTCGTCGCGGTAGACCACGGGCGCCCCGGTCGAGCACCACGTCGCGGCGAGCTCACGGGCCTGACCGTAGGCCACCGTCTTGTCGTGGCGGCCCGAGACGATCATCGTCGGAGCGGCCGGCGTCCCGGTCCCGATGCGCTGTTCGTTCATGGCCCGCACACCTACGGGGATCTCGCCGAGGAGGTCATCGAGCCGACGGCCGTCCGCCGTCCACTGGTCGGTGGTCTGGTAACCGTAGGTGTCGCCGATCTCGTCGGTGCACATGCCGGCCAGGTCATCGAGGACGTCACGACCGTGGTCGGAGAGGTGCGTGTCGAGTTCGGCGGCCAACGCCGGGTACCGGACGTTGAGGCCGTTGATGGTGAAGCCGATCGCGCCGACGAGGTTCGACCCGTCGATGGTGCGCTGCACCGCCTCCAGGTCAGCGGGTGGAGCGGAGGCGTAGGCGCCGGCCACGTCCAGCTCCGGGGCATAGTCGGCGACCGCCTCGACCGCTGCGGTCGACGCTCCACCGCCCTGGGAGTGCCCGTAGAAGCCGACGGAGCCGAAATCGTCTCCGCGGTCTTCGACGAGGGTGCGGGCCGCACGGGCCGCGTCGATCATCGCGTGGGCCTGTTCCGCCCGGTTCATGTAGGTGTGCATCCCCGGTGTGCCCATTCCCACATAGTCGGTCACCACCACCCGGACGCCCTGACTGGCGAACACCCAGTCGTACGCGCCCTCCAGGGCGACGGTGCGCCCGGAGTCCAGGGGGTCCGGCTGGTCGTCCAGGGGCCAGTTCCGCGAGGGGGCGCACTGGTCCCCTTGGCCGACCGTGCCCCGTCCCACGACCAGGGTGGGACGCTCCCCCGGCCCGGTCCACGGCACCGTCGGTTCGACGGCGTAGCCGCTGACCGCGACGGGCGCACCGCTCATGTCCGTGGTGGAGTACATCATCTTCTGCACCCTGTCAGGCACGGCGAACTGGTGTCCGTCCGGGCCGGACGGTGCCGGCGCATAGGGGGCGGACGCGGTCCGCAGTACCGTCCCGGGCACACCCGGGACCAGGTCGGCGGTGTTGTAGAAGGGGTCGACGTCGCCGGCTTCTACCCGTGGTGCCTGCCCCGCCCACGGCAGGGTCTGCCCCTGCGCCGGAGATACCGCGAGCGCCACTGCGACGGCTGCACCGGCAAGTGCCGACAGCCCGTGCCTCCCCACCTGCACTGCCCTGCCCGCCACCGTGCCCAGGATCCGCATAGACTTCTTCTCCTCCGACGGTACATTCTTCCAGCTACATTTCCAGCCAAATCTACTCCGCCTGTCGTGACTCACTGAGAAGAAGAGAAGAACCCACACGAAAACACAGAGGCAGACATACTCGGAACCTTCCCCGCGGAGGGTCGCAGGAGTACAGTCTCCGCAAGACCACCCGTCCAACCAGAAACGAGTGCCATGTCCGACACAACCCGGCCCCGCCCCGTCCACCTCGTCATCATGGGTGTGAGCGGCAGCGGGAAGACCACCATCGCCGAACAGCTCGAACAGCGTACCGGTGTGCCCTACGCCGAGGCCGACGTATTCCACCCCGAGGCGAACAAGAAGAAGATGGGCTCCGGCCAACCGCTCAACGACGACGACCGGTGGCCCTGGCTGCAGGAGCTGCGGAACTGGATGACTGCACAGGCACAGGAGGGTCACTCCACCATCGTGACCTGTTCCGCGCTGAAGAAGTCCTACCGCGACGTCCTGCGTGAGGCCGTCGGCGACGAGTTCTTCGTGCTGTTGGACGCCCCGGAGGACGTTCTCGCCGCCCGCATGGAGGTCCGCAAGGGTCACTTCATGCCGGCGTCCCTGCTGCGCTCCCAACTCGACACCCTCGAGGGTCTCGACGCCGACGAGAAGGGCATCACGGTCGACGCCACCGAGTCCCCCGAGTCGCTCGCCACCGAGATCCTGGCCATTGACGCACTCGCCGTGCTCGCCCACGAGGGGCAGCCGCAATGACGTCCACACTGACCGGGACCGCCGGTGAAACCCAGCTGGTGGTCGCCGCGGTCATCGGCATCGCCCTGATCATCGGGTTGATCGTCTGGGCGAAGCTCAACCCGTTCCTGTCCCTGATGATCGGCTCGGCGGTCCTCGCGCTGGTCGCCGGCACTCCCCTGGTGGAGGCCTTCGGTAGCTTCACCGAAGGGTTCGGCGGCACCGTCGGCGACGTCGGTGTCCTCATCGCGCTCGGCGCGGTGATCGGGCAGTTCCTCGTGAAGTCCGGCGCCGCCGACAGTATCGTCGACGCCTTCCTCGACCGCACCGCCCCGGGCCTACGGCCCTGGGTCATCGCCGGACTGGCCATGCTGTTGGGGATCCCCCTGTTCTTCGAGGTCGGCATCGTCCTGCTGATCCCGGTGGTCATGCTGGCCGCCCGCCGGTCGCAGTTGCCGGTCATGCTGCTGGGTATTCCGGCCCTGGCGGGTCTCTCCGCCCTGCATGCCCTGGTGCCCCCGCACCCCGGTCCCCTGATCGCCGTGGACGCCCTGGGCGCGAACCTCGGCCTCACCCTGGCCCTGGGCCTGCTGGTGTCCGTCCCCGTCGTGGCGATCGCCGGCCCGCTGTCGGCGAAGTTCATGGCCCGGTGGGTACCTATCGAGGCACCCACCTCCATCTCCGGTCAGGACATCACCGAGAACACCGGGGGCGCAGGGGGCACAGGGGCCGACCGGCCCTCGGTCGGACGGGGGCTCGCCGTGGTGCTGCTCCCGGTGGTGATGATGCTGTCGCGCACCGTCGTGGAATCACTGCAGGTGTCCGAGGACTCGGTAGTGTACAAGACCTTCGAGTTCCTGGGCGAGCCCATCGTCGCCCTGCTCGCGACGGTTCTGCTGGCGATGGTCTTCCTCGGTTTCGGTGTGGGTCGTACGCGGCAGGAGGTCTCCGACCAGATCGGTGGCGCCTTCGGGCCCATCGCCGGGGTGATCCTCATCGTCGGTGCCGGCGGCGGTTTCAAGCAGACCCTGGTCAACACCGGCGTGGCCGACGTCGTCGGCGAGTGGGTGCAGAGCGCGCCGGTCTCCCCGCTGATCGCCGGATGGCTGGTCGCGGTGTTCATCCGACTGGCCACCGGCTCAGCGACGGTGGCCACCGTGACCGCCGCCGGCATCATGGCACCGGTCGCCGCGGGCATGGGCTCGACCGAAGTCGCCCTGATGGTGCTGGCGATCGGCGCCGGGTCGGTGTTCTTCTCCCACGTCAACGACGCCGGCTTCTGGTTGGTCAAGGAGTACTTCGGCATGACCGTGCCGCAGACGCTGAAGACGTGGTCGTTGATGGAGACGGTGCTCTCCGTCGTCGCCCTCGGCGTGATCCTGCTGGTCCACCTGGTCATCTGACCCCGGCACCCACACTTTGGGCCACCCCTCAGGGTGGCCCGCATACCTGCTGGTCACAACGCTGGTAGAGTCGTGGCACTTTCCCGATACGCGACATGCAGATGGGAGCACGAGCCATGACCGACCAACTGACGTTCACCAACCCCGTCACCCGCTTCGCGAGGATCGAACCGCCCGAGCAGCACCAGCCTGAACCGGGTCTGGACGCCGAGCTGATCCCCGAGGCTGACATCGGGGCCACCAGCTACCGCGGCACCGGACGCCTGGAAGGACGGCGGGCTCTGGTCACCGGCGCGGACTCCGGCATCGGCGCGGCCACCGCGCTCGCCTTCGCCCGCGAAGGTGCCGACGTCGCACTGGCCTACCTTCCCGACGAGGAACGCGACGCCCGTCGCGTCGCCGACCTCATCGAGGCGGAGGGCCGTCGTGCCGTCCTGCTGCCCGGCGACCTCTCCGATGAACGGTACTGCGCGGACCTCGTGGAGCAGGCCGTCAAGGAACTCGGCGGACTCGACGCCCTGGTCAACAACGCAGGACGTCAGATCTCGGTGCCACGGTTCGCCGACATCACCGACGAACAGTGGAAGCAGACCTACGAGGTGAACCTCCACGCCATGGTGCGGGTGACCAGAGCCGCCCTGCCCCATCTCGACGCCGGCGCGACGATCGTGAACTCGACCTCCATCCAGGCCTACGACCCCTCGGACCACCTGATGGACTACGCGTCGACCAAGGCGGCGATCAACAACTTCACCAAGGGGCTGGCGACTCAACTGGCTCCGGAGGGCATCCGCGTCAACGCCGTGGCACCCGGCCCCGTGTGGACGCCCCTGCAGGTCTCGGACGGCCAGCCCAAGGAGGCACTGCCCGAGTTCGGTCACAACACCCCGTTGGGGCGGGCGGGCCAGCCCGTCGAACTCGCCCCGGCCTATGTCTTCCTGACGTCGCCGGAATCCAGTTTCGTCGTCGGATCGACGATCCACGTCAACGGCGGACAGATGACCCCGTAAGCATCCACACACCGTAAGCACACCCGGCTCCCCAGAAAGGAACAGTACGATGAAACTCGACACCGTCCGGGACATCAGCGAGGCTGACGGACCTTTCGTCACCGTCTACCTGGAGGGACACAGCCCCTCCGAGGACGCGGAGAACCAGATCCGGCTGAGGTGGAACGCACAGCGTGAGCAGCTCGCCGAGGCAGGCGCCGACGAGCAGCTCCTGTCGGCTGTGGACGACGCACTGTCCGTGCGCAACATCACCGAGATCCAGACCGACGGACGCGTGCTCGTCGCCCACGCCGGCGGCGTGCTCCTCAACGAACCGTGGGACGCCCGCCCGGGAACCGGGGACGGCTCCGCCTTCGGCGACATCCCCGAACTGTCCGGCTACGTGCGGGAACGCGCCGGCGCGGTCCGCGTCCTGCTGGCCGTGGTCGACCAGACCGGTGCCGTGGTCCGTCGGCTCGTCGCCACCCGGGACAAGAACCTGGACGAATCCGGCGAGGAGGTCGTCGAGAACCGCAGTGAGGAACCGGTCCGCAAGCCCCGCGAAGGTGCACTGTCCCACAACCAGATCCAACGCCGGGCAGACGAGGCGGTCAAGCAGAACGCCCGTGGCATCGCCGAACACCTGGACGCCACCGCCCGCACCTGGTCACCTGATGTCCTCGTCCTCGCCGGTGAAACCCAGGGACGCACCGCGGTGAAGGAGGAACTGTCCGCGGCGCTGGCCGAGATCGTCCAGGAGACGGACGAGGGTGGACTCGCCGACACCAGCGGCGACAACGCCGGGGAAGCGCTGGACCAGGCGGTCGGCGCCATCGCCAGCGAGATCGCCGCTGGTGCGGCACTCGCCCAGGCCGAGCGCTTCGAGGAAGCCCGGGCCCGCGGCCGGAGTGCAGAAGGCGTGCACGCCGTGATCCAGGCTGCCGGCATGGGCGCGGTCGAGACCCTGCTGCTCAACTACGACGTCCCCACCCGTGGGGAGAGTGAAGCCGTCGTCAGCAGCGCCCAGGTCGACGCCGACGTGGCGTTGACCGATACCCCGCTGTCCGGCGGTATCGCCGCCGTCCTGCGCTTCGAGGCGCCCGACGAACTCGGTTCCGCGGAGCTGAACGGATGATCCGGACCGACGAAGGGGGACGGTCCTGAACACCCGGACACGGAACGACGACCACGGGTTCCTCGGCCGCCTCTGGGATACGGTCAGGAGCCCGGAAGGGTCCACCGCGGGGCTGCAGATCGCCAAATGCGTGATCGCCGCCACGGGCGCGTGGTGGATCTCCGTGACGTTCCTCAACACCAGCTTCCCCTTCCTCGCCCCCTGGGTCGCCCTGCTGACGATCGACGCCACGGCGTACCGCACCCTTTCGCGTGGTGTGCAGTCGACCATCGCCTCTCTCCTGGGCATCGGGGTCGCTTTCTTCGTCGGCACGTTCCTGGGGGTCTCCCTGTGGACGTACGCCCTGGCCCTGCTCGTGGGAATGGTGTTGGCGAGGGTCCGGTGGATCCGCGACGAAGGCGTCACCGTCGCCACGATGTCCATCTTCATCCTCAGTGACGGTTTCTCCGAGCAACAGCAGCAGTTCGGCGACCGCATGATGGAGATCGGGGTGGGGATCGTGGTCGGAATCGTGGTGAACCTGCTGGTCCTTCCCCCGTTGCGGGACAGACAGGCGTCCCGGTACGTCGACAACGTGAACCGCAGGATGGGATCGGTCCTGGAGAACATGGGTGAGGAGTTCGCCTCCTCCTGGGACACCGACCGGGCGGACGCGTGGATCGACGAAACTGACTCGATCAGTGAGGAACTGAACTCGGCCTGGTCGGTGGTGCGGTTCGCCCGGGAGAGCCGTCGGGCCAACCCACGGTCGTACCTCTCGCGGCTGCGACGGGCGCGGGCGCGCGACCAGGAGACGCCGGATCCGGGGGAGGCCAGCTGGGAGGACATCCTGCGACGTGCCGACGAGGGCGCATCCCACCTTCGCAACCTCGCCAGGACGCTGCGCGAGGCCTCCTACGCAGAGGGCGAGTGGGACACCCGCTTCCGTGAGGAATGGGCCTCGATCTCCCGGGACGCGGGCCGTGCGGTGGCGGATCCGGACGCCGAAGTGGAGTCGCTGTCGGATCGGCTGAAGCAGCTCACCGAGGCACTCTCGGACGACGAGAACCTGCCGACGAGCCACTGGCCCGTCTACGGGACGATGATCACCGGTCTCGAGCACATCGTCGAGATCGTCGATGACGTGGCGTCGTCGCGGGAGGCCCGTGACCCCCGCTGAGGGCAGCTCGACCAAGTAGACCAGGCCCACAGTTCCCGGGGGCTTCCCGCGCCTACCGGAGTCGGTTATGCTGCTATCACTACTCCGCGCCACTGCGTCGAGAAGAGCCGAACCAACTGGAGTGACCTGTGCCGATTCGCCCGTCGTTGTCCACCCGGGAACGGCGACGTCGCCTGTCCGCCGTTGTCCTCGCCGGATCGCTGGCAACCGGCGTCGCGACTGCCCCACCAGCCACGGCAGATACGCCAGGATCTTCCTCGGGTTCCCTCGGTTCCAGTGGAAGCATCTCAGGGTCAGGCGCCGTGTCCGGTTCCGTCTCCGTCGTCGATGACCTCGTCGCCGCAGCCAAACAGCAGGTCTACAACATCACGGACTCCGAATTCGTCCGCACTCCCCTGGCGCACTCGATTCTCCGGCGCATCGAGACAGCACCCGTCGTGGTCCTCGGCGCACAACTGCAGGAGGACTGCTCCGCACCGCAGGTGCTCACCGACCGGCTGCACGCCGCTGCTGAACTCCTCGCCGAGCACCCGGAGAACCCGGTGATCGTCACCGGTGGACAGACCCGTGAGGACTGTCCTTCGGAAGCCGCCGCGATGAAGGACGCCCTGACAGACATGGGTGTCGGCAACGAGATCATCCTCGAGGAAGAGGCCGGCAACACCCTGCAGAACGTGAAGTACACCGCCGAGATGATCAGGGAGCGGGGCGGGACCGCGATCGTGGTCACGTCCGACCCGCACTACCTGCGGGCGTTGAAGAACTACCGCGACGCCGGACTCCGCGCTTTCGGCTACGTCGGCGGTCGGGGCTGACCTCCCGGGTCAGTCCACCATCTCCACGACGACCCGGTCCGCGGAGACCAGGCAACGGAACTGCTCCCCGTCCGTACGCGCGCCCTGCGTCACCTCGACCCCGTCCAGGTGTTCCGCGAACACCTGGCCGTCAATGACCCACCGTTCACCGTCCTGGTCGGTCCTGGCCCCCCACAGATCCAGTTCGGCGTCCCCGCCGTACCCGGTCTCCCACCGGACCTCGTCACCGCAGTGGGTACGGGCCTCGGACTCACGCAGTCCCCCGGCGCGCTCCAGGTACGACTGTCCGTACCACCACACCACCGCCACACCGACCGCGACCAGTGCCACGAGCAGCGTAATGACGACGGTCAGTACCCGCCGGTCAGGCGTTCTGTTCATCCCGCTGATCTTCATCGGCGGTGGCGGTCATGCTCCGCGCATCGATCCGCAGCACCAGGGTCAGCACGAACACGAGCACGGCGATGCCGGACCCCAGGTAGAAGGCGACGTGGACACCGTCCACCAGTGCACCGGTGGGCGTCCCGGCAGTGGAGTTCGCCGAACCGATACCCATGACGGCGATGAACAACGCGGTTCCGGCGGCGCCGGCGAGCTGCTGCAGCGTGTTGAGGATCGCCGAACCGTGCGAGGAGATCTCATTCGGGACCGCAGCGAGCGCATTCGACATCAACGGCGTCATCAGCAGTGACAGACCGATGTTCAGCACCACGGCGATCCCGGCGAGGTACCAGAAGGTCTTGTTCTCGTCGAGCATGAGCAGCAGACCCATGGCGACCACCAGCAGCGCGCCACCGGGAATGATCAGCGGTCGCGTCCCGTGGGCGTCGTACAGCCGTCCGACGATCGGGCCCATCGCCCCCATGATGATGCCGCCGGGGAGGGTGACCAGGCCGGTCTGCAGCTCGGAGAGGCCCAGGACGTTCTGACCGAAGATCGGCATGATGATGATGAAACCGAACAGTGAACCGAACGACAGCAGCATCAGGCCCAGCGACCAGGAGAACTCACGGATCTTCAGTGGGGTGGTGTTCATCAGGGGCGCGCGGTGTTCACCGGCCGCCTGGGCACGCATCAAGGTGCCCTGGCGCCGGAAGAAGACGACCAGCACGACGGCACCGATGACCAGGCACACGACCGCCGCCGTCGGAAATTCCTCGGCAGCCGTGGAGAGACCGGAGAGACCGTAGATCGCCGCGGCGAAGCCTACCGCAGACAGCAGCACGGACACCGGGTCGAACGGAGGGCGACTCGGCTCCTCGAAGTTGCGGATCTGCCAGACACCCATCACGAGCGCCAGCAGGGCCAGGGGGATCATGACCAGGAAGATCCAGCGCCAGCTCGCGAGCTCGAGAACCAGACCCGCGAATGTGGGCCCGAGGGCCGGGCCCACCGCGATCACGATCGTGACCAGGCCGAAGACGGACCCACGCCGCTCCACCGGGATGAGGATCATGATCGTGGTCATCAGCAACGGCATGATCAGCGCCGTACCTGCGGCCTGCAGTACGCGACCGGCCAGCAGCGCCGCGAAGATCGGTGCCACGGCGGCCAGTACGGTTCCGGCCAGGAACAGCGACAGTGCCGCGATGTAGATCGTCCGGAGCGTCAGCCGCTGCATCAGGTAACCGGTCGTGGGGATGACCACGGCCATGGTCAACATGAAGACCGTGGTCAGCCACTGGGCCACGTCCTCCCCCACCTCGAATTCGCGCATGAGGCTGGGCAGCGCATTCGACAGCGCGGTCTCGTTGAGAATCGCGACGAACGCCGCGGCAACGAGAATGCCGATCAACAGGCCGACGTTGACGCCTGAGGTGTCCGGGCGAGAGTCGGACGTGGTTCTGGTGTCTGGCATGGAGGTCCTCCCAAAGATGCAAGGCGACATTAGGGCACGGGTCAGCCGTGGAGACGTCGTCACCGGTGGGCTGCAACGGCGAATGACACGTCGCAGCGATTGGCTCGGGATGAAGGCAACCAAAAAGACCTCCGTACGGAGGCCTTGTCACAAGTATCCGGAGTGCCCGGGGCCGCCCTCGGCGGAACACCACGCTCCCGTGCTCAAGCCTTGCCATCGTAGAGGGCGCGGGGGCCCGGCGCAACTCTCCAGGACACAGAACCTACGGGGCCTACTGGCCGGACGACGCCCCCGGCTTGTCGCTCCCGGACCCGGCGTCAGACGACGGTTCGGGTGAGGCCTCGGCATCCCCCGCACCGTCGTCCGCAACGCCCTCCTGTCCGGCAGTGATCTCACCGGTGGCACCGGCGGCACCGCCACCGGCCAGCTCCGCGCGGATCTGTTCCAGCCGGGACGAGGCCGCCATGTCCCGCCCGCTGGTCTCGATCTCGGCCATCCTGCCGCGCACGCTGTTCTCGGTGAGTTCCTGGGCGCCGAGTGCTGTGGCGTAACGGGCCTCGATCTTGTCGCGGACGCTGTCGAGGGTCGGGACACTGTCATCCGCCTGGATACCCTGCATGGACTCCAGCGCCTCGTTGGAGCTCTCCTGCATCTTCGCCTGGTCCACCTGGGCGCGCAGCTGGTCGATCTGGCCCATCTGCTCCTTGAGCCGGGCCTCCGACTGCCGCTGCTGCTGTTGTGCCTGCTCTGCGGCCTGGGTCGCCTGGGCATGCATCTTCTTGGTGTCCTCGATCTCCTGCTCGACGGTGACAAGCTGCGTCGCGAAGATCTCGGCGGTGTTGGTGTACTCGGTTGCCGCGGCGGAATCCCCCTCGGAGCTCGCCTTGTCAGCCTGCTGCAGTGCCGTGCGGGCATTGTTCTGCAGCTTCTCCTGGTCCTTGACCAGACGGTTCAGCGTCATCTCCAGTTTATTGCGGTTTCCGATGATGCGGGCGGCAGACTCCGTGACCTCACGGTGCTGTTTCTTGGCGGCTTCGGTCGCCTGCTGAATCTGGACCTTCGGGTCCGCGTTCTCCTCGATGGTGGTGTCGAGGGACTGCATCAGGTACTTCCAGCCCTTGGAGAAAGGGTTCGCCATGGCGGTGCTCCTAACAATGTCTTGTCCGGTCTGTTCCCAGCATAAAGGGTTTTCTGCTCGCGCGTCCCGCCGCTGCGGGGAGGACGGTTACCATCGGAGACCATGACTACCACCGCTGCCTGTATCGAAGCCCCCTCCGCCGGCGCTGACCTGACGAAAGGTACCGTGACCCGCCGCGATCTGCGCCCCGACGACTGTCTCGTCGACATCCGCTGGTCCGGAATCTGCCACTCAGACATCCACACCGTCAACGGCGACTGGCCCCACGACAACTTCCCGATGGCGCCCGGCCACGAGATCATCGGTACCGTCCTGGACACCGGTGCAGAGGTCACCCGCTACGCCGTCGGCGACGTCGTCGGTATCGGCTGCATGGTCGACTCCTGCGGCGAGTGCGCCTCCTGCGCCGCCGGGGAGGAGAACTACTGCCTCAACGGCATGACCGGTACATACAACAGTGTCGACCGGCACGACGGGTCGATCACCCAAGGCGGATACTCGACCCACATCGTCTGCCGGGAGGACTTCCTCATCCGGATGCCGGAGGTCGCCGGCGGCCTGGACGGCGAGACGATGGCGGCGATGACACCGCTGCTGTGCGCCGGGATCACCACGTACTCGCCCCTGAAGCACTGGGGTGTCGGCCCGGGCTCCCGCGTCGCCGTGGTCGGCATGGGTGGCCTCGGCCATGTCGCAGTGAAGATCGCCACCGCACTCGGTGCCGAGGTGACGGTCTTCTCCCACGGTCTGTCGAAGGAGCAGGACGGGCTCCGGTTCGGTGCCTCGTCCTACGTGGCGACCGGCGGGGACGCCGCAGACACCTTCCACAAGGCCCACGCTGATGAATTCGACCTGATCCTCAACACCGTCTCGGCTGCGCTGCCCATCCACCGGTACGTCAGCATGCTGGCACCGGACGGGACCCTGGTGATGCTCGGCCTTCCCCCGGAAGGCATGAACATCCGGGCCAACCAGCTCACCGGTCGTCGACGCAGCGTCGCCGGATCAAATATCGGCGGTATCACCGAGACCCAGGAGATGATCGACTTCTGCGCCGGGCACGGCATCACCGCCGACATCGAGCTCGTCGCCGCCGACGGTGTCAACGACGCCTACCGGCGCGTCCTGGGCTCAGAGGTGCGCTACCGCGCCGTGATCGACGCCCACACCATCTGAGACGCCACCCCTGGGCAGTCCCCCGGTCGCCGCCCCTAGCCGTTCTGCTCGGCGACCTTCTTGCGGACGTCGTCCATGTCCAGGCCCTCGACCTCGGTGATGAGGTCGGTGAGGGCCTTCGGCGGCAGTGCGCCGGCCTCACGGTAGACGAGGATGCCGTCACGGAACGCCATCAGGGTGGGGATGGACTGGATCTGCAGTGCGGCAGCGATGTCCTGGTTGGCTTCGGTGTCGATCTTGCCGAACGTGTAGTCCGGGTACTTCTCGGACACGTTCTCGTAGACCGGGCTGAACCGCTTACAGGGCCCGCACCATTCCGCCCAGAAATCGAGCAGCACAATGCCGTCGCCCTGGATGGTGTCCTGGAAGTTCTCGCTGGTGATCGTCGTGGTGGCCATGGCCGCACCTTCCTGACTGTTGGTTCGCTTGCTGGTTTGCTCTCGTTCCGCACCCCGTACAACGTCGTCGGGGACGGCAGGTATTCCACCGTTGCTGTTACCGCTACCCACGGTACCGGTGTTCGCCGACATGCGTCGCCGCTACCGTCGTTCGCCTGTGGCGGCGGACCTGCTGGGATAATGTCTGGATACATGACTACTCATGCTTCCGGACACGGCTCCGCCACCGGCACCTACACATTGTGGAAGAAGCTCAACGGCAGCGCACCGGGCCGCGGGCTGTTCTCCCTGGGATTCAGTCTGAAGGCCCCCTATTTCCGGACGGTCTTCCCCCGCATCCGAGTCGCGGAACCGGGCCGCGCGGTCGTACGTATCGGCGACTGGTGGGGCGTGCGCAACCACATCGGCACGTTCCACGTCATCGCCGCACTCAACGGGGCTGAGGCAGCCATGGGCATGCTCTGCGAGTCCACGGTCCCCACCTCCCACCGCTGGCTGCCCCGCGGGATGCGCGCAGACTACCCCACGAAGTCGACCGGTGGACTGACCGTGACCGCCACCGCAGACTTCCCCGACTTCTCCACCATCACCCGCGAGACCGGCGGGCAACTGGTGACGCTCGCCATCGCACTGATCGACGACGCAGGCAATGAACCGGTCCACGCGGAGATTGACGTGTGGATCTCGGCGAAGAAGAGCTGATCACCAGTTGACCAGCCAGTGGCCGAGGGCGAAGGCGGCCACCGCCAGCAGCGCCATCCCGACCACGGAGATGAGCGCTGGTAGCGCCCGGTCGCGGCGGAACAGCAGGACCGCATCCGCCGAAGCGCTGGAGAACGTGGTGAAGCCGCCGCAGAGGCCGGTGCCGACGAGGGCGATCAACCACCAGCTGTCCATCAGCCCGTAGAGCACGCCGAGGACCAGCGAACCGACGGTGTTGATCACCAGCAGGCTGACGAGCAGGTCACTCCGGGTGCGCTGTGTGATCGCCGAGTCGACGCGCCAGCGGAGCCATGCACCGGCGCCACCCCCGAGGGCGACCAGAAGTGCCGCCACCAACGAGATGTCGCCGGTCATGCGTCCTCCCCCTCGACGCCCCGGCCACCGGGAACGAGTCGCTCGCCGCACCAGATGCCGGCACGTGCGAGGAGCAGCCCCAGTACGACCGTCCCCACGACGTAGACGACAGGGCCGAGCACGCCGCCGGCATCCTGCACGGTGGCAGCGGCGATCGCGGAGTACGACGTGAACCCCCCGAGCAGCCCGGTGCCGAGGGAGACGCGGATCCTGTTCCTACGGCCGGGTGAACCGTCCCGTCCGGTGTCCCGTACGAACGGCAGCGCTCCGACGAGAATCCCCATGGCGAAGGCCCCGACCTGGTTGACCACCAGGAGGGGCCAGAGCGACCCCGCGACGCCGGTGTCCACGGTGAAGACCCACCGCAGGAACGCGCCGAGGGCTCCCCCGGCGAAGACGAGGGCACCGAAAAGGCGTTGCTCCCCTGTGGACACAACTGAAGTCATGTCCGTGATGCTAGAACACCTGACCGGAATAGTCAGGTGGTCAGGCGTTCTTCGTCGCCGAAATATCGAAGTTGAGCTTGATCTTCTCCGACACCAGCACGCCGTCGCTCTTCAGCGGAGCGTTCCACGTCAGCCCGAAGTCCGTGCGGTTGATCTCCGTGGAGCCCTCGAAACCGATGCGGCTGTTGCCCCAGGGGTCGGTGACCTCCCCGTCGAACTCGAACTCGATGGTGACCGACCTGGTGACGTCCTTGATGGTCAGGTCGCCGGTGACGACCAGGGTGTCATCGCCGTCGGCACGGACCTCGGTCGAGGCGAAGGTGATCATGGGGTACGTCTCGACGTCGAAGAAGTCGGCCGACTTCACGTGGCCGTCACGGTCGGCGTTCCTGGTGTCGATGGATCCTGCCTGGATCTCCACGGTGATCGACGCATTCTCCAGGCCGTTGCCGGTGGAGGCTGATCCGGTGAAGTCAGTGAAGGATCCACGGACCCTGGTGACCATGGCGTGGCGCGCGGTGAAGCCGATCTCGGAGTGTGCCGGGTCGATGGTGTAGGTGCCGCTGTAGTCGTTGATGCTGCTCATGATGATGTTCTCCTTGGTGTGGTGCGATACGGGAGCCAGAGTAGACGCGGGTAGTTGATGTGTCAACTACCTCATTACTGTGGTTGAATGGGAAACATGACGAACGGCAAGACGACCCCCTGGCTCACCGAGTCCGAACAGTGCCTCTGGCGATCCTGGCTGTCCGTGGCCCGGCGCATGGACTCCGCCCTGGCACGGGACCTCCAGCGCGACACCGGCCTGTCCATGCCCGACTACGAGGTCCTCGTGAACCTCTCCGAGGCTGACGGGCACAGGATGCGTATGGCGGTGCTCGCCGACCGGCTCACCTGGGACCGTTCCCGCCTGTCTCACCAGATCACCCGCATGATGAACCGGGGACTCCTCGGCAAGGAGACCTGCAACTCCGACGGCCGTGGAGCTTTCGTCGTGCTCACCGACCACGGTCTCGAGACCATCCGGGATGCGGCACCCTCCCACGTGACCTCGGTGCGCCGCATGATGTTCGACGTGCTCAGCGACGAGCAGGCTGCCGACCTCCGCGGGATCCTCGCCACCCTGGCCGAACAGTTCGAGGAGTAGTCACACTCCCCTGCTGAGGTCCGAGAACTTCGAGTAGTGCAGCTGGTGGGCGACCTGGACCGTGCCGATGGGTCCGCCACGGTGCTTGGCCAGGATCAGGTCGGCCTCCCCGGCACGCTCATGGTCCCGGTTCTGGGCGTCCGGGCGGTTGATGAGCAGGACGATGTCGGCGTCCTGCTCCAGGGAACCGGACTCACGCAGGTCCGACACACGCGGGAGGGCGTCGTCACCACGAGACTCCACACCACGGTTCAGCTGCGAGATCGCCACCAGGGGCACGTCAACCTCCTTGGCGAGGAGCTTCAGCTGACGGGAGAACTCGGAGACCTCCTGCTGACGCGACTCCACCTTCTTGCCCGAGCTCATCAGCTGCAGGTAGTCGACGACGATCAGACCGAGATCGTGCTTCTGCTTGAGCCGTCGGGCCTTGGCGCGGATCTCCGTCATCGTCAGGTTGGGCGAATCATCGATGTAGATGGGCGCATTCTCGATGGCCGTGACCCGCTGGGTCAGTTTGTCCCACTGCGAATCGACCATCTTGCCGCCACGCATCACCGACAGCGGCACCTCCGCTTCCGCGGAGAAGACACGCATCATCACCTCCGACTTACTCATCTCCAGGGAGAACAGCACCGAGGCGCGGTTCTGCTGGACCGACACCGAACGCATGAAGTCCATGGCCAGCGTGGACTTGCCCACGCCGGGACGGGCGGCGACGATGATCATCTGACCGCCGCGCAGACCGTTGGTCATCTCGTCGAGTTCGCTGAACCCGGTCAGAACGCCCTCACCCTGCCCGTCACCGTTCTCGAGGGCGTCCAGCTCGTCCATGGTGGACTCCAGCAGGTCCTGGAGGACCATGTAGTCCTCCGACGCAGACTCGTTGGTGATGTTGAACATCTCCTGCTGCGCCCGGTCGACGACGCTCTCAAGTTCGTTCCCCTCCAGGCCGGAGTAGCCGTACTGCACGATCCTGGTCCCTGCGGACACCAGACGACGCAGGACGGCCTTCTCGGCGACGAGATCGGCGTAGTAGCCGGCGTTGGCCGCGGTCGGGACCTTGGAGGACAACTCGTGCAGGTACGGGGCCCCACCCACGCTGTCGAGGATGGCGTTGTTGTCCAACCGCCCCGCGAGGATCACCGGGTCCACCTCCATACCCTCGCCGTAGAGCTCGAGCATGGTCTCGTAGATCGTCCGGTGCGCCGGGCGGTAGAAGTCGTCCGGACGGAGGCGTTCCACGACGTCTGCGATGGCGTCCTTGCTCAGCATCATGCCACCGAGCACGCCCATCTCAGCCTCGGTGTTCTGCGGCATCTGCCGCGGTTCAGCGAATGCACCTCCGGCAGCGGTGGCGTTGTCCCGCCGCTTGTAGCCTCCCCGTCCGCCGGCACCACCCTGAGGGTTCTGCTGAGCCGGCACGAAAGCGCCGCTGTCCCACTGGTCAGGCTCCGGCGGCAGGGGCGCGTCCCCCATGTCGTCGGCGAAGCTGTCGCGTGCCCGTTCCGGTGTGCTCATGTCCATGATTCTAGCCCCCTCCTCGGACTTCATCGGCCTCCGGACAACCTTACTCGAGGCGCTCGCACCCGGGAGTTATCCACAGGCCGTGTGGGTGAACTGTGGAGGAAATGTGCGCCAATCGGCATCTGCGCAGTTCCACTTGTGGATAACGTGTGGACAGAGAATGCCCTGACCTGCCGTTATCGACGAATTCCCAGGTCAGAGGGGTAAAGATGAAGAATATAAACGGCAATCCGCCGTGGACAACTTGTGTCCGCGCAGGCCAGATGACGGCCGTGCAGCGTTATCCGAGGTCACGCCATAACTAAATATGCGCATAATTCTCGCATATCAGAGAAAGTTATCCCGAGTTGTCCACAACTGTCCACAGGGCGTTGAGCCACTGTGCACAACGGTGTGCAGGAACCCACGTCCCCCGGAAATGCCACAGGCCCGCCGACCGGTCGGAACGACCGGGGCGGGCCTGTCTGGCGATGCTGTTGTCTTACAGATGGTGGCGTTCTTCGCCGCCGACGCGTGGATACCCGGCCTGCGGACACACCGGTTGTCTAGGCCGGACCCCGGGTGTCTAGGCCGGGGGTGTCCGAAGAACCGTCGCGGGTTCCTGCGACGGGGGAGGCGAGGAGAGAACTACTTCTCTGCGACGACCTTGAAGTTCAGCGACGCGACAACCTGCGGGTGCAGCTTCACGTCGACATTGTAGGAACCGGTCGCCTTGACGTCACCCTGGTTGAGGACGATGGTGCGCTTGTCGAGCTCGCGACCGCCGGCAGCCTTCACGGCGGCGGCGACGTCCTCGGCAGTGACGGAGCCGAACAGCTTGCCCTGCTCCGAGGTGCGCACGGAGACCGTGACGTTGTTCAGGCGGTCGATCTCGCCCTTGACCTCGCGGGCGTGGTCGAGGTCGCGAATGACCTTGTCCTGCTGGGCACGGCGGATGTTCTCCACCTGACGCTCAGCGCCACGGGTGGCGGTGATGGCGTAGCCGCGCGGCAGCAGGAAGTTGCGTCCGTAGCCGGCCTTGACCTCGACGATGTCACCGGGGACACCGAGGTTGTCGACGGCGGCGGTGAGGATCAGCTTCATGATCCGTAGCCTTTCATGGTTTCGGTAGATCCCGAGGGATCCGGGGGTTACTCACACGGCAGATCAGAACGGCGGTTCGTCGCCGCCGTCGAAACCGGACTGCGGAGCTGAGTTCCACGGGTCATCGTCCGGCGCGGCGTTACGCCCGCCGAACCCACCCTGGTTACCGGCGTTACCGCCGTAACCCTGGTTGGGCTGACCACCCTGGTTTCCCTGCTGACCACCGAAACCACCCTGGCCACGGTTACCACCGAAGCCTCCCTGGTTACCGGCCTGGCCGCCGCCCTGCGGGGCCTGCTGACCACCGAAGTTCCCACCCTGGCGGGGGGTCTTGGTGATCTGGGTCGTGGCGTACTTCAGGGACGGGCCGACCTCATCGGCCTCGACCTCGAACACGGTGCGCTTCTCGCCCTCACGGGTCTCGAAGGAGCGCTGCCGCAGTCGACCCGTGACAATCACCCGGTCACCCTTGGTGAGCGAGTTCGCCACGTTCTCGGCCGCCTGCCGCCACACATTGCATTGGAGGAACAGTGCTTCGCCGTCCACCCACTGATTCGACTGGGAATCAAACCGGCGCGGCGTGGACGCCACACGGAAGTTCGCGACGGCGGAACCGCTGGGGGTGTACCTCAGCTCGGGGTCCGCGACGAGATTTCCGACGACGGTGATCGGGGTGTCTCCCTGTGCCATGTCAGTTTCTCCTGTCAGTCGGTGTCAGTGTCGGTTCGACGTTGATGCAGATGCCGCGAGGACGCTTACTTGGCGTCCTTGCGCAGCACCTTCGTGCGCATGATGATGTCGTTCAGGTTCAGAACGCGGTCGAGCTCCTGGACGGTGGCCGACTCACAGTTCAGATCGACGACGGCGTAGATGCCCTCGTCCTGCTTGTTGATCGGGTACTCCAGGCGACGCTTGCCCCAGATGTCAACCTTGTCGACCGTACCGTTGTCCTTGCGGACCGTCTCCAGGAACTTGTCCAGGGACGGGGAAACGGTGCGCTCATCCTGTGACGGGTCGATGATAATCATCATCTCGTATTGACGCACGGACCTCATCACCTCCTGTGGTCTAGTGTTTTTTCGGCCGTATCCGGGAGTGGTTACGGCAGGAGGGTTCGTTGCGTCAGCAACCTGATCAGGATACACGCCGGACGCGGTGTACCCAAGTTATCCGGACGCAGGCCCCGCCGTCGCCCAGAACACGGCGACGACGACGGGGACCACGGTGATGAAGACGATCGCCGCACCGAACAGACCCCAGATCACCGCAGGGCGACGCTTCGCCATGAAACTGGCGAAGGATCCGCCGAACAGCAGGAACCCGATGAAGACGCTGCCCATCGTGATCAGCAGCTCTGTACTGGACATGTCCGCCGCAGATCAGAGGTTGTTGAGGAAGTCGTCGATCATCCGTCCGATGTCGGGGTTCTGCCCTGTGCCGTTACCGGTGTCAGCCCCGGTGTCGGGGACATCGTTCGACGCGCCGCTGTCACTGTCCTCGCCTCCTCCGGCAGCGCCGCCACCGGCGCCACCGCCGGCACCGCCACCCTGCATCTCCGCGGAGCCGCTGCTGGAGGCGTTTCCTGCCTGCGGGTCCTGGACGACGGGAACCGAACTGGCGAACTGCTCGACCTCGTCGTTGACGAGTGCCTCGTTCATGAAGCCCTGCCAGATGTCCGACGGCGACTGTGAACCGTACATCGAACCGCCGTACCGACCGTCCATCAGCGGCTGACCGTCGGTGTCTCCGATCCACACGGCGGTCGCCAGCTGCGGGGTGGAACCGATCATCCAGGCGTCCTTGTTCTGCCCGGTGTCGCCCAACTGGGCGGTACCGGTCTTCGCAGCACTCGGGCGTCCGCCGGCCAACGAGTGGCCGTTGGAGTAGGCGGCGATCGGCCCCATGGCCGCGATCACCTCGTCGGCGACCTCCGGCTGGACGACCTGGGTGGATTCCATCCCCGTGTTGTCCATCAGCATCTCGCCCTCGGAGGTCTCGACCTTCCAGACGAAGTGGGCGGGGATGTAACGGCCCTGGTTGGTCAGCGTCGCCAGCGCGGAAGCCATGTCGATCGGCCGGGACTGGTACTGGCCGAGGGTGATGCCCTCGTACGGGGTGCCGCCGTTCTCACGCAGGGTCTCGCCGATGCCCGGGAGTTCCTCGGCGACGCCGAGGCGGTGTGCCATGTCGGCGACGTCCTGGGGACCACCGTTGAGGTCACGGGCGACGCGGATGAAGGAGGTGTTCAGCGAGCGCTTGAGCGCCTCGGCCATCGAACAGGTGCCACAGGACTCACCCTCGACGTTGTTCACCTCGGTCGCACCGGTGGTGACGGGGGAGGAGTCGTAGGGGGTCGAGGTCGGGATGCCCTGCTCGACCGCCGCGGCCATCGTGAAGATCTTGAAGGTGGAGCCGGTCTGGAGACCGGCATTGGCCCAGTCCAGCCCGGTGGGATCGTCGCCACCGTAGTAGGCGCGGACGCCACCGGTCTTGGGGTCGATCGCCACGCCGGCAGACCGGACCGTGTCCGCCTGGGCGTCCATCGCATTGTGGACATTCTCCACCATGGCCCGCTGGTGGTTGGCGTCGATGGTCGTGGTGATCTTCAGACCACCGGTGTTCACGGCTTCCTCGGTGATGCCGTTGGCGTTCAACTCGGCGAGGACCTGGCTCTTGATCAGGCCGTTGGTCCCCTCGGCCACAGATCCTGAATCCACCTGTGCCGGATCAATGACCTCCGGGTAGACCATCTCGTCACGTTCCTGCTGGCTGATCGTGCCCATGCCGACCAGGCCGTCGGAGACGTAGTTCCACCGCTGCTCGGCCTCGGGACGGTTGGTCCACGGGTCGAGCTGGCTGGGCCGCTGGATCGAGGCGGCGAGCACCGCACCCTCGGCAGGAGTCAGCTCCTGGAGCGGCTTGTTGAAGTACGCGCGGGAGGCTGCGGAGATTCCGTAGGCGTTGCGTCCGAAGTAGATCGTGTTCAGGTAGGCCTCGAGAATCTCGTCTTTCGACCACTCACGGGACATCTTCGACGAGATCACCAGCTCCTTGCCCTTACGGACCAGGCTGCGTTCGTCACCGACGACGGCGTTCTTCACGTACTGCTGGGTGATGGTCGATCCGCCGCCGGCGTCCTCACCGGTGAGCTGCCCCAGGGCCGCACGTCCGAAACCGGTGATCGAGAACCCGGGGTTGTCGTAGAAGTCCCGGTCCTCCGCCGCGATGACGGCGTTGCGCACATGCTCGGGGATCTCCTCGATGTCGACGTTCTGCCGGTTGCCCTCGGGCGGGACGATACGGGCCAGCTCGGTGGTGCCGTCGTTGGCGAAGATCTGGGAGATCTGGTTGTTGACCAGTTCCTCCGGCTGCGGAACCTTGGTCACCGAGTAGGCGGCGAAGAACGTCACCAGCGGCACCACGATCAGCACGGCCAGAACTGCCGCCACTGAGGCGAAGAGCCGACGCCACACCGGCTTGCGCGTGCGCGTGCGCTGCCGTTTCGTGGAGTCGTTGGGGGTGGTCGAGTCGTTAGTCACGTGGCTGTTCTCTCCGTACTGGATCTACCGGCACCGTACATGTCTTCCCTGATGAGATGGTTCCATCCACAGCGGAGGCAGACCTCCACCGTGTGGACAGCCACCCCGCTCCCGGATTCTCCGACAGGGGCTGCGCCGGGACGTTCCGTAGCAGACCGTCCGACGCCGTCAGGAAACAGGGTAGCGAGGATAGCGCCAATCTCCGAAAGACTACGCGCCGTTCCCGATTTTTCCCCCATTGCCGCACCGTGGATCCACAGGCTTTCCCGGAGATCCGAAGCGCCACAGACAGGGCAGGGGCGGTCGACACGGTAACCCAGCACCTCTGCCGAGGACATCAGGCCGCGGTCGGCGTCACAGACGTCGGAACGTCGCCGGTCGCCCTGCCGTAGCGCACGCAGGGTCCGCTGACGGTCCAGGTCATGGGAGACGGTGTGGACGGGCTGCACTGGGGTCGACATGATGCGGGCCATTCTATCCGGATTCCCGCCCCGGGTGAATCGGTCAAGACCGGACGTTGACCGGTTAAGTTGCTTTCCACCCCACGTCAGGACGTGTTTTTCAGTTCACGGAGGGCTAACGTCCGGAGCCATGAGTTCACAGGACAACACCTCCATCAAGCTGGCCATCGCCGGCATCGGCAACTGCGCCACCTCACTGCTCCAGGGCCTGGAGTTCTACAAGGACACCCCGGACGACGACACCGTCCCCGGCCTCATGCACGTCCGGTTCGGCGACTACCACGTACGCGACATCGAGCTCGTCGCCGCCTACGACGTCGACGCCGACAAGGTCGGCAAGGACGTCTCCGTCGCGACGGAGTCCGGCCAGAACTGCACCATCAAGATCTGCGACCTCCCCGAGTTGGGGATCACCGTCCGCCGTGGTCACACCGCCGACGGCCTGGGCAGGTACTACCGGGAGACCATCGAGGAGTCGACCGAACCCGACGCCACCCATGATGAGGTCGTCGCCCACCTGCGGGAGACCGGCGCCGACGTCCTCGTGTCGTACCTGCCGGTGGGGTCGGAGGAGGCCGACAAGTTCTACGCCCAGTGCGCCATCGACGCCGGGGTGGCCTTCGTCAACGCCCTCCCGGTCTTCATCGCCTCCGACCCGGAGTGGGCGAAGAAGTTCGAGAACGCCGGGGTCCCCGTCGTCGGCGACGACATCAAGAGCCAGGTCGGCGCGACCATCACCCACCGCGTCCTCGCCCGGCTCTTCGAGGAGCGCGGCGTGACCGTCGACCGGACCTACCAGCTCAACGTGGGCGGCAACATGGACTTCAAGAACATGCTGGAACGCGACCGTCTCGAATCGAAGAAGGTCTCCAAGACCCAGGCCGTGACATCGAACCTCACCGGATCCCTGTCGGGCAAGATCGACGACCGCAACGTCCACATCGGCCCCTCCGACTACGTGCAGTGGCTCGACGACCGTAAGTGGGCCTTCATCCGCCTGGAAGGCCGTGCCTTCGGCGACGCGCCCATCAGCCTGGAGTACAAGCTCGAGGTCTGGGACTCCCCGAACTCCGCCGGTATCATCATCGACGCCGTACGTGCCGCGAAGATCGCCAAGGACCGTGGAATCGGAGGACCCGTCGACCCCGCGTCGACCTACCTGATGAAGTCCCCCCGGATCCAGCAGCCGGACGACAAGGGCCGTGCCGATCTCGAGTCCTTCATCTCGGGCACCTCGGGGTCCTGATCACCCCAATTGTAGGTCGGTGATATCCCTCTGACCTGCCAGGTTAAGGAACTTCACTGGCCTAAAAGTGGTGCGAGTATACCTTTCAGGAGCAAAGCACGGTAGATTGGTGGGCATGACCGCTACCCCGTCTGAAGTCGCGAAGCGCCTGCGGCCCGTCGTCACCCGGATGTACCTCCTGTACTTCCGCCAGACCACGCAGTCCAGCATCAGTACCGCGCAGCTCTCCATCATGATGAACCTCCAGACCCACGGTGCTCTGCGCATCAGCCAGATCGCCGATCTGGAGTCGATCCGGATGCCCACCGCCTCCAACGCGATCAACCACCTTGAGTCGCTGGGCCTGGTCTCCCGCGTCCGCGACGTGAGCGACCGTCGCGGTGTGCGTGTGAAGCTCACGGACCTCGGCAAGACCGAACTGACCCGGATCGGCGAGGAACGTGACAAGCAGATGGCGAACATCCTCGCCGTCCTCGACCCGGAGCAGCTGGAGAAGGTGGAGGAGTTCATCCCGACCCTGGAGGCCGGCATGGAGGTCTTCGACTCCCGTCGCATGGGGGAGAAGTAGCCGGTGACTCCGCTGCGAGTGCTGCTGGCCTGGCGGCCCGACGGGGATCCCGACGGCGCTGACACCAACACCGGTACCGACACCGCGGCATTCGTCTCCTGGCTCTCCAGGACCGCCGAGATCACCGTTAAACCGGTGACCGTCATCCCGCGGATCTGGCCTGAGGGCGTCGACCGTGTCGACGCCTCCGACGCCGCCGCCGTGCAACGGTTCGAGGAGTGGGCGGCCGCGGAGTCGGCCGCCTGCCACGCTGCGGCCCGCACCGCCCTCATCGAGGCCGGAGTGCCGGACTCGATGATCGACGACAGCGACGAGCTGCTCCACAGTCACTCGGAGACGACGGCGCTGATCCGGTCAGCCGAGGAGTTCGGCGCGGACCTCATCGTCGTCGGTTCCCGCTTCGGGACCTCCGGTGGCCCCGTCGGACGCTTCCGGGCCGGGTCGACCGCGGATGCACTGTTGCACTGCGCACCCCTGCCTGTGGTCACCGTGCCGCGTACACCGACATTGTCGAAGCACGGCGTCACCCGCGTCAGCTGTGCCTACGTCGACAACGAGCAGTCCCACCAGGCCCTCCGGAAAGCGGCGGACCTGGCCTCGCGCTGGGGCGTCCCCCTCCGACTCGTGGCCTTCAGCCCCACCGGCGCGTCAATGTACCCCACCCTCACACCGTTTCCCGATGCCGCCGAAGCGGATGAACGCTGGCGCGGCCAGGCGCTCGACATCCTCGCCCGCGGCAGGGAGCGTGCCGAGGAGCGTCACCCGGACCTGCGTGTGGAGACCGAAGTGGGCTCCGGTCCCGGGTGGAGCGGCGCGATGGACGACGTGCACTGGAAGAAGGGCGAGATCCTCGTGGTCGGGTCCTCCGTCCTCGGTGCCTTCAACCGGGTCTTCATCGGCCCGTCCACCAACCAGCTTCTCGCGCACTCACCTGCGCCGGTTCTCGTCAGCCCGGTCTAGAGTCCAGCGGTAGCCGGCCAGCGGGGCACACGGGCTAGACTCGGAGACATCATGTCCGCTCAGCCCAACAGTTCAGAGAATCCCGATCCTCTCGACCGCCTCGAGGACCTTGACCGGCGTACGTCCGTGCGCCAGGCCTGGCAGTTGGCGGTCGCCTTCCCCGTCGTCACCATCGTCGCCTGGATCGTGCTCGACCAGACGGTGGGGGACACCGCCGTCACCCGGATCATCCCGACAGTGATCTCCATGTTCGGCCCGATCGTCGCCGGCCTCGTCGTACTCCGCAAATGGCGCCGCTACCAGTGGTGGCAGCCGTTCATGGGCACACTGTGGTGGCTGATCCCCTTCTTCCTCATCATCTTCACCACGCTGCCGGTCCCGCTGATCATCGGGCACTGAGCACCGTCACGTGCCGGGTGGGGGAGGAGCCCCACCCGTTTCGCCTATTTCGCGACGATGTTCACCATCTTGCCGGGGACCACGATGATCTTCGCGACGGTCTTGCCCTCGACATGTGCCGCCACGTTCGGCTCCGCCAGCGCCGCGGCCTCAACATCCTCACGCGCCGCGTCCACAGCCACGGTCACCCGGCCACGCACCTTGCCCATCACCTGGACGGGCAGCTCGACAGTGTCGTCGACCAGCCACTTCTCTTCCCAGGTGGGGAAGGGTGCGTGGGCCAGAGAACCCTCGTGGCCCAGGCGTGACCAGAGCTCCTCCGCGATGTGCGGAGCGACCGGTGCCATCATCAGCACCAGTGGCTCCACAGCGCCACGGGGCACCGACGCCCCCGCGTGAGCCTTCGTCAGGTGGTTGACGTACTCGATGAGCTTGGCGACGGCGGTGTTGTCCCGCAGGTGCGCGTAGTCGTCATGCACGCCCGCGACGGTACGGTGCAGTGCACGCTGATCGTCGTCACTCAGTTCCGCGTCCGACACCGCCGGCTCACCGGTGGCCTCGTCCACGACCAGCCGCCATGCGCGCTGCAGGAAGCGCTGGGCGCCGACGACGTCCTTCGTCGCCCAGGGGCGGGAGGTGTCCAGCGGTCCCATCGAAATCTCGTACACCCGCAGAGTGTCTGCGCCGTAGTTGTCGCAGATCTCGTCGGGGGAGACGGCGTTCTTCAGGGACTTGCCCATCTTGCCGTACTCCTGGGTGACCTCCTCGCCGTTGTAGTAGAAGGTGCCGTCCTTCTCCTCGACATCGGCGGCAGGCACGTAGACCCCGCGTGAGTCGGTGTAGGCGTAGGCCTGGATGTAGCCCTGGTTGTAGAGCCGGTGGTAGGGCTCGTAGGAGCTCACATGGCCGAGATCGAAGAGCACCTTGTGCCAGAAACGGCTGTAGAGCAGGTGCAGCACGGCGTGCTCCACACCACCGACATAGAGGTCCACACCGCCCGAGGGAGCGCCCTCACGCGGCCCGGTCCAGTACCGTTCGTTCTCGATGTCGACGAGCGCGTCGCTGTTCGTCGGGTCGATGTAGCGCAGCTGGTACCAGGAGGAGCCGGCCCACTGCGGCATGACGTTGGTGTCGCGCCAGTAGGTCCGCTCGCCGTCGCCGAGATCGAGGGTGACCTCGACCCACTCCCTGGCCTTGGCCAGCGGAGGCTGTGGCTCGGAGGAGGCGTCGTCCGGGTCGAAGCTGACGGGCCTGTAGTCCTCGACCTCGGGGAGTTCGACAGGCAGCATGGATTCCGGCAGCGCGTGGGCGACTCCGTCGGCGTCGTAGACGACCGGGAAGGGTTCGCCCCAGTAGCGCTGGCGGGCGAAGAGCCAGTCACGCAGCTTGTACTGGATCTTCTCTTCACCGACGCCCTGCTCAGCGAGCCAGGCGATGGTGGTCTCGATCGCATCGGCCTTGTTCATGCCGTTGAGGTCGAGCCCCCGTTCATTGGCAGAGTTCACCAGCACGCCGTCCCCGGTGTAGGCGGCCTCGGCGATCGGGGCGTCCCCGCCGGAGACGACCTCGGTGACCGGCAGTCCGAAGACGGTGGCGAACTCGTGGTCGCGTTCATCGTGGCCCGGCACCGCCATGATCGCGCCGGTGCCGTACCCGGTGAGCACGTAATCGGCGATGAAGACGGGGACCTGCGCGCCGTTGACGGGGTTGGTGGCGTACGCCCCGGTGAAGACGCCGGTCTTCTCCTTGTTCTCCTGCCGTTCCAGGTCGGTCTTCGCCGCGATCGCCCCACGGTAGGACGCCACGGCGGCGGCCGGTGTGGCCTCGCCGTAGGACCAGCGTTCGTCGGTGTCGGCATCATAAGGCAGATCCGTGACCAGTGCGTCGACAAGTTCATGCTCCGGAGCGAGCACCATGTAGGACGCTCCGAACAGCGTGTCGGGGCGGGTGGTGAATACCCGGATCGGGCCGGCGTCGCTGGCGAAGTCGACCTCGGCGCCGCGGGACCGTCCGATCCAGTTGCGCTGCATGGACTTGACCTTCTCGGGCCAGTCGAGGTCCTCGAGATCGTCCAGCAACCGGTCGGAGTAGGCGGTGATCCGCATCATCCACTGGGACAGCCGCTTACGGAAGACGGGGAAGTTGCCGCGCTCGGAGCGTCCGTCGGCGGTGACCTCCTCGTTGGCCAGGACGGTGCCGAGACCGGGGCACCAGTTGACCGTGCTGTTCGAGCGGTACACCAGCCGGTGTTCGTCGAGCTCGGCCTGCTGTTCGGCAGGCGTCAGGTCAGCCCAGTCGGGACGTTCGGCCGCGAACTTCGCCTCCAGTTCACTGATCGGGCGCGCCTTCTCCGCCTCGGTGTCGAACCAGGAATTGTAGATCTGCAGGAAGATCCACTGTGTCCAGCGGTAGAAGTCGGTGTCGGTGGTGGCGATCACGCGGCGGCGGTCGTGCCCCAGGCCCAGCCGTCCCAGCTGACGTTCCATGTTCTCGATGTTGGCGCTGGTGGTGGTGCGCGGGTGCGTGCCGGTCTGCACGGCGTACTGCTCGGCAGGCAGGCCGAAGGCGTCGTAGCCGAGGGTGTGCAGGACGTTGCGCCCCAGCATGCGGTTGAAGCGTGCGTAGACGTCGGTGGCGATGTACCCCAGCGGGTGTCCGACATGCAGTCCCACGCCGGAGGGGTAGGGGAACATGTCCTGGACGAAGAGCTTCTCGGGGATGTCGGTGGCGGGCGTCTCCGGTGCGCCTGCGTCTGCAAGGTCGCCGACGGGGTTCGGCGCATTGAAGGTGCCGTTGTCACGCCAGTACCTCTGCCAGCGATTTTCGATGTCGCCGGCGAGTTCCGGGGTGTAGCGGTGGGACGTGGACTCGCCAGATTCGCTCCGAGGGTTAGTCATGTCCAGCCATTGTAATAGACTGGTGTGCATGATCGTTCTCTCTGTCCTGCTGTTCATCCTGGGCGCTGCCGTGCTGGTCACCGGTGTGCTTGCCGTCACCGCGAAACTGCCGGGGAACAGGTGGGTGGGGCTGCGTGTCCCGGAGGTGCGCAAGAACCGGGAGATGTGGGACACCGGCCACCGTATCGCCGGCCCGACCTGGACGGGAGCGGGCGTCGCGCTCATCGCCGCCGGCGCCGTCGGGCTCCAGGGCGGATGGCTCTGGATCGTCTCCGGACTGCTGGTGGTGGGTGCGCTGTTCCTGATCGGCATGGGTGCCGCGCTGGCGGCACAGACACTGGCGAAGATCGACCATGCGAAGGCTCAGCAGGCTGAACAGCAGCGGGCCGCGGCAGGCTGCTGCTCGTCGGGGTCATCGTCCGACAGCTCCTGCGGCGGAGACTGTGACGGCGGCTGCGGCGGCCACGACAGCGTCACGCCTGTCGAACTGGACCTCGACGCCGCCCGCCGGGCCGCGGCCGCACGCGACTCCCGTTAGCCCTAACTCCCCGAAGAGACGAGCCCGAGCAAACAGACTCTGGGGCCTCAGACCCCCGGGTTGTGGCGGCGTGCGTCGCTGCGACCCCGGTAGCTGCCTGCAAATCCACGGTGGTGGTGCCTGCAAATCCACGGTGCAGTTCGTATCACGTTGCTATTTTCTATTCTGAGCTGGCATTTCACTGCCTGCAAATCCACGGTGGAGGTGCCTGCAAATCCACGGTGAAGTTGCGGGCAGAAGCGTCTCGGTGAACCTCGGCGGCTTCAGTCAGGGTGAACTCGCCGGTGTCTCGGAGGATTTCGTCTCGGCGGTGGTGGACGGTGCCATACCCCACCCCAGCACAACGGACAGAAACGGCTACGCTTCCGTCCTCGCGGCCGGCAGCTTCCCGGAACTCCGGGTCCTGCCCGAGAGGATGCGTTCGGTCTGGCTCGACGCCTATGTGTCCAGCCTGGTCAACCGCGATATCGCCGAACTGATGCGGCTGACGGACCCGGCTCGCGTGTCATCAGTGCTCCGGCTCCTCGCAGCGAATCAGGCTGGCGAACTCGTCCGGGCCCGTCTCTCGAAGCAGACAAGCATCCCCGAAAGTACGCTCACCAGCTACATCTCACTGTTGCGTAGCCTCTACCTCATCGACGAGCTTCCACCGTGGACGGCGAACCTCGCCCGGCGTGAAATCGGGCGTCCGAAGGTCTTCCTGCCGGACAGTGCTCTGGCGATGCACCTGTCGGGGGTGACCCAGGGTCAGTTGGCGACGAATTCCGAATACTTCGGGCAACTGCTCGAGGGGTTCGTCGCCGCAGAGCTACGACGCCAGCAGTCCTGGTCGAACGCCGATTTCCGGTTGTACTCCTACCGGAACAGCAATGACCGTGAGGTGGATTGTCTCGTGGAACTCAGCGACGGCCGGATCATCGCCATCGAGGTCAAGGCGTCATCGACTCTGCGGTCCTCGTACTTCGGTCATCTGGCGTTTCTACGGGACAAACTGGGGGACCGGTTCATCGCCGGGATCGTCCTGTCGACGGCGCAGGACCCTGTTCCGTTCGGTGACCGCCTCTGGGGCATGCCGGTCTCAGCACTGTGGGAGCTCGGTACCACCGCCGACTAGGCTGAAGCACCATGAGCGCCGCGTCTGTTCCTGCACAGTCCACCCCGGTCGTCGTGGTCTGCGGGTCGTTGAACGTCGACACTTTCGTGCGGGTCGACCGGTTTCCGACGGCGGGGGAGACGACGATCGCCTCGCCGAACGGCAAAGCCCTGGGCGGCAAGGGAGCCAACCAGGCAGTGGCTGCGGCCCGTTACCTCGACGGCACGGTCATCTTCCAGGCCACGGTCGGTGCGGACGCAGACGGCGACGCCGCGCTGACCACCCTGACCGACTACGGTGTCGACGTGTCCGCCGTCGCTCGCGCGCCGCAGGACGCCCCCACCGGTCAGGCGTTCATCATGAACGATCCGGACGGGGAGAACATCATCGTGGTCACCTCCGGAGCCAACGAGTACACCGTCCCGGCGACACAGGACGGCATCACCCACGACACCACCGACACCGCCGCCGCCGTGCTGCTGGCCCAGGGCGAACTCACCCCGGAGCACTCCGCGGCCCTGCCACAGCTGGCGCAGCGTCTCGGAGCCCGGTTCGTCCTGAATCTGGCTCCGGTGACCACCCGGGACCCTGCCCTGCTTGCCACAGCGGATCCGCTGATCCTCAACGAGTCTGAGGCGGCGGAGGTCTTCAGCACGACGTCGGACGCCACCGCCGTCGCCGACGCCGCTGTCGCCGCAGTAGATGCCGGCGTCGCGATGTCCGTGCTCATCACCCTCGGCGCCCAGGGGGCGGTCCTGGTCACCGCGGAAGGACGCACGGACATCGGCCCGGTGCCCGCGGACAACGTCGTCGACACCACCGGCGCGGGCGACGCGTTCTGCGGGACGCTCGCCGCCGCCCTGGCGGAAGGCGAGGACCTCGTCGCGGCGGCACACCTGGCGTCCGCGGCGGGGAGCCTGGCGGTACGCGGCCGAGGCGCCGCACCGTCCTACGCCGGCCGGGACGAGATTCTCACATTGTTCTCGGACTCGCCGTGGACTGAGGAACATCATCAACTATAGTGTCTCACTATGAGGAACTTTATTAACCGTATCGTGGGATACCGCCCCGATCTTCTCATCGTGCTGATCGTCCTCGGCGTCGTCCTCGCGCTCGTCTTCCCTGCCCGCGACGGTTTGGCCGACGTCATGGACTGGGTCGTGAAGATCGCGATCGGCCTGCTGTTCTTTCTCTACGGCGCCCGCCTGTCCACCCGTGAGGCACTCAACGGACTGAAGCACTGGCGTCTGCACCTCCTGATCCTGGCGTTCACTTTCGTGGTCTTCCCCCTCGTCGGCCTGGCCCTGATGCCACTCAAGGGTGCGATCGGCGACGACCTCTACCAGGGGATCCTCTTCCTCACCCTGGTCCCGTCCACGGTGCAGTCCTCAGTCGCCTTCACCTCCATCGCCCGGGGCAACATCCCCGGCGCGATCGTCAGTGCGTCGGCGTCGAATCTCATCGGCGTCTTCGTGACGCCACTGCTGGTCCTTCTGCTGATGAGCGGCACCGACGGCGGGCTGCACATCGACACCTCCGTCTTCGTCGACATCGCCCTGCAGCTGCTCGCCCCGTTCATCCTGGGCCAGGTAATGCGCAACGTCCCCGGGGTGGCGACGATCGCCGGGGCGAAACCCACCGGCTACGTCGACAAGATCTCGATCGGACTGGTCGTCTACGTGGCGTTCTCCGAGGGCATCGTGATGGGCGTGTGGAGTTCGGTGTCCTGGATCGCCATCGTCGGTATCTGCATCGGCTCCGTGGTCGGCGTCTACGCGATGCTGTGGTTGACCTCCTGGACCGGACGACGCCTCGGCTTCGACTACAAGGACCAGGTGGCGATCCAGTTCTGCGGGACGAAGAAGTCCCTGGCGTCCGGCCTACCGATCGCGGCCGTGCTCTTCAGCGGTGGCGCGGGCCTGATCATCGTGCCCTTGATGATCTTCCACCAGATCCAGCTGATGATCTGCTCGGGACGTGCGGCCACCTACGCCGCGAAGTCTCCGGAGAACACCTGGTAGGCGACCGGTTCCTACGGGCTCACTACTCCGCTGCACTCCCCGGCACCAGTGCCGCCACCCGGTCGGAGAACCGCCACTCGTCGCGACGTCGGGCGGTACGCTGCACTACCCCACGCTGCGCGAGCCACGTCATCAGCGACCGGGCGTCCGCCTCGCCGGCCTGCTGCAGCAGGGCCGCCAGCTCGAGATCGACGGTCCCGGCGGCCATCAGATGACGAAGCACCACCAGTGTCGCCGCGTCGCGGGCCACGCCGCGGCCGTACTCGGCACGCACGGCGCTCAGCAACGAGACGAACTCCATGTCCGGCTCACCGTTGAACAGGGTCACATCCACCGCGTCCTCTTTCGCGTCGACGACCGGCGGCTCGAACCCCGCCGACAACATCGCCAACCACATCCGGTCGAAACCGCGGGAGGACCACCGTTCCAGCCCCAACAGCTGCATCGCGTTGAGCAGAGCCGGGTTACGTGGCTGCGAGGGGCCGGACAACAGTCGGTCGGCGGTGTTTCCGCCAGGCAGACCGCCGGGGGAGTGGACCCGGATCATCTGGGGGGACTGGAAGACCACCACCGGCTCAGGACGTGACCAGTCCCGGTGCACCAGGGCGTTGGTGATCGCCTCGTCGGCGGCGGCCGCCGGGATCGAGGAGTCGTCATGTGCCCTGACCAGGTCACGCAACGATGTCGCCGACAGCACCAACGGCAGGTCCAGGAGTGTCTCGGTCGGCGGGTGCGCCGACTCCGTGTCGCCGGCCCGGTACAGGTGCCGGGCCCCCGGCGCCCGGTGGAAGAGGAGTTCTGCCGCGACGGTCGGGGCACCCCCGTCGGTCAGCAGGTCCAGTTTCGCCAGCAGGCCTGTACCGGTGCTGCCGTCGCCGTTGGGCAGCGTGCCGGCGCGTTGTGCCGTGGCCAGCAGTTCACGGCCGGCGGCCAATGCCTCCACGTCATAGTCCTGCAGAGGTACCGACGACGGCTCCGCCGTGTAATCGGGGTTTCCGCGGGCCCGTGCGAGGAGTTCCTTCGGCTCGCCCTCGAGCGGGAGGCAGGCGTCCCCGACGCGGTGCCGGACGATCTCGTCGGGCCCGGTGTGCACCGCGAGCCCTGCCGGGACGCGTATCACGATGATCCGTGCGCCATGCGCGTAGGCGTCCCAGGCGTCCACCGTCAGGTGGGGGCGCGTACCGGTGAAGATCAGGTGTGCGATCTCCGCCGGGTCGCGGTCGGTGCCGTTGAAGGCATCGGGCCCCGGTGTCCGGTCGGCGATGCCGAAGACGATGAAACCCCGTCCCGCCGAACCGTTGGCGAAGCAGCACGCGGTCTTGACCAGCATGTCGGCGGCCTTCTCGTCCGGGCGACGCGTCGGGGTGTGGGCAGGATCCTCCTTGAAATCCAGGACGCTGGACTCCAGGTCATCCGCCACCGCCCCGTCCAGGATCCGGTCGAGGGCCTCTGCGACATCACGGGGAAGTGCACGTTGACGGCCCGGCGCGTCCCCTGCTGGTTCCATGGTCGGAAGGACTATATCCCGCGGATGTCGCCGGCGACCGGGCGAGACCGCTTCACGTACCCCATCCGTGGCCGGAAGCCCGCCGGATGCTTCAGCTGCGCGACACAGTCGGCGATGACCAGCCGGAACCTCGGGTCCATCGCCGGCAGCTGGGCAACCGGGAACCATCCGACCTCAACGGACTCCTCGTCATTGACCCGCGGTTCACCGGCACTGTCCGGGGTGAGGACGCACCGCACCGTGGTGTCCATGAAACTGCACACGTCCCCGTTGGGATAGGTGACCGGGCCGACCGCACCCGTGCCGATCAGCGCGTCAACCTCGACCGTCAGGCCCGTTTCTTCGGCGACCTCGCGCACAGCCGCCTCCGCGACCTCCTCACCCGGGTCGATGATGCCGCACACCGGCGTCCAACGGCCGTCGTCTGCCCGCTTGACCAGCAGGACGTCCGGCGTGGCGAACACCGGCGCGTCCGCCGCCACGTCCCGGACCACGACAGCGGTGACTCCCGGCAACCACAGTGGTGCGTGGCCGACCTTGTCGCGGAGCTCGGAAATAAAAGACGGGGTACCCATGGCAGACGAGTCTAATACCCGCGACGCCGCGGCGCTGTTCCCCGGACCGAGGTTACGGTACCTTTACCTCCATGAGACGCTCACTCCTGCGCATCGGCGCCGCCACGACCGCCCTGGCAACGGGAATTGCACTGGCCGCCTGCACCTCCGACGACGGGGGTACGGACGGCGGCGCTTCCGGTGCCGCCACCTCGACCGCGACCGACACCTTCCCCGTGTCGGTGCCCACCACGTTCGGCGACATCGAGATCCCCGAACAGCCCACACGGATCGTCGCACTGGGCTGGGGCGACGCCGACATCGCCCTCAACCTGGGCGTCCAACCGGTCGGTGCCAGCGACTTCCTCGAGTTCGGCGGCGACGGCGTGAGCCCCTGGAACGAGGAGACCTACGATGACTCACCCGAGATCCTCTCCGGCGGCGGCAACCAGGACGTCGACGTCGAGAAGATCGCAGCGCTCGAACCTGACCTCATCCTCAACGTGAAGTCCGCGAGCGACCAGGAGACCTACGACCAGCTGTCCGCGATCGCGCCGACGATCTCCGCCCCCGAGGGCGACGAAGGCTACACCGTGGCCAGGGACACCCAGGTCGACATGATCGCCACGGCGCTCGGCGAATCCGCCGAGGGCGACGAGATCAACCAGGAGGTCGACGACGCCATCGCGCGCGTCCGGGACGACCATCCGGAGTGGGCCGAGAAGACGGTCTCCGTTGTCTCGAAATACGGTGAAGGCTGGGCCGCGTACTTCGAGGGCGACGGTCGCATGGACCTGCTGACCTCGCTCGGATTCACCGAAACCGGCAACGTGGAGAAGACGCCGGACACCTTCTTCACGCAGCTCTCCGACGAGAACCTCGACACCGCCGACGCGGATGTCGTCGTGGGCTTCCCGATCGGCATCAGCCAGGAGGAGCTCGAGGACCTGGGCCCGTGGAAGAGTCTCGGCGCTGTGAAGGAGGGCCACGCCATCGTCGCCGACGATGACCTGTCCCAGGCGTTCTCTCTCGGTTCCCCGGACTCCGTGCTGTGGGCGCTGGAGCAGATCACCCCGAAGCTCGAGGACGTCACGAGCTAGGATTCCCGGAGCGTCTCAGAACACCAGATTCACCAGCAGCATGTAGATCACCGTGCCGAACAGGATCGACATCGTCGCTGAGCGACGCCACAGGTGCAGTGCCGCGGTCGCCACCACAGCGATCACGGCCGCGCCGACACCCCCGGGATTCTCCGTGGAGCTGACCAGGGTGTACATCACCAGCACCGTCATCACACCGGCGGGCATGGCGATCCCCAGCCACGCGACCAGGGCCGACTCGCGGAAGTAGCGCATCGCCGCGAATGGCAGGGCGCGCAGTAGCAGGGTCACCAGGCCGACCCCGCCGAGGATCAGCAGGGTGTTGGTCAGGTCCACACCGGCGGGAAGGCCGCTACTCATCGCCGGACCCCTTTCCGTGTGATCCCCGTGGCCCCTGTGGCCCCTGTGGCCCCTGTGGCCGCTGTGACCTCGGCGGCCACAGGAACCGTCCCACCAGGTACACGAAGTACAGCGAGAGACCGATCAGCAGCATCTGCTCCCGGCTCACCGCATAACCGACCGCCCCTGCGACGACGGCGACAACGGGGAGCCACACATCCCGGCTGACGTCCAACGCCTCGATCGCCAGCACCACGAACAGCGCGGTCAACGCGAAGTCCAGGCCCACCAGATCCAACGGCAGCGCGGAGCCGACCAGGGCACCGACAACGCCGAAGACCACCCAGGCGGACTGGCAGAACATCTGCACCGCCATGACCCGCGGCTGTGTCCACACGGACTTCTGCTTCGTGGACAGGATCGCGTAGGTCTCGTCCGTCAGCGAATAGATGCCGTAGGCCTTCGCCGCCGGCGAGGTCACCGCCTCCACGGGGTAACTCAATCCGTAGAACACGTGGCGGAAGTTCACCAGGAAGCCGTACAGCGCAGCGGAAAGAGGCGCGACACCACCGGTGACCAGGGTGATCGCCAGGAACTCCATGGACCCGGCGTAGAGCACGATGCTGAACACCGGCGTCCACCACCAGGCGAAACCTGTCTGGGTGACCAGGAGTCCGAAAGCCAGCCCCAGGGGGATGAGCCCCAGGGCCACGGTCCAGCTGTCCTGGATCCCTTTCCTGAACTCCGCCGTGGCGGAAGGGCTCACGTCTGGTTCTCCCACCAGCGTTTCAGTTCGGCGATCGCCTCGTCCCGTTCCATGGGGCCACGGTCCAGGCGTAGCTCCTTGAGGAACGCCCACGCCTTGCCGACCGCGGGTCCGGGCGGCAGGTCGAGGATGGTCATGATCTCGTTGCCGTCCAGGTCGGGCCGGACGGCGTCGAGATCCTCCTGTTCCTTGAGTTCGACGATGCGGGTGTCGAGGTCCTCGACCGCGCGCTGCAGGCGGGCGGCCTTGCGCTTGTTCCGGGTGGTGCAGTCGGCACGGACGATGACCTGCAGCTGGGGGAGGAGGTCGCCGGCGTCGGCGACATAGCGCCGCACCGCCGAATCGGTCCATGCACCGTCACCGTAACCGTGGAAACGCATGTGCAGGAATACCAGTTGACCGATGTCCTGGATCTGCCGTTTCGGGTACTTCAGCGCCTTGAGGCGCCGACGGGTCATCCGGGCACCGACCACCTCGTGGTGGTGGAACGTCACCGCACCGGAGTCGGTGAATTCGCGGGTGTCGGGTTTGCCGATGTCGTGCATCAGTGCGGCCCACCGCAGCACGAGCCGGTCGGCGTCCGAGACCTCCGAGGCGTCTCCCATGCGCCCCTCCAGCTCCGTCGCGTTACGCAGGACCTGGAGTGAGTGGGCGTAGACGTCCTTGTGCTGGCGGTGCTCGTCCTGGGTGAGTTTCAGGGCAGGCAGTTCCGGCAGGACGTGGTCGGCGAGCCCGGTGTCGACCATCATGTCCAGGCCCGTCCACGGCTCCGCACCGAGCATGAGCTTGTTCAGCTCGGCAGCGACCCGTTCAGCGGTGATCCGACCGATCTGGTCGGCCATGTCGGTCATGGCGGTGCGCACCCGGTCGGCCACGGTGAACCCCAGCTGGGAGGCGAAGCGGCAGGCGCGGAGCATGCGCAGCGGATCATCGTGGAAGGACTGCTCGGGGGCGGCCGGGGTGTCGAGCACTCCGGCGACGAGGTCGTCGAGCCCGTTCAGCGGGTCGCGGAGCTCGTGGCCGCCGTCTGCGGAGAGTTCGAGGGCGATGGCGTTGCAGCGGAAGTCGCGGCGCACCAGGTCGCCGTCCAGTGTGTCGCCGAAGGTGACCTCGGGATTGCGTGACGCCCCGTCGTAGGCGTCGGCGCGGAACGTGGTGATCTCGACGATCAGGCCGTGGAACATCGCCGACACGGTGCCGAACTCGATGCCGGTGTCCCAGACGGTCTCGGCGACCTCGTCGAGGATCGTGGTGACGGCCTCCGGCCGTGCGTCGGTGGTGAAGTCCAGGTCGAAGTCGTGCTCGGTGAGGCGCCCGAGCAGCGCGTCGCGGACAGAGCCGCCGACGAGGTAGAGCCGGTGGCCACGGGCGGCGAACGCCTCCGCCAGTGCGGTGAGCGTCCGGTCGGTCCTGTCGTTGTCCTTCACCGCAGACCATGCGGTGGCGAGCATTGTCGCTGCGTCCTGATTCTCCTGCGTCTGGCGTCCCGTCACCCCCCGGATTTTACAGTTCCCACAAACCGCCCCGCAGGCACTACCCTTGTTCTCCATGAACCAACGGCGTAATCGCTCTGGCCGCTCCGGCGGGAGCTCCTCACGGCCGGACCAACGCCGGTCTCCGGCACGCTCCGTTCAGCAGCGTGACCACAGTGAACTGCCGACCTCGGTGGAGACCAGCGCCGGCGGTCTCGTGCTGTCGGGGCTCGCCGAAGCGGTACGGGGGGACGGGTCGGTGGACCTGTCGCGGATGTACGTCGCCCTCATCGGACGTCTGGACCGTCGCGGACGGTTGCTGTGGTCGATCCCGAAGGGCCACATCGAACCGGACGAGTCCCACCACACCACCGCGGAACGTGAGGTGTGGGAGGAGACCGGTGTGAGTGGGGAGGTCGTCAGCGATCTCGGGACGATCGACTACTGGTTCGTCTCGGAGGGGCGCCGGATCCACAAGACGGTGCACCACCACCTGCTGCGCTACGTCGACGGTGACCTCAATGACGAGGACCCTGAGGTCACCGAGGTGGCGTGGCTGCCGGTGAGCAACCTCGTCGAGCGTCTCGCCTACGCCGATGAACGCAAGCTCGCCCGTCAGGCCCACGACCGGTTGCCCGACCTCGCCCGCGCGGAGGCGAAGGCCGGGCGACGTACCCCGCGGTAGTGATGCGGCGGTTGTCGGGGTCGTCAGGGTCGTCACACCCGGTCCGGCCGTTGCCCTGCCTCGCCGTGGTGGCGGTGGGCGTGGCGCTGACCCCGGTCGTGCCTGTCGCAGCGGCGCAGGACGCTCCCTCAGGGGGAACGCTCTGGTCGAATCCCGAGGCACGGTCCGCGGACCCGGAGAGTGGTGTGTCGCTGGAGATCCTGGGGCAGCAGCCTGCCACGGTCACCGACAGCGGTGCCCTGGACCTGCGGATCCGTGTGACGAACTCATCGGATCAGGAACTGTCGGGCCTGCAGTTGCGTACCCAGCACCAGAATGCGGTGGACGCACCGGACGGTGTGGCGACGTCCCTGATGTCGAATCAGGGGGAGTACCCGTGGGTGGGTCCTTTCCAGCAGCTCGACGGCACCCTGGATCCCGGTGAGGAACGGCAGTTCCGGCTGACCGTGCCCGTCGACGGACGTGCCGGCAGTCTCAGTGGCCTGGGACTGGACGGGCCCGGCGTCTACCCGCTGCTGCTCAACCTCAACGCCGACCTGGGGGGGTCGGGGACGTCCTTCGTCGCCGCGACGCGCACGACCGTGACGGTCACGGAGACCGCCGGGACCGCCGACCCCGACGACCCCGACGGCCCCGACGACACAGACCGTCCCGCGGGGATCACCATGCTCTGGCCGTTGTCGTCGAGCGCCACAGCGGGCGCGGGTCAGGTCGGCGACGCCCCCGAGCCCAATGACCTCTATCTGTCGGACGAGTCACTGGCCGAGGAGCTGCGGCCGGAGGGTCGACTCAGCACCCTGTTGTCGACGTACCGTTCAGCGGCCGCCGGCTCCGATGACCTGCAGGAGGCGACGTGCATCGCCATCGACCCTGACCTGCTTGAAACCGTCTCCCGGATGAGTGAGGGCTACCGGGTCGGTGAGGCCCCCAGCCCCGTCGAGGAGCCGGTACGGCTCCGCGACCGGTGGACCAGCAACCGCACCGGTGACGACTCCGTCGAGGGCACCGGTGCCGCCGATGCGGCGTCGTGGCTGGAAGAACTGCGCACCGTCGTCGACGGCCAGTGCACCGTCCCCCTCCCGTTCGGCGGAGCCGACGTCGACGCCGTCACCGGGGTCGATGATCCCCGGGTCACCGAACTGTCGGAACGTGGGACGGAGACCATCTCGGAGATTCTCGACACCGACTCCGCCGAGGGCGTGGTCGTGCCGGGATCGGGATACGTCTCCGATGCCTCGGTACGGCGTTTCAGCACCACCGGCAGAGAGACACCGACCACGGTGCTCGTCGCCCAGGACTCGGTGGCCACGAACGACGGTGGAGAGGCCGGAATCGTCACCCTGCCTGGCGGGACGCGTGCCCTCCGGTTCCCGGCCGCGCTGGGTTCCGCGCTCGCGGCCACCGGGGAAACTCCCACCACGGCCGCCTACAGTGCGCCGGCGTCGCGACGCGACCTCAGCGACGACAGTGCGGCCGAACGGATGGCAGCCGCGGTCGGCGTCCTCGACCTGGAACTCAGTGGTGCCGGCTCCTCCGACAGCGCGCCGGCCGGCAACGTCATCGCCACTCCACCGGCGGAATGGACGGTGAACGAGGACGATGCGGCTACCTGGCTCGAGGCGGTGACCGGCCGTCTGGAGGACGGGTCAGCCCGCGCCGTCTCCTTGGGAGCCGCCCTGCGTGGCGTGGCGTCCGACGGCACGGTGCAGGAACCGGAGGCCGACCCCGCTCCGGTGGGTGAGGATGACATCGCCGAGGGGAGAGGTCTCGCCGAGGACCTGCACAACTTCACCCGGATCATGGTCGACAACGACAATGTCGCTCTCACCCCCGAGATCTTCACGCGCCCCATGGTCGACGACCTTCTCCGCTCGTTGACGGACACCCGTCGCCGCGTCGCCGACGAGGACGCCGCCGCCCGGGACCGGGCCACGGAACGTCGGGGGAGCGTCCGCGCCCTGATCCACGAGCTGCGCGAGTCGGTGTCCCTGCTCCCGCCGGGCAGCGTGTTCACCCGGACCAGTGACTCCTCGCCCCTGATCGTGGTGGCGCGCAACGGTCTGCCCCTGCCGGTGCGGGTGAACGTCGACTACGAATCCGGTGACGGGGTCACCCTCAACACGCCCGGGATGCAACTCATTCCCGCGCAGGGGAGCGTCACCCTGCAGATGACGACGTCCTTCCCCTCGAACATCCGCGAGACCGACCTGACCATGTACCTCGAAACGCCGGATGACATGCGGATATCCGATCCTGTGACGATCCGTATGGCCTCCGGCCCCGGCAGCGGCGCGCTCGTTGTGGGCATCGGTGTGGCGGTCGTCTTCGGCCTGTTCGCCGTGATCCGGGTGACGAAAAGACGCCGGCAGTTAGCGAACCACCGGGGGCGTGCACGAAGATAGAGCGGTGACTGATTCTCGAGAAGACCCCGGCGACGCCGCACATCCCGGCGAACGGGGGCGGTTCCGCGCCGCCACCCCGCCGGCGAAAGCTGCGCCATCCCGGTCCTCCCGCTCCTCCGGATCGACCGACCACGACACCAGCGAGGCCACCGGCGGCACCGATCCCGGTGCCGACCACTCGAAGCTGAACATGTCCCCCGCCGAGCGGGCGGCGACCGACCCGCGGCTGACCAAGGCCACCTCGACAGCATCGAAGGCCGGCGGTTCGTCCGGCACGAGCATGACCGAGGCCGCGGACGGCAACGAAGGGTCCGGCGCCACAACGGCCTCGGACACCGACGTGGTCCGCGCGACGGGGTCGATGGCGGTAGCCACCCTGCTGAGCCGGATCACCGGATTCCTGCGGACCGTCCTCATCGGTTCCGCCCTGGGAGCAGAGGTCGCCAGTGCCTTCAACACGGCGAACACGCTGCCGAACCTCATCACCGAGCTGGTCCTGGGCGCCGTGCTCACCAGTCTCGTCGTCCCGTTGCTCGTCCGGGCGGAGAAGGAGGACCCCGACCGGGGCGCGGCGTTCATCAGACGCCTGTTGACGTTGACGTTCACACTGATGATGACCGTGACGGTCATCGCGGTCCTTGCCGCACCCCTGCTGACCCGGATGTCGCTGGACTCCGACGGCAAGGTGAACATCGGGATGTCCTCCGCGTTCGCCTACCTGGTGCTGCCGCAGATCGTGTTCTACGCGATGTTCGCGGTGATGATGGCGGTGCTGAACACCAAGGGCATCTTCAAGCCCGGTGCCTGGGCACCGGTGGTCAACAACGTGGTCACGCTGGCTGTGCTGGGCATCTACTACCTGTTGCCCGATGACACGAAGCTCAGCCCCACCGACAATGTCACGATCACCGACCCGCACATCATGCTGCTGGGCCTGGGAACCACCGTCGGCGTCGTGGTGCAGGCGGCGATCATGGTGCCGTACCTGCGTAGGGCCGGCGTGGACATGCGCCCGCTGTGGGGCCTGGACGACAGGCTCAAGCAGTTCGGCGGCATGGCCCTGGCCATCGTGGTCTACGTGCTGATCTCGCAGATCGGCTGGGTGCTCAACAACCGCATCGCCTCCGGCCAGGGGGATGCACCGACGATCTACATGCAGGCCTGGCAACTGCTGCAGGTGCCGTACGGTGTGATCGGTGTGACCCTGCTGACCGCGGTGATGCCGCGGCTGTCCCGTAACGCCGCCGACGGTGACGACAAGGCCGTGGTCAAGGACCTGACGATGGCGACAAGGCTGACGATGCTGGCGCTCGTGCCGGTCATCGCCTTCTTCACCGCCTTCGGCACACTCATCGCCCCGGCACTGTTCGCCTACGGGAGCTACTCCCTCGACACCGCGAACGTCCTGGGCTGGACAATCAGTTTCTCCGCCTTCACGCTGGTCCCCTACGCGATCGTGCTGCTGCACCTGCGCGTGTTCTATGCGCGCGAGGAGGTGTGGACGCCGACGTTCATCATCGGCGGCATCACGGTCACCAAGGTCGCGCTGGCGTACGTGGCACCGCACGTCGCCAGTGAGCCGCGCCTGGTGGTCGTCCTGCTGGGTGCGGCGAACGGCATGGGATTCGTCGCCGGTGCGATCATCGGGCACCGGCTGCTGAAACGCTCGCTGGGACATCTGGGGATGCGCAGCGTGCTCAAGACCTCCCTGTGGGCCCTCGGGGCCTCTGTGGTCTCGGCCCTGATCGTCTGGCGCCTGGATGCACTCGTGGACCGTTTCCTCATTCCGGACGGCTTCATGTTCGGGTTCCTCGTCCGCCTGCTGATCTCCGGTGTGGTGTTCCTGGCGATCGTCATGCTGATCCTCTCGCGCTCGAAGCTGCCGGAGGTCATGACCGTCGGTGCCACGCTGGCCCGTCTGCCCGTGGTGGGACGGTTCTTCGCCGGTGCCGTCCCCGAGGACGAGGACGGGCGCCCTGCGGCACGTATCACCGAGATGCCGATCGCCGGGATGGCCGGCCTCACCGGTCAGGACGTGGTGGGCCCTGCGATGCCGCCGCTGTCGGCAGGCCGGGTCCGTGGCCCGCGTCTGGTCCCCGGTGCCCCGATCCTGCAGGGCCGGTTCCGGCTGCTGTCGGATCACGGTGGCTCACCGGCGGCCCGGCTGTGGCAGGCCCGCGACAACGAGACCGGGGACCTGGTCGCCCTGACCATTCTCGACCCGCAGGTCGCCGGAGTCGGTTCCCGTGAGCTGCTGGACCGCAGCGCCACGCTGGCGAAGGTCTCGTCCCCGGGTGTGGCACGGGTACGGGAGATCTGTGACGCCCGGACACTGGTCGTGGTCGTCGCCGACTGGACCGACGGTGCGCCGTTGACCCGGGTGGCGGAGTCCGGTCCCGACCCGCTGGCCGCCGGTTACGCGATGGCCGATCTGGCCGATGCCGCCGGCGACGTCGCCGAGCTGGGCGGATCGCTGGGCATCGACCACCGTAACCGGTTGCGGATCAGCTCGGAGGGCCGTGCCGTGCTGGCGTTCCCGGGTGTGTTGCCCGGCGGTTCGTCCCGTCAGGACGTGCATGCGATCGCCGTGTCCCTGGACATGCTGCTGAGTTCGGTGCCGTCGCACCTGATCCCGGCGGAGCTCCAGCAGATCCTGGACGACGCCCGGCAGGTCGACGGTGTCGACGCCCGGCAGTTGGCTACACGGTTGCGTGCGGCCACGACCTCCGAGTCACCGGACGCGGACCTCGTCACCAGTGCCGATGTCGCGCCGAACCCGGAACAACGTGCCGGCTTCGGCGCTGCGCCGGAGAAGCCGGGACGTACCGCGCTGTCCGTGACACTGACGATCGCCGGACTGTTCCTCATCGTCGCGCTGATCGTCGTCGTGGTGGCCTACTTCGGCGGTGACCGTCGGGATTCGCCGGTGACCACGGACTCGATCCGTGGCGGACAGTCCACCTCGGCCCAGGCGGCTGCGGAACCGGAGATCGTGGGTGTGTCGGAGGCCAGTGAATGGGCCCCGGCCGAGAGCGGCACCGGGACCCTCGACAACCCGGAGGATGCCCCGTTGGTCATCGACGGTGACCCCGCGACCACCTGGAGCTCGGCGCAGTACGTCGACCAGCTGGGCGACGGGCCGTCCTCCCTGAAACCGGGGATCGGGCTGCTGCTGTCGCTGGACGAGGCGGCCTCAGTGACCTCTGCCGACCTGGAGGGTGTGCCGGACGGGACCAGGATCGAGCTGCGCTCGGGTTCCGGTGACGTCACCGCGGTGGACCAGACAGAGGTTCTGGACGCGGAGACCGCCTCCGGTGGAACATTGACCCTGACCGGTGGGGACGCGCCGGCCGGTGACCGTGTACTGCTGTGGATCACCGAGCTACCGATGCCGCAGGCTGCCTCCGTGGGGGAGGTCACGGTGCACGGCGTGCGGGAGTGACCACCGGATCACCGACATCAACCGAAGTATAGTGCCGTATCCAGTTTTCTGGATACGGCACTATACTTTGCGATACTTCTGAATACGGCGGGTGTACCGCCCTGGCTCGAACACCTGCGCCGACCTCCTCGGCCCCCATGTCGGATGCTCCCGATACCATGAACGTCGTGATCACTGGTGAGCTGAAGTCCCGCGTCGACGCCGTCTGGAATGCCTTCTGGACCGGCGGTATCTCCAACCCGTCCGAGGTGGTCGAGCAGATCACCTACCTGCTGTTCATCCGCCGTCTCGATGACCTGGAGACCATCGGGGAGCAGAAGGCGGCTTTCAGTGGGAAGCCGTTCACTGACCGGCGGTTCCGTGACGACCAGCAGGACTACCGCTGGCACATCTTCAAGGACTTCGATCCGGAGACGATGTTCACCACGGTGTCCACCGGGGTGTTCCCGTTCCTGCAGTCGCTGGGCCGTCGGGACAACGGCGAGGAGTCGACATACGCCACCCACATGAGGGACGCCCGGTTCACCATCCCCACGCCGAACCTGTTGGTGAAGGTGGTCGGCCTGATCGACCAGATCGAGGTGACCAACCGGGACACGAACGGCGACCTGTACGAGTACCTGCTGTCGAAGCTGTCGAGCGCGGGGGTCAACGGTCAGTTCAGGACGCCACGGCACATTATCGACATGATGGTGGAGATCATGGAACCGGGGGAGAAGGAGACGATCTGTGACCCGGCGTGCGGTACGGCGGGCTTCCTGATCGGTGCGTCGGAGTACATCCGGGAGCATCACCGCGATGCCCTGCTGAATCCGAACCTGCGGGAGCATTTCCACGAGGACATGTTCCATGGTTTCGACTTCGATTCGACGATGCTGCGTATCGGGTCGATGAACATGCTGATGCACGGGATCGAGTCGCCGGACATCCGGTACCGGGACTCGTTGAGCGAGAGTGTGTCTGCCGAGGAGGATTCGTATTCGTTGATCCTGGCGAATCCTCCGTTCGCCGGGTCGTTGGACTATGAGACGACGGCGAAGGACCTGTTGTCGGTGGTGAAGACGAAGAAGACGGAGCTGCTGTTCCTGGCCCTGTTCCTCAAGCTATTGGAGCCGGGTGGTCGTGCGGCGGTGATCGTCCCGGACGGAGTGTTGTTCGGGTCAACGAAGGCGCATAAGGCGTTGCGCGAGATGCTGGTGGAGAACCATAAGCTCGATGCGGTGATCAAGTTGCCGTCGGGGGTGTTCAAGCCTTATGCCGGGGTGTCGACGGCGATCCTGTGTTTCACGAAGACGGGCGTGGGTGGAACCGACGAGGTCTGGTTCTACGACGTGAAGGCGGACGGGTTCTCCCTGGATGACAAGCGCGACAAGATCGCGGCGGATGATCTGCCGGATGTCGTCGCCCGGTGGAAGGAGAAGGAGGGGAGTGAGCGCGATCGTGCCCGGACGGACCAGTCGTTCACGGTGCCGGTCTCGGAGGTCCGGGAGCAGGGCTATGACCTGTCGATCAACCGGTACAAGGAGATCGAGTTCGAGGAGGTCGAGCACCGTGATCCGATGGAGATCCTCGCCGAGATTGAGGCGCTGAACGAGGAGATCGCGAAGGGCACAGCGGAGCTGAAGGAGATGCTGAAGTGAGCGACGGACCGTGGGAACTGCCGGCCGACTGGCGGTGGGCGACGTTGGGGGAATTGATCAGTCCAGCGAAGCCCCAACGCGCTGGTGATCGAGATCTCCCCATCCTCTCCATGACGATGCACAATGGGTTAGTCGATCAATCATCGAAATTCACAAAACGGGTCGCAGGGGCAGACCTTTCAGGTTACAAAGTAGTCGAACATGGCCAACTAGTTGTAGGATTTCCCATTGACGAAGGGGTCCTAGATTTTCAGAGTTTATACAATCAGGCTATCGTCAGCCCCGCATACCAAGTATGGAATATAGAGGATAATTCTTCAATATATCCAGAATTCCTTTTGCGATTCCTCCGATCCGATACCGCACTTACCTACTACTCCGCCAAACTTCGCAGTTCTACCGCACGCCGACGATCACTCAATCGTGGAGATTTCCTAAATCTTCCTGTCCCCCTCCCTCCCCTGTCGGAGCAGCGGCGGATTGCCGAGATCCTCGACAGAAAAGTCGGGCTCATGGAAAAATCTTGCCAGCTAGACAACGAGATCGAAGAACTCACTGGAAGCATATTCGACAGAATGTTTCCTGCGAGAACTTTTCCGCACATTCACTTTCGGGACATAATTCAGCGAATCGATAGCGGGACGAGCCCAAAATGTGATAGCCAGCCAGCAAGACCAGGACAGTGGGGAGTACTCAAGCTTAGCGCCGTGACCTCTGGAAAATATATCCCTGAAGAGAATAAACTATTCCAAGGGATCATTGAACCCTTGAGGAAGAATGAAGTCCATTCTGGAGACCTACTAATGACGAGGAAGAACACACCGGAACTTGTCGGGGCAGCATGCCTAGTCGAAGAAGAACACCCAAATCTCCTTATTCCCGATCTGATATATAGAATTGTTCCCGACTATGAGAAAGTACGCCCCTCCTACCTCCAGAAGCTCCTGATGCGGCCGGCTATGCGCCAGAGAATTCGAGCAATCTCAGGCGGATCCTCCCAAAGCATGTCGAACATATCAAAATCTCGCCTTCAGGAAGTAAGTATTCCGCTCCCTCCACTTGCTCTGCAGATAGAGTTCGACAAAATCAGAGAGAAACTGATGGCGTACCAAGAACGTGTAACGACCAGATCTGACTCTCTGAACAGTATGTTTACCGCAATTCAGTCCCGGGCTTTCCGCGGGGAGCTCTGACCAAGATGCTCACCTACGACAGATTCATGCTGCCTGTGCTCCGCATCTTGGCCAACAGGCCCTTCCTCCGCAACTTCTCGAGGCCAACGTCCCACCTTAGACCCCGTCGAACAGATCGACGACGGCATCCAATGCCTTAATTCCACCATCGCCGATGAAATTCTCTCCAGGTTCCACAACAACGCCCCGTCTTTCTTCAAAGAGGCATTCCCCAAACTTCTCATCGCCCTTGGCCTCAGCAGAATCTACGTCCAGGCGAAACGCTACGCACCAGACAATCCAGTCAGCAGGCCGGCAATCCAGGCATTCGTCGGCACCCTGCAGGGTGCCCAAGCCCACCAAGGAGTTTTTCTCACGACTGGACGGTTCACTGCCGGAGCCCGCGACTACGCCGAAGCCATCCAGTCGCGGGTGATCCTCATCGACGGATCACGGCTCACCAACCTCATGATCCAGTACGGCGTCGGCGTCCAGGTCGAACGCACCATCTCCATCGTCAAGGTCGACGAAGAATTCTTCGAGTAGTCCCTAGCCCGGCAGAGCAATCACCTGGAGCCTACCTGCGACATATCGAGAAAACTCCTGACACCCGGCAGCGCGTAATTTAGCCGGAAGATTGAAAGGCTTCCTCTTTCCTGCCCAGTACCGATATTGACAGAGAATCACTGTATCGATCATTTCCGGCGCGGATTCAGCCGCAAGCGTCAAGAACTCGTCGGCAGTCATCACATCATACGGGCAATCATCCGGGTCGTCGTAGATCTTCGTAAAGTCTTTGATGTTGTCAGTAACAACAACTCCGATACCGGCATGCACAGCCGCATCGTGCACGTGGGCATCGTAGGGATCTATCACATTCACCGAATCATCATGGGCGAATCCACTTATTCTCGCTTCTTTCCCCATGCTCGTCTCGAGCCGATCCCTCAATGATTCAACGCGACTGCTGTCGACATGTGTCCCGTATTTATCAATAAACCTTCGACGCCGATGATACCCCGCTTCATTGAAGATGTCTTCGGTCCAGCGGAACGACCAACTACCCAGTGACATACTGGCTAGAAGACCGAACCAGCTATGAAGAGTCTCCGAAACCCAGATGTTCGCGTCAGGAAGAACAGAGTTCGGATTCACCACAGCCATACCGTGAGGATACCAGTCAGGGCCACCTAGTTTTCGTTTTTCACCTCATCGTCGAAGTCCATGACGTCAAACACCGCCTGCAGTCTCTCCTGCTTGAGTGCATCACGGTACGCCAACACATCCCGCGACAGCAGTCGGTGATGAGAACCGACCTTGTGCGCGGCGATCCGTCCCTCCCGGACGTGTTTCATCAGCGTCGGCCTCGACATACCGAGCATCGAAGCAGCGGTCGTGGTGGTCACTTCACGTGGCAACGTCGAGACGGAGATCGGAAGATCCTCCTTGATCGCTCTGAGTACCGCCCGGAATATCCCGTTGACCGGCGCGGGGAGGCCACGTCCGTCCGCCGTGGCGAACTCCTGGGCATCTCCACCGTGTTCAGTGATGAACTCCTCTATCACCTGCCGCTCGCCGGGTTCGAGCATGATCGTCTGGTTCTCTGCGGTGACAGTCACAGCACACCCCTTTCATATCCGACGATCCCCGACACTCCGCCGGACACCGACCACTGCGGTTCACCCGTCACATTAACGCTTTACACTTACAACCGCAAGGCCCCCTCCGATGCCGCGTCCCGCGGACGCACGACTGTTACCCTGAACCAAGCAAACGTTCAGCACAGCAGGAGACGACCACCGCGTGAGCAACTTCGACTTCATCCGGGCCGAATGGCCCCAGATCTTCGAGTCCTGCGTCAAAGCCGAGGCCAACCACAAGAACGACCCCCGCGCCGCCTGCTTCTACGCCCGCCGCTCCGCCGAGCTCGTCACCGACCACATCTACGACATCGCGGACCTGCCACCCGCCCACGACCGGTCGTTCATCACCCTGCTCAACGCCCCCGCCTTCCGCGGCACCGTCGAGAAGAAGATCCTCGACAAGCTCCACGTCCTGCGCAAGGTCGGCAACGACGCCGTCCACGATGACCGTCCCGTCCGCCACTCCACCGGCATCCAGCTGCTCAACGAGCTCTTCCACGTGGTCATCTGGGCGGCACAGCGCTACTCGACTGCACCGGACACCGTCCCGGTCAACCAGCAGTTCGACCCTGCCCGCGCGGACCAGGTCGCCCCCGTCCCGCGTGAGAAGGTCGCGGCACAGCTCCAGAAGTACCGCGCCCTCGACGCCAAGCGCGCCAAAGCCCTCGCCGACCGTGAGGAGGAACTCGAACAACTCCAGGAGACCGCGGAGCAACAGGAAGCGGAGATCCGCCGACTCCGCGAAGCCGTCGCCGAGGCGCAGCAGGCCCGTCAGACCGCGGATACCCACGACTACCGGGAGTCCGAGACCCGCGACGTCCTCATCGACGTCCTGCTCCGCGAAGCCGGCTGGGACCCGGACACTCCCCGCACCCGCGAGTACCCGGTACGCGGCATGCCCAGCGCCAGCGGCGAGGGCCGCGTCGACTACGTCCTCTGGGGCGCCGACGGGCGCCCCCTCGGCCTCGTCGAGGCCAAGCGCACCGGACGCAGCGCCGCCGAAGGTCAGCAGCAGGCCAAGCTCTACGCAGACTGTCTCGAGGCGGAGACCGGCCAACGCCCCGTCATCTTCTACTCGAACGGCATCGAGACATTCCTCTGGGACGACGCCTCCGGCTACCCGCCACGGCCCACCCAGGGGTTCTTCACCGCCGATGAACTCGGACTGATGATCCGGCGCCGTCACACCCGTCGCCCGCTGGCCGCCGAGCCGGTCAACGACGACATCGCCGGCCGCTACTACCAGACCACCGCGATCAAGGCCGTCGGCCAGGCCTTCGACAACCGTCGCCGCTCCGCCCTCCTGGTCATGGCCACCGGTTCCGGCAAGACCCGCACCACCATCGCCACGGTCGACCAGCTGATGAAGGCGAACTGGGTGAAACGTGTCCTCTTCCTCGCCGACCGCACCGCGCTGGTCACCCAGGGTGCGAATGCCTTCAAGGCCCACCTGCCGGACGCGCCGGTGGTCAATCTGCTCAATGACCGGGATAACGACGGCCGGGTTTTCCTCTCCACCTACCCGACGATGATGAACCTCATCGAACAGCAGCGTTTCGGTCCCGGTTTCTTCGACCTCATCGTCGTCGACGAGGCCCACCGCTCCGTCTACGCCAAGTACGGGTTCATCTTCGACTACTTCGACGCCCTGCTGCTCGGCCTGACGGCCACTCCGAAGGACCAGATCGACCACAACACCTACCGGCTGTTCGACCTGCCGGACGGGGAACCCACCCACGCCTACACCCTCGACGAGGCCGTGGCCGACGGCTTCCTCGTCCCCGCACGCGGTATCAGCGTGTCGACCACCTACCTGCGCGAGGGCATCCGCTACGACGACCTGACCGACGAGGAACGTGCCGAATGGGACCTGAAGGACTGGGGCGACGACACCCCGGACGAGGTCACGAGCGGGGAGCTGAACAAGTACCTGTTCAACACGGACACCGTGGACAAGGTGCTCAAACGGCTCATGGAGGAGGGGCACCGGGTGGACGACGGTGAGCGCCTGGCCAAGACCATCGTCTTCGCCAAGAACCAGCGCCACGCCGAGTTCATCGCCCGGCGTTTCGCCGTCGGTTGGCCGGAGCTCGGTCCTGACTTCGCCCGGGTGGTCACGCACAGCACCGACTACGCGCAGACGCTCATCGATGACTTCTCCGTCGCGGACCGCGCACCGCACATCGCGGTGAGTGTCGACATGCTCGACACCGGCATCGACGTCCCCGAGGTCGCGAACCTGGTCTTCTTCAAGGACGTCCACTCCGAGACGAAGTTCTGGCAGATGATCGGCCGCGGCACCCGCCTGTGCCCGGACCTCTTCGGCTCCGGCCGTGACAAGGAGGACTTCCGCGTCTTCGACTTCTGCGGCAACCTGGAGTACTTCAACCAGGACCTGCCCACCGCCCGGGACTCCACACCGCGGTCGTTGACCCAGCGCATCACCGACCAGCGCATCAGTCTGCTCCGGGAGCTCGACACGTCACACACCGATCCGGACCTCCGTGAGAGCACCGCCAGAGAGCTCCACTCCTTCTTCAACGGGATGAACCCGGACAACATCATCGTCCGACCGCACCGCCGTGCAGTAGAGCGCTTCAGCTCCGCAGACCTCTGGTCATCGGAGTTGTCCGACAAAGACTCCGACAGCGCGCTCACCATCACCCGCCTTCCGAGCGGTGGGGGAGTCGCGGGGGACAAGGACACCGACGCGAAACGGTTCGACCAGCTCATCCTGAATCTCCAGCTGGCCCGACTCACCGGCGACGCCAGGGCCGTCACCCGGTTCAGCGACACCGTCCGGGCCATCGCCGAGGACCTGCTGACCCGCACCACCATCCCCCTGGTGAAGGAGCAGGCCTCCTTACTCGAGGCCGTCGCCGGGGACGACTGGTGGGTGGACGTCACCCCGTCGATGCTGGAGGTCGCGCGTGTGCGTCTGCGCGCCCTCGTACGCCTCATCGACAAGACAACGCGGAATCCGGTGTACACCGAATTCAGCGACGAGATCTCGGAGTCCGCCGACGTCATGATCGGCCACACGACGCCGGGGTTCAATGTCGAACGTTTCCGGAACAGGGCCCGGGCCTACCTGCTGGAGCACTCCGACAGCATCGTGCTGCAGCGTCTCCAGCGAGGCAGCCAGCTCACCGCGTCCGACCTCGACGCACTGGAGACCATGCTGGTGGACGCAGGTGGTGACCGCGAGGATATTGCCCGCATCGCCGACGACGCCGGCGGACTCGGACTGTTCATCCGCTCCCTCGTAGGTCTTGACCGCGCCGCCGCAAAGGAGGCGTTCGGGGAGTTCCTCACCGACACCCATTTCAACGTCGAGCAGGTGCGGTTCATCGACACCATCATCGACGAACTCGCCGTCAACGGCGTCGTGGAGCGGGGGCGGCTCTTCGAGTCACCCTTCGTGGACATAACCCCGAACCCGTTGTCGATCTTCAAGCCTGCGGAGCTCAGTCAGATCGGCAGCATCCTCGATGATGTCCGGGCCACCGCCGAGCCCGGCGGCGCGGCATAGCCGCGGCATGGTCTACGACGCCGCGAGCCGCAGTATCGTCCGGAGCATCCGCACCGACATCACACCGGACGCCGTGGTCGTCATCGCAGCGGTGGCGAAGTTGTCCACAGCCCCTCCGCAGGTGTGTTCCATTCGCTAAGGTTGTGCACAAGGCTTTCCCCGGGGGACGGAGGAGAGCAGGGGACACTTCCATTGGGGGATTTCATGACCGCACCATCTGTCACACCGTCGGACGCCGAACTGCTGCGCCGGCACCTCGCCGGCTGCACAACGTCCTTCACCGACCTGATGGGTCGGCATTCCGGGCTTCTGGGATGGGCGCTGCACCAGGCGGGAGTTCCTGTCGAGGACCGCCAGGACGTCCTGCAGGACGGACTGCTCAAGATCCACCGGACGGCGGGCACGTTCCGCGGTGCGGACTCGGCCGCGTCCTGGTTGCACACCATCATGCGTAACACGGCGTTGACCCACCTGCGCGACAGCAGACGCCGGAACGACGAACTGGCCCGGGCGGTGGACCTGGGGGAGAGGCTGCGCTACCTACCGGACAGCCGCACCGTGGATGCCGGACGAATGGTGCACCGCATCCTGCTCCACGAGGCAGTCAACGAACTTCACCCTGGCCTGCGCGACGTGATCGTGCTCACCGACATGCAGGACTGGTCGCTGCGTGACACGGCGAACCACCTGGGCATTCCCACCGGGACGGTGAAGTCCCGTCGGGCACGGGCTCATAGTCACCTACGCGCGCGCCTTGCAGAGGCCGGGGTGGCACCTGCGGTGTCCGGTGCGTCGCTAGAATCGTCGGCATGAGTGATTCCACCCCGTCTGTGCATGACGTCGTCATCATCGGTTCCGGCCCCGCCGGTTACACCGCCGCCATCTACGCCGCCCGCGCGGAGCTCAAGCCCCTGGTCTTCGAGGGCATGGACTTCGGTGGCCTGCTGATGCAGACCACCGAGGTCGAGAACTTCCCCGGCTTCCCGCAGTCCATCATGGGGCCGGCGCTCATGGACGATATGCGCAACCAGGCCGAACGCTTCGGCGCCGACCTCCGCATGGAGGATGTCGTACGGGTCGAGTTGGACGGTGAGCTGAAGAAGGTCTTCACCGACGAGGAGGAATTCCACGCCCGCACCGTCATCCTCGCCACGGGTGCGGAGCCGCGGTATCTCGGTGTTCCGGGCGAGGAGGCCCTGCTGGGCCACGGCGTCTCCGCGTGCGCGACCTGCGACGGCTTCTTCTTCAAGGAGAAGCAGATCGCCGTGATCGGTGGCGGCGACTCCGCCATGGAGGAGGCCGACTTCCTGACGAAGTTCGGGGACCGGGTGACGATCATCCACCGCCGTGACGAGTTCCGTGCCTCGGCCATCATGGAGGAGCGGGCACGCAACAACCCGAAGATCGACATGGTCATGAACTCCCGGGTGGTCGAGGTGCTCGGTGACGGCAGTGTCCAGGCACTCAAGCTCGAGGACACCGTCACCGGCGAGACCCGCGAGGTTCCGATGGACGCGATGTTCGTCGCCATCGGCCATGACCCCCGCATCGCCGTGTTCGAGGGGCAGGTCGACCTTCAGGACAACGGTTACGTCAAGGTGGACGAGCCGTCGACGAAGACCTCCGTCCCGGGAGTATTCGCTGCCGGTGACCTGGTCGATTCCCACTATCAGCAGGCGATCACCGCCGCCGGGTCCGGGTGCCGCGCTGCGTTGGACGCTGAAGGTTATCTGGCCGCTCTCTGAGGGCCAGCGGAGTCGGGCTTATCCGGATCGTGACCCTACCGTGACCGCTCCGTGACTGTTCAGCGCATGTTTCCGTGCTCCTACTCCCGCGGGTATTGTGGTGTGGACACTCTTGCTCCCATCACCCTCAGGAGATTTCACCTATGTCCGACCCCGTGACCGTCACCCAGGACACGTTCCGCAGCACCGTCATCGAGTCGGACATCCCCGTCCTGGTGGACTTCTGGGCCGGGTGGTGTCAGCCCTGTCTCCAGATGGAACCGGCTCTCGAGAACATCGCCGCCGCATACGACGGTTCAGTGACCGTGGCCAAGGTCAACGTCGAGGAGGAGCGAGGACTCGCTTCGATGTTCCAGGTCATGTCCATCCCGGCACTCTTCATCTTCCACGGCGGAAAGAAGGTCGTGGAACTTCACGGACGTCAGTCCGAAGCCGACCTGTCCGCCAGTCTCGATTCCCTCATCTCGGCGTGATCTCTTCCCCTGACCATCAACGACCTGTGACGGAAACGAGAGGATAACGTGCACCGTAACTCACTCAAGCTGGGCGACCGGAGCCCGCGCGTCGCCGAAGTTCGCAGCACCCTCGCCCGGCTAGGATTCATTGACGGCTTCACCGGGGACACCTCGGGGGACGCCGGCCAGCGGTGGACCCCCGAGGATGAGATCTTCGACGCCGACCTGGACATCGCTCTGCGTGCCTTCCAGCAGGGGCGTGGCATCATCGCCGACGGACACATCACCGACGGCACGTTACGGGCACTCCGCGAAGCCTCCTACACCCTCGGTGCCCGGGTCCTGTCCCTGCAGCCACCGGGACACTTCTTCGTCGGCGACGACGTCGCCGAGCTTCAGGCACAGCTGCACGACCTCGGTTTCTACACGGACCGGGTTGACGGACAGTTCGGCCCGCAGACCCACGATGCCGTCCGGAAGTACCAGCTCAACTACGGTCTCACCAACGACGGCACCTGCGGCCCGGTGACGCTCCGGGCCCTGAGCTACCTGGGCCGGCGGATCACCGGCGGATCACCTCAGGCGATCCGGGAGAAGGAGCAGATCCGGGCGGCGGGACCGCAGCTCACGGGTAAGCGGATCGTCATCGATCCGGGCCTGGGTGGGGACGTCGTGGGACGAACGGTGACCGGTCGTTACGGCACCATCACCGAGGAGGAGATCCTCTGGGACCTGGCGACGCGGACCGAGGGTCGTATGATCGCAGCGGGCATGGAGACGATTCTCTCGCGGCCCCGTAGTGACAACCCGTCCAGTCTGGACCGCGCTGCCCTGGCCAATGCTTTTGGCGCGGATCTGATGATCTCGCTCCGGGCGGATGTCTATCCGAATGAGCGGGCCAACGGTGCGGCCTCGTTCTATTTCGGTTCGGAGATCGGGTCGTCGTCCCTGACGGGGGAGAAGCTCTCCGGCTTCATCCAGCGTGAGGTCACCACAAGGACGTCGTTGACGAATTGCCGCAGCCACCGTCGTACCTGGGACCTGCTCCGGATGACGAAGATGCCGGCCGTTCAGTTCGTCGCCGGCTACCTGACGAATGACGACGATGTCGCCGTACTGACAGATCCGGATGTCCGGGACACCATCGCCGAGGCGCTGGTTGTCGCAGTGAAACGTCTCTATCTGCTTGACGCTGACACGGCGCCGACGGGCACCTACCGGTTCGCTGACGTGCTCGAAGCCGAGAAGCTGGCGTGAATCACACCTGTGTAGTTTAGACCCGCTGCCCGCCGAGCACGGTGCTGAGCGGGACCCGGTTGTTCAGCATCTCATGGGCGTCGGACTCGTAGTTGCTGAACAGTGACGAACCCTCCGCCAGCTTCTTACGGTACCTCGGAAACCGGGGGTGCTTTCCCACGACAGTGAACCCCTGCTGCTCGAGGATGTCCGCGGACAGGATCGGGGCGGACTCGAGGTCAGAGTCGGGGTGGTCAGGGCGTTCTTCCCACCCGTGGTAGCCCTCCGGGATGTATCCGAGGGGTGTTCCGTCCGCGTCATTACGGCCGTAGACCTCCACGGCCGCGACTCCACGACGTTCAGCCTCGGTGAGAATGGTGTCTATCAGGCTGTGTTCCAGGTAGAGGCCCATGTAGGGCTGCTCCACGAAGACGGTCGAGATCTGGATGGCATCTCCGGAGACGGGCCCGGAGGGCATGCCCTCTGAACCGGGGAAATAGGTCGGGGGAGCGAAGAAAGCCGTCGCTGCCGGGCGCTCTCCACTGCCTTCATCTCCGGTCCCGACGAAAGCGGTGTAACCGCAGGTTCCCCACCGGTAGAGGACGGAGTGGATCCACATCTGCTTGTCGAACGCCGGATCAGCGCTGCTGACCGCGGGTGCAAGTTCCCAGAAAACATCGTTCCCCGCGGTAGGCGCCACCACATCACCACTGTCGTGTTGCAGTGCGCTGTACCTGATCTCCACCGATTGTCCTCCTTTGTCGGAGGTCGAGTCTACCCGGCCCACGGGGACGTCGCCGGAGGTACAGGGAATCCGACGCACAGCTCACAGTTTCACGTGAAACCGTGGCTGATCACTATTCCCGCGGAAGCTTGAGCAGATCAGTGATCCGCTCGAAGTCATCCTCGTCTCCGAACTCGACGACAATCTTCCCCTTCTTTGCACCCATCTGCACGGTAACACGGGTATCAAGTGCGTCAGCTGCAGACGTCGCCCACTGTGTGACCGATTCCGGCTGCTCACGCGGCGCACGCGATTTCCGCGGAGTCTGCTCGTCACCACGGTTGATGAGCACAACAGCCTCTTCAGTTGCCCGCACACTGAGACCTTCGGCGATGATGCGTTCAGCCAACTGATCCTGAGCTTCAGGGCCAGCCTTCACCCCCAGGAGAGCACGCGCATGTCCGGCACTCAAGACGCTTGCGGCGACCTTCCGCTGAGCACCCACCGGGAGCTGGAGGAGCCTGATCATATTCGTGATCAGTGGCCGTGACCGACCGAGACGCCGGGCGAGCTCAGCCTGAGTGACGTCGAACTCTTCCAGGAGCTGCTGGTATGCGCTGGCTTCTTCCAGAGGGTTGAGCTGCACGCGGTGGATGTTCTCCAGGAGGGCATCCCGGAGCATGTCCTGGTCGTCAGTTTCCCGGACAATAGCCGGGATGGTCTCGAGCCCGGCGAGCTTGGAGGCACGCAGGCGCCGCTCACCCATGATCAACTCATAGGCGGAGTCCCCGGAAGGACGAACGACGACGGGCTGGAGAAGACCGAACTCCTTGATCGAATGAACCAGCTCATTGAGCGGTTCTTCTTCAAAGGTCTCCCGCGGGTTCTTCCGGTTGCGGCGAATTGACCCGAGTGGAAGCTCCCGGTAGGTTGCTCCGATGCTCTCTTCCTGCACACCGGTAGATTCTGCGGCCTCGGCGCTGTCAGTGCGGTCAGTGCGGTCAGTGCGCCCCTCGGAAGTAACGTCACTGTGACGCTGGCCGGCGGGGCCGAGAATCACGTCCGCGGCCCCGGCACCCAACCTCGGCTTCGACGGGCTGGTCGGAATGAGGGCTGCGAGTCCCCGACCGAGACCACCACGCTGAGTCTCTGTCTGAGGAAGCTGGGGGAGGGTCGGCTTGTTTTTCTCTGACATCAGTTGCTGCTTCCTGTCCTCAGTTCAGGCGCCACGCCGATTGGGGCGGTTTCGGGCAGTGGAAGGTAGTCGCCGCGTTCCGCGAACTCGACGGCGGCATCAAAGTAGGCAAGGGCACCCCGGGAACCGGCATCATACTGGAGCACGGTCTTGCCGTAGCCCGGTGCCTCTGACACCTTGACGCTGCGAGGTATCTGGTTCTCGAGGACTGCACTACCGAAGTGATTCCGCACCTCGCTGGCAACCTGCTCTGAAAGCTTCGTCCTCGCGTCGTACATGGTGAGCAGAACAGAGGACACGTGCAGTTCCGGGTTCAGATGCTCGCGGATCATCGAAATATTGTTGAGGAGCTGACCGACACCCTCCAGCGCGTAGTACTCGCACTGGATCGGGATCAGGACCTCAGTCGCTGTATTCATCGCGTTGATGGTCAGGAGTCCGAGCGATGGCGGGCAGTCGATGAAGACATAGTCATAACCTTCGCGCTCCAGGTAAGCCGGACTGAGCGCATCGCACAGTCGGTACTCACGCCGGACCATGGACACGAGTTCGATCTCAGCACCGGCAAGGTCAATCGTCGCAGGAATGCAGAACAGGTTCTCATTCTCCGGATTAACCTGGATGACCTCCGCCGGCGACTTCTCGCCGATAAGCAACTCATAACTCGACGGAGTGCCCATCCGGTGCTCTGCCCCGCACGCAGTGGATGAGTTCCCCTGGGGATCGAGGTCGACGACAAGCACCTTCAACCCGTGGAGTGCCAACGCCCACGCCAGGTTCACCGCGGATGTCGTCTTACCGACGCCGCCCTTCTGGTTGGCGATCGTGATCCTCCGTGTGCGCGGTGGGCGGGAGAGAGTAAGACGCTCCGGATTCTGGATACGGGCAGCACGCCGCGCAGCGTCGGCGATAGGGGTGTCATCCCACTCGGGAGGAATCATGAACGTCCTTTGCGTGACTGAGTGTGTGGTGCAGCATCACCGTGTTTCACGTGAAACGCGGGGTGTACCGAGCGCCCTTCATCGATAGCCTAGTCCCCGTGTGCGTGCCGAACAACGCGAGTTTCACGTGAAACGGTCAACCAGAATTACATCGTCGTCATTCAGCGTAGGCGCTCGACGTCCACCACGAAAGTAGGCTGCGCCAGGACGCCCGCACCGACCTCCAGTACCGCTCCGGACGAACCGCCCGCCCGGGTGAGTTCCCGTGCGTCACGTGCCAGTTCTTCTCCCACCGACGAGCCTTTCAGCGCCTTCACGTGCCCGCCGACACGCGCGAGGGGAAGAGACCACCCCATGAGCCGGCCGACCGGGGCAACCGCACGCGACGTCACCACATCTGCACCTCCGACGGCCTTGGCGATCTCGTTCTCCTCTGCCCGTCCGCGAAAGACCTCGACATTCTCAAGAGCCAGGTCGGCGACAACCTCTTTCAAGAACGTCACACGGCGCAACAGAGGCTCGACGAGCTGGACCCGTAGATCGGGCCGGGCGATCGCCAGGGGAATGCCGGGGAGACCTGCACCAGAACCGATGTCCACGACACGGGCGCCCTCCTCGATGACTTCACCGAGAACGGCACTGTTCAGGATGTGCCGCTCCCACAGGCGGTCGACCTCGCGGGGGCCGATAAGACCGCGGACCACGCCCGCATCGCGTAGCCACGCGGCATAGCGCGACACAAGGGCCGTACGGTCCCCGAAGACCGCCTCAGCCTCTGGGGGAGGGGAGGGGACGTCCTGGGGCGGGAGGTGCTCTTCTGACTGGCTCACGCTCCCAGTGTAGCGAGGACCCGACCGTGAAAATACAGAAGACCCCGGTCCCTCTGGAGGGAACGGGGTCTGCGCGGTGAGCGGGGGATTACTTGCCGTCACCCTTCTTCGGTTTCTTGGGCTTGGCACCCGGCTTCGGTGCGGTGGAGCGCTTGGCCTCGATCTTGGCCGCCTTCTCCTCCTCTTCCTCACGGTCCATCTTCCGGAAGACCAGGTGCTGCTGGACGTACATCCACGAGGTATTCGCACACATGTACACGGCCAGACCAACCTGCCAGAGGAAACCGCCGGCGAACATCATCACCGGCATGACCCAGAGCATGAGCTTCTGCATCATCATCATCTGGTTCTGCATCATGTCGTCCTGCGCCGTCGCGTTCTTCTTCTTCGGCTGCGCAGCCTGACGCTTCTTCTGACGGTCCATCGACATGCGCGCATTGAAGTGCATGAGCACCGACGCAATGAGCATCAGCGGCAGGACGATGATGACGATATTCCACTGCTGGAAGTCAACGGAGCCGTCAGCAGCGAAAGCCCGGTACGAATCCTTGTCCATCGTGATGAACGCAGACAACGGCGTACCGAACAAGCGCGCGTCCAGGAACGACTGCACCTCGTCCACACCGAAGAAGTAGTTCGGCGTGTTCCGTGTCTCCTCGATCGACATCCCCAGCTGTCCGGTGCCGGTACCGGTGCGGTTGAACGACCGCAGCACGTGGAACAGACCCAGGAAGATCGGAATCTGGATCAACATCGGGAGGCAGCTGGCCAGCGGATTGACCCCCATCTCCTTCTGGAGTTTGCGCATCTCCATGGCCTGGGTCTGCTGATCCTTGGCGTACTTCTTCCGGATCTCCTGCATCCGGGGCTGCATCTCCTGCATCTTCCTACTGGAGCGCAGCTGCTTGATCGTGGGGCGGACGAGGAGGCCTCGGATCGTAACGACGAGGAAGATGATCGCCAGAGCCCAGGAGAGACCGGAATCAGGGCCCAGCACAAAGCCGAAGACTTTGTGCCAGAACCACAACACCGCCGAGATGGGGTAGTAGATGAAGTCAAACACTGCTGGAGCAATCTCCTTGTTGTTGGTGGACGGTCATCTGCGCGTCCGACGCCGGACCGGGGGAACCGGATCCCAGCCGCCGGGATGCCAGGGACCGCATTTGGCGAGGCGAGCAACGCTGAGGAGAAAACCTCTCACCACGCCATGACGAGAAAAGGCTATCAGGGAGTACGCGCTGCACGACGGCTCAAAACGGCAGGACGGTCCTAGTTTAAGGGGTGAAAGATGGTTCTGGTAACCAAGAACCACGCGCCGCAAGGCCCGCGCCCTCCCGCGCGACACGTCCCACGGGTCAGGCGGTGAGCCGACGGAGCGCTCGTCGCACATCAGATTCCAACTCTGCTGAGGTCGCCGCTGCAGACGCGGGCAGAGCCCGGATCACCAGACTGTGCCACGGTTGAAGGGGGAACTCTTCAAGAAGAGCAGCAGTGACGTGACGCAGTCTCCGAGACACGGCATGCCGCGTGACGGCGTTCCCCACCGCCTTGGACACCACCAACCCCATCCGAGGCCCCCCGGAGACGACGGTGTCCGTCCTTTCATGCACATACACCACCACCGTGCGAGCCCCCTTCTTACGTCCTCTACGGACTGTCTCACTGAACAGTGAGGAAGACCGGAGTCGGTGTTCCGGGGCAAGCACGGTGGTGGTGTGGGCGGGACGCGTTACGCGGTAACGCTGTCGCGGCCCTTACGGCGACGGGCCGACACGATGGCGCGTCCGGCGCGGGTGCTCATACGTGCGCGGAAGCCGTGCTTGCGCGAACGACGACGGTTGTTGGGCTGGAAAGTACGCTTGCCCTTGGCCACGGTACTCACTCCTTATGTTGTTCAACGCCGCGGCCGACCGGTACCGGGCCGCCCTACAGCGGACCGGTACCGGCCCATCCACCGCGACTGCGGTCAGGTGGGTCGGAAGACCGGACAGGATCAGCAGATCCCGGGCCATCCATCCGTTCTATGACGGGGGTGAGAGTCAGAGACCGCAGAAAAGCGATTCAGTGACACTCGAAGACAATGACGAGCCTACGTGGTCACACCGGCAAATCAAAATCCCGGCCTATGACAGGTGTGTCATTCACCGCGCGGTCCGCTGCAGGTCATCCTCGGAAACAGTCGACTACGCACAGATGACGCGCCGGCGCAAGACACACATGGTTATCCACAACTGAACTGCCTGGTCACCAGAAAAAGACCCAGTTCACGACGATCCCCTGTGGACAACTCTATCCACCCCCGAACCCTCAACTTCAGATTTACCCATCATTTGTACTGGTCAGAACATTATTCGCCACGATGTTGGGGTTGTCCACAGACCTGCAGTACCCTGTTGACAACTAGCACGATGAAGTTATCCACAGGTGTGGACAGCGCTGTGGATACGCAGGCCAACGATGATGAGACGTTGTGCACATGGACGTCAGATTCCTGCGAATGAACTTCATGCGTCCTGCTGTCCCTGACCCACCCGCCGAAAGGTACCCGCTATGCCCGATGCTGTGGACTTCAAGGAAGTCTGGGCTTCACTCCTCGACAGGTGGATCAACGCCGATGAAGACTCAGCGGAGTTCCCCCGCCTGAGCTCCCGTTCGAGAAGCCTGCTCCGGCAGCTCACGCCGGTGATCGTCGTCGACCGCATCGCTGTCCTGAAAGCCCCCTCGAAATGGGCGAGGACGGAAACCGAGAACAACCTGTCCGGGCTGATCTGCGACGTACTGGAAGAGGAGCTGGGGTACTCGGTGGCACTCTCACTCAGCGTCGATGAGTCGGCTCCCGAGGTAGAGACCCCGCCGGCGCCACAGCCTGAACCGGTTCCCGAGGTCACTCCGGACCGCCAACGCCAGCACTGGGAGGATCTCACCGGCGCCGCCTACCAGCACCGTCCCACGACGCCGGCCAGGAACGAGCCCGCCACCGAGCCGAGGAAGAACCAGGGCGAGGACACGGAGAACCGGCTCAACCCCCAGTACACCTTCGACACCTTCGTCACCGGCTCGTCCAACCAGTTCGCCAACGCCGCCTGCCGCGCTGTTGCGGAGAAGCCCGCCTACGCCTACAACCCTCTGTTCATATGGGGGGAGTCCGGCCTCGGAAAAACCCATCTGCTCCATGCGATCGGCCACTACGCCCGCGAACTCAGGCAGGGGATGAAGGTCCGGTACATCTCCAGTGAGGAGATGACCAATGAGTTCGTCAATGCTCTCCGGGACGGGCGGGGCGAGCAGTTCAAGCGCCACTACCGGAACCTTGACATGCTGATCGTCGACGACATCCAGTTCCTGCAGGGTAAGGAAAGTACGCAGGAGGAGTTCTTCCACACCTTCAACGCGCTGCAGCAGAACCACCGCCAGATCGTCCTGTCTTCCGACCGTCCCCCGAAACAGCTGACGACGCTGGAGGACCGCCTACGTACCCGCTTCGAGGGTGGCCTGATCACCGACGTACAGACACCTGACCTGGAGACCCGCATGGCGATTCTCTCCAAGAAGGCTCAGATGGAGGGGACGTATCTGCCGGATGACGTCCTCGAACTCATTGCGGGGCGCTACGAGACCTCGATCCGCGAACTCGAGGGGGCGATGATCCGGGTCACCGCCTACTGCTCGCTCAGCAAGGAACCCGTCACCCGACAGGCAGCGGAGATCGCACTCCGCGACATCATGCCGGACCCCAAGGACGTGGAGATCACCCCCCAGATCATCATCGACGTCATCACCGGCTACTTCGATGTCACCGTCGAGGAGATGGTGGGGAAGGGGAAGGTCCGCAGACTGGTGACGGCACGCCAGTTCGCGATGTACCTCTGCCGTGAGCTCACCGAGCTTTCCCTGCCCCAGATCGGCAAGGTCTTCGGCGGACGCGACCACACCACGGCAATGTACGCGGAGCGCAAGATCCGGAAGTCGATCCAGGAAGACCGCAAGACCTTCCAGCAGATCCAGGAGCTGACACAGCGCATCAAGTCCCGCGCGCGCCAGTAGTGCACAACTCTGCGACCCTCGGACCTCGTGGATCACCGGGTTGTGCACAGTTTCCACAACCTTGTCCACAACCGTGTAATTACAGACTTGTCATTCAGTGACCTTCACCACATTCCGGGATCACCGCAGGACTTTCCGAGCACCACCACCTGCGGTTTCAGCCAACCGAACCCCACCTGTGGATGAATTACACTCTTGTGGTTCTGCAGGTCGCAGCTCCGTGGTGTGGTTCGATCCGCAAGGAAAGCCCAGGTCACTCCTGTGGATAACTCGCCACCGGACGGGGAGCGACGGTGCAGCAGCTGGGGACAACTCACAGGGCCTGAAAGTTATCCACAACCCCCCACAGTTATCCACAGATTCATCCACCGGGTGTGAACAACTTACAAGAACGTAATCCAGGCGCGCCACCAGCAGACCGAGGCCTCCGCCGGCATTCATCCACAGTCTGCACAACCCCTACTGCTTCTACCGGATCTATCCATGGAGAATTCAAAGAAGAAATAACCGGTGTGCACAACTCGTGCGGCCCACACGGGCAAGCGGGTTCCGTCGGAGACGGAGCCGGTACCGTGACGAACCCGTGTCAGCTAGGGTTACGAGCAGAATCACGAACATCATCGAAAGGACCTCAGGCGTGGACCAGCAGTCCGTCAGTTTCACCGTGTCCAAGGACGATTTTTCCTCGGCACTGGCCTGGGTCGCCCGCACGTTGCCGAGCAAGGCATCCCAACCGATTCTCCGGGGTGTCCTCATCGAGGCAACGGACGACGGACTTCAGCTGTCGGGCTTTGACCGGGAGGTCTCCACAAAGGTCCGCGTCTCCGCGGACGTCTCGGAGCCGGGCAAGGTCCTCGTCGCAGGGCGTCTCGCCTCCAACATCATCGGTGCTCTCCCGGACAAGCCGGTCCGGATCGACTACGACGGAACCAAAGTTCTCGTCAACTGTGGGAGTTCCCACTTCGAACTCCCCGCGATGACCATTGACGACTACCCCGTCCTCCCGGATTTCCCTCAGGTCGCCGGGTCACTGGATCCCCACCTCTTCACCGAGGTGATCGGCCAGGTCGCGATCGCCTCAAGTCGCGACGACACCCTCCCCATGCTGACCGGTATCCGTATGGAGATCGACGGCGAGCACCTCGTCCTGGCAGCCACCGACCGTTTCCGTTTCGCGGTACGCACCCTTGACTGGGTTCCCGCACGTGCGGACATCTCTGCGGAGCTCCTTATCCCGGCACGGACTCTCGCTGAGACCGCACGCTCGTTGGACTCCACCGGTGAGCCGGTGGAGATCGCTCTCGACCAGGACGGCGGTCGTCTTCTCGGAATCTCCACGTCTGACCGCCGTACCACCACACGGCTCATCGACTCGGATTTCCCGAAGTTCCGTTCGTTGTTCCCCAAGACCCACACATCACTGGCCAGCGTTGAGATCGCTCCGCTCCTTGATGCGATCCGTCGTGTGTCCCTCGTGACCGACGGGAATTCGCCGGTGAAGATGGATTTTGAGGAGGGAACGCTCACCCTGTCCGCCGGTGGCAGTGATCTCGGTGTCGCCAAGGAACAACTGCCCTGCGCCTTCGCCGGCGAGCCGCTGGTCATCGCTTTCCATCCCGGCTACCTCAAGGACGGGCTCGGCTCGGTGCACACCGACCGGGTGGTCTTCGGATTCAACCAGGCGTCGCGTTCGGCAGTCCTCGTCCCGGAGCCCGAAGAGCTGCCGGAAGCATCCGCAGACGGTACATTCCCCACCCCGGAGAGTTCCTTCACCTACCTGCTGATGCCTGTGCGCCTGCCAGGCTGACCGGATGTACATTCGCTCGCTCCATCTCGGTGATTTCCGGTCCTGGCGTCAACTCGACCTCGACCTGGGTCCCGGGGTCACCGTATTCACCGGGCCGAACGGGAACGGGAAGACGAATATCGTCGAGGCCGTCGGTTACCTTGCCCATCAGGGTTCCCACCGGGTCAGTTCCGACTCGGCGCTTGTTCGGGAAGGATGTGAGTCGGCGCGGTTGTCCGCAACGGCGGTGAATCACGGACGTGAACTGACCGCCCATCTCGTCCTCAACGCCAGGGGTGCCAATCAGGCGGCGGTGAACCGGACACAGGTGAAGAACCAACGCGGAATCGCCGGCATCGTCCGTACCACACTGTTCGCACCCGAGGATCTTGCGCTTGTCCGCGGTGAGCCGGAGCAACGACGTGCTTTTCTGGATCAGACCATGATTGCACGCTACCCACGGCTTGCCGGGGTACGGGCCGACTACGACAAAGCGCTGAAACAGCGTAATGCGCTGCTGCGCCAGGGGGTGGATGACGACGCACTGGCCACCCTGGATGTCTGGGACGCCCGCCTCGCCCAACTCGGTGGACAGATCATGTCGGCACGGGCCCAGCTCGTCCACGATCTGGAACCTCATGTCCGTGAGACCTACGCCCGTCTGGCCCCGGGCTCCCGTCCTGCACTGATCAGCTACTCCACCACCGTCGATCTCGGCGAACCGGGCGACCCGCAACTCCTGGACCCCGACGTCGCGGAGGCGGTGCTTCTCGAGGGATTCGCCCGCCGACGGGACGCGGAGATCGACAGGGGCACGACCCTGACCGGTCCCCACCGCGATGACCTGCAGCTCGTACTCGGCACCCAACCAGCCAAAGGCTTCGCCAGTCATGGGGAATCATGGTCATTCGCCCTCACACTGCGGTTGGCCGCGCACCGCATGCACCGCGCCGACGGGACGGAGCCCGTTGTCATTCTCGACGACGTATTCGCCGAGCTCGACCGTGCCCGTCGACGGGCGCTCGTCGATCTCGCGGGAGAGGCGGAGCAGGTGTTGATCACCGCTGCCGTCGGTGACGACATCCCCGAGGACCTCCGTTCGGTGGCGGCCGTGCACACCGTCTCCGTCCGCGACACCGACGGCGGACGGATCTCGGAGCTCGACGGTGACTTCCGTGAGTGACCCCGTGAATGATCCGGTGAATGACCCCCAGGGAGGCGAGGGGGACGCTCCGGAGCGTGATCCGGTCGCCGAACGCATGGAGATGCTCCGCGCCGCCGCGGGGAAGCCGGGCCGACCCGTCCGGAAGAAGGGGCGCCGACCCCGGAAGATGAAGACCCGGTACGACGGGCGGCCCGACCGTAGCTACCGCGATCCCGGTCAGTTCAGTGACCTCGTTCAACGTGAGATCAAACGTAACGGCTGGGGCCGTAACTTCGCCGCCGGGTCGTTGCGGAGTGCCTGGCCTGAGATCGTCGGGGAGAACATCGGACGACATACCCGCGTGGTGATGTACAACGAGAAGAAGCGACAGCTGCATGTGGAGAGTGATTCCACGGCCTGGGCCACGAATCTCCGTCTGATGCAGAGCACCATTCTGGCGACGATCGCGAAACGCGTCGGCCCGGACGTCGTCGCGGAGCTGAAGATCTACGGCCCCAAGGCGCCGAGTTGGCGGCACGGGCCCCTGCACGTGAAGGGACGCGGCCCCCGCGACACCTACGGCTGAGGCCTTTTACCTGGTACAATGTGGGGGTTAACCCATTTGCCGAGAAGGAGCTGAAGCGACTGTGGCCGAGGTCGAGAACATCCCCGCCGAGAACACCCCCGCCAACGGAGAGTACGGCGCGGACTCCATCACCATCCTCGAGGGACTGGAGGCCGTCCGCAAACGGCCGGGCATGTACATCGGGTCCACCGGTGAGCGTGGTCTGCACCACTTGATCTGGGAGGTCGTGGACAACTCCGTCGATGAAGCCATGGCGGGATTCGCGAACCAGGTCGATGTCACCCTGCATGACGACGGGTCGGTCGAGGTCGCGGACAACGGCCGTGGCATCCCCGTGGCGATGCACGCGACGGGACGTCCCACCGTCCAGGTCGTGATGACCGAGCTCCACGCCGGCGGCAAGTTCGATTCCCAGGCCTACGCCGTCTCCGGTGGTCTGCACGGTGTGGGTATCTCCGTCGTCAACGCCCTGTCCACCCGCGTCGAGACCGAGATCAAGGTCGACGGGTACCTGTGGCGTCAGGTCTTCGACCATGCTGTTCCCGCCGAGCTGGAGCAGGTCAAGAAGACCCGCGGCACAGGGACCCGTCAGCGGTTCTGGGCGGACGCGGAGATCTTCGAGACGACGGACTACAACTTCGAGACGGTCTCACGTCGCCTGCAGGAGATGGCGTTCCTCAACAAGGGTCTGACCATCACCCTCACTGATGAGCGTCTGGGCGTCATCGAGCAGGAGAACGAGGCTGAGGCAGCCGCGGAGTCCGTGGAGGACGCCGCTGCTCCGAAGCCGGGCGAGGAGACGCGTCCTGCGCCGAAGGAGCGGAAGAAGGTCTTCCACTACCCGGACGGTCTGAAGGACTACGTCAACCACCTCAACCGGTCGAAGACCGCGATCCACCCCTCGATCATCGGCTTCGAGGCCGAGGGAGACGACCACGAGGTCGAGATCGCGATGCAGTGGAACTCCGGGTACTCCCAGTCCGTCCACACCTTCGCCAACACCATCAACACCATTGAGGGCGGTACCCACGAAGAGGGCTTCCGTGCGGCGCTGACGTACCTGATGAACAAGTACGCCCGCGACCACAAGCTGCTCAAGGAGAAGGACACCAAGCTCTCCGGAGACGACTGCCGCGAAGGTCTCGCTGCCGTGATCTCCGTCCGGGTCGGCGATCCCCAGTTCGAGGGACAGACGAAGACGAAACTCGGGAACACGGAGATCAAGAGCTTCGTCCAGAAGATGGTCAACGAGCATGTCTCCGGGTGGTTCGACGCGAATCCGGCTGAAGCGAAGGCGATCATCAACAAGGCGGTCTCCTCCGCACAGGCCCGTGACGCGGCGCGCAAGGCCCGCGACCTCGTCCGGCGTAAGTCGGCCACCGACGTCGGAGGTCTCCCCGGCAAGCTGGCTGACTGCCGTTCGAAGGACCCGGTGAAGTCCGAGCTGTACATCGTGGAGGGCGATTCCGCGGGTGGCTCGGCGAAGTCCGGCCGTGACTCGATGTACCAGGCGATCCTTCCGTTGCGCGGCAAGATCCTCAACGTGGAGAAGGCCCGTCTGGACAAGGTGCTGAAGAACAACGAGGTCCAGGCGATCATCACCGCCCTGGGCACCGGCATCCATGACGAGTTCGACATTTCCAAGCTGCGTTACCACAAGATCGTCCTGATGGCCGACGCCGACGTCGACGGCCAGCACATCGCCACCCTGCTACTGACGCTGCTGTTCCGCTTCATGCGTCCGCTCGTCGAGGAAGGCCACGTCTACCTGGCACAGCCGCCGCTGTACAAGCTCAAGTGGGGCAAGGGGGAACCGGGCTTCGCCTTCTCCGACGCCGAGCGTGACGCGCAGCTGAAGGAAGGCCTGGAGAACGGCCGGAAGATCAACAAGGACGACGGTATCCAGCGCTACAAGGGCCTCGGCGAGATGAACGCCAAGGAGCTGTGGGAGACCACGATGGATCCCACAGACCGGATCCTGAAGAGGGTCACCCTCGAGGACGCCGCCAGCGCGGACGAGACCTTCAGCGTCCTGATGGGCGACGACGTCGTCGCCCGTCGCAGCTTCATCACCCGTAACGCGAAGGACGTCCGGTTCCTCGATGTCTAGCTCGTCCAGCGTTGCTGTCGTCATGCCAGACGGCAGCACGTCGCCGGTCCTGTTGTTCCCCGGGGCCGGCCGTCCCCTCGTCATGGTGTGGCCGGGCCTCGGCATGGGGGCGCACTACTACCGTCCCGTCGCTGAGGCGTTGTCGGAACGGGGCTTTCCGGTCGCCGTCGGCGAGCTTCGTGGGCAAGGCGAGAGCACGGCCGTGGCCCGACGGAACCACCAGTGGGGTTACCACCACGTGGCTTCCCAGGACTACCCGCGCTCGATCCGTGCAGCCAAGGAGTCCCTCGGTCTCGACGCCGACCATCCCACGGTTCTGCTGACCCATTCAATGGGTGGGCAGATCGGCGCGATGTTCCTGTCACGTCCTGAGGCCCGGGAGCTCAACGCTGTCGGCATGATGGGCGTAGGCAGTGGTTCCCCCTACTTCCGGACGTTCTCGAACCCGGAGCGTTCCCGGCTGTGGTACGGCGGTTACCTCATGCAGGGCGTCAGCAAGGTTCTGGGCTTCTGGCCGGACGGCGCCCTGGACATCACCAATTACGGACGGCAGTCGGATGTCCATCTCTCGGAGTGGGCCAGGTTCGGGCGGAGCAACAGGTTGACCAGGCTCCGGGACGCCGACCGTGACTACATGGCGTCCATGAGGGCCGTTGACGTCCCGGTTCTGCTGACCCGGTTCAGCAATGACAGTTACTGCACCCTCGAATCCTGCGAAGCACTGGCACGGCTGGTGCCGGCCCGTGTCGAGGAACTTCCCGGGACGCTGGGGCACAACAGGTGGGCGCGCGAGCCGCAGGACGTGACCGAGCGGCTCGACGCCTTCGTCAGAGCGCTCTAGACCCCCAGAGGGTCCTGCCACAGCCGGTGGAGTGCGGTCACGGCCGCTGCCCGGGACAGGATCCCGTCGCCGGCACGCTGGATGCTGAGCTGGCGGCCGGTTCCGCGAAGTCCCTCCGCAATGATCCTGACGGTACCGGGGTCGGCGGTGAACGTCTCCCCGGCGAAGACGACGGTCGACGGATCGACCACGTCGACAGCCAGCGAGATGATCTGTGACAACAGCTCCGCCCGTTCGTCCAGGATCCCCCGCGCGACGGGGTTGAGCTCGGCCAGCCCGACGAGATCGGGGACCGTGGATACATTCAACCCACGCTGACGCGCCGTCTCCAGAACGGCTGTCGAACCCAGCGGGTGACCGTGATGTGCGGAGAAACTGCCCGATTCGGCGATGTCGGTGAACGCCGTGGGCGCGGAGCCTGTGTAGGGCTGGTGGACGGCATTCCCGACGATCCAGGCGTGTCCCACCAACTCGCGGGCGTAGACGTACAGCGTGGATGCCAGAGGGTCGCGTTCGAGAGACAGTGGTGAGCTGGTCAGCTCGGATCCGGCCATGGCCCCGACGCCGGTGGAGACGGCGACGGGGATCTCGGTGTCGAGGTAGGAGACGGGGTCGATATCCGTCCACCCGTAGGACGGCGAGGTGATCCGTCCGGCGTAGTCGACATGCGCGGAGAAGGCGATGCCGAGTCCGACAGGGGAGGGGAGACCACGACCCAGGGAGCTGAGGGCGTGGTGGACAGCCTCCATGGCGTCCTCCGGGGTGAGTTCGCTGACCGGGAGTCTGAGGGTTCTCTTACGCAGCGGCCGCCCCACGCCGTCGACGGCGACCAGTTGTGTGCTGCGGAGTCCCACATGGGCTCCGAGGGCGGTGAGGTCCCGGCCGTCCGGCCGAAGTGTGGATCCGGGGCGTCCCACGCCACCCGCGGTGGTCGGGGAGACCTGCTCCACGAGGCCCGAGTCGATGAGAGCACTGACATGGCGGGTCACCGTGGGCTGTGACATTCCCAGATCGTCGTGGAGACGGCCCCGGGTGATCCCGGGGGCCGTGCGGATCTGGTGGAAGCACCTGGCAGGACCGGTGACGGGTGCGGTGAAGTGCGCAGTCGTGGAGAGTCGGGCTGTGGTCATGGACTTCAGGATAATTCAGTTCACGGCGAAAAGACAGACCGCTCGGTCTATAGATTCACGGCGAACGAAATGTTGGCGGCACCGGCAGACAGAATGGTCTACTCATCCGTCATGACAGACTCACAGAACATCACGCTGCACTGGTTCCTTCCGACCTCGGGCGACTCCAGGGAGATCGTCGGTGGTGGTCACGGCGCCGGACCTGAGACGGGGGAGAGGCTTCCGGACCTCGACTATCTGACTCAGGTGGCACGCGCGGCCGAGTACAACGGCTTCGAGTCGGTCCTGACTCCGACAGGACGTTGGTGCCAGGACGCCTGGGTGACCACCGCTGCACTCCTGGCGTCAACCTCGCGGTTGAAGTTCCTCGTTGCTCTCCGCCCCGGACTCATCGGCCCCACCCTCACGGCGCACCAGGCGTTGACCTACCAGGAGCTCTCGGACAACCGTCTGCTGCTCAACGTGGTCGTCGGGGGAGAAGACGCTGAGCAGAAGGCGTTCGGTGACTACACGACCAAGGCAGAGCGGTACGAGATCGCCGACGAGACGCTGGAGATCGCCGATCACCTCTGGCACTCCACGGAGCCCCTGACGTTTCACGGGAAACACCTCGACGTGGAGGGCGCGGCTCTGCGACGACGACCTGCCGTCAGCCCACCGGTCTTCCTCGGCGGCTCCTCGGATGAGGGGATTGAGGTCGCGGCGAAACGGGCGGACGTGTACCTCACGTGGGGAGAGCCACCGACGCAGGTCGCCGAGAAGATCGCGCGCGTGCAGGACCGGGCGTCGTCGTTCGACCGCACACTGGAGTACGGGGTCCGGCTCCACGTCATTGCCAGGCCCACGTCGCACGAGGCTTGGGCCGAGGCGCAGCGCCTTCTCGATTCCCTGGATCCGGAACGCGTCCGGGCCGCGCAGGCAGGGCTTGCGACGTCCCAGTCTGAAGGACAGCGCCGGATGACGGAGCTCCATGGAGCGGGCGCCGACTTCAGCAGTGGACAGGATGCACGCCATTTCGAGATAGCACCGAACCTGTGGGCCGGCGTCGGTCTGGTGCGTGGGGGAGCAGGGACAGCACTCGTCGGGTCCTACGAGGAGGTCGCCGAACGTATCGACGACTACCGTCAGGCGGGTATCGCTCACGTCATTCTGTCGGGCGTTCCTCACCTCGAGGAGACATTCCGGGTGGGCGAGGGCGTCGTCCCCGCCCTCCGCGCTCGCGGCGTCACTGTGACGAATTTCGACGCATGACGGGTGCCAGGAAAGTGCCACTCCATCTCGCCGTATTCGCCGGTGCGATCGTGCTCTGGTGGCTCATCGCGCGTTTCACAGGAATCGACGCGGTCCTTCTGCCCGGTCCGGCGGAGGTGGCGCGGAGACTCGTGGACACGAACCTCTGTACAACGCAGTGTGGTGTCCAGGACTACTTCCTGTGGCAGCATCTGCTCGCCACCCTCGAACGGATCGCTGTCGGTCTGTCGGCGGGCATCATCGTCGGTGTGTTGGTCGGTTGGTGGTTGGGTACCAGTCCCACGGCACGGAGCCTGGTGGAGCCCTACCTCTCCTTTCTGAGGGCGTTGCCACCGCTGGGGTACATCGGACTGTTGATCGTCTGGTTCGGTATCGGTGACCAGTCCAAGGTGATTCTGCTGTTCCTCGCGGCATTTCCGACTGTTGCCGTCGCGACCCTTCTCGGTGTGACGGGTGTCCGACAAGACTGGATCCGTGCTGCAACATCTCTGGGTGCTGGTCGTGGACAGGTGTTCCGGACGGTCGAACTACCCGCGGCCCTCCCCGAGATCATCAGCGGTTCCCGTGTTGCGGCCGGGCTGTGCTGGTCCGCGATCGTCGCGGCCGAGATGAATGACGGTATCCCGGGGATCGGAGGACTGGCCTACATCTCCGGTACGCAGCTGGACACATCCTTGACCATCGCCTGCATCATCGTCATCGGTGTTGCCGCCCTGATCGTCGACAAGCTGCTTCTTGCTGTCGAAGGCCGCTTCTCACCCTGGAGGACGAAACAGTGACACTACGAAGAACCGGTGTGCTGTGTGCCGCCCTTGCGGTGACAACAGTGACAGGCTGCGTCGGTCCGCCTGCCAGCGAGTGGCAGGACAGGGGAGAGGACGTGGTGTGTCCCGTGAAACCTGCCGATGCGGAGGGGGAGGTGCGGATCGGCTATCTCGGTGGGCCCGCGACTGACCTCTACACACAGGCGACTGGATTGGCAGAGGCATGCCTGCCGAACGCGGACGTCGAGTGGACCCGGTATCCCACCGGACAGGACATCGTCCAGGGCTTCGCCGCTGGTTCGGTAGATCTCGCGGCCCTCGGCTCCACGCCGACGACGAAGGCATTGAGTGCGCCGTTGGATCTGGATGTCTCCGTTGTCCAGGCGAACTCCGTGATCGGCACGACCGAGGCACTGGTGGCCAAGAATGCGCGTGACATCAAGGATCTCAAGGGTGCCCGGATCGCGGTGCCGTTCTCGTCGACAGCGCATTACTCACTCCTCAATGCCCTCATCGATGCGGGTATCGATCCGTCCCGTGATGTGGAGATCACGAACATCTCCCCGGACAAGCTCCCGGCTGCATGGAAGTCTGACCGCATTGACGCGGCGTACGTGTGGGACCCGACGCTTCAGGAGTTGAAGGACGGGACGGGCGGCTCAACGCCCGGCAACGTACTGACGGACTCGGAGAAGCAGGCGGCCCGTGGCCACGCCACATACAACATCACGTTGGCCTCGAACCCGTGGATCGAGGCTAATGATGAGCTTCTGAAGACCTGGCTGGACCTGGAGGCGTGGGTGGTTGATGACTCGTCTGACCCGGAGGGCTCAGGGGGTTTCGTGTCAGTCAACGCTACAGCCTCCGGAATGGACGAGGCTGCCGCCGAACTCCAGGTCAATGGCCAGCAGTTTATTTCCGGGGACGACCAGGTGTCGTATCTGGACGATGTCGCGGCTGCGCTCCGGGCAACGGCGGACTTCCTCGTGGGTCAGGGCGATATCCCGGCAGCGAAAGAAGACTATGCAGATGTGGTGCGCACTGACCTGTGGGAGGACGAACAATGATCACCGTGAGGAACGTCGGTGAAATCTACCGGACACAGAATGGCGGACAGGTGGAGGCGCTCCGCGACATAACGTTGGATGTCGCCGACGGGGAGATCGTGTGCCTCGTCGGGCCCTCGGGGTGCGGTAAGTCGACACTGTTGCGACTGCTGGCAGGTTACCTCGCGCCGACGTCTGGCTCCCTCGAGGTGGACGGTACCAGCGTGCGTGGGCCGGGAACGGACAGGGGAGTGGTGTTCCAGCAGCCCACATTATTTCCCTGGTACACGGTCAAGGAGAACGTTCGTTTGGCCTACCGGTATTCGGGGATGACAGAGAAAGCGGACCGGGCCGATGAACTACTGGGTCTCGTCGGCCTGTCAGATGCGGTGGACCGCTATCCGCATGAGCTGTCGGGAGGTATGCAGCAACGGGTGCAGATTGCCCGCGTGCTTGCGGCAGGACCGGAACATGTACTGATGGATGAGCCGTTCGGTGCGTTGGATCCGTTTACCCGGGAGCAGTTGCAGGCCGAGCTTCTCCGTGTATGGGCGACGTCCTTCCCCTCAATTGTCTTCGTGACCCACGGCGTGGAGGAAGCGCTCTTGCTGGGTCACCGTGTGGTGGTCATGGCCGCCGGGCCCGGACGAGTTCTTGAGGTTGTCGACGTACCGGTGTCGCTCCGTCTGACGGTGTCGCCCGATGTTCCACGTGAAACCATCCAGACACGTTTGCGGGAGTTGTCGACGGATCCTGGTGTTGTCGCTTTGCGACGGCAGGTGTCGGGATTGATATCGTCGGTCAGTTCGGTCTGATCCCCGCGTTCGGGACCGTCGCCGTGACGGTGGCATCTTGCCGTCACAGTGATGATATTGGTGCTGGTCCGTTGTATCCAGGGCCACACCGTCACTGCCCTTTTTCCACAGTTATGGACGACGGGCGGTCCAACTTGCCCACCAGTCGGAAACCGACGCTGTAGGACACGCCTTAATAGACCGCTCGGTCTGCATTATATTCACGTTCTCACCTGCAATTATTATGATTCACGGCCAGCTGTCACTTGCATACTCGCAGACAGAGTGGTCTACTAGTTCCCATGATCACAGCACACACGGACACCACGTCCGCCCCCCGTCTTCCCCTGGCCGTCCTGACAGCAGAGGTCAACGGACACATGATGTGTGTGGTCATCGACTCCTACTTCGACGAAAGTCTGGCTCCCGGGCTCGTCTCCGTCCGCATACCTGCCGACGATCCCTCCTGGCAACAGCTGCGGACTGCACCGCGGCTCGGAATCTCCGTACTGAACCCCCTGCAGACCATGGGGGTCGCGCATATCGCGCAGTCCGTCGTCGCCCAGGAGGGCGTCGGCGTGGTCGAGGGAGCGGCGGTACATCTCACCGCACGCCTCTATCAGGAGTTCGACGCGGGGGAGCACACCGTGGCGCTCATGAGTGTCTCGGGCCGGCGTACCGGTGATATCGCTCCCGAACAGCGCGACTACCTGTTCGCCGCGGCCTGAGCTTCGCTTGCCTCGATCTCCTCGTTGAACTCGCGCTTGCTGGCCTGCCACTCGTCCTCGACCATGCCGAGACGCCAGTATCCGGAGATCGAGACCTCGGACTTCGGGACACCGTTCTCCACGAACAGGAACCGACGCAGGTCACGGATCATTTCTGCGACTCCGTGAATGAACCAGCGGGTGTCGCCGGACGGTACCCCGGCCTCTGTGACCGCGCGGACCAGTTCTGTTCCGTGGGTGGCACCGTTGCGGTCCACCCAGTGAATGGTCAATCCGGGATGTGACGGCGTCGGCAGATGCGCCTCGGCGTCTGCGACCTCAACCCATGCTTCGGCAGTCGCATTCCGGGGCAGTGCCTCGATACCGGCGAAGATCGCGGGTGCCGCTGCTTCATCGCCGGCGAAGACGATGTGCTGACCGTCGGGGTGCCATGCTCCGCCAGGCCCCATGAAACCGATCTGATCTCCCGGCCGTGCGGCATCGGCCCAGGGGCCGGCCAGGCCTGTGTCCCCGTGGGAGACGAAGTCGATGTCCACGGTCTGTGCATCAGCGTCCCAGGAGCGCAGTGTGTAGGTACGGGTCACGGGCCACTCCTCACGCGGGAGCTCCTCGCGCACCTTCGCCGGGTCGAACGGCCACGAGTAGGACGCGCCCGCCGGCGGGAAAAGAAGCTTGACGTAGTGGTCGGTGTGGTTCAGTTCGGAGTAGGGGAGGGACTCGCAGGAGAGGGTGACCCGCACCATGTCGCGGGAGATCCGCGAGGAGCCGGTCACGGTGGCGGAATGGGCAGGGCGGGATGGACGGGGCATGGGCAGGCTTTCCTTCGTTACGGTGGTGGTCGTCGTCGCCCATGGTACGCACCTGACCCGGATATGGGCCATGAGGTGGTAAGATTGCCGGGTCTACACCTAGTCTTCTGGAAGGGATCGCACCGAAGTGAGCGACGACAACTACGGCGGCGGCGAGACGCTGTTCGACCGCATCACCCCCATTGACCTCAATGAGGAGATGCGGAACAGCTACATCGACTACGCCATGAGCGTCATCGTGGGCCGTGCGCTGCCCGAGGTCCGGGACGGCCTGAAGCCGGTCCACCGACGTGTCCTCTACGCGATGTACGACAGTGGTTTCCGTCCGGACCGCAGCTACGTCAAGTCCGCCAAGCCCGTCGCCGAGACGATGGGTAACTACCACCCCCACGGCGACACCGCCATCTACGACACCCTCGTGCGCATGGCACAACCATGGTCGATGCGGTACCCGCTGGTCGACGGGCAGGGGAACTTCGGTTCCCGCGGTAACGACGGCCCGGCGGCCATGCGTTACACCGAGTGCCGGCTGACGCCACTGGCACTGGAGATGGTGCGCGACATCCGCGAGAACACCGTCGACTTCTCCCCGAACTACGACGGGAAGACGACCGAGCCGGACGTCCTGCCGTCCCGCGTCCCCAACCTGCTCATGAACGGGTCCGGTGGCATCGCCGTCGGTATGGCGACGAACATCCCGCCGCACAACCTCAATGAGCTCGCCGAGGCCGTCTTCTGGCTGCTCGAGAATCCGCAGGCAGACGAGCAGACGGCGCTGGACGCCTGCATGGAACGCGTCAAGGGGCCGGATTTCCCGACTGCAGGCATGATCGTGGGCGACTCCGGCATCAAGGACGCCTACACGACCGGCCGTGGCTCTATCCGCATGCGTGGCCGCGCCGACATCGAGGAGGACGGTAACCGGCAGATCATCGTGATCACGGAGCTGCCCTATCAGGTCAACCCCGACAACCTGGTGGCGTCGATCGCCGAGCAGGTCCGGGACGGGAAGATCGCCGGCATCGCCAAGATCGACGACGAGTCGTCCGACCGCGTCGGTATGCGCATCGTCGTCACCCTGAAGCGGGACGCCGTGCCGCGCGTGGTGCTGAACAACCTGTACAAGCACTCGCAGCTGCAGACCAGTTTCGGCGCGAACATGCTGTCCATCGTCGAGGGGGTGCCCCGCACTCTGCGTCTCGACCAGATGCTCCGTTTCTACGTGAAGCACCAGATCGAGGTCATCATCCGCCGGACGCAGCACCGGCTCGACGAGGCTGAGAAGCGGGCGCACATCCTGCGCGGACTGGTCAAGGCACTGGACGCGTTGGACGAGGTCATCGCACTGATCCGGCGCTCCCAGACCGTGGACATCGCCCGGGAGGGGCTGCGCGACCTCCTCGATATCGACGATGTCCAGGCGGACGCCATCCTGGCCATGCAGCTGCGCCGTCTGGCTGCCCTGGAGCGTCAGAAGATCATCGACGAGCTCGCCGAGATCGAGGAGACCATCGCTGATCTCAAGGACATCCTGGCGTCCCCTGAACGTCAGCGCAGCATCGTCCACGACGAGCTCGCCGAGATCGTGGAGAAGTTCGGGGACGAGCGCCGTACCGAGATCGTCGGTGCAACCGGCGATGTCTCCGAGGAGGATCTGATCGCGCGGGAGAACGTGGTCGTCACGATCACCTCGACCGGCTACGCCAAGCGTACGAAGGTCGACTCCTACCGTTCGCAGCGCCGTGGTGGCAAGGGCGTGCGTGGCGCGGAGCTGAAGCAGGACGACATCGTCCGGCACTTCTTCGTGTGCTCCACCCACGACATCATCATGTTCTTCACGAACTACGGCCGCGTCTACCGGCTCAAGGCCTATGAGCTGCCGGAGGCGACCAGGACCGCCCGCGGCCAGCACGTGGCCAACCTGCTCGAGTTCCAGCCCGGTGAGCAGATCGCCCAGGTCATCCAGATCCAGTCCTTCGAGGACGCCCCCTACCTGGTGTTGGCGACCCAGCAGGGTCGGGTGAAGAAGTCCCACCTCACCGACTACGACACCGCCCGTTCCGGTGGTCTGATCGCCATCAACCTCAACGAGGATGACAAGCTCATCGGGGCGCGCCTGTGCACCGGTGAGGACGATCTGCTGCTCGTCTCCGAGGAAGGGCAGGCGCTGCGTTTCACCGCCGACGATGACACGCTGCGTCCCATGGGACGCGCCACCGCCGGTGTGAAGGGCATGCGTTTCAAGGGTGACGACCAGTTGCTGGCGCTCACTGTCGCCGACGACAACTCCTACCTCCTCGTCGCCACCTCGGGCGGCTACGGGAAGCGCACGGCGGTGGAGGAGTACCCCGTGAAGGGCCGTGGAACCCTCGGTGTCATGACCTTCAAGTACGATCCGAAGCGCGGCAAGCTCATCGGAGCGGTGACCGTTGGTCTGGACGACGAGGTCTTCGCCATCACCTCCGCGGGCGGTGTCATCCGTACCCCGGTGAAGCAGATCCGCAGTTCTTCCCGTGCCACCATGGGTGTGCGGCTGGTGGACCTGGCCAAGGGTGTTGAACTGCTCGCCGTCGACCGAAACGTCGAGGATGAGGGCGAGGAAGCGGTCAACCAGACGGCGGAAAATTCATGAGAGCATCGCTGCGCGAGATTGCACCCTTGAGCGCGTTGAAGATCGGTGCGATTCTGAGCGCCTGTGTCTTCATTGCGTGGATGGTCGCCGCCGCTCTGATCTACATTTTCCTGGGTATCGGTGGCGTCTGGGACCGCATGAACAACCTCCTGGCGGACCTCATCGGTGCCGACAGTATCTCGGCCGGCCTGTACTTCGGTGTCGCCGCGGGTGTCGGGCTGCTGGAGTTCATCGTCGTGACTCTGTTCGCCCCCGTGATGGCTTTGCTCTACAACGCCGCGACGGGGCTCGTCGGTGGTCTCCAGGTGACGATCACTCCGCAGAATGTTCAGGAGGCAGAGGCTCCCGAAAACGCATCCTGACCTGTCGGTTTGTAAGTTCAGGATCGTGTGGGTAAAGTTCTGTCTCGTTCGAGGGCCTATAGCTCAGGCGGTTAGAGCGCTTCGCTGATAACGAAGAGGTCGGAGGTTCAAGTCCTCCTAGGCCCACCAGTAAGACCCCTCGGGGCTGTAGCTCAATTGGTAGAGCATCTGCTTTGCAAGCAGAAGGTCAGGGGTTCGATTCCCCTCAGCTCCACAAGATGCCAGATCCCCACCCTGATCTTTCAGGGTGGGGATCTTTCGTTTGGTCCGCACCGGGGCGTGACCAGGCAGGGGAGTGGGGCAGCTCCCCGTCATACTCTGACGGCAAGTGGAGTGTGTGTGGCACGCCGGGGGAACGGGGTGCTGGCTTTCGTCTCTTTTGCAATCTTGAATCTGCCGTAGTCGCTGGTGTTGGGGCGAAATGATTCGGAAATAGGTCGAGGGTGGCGATTGTCGTCTCATCCCGCGTTGCCCGAGCCGTTCCACGTGAAACCTCGCTCTGATGGCTAGACGGTAGCTGTCTCCGTCCGGCGGGGACGCCCTCATTCGCGCTGCATGGACCAGACAACAGGACCACCGACCGGATGTGTCTCAGCGTGAGTCGAGAAGCCGAGACGTGAGTAGAGCTCGACGTTTCTCGCATCGGATGTTTCCAGGTGGACCGGAGTACGGGCGCCCGCAACAGCATCCAGTGCATCAAGTGCGTGGCGGATAAGTGCCGTACCGAGTCCGTTCCCCCGGTGCCGGGGGTTTACCCCTACGGTGGCCAGTTCCCAGCTTCCTGCGATGGGAGAGACCGGGAGTGATACCTCAGAGCCGTGAGCCGGCGCGTTGCCGGCGGCTGACTGGATGCGGGCCCATGTGTCTGCGGAGACACGCCCGTGAGCCCCGGGACCGACGAGGGCGATGACAGCAGTAACGGCGTCCTCGACGTAGACAAGCCCGTGTGGCAGGGCAATGTGTTCCAGACACACTCGTTGAATGTCACGGATCCGGTCCACGTGCCTGTCTGGTGCGACGGTCCAGTTGGTCCAGGCATAGTCAGAGAAAGCGAGCGAGAGGGTATCTGCGGCGTCGGGAATGTCGTCGAGTGTGGCCTCACGTATATGGATCATGTGGCTGAGAATACAGCCCGGGGAGGCCCCCGTGGCTAGGCGAATGACGGGGTCCGGGTGTACGATCTTCTGTGTTGTCTCCACGAGGGATTGCGGGGCTATAGCTCAGTTGGTAGAGCGTCGCGTTCGCAATGCGAAGGTCTGGGGTTCGATTCCCCATAGCTCCACAGAAAGACAGGATCCGGGCACTTTCCGATTTTTGGAAAGTGCCCGTTGTCTGTCCTGGGAGGAGTGGGGGCCACCCGCAAGGGTGGAGAACGGGGTCCCTGTGATACCCCCGGCTGTATGGTTAATTCACCGTATGAACTACTGGGCCGTTAACTTCTCCTTAGGCGCGTCACCATCCTGCGCGTAATCACCACAAGGAGGGCCAGTGAATAACCGTAAGCTTGCTACGGCAGCCGTCGTCGCCGCACTCGCCCTCGCCGCGGTGTCCTGTACTGGTGAAACTGAAGCGGAAGACACGCCGAAGGTGCCTGCCGTGACAAGCTGCATCACACCCGTGCCGCCACATACGACGACGTCTGCACCCAGTACCGCTGTGAGTGAGGAGCCCGAACCTCGATAGCGGGAGGACTCCTCGGTCGCTGGGGAAAGGCACGGTAATCGACGTTCGGCTTTTGCTGTGCACGTTCAGCGTTCGGGATCATCCGGTGCGTAGAACTCACTCATGGCGGTGAGGAACCGAATGACGGTGTTGAGCTCATCGGCGCTGAATCTGGAGGCGAGGGTGGCGAACCGCTCGTCGACGTCCCCGTAGAGCGACTGCAGAGGGGCGATGGTTTCCGGGATCAGGTCAATGACCGTGCGGCGGCGGTCCACGTCGTCGGGGGTTCGACGGACGAAACCGGCCCTTTCGAGACGATCAACGATCCGAGTGACCGTGCTGGTCGGAATCCCTGTCGCTGCGCTGATCTGCCGTGGAGTGCGGATATCCCTACTGAGGACCAGCAGGTGCAGGGTCTGCAGGTCGGTCATCTGCAGTCCGTTGTCGCGCGCGATGCGGTCATTGCCCAACGTGGCATCCACGATCTGCCGTTGTAGTGCGATGCGCACCTGTTCTACCAGGGCATTCGTCACAAGCGAACCTCCTTGTTAAAGTATTCCCATATCGGGAATATCTATCATCGGGATTATCTGGTGAGTATATCTGGTGATCCCCCGGACAGGAGACGAGACACGATGAGAATTCTGGTACCCGGCGCCACCGGCATGGTCGGCCGTCACGTCGTTGAACAGGCCCTGGAACGGGGCCACGAGGTCACCGCCATTGCACGGCGTCCGGGGTTCTTGGGCGTTGAACACCCCCACCTTTCGGTTGAGCCGGCGGATGTCACCAAAGCCGCATCACTCGACCCGCTTCTCGAGGACATCGATGCGGTCGTGAGCACGGTCGGCATCGGCACATCGAGGGAGCCGACGACCCTGTACTCGGAGGGGACTCGAAACCTTCTGCGTGCAATGGAACATCACGGAGTAACACGCATTGTTGTCATCTCCTCCGAGGTCGCTGACCATTGGGCACACCAGGGCCTGCTGAAACTCTGGGTGGTGCTGCCGCTTCTCCAGAAGTTCCTCGGCGCCACCTACGACGACATGCGCCGTATGGACATCGTGCTCTGGGAGGGGGATGCGCAGTGGACGGCGGTCCGTGCTCCTCGCATCCGTCCCGCGAAGGCCAAGGGAAACTACCGCCTCGATACCGAAGAACCACTACGACGTGGGTGGTCGATCACTGTGCCAGACATGGCCACCGCGCTGCTCGACGTTGCCGAGCGTCAGGATCTCGGTCGCACCCACCTCTACGTCGCGAACTGACAATTCGACGCCTGCACGAAGGAAGGAACCAAGGAAGTGGAAACTGTGCGCGGCATCGTTGTCCTGCTGCATCTGGTGGGATTCGCACTACTGTTGGGAGCTTGGGCGGTCGAGGCGTTCAAGGGGCGTCCGCGGATCACAGCGATGATGCAGTGGGCGATGACGATCGCCCTCATCACTGGCCTCGCGCTTGCGGCGCCGTGGGGTCTCGGGCACGAGCTGAACTACATGAAGATCGGCATCAAACTCGTCGTGCTGCTCGTCATCGCCGCATTGCTCGGTGTCGGTGGGGCACGGCAGCGTCGAACAGCGTCGATCCCAGTTACCTTGTTTTGGTCGGTCGGTGTATTGACGATCGTAAACGCCGCGATCGCAGTTCTGGTCTAGAGGTCGTGACTCGTGCCCAATCCCTTCTCGCGGCTCGCCGACCGCGTGGATCTCGAGCGCCGCAGCCTCCGTTCGGCCGCACTCGCCGCGCTCGTGGCCAGCATCCTCATCGTCACGACGGGTGCGACCGTGCGGCTCACCGGTTCCGGCCTCGGATGCGAGACCTGGCCGTACTGCACCAGCGATACCCTGGCGCCGACCCGTGAGATGGGGCTGCACGGGGCCATTGAGTTCGGCAACCGGCTGCTTACGGTCGCGCTCTGCGTCATCCTAGGTTGGCTGATGATCGCCACCCGCTTGCAGCGCAGTCCCGCACCGTCGGTCAGCAGGTGGGCGTGGGCGCAGTTCTGGGTCGTGGTGCTCAACGCCGTCATTGGTGGCATCACGGTTTGGACCGAGCTCAACCCGTACGTCGTCGCGGGCCACTTCATCGCCGCGATGCTGCTCGTCGGAACGGCCACCGTCACGTGGCACCGCGTCAACGAACTCGATCAAGACGGTCTTCAGGAGCCGTACCAACCTGCCCTGCGGGTACTTGGCACGAGCCTGCTCATCGCCACCGCGGTACTCATCATGCTCGGTACCGTCGTCACCGGGACCGGCCCACACGCCGGCGATTCGTCCGGTGTACCGCGCATGCCGTTCGACTGGATCACCGTCTCCCGCCTCCATGCCGCAGCCGCGATTGTCGTCACCGCACTTATGGTCTGGGCATGGATCGGCACACGCCGAAGTAGCAGGTCCGGGCTGCGAAGACATGTCCGGATACTTCTCCTGGTGGTGTCCCTCCAGGGAGGCGTCGGAATCGCGCAGGTGGTACTTGGCCTGCCGGAAGCCCTCATCGGGCTGCATCTACTCGGCTCCGCCCTCGTCTGGACCGGCACTATCCGGATATTCCTTGACACCCTTTTCCCACATCACATCAATGCTTGGAGAGCACAATGAATTTCGACAAACCATTGGACGGTTGGTTCACGTATCTGGCGTGGAATATCGATCTGCAGCTCCGTGGTCCGTTCGTGAAGGCGAGCACGCGCCGGGAGCACTATCAGGAACATCTTGTCCATATCGCTGAACAACTACGGGAAGAGGGTGCGGTCACTGCCCATGCCCTGCAGGTGACGACGGTCGTGCCTGTCGACGGGGGGCCACGATATGACGTGGCGCTGCTGGTCCATGCCGGCGACGAGGTGCGTGACGAGCTTGTCCAGCGCACCTCAGCTCTCGGCTTCCCGACACCGGAACTGGCGACCGTCGCCCGTAACGCCGGAAGGTTCGGTGATACCGAGGGACAGGAGGGAGAAATCTTACTCAACCATTTCGCTGGAGACGCGGCCCCGCAGGCCGCGGTAGAGGCATGGGCGTCGATCTCGGAGTGGTACTCCCGAACGCTCGGAGTCGACAATTCGACTTTGCTGGAGTTCACCGGGGACACGCCGATACTCATCATGAACTATGCAGTCCTGCCTGGGAAAGCGATCCCGTTCCTCGCAGGACAGATACTGCGTCCAAGCTTCTACAGTGTCGTCCGTAAACAACTGCATGAGGCCGGGATTGCTCCGTTCCCCCTCATCGCCCGGCGACTGGAAGGGTGAGTGGCGGCCGACGCTTCTGCCAGGCTGTGCGGTGTGGGGACTGGGTTAGTCTTCCCGCCCTCTTTCGCTATTTTCCCTTGCAGGGGGAAAGTTCCGCCTAGTGTGGTGTACGTCACTTCGACAACAGCCACTGACGCTATCGGAAGGTAATTCATGGATTCTCTGATCAATCTCATCGAGTCGCTCATCGGCTTCGGATCGTCGACCCTGGAGCTCGGATCCTCGGTTCTTTCCGGAGACGGATCACTCGCCGTCGGCTCGAACGTCCTCGATCTCGGCTCATCCGGAGCGGAACTCAGCGGCGCAGGCTCCGACGTGATTTCGGGGAGCTGACCGGGGGTGGGTGCAACGTTCCTGTTGCACGAGGGGAAGGGTTGCCTAAGATAGTGGCCGTACAGCGTCCGCTGGCACCCCTCTCACGTGGAAAGGTCCATCATGGATACTCTCATCGAGCCCCTCATCAACTTCCTGACCTCTGCCTTCAGCCTCGGTTCGTCGGTGGCCACCGGTAACCCGATCGGCATCGGTTCCTCCACACTGGAGCTCGGCTCCTCGGCGATCGACCTGAGCAGTGCCGGCTCCTCCGTCCTGGAGGGGGCAGGCGGTACCGACGGTGCCGGCGCAGCCGGAGAAGCGGCGAACTAGCCTGTACTAGGCCTCGGCCGGGCGCTTCTCTCCCGCGAGCCGGGAGGTGAACCTGCGGTACCGCAGCGCAGCGAGCCCCACCAGACCCATGCCGATCGCCACCCAGGCGAGCAGTACCCACACAGAGTGTGCGATGCCGGCGCCGTCGAAGAACGCCACCGAACGGGTGGCGTTCCCGGCGGCGCCGATCGGCAGGAACTGGCCGATTGCACCCCACGGGGAGGGTAGCCACTGCCACCCTGTGGCGATACCCGACAGTGGGTTGGAGACGAACAGCGTCAGCAGTGCGCCGATCCCCAGTCCGGCGAAGCCGATCAACGCCTCGAGCCCGAGCACGAACAATGACGTACCGGCGATGCCGAGTGCGAGCACACCCGCTGTCTCCCAGTAGTTTCCGTCGAATGTCCCGAAACCGAACTGCAGGATGGCCCCGACCACGAGTCCGGCGAGGACCGAGAAGACCAACGAGCCGATGATGCGCAGGCCGTAGCGCTTCTTCATCGTCATCGAGAGGACCGCCGCCGACACCATGCCGCCGAACGCCAGCGGCAACGCGAGGGCGCTGAGCCCGCCTGCGGTCGGATCGTCCTGCGTCGTCGGAGCGACATCCTCGACCTCGGCCTGCATGCCTTCGGCGACGCCGGTGAGGACCTGGGTGTACGGCTGGCCGGCGCCGGAGGCGGTGTACACGGTGGCCCCGCCAGGGGTGACCGTGACAGCACCGACAGCATCGCGGTCAAGGACGGCCTCCTTGGCGTCAGACGGATCGTCGTAGACGGTCACGTCGAAGTTCTCGCTGAGCTGGTTGACCACCGGCTCGGGTGCGGTGACCGCGACGGGAATGTCATCGGGGCCTGAGTTCATCTGGGGCGAGAGGAAGGCAAGCAGCATCAGGGTGACGGCCGCGGTGAGGCCGAGGATGATGCCGCCGAGCTTGAGTGTCGTCTTCACGGGGATCTCCTGCATGGTAGCGTGTTAAATGGAGCGGATCGCTCCGTTTTTCTGGAGCGTAATCCTCCGGTTACTGAGATGCAAGAGGAGAGTTGATGCGAGCCGATGCACGGGAGAAGAGGGCCGCGTTGATCACCGCAGCCTGGGACCTTTTCGCCCTGGATGGTCCGGAGGTGCCGTTGCGTACCGTCGCCGCCGAAGCAGGTGTCGGTATCGGTACGCTCTACCGCCATTTCCCGACGCGCGACGACCTCGTGACCGGTCTCATCGAGGACATGGCCCACCGCGTGCTGGAGATCATCGACCGGCACACCGGGAACTGGGACGGATCGGCGGAAGGGTGGCGCACCTTCGTGCATGAGGTCGCTGCGCTGAAAGTCGCGGCACTGGCGGAGCGCACCATCGCCGTCACCCCCGTGGACGGACGGGTGTGGCTCGACACTGAGCCGATCCGGGAGCGGTTCCTCTCCGCCTACCAGGGCATCCTGGAGCTGGCCGCAGCATCGGGTTTCGTGGAACCGGGACTGTCGCCCTGGCGCTTCCACCTCGGACTGGCCGCCGTATCGCGTCCGATGCCGGAGAAGGCCGAGAGTTTCGCCCCCGGTCAGGCGGAGTGGTTGATCGACACGTTCATCGCCGGGCTCGCGGGTAATTCCGCACCGCGCGGGTGACATCTCGTTCGGCGGTGGCGCTCAGCGGAGTGAACGGTTCAATTCCGGCAGCCGACCAGGTGGCGATGAACTTTCCGCCACGCACCACCGTCCGACGGAATACGCCACGGTTGCCGGGCGCGACCCGGTCGTGGTGCGTGGACGACATGAACGCCAGCCGGTCACGGTAGCCCAGCACGATCTCGTCGAACGCGGGTAACGCGAATGTTCCGTGCGCACGACGTTTCATCCCGGCGATCTCCTCGTACAGGCCGGGACGGTGGTGCAGTCCGACGGTGGTCTCCACCTCGCCGGCGATCTCGGTGAATGCCTCCTTCACCACCCGCTGCGGCAGTTTCGTCCACCATGCGAAATCCCGCAGGTCCGCAGGGCCGTGGCCGGTCAGGTAACGCAGCAGGAGTTCCGCTGTGGGGGAGTGCTCGCCGGTGTAGGGCACCGGCGTGGCGGGGACGATGAGCTGGTCGTCGCCGTCGAAAGGTCCGTAGACCGCCGTGCCGTGCAGCATCATGTCGCGGATCATCAGGTATCGGAATCCCGTGTCGTCCGGGAACCCGTGGCGGGCCCAGAGGTTGCCGAGGGCCTTACGGGACAGTCCGGGGGACTCCAGGAAGACATCGTGGGCGCGGGTCACCTCGGCGGGGCTGATCCCCTCCTTCTCCCAGCGGCGGGTGGACTCGCGACGTTGCTGGCCCGCGCACAGTTCGGTGATCCAGCCGGCGTCACGGGCAGACATCGCGAAGACGGTGGAGCGCATCGGGTACCCCCGCACGAGTTCCCCGGAGGTGAAGGCGTCGCGCACGTCCGTGACGTCCGTACCCGAGGGAAGACGCAGGGCGAGGGAACTGAGGACCCCCGTCAGATCCTGGCCCTGCATCGGGCCCATGGTCTCGAGGAGGGCGACGGCGGAGTCGGCGGGTGTGAGCAGCCGCTGCGCCACCAGTCGCGCCTCAACGAGTGAGCCCATCTAGACTGCGCCGGCCATGCGGTCGGCGATGAAGGTGGATCCCTTCAGGGACGGGTGGATCATCATGTTGTAGTTCGGGGTGGTGGTGTCCAGGATGCCGGCGACGTAACGGTTCTGGTCCGGCGAGCAGGTGGCGTTGCCGGCCGACTCGGTCTTCAGGTCCACGAAGGATGCGCCGATCTGGCGGGCAGCCTCCTGCTGGTTGCCACGCAGCCACTTCTCCACGTCGCTGAGCACCGGGATCGGCAGGCCCGCGGGGAAGTCGGGGACGACATTGGCGAAGCAGAACATGCCGTTCGAGGTGATCGCCATCTGCCCGGCCATCACGATCCGGGCGCCCGGGGCGGCGGAGCGCACCTTGGCGGCGGCTGCACGGACGTCGGCGAGGTACCGGTTGCGGACGTCGCCGGGGTTGAGGAAGTCGGCGCCGTTGTCGGTGCCACCGGGGCCGAAGTTGTTCATGCCGTAGTTCAGTACGACGGTGCGGGTACCGGGGTGGATGTCGCCTGCGTTCACGGCCCGGTCGATCCGGCCCAGGGCGCTGTGCGAGGTCATGCCGGAGCACGACCAGTCGTTCACGGCCAGTCCGTGGCGCTGCTGCATCAGGCGTGGCCAGTTGTTCGGGGCCTGCAGGCAGTTGCCGGTGACGGGGTAGTTGTCCGGCACGAAACCGTCGATACCGCGCAGTGTGTTGTAGTACTGGTCGGGATTCGCCGCGTAGGAGTCGCCCATGATCACGACGTTGCCCGCGGGGGCTGCGGAGGCCGCCGGGGCGGCGACGACAGCACCTGCCCCGACGGACAGAGCCGCGGCAACGGCCAGTGCGCCGGCCCGGATGCGCCGGACGAGTCTGTTGCGGTGGGACCGGGAACTGGGGGTCGCCTTGTGGGTGGTCACGTCGTTGGTCCTCTCGAAACGCAGGCGGGTGTCGGCCGCGCTGGTGTGTAACAGTGTGAAACAGTCTAAGGGATCCCAACGCTCCGGTGGGTGTTCTCGTTACTTTTGGATCCAAGATCACCATGTCCCGTGGGAGAATCACTGTCATGATCGAGACTGCGGACGACACCACCACGGCTGACCAGGCATTGCGCCATCTGCGGGCCGGAGGGTCACTGGTGTGGAGGGGTGACTTCCACAATGGTCGTCAGCTGCTCAAGGCCGTCGACCGTCGGTTGACCCGGAAGGCCCAGAAGGCCCAGAAGAACGCGCCGGGGGATGCGACGGCGTTGTTCCTCCGGCAGCGTGCTGACCGGGCCGACCGGGCCGACGTTCTCGGGCGCATCCTCGTGGAACTGGGGGAGGACTACACGCTGGACCTGCGGCGCGCCCCTGACGTCCGCGACGCCTGCCGTCACGCCTACGGCACCGCTCATCCGGGGACGGTGCCGTTCACCGAACTGCAGGGGGTGCTCGGCGCCTGGCAGTGGCACCAGCGGGGAGTCTGGGTCGAGGAACTGGGGGACCACATCTACCCGGACTACGGTGTCTTCTCACCGACGCGCAGTGAGTACATCGGTCTGGTCGCCGCACTCGCCGACGAGGTGGCCGGGCAGGACGTCCTGGAGATCGGGACGGGTACCGGCGTCCTCGCCGCAGTGCTGGCACGTCATGGGGCGACGGTGACGGCGACGGACGTCAGCCCTCGTGCGGTGGTATGTGCACGGCGGAACCTCGAGAGGCTGGGATGTGAAGTGGATGTCGTCCGGGCGGACCTGTGGCAGGAGGGTCACCGGGCGGATGTGGTCGTGTTCAACCCGCCGTGGTTGCCCGGGACGCCGACCTCCGATCTCGAGCTGGGGATCTACGATGCGGATTCCGGGGCGCTACGGCGTTTTCTGGCCGGACTGGCCGACCACCTGACCGACGGCGGGGAGGGGTGGCTGGTGCTCTCCGACCTGGCCGAGCACCTGGGCCTACGCACCCGGGAGCAGCTGGAGGGGTGGATCGCCGAGGGCGGTCTGCGTGTCGTCGGACGCGAGGACACCGCGCCGCGTCACCCCAAGGTCCGTGACGCCGACGACCCGTTGCACGTCGCACGCTCCCGCGAGGTCACCTCGTTGTGGAGGCTGGGGGTCTAGCGCTTCCTGCGGTAGTAGACCTGCCGTCGTACCCGTGCGACGGTGTCCCCCTGTTCATCGGTGACGTCCACCTCGAACCAGTGCAGGTACTTCGCCCCGTCGGCGGTGCGTTCCCTGATGAGGTCGTAGGTGGCGTCGTCGATCCGCATGTCCGCGGTGATGGTGCCGCGGCCGGGTTTCACGAAGTCGACCTCGGCCTTGATGTCCCACACGTTGTAGTCACGACCCAGGCGCGCCATGGAGGCGAGCATGTAGAAGGGGTCGGTCATGGACATGATCGTGCCGCCGAACGCCGTGCCGACGGCGTTCTTCGTCAACCGTCCGGGACGGTGGGTCACGACGACGCGGGAGCCGTCGTCGGCGAAGTCCCTGATTTTCACACCGGCACCGAGGAACGGCGGCCAGTACTGCATGAATCGTCGGAGCTGCTGTGGTGAGAAGGCCATGCACCGTATGTACCACGATAGACAACTAGTTTCCTATGTTTTGGTGTTCTGGAGCGGAATCCCCGGTGAACAGTCGGTACATCGGGGTTCTGCGCTCGACGCCGGCGCCGACGGCATCATCACCGACTACCCCACACAGTTGAGAGGGATTCTCGATGAGCGCGGAATCGCCTTCCGGATCTGAGACACCCCTCAGGTCAGTAACCGGCCCGGAATTAACCCCTGCGACGACTCAGATGCTCGACGGGACCGGCGACGGTGCCGGGACGCAACATGACCGAACCGCTCATGCGCCTATACCTGTGGCGGTATCGTACCGTTCATGTTGAGTACCAAAACCAAACCTGTCGCTGCGCTGCTGGGCGCCGCTGCTGTCGCGGCGGTGGCGACAACGGCCCCGACAGCTGTCGCCGAGACACATTCGCCGTCCAACTTCGTCGACGCCTTCGTCGAAAGCTTCCATGAGCCGCAGCGGTCCCCGATCGGAGCCAACGACTGGGACTGCACCCCCAGCAAAGAGCACCCGAACCCGGTTGTCCTCATCCACGGAACGTGGGAGAACGCCTACGACAACTGGTCGGGGCTGGCACCGCAGCTCGCCGACGACGGGTACTGCGTCTTTGCCCCGAACTACGGCCGCGCCGAGATCCTCGACAAGGGCGGGGCGGGCACCGTCCTGCCGAACACCTTCGGCACGGGGGACATCGCCGCCTCCGCCGGTGAGATCGAGACTTTCGTCGACCGGGTGCTCGAGGCGACGGGTACGCAGGAGGTTGACCTGGTCGGTCACTCCCAGGGCGGGTTGCTTGCCCGCCAGTACCTGGCCTTCAACGGGGGAGCGGAGAAGGTCGACAAGACCGTCACCTTAGGGGCGACCAATCACGGCACCACACTGTCCGGGCTGGCCAATCTCAACCGGTTCATCGGTGGTCTCGGTCTGGATCTCGACCCGGCGCTGGACTACGTCATCGGGGAGGCGGGGACCCAGCAGCAGTACGGGTCACCTCTGCTCACCAGGCTCAACCAACGTGGCGACACGGTGCCCGGCGTCGACTACACGGTGGTGGCCACGGAGTACGACGAGGTCACCACCCCGTACGACTCCACTTTCCTCACCGCCGGGGAGGACGCGACGGTCAGCAATGTCACGGTCCAGGACGGCTGCGCACAGGACCATTCCGACCACATCTCCATGTCCTACTCACCACGGGTCGTCGACATCGTGCGCGACGCCCTGGATCCGGGCAGCGTCCCCGAGAAACGCTGCACCCCCAACTCGCCGATCATGGGTGGCGGGAGCACGGAGATCACCGAGGGACTGACCGGGCCGTTCGGATGGTTGTCCGAGAATGCACGGCCTCTGTAGCGAGCAGGACCTTAATTCTTTTGCCGAATGTGATGTATTTATGTTCGAGCCCTGATAGATTGCCGTCCATGAACAACTCGAAGAGCATTTTCATCTCCGGTGGTGCCGCCGGCATCGGCCGCGAAGTGGCACTGAAGTTCCGCAACGCCGGTTGGACCGTCGGCGCCTACGACATCGACGAACAGGGACTGGAACTGCTCAAGGAGCAGTACCCCGACATCATCACCGGACGTCTCGACGTCACCGACTACGAGTCCTGGGAGCAGGCCCTGGCCGACTTCACCTCCCACACCGGTGGCAAGCTCGACGTCCTCGACAACAACGCCGGCATCATCGGCGACCACGACGTCGCAGAGCAGGCTCCCGGCCTCATCGCCAAGCAGATCGAGATCAACTGCACCGGCATCACCTTCGGCGCCCGCGCCGCCCACCCGTACCTGAAGAACACCAAGGGCTCGCACATGGTGTCGATGGGGTCGGCGTCCGGCATCTACGGACAGCCGCACATCACCCCCTACTCGGCGTCGAAGTTCTACGTCCACGGCTTCACCCAGGCCATGAGCCTGGAGTGGCGCAAGGACAAGATCCGCGTCGTCAACATCATGCCCCTGTGGGTCAAGACGAAGCTCGCCGACGTCGAGGCCGCCTCCACCAAGCGTCTCGGCGTGCGGATCAAGACCGAGGACGTCGCCGACGCCGTGTGGAAGTCCGTGCACCCGAAGAACTGGCTCGAGCGTCAGCGTCAGGACTACTCCGTGTCCTTCCCGGATCTCGCCCTGCGCCTGGCCGCCCGTTTCTCCCCGGCACCCGTGGCGCGCCAGTTCAACAAGATCATCGCCGGCTGACGCTGACACCACGCCGGCACCATGACAACTGTCACGGGGAAACGGTGACAGTGGGGCGGGGTACCGGCTGCGGCTCCGCGGTTGACTCGGGGTATGAACACCACACACACCGCAGCAGTACACACAGAGCGGCTGGGCAAGACCTTCCGGGGGACAGGTAACCGCCGGATCGCGGCTCTGGACGATGTCGACCTCACCGTCGACCGGGGCGAGATCGTGGCCCTGCTCGGCCCCAACGGGGCAGGCAAGACCACCCTGATCGACCTCCTCCTCGGCCTGACGAAACCCACCACGGGCGACGTCTCGGTCGTCGGCGGAACACCGCGGGAGGCGGTCACGGGCCAACGGGTAGGTGCCGTGATGCAGACCGGGGGACTGCTGCCCGACATGACCGTCGAGGCGACGGTGAAGATGATCGCCGCGACCCTGACGAATCCGCGTCCCGTGGACGAGGTGCTGGAGCACGCCAAACTCACGGACATGCGCCGACAACGGGTGGGACGGTGCTCCGGAGGTGAGCAGCAGCGACTGCGATTCGCCCTCGCCCTGCTCGGCGACCCCGAGCTGCTCATCCTCGACGAACCCACCGCAGGGATGGACCCCGCCAACCGGCACGAGTTCTGGGAGTCGATGCGCGTCCAGGCAGACCGTGGGGTCACCGTCCTGTTCGCCACCCACTACCTGCAGGAGGCGCAGGACTTCGCCAGACGCATCGTCCTGCTCGACGCGGGCGTGATCATCGCCGACGGCACCCCGGCCGAGCTCCAGGACGGCGACGTCGTCGTCGAGTACGACCTGGACGGACACCACCGGGTGGCCACCACCGCGTCCGACGATCTCGCGCGCGACCTGCTCGCCCGCGGCGCGACGAACCTGCGGATCTCCGCACAGACACTGGAAGACACCTTCATCCGGCTCACCGGCGACGGGAGTGAACAGTCATGACCACCACCCTGCACTTCGCCCTCCACGACCTGCGCCGCCTGTACCGCGACGGTGCGATGCTGTTCTTCTCCATGGGACTGCCGGTCCTGTTCTACCTGGTCTTCGGCCAGGCCATGGGATTCGGTGATGAGCCTGTCGGGAAGGGAAACGTCTCCGCCTACATCATGATCGGGATGGCGCTCTACGCCGGCGTGACCGGTGCGGTCGCCGCCGCCGGTCAGATCGTCGTGGAGAGCACCACCGGGTGGGGACGCCAGCTCGCGCTCACCCCGTTGACCCACGGGCAGTTGCTGGCGTCGCGTCTGCTCGGCATCACGATCCGTTCGGTGCTGCCGGTGGCGGCCGTGTTCACCGTCGGAGCCCTGACGGGGGCGTCGATGCCCGGTACGGCGTGGGCGACGTCCTTCCTGCTGTGCGTCGTCGGGGCCATCCCCTTCGGCTTCTACGGGATGATGTGGTCGCAGATGTGGCCGACGGAGAACTCGGTGAGCATCGCCGGGACGAGCATCGTTGTGCTGGCATTCCTCGGCAACCTCTTCATGCCCCTGCCGGAGACCGTGATGACCGTCGGACGCTTCAGCCCGCTCTACGGGCCGGCGTCCCTGGCGCGCGCGCCGCTGACCGAGGGCTACCAGTCGGTCTCGTACGACCCGGGCCTGGTCCATGACCCGCTATGGTGGGCGGTAGTGAACTTCCTGGCCTGGTCGGCGGTGTTCATCCTCATTGTCCTGGCACTGCACAACCGGGAGAAGGGTCGGCGATGAAGAACTTCGACGGTTCCTCCAGCCTGATGGCCTCCATCTGGCTGGTCGTCCTCGTCGTACCGGCCCTCGTGCTCGTGGTGACGGAGGGGGTGACGGGGCGCACCGTGGCCGGTATCGCCCTGCTCATCCTCTTCAGCGCCGTCTACGCCGTCGCCTTCGGGATGATCGACCAGTGGCCGCAGCGGTTGACGATATCGCGGCGGTACCTGTTCTGGTTCACCCTGCTCGCGCTGGTTGCTGTGGCCACCGCCGCGGTGATCGGCTCCCTCGCGGCGTTCCTCGTCCCGTTCTTCGTCGCCGTGCTGGCCTTCCCCCTGCCCCTGGTCCTCAGCCTTCCTGCGACGGTTGCGTTGGTCCTCGGCTCGACGGGGTTGATCTACCTCACTGAGCCCGAGGCCATGCCGGGTGTGTTGGGTGGAACGCTCGCGTCACCGTTGATGGTGTACGCCGTGGCGCTGGTGACCCGCCGTTACGAGGAGAGGGCACATCTGGAGCACGAGCTGGCGATCGCCCGGGAGCGCGAGTCCATCGCCGTGGACGTCCACGACCTGTTGGGCCATTCCCTCACGGTGGTGACCCTGAAGTCGGAGCTGGCGGGCCGGTTGATCGACTCCGACCCCGCTGCGGCGAAGGAGGAACTCGCGCAGATCACGCGACTGTCGCGGACGGCCCTGGCGGAGGTGCGTTCCACTGTGACCCGGATGCGGTCCCCGGACCTCGCCGGCGAGGTCGAGGCCGCACGCCGGGCGTTGACCACGGCGGGTATCGAGGCTGTGCTGCCGGAGGACGTGTCAGTGGCGGGTGTGAACGCCCACCTGTATTCGTGGGTGGTGCGGGAGGGCGTCACCAATGTCGTCCGGCACTCGCGCGCGCGGCGTTGTGAGGTGACCATGTCCACCGACCGCGTCGAAGTCCTGGATGACGGCGTGGGTTGGGACGGGGAGCGGGGCAACGGGCTGTCAGGGCTGGGGCGTCGGGTGGAGGATGCCGGCGGCACACTGACGGTGACCGCGGTGGAGCCGGGAACACGCCTGTCGGTGTCGATGACGGGAGAATCATGATCCGCGTCCTGATCGCCGATGACCAGGATCTTGTCCGCGGTGCGCTCGCGGCACTGCTGGGCACCGAGGACGACCTGGAGGTCGTGGCCGAAGTCGGCCGCGGCGACGAGGTGGTCGAGGCGGTGCGGGAGCACCGGGTCGACGTCGCCCTGCTCGACATCGAGATGCCGGGCATGACCGGGATCGAGGCGGCTGAAGCACTGCAGTCAGAGGGGTCGGGGCTGTCCTGCCGGACGGTGATCGTCACCACCTTCGGGCGTCCCGGCTACCTGCGCAAGGCCCTGGCCGCCGGGGTCAGTGGCTTCGTGGTGAAGGACACCCCGCCCTCCCAGCTGGCGGAGGCGGTGCGGCGCGTCCACCAGGGACTGCGGGTCGTGGACCCGGCATTGGCGGAGGAGTCACTGTTCACCCCGGATTCGCCGCTGACCGGCAGGGAGGTGGAGGTCTGCCGCGCCGCACGGGGAGGGACGGGCATCCGGGAGATCGCGGCGGAACTGCACCTGTCCCAGGGCACGGTCCGTAACCACCTGTCCTCGGTCATCGGGAAGACCGGGGCCTCGAACCGTTTCGAGGCAGTCACCGTCGCGGATCAGAACGGCTGGCTGTGACGGGAGGCGACCTTCACGGCCACTGCGGACATCACGCAGACCACGGCGCCGACGAGGAACACGGTGACGTAGCCGACCAGCGGTGCGATCAGCGCGATGGCGAACGGCATGAAGAACCCCAGGTAGGTCAGGGCGTAGAACACGGCGGTGAGGGACCCCAGCTCCTCCGGTGCCGCGATGCGCTGCACCTCCCGCAACCCTGACACGATCATGATGCCGTAGGCGGTGCCGAGGACCATCGCGGTCGGCACCAGGAACCACACCGCGTGGGTGGTGACCACGATGACTGCCGCACCCATACCGATCACGGCGGTACCCAGGGCGTACAACGGCGGAGTGACGGCCGCCCAGGTCGGCAGCCGTCCGGCCCAGGGCTGCACGAAGGTGCCGGTCAGCATGGTGACCCCGGCGATCAGACCGGTGTACGCCACCGGCGCGGACACACCCGAGGTCACCAGCGGCGGAAGTACCGCAAAGGACGTCGTCGCCAGTCCGAACGCCCACGGTGCCCACAGCGCCACGGTGAACAGGAACCGGGGTGTACGCGCCGAGGGTGGGAACTGCAAACGGGAGGCTGCCCGTCGTCCTGCATCCGGGGTGACCCACACCAGAGGGGTCAGCACCAGGATCATCACGAGGTGGATGATCAACGGGGTGGTGTCCGGGCCCGGCAGCCATTCCGCGACAGGCCCACTGACCAGCGGGCCGACACCGAACCCGGCGGAGGTGGCTGCGGTCGCGCGCCGGGCTGCCGCACCGTCGTTCCCGTCGGTCTCCACGGTGACCTCCTTGAGCCACGACGCTCCGGCGGCGAGCACCAGGCCCACGGCGATGCCGGTGAGCATCCGGCCGACACAGAGCAGGACGGGCCCCCACGCCACGTCAACGCCGAGATGGGCCGCGAGCGTCACCACCGTCCCCGTCGCGGAGAACAACAGGGCGGGACGGACGACCGAGCGCCGACCCCGCCTGTCGGACAGCGGTCCGCCGACCATCAGGGCGGGGATGAGCCCCAGGACGTAGACGGCGAGGACGAAGTTCACCGGCGCTTGGCCCAGTCCGTGTGTCTCGCGCATCACGGGCAGGAGTGGGGCGAAGAGGTTCGCGCCGTAGGAGACGGCGAACATGCCCAGCGCGATCCGGACCCAGGGTGCAAGTGTCATGGCTCACATTCTGGCATGTCCATCGAATGCTTATATGTATCGGGGGAGGGCTCCGTGGATCAGTTCGCGACGAGCGCGTCCCGGGAGTCACCGCTGGCGCACCGGTCGGGGACACCCTCGAGATCGCTGATCGGTACGGTCGTGGCCTCGAGATCCATCGGCTGGCCCACGTACACCGTGTCCCTGCCGGGAAGGGTGACCGACGGACGCCCGTCCTGGGTGACGACGTCGGCGTCTGCGGGGACCACGAGAGGCCGGGGAGGGCCGTCGTCCGAGAATCCGACGACGGCGAAGCAGGAGCCCTGGCCGGTGACGAGACGTCCGGAGATGCTTTCGGCCTCCCCCTCGGGCGAGTCGTCCGTGGTAAGTGCGACGGGCCCGCTGCCTGAGGCGGAGACCGTGATGCGACCGTCGGCGGGGTCGGGCTCAGAGGCGTCAGAGGGGTCCCCTGCCTCTGTGGTCACTGTCTCGGTTACGGTCTCGCGGGCGTCGGTGCCCGTGTTCCCGGTGCCGGTGTCTTCGGTGAACGTCGGTGTGTCGGGTGCGCTGCCGTTGTTGCCGTCGCCGTCACTGCAGGCGCTGAGGGGGCCCAGGGCGAGGACGGCAGCGAGGGATGCGGTGATGGCGGCGCGGTGTCGTGTCATGGGTTCTCTCTCCACGTCGAAGTATGGTCGGGGACGCCTCCAGGTGTACCAGGTCGTGCCCGGCATCCGTTTCAGGGACCTCACGTCGCCGCTGAGGGTGTGCAGACGTGGCTCGGACCCCAGGATTGTGTTGGTTCTGTGCTGGCTGGCCACCCTGGGGTGGCTGTCCCAGGGAGGGACGTCACAGCCTGTGGCGGGGGCACATCACCTGTTCTGCGTGGTTAGTGCCCGTACCTCCCTCATTCTCGATAATGAGAATCTACGCCGATCACACACCCAGCAACTGTCGCAGTACCTGCACCACGCCGTCCTCGGTGTTGGCCGGAGCGGTGTAGTTCGCGGCCTCCGTGATGCCGGGGTGAGCATTGGCCATGGCGAAGGACAGGTCGCCCTCGCCGATCATCTCCAGGTCATTGAGGTAGTCGCCGAACACCGCGGTGTTCGCCGGTGAGACGCCCAGTTCTTTCTGCAGGTCACGCAGGGCGGCACCCTTGTTGGCGTCCGTACGCATGATGTCGATCCAGTTCGCCCCGGAGATCACCACCGCGTTGTTCTCATCCACCTCGGGAGCTGCGGCGTCCTCGCCGGTGAACAGGCCCGGGGCGGCGTCCTCGGCGGAGCCGAAGGCGAAGACGGCGACCTTCACCACCGGAGTGTCCACCGTGGTGAGGTCGTCGATCTGTTCGAGGGAGTGGTAGTACTTCGCGGCCTCGTCGAGGAACTCGCGGTCGGAGCTCTCTACGTAGGCGACCTCGGGAGTGCAGATGACGAGGCCGAGACGCCGGTCGGTACCACGTACCGCGGAGATGCACTGCTGCACCGTGTCGTCGGACAGGGGAGAGGTGGCGACGACCTCGTCATCGTGGACGACGACGGTACCGTTCTCCGCGAGGTAGGTCCGGATCCCGTGGTCGCCGAACATGTCGTGCAGCGTCGCGTGCTGACGTCCGGAGGCGGGCACCACGACAATGCCACGGTCCTGCATCACCGGCAGCAGGTCCCAGAACCCCTGGGGGACAGTACCGTCCGCCCGGAGCAGGGTGCCGTCCATGTCGAGGACCACGAGGCCGAGGTCAGGGGTAGGGGAGAGGTCGCGCCAAGAGGTGGAGGTCGCGGTGGGCTCGGAGGTGGACTCGGGGGCGGACGCGGAGGTGGTCGGGGTTTCCGTCATGGCCCCATGGTTTCACATGAAACGTCAGAGCTGCTCCGGTGTGTCCGGTGACTCCCGCCGGGCAGCCGCCCCCAGCGCGGTACGGAACGCACGCACACCGGGATGGCCGGTGTAGCCGTCGCGCACCGCGGTGAACAGCTGACGGTGCGGCGAGCCGGGCATCGCCAACGCCTGGGTGTGGTCAAGGTGTGGCCCGGCCAGCATCGCCGGGATCACCGTGACACCGTGCCCGGTGCGGGCCATGTGCGCCCGCAGGATCGGGTCGGTGGTTTCGCACTTCACCCGCGGCTCCACACCGGCCTCGCGCAGGACGGTCCGTTCCCACCGTCCCTGCGGCATCGTCGCCGGCTCCAGGATCCACGGGGTGTCCGCCAGGTCCGCCAGACCGTCCAGCTCCTCGGCGGGTACCGCCCAGCGTCCCGTCGTCGGCAGGACCAGCAGCATCGGGTCGGCGAAGAGCTCCTCGCGGTGCAGCCCGGGGCGCACCGGCTCCGGCTGCCCGGGGAACTCGTCACCGATGACCACGTCGTAGGAGTGTGCGGCCAGCCCCTCGAAGGCCTCGCCGACCTCGCGGTGGTAGACCTCCACATTCAACTCCGGGTGCCGCTTCTCCAGCATCGTCAGCGCTGTCGGCAGGATCGTGGCCAATGCTGACTGGAAGCTGGTCACCCGCAGCGTCCCCTCCGCGCCGGCGCGCGATGAGGCGAGCTCGGCCTCGGCGGTGTCCAGGATCGTCAGGACCTCGTCGGTACGTGCCACGAGCCGGAGCGCAGCCTCGGTGAGCCGCACCCCGCGGCCCACCGTCTCCAGCAGCGGAACCCCGGCCTCACGCTCCAGCTGGCTGAGCTGGTGGGATACGGCGGACGGGGAATAGTGCAGCTCGCGGGCCACGGCGGCCAGAGTGCCGCGCTGGTGGACCTCACGCAGCAGGGTCAGACGGTGAATGTTCAGCACAGTTCACCATTATCGTTCATATCCCTGAGATAGACGAACCAATACCCCGGGCCCCACAATGAGAGCCATGAGCATCACCCGTTCCTCCTCCCTCGTCCTGGCGTCCTGCGCATCCCTGCAGTTCGGCGCGGCGACCGCCGTCGGCCTCTTCGACTCCCTCGGGACCTGGGGCGTCACCTTCCTCCGTCTGACCATCGCCGGCGCCCTGCTCCTGCTGATCGCACGCCCGGCACTGCGCTCCTGGTCCCGGGGGGACTGGCGCGCCGTCGTCTTCTTCGCCGTGATGATGGCCGCGATGAACGGGTTCTTCTACGCCTCCCTGGACCGCATCCCGATGAGCGCCGCGGTGGCCATCGAGTTCATCGGTCCGCTGGTCTACGCCGGGCTGACGTCCAGGCGTCGCGGTGACCTGGTCTGGGTCGGCCTCGCCGCCGCCGGCATGGCCGTCCTCGGCCTCGAGGCTCTGTCCGACGCCGCCCTCGACCCGGTCGGCATGCTGCTGGCGCTGATCGCCGGGGTGTTCTGGGTCGGCTACATCGTCGGCTCCGCCGCGGTGGGACGCCGCATCGCGGGCACCGGTGGCCTGGCCGTGGCCATGCTGCTCGGCGGTCTGATGCTCGCCCCGGTCGGAGGTGCCGCCGTCGAGGGCATCACCGCCGACCCGTGGCTGTTGATTCCTGCGGTGGTCACCGCGCTGATGGCCTCCGTGATCCCGTACTCACTGGAGCTCGCGGCGCTGCGCCGCCTGCCGGCCGCCGTCTTCAGCGTCCTGATCAGCCTGGAACCAGCTTTCGCCGCACTCGCCGGGTTCGTCCTGCTCGACCAGGAGATGACGGCGATGCGCGGCGTCACCGTCGTGCTGGTCATCGCGGCATCCGTCGGCATCACATGGTCGGCGCACCAACGGACTGTCCGGCCACCGCGGGAAGAGCGCGTGCGACGTCCACTGCTGCGTCGTCGAACACCATCTCATCAGTGACGTCGCCGCGGGCGAGCTCCGGCCATTCGCGCAGGTAGTCCTGGCGGTACAACCACGGCGACCGGTCGCCCTGCCGGGGTGTGACGTGCTCCGAGCGTTTGATGTAGCCCGCCTCGAACTCCAGCAGCGGACGCCGTTCGACGTCATCACCGGGGAACACCGGGGCGGCGACCGTCTCGCCACGGTTGACCATGTGGTGCCACAACCGGACCAGGTACCGGGCCGTGAGGTCCGCCCGGGTCGTCCACGACTGGTTCAGGTACCCGACGGTGAAACTCAGGTTGGGTAGAGCGGAGACCAGCACACCGCGGTAGGCCACTGTCTGCGACGGGTCGACACTGTGCCCGTCTACCGCGACCTCTGCACCGCCGAACAGCTGCAACTGCAGCCCCGTCGCCGAGATCACCGTGTCCGCCTCCAGCACCGTCCCGTCCGACAGCCGCACACCTTCCGGGACGAGACGGTCGATCGTCGCGGTGACGACCTTCGCCCCCTTGTCCCGGATCGCAGCGAAGATGTCCCCGCCAGGCGCCTTGCACACGCGCTGGTCCCAGGGCTTGTAGGGCGGCGTGAAGTCCCGCCTGATCTGTGCGGGTGTCAGCCACCTCAACTGCAAGGCATGCAGGAAGCCACTGAACAGGAACGGTGCGCCTTTGGCGAGGTACCACTGGACCATGTCACGGGTGATGTGGTTGACGCGGGCGACCTTGTGGGCGACCCGTTTGTTCGGGATCAGTGTCGTCCAGATCGTGGAGATCGTGTCGAACCGGGGCAGGGCGGCAACCCAGGTCGGGGTGCGCTGCAGCATCGTGATGTCCGCACCGTCCTCCGCCAACGCCGGGAGCAGGGTGACTGCGGTGGCGCCGGATCCGATGATCACGATCTTCCGCCCCGCGACGTCCCCCTGCTCGTCGGGACGCCACTGCTGCGCATGGATCAGCTGCCCCTCGTAATCCTCCTGGCCGTCGAAGGTGGGCTGGAACCCTGCCCGGTGGTCGTAGTAACCGCACCCCATGTGGAGCCGCTGCGTCCGGATGACGGTTTCGACCGTCGCATCCTCGGCAGCGTCCGGACGGTCGTCGGGCCCGTGGCGCCATGCGCGGACGGTCGTGACCTCCCAGTGGGGTCCGTGTGCCTCGGCCTCGGCGCCGGTGGTGACGAAGTTGATCCGCTTGACCCAGGTGTTCAACCGGATACGCTGCAGGAATCCGTCGTCCTGAGCCGCCTCGCGCAGGTACTCCTTGATATGTGCGCCGTCGCCGAGTGTGCCCTTGTGCGGCCAGGGTTTGTAGGGCAGCGCGAAGCTGGCCATGTCCGAGTCGGAGCGGATCCCGGGATAGGTGAAGGTGTTCCAGGTGCCGCCGAGATCGTCGTTCGAGTCGACGATCTCCCAGCTCCAGCCCGGGAACTCCGAGACGATGTGGTGGGCGAGGTCGATGCCGGCGATCCCCGCGCCGACGATCAACAGGTCGAGGACGCGGTCGGTGGTGGTGTCGTTCGGGGTGCTCATGGACGCCACAGTACTGAGTAGGTATTGGCTCCGGAACAAAACGTGCAAACTGTCCCGGGTTTCCCGTCGTCCTGTCGGCCTCCGCGGCGTCGGACGGACACGTGGGGGTGGTCGTGGTCCGGAAAACCAACCAGGCGTGGTCGTCCGGCAACAGCGCGCACAGAAGAACCCCCGGGCCAGGGCCCGGGGGTCAGTCAGCGGAGCTTAGAGACGGTGCTTTCCGCCGTCATCCTCGGGGTCGTCAACGTTGCCGCCGTCCTTCTTGTCGCCCTGACCGGCGTTGCCGCCAGCCTTCGGAGCGCCCGGGGCACCGGGTGCGGCAGGGGCGTTCTTCTTGGCGTCCTGCTGAGCCTCGGCGGACTTCTCCTTGGCCTCAGCGGCCTTGTCTCCGGCCTTGTCGGCGGCCTTGTCCTTCACCTCGGCAGCCTTCTCCTTGGCGGCCTCAGCCTTGTCTCCGGCCTTGTCGGCGACCTCTTCGGCCTTTTCCTCGGCCTTGGCTGCCGCTGCCTTCGGCTTCGCGGCGGCACCGGTCGCAGGGGAACCGTTGGTGCGCGGGGACTTCGCCGGAGCGGAGGCGGAACCGCTGCCCTTGGCCTTCTGGGCGACGAAAGCCACCGCCGCGGCGATGATGGCGAGCAGCAGGACGTTGCGTCCCGTGTGCTTCTTCTTGTTCGCCTTCGCCGCCTTCTTCAGCTCCTTGGCGCGGACCTTCTCGGCCTTCTTGGTCGCGGTCTTCTTGATCTTGCGCTGGGAGCGGGACAGCTGCTTGTTGGCGGTCTTCGCGTTCTTCTGGGCGAACTTCCGGGCCTTCTTCGCCTGCTTGGCGGCCTTCCTCTTGCCCTTGGCACCTTCCTTCTTGGCAGTGTCGCCGACCTCGGAAGCGACCTCGGACGCCTGGGACCAGGCGCTCTCGAGAGACTTGCGTGCGGAGCTGCTGGCCTTGTCGGCCTTCTTCTTCGCGGCCTTGATGTCCTTGCCGTGCTTCTTCTTGAGGTTCTTCTTCGTCTTCTTGGCGGACTTCCCGGCATCCTTGCCGGCCTTACGACCTGCCTCGACACCGGTCGCGGCGAGGGCGGCGCCGGCCTTGCCGACCTGCGAAGCACGGTCACGGGCGTCGTCGAGGGCGTCGCTGACAGTGTCGGACTCCAGGAAAGCGGTACCGCGCTCCTGGGCCTGGGAGAACAGCTCGCCACCGCGCTCGGCAGCGGTACGGCCCCACCGGGTGACAGTGTCGGTGAGGTCAGCGTCCGGAGCGTGGCGGACCTGGTCGGCCAGAGCGGACGCGCGGTCGCCGGCGGCAGACGTGACAGCGGAGAGTCGCTTCTCCACGACGTCGCGGGGGCTCTCGTTCCTACCGGCGGCTTTCTTGGCGACCTTGTGCTGGCGCTTCAGTGCCTTCGCCTGGGTCTTGTCGGCCTTGGCCCGACGCTTTTCAGCCTTCGAAGAGATCTTGTCGGCCTTCTTGGTGGCCTTCGACGCCTTCTTGCTGAGCTTCTCGGCCTTGCTGTCCTTCAGGGTCTCCAGAGTATTCTCGGCCTCCTGTACGGCCTGGTCGAGACCCTGCGTGGTGTCATTCTTGATGGCGTTGCTCACCGTATTTCCTTTCGAGGCGGTACTTTTGTCAGACATCGTGGGGGCCGTGGAAGGCCGCGGTCGGGCTGCCCGGTCCTCGGCGAGGAGCTGTTCCACGATCAGCCGGTGGTGGCCCGGCGCCGAGGACAGGTCCCGTGAAGCTCCTTTGCTGGCGGCCGTGGGCCGGAGGGCGTAGAGACCGGAGACGTCACGGACGTCCCCCTTCCTGCGCTTGCTGCCGCCGCCGAGGGCCGACGAGACCTGCCGTGCGGCACGTAACGCGGTGAATGCGGTGTTCGGGTCCATGGACCGTGCGTCTCCTAACTCATTCTCGGCGGCCGACCTGCGGGGAGCCGCTGGGACCCGCACAGTCGGCGGGTCGGTCGGTTGTCTGTCACTTCACTAACGGTTCTTCTGTCGACACAAAATGGGTCGTCATCCAACGATAACCAAATCTGCGTCCGAGGGTAGTCGGAATCGGACGATCAGGGGTGTCGGACCGCTGTCCGGTAGCCTTGCCCCCATGACTGTTCAGAAAACCGCGACAGCGACACTGCACACCAACTACGGCGACATCGCCATCGACCTCTTCGGTGACCACTCGCCGGCCACCGTGAACAACTTCGTGGGTCTGGCCACCGGCGACAAGGAGAAGGCCCCTTACACCACTGAGAACGCCTCGGGCAGTGCCGAAGGCCCGTTCTTCGACGGCGCGATCTTCCACCGCATCATCGACGGCTTCATGGTCCAGGGCGGCGACCCGACCGGCACCGGCCGTGGCGGCCCGGGCTACGAGTTCGCCAACGAGAACCACCCGGAACTGCAGTTCGACCGTCCCTTCCTCGTCGCCATGGCGAACGCCGGCCGCGACACCAACGGCTCCCAGTTCTTCATCACCGTCGGTGCGCACCCGCACCTCAACGGCGGCTACACCATCTTCGGTGAGGTCACCGACAAGGAGTCCCAGAAGGTCGTCGCCAAGATCTCCCGCGTCTCCACCGACAGGATGGACCGTCCCGACGAGGACGTCGTCATCGAGTCCGTGGACGTGGCCTGATCATCAGGCGTTTCTTCGCCGGGGCCCCGGCCACGGCGAGTCTGATCGTGGCCTGGGACCTGATGGTCGACCCGGCCGCCATCACCGGCGAGGGCCAGTGGTGGCGTCTGGTCACCGGGGCGTTCGTCCATCTCGATCCTGGCCACCTGCTGATGAACATGCTGCTCATCGGGCTGATCGGACGGGAGTTGGAACGCGCCTACGGGACGCTCACCATGGTCGTGTCCATGGTCCTCTGCGCCGTCGGCGGCGGGCTCGCGGTGATGTGGCTCCAGCCTGATAGCGTCGTCGGTGGAGCATCGACGATCGGTTACGGCATGTTCGCCATGCTCGTCGGTCTCTCCCTTCAACGGAGGACGGACGTCCGGGCACCGCTGGTGCTCATCGTCGTCAACCTGTTGTATTCCGTGACGGCCGGTGGCGTGTCCCTGCCCGGCCATCTCGGCGGACTCGCCGCCGGTGCGGTGGTCGCCGTGGTACTGACCGCGACCCGCCGGGGACGTGCTACTTCCACCCCATGGTCATCAACAGACCCACGATGAACAGGCCGAAGCCGATCAGGTAGTTCCAGGCGTTCAGGTCCGCCATGAACGGGATGTTCGGCCCGGCGATGTAGTTCACGACCAGCCAGGCCAGGCCCAGCACCATGAGGCCGAGCATGAGCACGATGTACCAGCGCGGCGTGCCGGTCGCGTTGAGCTTGACCGGTGTGCGGCGGTCGGCGGCGGATGCGCCGACGGAGGTGGCGGAGTTGTCCTCCGGTGAATCGGAGATCCGAGACTTCGGCATGTATATCCCTCACTGACATGGTGACGTGTTCGAACTGAACCAACCCTACCAGCACGAACTGCTGTTTCCTCTACGGGATAGGATGTGCGTTATGCGCATCCTCGTCATCGACAACTACGACAGTTTCGTCTACAACCTCGTGCAGTACCTCGGGGAACTCGGCGAGGACTGCACGGTGTGGCGTAATGATGCCGTCGAGCTCGGCTCCACCGCTGAGGACCTCGTCAGCGCACTGGAACCCTTCGACGCGGTGCTCGTCTCCCCGGGTCCGGGCGACCCCTCATCCGCGGGACGCACCCTCGACGTCATCGCGCACTGCGCTGGTCACCGTGTCCCGCTGCTGGGCGTCTGCCTCGGGCACCAGGCCCTCGCACAGCATTTCGGTGCCGAGGTGGTCCGTGCCGACGAAATCTTCCACGGCAAGACCAGCCCCGTCACGCACGACGGCACGGGTGTTCTCGCCGGAATCTCCAGTCCGTTCACTGTCGCCCGTTACCACTCCCTGACGGTTGATCCGGCGACTGTCCCGGCGGAGCTCGTCGTCATCGGTCGGGTCGCCTCCGGCATGATCATGGCGATGCGTCATGAGTCCCTCCCGTTGCACTCGGTCCAGTTCCACCCCGAGTCTGTGATGACGGGCAACGGCCACCGCATACTGGCGAACTGGCTCGCCGACGCAGGACGGCCCGTCGACGAGGCGGAACTGACCCGCCTGGCGGAGCGTCACGCCGCGACCCTGGCAGGTGCGACCGCCGTGGCGGGATAAATAATCGATTATTCTGGTCTAGTGTGATTTTACGGTCAAAATAGTATGATGGACCCTGTTCTAACGTGGTTAGACACGAACAGGAGGATCTATCGATGGACGTACGTACGGCTGGTGACCGCGGGCGAAAAGTGGTCGGCACGACTGGTGAGGCGGTGGCTGACATTCCGCAGGGCTCCCGCCTTGCTGTCGGCGGATTCGGGTTGGTCGGTGTCCCCGACCAGCTGATTGCAGCTCTCGTCGATACGGGGGTCGACGAGCTTGAAGTCTTCTCCAATAACTGTGGCGTCGACGATTGGGGACTGGGCCTGCTTCTTGCGCAGCACAGAATCCGACGGGTCGTGGCGTCCTACGTGGGGGAGAACAAGGAGTTTGCCCGGCAGTATCTTGCGGGAGAGCTGGAGGTTGAACTGACGCCGCAGGGCACACTCGCCGAAAGGCTTCGCGCCGCCGGAACCGGGATACCGGCGTTCTACACCCCGGCAGGTGTAGGCACCCCCATCGCCGACGGAGGATTGCCGTGGCGATACACCAGCGACGGCGCTGTCGCCGTTGCCTCACCCCCGAAAGAGATCCGCGAATTCGGTGGCCGTCATTACGTCCTCGAAGAAGCCCTCCAGGCAGATGTGGCGTTGGTCCACGCTGTCCGCGGTGACACCGAAGGCAATCTCGTGTTCGCCAAGACCGCGATGAACTTCAATCCGCTGTGCGCGATGGCGGGGACCGTCACTGTCGCCGAGGTTGAGGAACTCGTGGCACCCGGTGAGATCGATCCGGCAGAGGTCCACCTCCCCGGGATCTTCGTCCAGAGAATTGTCGAGACAGGCCCGCAGGAGAAGAAGATCGAGAAGAGGACGGTGGCGTCATGAGTTGGACGCGGGAACAGATGGCTGCACGGGCGGCCCTGGAGATGAGTTCAGGTCAGTACGTGAATCTCGGCATCGGTTTGCCGACACTCATCCCAGGGTATCTTCCGGAGGGCGTGGAAGTGACCCTGCACAGTGAGAACGGGATTCTCGGCACTGGTCCCTATCCGGCGGAAGACAAGGTAGATCCGGACCTCATCAATGCAGGAAAGGAGACCGTGACGGTCAACCCTGGGGCATCCTTCTTCGACTCTGCGCAGTCTTTCGGCATGATTCGAGGCGGGCACCTCGATGTGGCGGTCCTGGGCGGGATGCAGGTGTCGCGGCGTGGTGACCTGGCCAACTGGATGGTCCCGGGGAAGATGGTCAAGGGTATGGGTGGTGCCATGGATCTGGTGCACGGTGCTGACCGTGTCATCGTGGTGATGAATCATACGGCCCGGGACGGCTCGCCGAAGATCCTGTCCGAATGCGACCTGCCGTTGACTGGCCAGGGTGTGGTCGACAGGGTCATCACGGATCTCGCGGTGATTGATGTTGCGCGTGATGACAGTGTCGGCGGACGGCTGATCCTGCGGGAGACAGCTCCTGATGTCACGGTGGAAGACGTCGTCGCAGCAACGGCGGTGGACCTTGAGGTCGAGCTTTCCGGGACGTAGCCGGGTTGGGGCCGCCGCTCACACGGACGTGACGGACTACTGGTGAGCTGTAGCGTCGAGATAGCGCTTCCACTGTAGGAGCATCACGGTTTCAGAGATGTCGTTGTAGGACCGGAGATCGAGGTCGGTGAGTTCGGTGACGCGCCGAAGCCGTTGATGAACGGTGTTCCGGTGAATGACCAGTCGGGATGCTGTTTCATCGACTGATCCCCCTGCCGAGACGTAGGTCTCCAGAGTTTGTACAAGATCGGTTCGGTGATCACCGTCATAGGTCGTGAGCGCCCCAAGTCGGTTAATGAGGGTGGTCTCGAGTTCTTTCCTCGGCACGTGAACGCAGAGATGTGCAGCGGTGCCGAGGTCGGCGAAGGACACGACATCTCCTTGTCGTGACGTAGCCGCAGCATAGCGGGCCTGTGTGAGGTGTGTCTGCATGTCAGAGATACCGGTGAACTGTCGGCTGAGCCCGACGCCGAGGAGACCGGGGTGCCGCTCGACATCTAGTGACGGACGGTGTCTCGCTGCCGGATGATCCAGCAGGAGTATCGCTTCAGCGCCTACGGCGACGCTGGCGATCACGTCGTTCCACTGATGTACGTGATGTCTGGTCCGCGATGAGAACGCCAGTGCCTCTGCCGCGGAGGCGAAGGACACTACTGCCAGCCCCAACTGCGGATAGGTACCGATCCCCAGGACGTCCGCTGCGACGGTGCGCTGGGCATCGCTGAGCATGCCGGAGCACAATGCCACCAGAGCGTAAGGACGGGCGACCCGCGAAGAGGTACGGTCCTCGACACGACGCGCGAGTACCGGGACAAGAATACGACTCACGAAATCGAGGAACGGTGCGGCGTCATGAGACGACGAGTCTTCCAGCCCGAGGACCAGGGTGCCCAGTGGACCATGGGCATCATCGATGGCGACGGTACCGTTGTCGTTTCCGTGCGGCTCAGCGAGGAGTCTCTTCATCGAGTCCACCGGACCGTCCGAGGCGAGGACGACCCCCTGCTCATCGAGGATGGCTACCGCACAGAGGAGATGATCGGCCAGGACGCGGGTGATGCCGCTGAGCGCTGCGGCGGGTGGTTGCGCGCAGCATTCTGCCACTTCGGCCTGAAAGGCCGAGAAAGACGTGGCGATGGCACGCTGGTGATCGGAATGAGAGCGGGCCGCAGCAGCGTCAGCATTTCGTGCCCGCATCACCTCCGCACGGCGTGCCGATTCGATGGCCAGAGCACTGAGTCGACCGACGACCTCAAGAGTGAGCAGTTGGGCCTCCTGCGGTGCGAACTCGTCGATCCAGTAACAGTTGAGCACGCCGAGGACCGTCGATCTTCTGACGAGCGGAAGACTGAGCATCGATACGATGCCCTGCCGTCGGAAATGCTGTTGCCAGGGGGCGTCGCCGGTGGCATCTGCACGGCAGACTACCTGGAGCCGACCCATGAGAAACGCATCCACACTGGGAGGGCGGTGGCCCGGGACCGGGCCCGCGATCGACATGGAGGTGAGGTCGAGGACCTCATCGCCGAGGAATGCACCGTCATCACTACTACTGACGATGCGCAACGTATCTCGTCGCTCGTCGGGAAGGCGGACACAGGCGTAGTTGCAATCCATGACGGAGAGGACTGTCTGACAGAGACCGGCGATCGTTTCCTCCAGCGAGGTGAAGCCGTCGACACTGTCCGCGACCTCGGTCAGCAGAAGGAGACGGTCGAGTTCGCTGACCTGCTTCGTTCTTGGATAACTAACGTGGTCGGGGGTCGGAGGCGAAAGGTTCACGGAATCCACCGTTCATGTATGGAAGCACATAGAAGACTTCACAACAGTGTTACTCCATACATTTCTTTGCTGCAAGTAACGGCATAGTTTTGGTTCCACGCCACAGACACTGTGAGCGTCGTCATAGTAGATCACTCCCCCTACGGAGGCAGCATGGCTGCACAATCAGAGACTTCACCGTCGAAACTCACCGAGCTTCGTCACGGTTGGCGGGTTCTCCTCGCCTCGACCCTGGGTATCGCGGGCGGTATTATCGCGATCCCGTACTACACTAACGCACTGTTCTTTCCGGAGTTGAGTGCAGAGTTCGGCTGGTCATCAGCGAACCTGTCGCTCGTCGTGCTGGTGTACAACCTGACATGGGCGTTACTGATGCCGTTCGTCGGGCGCCTCACCGATCGCTTCGGCGTGAGGGTGCCTGCACTGGTGTCCGGATTCTTCCTGGCCGTGGGCTATCTCCTGCTGTCGACCGTCGGCAACAACTTCGCCCTGTATTTCGTGGTCTTTGTCATCACCATGGGCCTGTCGATCTGTACGGGGGCAATTGGTTTCGCCCGCGCAATCGGCGTGACGTTCGACCGCATGCGTGGTCTCGCACTCGGCATCATTCTCGCAGGCAGCGGAGTAACAGCCGTCATTGCCCCGCAGGTCCTCGGACCGATTATCGAGAATTCCGGCTGGAGGGTCGGCTTCCGGTCCTTGGCCCTGGCAGTCATCGTGCTCGCCGTGGTCGTGTTCCTTCTCATGCCGTCGGGTGTTAACCGCGATGAGGGGAAGGCTGAAAGAAAGAATACAGCGGAAGACGTTCGCAAGGTTCCTTTCAAGCGAATCATCGCCGAACCCGTCTTCCGGCGCCTCGCGCTGGCATTCCTCTGCATGGCACTGGCAGTGGGTGGCATGGTCATCCATCTCTATCCCATGATGCTGGAAGCCGGGGTTTCTGAAGGAGCTGCACTGTGGGTCCAGAGCGCAATGGGATTCACCGTCGTCATCGGTCGACTTCTGTCCGGTTACCTCTTCGACAAGTTCCATGCCCCTCACGTTGTGGCGAGCATTCTGGCACTTGCTGCCGTCGGCCTGACCCTGCTTGTCTTCGGCGGACCGCATCTGGCACTCGCCGCTGCTTTCGCTGTCGGATTCTGTGTCGGAGCAGAGGTGGACGTTGTCGCGCTCCTGACATCACGCTTCTTTGCGATGGACGTATTCGGGCAACTCTATGGACTGCTCTACGCCGCATTTACCCTCGGCTTGGCAGGGAGCCCGTACGTCATCGGACTTCTCGTCGACAATACGGACGGTTTCGTCCCGACGGTATCGTACTCGGCAGTTCTCTTACTGCTCGGCAGCATTCTGTTCGTCACTTTGCCGAGGTACGGGGAGCCCCGCCTGAGGGCAGTGGAAACTGTGACAACCCAAGATCCCGCAGAGACGTCCGCATCCGCGGATGATCTCGCCACCAAATGAGAAAGGGAAGAACCGTCATGAATAATGCAGCTTTGAAAGAGAAGAACCGTAAGGTTGTCGACGCGTTTCTCGAGCTGAGCGGGCCGGACCGTGGGCCCAAGCGTGCGGAAATGTTCGCCGACAACTCGAAGGTCGAGATGTTCATTCGCATGGGTGAGGGAGGTCAACTCGATCTCGACGGCAAGGAATGGTGCCTCGATACGCCTGACACCTTCCCGATCTGGGGTTTCTACGAGACGACTGTCTACGAGAGCGTTGATCCCAACTCCTTTCTCGTGCCAGCCGTTGGACGGGGAAAAGTGTTCGCCCCCGGTGGCAAAGGTCCCGGCTACGACGTGGCGATCTGGTACATCCTCTGCTTCGAGCTGGAAGACGGGAAGATCACCCTTTTCCGAGAGACCGTGGACTACGCCCGTGGCGGGATGGTCATTGACGAGCGCTATACAGCTGACCGACCAGACCGCTTCGTCCGCCGGGACAACCCGTTCGGGTACAAGTGACCGGAAAATCCACCAACCCCACTCCCTGAAAGGTAAACATCATGGATCTTGAAAAGACGGACATTATTCCCGTCAATGACACCGATATCAGGAAGAAGAATATCGCCACCATTCGGGAATATGTCGACGCGCGCACGGAAGCGGAGCGAGGCCGCCGTTGGGACCTCTACGCCGAGGACTGCACGAGCGGAGCCGTCGCCGGAGAACCCGTGAAAGGAAAAGAACTGGCACGCACGTCCACCGAATGGAACCTGAAGTATTTTCCTGGTTTCGTCTTCGACGACAACATCATCTTCCAGTCGGTCGACCCGGACTACTACGTGGTGGCATCGAAGGGGAGGGGAGAGGTGAACTTCCCTGAGCACGGTGGTCCGCACCCGTATGAGAACGACTTCTTCCATGTCTTCCGGATGCAGGACGGTAAGATCAAGGACTACTTCGAGTACTCCAACGCTCTCGGACTCTACGAGGCGCTCGGTCTCGACGTTCCGGAACTCCAGAGCCCCGGTGGTTGGCCGGACCACACCGCCGAGGAAATCGCCTACGACCCCTTCCCGAAGATCGAATACAGCGATCCGGAGGACCCGGACATCATCGACGACAGTGACCGCGAACTCCGGGAAAAGAACATCCAGGGTCTCCGCAAGTACGTGGACGCTCGGACTCTGGAAGAGAGGAGTTCGCGGTGGGATCTTTACGTTGACAGTGACGAAGTCACCAGTGGCGCAGCCGGCCTCCCGGTCTCCTTCGGTAAGGCGAAGGCTCGCCAGGCCACCGAATGGAACCTTGATTATTTCCCTGGCTACATCTTCAACGACAATGTCGTACTTCAGACTCAGGACCCGAACCTTTTTATGGTGGTGTCGAATGGTACAGGTGGCCTGTACTATCCGGCCTACGGTGAACAGCGGACCTACGACAACGTGTACTTCCATGTGTTCACAATGCAGGACGGGCGCATCCTTCACTACTATGAGTTCGTGAACTCGAAGTTCCTTTACGATGCTCTAGGAGTGGAGCTGCCGGACATCAGTATTCCTGTGGGCTGGCCTGGCGAGGGCGTGTAGACGACTAGCCGGCAGGCGGTTACGCTATGAGAAGAGGTGGGGACCTGAGGAAACCAGGGACCTACCTCTTATCGGAGTATCGGGGCCGGACCGATTTCGTCGACGGAAACCGCTTCGCCTCCGGGGCGAATCGGGTGACTGCCGCGGACAGGCAGCATCGTGAACTGCTCCAAAAATCCTTCAGGGGTATCGCAGTAGTCGCCATAGCGCGAGACGCCGGAAGCTCCTACTGAGCATCACCTTCCCGCTATCCCTGCCTCGGGCTACTGACGATTATGCCGGGTCATACCTTCTGGAAGATCTCGCCCCCGTTTTATACATTCTCCGGCCATTAATCCGGACGAGCTGTCCGGACAGTCGGTGCTTTTCGGTGTACGGATACTACGTGTCTCGGGGAGGTGGCGAAAGACGACGATGGCGGCTACCCGGAACAATGGATCTATCGCAGGCAGATGCTGGCACGCGCTGGCATGGTCGAGTAGGGACAAAGTAGAGCCCCAGTCGCGTGAGGGGCGACCGGGGATCGAAGTGACTTCGGGAGGCGTGCAGGCGAAAAGAACTACACCGGTCGCGTCCACTCCACTGAACGGGCGCGAGGAACCGGGTGCACCTCGACGCCCTCCACGACAGTGTTGGTGATGGTCCCGATGCCCTGGACGGTCATGGTGACGGTGTCTCCGACAGTGATGGGCGCGGGATCGATCTCCCCCTTCCAGCCCCAGAACTCCGCCAGGCATCCGCCACCGCAGGTGCCGCTACCGATCACGTCGCCGCGCCGGACCCAGGTGCCACGGCTGGCGTAGGAGACCAGTTCGGCGAAGGACCAGGCCATGTGGGACAGCACGTCCTCGGTGATCTGGCGGTCGTTGATCCGCAGTTCCATCCGCAGGTTGAAATGGTCTCCCTCCCGGTACCGCTCGAGTTCGTCCAGGGTGACGACCACGGGCCCTAAGGTCGATGCGGAATCCTTACCCTTGGCGGGACCGAGGCCGACCTTCATCTCGGCGGTCTGAAGGTCTCGGGCTGACCAGTCGTTGAGAATCGTGAAACCGCCGATGTGGTCCCATGCATCTTCCACACTGAGGTTGAAACCATCTTTCGAGATCACCGCCGCGACCTCGAGTTCGACATCGAACCGCTCGGACCCGGGCGGGATCCGGACGTCGTGTCCGGACCCTACAGCTGCGTGGGGGTTGGTGAAGTAGAACGCCGGAGCGTCGTACCAGGCGTCTGGTGCACCGTCTCTATTGGTGACGGTGCGCATTGAGCCCGCGGTGTGTTGTTCGAAGGTGATGAAGTCCCTCAGGGACGTCACTGGCAACGGGGGCTCTAACGGTCCGAGAGCGTCCCAGTCGACCGTTCCTGTGGTCGGGATCTCCGGAGCGCTGGGATCGAGGGCATCGAGCGGGTCACGGTCTTCACTGAAAAGATGGACCTCACCTGTTTCTTCAACCCGTCCGAAACGACGGACTCCGTCGACTGTCGCAGATACGATACGCATTCCTTATTCTCCGTTCTCGTCGTCGATGATGGCTACCGCGCGGGTCCATCCGGCTGATGCTGCGTGGATCTTGACCGGGAAGCACGAGACAGTGAATCCCGTGGAGGGGAGGGTCTCGAGGTTGTGCAGCTTCTCGATGTGGCAGTACTCCATGTCACGCCCTGCCTTGTGGCCTTCCCAGATGATGCTGGGGTCGTGGGTCTTCTTGTACCGTTCAGCGGTGTAGGAGAACGGCGCGTCCCAGCTCCAGGCATCAGTACCGGTGATCCGGACGCCTTGGTTGAGGAGGTGCAGGGTCGCGTCCCGCCCCATTCCGCATCCGGTGTCGACAAAGTCGGCTTCGCCGTACCGGACTCCCGCGGCGGTATTAACCAGGACGATGTCGAAGGGTTGAAGGGTGTGTCCGATGCGGTTCAGCTCTTCGTCGATATCCGCAGGCTGGACGACGTAGCCGTCCTCGAAATGCCGGAAGTCGAGCTTCACCCCGGGGCGCAGGCACCAGTCGAGCGGGACTTCGTCGATGGTGATGGCCCGTTCGCCGTTATTCATCGTGGACGCGTAGTGGTAGGGAGCATCCAGGTGTGTCCCCCCGTGGGTGGTCATGTTGATTCTCTCGATCGCCCAGCCTTCGCCTGCGGGGAGGTCACTGGTCTGAGCCCCCGGGAAGAAAGCGACCACATCTTCAGCGGACTGTTGATGGTCGATGTACTGGATTTCCGGACGGTGCCCGGGTGGGTCGGATGCGATGCCTGCGCGAATGTCGACAGAGATGTCGATGAACTTCTGCATGATGGTTCTCCTTGTCGGGGATAGTCGAGGGTAGGGGGATCAGGCCGTCGTTGGTGAAGTGCGGTCGGAGGTCACCGGAACTGCCGGGTCCGGCAGTGCCCTAGTGTCCTTGGGCAGGAAGAGAGTGACTGCCGCGCCAGCGAGGAACAAGACGCCGGCGACAACCAGTCCGGCAGCGAGCGAGGCGACACCGGCTAGTGCGCCGAACAATAGGGGAGCGAAAGCGGAGACTCCGCGCCCCACGTTGAAGCAGAATCCGGAACCGGTGGCTCGGACCCTGGTCGGGTAGATTCCGGCGAGGTAGGGGCCGAAGAGACCGGCGAAGGTCATGAAGAAGGCATACGCGGGTCCGAGTAGCAGGAGCCCTGTCTCGTTGGTGACCACTCCGTATAGCGGCATGAGCACCCCGGCCCCGACCATGGCGCATATCAGTGCGAACCGCTTCCCGAACTTGTCAGCGATGTATCCGAATACGTTGTAACCGATGAACATTCCGAGGTTGAGCCATGTCATGAATGTGCCCACCGTCTGTGCATCGAGACCACGTTCCGTCTCCAGGTAACTCGGTAGCCATGTGCTCGACCCGTAGAAGGCGATGAATGCCAGGGATGCGACCACGCTGGCCAGCACTGTGGTGCGAAGGTACGGCTGGGCCATGATCTCGCGGAGAGCCGATTCTGACTTCTCCGGCCGACCGGCCTCGCCGGGAAGGGGGAGATTGCGTTCCTCGAGCCACATCTGTGATTCACGGAAGGAGAAGATCACGATGAGAAGGGGGAGGATAGCGCCGAGACCGGCGACCAGAAACATTTCCCGCCAGTTGGGAAGCATGAAGCTCGAGAGCTGTGCGGCGACCAGGCCGCCGATGGGGTAGGACGAGAGGACGAACGTCAGCGCGACGGAACGTCGCTCCTTCGGCCAGTTCTCCGTGACGAAAGCGGAAATCACGCTCCACACGCCACCAAGACCGAGGCCTGAGATGAACCGGACGATGATGAACACCGTGAGGTTCGGGACAACGAAGATGATCGAGGTGAAGATGATGAAGATCGAGACACAGACTAGCAGAGCGAATCTGCGACCCCGGGAGTCAGCGAGCGAGCCCATGACGGGGCCGCCGACTCCCATACCAAGCAGCGTTGCGGTCGCAAGCAGGCCCGCCTGGGTGGCCGTAATGTCAAGGTCTGATGAGATGGCAGGTAACGCCATGGAAAGCAGGAGGATCTCGAGGGCGTCGAACATGTAGATGATGAACGAGCCGACGAGGATGATCCATTTGTACATGTGGATCCTTCCACGAGGTGGCTGGTGGTGTGGGCATCGGTCGTGGCGTCGAGCACATATGATCAGGAGAGTGACGTACATCGCCGATAGAATCACTTTTGCACGGCAACACACTACTGTCAAGAGATAATCGGATCAACTAAAAATAATCGATTCTTGAGGATGAAGATGACAGAGGGTACTGAAGTTCTCGCTCCGACAAAGGACGCCTACCGTGCGGTGCGCACAGCGATTCTCCGTGGTGGCATGAAGCCGGGGGAACGGCTCAGCCCGTCGGCCCTCGGTAAAGAGCTGGGTGTGAGTGCAGGGGTCGTGCGGGAAGCTCTGACCAGACTTGCGTCAGAGAGGCTGGTGAGCGCTGAACGCAACAAGGGCTTCCGGGTCTACGAGATTTCACTTGACGGTTTGAAGCATCTGGCTGAACTCCGTCAGTTGGTGGAAGGCGCGGCGCTCGAGCAGTCCATTGAGGCGGGAGACGTGAACTGGGAGTCTGAGGTCATCGCGGCCCACCATCTGCTGTTGAAGTCGCCCGGACAGGGCACAGAAGTCGATGAGCACGGCGCAGATGTCCACATGATGGCGCACCGCCGGTTCCATATGGCGCTGCTCAGCGCCTGTCCGAACCCGATGCTGTTGGATACGTGTCGATCACTGTGGGACGCGGGGGAACTCTACCGCCGGTGGGGCGCCGGGCGTCGTGACAGTGGCGTGTGGATGAAGGAGCACGATGACCTGGTGACGTACTGCGTCGACCGTGACGTCCAGGCCGCGACAGACCTGCTCCGGCGTCATATCGGCGGGACTGTGGAGGCTGTGACCGCGTTACTCAATTCTGGTGGGGACTACCCGGTCACGGAATCCCCAGAACGTTGACCCGCACGGTGATCGGGGCGTTCCGGTCGATCGTCTCGCCCTCCCGGGCAGACTGGCCGACGACCCTGTCCACAGCCAGCGGATCGAGCTGGTTCACGTTCGTACGGGACACCCTGTCGGGGCCACCGCGCCAGCCGGCCTGTTGCAGGGTGCTGTAGACCTCGTCGTAGTCCTTGCCGACGAGCTGCGGCATCGTGAACTGGTTGCCGCGGGAGACCTCGATGGTGATGGTCGTGCCCCGTGGCTGCGTGGTGCCCTCGTTGGAGGCGGACAGCACCCGGTTCTCGTCCTCGGAGGAGTCGACCATGGAGACGTCGACCTCGAACCCGGCGTCCTCGAGGTTCTGCACGGCGTCGTCCCGTGACTGGCCGGTGACTCGGGGGACGCGGACGTCCTCCGGCCCGGTGGAGACGGTGATACCGACCTCAGTGCCCCGGGAGACCTGGGAACCGGAGGGGTGGGTCTGCTCGATGACCTGGCCCTCGTCGACGCTCTCGCTCGCCTGCTCGGAGACATTCGACCGCAGGCGCAGGCCGGCGTCCTCGAGGGCCTGCTGTGCCTGTTGGGTCGTCATGCCGGTCAGGTCGGGGACGTCCGTGACCTCCTGCCCGGATGACACCAGCAGTGTCACCTGGGAGCCGGAGGGAACGAAGGAGTCGGCCCCGGGTTCAGTCCCGATTGTCTCGTCACGGGGAATCTCCGCATCTGCACGGTCCTCGACGGTGACGTCGAAACCGGCGTCTTCGAGGGCGCTCATCGCCTCGTCCCGGGGCTGCCCGGAGACGTCCGGTATCTGCACCTGTTCGCTGGTCTGCCCCGTATCGTCGTCGCCGCTGAACCAGTTCCATGCGACGGCGGTGCCGCCACCGACAAGAGCCAGGATGGCGATGATCCACAGTGCCACGACCCAGCCGCGGCGCGGTTTCTTCTCCTTGCGCGGTGCCTCGGGTTCAGCCTCCGGGGCGGGCGTCGCGGCCGGCACCGCTGCAGCGGCGGGCATGTGCGTTGTCGTGGCTTCGTGCACAGGTTCGTCCGTGTAGGCCTGCGCTGCGAGAGGCATCCGTCCCTCGGCCATGCGTTGCAGGTCCGCCGCCATGTCCGCGCTGGAGTCGTAGCGGTCGGACGGGTCCTTCGCCATGGCGGTCAGCGTGACCGCGTCCAGGGCGAGCGCCGGATCCGGGTCGAGGTCCATGCCCTGGACCTGTGACGGCGGCAGCGGGGTCTCCTGCACGTGCTGGAACGCCACGGAGAAGGGGGACTCACCCGAGAACGGGGGCTGGCCGGTGGTGATCTCGTAGAAGACACATCCGGCGGCGTAGATGTCGGAGCGGGCTTCGGCGGACTTGCCGCGGGCCTGCTCCGGGGAGAGGTACTGGGCGGTGCCGATGACCGCAGCGGTCTGCGTCATCGCTGAGCTGGTGTCCGACAGTGCACGGGCGATGCCGAAGTCCATCACCTTCACCGCACCGGTGTTGGTGATCATGATGTTCGCGGGTTTGATGTCGCGGTGGATGATGCCGGCCTCGTGGGAGAAGCCCAGCGCCCGGCACACCTCCGCCATCACCCGGGACGCCTCGTCGAGGGGGAACGCACCGGAGTCGCGCACGATGTCGCGCAACGTCTGCCCGTGGACCCGCTCCATCACGATGTACGGCACGGAGCCGTGCGCCTCGTCGGTCTGGCCGGTGTCGTAGACGGCGACGATCGCGTGGTGGTTCAGTTTCGCGGCGTTCTTCGCCTCACGGCGGAAGCGTTCCAGGAAGGTGTCGTCGCGGGCGAGATCCGCCCGCATCATCTTCACCGCGATGTCGCGTCCGAGTAGTTCATCGGTCGCCGCATAGACGTCGGACATACCTCCGGTCCCGATGATGGGCCCCAGGAGGTACCGACCGCCGAGCCGGGTATTGCTCAGGTCCATGCTGCTCCCTTCCTCACGTTCTGGCGCAGGTGACGCCGCGAACACTCCTTCTTCAGGAGACTACCGATGTCTCGGCTCCTGGTGCGAATAACACCCGTCACAGAGGTCCCATGACGCTCCAGTCGGACTCCTCGTCCCCGGAGTCACCGTCGCCGGTGGTCCCGGCGTTACCACTGGGGTCCGGTTGTTCCTGGGATGCCTGGTCAGAGGTGTCGGGGTTACCGGGATTCGTGGGCTCCTCCGTCGGTACCTCGGGCTCCGGGATCGTGGGCTGGGTCGGCTGAGACGGGTTCGTGGTGTCGGTCGGACCGTCCGTCGGCCCCTCGGTGGGCGTCGTGTCGGTGGGGGTGGTGTCGTCCGTCGGTGTCTCCACGGGGTCCTCGGTCTCGATCGGCTCGGGGACGACGGTCTGCTCCTCGGTGACCTCACTGGTGACCGTGGTCGTCTCCGTCGGTGCCACCGCCGGGTCGTCGTCTCCCTGGGTGAGGAACCACACCAGGACGCCGAGGAGCGCGACGAGGCCGATGCCCAGCGCCCAGATCCAGCCGCGGCCACCACGGGTCCGGGGCGCCGGCCCCATGTTCGCCTCGTCGGTGACCTCACCGAGCCGACTCTGGCCCGTCGGTGGCTGAGCGGCCACCGCGGCAGCTGCGGCACCGGCGGCCGGCTGCACCCCGTTCGCCGGATCCGGGGGCATCTGCCCGTCACGTACCGGGACGGTGGCTGCGGCGAGTTCGGCACCGTCCTGGTAGCGCCGTACGGGGTCCTTGCGCAGGCAGACCGCGATCAGCTGGCGCATCGGCGCGCTGATGGTGTCGGGGAGCTCGGGCGCGGGTTCGTTGATGTGCTTCAGCGCCACCGACACCGTGGAGTCCCCGGAGAACGGACGTTCACCGACGAGGACCTCGTAGCCGACCACGCCGAGCGAGTAGACGTCGCTGGACGGGCGGATGGACAGCCCCTGGGCCTGTTCCGGGGACACGTACTGCGCGGTGCCGACGACCATGCCCGTGCGGGTCAGCGGCACCGCGGAGGCGGCCTTGGCGATACCGAAGTCCGTGATCTTCACGACGCCGTCCGCGGTGACCATGAGGTTGCCGGGTTTGATGTCGCGGTGGATCAGCTGACGTTCGTGGATCGCCTGCAGACCGACGGCGGCCTGGGCGATGAGGTCGAGGACCATCACCTCCGGCAGGGTGCGTTGGCGGCCGAGGATGTCGGCCAGCGACTCGCCCTGGACGTATTCCATGACGATGAAGCAGTAGGAGATGCCACTGCCGTCGACGTCGGCCTGCTCGCCGTAGTCGAAGGTGCGCACCACGTTCTCGGACTGGATGGTCTCCGCGGCCTCGGCCTCCTGGCGGAAGCGGTCGCGGAACTCCGCGTCGTCGGTGAGTTCGGGTTTGAGTACCTTGACGGCCACGTCCCGCTCGCCGATGGTGTCGTACGCCAGCCAGACGGTGGACATGCCGCCGCGGCCGATGATGCGGGACACCTCGAACCGTCGCCCGGCGGCGGAGTCGTAGTGGGTGTCGAGGACGCGTTGGAGGCGGTCGGCGGCCGCCCGGTCGCGCGGGGTCATGTGTTCGGGGTCCACGGGGCCGGAGTGCTCTTCGGGGGTGCTGAAGACACGGGTGCCGTCGGGGTCACTGGGGTTGTCGGGATCGTCGGGACCGGTCACGTCTGTCACCTCGCTTACCTCGCTTCCTGGACTTACTGGGCTTCTTGGAGTGCTGCATTGATCACTGCCCGTCCGATAGGTGCTGCGACGGAACCACCGGTGGCGGCCTGCCCGGCGTCGCCACCGTTCTCCACCAGCACGGCGACGGCCACGTCGGCGTCCTCGGCGGGGCCGAAGGCCACGTACCAGGCGTGCGGGTTGGAGTTGCGGGAGTCCTCGCCGTGCTCGGCGGTACCGGTCTTCGAGGCGATGTCCGACGACCCCCCGGCGTACTCCTCGGCCCCCTGCATCAGCTCGGTGAGCTGCGAGGCGACCTCGGAGTCGATGGCGCGTCCGGCTTCCTCGGCCCGGGTCTCCTGGATCACGTTGAGGTCGGAGCCGGTGACCTGCTTGATGATGTGTGGCTTCATGCGCACGCCGTCATTCGCGATCGTCGCGGCGATGACCGCGTTCTGCAGCGGGGTCAGGGCCACGTCGCGCTGGCCGATCGCGGACTGGCTCAGCGCCGCGGAGTCCGGGATGTCACCGATGGTGGAGTTCTGGATCGGCAGGCCGAAGTCCTCGTCGTCCTCCGCACCGATGCCGAAGCCTTCGGCCGTGGCACGGAAGGACTCCTCGCCGTGGCGGTTCACCAGGTCGACGAAGGAGGTGTTGCAGGACCTCGAGAACGCGGTGCGCAGCGGCACCTCGGGGGCACCGCAGGACGTCCCGTCGTAGTTCTCCAGGGTGGTCGTGGTGTCCGGCAGTGTGATCTGCGACTCGCCGTTGACCATGGTGTCGGCGTTGTCGCCGGCGGCCAGGGCGGCCGCCGTGGTGATCAGCTTGAACGTGGAGCCGGGGGGCTGGGTCTGCTGGGTCGAGCGGTTCAGCAGCGGGGCGTCCGGGCTCGCCTGGAGTTCCTCGAAGGCGGCGTCCGCGGTGGCGGCGTCGGTGCTGCTGACGACGGACGGGTCGAAACTGGGGGTCGAGGCCATCGCCAGCACCTCGCCGGTGGACGGGCGGAGGGCCACGACGGAGCCCGAGTACCCACGCGACGACAGCTCGTCGTACGCGACCTGCTGCACATTGGGCTGCAGGGTGAGCTCCACGTTGGCCCCACGGCGCTCCTTACCGGTGAGGGTGTCCCAGGCGCGGGTGGCGAAGAGTGAGTCGTCCGTCCCGTCGAGGATGGAGTTCTGCGACGCCTCGATGCCGGAGGCACCGTAGCGGTCGGAGAGGTAGCCCAGCACCGCACCGTAGGACGCGGGCGTGGTCGGGTAGTCGCGGGTGTAGAAGCCGTCCTCGTCCGCCTCGGACTCGGCGAGCACCTGGCCACCGGCGGAGATCTGCCCGCGCGGGATCGACTTCATCTCGTAGTACTGACGCGAGTTCAGTGAATTCTCCGCGTAGCGGGAGGTCTGGAACCCCTGGATCCACGTGAGGTTGACCAGGAGGATCACGACCAGCACGAACGTGAAGACCGAGACGTTGCGGATGGACCTGTTCATGAGCGGGCCTCCCTGGCGTTCTGGCTGGCGTTCCGGTCGTTGACGACCGGGCTGAGAGACGTCTGCGGGTCGGCGTACCGGGCATCGGCGTCTGTGGTCTGCTGCTGCGCGGTCTTGCGGGTGTTCACGTCATGGGAGATCTTCAGCAGGATCGCCAGCAGGATGTAGTTCGCCAGCAGACTGGACCCGCCGTGGGACATGAAGGGGGTGGTCAGACCGGTCATGGGCAGCAGCTTGGAGATGCCGCCGGTGACCACGAACACCTGGATCGCCAGGGTCAGTGACAGGCCGGCGGCGACGAGCTTGCCGAAGGAGTCCGGGGTCTTCAACGCGATGATGAAGCCGCGGGTCACGAACACAGCGAACAGCATGAGAACGGCTGCCAGGCCCACGAACCCGAGTTCCTCACCGATGGAGGACATGATGAAGTCGGCGTAGGCGACGGGCACGTTCTGCGGGTAGCCCTCGCCGAGTCCCGTCCCGGTCAGCCCACCGAAGGACATGCCGAACAGGGCCTGGGACAGCTGGTAGCCGGTCCCTTCCTCGTAGGTGGCCAGCGGGTCGATGAAGTTGGTGAACCGGTCCTGGATCTTGTCGGAGATCTGGAAGACACCCCAGGCGCCGACGACGGCCAGCCCGAGTCCGACGACCAGCCAGGACGATCGTCCGGTCGCCATGTAGAGCATGCCCAACACCGTGCCGAAGAGCAGCAGGGCAGGGCCGAAGTCGTTCTGGAAGATCGAGATGAGGATCGCCAGGCCCCAGACGAGCAGGATCGGGCCGAGGTCGCGCAGGCGGGGGAACTGCAGCCCCAGGACGCGGTAGCCGGCCACGGAGAACAGGGCGCGCTTGTTGACCAGCAGGGCGGCGAAGAAGATCAGCAGCATGATCTTGGCGAACTCGCCGGGCTGGATGGAGACCGGGCCGAGGGAGATCCAGACCCTGGCGTCGGCGTTGATCGAGGTCGGCCACACGATCGGCAGGGCGGACAGGATCAGGCCGCCGAGGCCGAGCAGGAAGGCGTAGTTCTGCAGGCTGTTGTGGGACTTCAGGAACCAGATGACCGCGGCGAAGATCACCAGCGCGATCACCGTCCACATCACCTGCGAGTTGGAGCGGGTGGTCTCCGCGGCCAGGTCGATCCGGTAGATCATCACCAGGCCGATGGCGTTGAGCATCGCGGCGACCGGCAGCAGGATCTGGTCGGCGTTGGGGGCCTTCAGGCACATCACCACGTGGGCCACGCCGAAGACGGCGATGTAGCCGCCGACCAGGACGGCGACCTCGGAGTTGAGTTCATTGCCCTGCGAGAACTGCAGGGCGATCAGGGCGATGCCGAGAATGACGGCGGAGAAGACCAGCAACGCCAGTTCGGTGCCGCGGGCGTGGGCGTCACGGAACATGTCAGTTCACCTCCCGGCACGACACCCCAGGTGTCGTCAGGTCGGAGGGCTCCCCGTCACGCGGGTCTGCCCCGTTGCCGCGGGTGACGCAGACCGGCAGGGTCTGTTCGGCGAGGCGACGGATCTGCCCCTGGATCTCGTCGTAGGAGTCACGCGGGAGGTTGTCGAGTGTGCCCCGGGCCGCCGGGGTGAGGTCGGAGGTGGAGAAGCGGTGGCAGTCCTCGTCGCTGCCGGCGGGAAGCAGCCGGACGTCCGCGTCATCGGAGAGGCAGACCTCCTGGTAGATCGACTGCGTCGAGATGCCCAGGATGCTTCCCGGGGCACCCTGGTAGATCTGGATCGGTGAGCCCGACTCGGCAGCCGCCGCCGTGGTCGACGGTGCCGGCGGGGCCTCCGAGGAGGCCGGGGCGTCGGACGGGTTCGCGGGTGCCGACGGGTCGGCCGGTGCGGCCGTCGAGGTGCCCGCACCGCCGGTCACCGGGGGAGTGGAGACCGTGGTGGTCGCTGCGGCGCCGCTGTCGGCGACCGCGATGAAATAGGACTGGCTGAGGGAGTCACGCACGTACCAGACCGTCGCACCGGCGGCGACGATGAGCACGAGGGCGGCGGCGAGAGTGATGAACAGTCCCTTGCGGCGACGCTTCTTCGGTTCGGGCTCCTCGGCGTCCGGGTCCGGCGACGGGGATTCGGCACCGGGTTCCGGCTGCGCGGCACGGGGGCGCTGCACGATGTTGACCGCTGAGGCACGCCCCGCCGAGGTGTTCGGACGGGGCAGTTCGGGGGCGTTGGTGTTCACCGCGCCGGCCAGGGCGGGGGCGGTGGGCAGGACGGCGCCCTCCGGCAGGGTCGCCGGGTCGACGACATCGGCCACCACCACGGTGACGTTGTCGGGACCGCCGCCGCGCAGGGCCAGGTTGATCAACTGCGAGCCGGCCTCCTCCGGGGTGCCGGTGGCCAGCACGTCGCGGATCGTGTCGAAGCTGACCGGGTCGGACAGACCGTCCGAGCACAGCAGGTAGCGGTCGCCGGGCTGCGCCTCACGCAGCGACAGCGTGGGCTCGACCGGGCGACCGGTGAGGGCCTTGAGGATCAGCGAGCGCTGCGGGTGGCTGCTGACGTCCTCGGGGGCGAGCTTTCCCTCGTCCACCAGGGACTGCACGAAGGTGTCGTCCTTGGTGATCTGGGTGAGGACGCCGTCGCGCAGCAGGTAGCCGCGGGAGTCGCCGACATGGCAGACGCCCAGCGACGCCCCGTCGAAGAGCATGGTGGTCAACGTGCAGCCCATGCCCTCCTGGGTGGGGTTGTCGTCGACGTGGGCGGCGATGGCACGGTTGCCGTCGTCCATGGCCTCGGCGAGCATCGTGAGCAGGCGCTCGCCGGACGGTTCGACGCCCTGGGACAGGGTGTTCTCCAGGACGTAGAGCGAGGTGATCATCAGCTCGGAGGCGACTTCACCCGCGGCGTGGCCGCCCATGCCGTCGGCGAGGGCCAGCAGGTGGGGTGAGGCGACGGCGGAGTCCTCGTTGTTGGAGCGCACCAGGCCGCGGTCGGAGAGGGCCGCGTAGTTCAGGGCGAGGGGCGTGGCGGTGGTCTCTGTCATGCTTCCAACCTCACCGTGGTCTGGCCGATGCGGATCTCCTGGCCTGCGGAGAGCTGTTCGGGCTGGTCGATACGCTGGCCGTTGAGGAAGGAACCGTTACGGGAGTCGAGGTCCTCGAGCAGCCAGGTGCCGGACTGCTGGAACAGCCGGGCGTGCGTTCCGGAGGCGAAGTCGTCCTCCAGGACGATGGTGCAGGACCCGGAGCGGCCCAGGGTCACGTCCTGGTAGCCCTGCAGATTGAGTGTTGTCCCGGTCAGTGGGCCGGACGTCAACGTCAACGAGCCCGGGGGAGTGGCACGACGGAATCCGCGGCCGCCCGACGGTTTCGGGCCGGACGCGGCGCCGGTGGACGGGCCGGAGGCAGGCGCAGCACCTGCTGTGGCTGCCATGGCGTTCACGTCCTTACGCATGGCGCGGACGGCCACCCAGACGAACAGCCACAGCACGACGAGCAGGGCGATCTTGGCGAGCAGCACCAGAGTCGTCTGCATTCGGGGTCATCTCCTTCGTGCCGGTGGGTTGACCGGTCGGTCAACGATTGATCCTACCGGCTGAATCTACCTTCCGGAGGTCCCGTCAGCTGAAACGAACGTCGATCTCGCTGTGCCCGATGGTGATGACGTCGCCGTCGGCGAGCAGCCAGCTGTCCACCGGAATCTCATTGACGGTGGTGCCGTTGGTGGACTTCAGGTCGGTGAGGACGGCGTCGTACCCGTCCCAGGTGATTTCGGCGTGCTGACGGGAGACGCCGGTGTCCGGCAGGCGGAAGTCGACCGCATTGCCGCGGCCGATGACATTCGTGCCGTGCTGCAGCAGGAAGCTGCGGGCCGAGCCGTCCTGGAGGTACAGGGTGACGGTGGTCTGGGGGACCTGTTCGCCGGCGGCGGCGTTCGCGGCGCCGGTGGCCTCGTCGGCGTTGTTCGCCGGGGCCTGGGCGTTGTGCGAGATCACCTCGGTGCCGGGGTAGCTCTGCAGCGGCTCGCCGAGGTCGGGGTCCTGCTCAGGCTGCTGGTCCTGCGCGCCGGGGTGGTCCTGCTGCGCTGCCTGGGCGGCCTGCGGGGACTGGGACGGACGCGCCAGCCCGACGAGAGGATTCGGGTCGGCACCGGGGGAGGGCTCGTCGGCGTCGTAGGAGTGGGCGACGGAACTACGCCCGGAATCCGGTTCGCTGCGCGGCCAGTGCGGTTCGGGCTGCTCGGTCTTCTCGAAGGAGGACCGGGCCTTGAGCTGCCCGGTGTGCAGGCCGTCGTCCTTCACGATCTCCACGGCGACGGGATGGTGGCTGTCCCATCCTTCGTTGCGGATGAAGCGTTGGAGCCGGCCGCGGAGTTCGTTGGCGAGGTCGGGGCGCTTCTCGAGCAGGGCGGTGTGGTCGTGTTCGGAGACGTGGACGCGGTAGGAGGAGGGGGCGTAGACGGTGCCGCTGTGGTCCTCCATGAGGGTGTCCTCGACCTCCTGCTTCAGCAGTTCGTCGATTTCGGCGGGGACGACCTCGCCGCCGAAGACGCGCGCGAAGCCGTTGTCCAGCCCGCGCTGCAGGGAGCTGTCGAGCTTACGGAAGCGACCGAAGAGGTCCATGGTCGTTACGCCTCACCTTTCGTTCTCTCGTCCCGTAGGGCCGGTTGCCTTCATCGGGGTGCTGGTCCGGCGGGGTGCTGGACCGGGCACGGCACACGTTGTCGGCCCACTATACGGACTGCAGCTGTGAAGTGGGTGCAGCTCGCCGGGTGTGTGGCAGGTGCGGGTCCTGAATACCGGCGTGGCCTGTGACTTTGTGTGTGGTGGGTGACGGTGATAGTGTTGCTCTCCGTTGCAGACGCAACCCACGTCGATATACATCGATGCCACGGGCGAGTGGCGGAATGGCAGACGCGCTGGCTTCAGGTGCCAGTGTCCTTCGGGACGTGGGGGTTCAAGTCCCCCTTCGCCCACAGTGAGCGGTTCACGAACTGAACCGGCTGGAGGTCACAAACTCGAAAGGGTTCGTGACCTCCGGTTTTTCGTTGTCTAGAGTTCGGACCCCTCGAGATTAGCAGTTGGGGGAGTTGCGCGGCGAGGTCCCGACGACGGCCTGGGAGGCTAAAACTCCAGAGGGTTTCCGGGTGGGGTCGGTCACGAACTCAGAGGTTGTGTGGTTCTTCGCGCCTCTAGGGCGTGACGATCCGTGGCTGCAACCCATCAGAGTGGATTAGCGACTACCAAGATGTAGTGGTCCAGATTCGAAAAAGCTCAGGGCGATGCCGTATATGATGCTTCCAACTCGCCATTGGTGGCCTCTACGGGCCTGTTGGACGCCCTCATGGCGAAGGAGGACAGGACATCCTTACGCTTGCGCCACAGTGTGGGCCGAACTGCCCCCAACTCGCCAATACCCTTCGGTAGTCTATTGCATAGCCTGCCTATCAGGCCGCACATCAGCTTCTTTCTCCCCCGTTTCCCGGGGACGACCGTAGGCGGCGATGACGCCCGGGGAGAATTCCCAGGTGGACTGCCAGGTGACGAAATCGTCATCAGCGCACGACACCAGGTTCGATCATTGCTTCTGCCGCTCGGTCAGATAGTTCGTTCTGGTCCGCAAGGTACGACGGTGCTTACCCAGCGAGTCAACCTCACGTGCGGCGTCGACCGGTCGTCTCTCGCTGCAGACGTTGTGAGCTCTTTGCCACCAAGCGCACGACATGAAGCGGGACCATCGCCTTGGTAGCTTCGGGTGATGCTTGGTCGATGGCTGTCGCGGTCGCTGCGAGGCTCATACGGTCAGTCGCCAGTCGCTGCAGGAGCCAGCGGTCCGGCCGCTGCGTCAACTTCGCCCAGTCATCGACGCGGCCAGCGAGGTCTGGAGGATTTTCCGGCATAGGAGTCCTGGGTGTAGCTGAAGCGAACACCCGGACGTGCAAGCGAGCAAGGAAGCCCACCATCGGTAGATCCATCATGCGGCGACACGTGGTCTCTCGTGGTACCACTCGTCCCGCCGTCTGGACAGGTGTGGTCGACGGTGACCGGCATTGCGTCGATGGCGGTCGCCACCCAGACATTGGTGGCGCCGATGATCGTCACTCTGATCTCAGTGGTTCGGCAGATGGTGTCGGCGATGAGGTTGCCGGTTGGGTGCGCTGTGGGGATCTGGTTCCGTCAGATGAAGGTATGGTGGCCCCCATCATGTACCGGCCAGGCTCTCTACATGTTGTGCCGCAACGAGCCGCACATTTTAGCTGTCTACACACTCCGAACTGCGAAGAGCCGCTAAATCTCTCACGTGATTTGGACCAGAATGTAAGGATTTGAGACGGCAATGCACTCGGATGAGCCAATAAAGAACGTGGGAAACGATGAAAAGCAGAACATCCATAACGAGCAAGGACGTGGCGAAGCGAGCGGGCGTGAGTCAAACAACCGTATCGCGAACTTTTCGGGAAGACCCCAGAGTCCTTCCCGAGACTAGAAAAAAAGTTCTGGATGCCGCATCTGAGCTGGATTACACACCCAACCTCTTTGCGAGATCAATGATTACCAATCGATCTGGTGTCATCGCGGTAACAGTGCCGGACGTCGATAACCCCGTATTCACGACCATTATTGCAGAGCTGCAAGACGCTTTGCACGCTCATGACCTCAATATGATGCTCTTCCTGGAGAAGAACTTCGAACAAGGTCCGCACGACTTCTTGTCCACAAATATCCCCACGGATGGGATGATTATTGCCTCGGCTAACTTCGACTCTGCCGTCGTTCCAGAGGTCATCGCGAGAAGCATCCCGGCAGTGCTGATTCAGCGTGACGTGGCCGGGGTTAGCCTTGACCGCGTGATGCCTGACAACTGGATCGGTTGCCGAGCGATCGCCCGGCATTTGGTCGACCGGGGGCACACAGATATCGGGATGATTGCCGGATCCCCCCACACGTCCAGCGGCCAGGGCCGGAGGCGGAGCTTCGAGCAAGCGCTTGACGACTTCGGGTTGCACATGGCTGAGGACAACATCATCACCTCGGTTCCTAGTCTCCGGGATAGCCGCGAGGCCGCGAGACAGATGGTCGCGAAGGAGAGACTACCAACTGCGGTGTTCTGCAGCAGCGATGTCATCGCACTCAACCTCTTGGAGGAGTGCAGGACTTCGGGCATCAAGGTTCCTGACGACCTGAGTGTCGTCGGGTTCGATGATATTCCCCTGGCTGGTTGGGGAACATTCCACCTGACCACCGTTCGCCAGGACCTGCGGGCACAGTGCCAGCGAGCGGTGGAGCTCCTCGTAGAACGGATCGATTCACCGGGCGGAGATATCGCGCACGAAGTCGTTCCAGTGCAGTTGGTGGAACGCCGGTCGACGTCGGTACCGCGAGCTTAGACGTGCCGCGTGCCGTCCTACCTCATCCGCTTTTTATGCGTGCTTTCCGTCCAACTCGCGCCGGAGCGCTAATAAGGCAAGTTCATAACCGTAGGTGCCGACCCCGGCAATGACTCCGGTAGCAATCGGAGAGACCCACGAGGTGTGGTAGACCTCTTCTGTGCGACTGTGAATGTTGGTGACGTGACATTCAATGATGGGTTGTTCAATGATTTTCAACGCGTCGACGAGCGGGATTGAACGAAAAGACAGTCCTGCAGGGTTGATGACAACCCCCGCTTTCTCTTCACGTGCCTGGTGTAACCAGTCGATCAACTGCCCTTCATAGTTGGACTGTCCGAAGAAGAGATCAAAGCCAAGCTCTTGTGCAACCTCACTGCACCTGTTCTCTACCTGGTCAAGCGTGACATCACCGTACAGGTGCGGCTCCCTTTTTCCGAGCATGTTCAGATTCGGACCGTTGAGGACATATGCTTTTCGCGTTGAGCTCATGAGGCGCCCTCCAGTATTGTCTTTAGTCCGCTCTGGCTTCGAGTCATCACGCGTTTGACGTATTGTTCGGCGCCGAGTTCATCTAGAGCACTGTCATTTGGCACTTCAACGGTCAGGGTGATGTCTTCCGGTAAGCATGCCAGGATGTCTGCTATGTGAAAGTCCCCGGAGAATGGGATGCATCGATTATGGCGAGCGGCGTGCACGAGCCTTTCGACCCCTGTCGGGGCCAGACTTGGCCCGTCGTTGAGGTGGGCCATCGCGAACCACTCTGGGGGAAGACTTCTCAGTTCCTCATATGAGCTGGCAGAACGGACGAAGTGCAGGACATCGACGAGGATACCCACGTTGCTCATGTCCACGGCAGTGACGATGTCTGCTGCTGTATGCAGGTCGGGAACTTCGGTCCAGCTCACGAACTCCAGTTCGCACCGCAGGTTGTACTGGGCGGCCGCTTCGGCAAATCGCCGAAGGTGCTCCTTGGCACGGCCCCGGTTGGGGTCCGGTGTCTGCACGGTCACACTTCTTGCTCCCAGCTCAGCGGTTGTTTCAAGGAATCCGCGGTATGCGTCAATCTCGAACCCTGGGGTCAGGCGTACGACCTCGGTATCCCTGATAGACACTCCCGTGGACTGCATCACACGTTGTACGCGCGAGATGTTTGCGGGGTTGCCGATGAGCTCAAAATGCGGCTCATTGTCGGTGAGCTGCTCCAGCCGTATTCCCACCTCGGGGACACCCAGGCTTGCTGCTGTCTCCAGGAGGTGCACGGGAGAGAGCTGGAGTGCGGTTGCGTGGGCAATTGACCAGGTATACACCTGCTGGTCCTCCTTAGTAGGTTGCTCGTCCGCCGGTAGCGTCGAATGTGAACCCGGAGGTGAACGAGCACTCCTCACTGGCGATCCATGACACCAGCGCGGCCAGCTCGTCGATTTCCAGTAGCCGTCCCATCGGGATCTTCGCTTTGCTGTTCTCGACGTGTTCACTGGTCATTTGATCGAGGAGTTCCGTTGCAGCCATGGCCGGTGCCACGGAGTTCACCGTGACGCCGGTGGTGATCAGTTCCTTGGACAGGGCCTTGGTCAACCCGATAACGCCTGCCTTGGAGGCCGAGTAAGGGCTGATATTGGGTACGCCCTCTTTGCCGCCGATCGAGGCGATGTTGACGATCCGCCCCCATCCCCGCTGCACGAGGTGGGGGACTACGGCGTGGCAGACGTTGTACGTGCCTGTCAGGTTGATGCCGAGCACCCGATTCCATTCACCGAATGCGTAGTCTGCCAGTGGTTTTACCGGTCCGTTGATACCAGCGTTGTTTACGACGATGTCGATGTGTCCGGTGATCTCCAGTGTCTTCTCGAACGCCGTGTCGACCGAGTTCGGATCGGAGACGTCGACTCGGAGGCTTGCCCGGGGTTTCCAGGTTTCACCACCGGCGGTCGCAGCGTCCAAGGGGGAAGGGTCGATGTCCCAGACAACGACGGAGACCCCTTCCTCTGCGAGGCGCGAGGCGATGCCCAGGCCGATGCCTCGTGCTGCTCCAGTTACCACGGCGACGCGGTCATTTTTGTGCTTATTGGGGATGGTCATGGATTCCTCTCGAACTGAAGATGCTGTGGATGTCGGCGATGGTGGAGGGGGACTAATCTGCTGTTCCCAGCTCGTCGATGTGAGTTCCTGCAGTCTCTTTAGCGGTGGCCGCGGCGATGAACGCGAGTGCCAGGATGACGGTCATGAGAATCGCGACGGGTATCCATCCGTTCGGACCGGCGACCACGATCATTCCGCCGATGGTCGGCATGAACCCTGCGACGGCGTAGCCGATCTGGGTTCCGATGGCACTACCGGAGTAGCGGACTCTGGTGGCGAACATCTCTGGGTAGAACGAGGTGCCGACGCCGATGATGGCGCTGTAGCTTACTGATGTCAGGGCAAATGCGGCTAGGAAGATCAGGGCGATGCTGCCGGTGGAGATTGCCTGGAAGTAGACGAAGGTGAAGATGGCACAGCCGATCACTCCGCCGAGGTAGACAGGCTTTCGTCCGAGACGGTCGGACAGTATTGAGAGCATCGGAAGAGCGAAGAGCGCCAACGAGTTGGCCACAACCGATACCCAGAGCATGGTGGACCGATCGACTCCGCTGTCATCGACCGCGTAACTTAGCGCAAAGACTTGGACAAGCGTGCCCACTGCGGCTGTCATGGAGCAGACGATCACTCGGATCAGGGCAACCGGGTGGGTCTTGATCATGTCCAGGGCCGGCACTGTGTCGACATCGTCATTCTCTTTTAGTTCCTTGAATGACTCAGGCTCTTCGAGTTTCCGGCGGACGATGTATGCAATTACGACCACAAGGATGCTGGCCCAGAACGGGATGCGCCAGCCCCAGCTGTAGAGGATGTCGTCTGGCAGGGCTGCGACGGGGAGGAAGGCCAGGCTGGCGAGCACGATTCCGCCTGTGGTTCCGGTCATGGTCCAGCTGGAGAAGAAGTTTCTCCGGTGGGTGGGGGCGTGTTCGAGGATGATGGCGTTGCCGCCAGCTTGTTCCCCGCCCGCGCTAAAGCCTTGGATACATCGCATGAGGACTAGTAGTGCTGGTGCCAGCCAACCGACACTGTCGTAGCTTGGCAAACACCCGATGAGAAAGGTTGCCACGCCCATCATCACTAGTGTGGCGAGCATCACTTTCTTGCGGCCGATGCGATCGCCAAAGTGCCCGAGGATGACGCCGCCGAGGGGGCGCACGACGTAGGCAACTCCGAAGGTTCCCATCGACAAAAGCAATGCCGTAGCGCCTGAGGTCTCAGGGAAGAACACGTGGGTGAAGACAAGTGCTGCAGCGGCACCGTAGATATTTAGATCATAGTATTCGAGTGCGCTTCCAAGTGCACTCGCAACTGATGCTCGTCGCGTTCGCGTGAGCGTCAGTTCCCCCTCCGGGGCGGACGTGGATATGGACATCCCTTGCTCTCCTTGTCGTCAGACACTAGCGGGAACTGCCCGCATGGTTACGTAGTCATCGCGTTGGAAGAGACGCTAGTCAGTGGTGGCGGTCACGTCAAGATCAACTTAGGTTCTGTGTCACATTAAGTTCGACTGACCACGGCCACTGCGTGGTTGACCGGAACGAATAAACATGCTGTGGTCTGCGGTGATGCCACTTCGTATGGTCTACTTGTCGAAATCAGACGAAGGCACAAGTAACTGGTGAGAGCGTCGTGAATCCGCGCACTTACCCGCGCTCGGGAACGGTTCTGAGTGTCTTTTTTTCTCTCCGTGGGCGCGGTGGTCTGGGGGCGCCCCCAGCTTACGGCCGGGCGCGGCCCCGCCCCCAGAGCACGAGAAGGGCCGGACCCCGTCGTCCCCCGGTGTCCGGGCTGTGAGCCCCACCGACCAAGGTGGTCCCCGAGACCTTCCCCGTTCCGGTTACGACCGGAGACAAGGAGTACCCGCATGGCTAAGTCAGTCACCGCCGAGCACGCCTAGACCGCACCCGCCGACCTGGCGAACTGCACCGTTATAGACATTGGGGTGCCAATAGATGCAGGAGGATTTGGCGAGGACCTAGAATCTTCCGCCGCTATGGAAGGTTGAGGCTGTAGGGCAGGCGGGGTGGGCGAGGAATGACTCCGTAGTCATGGAAAACTCATCCGGAAAGTTGGCGGAGGCCTGTGCTGGCGCTCACGGCTGTTGCTAGGTGCTTCGCTAACTCAGGGGCCATGGCTCGGAGAAGCGTCCGGCCATGCCGTGCATGTCTGGGCCGAATGTTCTGTCGCCGGTGACGTGGGATAGTACAGTCATGGGAAAGCAGTCACGTCGAGCATCTCGGCGAAATCGACATAAGTCCACAGCCACCCACAGACACGACCTGACGGTCACTGTTGGGGTGACTCCTCAGCCGAAAAACAACGGACACCCTTCACTCGCAGATGAGCTCAGACTGCTGCGCAGTTCGTTGTTGTATGCAGATCACATCGACTTGGTCGCACCGAGCGCGTCATGGCTGAGCGACTTCCGTCCGTTGCGGGGCATCGACGCGAGTGATCCTCTAAGTACTATCAGCTCACTACCGCCGGAGACTTTTCGTCGCATTACTCCCGATGGCGTCGACCCCGGACAGTTCTTTTATGCGATGCAAGTGTTGAGATCCAGGCCTGTGGACGACCCGGAACGAGTGGAAAGCGAACGACTGTGGCGAGAACAACTCCCTCAGCTCAAGAGGACAGCCAACGAAGTCTTCGATAGTCGTGAATCGGCGGAGATCGAGATGGCTCTGGAAGCAGGATCAGTCAGAATGATCAGTGCAGGGACCCGTTTTGAAGACCCCATTGACCAGCAGGTTGACTGGTTCCGCGACCGCCTGACGAAAGCCTTGAGTGACCCTGGATCTCACGTGTTGCTGGATGAGATGACTACTGCTTTTCTGCGCAGCCCAGGGGAATATCCTGACGGTCTCCCTGCTGTCGCAGCGACGCGCTCTAGGCGCACTTCGGTCGGGGCTGGCTTGGTGGAGCGACTGCCGGCATTCCCCGACGCGCCGATGGGTCATGTGCTTGAGGCGCGGGAGGAACTCGCCGAAGGCCGCGCCAAGTATAGGGCCTCTGCGAAGAAACTCGCAGACCAGCTCCAGTCCTCGGCGCTGGAGACGACGTTACCGAGCGAGATCGATGAGCTGTGGCAGGACGAAGTGCGTCCCGCACTGGAGGAGTTGCGAAGCACAGCATCGAAGACGCGTATCGCGTCCGAGACGGGAAAGCGCCTCTTGACAGAGGGTTTTGGCTTACCGACTATCGCGGTGGCCGTTGCGAACATCCCGGACCTCGCCGCGTTGTTACCCTCCGCAACCGCAGCGGTCGGAGGTGTCGGCCGGGTGGCCGCCGCAGGCGTTGCAGAGGCCTTCAAGGCGCGCTCTACTGTGCGGCAACACGACCTGGTCTACCTATTCGATGTTGATAAAACACTCAGTCGGAGGCGACTCTGAAAGACGAATAGCCGGTCATCGGCAGCGAATCATCGAGTACAGAGGGTGTGGATGAAACCAATCGCCGACTCGACCCGCATGCGCAGGGCGTTCAACTGCGTGATCGTGAACCGGCCGGCATGGCCGTGGGTGCCGTTATTGAACTCACGGAACAGTCCGAGAACGTTGTTCATATCCTCTTCGACCAGTTCCTCGATCGAGTCGTCGGCGATTCCTTTGCGTTGCAGAAGGAACCGCACTTTGGCGCGTCGAGTCGGAACCCCTCTGTCTGTCGTATCGCAGGAGGGAACGGCCTTGACCACGTGCTCGTCAGGGGCGGAGTCATCGATCATCGTGATGAGTACCTCGCGGGCACTGGTGCAGAAGTGGCGTGCGGCGTCAGGATTTTGCGGACTGAGGGAGAAGAGTGCACCGGTCCAACGATCAACCAGGTCCTGCCCGAACGTCTCGAGTTCTGCCTGCATGCTCGGGCCGCGCAACTCCTCCTCAGTCGGATCGTCCTCGGGTTCACCATCACCGTCCATTGCATTGAGCAGGTAGGCGCTGTTGGCAGCCTCCTCGCTGCCCCGATTGACAAGCTCGCGGCCGGCAGGTGTGAGCATCCTGTCTGTCAGGATGGCTTCGGTCTCTGTGTACGTGCGAGCGAGGGTCTCAACCGATGCTCTATAAGAGATGAAGGTCCTCGTCTGCGGGCGAGAGTTCATACGACGGATCTCTTGCTCGAGCCGTCGCCGTTGGTTTTTGACCTGGTTGTTGTGCTTACGCACCTTGGCCTTATACGCACGCACCTCTCGGTTGTGGTCATTCACGGCTTTCTTGACTGCCGTGTTGCGCCGACGAACCTGACGATTGTAATTGTCGATCGCCTGCTTCTGCTGGCGCTGTGCCTTGTTCATCGCCGCTTTGAGCTGTGCTCGATTCGTCTTCCGGGCCATGGCCTGAGTATACGCAGCGACTCTGAGGTCATTGAGGTGGAGCTGTCGGGCCGGGGGTTATATCTCGGCGAACCGGTTCAGCAACTCCCGGCGCTTCGTGGTGATCTCGTTGAGGTGTCCATCCTCGAGTGTTCAGTCATTGTGGTGTTCGCTCGTGTTCATCGCTGGTCTAGCCAGTGACGTCAAGTCCGAGTGAGAGGAGTGATATGCGGAGGTAGTCCACCTGACGTGTACTGCCGCCTATCTGGAGCATGGCGAGGTATCCGGTCAGGTGAGGTTTGTCGTGGACTGGAGGCCGTCCTCGAATGCTCGCACCTCATCACGCATGCCCAACAGGGCCGTGTAGTTGCTCATGATTATGTCTGGGTCATAGTTGCTGGGTGGCTTGATCTTTGCCATCTGCTTAAGTACCTGGTTATCGGACAGTTGCTTTAGCCATGCACTGATCTGTTCTGAAGTCGGTGCCCCGTCGAGGTGTCCGAGAATGTCGTAGAGTCCCTCTCGAGCGATAGATGCGTTGAGGCGTTCTAGGTGGTGCTCTGCCGCCGTGACCGTTGATCCTGCAGCGACGGCGGCACGCTCATCATCGTGTCCGACATCCATTTCGTAACGAGCGGGGAGGTGTGGTTTCGGTGGCTCGGTACCGGTGATCAGACGCGGTACTGCTTGTGTTCGCACCCACCTTGCGATCTCGTCGAGCTCTTTCACGAGTACTGGCCACCTGTCGGACCCCGGCCGGTTGATGCCGACCGTCGGGAACAGGGTGAACGCGTGCTGAGCGCCAATAGGGGTTTCGGCGATCACATCATTGATGCGGAGGGGCTGCTCCGGGCGTCGGGGTATTTCTTGCACTGTTCGGGGAGCTTGGTCATCTGGATACATCGCGGCCAGTCGAACTGCCGTGATTGTTGGTGTGCGGTGCTTTGCGTGGTTGGTGTGGAGCACGAGTCGGGCCAGCGGGTGCTCGTGGGGGTTCACGGTGCGCTGATAGGGCTGTAGACCTTCAATCCGCTTGGTGAGAACGTCTCCAGCGCGCAGTGAGGCTGGACCGTTGCGTGCGCGCTTCTTCAACCACTCTTGAAAGCTCTCGTAGGTGTCGGCAGCAGGTATCTCTATAAGCCTGGCGGCCTTCTCTTCGAGACGTGCGCTGTGAAGGTGCTCGACCTCGGTGAACAGAGTGTGCTCTAGTGCCGCGCGTAGTGCTACAAGCGCATCAGCTACCAGGAGCGGAACCTTCCGTGGGATAGGTGCAATGCCAGTGACGGTCGTCCTGCTGATGTCTCCAATGGGAACCTCACGCAGGCGGATAATGCCGTCTGGCTGAGTGTGGTAGCCGGACAGCAGGTCGCACACCTGGCCGATGAGCTCATCTGCATGTGAGAGTGTGGCTGCGACGCCGAGATGGCGGTCCGGCAGCCAATCATATTCCGGGCTAACCATCCCTCGATCTTACTGTCGGATCAGCGACGGAGTGTACAACTTGGTCAGTCGGTCTGCACGCACATCCTCCAGCTATTCCGCGGTCGCGGCAGTGCTGACGGTGATACTGGCGATATTGCACCCCGGAGGTAGGCGACGGTGATCGTCCTGTTGAGGGCAGTGCTGTAGCGCTGGAGGACTTCGCCGGTCAGTCCGTCGAAGGCGGCCTCCTCTGCACGCTGGACATCGCGGTGTCGGACGCCGATCAACTTCGCGAACTTCTTCTGTGACAGTCCGGTGGTTTTGCGGAGGCTGTAGAACTGGATCATGGTGTCGAGGCGGGCGGCGTAGGCATCGCATTCGGCGCGGGTGAGCATGTCCACGATGTCCTTTCGTGAATCCCCCGGACGAGAGGAAGCAAGGATGGCGGGTTCTGGGACAGCGCAGCGGGCGCCGGGGTGGGGTTGTCCCTGGTGGTTGGTCAGTGCCAGGTTCGGGCGAGTTTGTCGAGCAGTGTTTGCCGGGCTTCGGCGATGGTGTCGAGGAGGTGGCCTGCGACCACACGTGGTGACTCTGTTTTCTCAGTGGGCGAAGGCAGTGGGGTGTCGGATCGGACGGACCCGGTGGTTGACTGGGAGCCAGCCCCGTCAGCGTCATGCGGGGTCTTCTGTGCTGCACGGGATTCGTTGTGGTCATCGTCGACCGATGGTGAGTCGGCATGGGCATCAAGTTCGTCGATGGGCGTGACGTGGTGCCTCGTGGTGGGCAGGTTCTTCGACACGGGGGTCTTTCTGCTGATGGTGCTGGACACGACAGAATACGTTGTTTCTGGGCTCAGGGGAACAGTGGGGATCATATTGGTCGCTCGGTGTGGGGCGATCTGCTTTGATGTCGGGCAATGACTGCGAGGATTGGTCTTCCATGAGCACTTCGAGTCCCAGCGTCGATCGCACTATCCATGTTTCCCGCTGATCGTGGGGGAGATGCTGGGCAGGCGGCGAGGAGATTCAGGATGATGGAGGCATGCGGAAAGAAGACTTGGTCAAGGACAAGAACTACGCACTGCGGCCGAAAGGGTCTGGTCCGGGCTCGGGTGATTCGTTCGTCAAGGTGGTGTTCCTCGGGCTGACCCATGGCCGACAGTGCAAGGTCCGTTTTGACAGTGGCGAACTCGAGGGGCTTGAAGAGTGGGTGGTGACCCGAGACCTCGCCTGTAGGTGGGGTGAGCGCAAGGCTCTGATCCGTGATGAGGAACGGTCGGCGCGGATTGAGGCTGCCACGGATGAGATGTGGGATGAGGTCACTGAGGATGCGATCTCGGCTGTGATGGAGGCGAGCGGAGAGCAATACGCGATCCGTAGGTACTGGGCTGACGATCCCACGTCTGCTCAGCGCTACTGGGACAGGGCGAAACTTCACAGCACACCGTTGGAGTATGACCCGTTGAACTACGAAGATTGTGACGGCAGATGGCATTTTTCGTTCGCTACGGCGCTCAAGGCGGCCCAAGCGTTCGCAGCAGCGGAACCTGAACTGGTCGATCTGTACCTGCGTGGCATCGAAGAAGAACTCAAAGCAGAGGGTTTCGTGCCCGGGATGCGCCACCATCATGACCTTCTGCGTAAGTATGCTCCGAGCCACGCACTTGTCCGGGCGTGGAGTCAGGCACCGCGAGGGATTGCGGCGGAGAACGAGACCACCAGGCTCCGGGCGGTCGTGTCCCAGGCGGTCAGATTTCTGCGTGAAGCCGGGGAGGAGCGCAAAGCGGACCAGATCGAACGGGGTCTGCACGGCAGGTAGCCTTGCGCATGCACGGGATGCAGATGGTGGGCTGGATTCGGTGCGGTGAGTTATCTGAGGTCTTCAGCTCGCTGGGTGTGGTCTGTCGCATTGGCTGGGACCGGTACCCCGGCCAGGTGGTAGATCCTGCGCGGCAGGATATCGCCGGTACGCTTGCTCGCTTTCACAGCGACCCGGGCGTGGTCCTGTCGTTGTTGCACGCTTCTCTCGACCTCCGGAGTCCGGATCCTCCGGGTTTTTGTTCAGAGCGACTCCCGGAGGCTACGCGGGTCTCTTTGACCCTCATGAACCTACAACGGTCTCCGGGAACCGGACATAGCGTCCTTCTTTATGGTCACACCGGCGGGACCTCACCTGACATGGAAACGCTGCCGGTAGGGGCATCCCAGGTGAACTGCGCGGTGGACTCTCCGGAGGCCCCGGCACTCGACTCACCCTCACGCGGCCAGTGCCAGGTCACGGAGATTGTCGCGTCATCGACCCGGGAGATCGTGGGGTAGAAGCCGTATGCTTCCGAGGTGGCGGTGCCGAGGTAGCTTCCGTCGTGGAAGAGCATGATCTGGTATGGCGAGGATGCCGTGCCGCCCTCGATGGGCAGGATGATCCAGGAGAGGTCGGCGCAGGAGTCGTAGCCGTCGGTCACGGCCCAGGCTGGGGCCCACGGGTAGTTCTCGGCGTTAGGAGGAACGTCGCTGGCCCAGCGGGCGACAGCCTCGTCACCGGTGAGCTCGGAGCAGGTGTCCGCAGGGGCGTCCTCGGTTTCATCACCGTCCCCGTCGTGTGCCTCGGTGGTTGTCGGGGCGGGGGCACTGGTGGGCTGTGTGGTGGCAGTGGCCTGGGCAGATGTGGTGGGTAGCGTGGTGGAGTCGGTGTCGTCCGCGGTGCTGCAGGCGGTGAGTGCGGTGCCCAGTAGTAGCACTCCGGTGGCGAGAGCTGACACCGTGCGGGGGAGGGGACTGGCAGATGTGGTGGACAAGTGGATCAACCTCCTGTGTCGTCAACCAATGTTAACCGCACCTCGGGAGAAGTTCAGAGGTGTCGGTGCGCGCATCACTCTACGGTGATGCGGCAAGTTGGGTGAACAACTGCTGCGTGCCAGGTGGAGGGTTCCGCTTCTGGCAGTCAGTACTTCTCCACTGACGTTTACACAGCCATATGCTGGGCACGGAAGTGGACCGGTACGGATCTCGTGTTGCCGGTTCGTTAGAAGCGGGATGCACCTGGCAACGTGCACGCATAGCGTTGCCGTTTTGGCCACCGGGGGTCGCGCGGTTTCGCCTCGACCTGGAAGCCGGATCGACGGTAGAACTCAACCGCATCATCATCGGTCTCGGCGTACACAGACCTGCCGTTCGCCCGCTGCGTGACAGCCGACACCAGTGCACCGCCAAGACCCCCGCGCTGTCTATCCTCATCAACCGCGATGTAGCGGATCACTACGGGATCACCGCCCGGATCGAATGCCACGAACGAAACGACCCGGTCTCCCACAGTCACGCCGTGGACCAGGTATTCGGACGGCGCATCGCGAACGAGCCTTTCCAGCTTCTCCGTCCCTGCACCCGAGGCCAACCACATCAGGCGGGTGAACTCCGGTGTCTCCAGCTCCCGCTGCGTCAACGGCCGGACCTCACCATCAGGTCCCACTGCCATAGTGCCGACTCCTTTTCCTGCATCGTGTTTACAAGACCTTCCCGCGTAGCGACAGGGCTCTATGTGAGGGTGTGCCTTCTAGGTCGTGTTACGAAAGTCGTTGTTCTAGGCGTCGGCGTGTCTGACCACCACAAAGAAGGT
>NZ_VDYZ01000070.1 GCF_007673095.1 Corynebacterium glyciniphilum AJ 3170
GGAGGGATGGGTGAGGAGGATGAGGTGTGTATGGGGAAGTAGGCTTGCAGTCGGGTGGGGCGGGAGGTGGTGGCGGAGGGGGGGTGGGTGGATGAGGGTTGGGGGGATTGTGGAATATTGGGGAGTGGTGGGTGGGGTAGGAGTGTGGGGGGTGTGTGAGTGGGAATGTGGGGGTGGAGGGTGTGAGGGGGGGTAGGGGTGGAGGGGTTGGTAGGGGATTAGGGGAGGAAGAAGGTGATAGGGGGGGGGGTGATGGTGGAGGGAAAAAGTTTGGAGGAGGGAGAGTAAAGGATGGTGGTATGGGGTATTAGAGGGAGTTTGGGAGGGTTATGGGGAAGTGGAGGGGAGATGAGGGAGGTGTTAGTGAGGGGTTGGTGAGTGGAGTAGGCTGGAAGGAGGGGGT
>NZ_VDYZ01000071.1 GCF_007673095.1 Corynebacterium glyciniphilum AJ 3170
TGGGAAGGGTGAGGGGGGGGGAAGTTGTGGTGAGGGGGGGGCAGAAGGGGGAGAGGATTGGGTGGAAGGGGAAGTTGGGGGGGTTGTGGGGGGTGTGTGGTATTGGCGGGTGGTGGGGTAAGAGGGAGGGGATGGGGGTGAATGGGGGTGGAGATGGGGAGGGGAAGTGGGGTTTGTAGGAGATTGGGTTGGTGAGGATGGGGAGGGATGAAGGGAGGAAGGAGTAGATGGGGGGGGGTGTGGGGGAAGGGAAGAGGAAGATGGAGATTGTGGGGTGTGTGAAAGGGTATATGGGGAATGAGGTTTAGGGTGTGATGGTAGATGGCGGGGAGGTGGGTGGTGTTGGTGATGTAGGGCGGGTTGGTCGCCAAGGCGGGTTGTGGATGGAGGGTGTTGGGGGG
>NZ_VDYZ01000072.1 GCF_007673095.1 Corynebacterium glyciniphilum AJ 3170
GGAAGGGGGTGGAGATGGGGGAGACTGTGAGGACCGGTGAGGGGGGGGATGAAGGAGGGTGAGGAGGGTGAGGAGGAGGGTGAGGGCCTGGGCGGGTCGAGAGTGTGGGAGGAGGGGAATGTGTGGGAGGTGTGGAGGAAAGTGGGGAGGGGTGAGGTGGAGGTGGAGGGGAGGATGGGGATGCGGTGGTGGGGGATGATGTGGTAGTGGTGGTGGGTGAGTGTGATGGAGGGTGGGAGGGTGATGGGTTGAGGGGGTGAGGTGGATGAGGGTGAGTGAGAAAGATATGGTGGAGGGTATGGTGGGGGAGGTGATGGAGGGGAATGGGGCAGGGGAGGAGGGGGGGGGGGTTGGTGTGGGGATGGGGAGGGTGGTGGTGGGGCGGGAGGAGAAGAAGA
>NZ_VDYZ01000073.1 GCF_007673095.1 Corynebacterium glyciniphilum AJ 3170
GCGAGAATGTAAATGGGGGAGAGAGTGGCGGGTGGGGGGAAAAGGGGGAGGGGGGTGGGGATGGTGTGGGAGGGGAGGAAGGGGTTGGAGAGGAAGGTGAGGGGGAAGAGGAGGATGAAGGTGGGGGAGTTGATGAGGTGAGGGGTGGGGAGGAGGTGGGGGATGGGGTGGTAGGGAGTGAGGTGGAGGATGTTCGGGTGGATGAGGATGAGTGGGAGAACTTTGTGAGGGAGATTGGGGGGGAGGGTGGGGTTGAGGGGGGGTAGATGGGTGGGATGGGGGTAGAGAGGTGAGAGGAGGAGATGGGGAGGGTGGTGATGGATTGGGGGGGATAGGGGTAAGGGGGGAGAGGGATGGGGGTGGGGATGAGTGAGAGGGGGCGAGTTCTGATCATGT
>NZ_VDYZ01000074.1 GCF_007673095.1 Corynebacterium glyciniphilum AJ 3170
GTTGCGGGTGGTGGGGATGGAGGATGTTGTGGTGGGGGGGGGCGGGTGTAGGGAGGGGGGGAGAGTAGAGGTTGAGGGGAGGGATGAGGGTGGGGTGTGGGGGGATATGTGGGTGTGAGGGGGTGAGGAGTGTGGAGAGGTGGGATGGTTAGGGGGTGAGGTAGAGTGGGGGTGGGGGGAGAGGTGGAGGAAGGGGGGGTGATTGTGGGTGAGGGGGGGGGGGGGAGAGGGGAGGGTTGTTGTGGTTGATCGGATTAGTGGGAGTGAAGGTTGTTGGGGAAGAGTGGGTCGATTGGGTGGGAATAGTGAGGGTGGTGAATGTGGGGGTGGTGGGATGTGGGGGGGGTGGGTGTGAGGGGAGGGGAGGTGAAAGTGGTGGGGGGTTGCGGAATGG
>NZ_VDYZ01000075.1 GCF_007673095.1 Corynebacterium glyciniphilum AJ 3170
GAGGCAGTCCGCCTCCGCGAGGAGGTCGGGGGGGAGGGGAAGGAGGGAGGAAGGAGGGGGGAGGAGGATGGTGTTGTGAGGGAGGTGTGGGGGGAGATGGGGGAGGAGAGGGGTATTGGGGGTGGGGGTGGTGGGGAAGGTGGAGAAGGTGGTGGGGGAGGAGATGGGGGGGATGGTGAGGGGGATGGGGGTGGGTGGGCGGGGATTGAAGGAGGGTGGGGTGGGGGGGGTGATGGGGATGATGTTGGGGGTGGGGTTGGTGGGGTGGGGTGTGGGGTGGAGTAGGGGGTGGGTGGGGGGGTGGTGGCGGAGTGGACGGGGGAGGGGGAGTAGGAGGAGAGGGTGGTGAAGGAAGAGAAGTTGGGGGGGAAGATGAGGGAGAAGGAGTAGGAGA
>NZ_VDYZ01000076.1 GCF_007673095.1 Corynebacterium glyciniphilum AJ 3170
CCACCTCCACCCCTCTTTCCACCTCAACCTCAACCCAACCTACTTCGCTACCCTCCCCCCACTCCCTCACTTCCCCACCCAACCCCCCACCCACAACCCCCTCACCCACCATCCCCCATCCCACCACCCTCCCCTCACCAACCACCTCAACTACATCCCTAACTCCCTCAACCCCCTCCTCCACCCCTTTATCACCCCACCCCACCTTCTCTTCCCCATCCTCCCAACACCCCTCCTCCCCACAAATCAAACCCAAACCCTTTTCCCCCTTCAACCATTTCACACTGCCCTTCATCATACCATCTTCCCTTCTTCACTCTCACTCTCCCGATCCTTCCCTCCACTCCCTTCACCCAATCTTCCTTCAGCAATCACTTCCCCTCCTAAACACA
>NZ_VDYZ01000077.1 GCF_007673095.1 Corynebacterium glyciniphilum AJ 3170
GATGGAGGTGAGGGGGGAGATCGGGGGTGGGAAGGTGATGATTGTGGAGGAGATGATGGAGTGGGGGATGGGGAGGGGGGGTACGGGGAGGAGGGGATCGTGGGGGGATGTGGGGTAGAGGGGAGGAAGGGAGATGAGGTGAGGGAGGAGGTGAGGAGGGGAGTGGGTGTGCTCGTGGGGGAGGAGGGGTGCGTGGCGGTGGGGGAGAGGGGGTTGGAAACTTAGTGAATCAGGGAGGATAGGGAGGGGAGAGGGGAGGTGGGAGGGGGTGGGGGAGTGGGTGGGGGTGGTGGTGGAGGGGTGGGAGGGGGGGAGTCTGGAGTTGAAGAATGGTGGGGGTGTGGAGGAGGTGGGGGAGATGTGGTTGGGTGAGGTGGTGAGGATGGGG
>NZ_VDYZ01000078.1 GCF_007673095.1 Corynebacterium glyciniphilum AJ 3170
TCAGTTCTTGGCGGCGGCGTAGCGCTCGGCGACGTCGTCCCAGTTGAACACGTTCCACACGGCCTTGACGTAGTCGGCCTTGACGTTCTTGTACTGCAGGTAGAAGGCGTGCTCCCACATGTCGAGCATCAGCAGCGGGGTCAGGTTGACCGAGATGTTGCCCTGCTGGTCGGTGAGCTGTTCGACGACCAGGCGTCCGGCGATGTGGTCGTAGCCCAGCACGGCCCAGCCGGAGCCGTACAGGCCCAGGGCGGCGGAGGAGAACTGGTCCTTGAACTTGTCGAAGGAGCCGAAGTCGCGGTTGATGGCCTCGGCCAGTTCACCGGTGGGCTCGCCGCCGCCGTTGGGGGAGAGGTTCTTCCAGAAGATGGAGTGGTTGGTGTG
>NZ_VDYZ01000079.1 GCF_007673095.1 Corynebacterium glyciniphilum AJ 3170
AAGGATGAGGGAGGAGATGATGTGGAGGGGGATTGAAGAAAAGGAGAGTAGGGAAGGGGGAGGAGAGAGGAGGTGGAGGGGAGAAGAAGGGGTGGGAGGAAAAAGGTGGTTAGAAAGGAGGTGATGGAGGGGGAGGTTGGGGTAGGGGTAGGTTGTTAGGAGTTGGTGGGAATGGGGGATGGGAGGTTGGAGAGGTGGGTAAGGAGTTTGGGGGAGTGGGTTGGGGTGTTAGGAAGTTTGATGAGGTGAGGGGGGGTGTGTAGAAGGGGGGGGAAGGTATTGAGGGGAGGGTTGGTGATGTGGGATTAGTAGGGAGTGGGAGTTGATGGAGTGGAGTTGCAGAGTGGAATGGGAAGTGAGAGCGGGTTTAAGGGATTAG
>NZ_VDYZ01000007.1 GCF_007673095.1 Corynebacterium glyciniphilum AJ 3170
ACCGGTGGGCTCGCCGCCGCCGTTGGGGGAGAGGTTCTTCCAGAAGATGGAGTGGTTGGTGTGTCCGCCCAGGTTGAACGCGAGGTTCTTGGACAGCGCGCGGATCTGGTCGGGGTTGGTGCCTTCCTCGCGGGCCTTTTCGAGGGCGTCGAGGGCGGTGTTGGCGCCGGCGACGTAGGTGGCGTGGTGCTTGTCGTGGTGCAGCTGCATGATCTCGGCGGAGATGTGCGGCTCGAGGGCGTCGTAGTCGTAGGGGAGGTCGGGAAGCTCGTAGACAGCCATGTTCTCGATCCTTTCGTTGTCGGTAATCGTTTGTCCGTCCACCAGTGTGGTCAGTTTCCGTGCACCTCGCAATGATTTACCTATTGAATTAAGGAGTTCAATGGATTGAACATATGAATGGGTCCGCTAAAAGACATCCCACCTGCGGTGTTCCGTCTCTCGGCGTACGCTGGGGATTGATTCACCGTGGCCCACGCACGCCGACCGACACCCACAGGAGCAGCCATGAGAGCCAGCGCAGGTACGAGGATCGTTCTGATCGGGGCGGGGGACGTGGGCGTGGCCTACGCCTACGCACTGGTGAACCAGGGGCTCTGTGACCACCTCGTCATCATCGACGTGGACGAGCGTAAGACCTGGGGACACGTCCAGGATCTCAACCACGCGGTGCCCTGGTCTGGTCACGGGACACGCGTCACCCAGGGTGACTACTCCGACTGCGCCGACGCGTCCATCGTCTGCATCTGCGCCGGAGCCGCACAGAAACCCGGGGAGACCCGACTGGACCTCGTCGGCAAGAACGTGTCCATTTTCCAGGACATCGTCGGCAGAGTCCGCGACTCCGGCTTCGACGGTATCTACCTGGTGGCGTCCAACCCTGTCGACATCCTCTCGTACGCCACGTGGAGGATCTCCGGGGTTCCCTCGAACCAGGTCATCGGCTCCGGCACCATTCTCGACACCGCCCGGTTCCGGTCCGCCCTCGGGGAGTACTTCCAGGTCTCCCCGACCTCGGTCCACGCCTACGTCATCGGCGAGCACGGGGACACCGAGCTTCCGGTCCTGTCCGCCGGTTCTGTCGCAGGCGTACCGTTGCCTGTCCGGTTGGCGCAGTCCCCGGACGGTGGGGAGAGCGTCAGTGAGATCTTCCGGCGCACCCGCGACGCCGCCTACGAGATCATCAACGCGAAAGGGTCCACGAGTTTCGGCATCGGCGTCGGGATGGCCAGGATCACCCGGGCCGTCCTACGTAACGAGGATGTCGTCCTGCCGGTGTCAGCGCTGGTCGACGGCCAGTACGGTCGGGACGACGATCCCGCGATCTACATCGGTACCCCGGCCGTGATCAACCGTCGGGGTATCCGGGAGGTCATCGAGCTCGGTCTGGACGACACCGAGCAGGGGCAGTTCGACACCTCGGCGGACACGCTGCAGCAGGTCATGGATGATGCGGGAGTCTTCCGGCTCTAGCTCAGACCCGTAGGAAACGCCGGATCAGCGGCATCTCCTCGCGGGCCTGGGCCAGCCCCGCCTCATAGGTCTCCGCCAGCTCGTTGAGCTTGCGGGTGCCGTTACCCAGGGGCATCCGGTGCGGGGCGAAGATGTACGCCTTGCCCCGCCTCTCCTGCTCGAAGATCCAGTCCCGGGTCCGGTTGTACCGGGCGTGCCGGTCCAGCATCGACTGTGCCAGGGCCGGGTACTGGGGAAACGCCCGCTTCACGAACCAGGTGAACTTCGAGGCGCTCTTGCGGTAGGAGCGGGTGCGTGTCATCACCACGAGGAACCGGTCGAAGCCCTCCATCTCGATCGCGGAGTCGACCGGGATGCCTCCGGTGGAGCCGAACGCGCCGTCGAAGTAGACCTCGGTGCCGATCTTCGTCGGCGGCATGACGATCGGCAGCGACGCCGACGCACGCGCATGCCGCAGGAAGTCGTCCAGGCCGTGCATGTCCTCACGTGACCAGTGCACCGTTTCGCCGCTGCGGCCGTTGAACCCGGAGATACGGAAGTTCCCCGGGCTGGCGGTGATCGCGTCCCAGTCCGGCACCATGCTCCGGTCCTCGACCTGGGCGTCGGGGCCGAAGATGTAGCGCGCATTGAAGAACCCGTCGCCACGGAGGAACGGCCGGATCCCGCCGAAGAGCGGGTCTCCGGGGAAGACGGTGAAGTAGTCGCGTGCCAGCCGGGTGTCCTGCGAGAGGTAGGTGGCCACGTGCACGGCCGACGCGGAGTTGCCGTAGGCCCAGTCGAACTGGATGCCTTCCTCGAGCAGTGCCTGGACCATCGCCGAGGAGAATGCGGCGCGCATCGCCCCACCCTCGAACACCAGCGCGGTGTCGCTGACCGACCTGCTCGGGACGTCCCGTGCCGGGCCCCCGTGCAGAGGGGGTCGGACACCTGCCGGAAAATCTGCCACGGGGAGTCATACTACAGTGCATCGGTCCGCGCCATCGGCCGGATCGGGTAACAATGGGGGACGTGAAGATCATCGCGCACCGCGGGGCGAGCGGTTACCGGCCCGAACTGACCCTCGACGCCTATGAACTCGCCGTCGAGCAGCGGGCGGACGGCATCGAGTGTGATATTCGACTCACCGCCGACGGGGTCCCCGTGGTCATCCACGACGCCACGGTCGACCGCACGTCCGACGGTGCCGGGACCGTCGCGACGATGCCGTTGGCGCAACTCCGGGAATTCAACGTGGGAACAGCGGAACGCCCCCAGCGTATTCCGACGCTGCAGGAACTGCTCGGGTTCATCCAGGACGTACAGACCAGCGACTACCGGCCCGAGCTCTTCATCGAGACCAAACGGCTCGGCAGTGCAGGGGAGCGGGACGGACGTCTGGAGGCGGCGATGAACCGCGAACTGCATGCCGCCGGTCTGGCGGACGGTGGCCCGGGTGGCCCGGGCAGCCTGGTCCACCTGATCTCCTTCGACCACGGCTCCCTGGCCCGCTTCTCCGCCCTGAACCCGCAGATCCCCCGGATCTACCTGCGGAAGGAGTACTTTCTGTGGCGCATGCTGAAGCATGTCGAGCCGATGGGCGTCGCCCCGTCGCAGGGATTCTCGATGTACCGCGCACGGCAGGCACCGCAGCAGGTCGTCGGTGCCGGTGACCGTACCTACGTCTTCACCGCCAACCGGCGGGACGATCTCCTCTGGCTGCATCGCCACGGTGTCAGGTGGGCCGCCACCGACTACCCCGACCGCGCCCGACGGGTGATCGACGGCGCCGTGAGTCTTCCCTGACCGCTAGACTGTGGGCCGTGGCTAAGAAGAACAGGAAGAACAAGAACCAGGACGATCTGCCCGAGGGCATGAGCCGTCGCCAGGCGAAGCTCGCCAAGCGTGCCGCCGAGCGTGCCGCGCTGGAGCGCGACCCCCGCCCCTACGACGGGTTCTCCGCTGAGACCGACCTGATCGCGCTGCAGGAGTTCGTCCCCTCCGCGTACTTCACCGCGGAGACGGAGAAGGACGCCGGCTTCACCCGCACGGTGACGATCTGCACCGTCCTCCCCGGGGCGGCGGCAGCGCTCGTCCGGGCCGACGAGGAGGGCGGCGAGGCACTGGTCGCCCTGCAGACCCAGCACCGCGGTGACAACCCCAACCGGGACCTGGCCTTCGCCCTGAACTGGGCCAGGGAGGCGGCACCGGGCAGCAGCCTGGAGGTCGCCGTCGCCGACGGTTCCGAGCCGGCCCTGTCCTCCCTCCTGGTCGCCGACCAGACGCCGACGATCGAGGTGCGGGACGACTTCAACTGGTGGCTCACCGAGGACCAGCGCGACAATCCGCAGGTTGTCGCCTCCCTCGACCAGGCCAACGCCTCGGTCCTGCCCAGCGCGCGCGTGGACGCCGGGATCACCGGATCCGCCTGGTGGATCGACCCGGGAGAGAAGGCACACATCCGCTGGGTCCGGCCGGAGACGGAGGCGCAGCTGCTCCCCGCACTCGCCCGCGTCCACGCCGCAGGCCAGCTGAACCTCGGCGAGGACACGCGCTTCGCCGGAGTCTTCCGCACCCACGGCATCCTCGTCCCCGTGTTCGACCTGGACAACACCATGGACGCCAGCGAGTTCGCGGCGCCGTTGCAGGAACTGGACGCCCGGATCGCCACCGCGCTGTCCGAGATCGCGGACGGTGGATCCCTCACCGCGGAGGAGCAGAAGTCGCGTCAGACGATCATCGCCCGCGAGGTCACGATCCGCTGATCGGCAATCTGTGCCACCATGGGTGGCATGGCTGATACCGCATTCCAAGGAACCCCTGCCCACACCGTCGGTGACCTGCCCGCAGTCGGCGAGCAGGCACCCAACTTCACCACCGTGTCCGCCGAGCTCAAGGACGTCAACGGCGACTCGCTCCGCGGCAAGCGTGTGGTGCTGAACATCTTCCCCTCGGTCGACACCGGTGTCTGCGCCGCGTCCGAGCGGGAGTTCAACAAACGGGCCACCGACCTGGAGAACACCGCCGTCGTCTCCGTCTCGAAGGACCTCCCTTTCGCACTGGGACGGTTCTGCGCCGCCGAGGGCATCGAGAACGTGGAGGCCACCTCCGCCTTCCGGTCCTCCTTCGGTGAGGACTTCGGTGTGACTCTCACCGACTCCCCGCTCGCCGGTCTGTTGGGCCGCTCGGTGGTTGTCCTGGACACCGACGGCACCGTCCTGCACTCACAGCTGGTCCCGGAGATCACCACCGAGCCCGACTACGACGCCGCGCTCGCCGTCCTGAACTGACCGCAACCGGCCGGTGCCGACCGGCTTAAATCAGCGCAGCTCGCTGAAGAGCTCCTCGGCGGCGCCGTCGTCCCAGAGGACCACACTTCCCGCGTCCGTGTCGGCGAATCCGCCGACGGGGACGGTCTGCTGGTCCGCGCCGCGGATCATGCCGAGCGCGAGGCGCGCGAGGTGCCACACATGGTCGCTCTCGTCCACGGTCAGCGCGTCGGAGAACGCGTTGATCAGGGGAAGGGCCCGGAAAGGGTTGGCGAGGGTGCCGAACGAACCCACCTTCGAGACCACGGCGTTGAGGAACTCACGCTGGCGTTCCACCCGGTCCAGGTCACCGTTGGCTGAGGTGTACCGGGTGCGCACGTAGCCCAGAGCCGTCGGCCCGTCCATTTCCTGGCAGCCCGCCTCGACATTCAGTCCCGCCATCGGGTCGTCGATGGCTTCGGTCGGGCACAGTTCCACTCCGCCGACCGCGTCGACGATCTTCCCGAAGCCACCGAACCCGATCTCCATGTAGTGGTCCATGCGCATTCCGGTGGACCCCTCGACGGTCTGCTGCAGGAGCTGCGGGCCACCGAGGGAGAACGCGGAGTTGATCTTCCCCTCGCCGTAGCCGGGGATCGACACATAGGAGTCGCGGGGGATGGACACCATGGTCGGCTTACCACCGAAGGTGGGGACGTGGACGACGATGATCGTGTCCGTCCTGGCTCCGCCGTCTGAGAGGTCACCGGCGGCGTAGCGTTCGCCGTCCTCCTCACTCATCCCGGCACGGGAATCGGAGCCCACGAGCAGCCAGTTCGTCCCTGACGTATTGCCGATGCGGCCCTCGTAGTCGGTGAGTGCGTCGACCCGGTTGAGGTTCGAGTCGACCCACCATGCGGTGCCACCGGCGACCAGGATGACCACCAGGAGCAGCGCGCCGATGATCCGTAGGGGACGGATCCGCCGACGCTTGCGCGGCCGCCGGGACCGCGGCGGCGGACCGGACGGTTGCTCGAACGGTTGCCTGGGTGGTTGCTCGGGCGGCGGCTGCTGCCGGTACGGCCGTTGCGGCTCGTACTCCTGTCGGGGCGGCTGGTACGGGGCGGCCTGCGGTGGCTGTTCCGGTTGCCGGCGGTACTGCGGCGGCTGGGCCTGATTCTGCGGTCGGGCATGGTCCTGGCCAGCCGCCCGGTGCCGTGGTTCTGCCCTGTGCTCCCCTCCGTAGGCGCGGGTGGCGTCCTGCGGCGGCGGGACCGCACCCGAGGAACGACGGGGCACGGGACGCCCGTAACGGTCAAGGATCGGCCGACCGTGCCTGTCACGGGCGACAGGGTCTCCGGAGCGGCCGTCATTGTCGGGCGGGGTTGGTGACATGGGGACATACTACGGGCTGGACGGGTGGAAAACGGAGTCCCGTAGGATGCTGATCATGAGTGATGCATTGATGGCAGTGGCGTTTCCGGCGGTCATGGCGGTGGTTCTGTCCATGGTCATCTCGCAGGTGACGAAGGCTGCTGCGCGAGGCGACCTGCCACGATCCGGGGCGGTGGGGATCCGGACGTCCGCCACGAAGGCCAGTGACAACGCGTGGACGGCGGGCCACGAGGCGGCGGCTCCGATGGCCAGGTCGGTGACGTTGGGAACGTCCGTGCTGGCGGTGGTGATCATCATCCTGTCGTTCATCTTCGAGGGCGCGTGGGTGACCGCGCTGGGGATCGTCCCCTTTGTGGTTGTCATTGTCAGCCTCGTCCCCCTGGTACGTTCCGCGAACCGTGCCGCCCGCGCTGCTGAGGCGGGGAAGAAGACGAAGAAGACAGGGAAGAAGCGTAAAGGGTGAGAACCGCCTCCATCAGAAGTCAGGGGAGCCTTTCCTGGGTGTACGATAAGTCGGTCGACGTTTCCCTGACCGAGGAGAAGTATCCCCATGACTGTCACGATGGCGCCCGGACGTGGTGTCTGGCGGAGTAGAGACCGGCGATCCCGGGTGCGGACATCACTTGCCGCTCTCGTCGCCACCATGTCGTTGGTGTCCGCAGCCTGTTCCTCAGGTGACGGGGGAGGTGACTCCTCCACCGTCGATGAGGGTTTCACGCCGGTGACGTTCACCTCGCCCTGGGGCGACAGCACCCCGGAGGCCCGTCCGGAACGCATTGCCGCGGTGGGCTACAAGGACACCGACATCGTCGCTTCGATGGGTGAGTCTCCGGTGATTGTGCCCGCGAACACCGTTAAACAGGAGACGTGGACCCTTGACGCGTTGAGCGGGGATCCGGAGGCGACCTTCGAGTACACCGAAAGCGGGATGCCTCCGATGGAGGAACTCGCGGCGGCGGAGCCGGACCTGATCATCGCCAGTCAGCTCGACCTGAAGGATGTCTACGACCAGTTGTCGGACATCGCGCCGGTCATTTCCGCAGAGACCCAGGACGATGTCGCGGGCAACTGGCAGCAGACCCTCATCAACCTGGGCGAGGCGCTCGGCGAGGAGGAGCGGGCGGACGAGGTCGTCCAACAGACGGAGGACACCGTGGCCGCCGTCCGCAAGAAGTACCCCGAGTTCGCGGGTAAGACCGTGTCATTGATCCAGTACTTCGGGCTCGACGAAATGAGACTGCTCAACCCTGCCGGTGGCGATGCGGCGGCATTGTTCAGTGAGATGGGCTTCGAGGAAGACCCGGCGACCACGGAGCTTCAGGGTGTGCAGCTCGGCGGGGAACGGGTCGACGACCTGGCCGCCGATGTCGTCATTGTCCTCGACAATTCTGACGGGCGGATCGGCGAGCTCCAGGACAGTGCGGTGTTCCGTAGCATCCCCGCCGTCCGGGACGGCCACAGTCTGGTGATCACCAATAACGCCTTCACGGAGGGGAACGAGCCTTCGTTCGAGGCCAACGGTAAACACTATGAGGGCAACCTGGCCTGGGCCGTCGCCTACCCGGGGCCGCTCTCGTCGCAATGGGCGGTGGAGACGCTGACGCCGCTGTTGGCGGACACGGTCGGCTGACCGGGGGGCTATTCTCCGGCGACCGGAGTAAGTTCTCCGCTGCCACTATCGGTCCACCGTCGGGTACCGCTGGTGAACGGTCCTGCCTCGTGCTCCCGGAACCACCAGGTCTCGTCCGGCGACCAACCGGCCATCATTGTCTCTGCAGGTGCCGGATACTGCGCGCCGTCGGGAAGGGTGCCCACCGGAACTGTGCGGGTGGCTGTTCGCAGGTATCCGGCGACCGTCAGATGGACGGCATCCCACTTCTCCGCGACTGTGGACCAGTCCGGCACTGTCCATCGGCCGTCGCGTCCGGTGACTTTGAACCACTCTCTCCGTAGCGTGTACGTCTGATCGAGAGGGAATTCGTCGCACAGCCTGACCCAGTCCTCAGGTTCATTGACTTCGTAGATACGGGGATTCGGCGGCGGTGCGTACGGGAAAGCATGGGCTGTACTGCCGAACCGGTCCTCCTGGAGCGGAACTCCCACCGGCATCTCTGTACCGGGGAAGGTCCTGGTCGAGGGGAGCGCTGGCGCGGGAGGCGTTGTCCACCACGCTCCGCCGGAGCCGGAGAGGGGCGCCTCGGTTGCCGACCGACGGTACTTCTCCTCCGTCCTTTCCTGGTCGATTCGCCAGGTCGTGAGCTTCTCGAGGGTATCACCGTCACTGAGTCCACGGCGTTGTGCGCTCGGCGCGGGTTCACTGCTGTTGCCCCAGTAGACGAACCACTGGTCGTCAAGGTCGGCCGGGGTAGATCACCAGCGGGTATGCGGGGATCCCGCGATGAGGGAGACTGCATTCTCCAATGCCTCGCGCACGGGGGCAGTGCCGGCGAGGACATCCTGGCCCACGGGGTTCTGCCAGTACGCGGCGGATTCGACAGACGTGGTGAGCGCGGCCAGTAGCAGAGCGGGGTCCGGGGAGAGCAAGGTTGTACGGCGGATCTGCTCGGCAGCCTGTTCCGGGGTGATTCTGGAATCCGGGTCCGGTGGGGAACCAGGGGCCTCGTAGATTCGTGACGGGCTGTCGGGGGCAGCAGACGACCGGAACGCGTATGTCCGAGCCTCCGGAACAGGGGCCAGGTACTCGGCGGCCTGGCGGACCATACCCCACAGTGATTGCCCTGTTCCCTGGTTGTCGCGCCCCTGGCGTTCCTCGCAGGCGAGAACATACTCCAGCACCATCCGTCGGCCTGGGGGGCCCTGCAGCAACGTCGTTCCGTCCAGATTCATGTGTCCCAGCGTAAGCAACCGGGGCCCGACGGTCAGAAGAAGACCGTCGGGCCCCGGTTGCGGGGACACGGGGAAGTGTCAGGCGTTCGCGGCGGCGCGTCCCATGGCACGCAGACCGGTGTCGGTCATGTGCAGCGGGAGGTTACGACGCTCGGAGGTGGTGTCGATCAGGCCGACGACCCACCGGTCGTTCGAGCACATCTCGTGGCCGCGGCTCGGCCCCTTGAGGTCGACGAAGCTGCCGCCGGCACCGGTGGCTCCGTCACGCAGGGCACGTTCCAGAGCCCACTCGACGTCGGAGACCTGAATCAGGGCGCTCGGCAGCTGCACGTTCGGGATGACGTTGATCGGGCAGACCTGGCCGGCACCGTTGGTGATGTGCGGGAAGCCCAGCACCTTCACATTGGCGTTGGGCGCGAGGCGCTTGACGTGGGAGACGGTGCGGTTCACCGAGTCACGCAGCTGGCGCTCGATCTGCGGGACCGGCAGCTTGTCGCCGAGGATGTAGGGGTAGGTGTCGTTGGCGCCCGCCCAGATGACGACCTCGTCAGTGCCGGCGTCCAGTGCGCCGCCGCGGTTGGCCCGGTCTGCCTGCTCGGTGACGTGCATGCCACCGGTGCGGTAGGAACCGCCGGCACAGGAGTAGTTGTCGACGTGCTTGCCGGACGCCTGGGCGTAGGAGTTGGCGAACCGGTTGTCCGTGCCGCAGCCCGAACCGCTGAGGATCGGGTCGGGCAGGGGGAGGCCCTTGCCCGCAGCCCAGTTGTAGATGTCCGGGTTGGCGACGATGGAGTCGCCGAGGACGACCGTGTTGTTGGGTGCGGCCTGGCTTTCCGGTGCTGAGAGCAGCGTCCCGGACAGGGCGGCGACCGTGGCTACGGCGGCGGCTGCGATTCCGGCGATGCGGCGGCCTGCCCGCGATGCCGTGCGGTGTCGTGCGCTCATTACTGAGGTTCCTCTCCTGAAACGTGTCATGTGTCCCGACGTGTCCCCGACAAGCCGAAGACGGATTCGGTCTCCTGAACCGTTTCCTGGGACAACGACGTTACATTAACGTGACTTTATCCACTAATCATCCAAAATGTAACCCCTGTGGCTAAAGTTGCAATTGTTACGTATGTGACTGAGGGTGTCAGTCCGTGCCCGGGGCTGCCGGGTAACGCCAGGCCGCCTCGGCCCGGTATGGTAGGCGAAAGTAGTTTGACGACCCCGGCTCTGGCGCGCCGCCCCGACGTCCGCCCCTCGTCATGCCGCGCGTACGTTTCACGGGGGAGCACGAGACGACCACGTACGAGACCATCGAGACTACCGAGACCACCAACGACAGACTCAGAAAAGGAGCGACAGTGTTTGAACAGCTGTCCTATGACCTCAAAGGCGCCGTAAAAGGCGCCAAGGCCTTCGTGAACACAGGATTCCTCAAGGGATCCACCCCTGCCGGCGGTCTCGGGGTGGCTAAAGCGCTGGGACGCTACGGCACCAGTCTCGCCGGCCTTCTCGAGGGGACCACCGCCCGGTTCCCCTCCCGACTGGCGCTTGTCGACGACGACGGAGAGCTGACCTACCAGGAACTCACCAACTACTCCCGGCTCACCGCACACACCCTGGCCAGCCACGGCATCACCTCGGACAGCCGCGTCGGCATCATGGCCCGCAACGGGCGCGGATTCCTCTTCCCCCTGGCAGCCAAGGGGTACCTCGGATACACCGTCTTCCTGCTGAATGTCGGTGCCAGCAAGCACCAGATCGCCGAGATCGTCAAGGAGCACAAGCTCGACGTCATCTTCTACGACTCCGAGTTCGACGACCGGTTCCCCGAGGACCTCACCGACTTCGGCGCCACCCTCATCCACGCGGACGCCGCAGAGGGGCACCGCACCGACATCGACTACCCGACGATCGAGGACTTCTGGGCCAACCCCGGCCCCCACAACGACGCATTCCCGTCCCGCCCCACCCAGGGTGGCGTCATCCTGATGTCCTCCGGCACCAGCGGGACCCCCAAGGCGGTCCAGCACACCGAGCCCAGTTTCCCGGTCGGTGTGCTCGGGCCTGTCCTCAAGGGACTGAACGTCAAGGCCGGGGACCGGCTTCAGCTCACGGCGAGCCTCTTCCATGTCCTCGGCTGGGGCGCCGCAGTCCTGGCCATCACCGCCGGCTGCACGCTGGTGACCCAGCGCGTGTTCAAGCCGGAGGTCGTGCTGCAGCAGGTGCAGGACTACAAGTGCACCGGCATGCTCAGCTCCGCTGTCTTCCTCAAGGACGTCCTGGCCGTGGATGACGGGTCCTACGACCTGTCGTCGATGACGTGGATCCTCAACGCCGGCAACGCGATGAGCGAAGACCTCGTGCGCGGCCTGCAGGAGCGCTACGGCAACATCCTGTCCAGCGGCTACGGTTCCACTGAGGGCCTGCTGGTGGCCTACGCCACCCCGGAGGACCTCGCAGAGGATCCGCTCACCGCCGGACACCGGGTGTGGAACGGTCGCCTGGAACTGCTCGACCCGGACACCGGTAAGCAGGTGGCTCCCGGTGAGGTCGGCATCATCCACGCCCACAACGCCATGTCCATGAAGGGGTACCTCGGTAACCGGGACAAGCCCGACTACCGCGACGGCATGCTGGACCTGGGCGACAAGGGTGTCATCGACCCGGAGACCGGTCGCCTGCGCGTGCTGGGGCGCAACAACGACATGATCATCGTCGGCGGCGAGAACATCTGGCCGACCTCCGTGTCCGACATCATCGACCGGGTGGACGGCGTTGCCGAGTCCTACTGCGTCGGGGTGGAGGACGACGAGAAGTTCCAGCGCGTCAAGGCCTATGTCGTCACCGACGGCTCCGCAGACCTGAGTGAGGACGACATCCGCACCCACGTGCGGGAGAACTTCATGGCCCCGGCCGTGCCGCGCGACGTCGTCCTGATGGACCAGCCGCTGCCGCGCAACCCGATCGGCAAGGTCGTCAAGCGTGAACTGGAGGCCTTCGGCTGAGCGATGCCCCTCACCGGCGGTCTCACAGTCCCGGCGTGGACCCCAGTATCTGGTAGCCCACGAACGCCACAGTGTCGATCAGGCCGTGTGCGATGATCAACGGCCAGACACGGCCTGTGCGGTAGAAGAACCAGACGAAGACCAGCCCCATCGCCATGTTCCCCAGTCCGGCGGAGTACCCCTGGTAGAGGTGGTAGCTTCCGCGCAGCACCGCCGAGGCCAGGAACACCCACATCCACGGCACCCGGAGTTGGCGTAGCCGGCAGCACAGCCATGCCACCACGAGGATCTCCTCGGCGAATCCGTTCGCCCACGAGTTCAGGATCAGCAGCAGCAGATCCTGGACGCTGCGGTCCAGTCCGGTCGGGATGACCTCCTTGGACAGTCCCAGCTGTACCGCTCCGACATAGAAGACCAGTCCCGGAACGCCGATCAGCGCTGCCAGGCCGGCTCCGGGCAGTGCGTCACGCCACCGGGGGCGGAGGTGCACCCCGGACGCGCCGGGCCGTCCCACCAGAGTCGGCGGCACATGCCGCAGCAACAGGAACAGCGCCAGCCCGCCCCAGGCGACGAGCACCCCGGTGGAGATCAGCTGGAATGCAGGATCGAGCCAGGTCAGCGCCGACTGACGGGCGTTGAGGGTGGTGCTCTGCTCATTGAGGCCCTCCGGCATCGTGGCGGCCTCGAGAAGCCGCAACGCCGAGCGGGCCCCGGAGGCGCCGAAAGTGACGGCGAGGACGATGACCAGCTCCCACCGGAGCGCACGTCGGTCGGACCGGTTCATCGCCCGTCCCTGGAGGAGTCCTCGATCAACGACTCGACCAACGCCTCAAGGTCGCCGGGGCCGGCGACGGTCACGGCATCGAGAACGGAAGGGTCAGCATCCACCAACCGCCCCACAGTCTCCTGCAGGTGCTGTGCCAGGCCCAGGAGCTCGGCGGCGGAGACCCGGTCGGCGACGGCGCCCAGGTGGACCGAGACCGGCCACCGTCCGGGTGCGACGTCGGGTGTCACCAGGGGGACGGAGAGCCCCGCCCATCCGGTGAGGTTCCAGAGCGTGGCCCAGGGTGTCCAGGCGGTCTGCGCCAGGAAGTCCGTGGCGGGGTCGTTGACATCCGGCCCTGAATAGCGGGAAAAGGCACCGATGCCGGGTGGCGCGCACGCCAGCATCGGAGTCACGACCACGTCCACTGGTCCGTCGGTGTCGTCGTCCCACGCCGTGAGGACGTCCCCCGGCAGCGACGAGACCGCCTCTGTGGCGTCCGCTATCTCAGCGGGGGTGAGGTCCAGGCCCCGCCGCCTCAACCACGTCGGCATCGTCGTCGCAGGATCAGGCAGGTCACGGCACCGGACCGCCATGATCCGCGAGTACATGTCGAAGTGTTCCACCGGGTACGGGGCCGCCACCGGGCGGACACCGCTGACGGCGGGGTGGGTGACCAGCAGGGACGCGGCAGCCGCCGTGGCGTTGGCCACCGTCGGCTCCACTGCGGTGGCGGTGTGGAACGGACGGTTGGTGTGCCCCAGCCGTAGCGGCCGTGTCGGCGCGGACGGTGTTGACAGCGCAGAGATTCCGTAGGCGCGGGCCGTGAGGTCGAGATCGCGTGCGATGAATCCCTGCGCCGCCGGATTCGGCAGCCCACCGTCGTCCACGGTGTGTGCGGGTTTCAGCCCGGGCAGGCCCACTGCCGCTGCAGGCACGCGGATCGACCCGCCACCGTCGCTGGCGTGGGCGACGTCGACGATCCCGCGTGCCACGGCCACCGCAGCGCCGGACGAGGAGCCGCCGGACGTCATCCGTCGGTCGATCGGGTTCACCGGACCGGGACCGTGCGCGGGCTCGGTGTAGACCGTCGCCCCGAATTCGGCGGTGACACTGGCACCGACCAGCCTGGCGCCTTCCTCCAGAAGTCGCGTCACGGCGGTGTCGTCGGACTCCGCCACCACGGCATGTCCGACGGAACCGAAGGTCGTGACCTCACCGGCCACCCGGTTGAGGTCCTTGACCAGGACGTCCAGTCCCCGCAGCGGGCCGTGCTCCCGACGGTCCTCGTGAACCCGGTCGTAGATCCTGGCCACTCCCAGTTCCTCCGGGGTCAACCCGGTGCGCGCGCTCAGCCGGGTGAGTCGCAGCGACACGGCCTCGGTGCTGTTGGCGCTGCCGGTACTGCCGGTGTCTGGGGTGCCGGCAGTGCCTTCCCTGGGTGGTGGGGGATTCATGTCGGACACACTACCGGCGCCCGGTAGGTTGGTGTCATGAGTGACATCGAGACGGTGGCCTATCTCGGCCCACGTGGAACCTTCACCGAACAGGCCGTCCTGAACATGACGGCCGCCGGCCACCTGCCGGAGGATGTCGCCCACCGCACGGTGGCCTCCCCTGCGGAGGCCCTGGACCTGGTCCGGCAGGGTGAGGTCGACCGGGCCGTCGTCGCCCTGGAGAGCAGCGTGGACGGGCCGGTCACACAGACCTTCGACTCGCTGGCCGACGGAGCACCGGTGCAGATCCTGCGGGAACATGACGTCCCCGTCGTCTTCTCGATCCTCGTACGCCCCGGCACCCGGCTCGAGGACGTCCGGACCTTCACCACCCACCCCGTCGCACAGGCCCAGGTGCGACGGTGGGCGGCCGAACACCTCCCCCACGCGGAGTTCATCCCCGCAAGTTCCAACGGTGCCGCAGCTGCCGCTGTCGCCGCCGGCGAGGCGGACGCTGCGGCAGCACCGGCACGTGCCGGTGCCCTCCACGAGCTGGATGCCGTCGCAGAGGGTATCGCCGACGTGGCCGGGGCACACACCCGGTTCGTCCTGGTGGGCCTGCCCCAGGAGCCCACCGCCCGCACCGGACACGACCGCACCGCCATTGTCCTGCAGGTTCCCAATGTGCCGGCGTCACTGGTGATGGCCCTGATGGAACTGGCCACCCGCCGCGTCGACATGTCACGCATCGAGTCGCGCCCGACCCGGGAGAAGGCGGGAACCTACAACTTCCACGTGGAACTTGTCGGGCACCTGCAGGACGACGCCGTCGCCGAGGCCCTGGCGGGCCTGCACCGCTACTGCGACCGCATCCGGTTCCTCGGGTCCTGGCCACAGGAAGGGTGGGTCGGCGGTGTCGACGGTCCCGACGGCTCCGTGCCGCCCGACTACGCCGCCTCCTGGGACTGGATCCAGGGGCTGAGAGGCCTGGGGGATATGAGGGACGGTGGTCAGCCGTGAGTCGGCTGCTGCTGATCCGACACGGGCAGACCACGTCGAATGTCAGCCACGCCCTCGACACCAACCTGCCGGGGGCCGCGCTGACCGACCTCGGCTGGTCACAGGCCCGAGCCGCGGGGGAACGTCTGGCCGGAGAACGTACCGGGAATGCCCCGTTGGCGATGGTGTCGTCACAGGCGTTGCGTGCCCGCCAGACCGCGGCCGGAATCGCCCTCGGCGGCAGTGGTCGAGGTCTGCACCTGGAACGCACCGCGCCGGGCAGTGATTTCGCCGACGCCCTGGCGCAACTCGCGGAGCTCGAGGTCACCGACGGTCTCGACCACGCGGAGGTGGGGCCGGAGGAGTCCACGACAGCGGGCGCGCCGGCCGCTCTCGGAGGCGGCACGGGGACTCGCCCCACGCTGACCGACGGCGCTGCGGCAGCGCTGCACCGGCCGCTTCCCCTGGTGATGCCGGGTGCGGTGCCGGGGATCTCCGAGATCCCCGCCGGACAGTACGAGATGAGGGTGGATCCGGACGCGCACTACGGATACCACCGCACCTTCGCCGAATGGTTGGGCGGGTCGATGGACCTGCCCGTGCCCGGTGCATCCACCGGGCGTGAGGTTGTCGGACGGTACCTCGGCACACTGCTGCCGGTGCTGTCCACCGCCCAACGTGCCGGGTCGGATCTGGCGGTCGTCAGCCACGGTGCGGTGATCCGCCTGATCGCCGCCTACCTGGGAAGGGTGGATCCCGAGTTCGCGGTACGGACGCTGCTGCCCAATACCCTGCGGGTCGATCTGGAGGTCCCCGACCTGGGCGGCTCCCTTGCCCCGGAGGACCTCAGTGAGGCAGTCGCCGACGGGTGGAAGGTCACGGACTGGGCCGGGCACGGTGAACCGCCCCGGGCGGGGAGGAACTAACCCCACCCGAGTTCGTGCAGGCGGGCGTCGTCGATGCCGAAATGGTGGCCGATCTCGTGGACCACGGTGACCGCGACTTCCTCGACGAGCTGTTCGTGGCTCGAGCAGTACCGGCAGAGGGCGTCCTTGTAGATGCTGATCTTGTCCGGGAGGAACGTGGGCCATTCCACGGAGCGTTCCGTCAGCGCCACGCCATGGTAGAGCCCGAGGATCGACGGATCCTCGTCGTTGTGGTCCTCGACGACGATCGCGACATTGTCGAGGGCGTCGAGCAGCTGCCGGGGGATCAGGCGGAGACCACGGTCCACCAGGTCCTCGAAATCGTCGTCACTGACCTCGATCACGGTGCCTCGCTGCCGGAAGCGGAGTCGGAGTTGCTGTCGTTGTCGCGGCGCGGATTACGTTCCGGCTGCTTCTCCGGCGGATTGCCGTCGATGGTGAAGTCGCCGCGGACGTCTCCCTGCAGGTCGGCGAAGCCGCCACCGTCCCGCGCCTTGGTCAGCGCGCAGTTGACGGTGCGTGACCCGGCGTTCCAGGACTCCTGTGGCAGTGTCGTCCAGAAGGGGGTCAGCGTGGACTGGTAGAGGTTCTCGTCGTCTCCGCCACCGAGGAACTCGATGGCCGCGGCGGTGCACACGTCGTCGAGATGGTCGTTCTGCTGCTCGATCGTCGGCCACGCGCCGTCGAAGGTGTCCCCGAGATTCACCACCGAGGTCACCTGCCAGGAGTACGGGCGGTCACAGTCGGCGACGTCCACCGCGTCACCCTGGGCGCGCATGCAGGTCTCCGCCGGTTCGGCGGGCGACTGGTCGGTCTCTGCGGCACGACCGGTGGCTTCGGCGTAGTTGCCGTCGGCCTGGGGCACGGCCACCCCGCACAGCATCGTGCGGTCACCGCCGTCCCACGCGGCCTCCGGGGGCAGGATGGGGACGATGGAGTAGCGGCCCTGCGGGTCGAGGCGTCCGTCGAGGTACGTGCGGGTCGGCCCTTCACACAGCTCGGAGGTCAGCTGCCCCTGTCGCTCCAGGTCGGGTTGCGGGGCGTCCGGCCCGAACTCGCTGGTCGGGTACTGGGACAGGTCCTCGCGGGTGGCGACCTCGAAACGGTGGGGGGAGGCGCAGTCCACGACGGCGAAGTCGGTGGCGATGTCGCCGTCCTGCGACCAGTTCACGCAGTCGGCGGTGTCGGCGTCGGTGAACGCGACCAGTTCCGGGGCTTCTTCAGTACGGTCCGCGCCACGCTGGGCGACCACGGACGCGCCCTGGGGGGCGAAGTACTCGTAGGCGCCGGCCCCGACCGCTCCGGCGAGGGCCGCCGTGAGCAGCACGGTGACCGTCCTGCGGCGGCCTTTGTTCGGGCGTGCGTCGACAGGACGGTCGGATGCTGAGGACGGGGTGCTGGACGGCATAACACGCATTCTCTCACGGGGAGTGGACATCGTTAGACATCACTGGACGGCACTGGACATCACTGGACATCACTGGACAGCTCAGTCAGTGGCGGACAGCGCTGCACACGGTTGATTCCACTGTAGCTAAACTACGGGGCATGATTGATCTCAAGTTCCTGCGGGAGAACCCTGACGTCGTCCGTGAATCCCAGCGCACCCGTGGCGAGGACCCGGCACTCGTCGACCGGCTCCTGGAGGCCGACCAGCGTCGCCGCGAGGCCATCGCCGCAGCTGACACGGCCCGGGCTGAGCAGAAGGCGTTCTCGAAGACCATGGGTAAGGCCATGAAGGACGCGTCGGACGAGGAACGCGAGTCACTGCGTGCGGAGGGCAAGACCCGTTCCGCCGCGGTGAAGGAACTTGAGGACGCACAGTCGGCCGCGGAGTCGGACGTGCAGGACCTGCAGATGGCGTTGTCGAACGTCGTCAGCGGTGCCCCCGCTGGTGGGGAGGACGATTTCGTGGTGCTGGAGCATATCGGTGCGCCCCGTGAATTCGACTTCACCCCGAAGGACCACCTGGAACTGGGGGAGTCGCTCGGCCTGATCGACATGGAACGGGGTGCGAAGGTCTCCGGCGCCCGCTTCTACTTCCTCACCGGTGACGGGGCGTTGCTCCAGCTCGGCATGCTGCAGCTGGCGGCGCAGAAGGCGCGTGACCACGGCTTCCAGCTGATGATCCCGCCGGTGCTGGTGCGTCCGGAGATCATGGCCGGCACCGGGTTCCTCGGCGCGCACGCCGACGAGATCTACCGGCTCGAGGCGGACGACATGTACCTCGTCGGCACCAGTGAGGTCGCGTTGGCCGGGTACCACAAGGACGAGATCATCGACCTGTCGGACGGCCCGGTGCGCTACGCCGGCTGGTCGTCCTGCTTCCGCCGCGAGGCCGGCTCCTACGGCAAGGACACCCGCGGGATCCTGCGCGTGCACCAGTTCGACAAGGTCGAGATGTTCGTCTACTGCCGTCCGGAGGACGCCGAGCAGCAGCACCAGGAGCTCCTGGCGATGGAGAAGGACATGCTCGCCGCGGTGCAGGTCCCGTACCGTGTCATCGACGTGGCCGGTGGCGATCTCGGCTCATCGGCGTCCCGTAAGTTCGACACGGAGGCCTGGGTCCCGACCCAGAGCGCCTACCGCGAGCTGACCTCCACGTCCAACTGCACCACTTTCCAGGCGCGGCGTCTCAAGACCCGCTACCGTGATGAGGACGGCAAGGCACAGACGGCCGCCACCCTCAACGGCACCCTGGCCACCACCCGGTGGCTTGTCGCCATCCTGGAGAACAACCAGCAGGCGGACGGTTCGGTCGTCGTGCCCGAGGCACTGCGACCCTTCGTGGGGAAGGACGTCCTGACCCCGAAGTGAGCCGCGCAACACAACAAGGAGACATAACACGGCATGTGGATTCCCAAAGGCTTCGAGATCCCCACGGGCGTGCCTGACACGCCCGCCCACCCGGAATCGAAGGAGCTGTTCTACGGGCGGGTGATCATCCCCCTCGCGAAGTTCTGGATGCGTTATGTCCAGCGGCTCAAGGTCGAGATCTACCACCCGGAGCGTATCCCCACTGACGGCGGGGCGGTGCTCGCGGTGAACCACACCGGCTACTGGGACTTCGTTTTCGGCGGTATCCCCTCCGCGATGAACGGGGGACGCCTGGTGCGGTTCATGGCGAAGAAGGAGATCTGGGACAACCCGGTCGCCGGTCCCGCCATGTCGGGATGCCACCACATTCCGGTGGACCGTGCAGACGGGGCCGGTTCGGTCCGTGAGGCGACCCGCCGTGCCGCGGGTGGCGAGCTCATCGGAATCTTCCCGGAGGCCACCATCTCCCGGTCGTTCGAGATCAAGGAGTTCAAGGACGGTGCGGCGCGGATCGCCCAGGACGCCGGGGTGCCGTTGATCCCGGTGGTGCTGTGGGGATCGCAGCGTATCTGGACGAAGGGACGCAAGCCGATCTGGCGTCCCAAGGACGCCTCACTGATCCTGTCTGTCGGTGAGCCGGTGGATCTCAGTGGGTCGTCACGGGACGCCACGGACCGTCTCCACGAGTCGATGGTCGAGATTCTCGACACGTCCCGTGCGCGTTACGCGGAGGCGTTCGGGCCGTTCGAGGACGGCGAGTACTGGATGCCCGCCTCCCTGGGAGGGTCGGCACCGTCGTTGGAGGAGGCGACGACACGGGACCGCGAGGACGCGGCGAAACGCAAGGAGGAGCGGATCCGCCGGGACGCGGAGAAAGCGGCAGGCGTGACCCCCGAAAAGAAGAAGTCCCTGCTGGGGCGTCTGCGTGGGAAGCTGGGACGTTAAGTGACCGCGTCGGCTGTACCGGCCGCCCCCACATTGGTCGTCAGTGACCTCGACGGCACGTTGGTCACCTCGGCTGAGCGGGTGTCGCCGCGTGCCTGTGCGGTGATCAACCGCCTGGTGGCTGCCGGGACGACGTTCATTCCCGCCTCCGGCAGGCCCGCCCGGTGGATGCTTCCGGTGATTGAGCAGCTGGGACTGCGGCCGATGTGCGTGTGCGCCAACGGGGCAGTGGTCTACGATTCGGCGTCCGACCGGATCACCTACGCCGCCGAGCTACCGGCGGACGTTCTGGCCCGGGTCACCGCCACCATTTCGGAGGCGACGGGGCCCTGGTTGGCTGACCAGGGTCTGCCGCCGGTGACTTTCGCTGCGGAGCGTGCCGGGCGCAGCGCCTTTGACCGTGCTGACGAACTTTTCGCTGTACAGCCGGAGTATCCGCACGCCTGGGACACTGAGGAGCACTCGGTGGAGCCTCTCGACGCCCTGTGCTCGGTGCCGGCGGTGAAGCTGCTCGTGCGGCACGAGGCGATGGAGAGTTCGGAGCTTTTCGACCTGGTCAACCCGGTTGTTGATCCGACGGTCGCACACGTGACCTGGTCTTTCAGTGGCGGCCTGCTGGAGGTCAACGTCCCGGGCGTCTCGAAACTGTCCGGTGTGGCGCACGCGTTGGGGGATGTGGACGACCATGGGGCGGCACCGGGGGCACGGGTGGTTCCCGCGCTGGATCCGTCGCGCGTCGTGGCGTTCGGGGACATGCCCAATGATGTGGCGATGCTGCGGTGGGCGGGGACAGGCGTGGCGATGGGCAACGCCGTGGACGAGGTTATGGCGATCGCCGACCACTGCACCTCGTCGAACGACGACGACGGTGTCGCCGAAGTGCTGGAGCAGTGGTTCTGACTACTGGTTCCTCATAGCGGGCAGGGCGACAACTGACACTTGTGATGTCTGTGGAAGTTTAAAGTCTAACTTTTACGAGTGTTCGCCTCCTGCGTCCACCTGTATCGGTGTAAGTCAGGCCCGTCGGTAGCCGGTGGCGTGGTGTCCCTGGCCACCGACCATCGTGACAACGCCGGACCCCATGAGGCGGGAGAGTGCATAGCGGACGCTCGCGTCGGGCATTCCCACCCGTGACACGAGAGTGTGGAAGTCGATGGTCTCCTCTGTAGGCAGTGCGCTGTATACAGCCGGCCCGTTCTTGGTGATACGGCGAAGCCAGGTAGTGTCACCGGCGTGATCGGACGGTGGGGCCTCTGGGGCCGGACGTCGATATTCCGGTGTCCCTTCCGTGACCGGGCCCTCTGCGCCGGGGCCGCCGTCACCTGAAGGGCTGGAAGCCAGCATGATCCCGTCCGCGGTGACTGTGACGAGTCCCTGGTGTCGCAGGCTGTCGAGCTGGCTGTCTGCCTCTGTACGAGTCAGCGGGGAGAATTCCGTGCACATCTTGGGGATTGTCCATGCTTCTCCGTTGTCGAGGGAAAGGAGGAGCACCTTCTGGATATGCGACAGCCGGATGCCCGGTGCAAGCATTTCCAGACGTCGGATATCCTCCCCGGAGAAGATTGGACCGCGTCTCAGCAGAACAGTGAAATCGACACCGCGGTCGATGAACTTCGGCCGGTGGAGGTCTGCATCCCGGGTCTCGGCGAGCATCTCCCTGATGCCGCCGCCTTCTCCCTCGATGACGTTGGCGCCGTCGGCGGTTGTCAGATGCTTCGCCATTTCGTACAGGCGCTGATTGACTGCCTTCGGCCGGAACAGGCCAGATTCCAGTTCCGAGGAGGACAACCCGCGCAGACCGCCAGGGTTCACGATCATGAGAGTCTCTGGCGTTAACCGCACCTGGATCCGTGCACCTGTGCCGAGTGTCTCGGGTCCGAGATCACGGTGGACGAGAGCGTTCGCGACAACCTCACGCACAGCCCTTAACGGAAATTCCGAGCGCTGAGCCATGTGTCCGTCAGCGCGGTAAATATCATCGGTCCCCGTATTGTCCTCGATCCAGTCCTGCAACTCTTCGAGAAGCGAGGGGAGCGGTCCGTCGAAGTCACGACGGTTTCGTGTACGTACCCCACTGCCGTCACGGGGCATGCGTACTGCCGCAGTTGCCGCGAGGGAGGGAATCTTTCCTTGAGGGAAGAAGCCGAGGGCGAACAAGCCTGCGGTGGTCAGCTCGCCGTCGGCGGTGATGACTGAGGTGAGACGTAGCAGGTCGTCATCATCCACGTCGCGAAGTCTGCGGCTGCTTGCACGCACTGATGACAGATACTGCGGAAGAACCGTCTGGTCAAGGTCTTCGATGCTGGCCCCTGGAACGGCGACCATGTCGTAGGCGATGCGCTCGGAGTCATGGAGAGCGTCGATTTCAATCATCCGCAGATCATTCGGATTCATCTGGTAGTCCCCGTCGGCTTGACGTAGATATGCCCTGCCCTTGTAGAGGGCAGGTTTCTGAGTTGCGCCGAGCGCAGTCACCTCGACCACCACGATGGACGTGCCGTCAACCGTGACCGGATACGCTTCGATCTGGGGAGCAGGCGTGACCGCGTTCCGGGTCTGACTGGTGACCGCCTGGATCATGTCGCTCGGAGAGTCGACACCGGTGACCGTGAAGTTCTTCCTCTGACTGATGCCGAGAAAGACGGTGCCACCTTGTGGCATATTCGCGAAAGCGCAGATCGTTTCGGGAAGGGACGCGGGTACACCTCCCGCAGCCTCCTTCACTTCTACAAGTGTGAAGTCATCGCCGAAGCGGCGCATCTCGGAGAGGGTTGCGCGGATTCTCTCATCGGTCCAGTTCATGGGCAGAGTTTAGCGGATATACAAGTTTAAAGTCTAACTTTTACAAGTTATAGGAACACTTGTACTCACACTTGTACTGAGGTGCTTTCCCACAGGCATCATGGGCAGATGACCGGCAGGTGGGGCGGACCCAGGAATCTTGCCGTTCTCACGACCGCACGGCCATGATTCTTAGTAGTATCCTTGGTGGAAGGCATCGGCGGAGCGTCCAGGCTCTGTTTCGGTGAACACCACGGCAACCACGTCACCATAAGGAGTCCACATGTCCCAACGCACAGCAATCGTCACCGGCGCCGCCCGCGGCATCGGTGCGGAGGTGGCAGCACGTCTCGCCGACGACGGCATGGCGGTCGCCGTCCTCGACCTCGATGAAGGCGCGTGCCAGAAGGTCGTCGACCGCATCACAGACGCCGGAGGGAAGGCCCTCGCCGTCGGCGCGGACGTCTCCGACGAGGACGCGGTCAAGGCCGCCGTCGACCGGGTCGCCGACGAACTCGGCGCCCCCACCGTCCTGGTGAACAACGCCGGAATCATCCGGGACAATCTCCTGTTCAAGATGGGTACGGACGACTGGGATGCGGTGATGTCCGTGCATCTGCGGGGTGCGTTCCTCATGTCCCGCGCGGTGCAGGCCTACCAGACCAGGGAAAAGTGGGGCCGCATCATCAACCTGTCGTCGACCTCAGCCCTGGGCAACCGCGGGCAGGTCAACTACTCGGCGGCGAAAGCGGGTATGCAGGGATTCACCAAGACCCTCGCCATCGAACTCGGCAAGTTCGGTGTCACGGCGAACGCCGTCGCCCCCGGTTTCATCGCCACCGAAATGACGCAGGCGACCGCAGAGCGGGTGGGTGTGAGCTTCGACGACTTCAAGGCCGCCGCGGCCAAGGAGGTCCCCGTCCAGCGTGCAGGCGTCCCGGCCGACATCGCCCATGCCATCAGCTTCTTCGCCAGTGAGGGCGCCGGCTATGTGTCCGGACAGGTGCTGTACGTCGCCGGCGGGCCGAAGGACTAGAACAGTGCGTGTACTCAACGGACTCGATGAACTGCAGGCCGCCGTCGGCGACCACCTCGGCTACAGTGACTGGCTCGAGATTGACCAGGAACGGATCAACCAGTTCGCCGACGCTAGCGGCGACCACCAGTGGATCCACGTCGACCCGGAACGTGCGAAGGAAGGGCCGTTCGGCTCGACCATCGCCCACGGTTATCTGACGCTGTCACTGGTCTCGATGCTGGTGTGGCAGATCTACACCGTCAAGGGGACGACGATGGGAGTGAACTACGGGACGGAGAAGGTGCGTTTTCCCGCTCCGGTCCCCGTGGGTTCACGGATCCGTGCGGGGGCGGAACTACTCTCCGTCGAACCCGGCGGCGGCGGACAGCGTGTGGTGACCCGCGTGACGATCGAACGTGAGGGCGGCGACCGCCCGGTGTGTGTGGCGGACGTCGTCTCCGTCCTGAGGTTCTGAGACGCCGCGGGGACCGGACCTAGATCCGTACGACGAGTTTGCCGGTCACGTGCCCACGCTCGATCTCGCTGTGGGCCTCGGCCAGGGTGGCCGCGCTCATGCCGATCATCGTCTCGCCGACGGTGGGGATCAGCCGGCCGTCATCGACCATCCCGGCGATGCGGTCCAGGATCACACCCTGCTCATCGACGTCTTCGGTGTCGAACACGGTGCGGGTGAACATTGATTCCCAGTGGATCGAGATCGACTTCTGCTTGAACGGCGCGATCTGGAAATCCTCCGGATCGTCGATCAGACACAAACGCGACTGCGGTGTCATGATCTCGGCGAGTTCCTCGGCGTGTCCGGAGGAGTTGGAGGTGAAGACCAGGTCGATACCGTCCGGCTCGAGGTCGAGTACTTGTGGTGCCAGGTTGCGCCGGTGGTCGACGACCTCGTGGGCGCCCATCTCGACGACCCAGTCGCGCGACTCCTCACGGGAGGCGGTGGCGATCACCGTGAGGCCGGTGAGTGCACGCGCGAGCTGGATCATCACGCTGGGCACACCGCCTGCACCGCCGAGGACCAGCAGTGAACCGTTCGAGTCGATCGATGCGCCGAGACGCTCGAACAGGGCTTCCCAGGCGGTCAACGCCGTCAGGGGGAGCGAGGCTGCCTCGGTCGCCGAACAGGTGGTGGGACGGTGGCCGACGATGCGCTCGTCGACCGCGTGGAACCGGGCGTTCGTGCCGTCGCGCAGCTGGCTCCCGGCGTAGAACACCCGGTCACCGACCTCGAAACGTTCGACCTCCTCGCCGACTCTGCGGACGACGCCGGCAGCGTCGTAGCCGAGGATCGGCTGTTCTCCCCGCGCGAGGGCATCGCCCGAGCGGCGACGCATCTTCGTGTCGATCGGATTCACCGACACAGCCTGGATCTCGACCAGGAGGTCGTGCGGGCCGATCTCCGGAAGGGGGACGGTCACGTCGGTCAGACACCGGGGGTCATCCACGGGAAACTCACCGGTGACCGCGACGGCCGACATGGTGGTGGGCAGCTCGATTGCGCGGGAACTCATGGCGTCCCATAGTAGGGCCACCGGCATGGCGCCGCACCCGGGCAGGCCACGGGCTGTATCGTTACTGTTCATGAGTGACCGGAACAGTGAATATGATCTGATCGTCGTCGGGAGCGGGTTCTTCGGCTTGACGGTCGCGGAGCGCGCCGCCAGCCAGCTGGACAAGAAGGTGCTCGTGCTCGAGCGCCGCAGCCACATCGGCGGCAACGCCTACTCCGAGGCGGAGCCGGAGACGGGCATCGAGATCCACAAGTACGGTGCGCACCTGTTCCACACCTCGAACAAGCGGGTCTGGGACTACGTCAACCAGTTCACCGACTTCACCGACTACCAGCACCGCGTGTTCGCCATGCACGACGGCACCGCCTACCAGTTCCCCATGGGCCTGGGCCTGATCAACCAGTTCTTCGGGAAGTACTACAGCCCGGACGAGGCCCGGGAACTGATCAAGGAGCAGACCGACGGGCTCAACCCCGAGGACGCCGCCAACCTCGAGGAGAAGGGCATCTCCCTGATCGGCCGTCCGCTCTACGAGGCCTTCGTCCGGGACTACACCGCCAAGCAGTGGCAGACCGACCCCAAGGAGCTTCCGGCGGCGAACATCTCCCGCCTGCCGGTGCGCTACACCTTCAACAACCGGTACTTCAACGACACCTACGAAGGGCTGCCGGTCGAGGGGTACACCGCGTGGTTGGAGAACATGGCGAAGAACGCCAACATCGAGGTCCGCCTGGACACCGACTGGTTCGATGTCCGTGACGGGATCCGCGACGCCAGCCCGGACGCACCGGTGGTCTACACCGGCCCGTTGGACCTGTACTTCGACTACGCCGAGGGCCACCTCGGCTGGCGCACCCTCGACTTCGAGACCGAGGTGCTGGAGACCGGCGACTTCCAGGGCACCCCGGTGATGAACTACAACGATGCGGACGTCCCCTACACCCGCATCCACGAGTTCCGTCACTTCCACCCGGAGCGCAAGAGCTACCCGGACGACAAGACCGTGATCATGAAGGAGTTCAGCCGCTTCGCCGAAGGCGAGGACGAGCCGTACTACCCGATCAACACCCCCGAGGACCGCGAGAAGCTGCTGCGTTACCGCGAACTCGCCGATGCCGAGACCGCGGACAACAAGGTCTTCTTCGGCGGGCGCCTGGGCACCTACCAGTACCTGGACATGCACATGGCCATCGGAGCCGCGCTGAGCATGTTCGACAACAAGGTCTCACCGCTGCTGGAGGGGTAAGGGCGCGCGGGGCGAGGCTCTCCTGAAAACAGGCACCATCCTGTGCACGCGCTGGCTGTGATACGCGTGCCCAGGACGGTGCCTTCTTGTGCTGCGATATATGTCTGTCGGTCGTCTGTCAGTCGTCGAGGTCGGTGGCCACCACGGAGAAGTCGTCGGCCAGGTCGATATCGACCTCGCGTCCGTCCTGCCCCTGGACACTGACCTCGTAGGTCACGCCCCGGTCATCGGAGGCGGACACGGAGTCCACGACGCCGTCCCGGACACCGGCCTCACCGGACGCTGCCAGGGCCGCGTCGACCGCGTCGTCGAGCGCATCCAGGTCGAGGACCGGATCCTGCTGGTCGGACCTGTCTGCTTCCTCGGTCTCGACGCGCATGGCACCGTCGGCGGCGACATGGACCTCGGCGGATGCGCCGTCGTCGAGTTCAACCTCGACCTCGTGACCGGTCCCCTCGATGTCGACGGAGCTGGCTCCATTGCCACCGGCTTCGGCGACGGCCTGTTCCGCGGCGTCGCGGAATGAGGCGGCGTCCGTCCCGGCGGTGGCCGGTGCGCCGTCAGTGTCAGCCTGGTTATCGGCGGCGACGGTACGCACGCTGTCGGTACCGTCGTTACCATCATTGCCGGAGTTCTCCGAGACACCGTAGGCGACGCCGCCAGCGAGAAGCAGGGCGGCGATCGCGCCGGCTCCGATGGCCAGGCCCTTACGCTTCTTACGCGGTGTTGTGGTTGAGTCGGTGGTTTCTGTGTGTGCTGTGTTCCCTGTGTTTTCGGTCATGCACCCACTATGACCGGCAGGTACTGAACCCTTTCTGAAAGTTGCTGAAAGCGCCTTTATCTCTGCAGGGTAACGGTGAAAACTGCGCCTCCGTGCGTCGCATCTGCTGTGCTCTCGCCGACCGCCACCTGCCCGTGGTGGGCCTGGACGATCTCCTTGACGATGGCGAGTCCGAGGCCGCTCCCTCCGGCGTCGCGGGCACGCCCCTCATCCAGGCGGGCGAACCTGTCGAAGATGCGCTCCCGGTCGTCCTCCGGGACACCGGCACCGTCGTCCGCGACGGTCAGCATGACAGCTGAACCGGTGTGGTCGGCGTTGCGGAGACCGAGAACGACCCGCGACTCCGCATGACGGGCGGCATTGTCCACGAGGTTGCGCACCGCCCGGCCAAGCAGTCGGGGATTGCCCTCCACCTGGACCGCATCCACATCGGAGGTGTCCACGGTGAGCGCACTGATCCGCCCCAGCCGGTCCGCTTCCGCCAACAGCAGGTCGTCGAGGTCCACCAGCTCCGTGGGAGGCCGGTGGTTCTCGTCGAGCCGCGCCAACAGCAGCAGACCCTCCACCAGGTTCTGCATCCGCTCCCCTTCATCGATGACCACCTCGCTGAGTTCGTGCAGGGAGGTGGCGTCCGGGTAGGACGCCCCGAGTTCCGCGTGCTGGCGCATGGTCGCCAACGGTGAGCGGAGTTCGTGGGAGGCGTCGCTGATGAATCTGCGTTGCACCGCCTGGGAATGCTCGAGTCGTGCAAGCATGCGGTTCATGGTTGTCGCCAGTGCCCCGAGCTCGTCGTCCCCGGCGTCCACCCGGCGGGAGAGCTCCTCGGCGGTGATGCTGTCGACCTGACGGCGGAGGCGTTCGACCGGACGGAGCGCACGTCCGGTCACGATCCACACCACCGCACCCACCAGCACGATGACCAGTGGGACGGCCACGGCCAGCAGGATCGTCGTCGCGCCGACGGTCTCGTCGACGTGCTCGGTCGTCCGGGCGACGGTGAACGTCCCGGCGTCGGTGTCCTCGGAGACCACCAGGTAGGGCTCGCCGTCCACGGTGACCCGTCGGGACGACTCGCCGGGCTCCGGGAGCTCGTCAGCCTCGTCGTCATTGACCACGGTGCGGGTGTCGCCGGCAGCGTTGAACCGTACGAGCTGGTCATCGTCGACTCCGGTGATGATGCTCTCTGCCCGCGAGGGGTCGTTCTCGACCTGTGAACTGAGGGAGTCGAGGTCCTGCTCCGCGGACTCTTCGACGGACGTCGTGAGCACCCGTCCGAGCACCAGTACGGCGACCACCGCGCTGACGACGAGGATCAACGTGACGATGGCGGTCGCCCCTGCCGTGACCCGGGTACGGATCGAGTGGCGTGTCCCGTGACGTGTGGTGGGTCGTGTGCCGGGCACGACTTACCCACCCGTCCCGGACAGCCGGTAACCCACGCCCCGCACCGTCTCGATCGCGTGCCGTCCGAAAGGCCGGTCGACTTTGGCACGCAGGTGCCCGATGTAGACCTCGATGATGTTGACGTCCCCGGTGAAGGAGTCGCCCCAGATATTGGCGATGATCTCCTGACGGGTCACGACCTCCCCGCGGCGGCGCAGCAGGAAGTCCAGCACCGCCATCTCGCGCGAGGTGAGCGTGATCTCCTGATCGCCGCGGAACGCCTGCCGCGCAGCCGGATCGAGGGTCAGGTCACCGGCCTCGAGGACGGCGGGACGTTCCCGGGCCCCGCGCCGGGCGAGAGCCCGGAGACGGGCGATGAGCACCGGGAACGAGAAGGGTTTGGTCAGCCAGTCGTCGCCACCGGTGTCGAGGCCCTCGACCTCGTCCCATTCGCCGTCTTTCGCGGTGAGAAACAGGACGGGGGTGTGGTCGCCGTCGGCGCGCAGTGCCTGGCAGACGCGGTAGCCGTTCAGTCCGGGCATCATCACGTCGAGGACGATGACGTCGTAGTCTGCGTCCGACGCCATGTCCAGTCCGGTGGCGCCGTCATGGGCGACATCGACGACCATGCCTTCAACCTCCAGGCCGCGGCGTACGCCGTCAGCGAGACGCTTCTCATCATCGACCAGCAGAATCCGCATGGCGTCCAGTCTTGCACGGCCCGGCTGAACCGTTGCTGAAGCCGGAGGTGCCCTCTGGCCGTCATGGGAAATAGACACTATCCTGTCCACGCCACACCCCCGAACCGCGTGCACAGGATGGTGCCCATTTCCCGGCGAGGCGCACACTCAGGCCTGGTAGACCACGCGTCCGACGGTCGTGCCGTCCGCCAGCCGCTGCAGACCGTCCGGCACCTCGTCGAAGCTGAGATGCTCGCTGACCAGTGGCGCGACCTTCCCCTCATCGGCCAGCGCCGTCAGCTCCTCATGGCAGTGACGCACGGCGGCGGGGTCGAACTTGTTGTACAGGCCCCAGTGCAGCCCCAGGATCGAGTAGTTCTTGATCAGGGCGTGGTTCAGTGCGACCTCCTGGATCTCACCCCCGGCGAACCCGATCACCACGATGCGGCCCTCGAAGGCGATGCACTTGGTGGAACGGCGGTAGGTGTCCCCGCCCACCGGGTCGAAGACGACGTCAGCGCCGCGCCCGCCGGTCGCTTCCTTCACCACCGCCACGAAGTCCTCGGAGTGGCGGTCGACGACGACGTCCGCCCCCAGCTGGCGGGCGATCTCCGCTTTGTCCGGGCCGCCGACCACGCCGATGACGCGTGCACCGGCGGCTTTGCCGATCTGGATCGCCGCACTGCCCACGCCGCCGGCTGCGGCGTGGACGAGCAGTGTTTCACCGGCTTTCAGCTGGGTCCGACGGTGCAGGGCGAACCATGCCGTCTGATAGCCGATGAACAGCGACGCGGCCTGGCCGTCATCGAGTGACTCCGGGGCGGGGAAGCACGTCGCCGCGCTGAGGACGGCGTACTCGGCGAAGCCGCCGTAGGGGAGTTCCGACGTGCCGTAGACGCGGTCGCCTACGGTGATCCCCTCAACGCCCTCGCCGACGGCGGTGACATCACCGCAGAGTTCGACACCGGGGGTGAAGGGGAGGTCGGGGCGTACCTGGTACTTGCCCCGGCACATCAGGACGTCGGGGAAATTGGAGGCCGTGGCACGCGTCTTGACCACCACCTGCCCGGGACCGGGCTCCGGGATGTCCGTCTCCACGGTGGTGAGGATCTGCGACGGCTCCCCGAGTTCGGGTACCTGCCATGCTCTCATTACTGCTCCTTGCTCTCGATGGTCCGTGCGATCTTGTTCATGCCTGCGAGCCACCGGTCAGGTGTGGTGGCCCGTTTCGCGTAGTAGTCGGCCACTTCCGGGTGGGGGAGGATGTAGAAGGCGTCGCCCTGGAGGGCGTCCATGACGGTGTCCGCCACCTGCTCCGGGGTCAGCGCGGTATCCCGGCCGAGTAGCTCCTGGTACGGGCCGGTCCCGGCGAGCATGCGGGTCTGAACCCCCTGCGGGCAGATGGCCTGGACGACGACACCCTGGTGGCGGTAGGTGGCCGAGAGCCATTCGGCGAAGGCCACGGCACCGTGCTTCGTCGCCGAGTAGGCCGGAGCTCCCAGCATGGTCAGCAGTCCCGCCGCTGAGGCGGTCACCACGAAACGTCCTCGACCGCGCTCCACCCAGTCCGGTACCAGCAGTCGTGCCGCGCGGACGTGGGCCATCATGTTGACCTGGACGGACGTGTCCCAGTCTGCCTCGGCGGCGTCGAGACGGTGCCCACGGTCGACTCCCGCGTTGGCGAACCACGCGTCGATGCCGCCGTAGGTGGCGCGGGCCCGTTCCACGAGAGAGGCCACACCGACCTCGGAGGCGGCGTCGCCGACGACGACCAGCGCCTCGCCCCCGGCGTCGATGATCTCCTGGCCGGTCCGTTCCGCGCCGGCCTCATCGAGGTCGGAGACGACGACCCGGGCACCGTCCCGGGCGAGGTTGCGGGCGATCGCTGCCCCGATGCCGTTGCCGGCCCCGGTCACGACGACCGTTGAGCCTTCTGTGGTGAACGCCGCCGGCTGCCCGGCGTTGTGTGCTTCTGTCATCCTGAGTGGTGTCCTTTCGGGTGCCGTCCGTTCTCGCCGGAGGCGTGGCCCGGGTTATGTCCCGGCGGACAGCGGAGGGGTGACCGGTGCAGGTGACCCGAGAAGGGTACCTACTAAGCAGTTGCTTAGGTACACTCCACTGTGCACTGTGATGTCGACCACGTCAACCGTGGGTTCATGAGGTGCCTCACTGCATGTTGGGGTTGCCCGCCGGCGTTGCAGGAAGCACCGGCACCGACGCCGTCCGAGGGAGAAGACGACAGTGACTGAAGGCAAGAGCGGCGACAACCCGACAGCCCGTACCGCCGGTGCCAGGGACCGGCTTCTGTCGGCCGCCGCGGAAGCGTTCGCTGACCGTGGCTTTCACGGCACCACCACCCGTGACATCGCGGGGGCGGCGGGGATGAGTCCAGCAGCTGTCTACGTCCACTTCCCGTCGAAGGAGGAGTTGCTGTACCAGCTCATGCACGACGGCCACGTGCAGACACTGGAGGTGATGGACGACGCGGATCTTCCGGATGCCCCGGCACCGCAGCGGTTGGCGTCGGTGATGTCCGCCTTCGCCCGCTACCACGCGCTCGAACACACCGGGGCGAGGGTGGTGAACTACGAACTGGCGTCACTGTCGGCGGAACATGCTGTGGTGGTGTCCGCCTTACGACGCGAGGTCACGGCACGTCTGCGCGACATCGTGGATGCCGGTGTCGCAGAGGGTGAGTTCCGCACACCGGATTCACGCACGTGCACGGAAGCGCTGTTGTCGATGGGGGTCGACATCGCGCGTTGGTACCGTGACGGCGTCTACATCAGTCCGGACGAGCTCGCGGACTTCTACGCGCAGCTGGCACTGCGTTGTGTGGGGCGCGACCTGGAGTGACGCCCGGACGGGGTGTCAGCGGGTCAGGGCTGGTCGCCGGAGGAGATGTTCACCATCCAGGAGACCCCGAACTTGTCGCGGACCTGGCCGAACCAGTCGCCCCACATCTGCTTCTCCAGGGGGAGCATGACAGTGCCGCCGTCGGCCAGGGCTTCGAACCAGCCGGCGAGCTTCTCGTATTCGTCGGCGTCGCCACCGATGCAGAGGTCGACCGGAGGCGCGTCAAATTCACGCGGATCGGTGTCGGCGGTGTCACAGGCCATGAACGTCCAGCCGTCCGGAGTTTCCAGGTGGCCGTGCATCACCAGGGGCTCACGCTCCGGAGTGTCGGCGGCACCCGCCTGGCCGAAGGTGAGCGTATCCGCTTTCCCGCCGAAGATCTCGGCGTAGAGGGTCAGAGCTTCCGCAGCGGTGTCACGGAACTTCAGGTAGGGGTTGAGCCAGGTGGACATGACGGTGACCTCTCGGTGGTGGTGTCTGCGTCGTGGGGTCGTGGGGACGGTGGGCACCGTGAACGCCACGAGTACAGGGGGGTGACCCATATTACAGGCGTAACCTGACACAGTATGGACGACAGCAACAGCCACAGGACCTGGCGGCAGTACTACCCCGAATGGACCAGCCCTGAACTGGAGTACGACGGGGCCGACGAGCGCACTCTCGCCACCGTCTTCGACCATGCCGTACGGACGTGGCCAAATCGTCCGGCGATGACCTTCTTCGGCAGCACCCTCACCTACGCGGACTACGGACGCGACGTCCGCAAGACGGCGTCTATGCTGCACAACCGTGGTGTCCGGAAGGGTGACCGCGTGGCGATCGCGCTGCCGAACTGTCCGCAGGCGTTGATCAGCTTCTACGCGGTGCTCTCCCTCGGCGCCACTGCCACGCTGCACAACCCGCTCTACACCGCCCGCGAGCTTGCCGTCGCGTTCAAGGACCACGGTGCGAAGGTCGGCATCTTCTGGGACAAGGCAGTGGAGGTCGCCCGTGAACTGCGCACGGTCGCCCCGCTCGAGCAGATCATCCCGGTCACCGTCACCCGCGCGATGCCGGTCTACCTGCGTGCGGCACTGAAGCTTCCGGTCAAGCCCGTCAGGACCATGCGTGACAAACTGCAGGGCAGTACCGACGGACTCACGGAATGGTCCGACCTGGTCAAGGACGCCTCCGAATCCGAGGGGCGTGCGCTGATCGAGACGGCGGAGGTGGCGCCCTCCGATCCGGCCATCGTGCTGTACACCTCGGGCACCACGGGCACACCGAAGGGTGCGGCGCTGTCGCACGCCAACCTCTGCGCCAACATCATCCAGGGGGTCGCCTGGGTCCCGGAGCTGGGTCAGCGAGCGGAGCCTGAGCGGATGCTCGCGGCGCTGCCGATCTTCCACGCCTACGGGCTGACGATGAACATCACCCTCGCTCCGCTGATCGGCGGCACCGTGGTGCTGCTGCCGGCGCCGGAGAAGCCCCTGCTGGCCTCGGCGATGAAGAAGCAGAAGCCCACCTGGGTCCCTGGCGTCCCTGCGTTGTACCAGACGATCATGGACATCGCGGAGAAACAGAAGATCGACATCTCCGGGGTCAAGGCCAGCTTCTCCGGCGCTTCCGGGTTGCCGGTGGAACTGGTGAAGCGCTGGGAGAACATGACCGGCGGACTCCTGGTCGAAGGGTACGGGCTCACGGAGACCTCGCCGATCGTCATCGGCAACCCGATGAGCACCGACCGTCGTCCCGGATACGTGGGCATCCCGTTCCCGGACACTGATGTGCGGGTGGTCGACCAGGACGACCCCGCCCGCGAACTCCCCGACGGTGAGGCCGGCGAGCTGGTGGTGAAGGGGCCGCAGGTCTTCGGCGGCTACCTCAACCGTCCGGACGCCAATGAGAAGGTCTTCGTGGACGGTTGGTTCCGTACCGGGGACATGGCGGTGAAGGAGTCCGACGGTTTCGTCAAGATCGTCTCGCGCATCAAGGAGATGATCGTGACCGGTGGTTTCAACGTCTACCCGGCAGAGGTCGAGGAGGTGCTCACCGAGCATCCGTCCATCGCCCAGGCCAGTGTCGTGGGCCTGCCGCGTGACGACGGTTCGGAGACCGTCGCCGCCGGTATCGTCCTGGAGGACGGTGCCCGGTTGGACGAAGAGGTGCTCAAGGACCACTGCAGAGAGGGCTTGGCCCGCTACAAGGTGCCGCGGGTCTTCCAGGTGTTCGATGAACTGCCCGCCGACCAGCTGGGGAAGGTCCGCCGCGTGGAGGTGCGGGAGCAGATGCTGGGGTAGCAGGGACTCCTCCGGCTCCGGGCTCCTTCCCTCCCGCTGACGCAGCAACCCCACAGGTTGGTCCCACCGACCTGTGGGGTTGCCGGGACGTCGCAGGAGCCGCTGCAGTCACTCCGGCGGGTGCATACTCCACCCGAAGGCTCCGGGAGGGGTTGGCCCGCTACACGGTGTCACGGTGTCTGCATCTGCCACGCATCCCACAGCCGTGAGTAGTGCCCCTCGCGTGCCAGGAGATCGGTGTGCGTCCCTGCTTCGGCGATCGTTCCGCGGTCGAGGACCACCACCAGGTCCGCGTTGTGGGCCTGGGAGAGCTGGTGGGCGACGATGACCGATGTCCTCCCGGCCGTGACCGCGTTCACCGCAGCATCGAGCCGTGCGAGGGCGTCGCCTGTTCCGGCATGGGCGGTGGCCTCGTCGAGGACGATGACCGGCGGATCGGCGAGAAGTACCCGGGCCAGCGCCAGCAGCTGGAGTACCGACTCGTCGAGTGGACCGGTGTCATCGAGGTCGAGACTCTCTCCACGCTCCGGTGCCACGACCGCCAACGCCGCGAGGAGTTCGGCGTCCGTCGCATCCGGTGCGGCGAGTCGCAGGTTGTCCGCCACCGACTGCGAGAACTGGTGGAGCTCCTGGGTGACCAGCACGCAGGCAGGCGTCCCGTCCGCAGTGACCGCGTTGTCTGCGGTTGCGCGGCCGACGGTGACGCTGCCCCGGTCGGGTCGCAATGAGCCGGCGATGAGACGGGCGAGCGTCGACTTCCCGGACCCGGAGGCGCCGACCAGCACCACACGACACCCGGCGGGGATCGAGAGTGTGACGTGGTCCACGCCTGCTCCGGTGCCGCCGTACCGGAACGAGACGTCCCTGATCTCCACAGGTTGGGCCGACCTCCCGCCGCAGTCCGGTACCGTCTGCGGTTCCTGCACGGTATGTCGGGCCACCAGGACGCCGACGAGGCGTGCCAGGCCGACCTCCGCACGCTGAAGATCGTCGATGCTGGCCAGCAGGACGCTCACCGGGGCGAAGATCCGTTGGAAGAACAACGCGCCTGCGGTCGCGGCACCCACAGTGAGTGCCCCGGCGTCGACCCGCCAGAATCCCACGCAGATGACGGCGGCGAGACCGAGGAACTCCGCTGTGTTCAGGCCGCCGTTGAAGACATTGCGTACCTTTGTCGCCGCGCGGCCGATCTCCACCGAGGCGAGACTCCGCTCGGCGATGAGCCCCAGGCGTGCGTCCTCCCTGGTATGGGCGCACACCGTCTCTGACCCATTGACGGTTTCGATCAGCGCCTGACCGCGTTCGGCGTCCATCCGTTGCTGACGGATGTACAACGGCCGCGACCTCCGCAGGAAGACCGTCCCGGAGAGGAGCTGGACGGGGACGGCCACCAGTGCCGCGAGCGCCAGCCACGGATCCAGCACGGCGAACCCCAGTGCGGTGACCAGCAGAGTGAACAGTGCCTGGGTGGTGCGTGGAAGGACCTCGGTGACTGCGGTGGTCACGGATTCGACGTCGCCGGTGACGCGCGAGACGACATCCGAACTCCCGGCGTTCTCCACGTCCGTGGTGTCCAGGTTCACCGCGGCCTCGAGGACGTCTTCCCGCAACCCCGCCAGCACATCCTGCAACGTGTGGACCAGCAGGCGTCCACCCCACAGGAGGAGCACCGCGGCGACAACGCCGGCCACCACGATGCCGCCGACGGTGAGTGAGAGTCGCCCCAGACCGTGCCCGTCGATGACGTCGTCGACGATACGTCCCTGCAGAGCAGGGACCGCGAGAGCAGCGGCGGAGCCGACGGTGAAGGCTGCGACGACGGCGGCCAGGGCCCTCAGACGGTCGCCCAGCAACGCCCACACCGTGCGGAGTGTCTGTCGGACGGTGGCCTCGGGGAGGCGGGACTCCACCGCGCTCACAGGTCCACCACCGTGTCACAGTGGCTGAGGACCATACGGTCGGACGACACCACCAGTACGGCCCGGGCCCCGTCGCGACGGATGAAGGAGGTCACCCCGGCGGCCACGTTCCGGGACGTCACCGGGTCCAGGGAGATCGTCGGTTCGTCGAGGACGAGGACGGAACCGGCCGTGTGGAGGGCGCGGGCCAGCGCGACCCGCTGGCGTTGTCCGCCGGAGAGTCGGCGGCCGTCCTCCCCGACGGCGACCTCGGCGGACCCCAGGTGGTCGATCACGTCGTCGAGCGCGGTGGCGGCCGCGATGTCAGGGTCCGCCGGTTCGTCCGTGAAGGTCACGTTCTCCCTCAGGGACCCGGTGAACAGGGTCGCGCCCCGAGGCGGCACGGTGACCGTGTGCCGCCACATCTCCGGGCCCAGATCGAGGGCGTCCACTCCGCCGAGGAAGAGCTCGCCGCGGCGTGGAGTGGTACGGAATCCGAGGAGATCGGTTACCCGGCGCGCGTCTGTGGCATCCGCGACGTGCAGGCCGACAACGTCACCGGGAACCGCCGTCACCGCGGTGCCCGTGTCCGTCACCCAGGTCAGTGCAGTGCCGGTGGCCGCGGGGCCACCCGACGTGCCCCTCGCGCCGGGAAGCAGGAACTCCCCGGAGATGAACTCCTGCAGGCGTGCCGCGGAGGCGCGTTTGTAGGCCCAGTTCGCCCCGAACGTCCCGATGTGCGCCAGTGAGGCCTTGAAGAACTGCGCCAACCCGATCACCGTCACCAGCTCGCCGGGGGTGATGACTCCGTTGACGGTCATCCATCCGGCGGTGAAGGTCAGCAGTGCCAGGTAGAGCAGTGAGACGATGTCGCTGACCGCGTCGTAGTTGCGGAGTGAGACTGCCGATGCGACCGCGGCGTCGCGGGAGCGGGTGCTGGCCCGGCGGTAGCGCCGCACGATCTCCCCCTGGGCACCCAGGCCACGGAGGATGCGTAAGCCCGCCATGGCGTCGGTGGCGACTTCGCTGGCGTCGGCGACCGCGCGTTGTTCGCTCCGTCCGCGGGCGAACATCGGCCGGGAGAGCCGCTGCATCAGGACCAGGACGGCGACCGCGCCACCGAGGACCCCGACGCCCAACGGGACGGAGATGACCAGGAGGGCGCCGGCGGCGGCGACAAGCCCGGCCACCGTGGCGAGTTGCTGGGCGATGCTCCAGGCGACACCGGCCACCTGAAAGGTGTCGTTCGTGGTGATGGAGAGAATCTCACCGGTGGCGCGGGGCGCGTGGCGCCGGGGGTGGAGGGCCCGGCTGACGGCGAGTTGGCGCAGGTCGTGCTCGCCGTGGCCGTAGACCCGCACCATGCCGAGCATTGCCCGCTGGTAGGCCAGGGACATCAGCAGGAAGGCCCCGGCCAGGACACCGAGCCAGGTGACCAGCGCGTGGGCGTCGCCGGGCATGATCGCCCGGTCGATGAGGACACCGATGAGCACGGGGACGGCCGCCTCGCCGAGGTCGTGCACGATCAGTCCGCCGGTGCAGAGCGCGAGGCGTCCGGCGCGTCGGTCACGTGTCAGTGCGATGCGCAGAATCTGCCCGGTGGTGACGGTGGTGGGGTCCTCCGGCAGGTGGGTGTTCGGTGGGGTCCGCATGACAGTTCACGCTAGGGACGCCGGGAGTGCCCGGGCGGACGACAGTCGTCGTACAGCGGACACGGCGTCGGAACCGTTGTCCTGGCTGGTCGCCGTGTCCGTTCAGCGTCCCAGGATGACCGAATCGCGAAGGGTACCCTCACTAGAATCCTCCCCGTGTGCCGGGTATCCGGTGGATCCGTGGATGAGAGGAACAGCGATGCAGTCAGTCCGTACCAGAGCCCGTCGTGCAGGTTTAGCCCTGTTGACCGGAGCCGCCGTCCTGACGGCCGCGGCATGCGGGACGTCCGACGCAGGGCAGGACGACGACGGACATCGGACAGTCGACAGCGCCTACGGCGAGGTCGAGGTTCCGGAGGCACCGGAGCGCGTCGTCGCCGTCTCCTACGACACCCCGTGGCAGCTCAAGTCCCTTGACGTCACACCGGTGGGTGCTCAGGACTACGGCGACTACTCACAGGGTTTCACCGATGAGCAGATGGAGTTCGTGGAACAGGCGGATCCGGTCGGGAAGTTCTTCGACCTGGATATCGAGGCGGTGGCCGCTGCTGAACCGGACGTGATCGTCGGTGACGTCCTCGAGATCGACGAGGACATCTACACGAAGCTCTCCGAGATCGCCCCGACGGTCGTCGTTGAAGGGGAGAGCCGGGGAGACTGGAAGACCATCGTCGGTGAGATCGCCGCCGCGGTCGGCGCCGAGGATGCTCTCAAGGAGACCACGGCGGCCTATGAGAAACGGCTGGGGGAACTACAGGATGAGTACCGTGACGTGCTCGACACGTACTCCTTCGCCTCGATCGGGCCGATGGCGGATTCCGCGAACTTCTACATCAACTACCCCTCCGGGATCCTGGGCGCGGTGTACGAGGAAGTCGGTATGCGCACGGCACCGTCGGTCCCGACCGGTGAGTTCCCTAAAGGGTGGGAGGAGTACTCCACCGAGAAGATCGGAGAGTTGCTCGGTGAGGCCGACGTTGTCCTCGTCCCTGTCCTCGCGGACGGGACAGTGGACCCGGTCATGCAGGAGATCATCGACAGTCCGCTGTTCCGGCAGCTGAAGGCGGCGCAGGACGACCACGTCGTCAGTATTGACGGACTTGTCACCGACTACGAGTCTGCGACGGCGTATCTCGACGTCATCGAGGACAAGGTCCTCGCGCCGCTGCAGGACTGATCCCCACCACCCTTCCCGATCGGAGCAATCATGTCCCCTGTGACATTCCCTGTGACCAGGACCCGTCGTACCGTTGTCACCGTATCCCTGGCACTGGCGGTGGTGCCGACCCTGCTTGCCGGTTGCTCGGCCACGGATGAACCGAGACCGGATGGTTCGGCCACCGCAAGCGGCGGAGACACACGTGTCTTCGCCGAACCGGATGACGGGGCGTTCCCTGTCACGCTGGACCACGCGTACGGTGAAACGACGATCGAGGAGCAGGCGGAGCGCGTGGTCGTCGTCGGCTGGGCGGGAGCGGACCTCGCGGTCCAGCTCGGTACCGTCCCGGTGGTGCAGGGAGTGGCCGGGGGAGAGGGTGACAGCGCGGACTACCACCCCTGGTTCCGGGAGGCGGTCGAGGACCTCGGGGCTCCACTGCCGGCCACCGACCCGTCCCTGGAACGGGGCGAGGTCGACGTCGAGTTCGTCGCGACGCAGGAGCCCGACCTCATTCTCGCCATCAGCTCAGGCATAAGTGCCGACGAGTACGACCGTCTCTCCGACATCGCACCGACGGTCGCGTTCCCGGACGAGCCCTGGGGCACGTCCGCCGAGGACCACCTGACGATGGTCGGTGACGCTCTGGGCCGGTCGTCTGAGGCAGAGAAGATCACCCGGGAACTCGACGAGAGGGTCAGTGAGGTGGGGGCCGACCATCCCGAGCTGTCGGGTGTCTCGTTCCTCTACGGATTCCTCCCCACGGACGGGCAGACGGTGATCTTCTCCGAGGCGGACCCGCGTGTCAGGACCCTGGAGCAGTTGGGGCTGGTCCCCTCGTCCGACCTGGAGGAGCTCGCCCGGGAGGCCGACGGGGTGTCGAGCTTCAATGTCGCTGTCGAACGACTGATCACCACGGACACGGATATCTACGTGACGACCGTCGATCGCGCGGAGTGGGACGCCGCCGTGGCAGAGGACCGTGCCTTTGCCGCGTGGGACCCGGTCGCCGCAGAGAATGCGGCGGTCATCGACGACCCCGACGTCGGGCTGGCGCTGGCGACCTCCACTCCGCTGAGTCTCGCCTGGGCCGTCGAGGATATCGCGGACGATCTCTCCACAGCGGTGGATTGACCGTCGGTGCACTGAACCGCGCAGGTCAGGCGGAGAGCTGTTCGACGACGTACTCGGCGAAATCCGCTCCGACCTTCGAATAGCCGGCACGGTGGTTGTAGAGGAGTTGAGGGGTCTTCCCGTCCGCTACGGCCGGCAACCGCTTCCAGAGTGCGTCGTCGGCGACGGGGGAGTCAGGATTCTGGACCAGGATGACATCCGCCTCTGTGAGGATGTTGAGGTTCTCCTTGCTGTACAGCCGCAGCGACCCGTCGGGCTCGCGGGAGCCGCTGTCGGTGAGCAGTGAGAAGCCCAGGTCCGTGAGAACCTCAGGGGCAAGGTTCTCGTCCTCGAGAACGAACTGGTCGTCCTGCAGTGCCACTACGGCGACGGTTTTCCCTTTGTAGTCGGACAGTGTGCCGCGCCCCTCCTCAATTACGTGGTGGTAGTCGGCGATGCTCCGTTCCGCGTCCTCCCGCTTGCCCAGTTGTTCGGCCTGGTCCAGCAGGGGTTCCAACCATGCGTCGGAATTCTCGGCTCCGTCGGCCTCTGACATGGAGGTCAGGTCACCGTCGAGCCCCAACACCGGGGCGATGCCTTCCAGGCGTTCCTGTTGCCCGCTGTCGTAGGTGTCGAACCAGGCCGCGGTCGTGATGATCAGATCAGGGTCCATGTCCGCCACCGCCTCGGCATCGGGGGCGGTTGTGTCGAAGGGGTACCTGGTCACCGAGTCGGGGAGGTCATCGTTCACCACGTTGTTCTCGGCGGACTCTGCTGTGATCTCAGGTGTCGCGACGAGGTTGAGCCCGGTGATCTCCGCGAACTCGGGGCAGAGGCGGGTCTCGATACACACCACCCGCTGGGGGTCGGCGGGGATCTCCACCTGTTGGCCCGCGTAGTCGAAGGTGATGGTGTCTGCGGCATCAGTGTCACTGGCTCCACTGTCGTCGTCCGTTGCGCATGCGGTGAGGACGGTGAGGGATGTCAGGGATACGGCGCACAGGCCGGCGAGCACGCGCCCGGTGAAACGTCTTCTGGATGTCATGGCGTTGACGCTAACCGCAGGAGGATGTGCGAAACGGACAGGTTCTGTCTGGTGTACGACAGCGCCGCACGGTCCGGTTGCTGTACCGGTGGCACCTCCGCGAGGTCTCCTGTCTGTTCCGCGAAGAAATGAACACGTAGGGTTGCCTTAGCAAATGTAATGGGAGCAGGGGTCGCATGGGCCTCGCTCTGACAGCAGGAGACTGATATGAGTGCAGGTCAGGTAGATTCGCAGCCTCGGATCCACCGCGCGGACGTGACTGCGGTGACACGGGTGGGTAAAGCGATGGTCCGGGTCACCCTTGGCGGACCGGACATGGTCGACTATCCGACCACCGGTGTCGGTGACGAATGGGTGCGGGTCTTCTTCCCCGATGCGCCGGGAGAGGCCGTGCGTCTACCGCGGCTGGAAGGGCGCGGCTGGGTCTACGAGGACGGCGTCGAGCCGTCGGAGATGCGCACCTACACCATCCGCGACTGGCGTCCCGGCGAGGTGGACGTCGACTTCGTCGTCCACGGCACGGGTGTAGCCACGACCTGGGCGACGTCGGTGGACGTCGGTGGGCAGGCCGGTCTGACGGAGCCGGTCGCCGTGTACCGGCGGGCGGAGGACGCGGGCCACCAGTTCCTCTTCTGCGATGAACCAGGGCTTCCGGCGGCCTTACGGATCTGCGAGGAGGCGCCGGAGGGGCTGGCGTCCACCCTCGTGTGTGAAGTTCGGGACAGCGGCTATGAGATTCAGCCTGCCCGGGACGACATCGAATGCATCTGGTTGCCCGGTGCAGGAAACGGTGTGTCACCCTCTCGACTACCGGACGTCCTGTCCGGGATGGACATCCCGCAGGGGGCAGCGGTGTGGGTGGGTACGGAGTCACGGGTGTCACGGACCCTGCGCCGTCAGCTCAGGGAGGAGAAGGGTCTGGCACGGACTGCGGCGACGACGATGGGGTACTGGGTTCATGACAAGGAGGGGTGGATCGCCGCCTACGACGCATTGGGTGAGGAGTTCGCCGACAAGGTCCGCACCCTGTACGACAGCGACAGGGACCCGGACGAGGTCGCCGACATCGTCGACGGGCTCTACGAGAAGAACGGGCTGTGACCGTCCTGCACGAGGCTCCCGAGGAGCTGGTCACCGACGCCCTGATACCCGGGGATTACCTGTTGACCATGCGCGAACTCTGTTACCCCAGTCCTCTCGAGCCGGAGATCTGTTCTTCCGTAGACCACCTGCACGACCGGCATCACGTGGTGTTCTGGCCGATGCGGGGCAGTGCCCACATCGACGTGGACGGCTACCGCCACCACCTGCCGCTCGGGCACGGGATCTTCGTTCCGGCCGGGACGGTCCATCGCGCAGACACGAGCCCGTCGACCACGTTGACGGCCGTGTACATCAGACCGTCGGCATGGGAGGGCCAGGACGACCGGGTCCGGGACGTGGCCGTGAACTCCGCGACCCGGGAGATGCTGGTGCTCCTGGCATATAAGGGGTTGAGTCGTGACCAACGGTTCCGGGCGCAGCGGCTGTGCCTGGAGTTCATGTCGGAACCGTCCCTGCCGGGCCTGGAGCTCCCGCTACCGGACGGTCGCCTGATCCAGCCGATCACCCGTCATATCCTGGAGCGACCGGACGATGCGCGTTCCCTGGACGACTGGGCGTGGATCCTGAACACCAGCGGACGCACGATCGCCCGTGCATTCCGGGCGGACACGGGGCTGACCTTCAGCGAGTGGCGGACAGTCGCGAGGATGTCGGCGGCGGTTCGGCTGTTGGCGGACGGGGTGCCGGTGGGTACCGTGTCTCGGAAGGTCGGTTACACCTCCGCCAGCGCCTTCAGTACGGCGATGAAGCGTGTCACGGGCCGGGGGCCGCAGTACTTCCGGGCGACACGGTGACCCGCTATCTCCTCACCACCGTTGAATTTCCGACGTCGCGTCTGCGAACGTGGAGAGACGAGGTTCACCGTCGAGACGAACTGATCTGGGTAACAACCGGGGCGGTTACCGTGCACACCCCCTCGGGTGTATGGGACTGCCCTCCGGGGCGTGCGATCTGGGTCCCGCAGGGTATGCCGCACACCATTGACGCCGCTGCAGACAGCGTCGTGCAGGCCACGTTCTTCACCCCCGGAGCGGTGACCGAGGCCGTCACCGAGGGGGCCGTGCGGCTGTCCCCCGACGAAGCCGCCGTCGTCGAGCTACTGCCCGCCGTACGCGAGCTGCTGGTCCTCAACGCCGGACGCGAGATGCCTGACGTCAGTCGACTGCGCCTGCAGCACCTGGTGCTGGATCTGCTCTGCCCGGTGACGGACACCGTGGTTGAGGTTCCGATGCCGGAGTCTCCCAGGTTGCGCACCGTGGCCTTCCGTATCCTGTCCCGGTTGGACGCGAAGGACTCCACCGCCGACTGGGCGGAACTGATCGGCGTGCCCCAACGAGAACTCGTCCGTTCCTTCATCCGGGAAACCGGGCTGTCCCCCATCCAGTGGCGTATCCGGGCCCGCGTGAGGGCGTCGCTGCCGCTCTTGTACTCCGGGATCCCGGTGGCGTCCACGGCGAGACGTCTGGGCTACCGGAGCGCCGGGACCTTCTCCGAGCATTTCCGCGACGTGATGGGAGGAACCCCGGGGGCCTACGCCCGGAACCGGATGAAAACCGGGGAAACCGGGCCGGATACCGGTGCCGTATCCGGTTAGCATCATCCCCGTGAAAACAACCAGGTCAATTTCTTCGCCGTCTTCGTCCCGTCGTTCTGCCGCCGGCGCTCTCCTCCTCGCGGTCACGGTCGTTCTTGCCGGGTGTTCCGGTGCTGAGGAAGGTTCCGGTTCACACACCGGTGACACCAGGACGGTCACCGATGCCCTCGGCGAAGTCACCGTCCCCGCCGATCCGCAGCGTGTGGTGTCCACCGACTTCTTCTCGTCGAGCGTGCTCGTCGATGTCGGGATAACCCCTGTCGGGGTGATGGAGGGAGTCGCGGAGCCGGACAGCCGTCCCGACCGTTACGTGGAGACGTTGGGCGGAGTGGAGCAGCTGAGCACCTACGCTGAGATCGACGTGGAGAAAGTCGCACAGCTCGATCCAGATCTGATCATCGTCGACGCTGAATTTCCGGAACCGGAGACCCTTGAGCGGCTGGAGACGATCGCTCCGCTGTTCCACGTGGACCTCAGCGGAGACTGGGCGGACCGGGCCCTCAGCATCGCCGACGGCGTCGGACGCCTGGACGAGGCGGAAGCGCAGCAGCGGGACTACCGTGAGCGGGCGGACGCGGTCTCCGAGGAGTACCGGGATGTCCTGGACGCCACGCCGCTGGCCATCGTGTCGATCAACACCACGGAGAACACCTGGGCGTCCTACGCTCCCGGCGGATGGCCGACACCGGTCTGGATGGACGTGGGGGCGACCTTCCGCACCCCGACCCAGGGAGAGGCCGACACTGCCGATGACTGGGCATGGGTCTCGGACGAGGAACTGTCGAAGCTCGACAACGCAGGAATGATCATCGTGCTCGAGAAAGAGCAGCTGGCCCGGTATGCGGACAACCCGGCCTGGAAGCAGCTGCCTGCCGTGCGGAAGAACCGGGTGTTCACCGACTTCCCCTCGCCGGCGACATCCTCTTTCCGATGGGGGATGGACAACCTCGACTCCGTCGAGACGATCCTGTCCGAGGTCCGTGACGCCTGATTCTGCGTGCGTGAGGGGAACGCGGCCGGACTAGTGTTGACAATGATTACATTGATGTTTACGGTGTCATCATAGTGAGACAGACAGTCGACGAAAGGCACGACCCATGCAGACCATTCTCGGCGCGAACGGGCAGATCGGAACCGAGCTCGCCCGCGAGCTGCACGACAACTACACCACCGACATCCGGCTCGTCAGCCGTCACCCGAAGAAGCTGCACGACACCGATGAACTGATCGCGGCTGACCTCATGAATGCAGGGGAGACCGACGCTGCGGTCGCGGGCAGCGACATCGCGTACCTCACCGTGGGCCTGCCCCCGGACAGTGAACTCTGGGCCGAGCAGCTCCCCACCATGATGAAGAACACCATCGACGCCTGCGAGAAGCACGGCGCCAGGCTCGTCTTCTTCGACAACACCTACATGTACCCGATGACCAGCGAGTCGCAGACGGAGAACACACCGTTCGCCCCGAACGGCAGTAAGGGCCGCACCAGGGCCGCGATGGCCACGATGCTCCTGGAGGCCATGGAGCAGGGCAGGGTCGAGGCCGTCATCTGCCGCGCCCCGGAGTTCTACGGTCCCGGCAAGACCCAGAGTTTCACCAACTCCCTGGTGTTTGACGCCGTCGCGGAGGGGAAGAAGGCTCGGGTGCCGTTGAGCGCCGACACCAGGCGCAGTCTCATCTGGACTCCGGACGCCAGCCGGGCCATGGCCCTGATCGGCAACACCGACTCCGCCTACGGCCAGACGTGGCACCTCCCCGTCGACAAGGAACGCGTCACGTACAAGGACCTCGTCCGTCTCGCTTCACAGGAGTGGGGACGTGAAGTCGGCTATTCCGTGGTGCCGAAGGTCGCGTTCGCTGTCGGGCGCCTGTTCAGCAAGAACGTCCGAGAGCTCTGGGAGCTCCTGCCGCGCTATGCGGTGGACAATATCTTCGTCTCCGACAAATTCGCCGAGGCGTTCCCGGACTTCCGGGTCACCACGTACGCCGAAGGCGTCGCTGCGCTCCAGCGGGAGCGGGCGACGTCATGACCCCGGCCCGGCAGAGATCCGTCAGAGGACGCTCTCGTCCAGGTCGTTGAAGAGTGAGTCGGGGTTCCCCAGTCGGTCGAGGACGGGGTCGACCTTTGGTAGTTCGCGGGTGAAGAAGTACTCGGTGGCAGCCCGTTTGCCGGCCGCCAACGGCGAACCTGCGGCGTCGGCGGCGCGCACCATGTCCAGCCAGATCCAGGCGACGACGATGTGACCGGTGGCCTCCAGGTAGTCCGTGGCATGTGCCAGTGCGGCTGCGGCATCACCGTCCTTCCACAGGGCCTGGGTGACGCTGACGAGGTGTTGCAACCGGTCGGCGAGGGCGGACGAGTAGTCCGGGAACGTGTCGGCGGTGGCCGTGACCGTCGCCGTGACGGTGTCGACGAGCAGTTGCAGGCCCGCACCGTTCTTCATCACGACTTTGCGTCCCAGCAGGTCCTGGCCCTGAATGCCGTGCGTTCCCTCATGGATGGGGTTCAGACGGTTGTCGCGGTAGTACTGCTCCACGTTGTAGTCGCGGGTGTAGCCGGCGCCGCCGAGCACCTGGATCGCCAGGTCATTGGCTGCGGGGCCGTACTGGGAGGGGAAGCTCTTCACGACGGGGGTGAGGACGTCCAGAAGCAGTTCCAGACGGTCGCGTTCATCGCCCGAGGCGACGGACGCGAGGTCCACCAGGTGCGCGGCATAGAGACACAGTGCCATGGAGCCTTCGGCGTAGGACTTCTGTGCCAGCAGCATGCGGCGTACATCGGCATGCTCGATGATCGGCACCTGGGGCTGGGCCGGATCCTTCGCCCCGACCGGACGTCCCTGGGGGCGGCTCCGGGCGTAGTCCAGCGACTCGAGGTACCCGGTCATCGCCAATGCCGCGGCACCGGCACCGACACCGATCCGTGCCTCGTTCATCATGTGGAACATGTACTGCAGGCCACGGTTCTCCTCGCCGACGAGATAGCCCACTGCGCCCGCAGAGCCACCGGGGGTGTGGGCGCCTTCGCCGAAGTTCAGGAGGGTGTTGGTGGTCCCGCGGTAGCCCATCTTGTGGTTCAGGCCAGCCAGGACGACGTCATTGCGCTCCCCGGACTTCAGGAACTTCGGGACGATGAAGAGACTGAGACCCTTCACGCCGGCCTCCGCCGGGCCGGTGCGGGTGAGCACGAGGTGAATGATGTTGTCGGTCATCTCGTGGTCGCCGCCGGAGATCCACATCTTCGTGCCGCTGATCCTCCAGACATCGTCCGGGTCCCCGTCGATCTTCCGGGCGCGGGTCTTCACGTCCGACAGGGATGATCCGGCGTGCGGTTCAGAGAGACACATCGTCCCGCTGAACTTCCCGGCGAGCTGGGGGACGGCGTAGTCGGCGATCTGTTCCGGGGTGCCGTGCGCGATCAGCAGCGCGGCGTTCCCCATCGTCAGCATCGGGTAGGCGGAGGAGGAGATGTTGGCCGCCTGGGCCCAGGCGAAGCATGCGCGTGAGACGGTGAAGGGCAGGTCGACTCCACCGTGCTCCTCTCCGAAGGAGGCGGCGGCGAGCCCGGACTCGGCGAAGGCCCTGAGTGCCGGGGCGATCGCCTCGTGGGTGTGCACCCCTGAAGCGTCGAATGTCGGTTCATCCAGGTCCGAGGCGCGCAGGTGGGGGCGGAACCATGTTGCGGCGAGGTCACGCGACGCGTCCAGCATGGCGTCGAATGTCTCGCGGGAATGGTCGGAGAACCTGTCGTGCTCGGTCAGCGACTCGACATTGAGCCAGTCGTAGAGGAGGAAGGAGAGGTCGTCGCGGGAGAGGATGTCAGCTGCCATGCTTTCCGATGGTAAACGACCCGGCATACTCCCGCGTAGTTTTCAGGCTCGGGTCTGTCGGAGCCTGCGCGGCAGACCCGTCTGTCAGCCGGGCAGGGGTACGGTACGTTCTGAGGGCTGAAATCGACCGTCACCTCTGCCGTCTCACCGGCAGGTCTGCCACCTCGCCGCACTGCCGAGCCCGAATCCCGGCCCGGTCGCGCATTCCGCTCTGCACCCGACCCGCCGCACCTCGCAGGCGATTCACAGCAAGATTCAGCGTGCCCGACTACGTCTGCACCGCTCCGATGGGGAATAATCGTCGGCGTACAACTGTCTAGTGTGAGGCCGGCGTAGAAAATAAATGAGCGCAACCACCGAGATCAGCCAGTCCAGGGATGCCGACACGTCTCCTGAGCAGCAGGACCACCAGTACGATCCCCGGCGTCTCGCCCGGATCATCCTGCCGAAGCGTGGCGAGCCGAGGGACGTCCGCTCCCTCTACATCGTCGAGGACGAGGGGTCCCAAGGGCGGGTCACGGCCCTGAGCCGCACTGCCGCACGTATCCCGGCCGGGGCCGAGGTCAGTTTCGAGACGTACTTCAACGGTTTCCCGGCCTCTTACTGGCGCCGTTGGAGCCAGCTCGACGAGGTGCAGCTGCGGGTCGACCTGACCGGTGACGCCCGCATCGACATCTACCGTTCGAAAATCGACGGCTCGCGCATCGCCGTGACCGGCGGTCTCGTCGAGGTCGACGAGACCGGGCACGGAGTCGCCGAGTTCACGATGTCCCTCGCGCCTTTCGAGGACGGTGGCTGGATCTGGTTCGACATCACCTGTGAGTCGGAGACCACGATCCACAGCGCCGGATGGTTCGCCACCGAAGATGCCGCCGAGCAGCGCGTCGTCTCGGATACCGTGGTGACCGACCCCTCTACCGGGGAGAAGAAGACCCTCAAGGAGGGCGACCTCCTGCCGGCACCCGAGCCGCGGGTGACCATCGGCATCCCCACCTTCAACCGTCCGTCCGACGCCGTCGCCGCGCTGGAGGCGCTGTCGTCCGATCCGGTGGTCGACTCCGTCGTGGACGCGTTGATCATGCCGGACCAGGGGACGAAGCACCCGAAGGACGAGCCGGGCTTTCCGGCCGTCGAACAGCACTACGGGGACCGGCTGCGTATGCCGGTCCAGGGCAACCTCGGCGGTTCCGGCGGCTACTCGCGCATCATGTACGAGGCCCGCCACCCGGAGCGAGGCACTGACAGCCCGTTCATCCTCTACATGGACGACGACATCGCCATCGAGCCGGACAGTGTGCTGCGTGCCCTGGCGGCGTCGCGGTACGCGTCCTCCCCGATGCTGGTCGGTGGGCAGATGCTGAACCTGCAGGAGCGCAGCCACCTGCACACCATGGGTGAGATCATCGACCGCGGCAGTTTCATGTGGACGGCTGCACCGCACACCCACTACGACCACGACTTCTACAACCACCCGCTGCGCGACCGCGGCGAGTACGGCCGGACCCCGTCGGGGGAGTACCGGGACTCGAAGGACCTGCACCGTCGCATCGACGCCGACTACAACGGCTGGTGGATGTGCATGATCCCGCGGGTCGTCGCGGACACCATCGGTCAGCCGTTGCCGCTGTTCATCAAGTGGGACGACGGCGAGTTCGGGCTGCGCGCCCGCGACCACGGGTTCCCCACCGCGTCCTGGCCCGGTGTCGCCATCTGGCACATGGCGTGGTCCGACAAGGACGACGCGATCGACTGGCAGGCGTACTTCCACCTGCGTAACCGGCTCATTGTCGCCGCGCTGCAGCACGAAGGCAGCCCCACGGGCATCATCGCCTCGATGACGAAGGCCACCGCCAAGCACCTGATGTGCCTGGAGTACTCCACCGTGGCGATCCAGAACGAGGCGATGAAGGACTTCCTCGCCGGGCCGGACCAGCTCTTCGAGATCCTGGAGACCGCCCTGCCGCGCATCAACGCACTGCGCAAGCAGTACCCGGACGCCGTGGTCATCCCGTCGTCCTCCGTCCTGCCGCACGCGGACGGTGGCCCGGCGAAACTGACCGACATCCCGTTGACCCCCGTGGCCAAGGTCACTCGGCTGGCCAAGGTCGTGGCGAACAACCTCCGCCAGGCCGATCCCCACCACCATGAGGTTCCGCAGGTCAACCTGCCTCCGATCGAGGCCCGCTGGTTCTCGCTCGGCCGACTCGACGGCGTCACCGTGACCACGGCTGACGGCACCGGCGTGGTCTACCGCAAGCGTGACCGGGACAAGGCCCGGGAACTGGCGCGGGAGTCCGCCCGTCTGCAGAAGGAGGTGGCGACCCGCTTCGACGAGATGCGGCAGCGCTACCGTGTCGCGCACCCCGAACTGACCAGCGTGGACGCCTGGGCCCAGATCTTCGAGCCGGGGGAGAGCTGATGAGCGGGACGGAGGCGGACGTCCTCGTCGCTGTGCAGGACGCACTCCTCACGGACTCCTCCGACCGGGTCGTACTGGGCGCGGCCCGGGGGCTGAGTCACTTCGGTGAGCACGCACTGGGCTGGTTCGCGCTGGCCGGCGCCGGCGCCGTGGTCTCGGCCGCCCGTGGACGGACGGCTGCACCGTGGGTGGAACTCGGGGTGTCCGCATTCACCGCCCACGCCGCCTCGGTCGTCCTGAAGAGGATCGTCCGTCGCCGACGCCCGTCGGACCCGCGGATCCGTGTCGGTGTCGGCACTCCGTCGCGGCTGAGTTTCCCCTCGTCCCACGCGACGTCGACAGCCGCAGCGTTGACGGCGCTGAGCCGGATCACCGGCTCGCGCCTGCCGCTCGCCGGCGTGCCGGTGATGATGGCCTCCCGCCTCGTCCTCGGCGTGCATTACCCCACCGACGTCCTCGCCGGAGTTGTCCTCGGTGTGGCGACGGAGAAGACCGTCCACCGAACTGCGAAGGAGATCAAGCGATGACTCGTCCCGGGACGGATCCGGAATTCGACCCCACCGAGACCCACGACACCAATGAGCGTCCGGGTGAACGCCAGGCGTTCATCGGTTCGGAACCGCACACCTCCGGGCTCGAGGAGCCGGCGGCGTGGGAGGACCAGACCTACGCCCGGCAGGAGTCAGAGGAGACTGCTGCAGGGGCAGGCCACCGCGCGCCCCGGAATCTCCCCGAGGCGATGATCAAGGCGCTCCGCCCCAAGCAGTGGGTCAAGAACGTCCTGGTGGTCGCGGCCCCGGCTGCCGCCGGCGGCGACCTGCTCTTCCAGGGGCGGGTGATCACCGACATCATCATCGCCTTCGTCGTGTTCTGTCTCGGCGCATCGTCGATCTACCTGGTCAACGACGCCAAGGACGTGGAGTCCGACCGTCAGCACCCCACGAAGCGGTTCCGCCCCATCGCGGCGGGTGTCCTGCCGGTGGGGCTGGCCTACGCCATGGCGGTCATCCTCATCATTGCCGCGGTGGGCCTGAGTTTCCTGGCCTCCAACGGCGGATCCCTGGCGATCGTCATCGGCGTGTACATCGTCCTGCAGCTGGGGTACTGCTTCGGATGGAAGCACCAGCCGGTGATCGACATCGCGTTGGTGTCGTCGGGGTTCATGCTGCGCGCCATGGCCGGTGGTGTGGCGGCGAGCATCGACCTCTCACAGTGGTTCCTGCTGGTCGCGGCCTTCGGTTCGCTCTTCATGGCGGCCGGTAAGCGGTACGCGGAGCTGAAACTGTCGCTGCGCTCGGGTGCGAAGATCCGCAAGTCGCTGGAGAGTTACACGCCGACCTACCTGCGGTTCGTGTGGACGCTGTCTGCCACGGCCGTGGTCCTGGCCTATGCCCTGTGGGGTTTCGACATGAGCCAGCAGCACCCCGGCCACGCCTCGGTCTGGTACCAGGTCTCGATGGTTCCGTTCACCGTCGCGATCCTGCGTTATGCCGCGGACGTCGACCGTGGCGAAGGTGGCGCGCCGGACGAGATCGCGCTGAGTGACCGGACGCTGCAGGCGCTGGCCCTGATCTGGGTCGCGACGATTGCGGTCGCTGTCTACGTGATTCCGGCTGTCACCTAGCTGGATGAACCCTGGCGTAACGCTTGGTGTCGCCTTGACGATATTCTTGGCGGAAAAGATCACTGTTTGGTAACGTTCCGAACACTGTAGGCACCGACGGCAGCGACGACGCCGTCTGAAAAACGCAAGCAAAGGAAAACATGACGACTGCCACCGGAAAGCACCGGTCCGCGACCGGCTCGCTGGGCCGCAAGATCATGGCCCTGATCGTCGCGATCGGCACGGCCTTCGGGTTGGCCAGTGTCGTGGCTCCGAGCGCCTCCGCCGACGACCGTGGGATTCTCGGCCCCCGTTGCAGCTGGGCGAACTACAACTTCTACGTCCAGAACTGCTGGTTCTACTCCGCGGCGATGGGCCAGGACATCCAGGTCCAGATCAAGCGCTCCAACAGCGACGCAGCGATCTACCTGCTCGACGGGCTGCGCGCCCGGGACGACTGGAACGCCTGGACCTACCTGGGCCACGGCGTCGACCAGTTCGTGAACGATGACGTCAATGTCGTCATGCCGGTCGGCGGCGCCTCCCAGTTCTACGCGGACTGGATCGGACCGTTCAACGGCTCCACCACCCCGAAGAAGCCGCGGTGGGAGACCTTCCTGACCAGCGAGCTGCCGGCGCAGCTGGCACAGAACTTCGGCATCAGCCAGAACAGGAACGCCCTGGTCGGACTGTCGATGGGCGGTACCGCCGCGATCAACCTCGCGTCCCGCCACCGCAACCAGTTCAAGCAGGTCACCTCGCTCTCGGGCTACCTGAACACCACCGCACCGGGCATGTACATGGCCCTGCAGTTCGCCATGAACGAAGGTTCCCCGGGTGCGAACATCTGGGACATGTGGGGCCACCCGGTGCACCCGACCCGCTTCGCCAATGACCCGCTGCTGAACGCCCCGAAGCTGGGGGGCATGCCGGTGTACGTCTCCGCCGCAGCCGGTATCCCCGGTCCGCGGGACGACTTCATGGCCAACCCGGTCGGCGGTATCGCCGGTATCGGCCTGGAGTGGGCGTCGCGCGGTTCCACGGCGACCTTCGAACTGGCCGCCCGGGCCTCCGGTGCGAACGTGACCGCCAGCTACCCGGCCGTCGGCGTGCACAACTGGACGCTGTGGACCCCGGAGCTGCAGAAGGCTCGTCCGAAGATCCTCGACGCACTGAACGTGTGCTACCGCGCAGGACAGGTGGTCTGCTGATCAGCAGGTAGCTGACGAATCGGACCGTCACGGCCCGGGAGATGACTGACATCTCCCGGGCCGTAGGCATACACTGAACAAGTATGGAAACAGAAGCGAACGGTTCAGGGGAGCGCCGCGGGTTGCGGCCGGTGGACCGAGGAGCGCGCCCCTATCTGCGTGGGCGCCTCCACGAGAATGCTGCGTGGTATTTCGGTGGGACGGGTACAGCCCTGACCGCCACGGCGTTCATCCTCCACGGCAACACGACCCTGTCGTGGGTGACCGCGCTGTACACCCTCTGCCTGATCGGACTGTTCGCGGTGTCTGCGCTGTACCACCGTGCACCGTGGCGCAGTGAAGCCACCGTGCGGGCGTGGCGGCGTGCCGACCATTCGATGATCGCGATATTCATCGCGGGCACCTACGGTCCCATCGCCGTATTCGCCTTCGACTCCTGGTCGGACGGGTTGTGGATACTCCCGGTCTGCTGGGTGCTCGCCATCGCTGCGGTGGCGATGAACATCTTCTGGATCGGACATCCACGCTGGCTGGATGTCATCGTCTACCTGGCGCTCGGGTGGCTGGCGGTCCTGAAGCTGGGCGGTTTCATCGGGGCGATTCCCGTGGTGCCCGGCATGCTCATCGTGCTGGGTGGCGTCATCTACTCCCTGGGTGCCGTGGTCTACGGACGCCGACGGCCGAATCCGTCGGCCCAGTGGTTCGGCTTCCACGAGGTGTTCCACGCTGCGACGATCGTGGCCGGGGGACTGCACCATGTGGCGATCTGGATACTCGTTCTGGTGTAGGTGGGGGTGCTACACTTTCGACAGAAACTAAGTCTCAAGTAAAACTTCAAGGTTTTGGCGTGTTGTCCCGGGAAACCGGCGACCTGATTGCCATAATTGCCGGTGTTGCCGTCACGGTTGACCGTGGCGGACACCGGTTCCGACCGGACGTCGGCAGTGGGAGGGGAACCCGTTGCCGGGGCCCGGTGGGGACGGTGGGGCATGTCGCGCCACCGTCGCCGACACTGCCGATGCCGTCGAGACGTACCTACGAAGGAAGAACGCCACCACCATGAGAATCGCTGCGAATACCCGCACCGGGAAGTCCCCCGCCAGCCGTCCGTCCCGACGGACGTCACGGCGCGTCGGTGCCGCCGTCCTGGCGCTGCCGCTGTCGGTGGCGCTCGCCCTTCCCCTCGCGGCCCCGGCCGCTGCGCAGGGCCCGGGATCGGGCACCAGTTATCTCGAGCCTGACGAGATCCCGGAGCGCAAACCGCAGTCTGTCGAGGCAGGGCAGGACCTTCCCGGACTGCCCGAGGGCGTCGACGTCGACCGCATCGAGTGGATGTCCGACCGGTGGGCGAACGTCTACATCAACACCCCCTCCATGCCGGAAGAGCCGGTGCTGGTGCAGATTCTCCTGGCGCGCGACTGGTACAGCCAGCCGGACCGCGACTTCCCCTCGGTCTGGGCATTGGACGGCCTGCGGGCGCGCGATGACGAGTCAGGCTGGACGCTGGCCACGAACATCCAGCAGTTCTACGCCGACAAGAACGTCAACGTCGTCATGCCGGTCGGTGGCAACTCGTCCTTCTACACGGACTGGGACCAGCAGCCGGAGGACGGCAAGACCTACAAGTGGGAGACCTTCCTGACCCAGGAACTCCCGGCTGTGCTGCGCGAGGGGTGGCGAACCTCTGAACAGCGTGCCGTCACCGGCATTTCCATGGGCGGTACCGCCGCGATGAACCTGGCGCAGCGGCACCCGGAACTCTTCCAGTTCGTCGGGTCTTTCTCCGGCTACCTGGACACCACGTCGACCGGCGTTCCGCAGGCGATCAACTACGCCACGAACGACGGTGCCGGCTATGACGCGCAGCGCATGTGGGGCCCGTACGGGTCCGAGCGGTGGAATGAGAATGACCCGAAGCAGCACACCGGCAACCTGAAGGACATGACGGTCTACGTGTCCGCCGGTAACGGCAATGCGGGACCCTACGACGAGGAGGGCCCGATCCCCGGCTATCCGGCGAACCCTGCGGCGTTCGGACTCGAGGCGATGTCGCGGATGACGACCCAGACATTCGTCCGTGCGGCGCAGGCTGATGACGTCGATGTCATCGCCAAGTACCGGGACTCCGGCACGCACGACTGGCCGTACTGGCAGTACGAGATGACGCAGGCGTGGCCCTACATTGCCCAGACTTTCGGCCTGTCCGAGGAAGACCGTGGCGTGAAGTGTGCTGCCGTGGGCAAGATCGCCGAGGCCGAGAAGCGTCAGCGCAGCCAGAACCTCGGGACCTGCACCACCAATGAGTACGACGCAGCCAACGGTGGCAAGGTCCAGGACTTCCGTAACGGACGTGTCTACTGGAAGAAGGACGCCGACAAGGCATGGGCGACCTGGGGTCGTATCGGTGCCCGCTACTCCGCGATGAACGGGCCGTCCAGCTGGTTGGGCTACCCGACCAGTGAGGAGCAGGCTCTCAAGGGCGGGTTCCTGCAGCGTTTCGAGAACGGCATCATCTACTGGACGCCGGAGACGGGTGCGGTCGAGGTGAAGTCTGACATCGTTGATGCGTGGGGCAAGCACGGCTGGGAGACCGGAAGCTTCGGTTACCCGACGGCTCCTGCGCAGCAGGTTGCCGGCGGCGGTGCCGTCCAGCAGTTCCAGAACGGTGTCGCCGTGCGGGACAAGGACGGCAAGGTCCGCATGGTCGAGGGCAAGATCGGCGAGAAGTACATCGAGGCCGGCGGCCCCGCCGACTCCGGCCTGGGCTTCCCCCGTTCCGAGGAGAAAAAGGTCAGCGGCGGTTCGTTCACTGAGTTCGAGCACGGGAACATCTACTGGTCAGCCTCCACCGGTGCCCACGTCATCAAGTACGGAAAGATCTTCGACGCCTGGGGCGAGGACAAGTGGGAGCAGGGCCGCTTCGGCTGGCCGGTCGAGGACCAGCAGGGCATCCCCGCAGGTGGCGAGGTCGTGAAGTTCCAGAACGGCGAGATCCGCGAGATCAACGGCAACATCCAGAAGGACCCGCGATGAGTATCCGAAACTCTGCTGTCAGAAAGGTCGGCTCGGTGGCGGCCGCTCTGGTGCTGGTCGGTTCCGTGGCGGCCTGTGGTGGCGACTCCACCGTGGACAGCGACGATGACGCGCAGGGCAGCAGCGTCCCCAGCGTGAGCTCATCACCGTCGGGCTCGGAGACATCTTCGCCGACCTCGACCTCGGCCCCGGCGCCAGACACCGGGTCGGACGGGGACGCTCCGCGTGACGGAGAGGTCAACGAGGTCGAGGAGCCCGGTGGAGAGGCCGCGCCCCGTACCAGTGAAGACGACGCATTCCTCGATCAGCTGAAGGACAATGACATTGATCTGGAGGATTCCGCGATCCAGGACCAGGTCATCGCCGCCGCGCGGGAGCAGTGCCTGGCCAACGAGGAAGGCCGTGACGGTTTCGCCGTCCCGATGATCGCCGGCCAGCTCGAGGTGCAGGAACTCACGACGCTCTCTGCGGAGGATGCTGAGCGCATCATCGTTGAGGCAGCGGAGAGCAACTACTGCGGCTGATCCGGCTGCTCCTCTCCACCCGCCCCGGAAGTGTTACCACCTCCCGGGCGGGTGCACTCGTACGGGACGGTCCGTCAGTCCTGACCGGAGGCTGCCAGATCTCTGCCAGGAACACCGGGTACTCTGACTGGCCATGAGAAAGTTCCTCACCATCGCGGCGGCCCTCATTCTCGCCGTCGTCCTGGTCATCGGTGTCGGCACCTGGATCAACCGTGGCCCCGATGACTCCGCAGGTCCCGGGCCGACCCGGACCACGGATCCCGAGCAGCCGACGTCCTGCCCCGACTACCAGCTGTTCGCCGCACCCGGCACGTGGGAGTCGACGGTAGACGACGATCCGATCCACCCGTCGTCGCGCCCACACTCGCTGCTGCTCAACGTCACCCAGCCGTTGCAGGAGGAGTACGGCGACGGGGTGGACGGCGGCCAGCTCAAGAGTTGGACGCTTCCCTACGCCGCACAGTTCCGCAACATCCAGGCGCTGCGCGAGATGTCGTACGACGACTCGCGTAACCAGGGGTACGCGAGGCTCGAAGGCGAAATGACGGCCGTTCACGAGAGCTGCCCGGCGACCCGCATGATCATCGTGGGATTCAGCCAGGGAGCGGTCCTGGCCGGCGATCTCGCCACCGCCATCGGCAACGGGCAGTCCACGGTTCCCGCTGACGCGGTCGCCGGCGTCGCCCTGATCGCCGACGGACGACGCGAGGACGGCAAGGGCGAGCTCGTGGGCAGCCCCGACGTCACGGGAATCGGCGCGGAGATCGCCTTGAGCTCGGTCGGTGCGCTCATCGGACCGATCGTGCCGGGTGCGTCGATGCGAGGCCCCCGGCCGCAGGACTTCGGTGCGCTACAGGACAACACCCTGCAGTTCTGTGCCCCGGCGGACCTGGTGTGCAGCGCACCCCGGGACATCGGCAACGCCGTGCAGCGGGCGAATGACCTCATCGACGCCAACAAGGTGCATGCCGAGTACTCCAGCAACGGCACCGTCGTCGACGGTGGCACCGTCCCGGAGTGGATCAACAACTGGGTCCGCGACATCATCGACGAAGGGCGGTAATACCCGCAGACCGACGGTTGAGACGATAGAGTTCGTTAGAGTTCTTTGCAGAAAGCAACACGACGAACGCTACGCACACAGTAATGAGGGATACCTGATGGACATCAGCGCCGCGATGGCACAGTTCTACGACGACAAGGGCGAGATCGCGATCCCGGATCAGCTCTCGCTCTCCGCCATGTGCGAGATGCTGTACTCGATGGCACAGATGGAGGGGGCGGTGGACACCCCGCTGATCACCTTCCACGATTTCAGCGGCAGTGCTGAAGGCGAGACTGTCACCTGGACCCGCGCCGAGGTCAACACCCGCATCAAGGCGGTGTGTGTCAGGCTCCAGCAGGTCGCCGAGCGTGGCGACCGGGTCGCCATCCTCGCCAACAACAGCCCCGAGTACCTCTTCGGGTTCATGGGCGCCCTGTATGCCGGCACCGTCCCGGTGCCGCTGTACGATCCCACGGAACCGGGCCACGCCGACCACCTGTCCGCCGTCCTGGGGTCCTCCACCCCTACGGTGGTGCTGACGAACAAGACGTCCGCAGGGCATGTCCGTAACCACTTCTCCTCCCTCCCCTCCGCCGAACGTCCGCGCGTGCTGACGATCGACGCGCTGCCGGACTCGCTCGCCGAGGAATGGCAGAACCCGATGATGGCGATGATGGAGAACCCGGAGCTCGCGCCGAAGTCGAGCGACCCGGCGTTCCTGCAGTACACCTCCGGTTCGACCCGCACCCCCGCCGGTGTGGTGCTGACCCACCGCAGCATCGTGACCAATGTGCTGCAGGTCTTCCAGGCAGCGCAGCTGAAGACCCCGCTGCGTCTGGTGAACTGGCTTCCCCTCCACCACGACATGGGCATCATCCTGTCGGCGTTCGTGCTGATTCTGGGGATTCCGCAGGACCTCATGGCCCCGCGTGACTTCATCCAGGATCCGGGGCGCTGGATCGGACAGCTCGGTGACCGCGGCGACGATCTCAACGTGTACACCGCGGTGCCGAACTTCGCCCTGGAGCTCGCCTCGCGTTACGCCGACCCGGCGAAGCGGTCCGACCTCGCCGACGTCGACCTGAGCCACGTCGAGGGCATCATCAACGGTGCGGAGGCCGTCAGCCTGCAGTCCGTGGACCGGTTCTGCGACGTCTTCGGGCCGTACGGGTTCCGTCGGTCCACGATGCGCCCGTCCTACGGTCTGGCCGAGGCGACCGTCTTCGTCACCACCCCGCAGACCGAGGAGCGTCCGAAGCTGCGGGTCTTCGACCGCGAGAAGCTCGCCGAGGGACAGGCCGTGGAGGTGTCCGCGGACGCCGAGAACGCCGTGCCGATCATGAGTGTCGGTGAGCCCGGCCCCTCACTGTTCATGCCGATCGTCGACCCCTCCTCCGGTGAGGAACTCGCCGAGGGGACCGTCGGCGAGGTGTGGCTCAACGGCGGCAACATCGCCGCCGGCTACCTCGACCGCGAGGACGACACCACCGAAGCCTTCCGCAACTCCCTGCCCGCCGACAAGCGACTCTCGCAGGGATCCGCCGCTGAGGGCGCTCCGGAGGACAACTGGCTGCGTACCGGCGACCTCGCCGTCGTGGTCGACGGCCAGCTCTACATCACCGGCCGTATCAAGGACCTCGTCGTCGTCGCGGGTCGTAACCACTACCCCCAGGACATCGAGGCCACCGCCGCAGACGCCACCGGGGGGCACGTCCTGCCGGGTGTCCTCGCAGCGTTCGCCGTGAGCGGTGAGCTCATCGAGAACGCGGCCGGGGGTGACTCCGGCTCCGAGCAGCTGGTGATCGTCGCCGAGCGTGACCCGGAGGCGTCCGCCGAGGGCGACGCTGAGGCCGTCTCGGCCATCCGGTCGGCCGTCACCGCCACACACGGCGTCCAGCCCGCCGACATCCGCATCGTCGACGAGGGCACGATCCCCCGGTCGTCAGCCAACAAGATCGCCCGCCGGGTCTGCGCCAAGGCCTATCTCGACGGTCGGTTCGACCGGTAGTCGACTAGAGTGGGCGACGTCCTTTTTGTAGCGTGGCGACGGCCACCGTCGATGTCACGTTGACGGTGGCCGTCGCGCCCGTTCTGGTCACCTCTCCTCTTCTGTCCGTCATGAAATAAGGATGATCTTCTCCGAAATGTCTGAAACGTCTGGAACGTCTGGAACGTCTGGTACCCCCGGGAACGAGAACGCCCGTGCCGCTGAGCCGGCGCCCACCACGGCCGCCGGTATGCGTGGCTGGTTGCGTGACTGGGTGCAGTCCACGACCGGTCTGGACGTCGCCGACATCACCGACGACAGGCCCATGGAGGAGTTCGGACTGTCCAGCCGGGATGTCGTGGTGCTCTCCGGGGAGCTGGAACGGCTCACCGGGGTCTCCCTCGACGCCACCGTGGCCTACGAGTACAACACCATCGCCGCACTCGCCGGCTTCGTCCTCGCCGGCGGAACGCGCGCTGCCCGGGGAGTCGCCGGTGGCCACCGCACACAGCGTCAGGACGGTGCCCAAGGTGGCGGACTGAACCCGGAGGACCGCCAGATCGCCGTGGTCGGCATGGCGGGCCGCTACCCGGGCGCGGACGACGTCGACGCCATGTGGCGAATGTTCGAGCAGGGCCGCAGCGGCGTCGGTGAGCTGCCGGAGGGGCGCTGGAGCGAATACGGAGATGACCCGGAGATGTCCCGGCGGATGGCCGAAGCCGTTCTCACCGGCGGCTACATCGACGACATCGCCTCCTTCGACGCGGAGTTCTTCGGACTGTCACCGGTCGAGGCCGCGAACATGGACCCTCAGCAGCGCATCCTGCTCTCGCTGACCTGGGAGGCGCTGGAGGACGCCGGCATCCCGGCGAACAGCCTGCGTGGCAGCGACGTCGGTGTCTTCATGGGCACCACGAACAACGACTACGGCATGCTCATCAGCGCGGACCCGACCGAAGCACACCCGTACGCGCTGACCGGTAACTCGAGCGCCATCGTCGCCAACCGCATCTCCTACGCCTTCGACTTCCGCGGCCCGTCGGTCGCGATGGACACCGCCTGCTCATCGTCACTGGTGGCCATCCACCAGGCGGTGCGGGCGCTGCGGGACGGTGACGCCTCGGTCGCGGTCACCGGCGGGGTGAACCTGCTGGCGAGTCCGTTCGCCACGATCGCATTCTCGGAACTCGGTGTCCTGAGCCCGACCGGGGGGATCCGGGCGTTCTCCGACGACGCCGACGGCATCGTCCGGTCCGACGGTGCCGGTGTCGTCATCCTCAAGCGTCTCTCGGACGCCCGACGTGACGGTGACGACGTGCTCGCCGTCATCGCAGGCTCGGCCGTGAACCAGGACGGGCGGTCCAACGGACTGACCGCCCCGAACCCGGAGGCGCAGGCCGCGGTCCTCGACGCCGCATACGCCGACGCCGGCATCGACCCGTCCCTGGTCGACTACGTCGAAGCCCACGGCACCGGAACCATCCTCGGTGACCCCATCGAGGCGGGTGCGCTGGGCCAGGTGCTCGGCGCTGACCGGGACGTGGCGTCGCCACTGCTCCTCGGCTCGGCGAAGACGAACTTCGGACATACCGAGGCTGCCGCCGGCGTCGCCGGTGTCATCAAGGTCGTCTCGGCGATGCGCCGCGGCGTGCTGCCCCCGACCGTCAACTTCACCGGCCCGAACCCCTACATCGACTTCGACCGTGAGCGGCTCGAAGTCGTCGAGGACCCGCGTGAATGGCCCGAATACTCCGGTGCGCCGGTCGCGGGAGTCTCCGGCTTCGGTTTCGGCGGCACCAACGCCCACGTCGTTCTCGTCGCTCCTGAGGGCGCGGCACCGGCGGAGGACGCTGCGGCGCCCCTCCCGGACGTGATCGACTGGGCAGGGGTCCAGGACAGTACAGACAGCACAGAGGGCACCGACGAGTCCGGTGAGGGTCGTCCGCTGCCGCGACTGATCCCGGTGTCCGGGCTGCTGCCCTCCCGCCGCCGGACCGCTGCCGCCGACCTGGCCTCCTGGCTGGAAAGTAAGTCGGACGCGTCGGCCAACGCCGTACTCGCCGGCACCGCAGCGGTCCAGGGGGACCGCAACCACGGGCGTTCCCGGGGAGTGGTGCTGGCACACGACACCGCTGAGGCGGTCGCCGGGTTGGGCCGGCTGGCCGAGGGCAAGAAGGGTGCCGGAATCTCCGTCGCCGACAGCCCCGAACGCGAGGGTGCGGTGTGGGTCTTCTCCGGCTTCGGCTCACAGCACCGCAAGATGGGCAAGGAACTCCACGCCCTGTCCCCGCAGTTCGCGTCACGGCTCGACGAGATCGACGAGGTCGTGAAGCGCGAGTCCGGTTTCTCCGTGGTCGAGTTGATCCTCGACGACGCACAGAACTTCGGCACCGAGACCGCCCAGGTCGGTATCACCGCGATCCAGATCGCCCTGACGGACCTGATGACCGGGATCGGCCTGCGCCCCGCCGCGATCGTCGGTCAGTCCATGGGTGAGATCGCCGGTGCCTACGCCGCGGGCGGACTGTCCATGGAGGACGCCGTCACCGTCGCCTGCCACCGCGCCCGGCTCATGGGTGAGGGCGAGACCCTCCTGCCGGAGGACAGGCAGGGGGCCATGGCGGTCGTGGAACTCGGTGTCGAGGACCTCGTGGAGTTCCAGAAGGAACACCCGCAGTTCGCCGCCGTGGAGCCCGCCGTCTACGCCGCGCCGGGTATGACCACCGTCGGTGGACCGGCGCAGCCTGTCGCCGATCTCGTCGAGCACCTGGACGGCCAGGGCAAGTTCGCCCGCATGCTCAAGGTGAAGGGCGCCGGCCACACCAGCATGCTCGACCCCATCCTCGGTGAACTCCACGCTGAGATCAGCGGCATCACACCGCTGCCGATCCATACCCCGGTGTACAGCAGTGTCGACCGCGGAGTGGTGTACAGCCCGGGTGCCGTCCTGCACGACGCCGACTACTTCCTGCGCTGCACCCGGTACTCGGTGTGGCTCTCGGACGCCACCGGCCTGCTCTTCGACGAGGGGTTCCGCACTTTCGTGGAGTTCTCCCCGAACCCGGTGGCCCTGATGCCGATGATGAACACGGCCTTCGCCCACAACGCCGGCGAATCAAGCCTGATGTACCTGCTCAAGCGCAAGGAACCGAGCATCGACACTCTGCTGGCCACGGTCGGCGAACTCTGTGTGCGCGGTGCCGACGTCGACTTCCGTCGTCTCAACTCCGTGGACGGTGAGCCCGCGCGACCCGGGCGTGCCGTCTCCGGCATTCCGGGTGTGCACTGGAACCTGCAGCGTTACTGGACCGCGGCACGTCCCGGTGGCGGCTCGGTCCGTGGCATCCCGGGGCGCCGTGTCGCGTTGCCGGACGGACGGACAGCGTTCGCTGTCGCCGCAGCGGAAGTGCCCAGTGTCGACGCTGTCGCCGAGGCTGCCGCGCGGGCGGTGGTCCCGGATGCGGTGATCGCCGCGGTGGAGACCTACGGGACCCTGCCGACTGACGGCGAGGTCACCACCCTGGTCACCCGTACGCTCGGTGGGTTGAGCGTGCACGTCTACGCGATGGACGGTGCTGCCGGTGCTGCGGGTGCAGAGGGAGCCGGTGAGTCCCGCCTGGCCGGTGAGGCCTTCGCCGCGTCGCCCACCACGGGTGTCGCCGCAGCGGCCTCCCGTGCTGTCCAGGAGGCGCAGGACGGGCAGAACACCGGTAACCCGGCGCATCCGACTGGGCCGACCGGGCCGACCGGGCCGTCGTCGAGCCGGAACTCCCTGCCGTCGGTGGACACTGACGCCGAACGCTGGAGCCCGGAATCCGGCGAGAGCGTCGCCGACCGGCTGCGCAGCATCGTCTCCGAATCAATGGGCTACGACATCGACGACCTGCCCGGGGAACTGCCGCTGATCGACCTCGGACTGGACTCCCTGATGGGCATGCGCATCAAGAACCGGGTCGAGTACGACTTCGCCCTGCCCCCGCTGAATGTGCAGGCGCTGCGCGACGGGTCCGTCGACGAGGTCATCGCCCTGGTCGAGCAGATGGTGCACGAGAGCAGGGCCGAGACCGCCGAGACCGTCGAGTCCGGTGGAGACTCCGGTGGTTCTGCTGACGCCGCTGACGCACCCGCAGCCCGCTCCGCGGGGCGTGCCGGGAACGGTGAGGGTGTCGGTGTGGCGCCCCGTGACGCCTCCGAGCGCATGGTCTTCGGTACCTGGGCGTCGCTCACCGGAGCGGCCCCGGCCGGCGTGACCAGCACCCTGTCTGAGATCGACGCCGAGACCGCCGCCGCGATCGCCGCGCGGTTGAGCGAGCGCTCCGGCGCGGACATCACCGCCGGGCAGGTCAGTGCGGCACGGACCCTGGAGCCGCTGGCCAACCTCGTGCGCGACGTCTTCGAGACGTCCGTGGACGGCAACATCCGTGTCCTGCGGGCCCGTCCCGAGGGATCGGAGAGCCCGGCGGTCTTCGTGTTCCACCCCGCCGGTGGATCCAGCGTGGTCTACGAGCCCCTGACCCGTAGGCTGCCCTCCGACGTCCCGGTCTACGGTGTCGAGCGCCTGGAAGGTTCACTCGACGAGCGCGCCGACGCCTACGTCGCCGACATCACCGCACTGGCGGACGGCCGTCCCGTGGTGCTCGGCGGCTGGAGCTTCGGCGGTGCTCTGGCGTTCGAGGTCGCCCACCGCCTGGAGAAGTCCGGCGAGGTGAGCGTCGGACATCTCGAACTGCTCGACCTGGTCCGGCCGGCGAACCCGGCACCGGACACGACCGAGGAGATGCACGCCCGCTGGGACCGGTACTCCGCCTTCGCGAAGAAGACCTACGGCATCGACATGCCGGTGCCGCACGACCTGCTCGAGAGCCAGGGTGAGGAGGCGCTCATCGGGATGATGAGCATGTTCCTGCAGAACACCGACGCCTCCTCGCACGGTCTCGCCGCCGGCGTGCTGGAACACCAACGGGCCAGTTTCGTCGACACCCGCATCCTCAACACGCTGGACTTCGAGCGGTGGGCCGAGGTGACCGCCCCGGTGACCCTCTACAAGTCGGAGGGGATGCACGAGGGTGCGATCGAGCTGGAACCGTCCTTCGCCGAGATCCCCGCCGACGGGGGTTGGGACGGCGTCGTCGACGACCTGGAACTCGTCCAGCTCGCCGGTGACCACCTGGCCGTGCCCGATGAGCCCTCGATCGGCATCGTGGGCGCCCGGATCACCGAGCACCTGCGCGACATCTCCGAGCGGAACTGAGTGCGATAGCGTGGAACCCATGACAGGAACACCGGAACACCCCTGGTTCGGCGATGAGACCGTCGCCGCGGAACGCACCGCACCGGGTACAGGAAGGTCCACCGCCGAAAAGCTGGAGGACCTGCACTCCCGGTTGGAGGAGGCCCAGGATCCCGGTAGCGAACGCGCGCGGCAGAAGCGCGATGAGGCGGGCGGCACGACCCCACGTCAGCGTATCGACGCGTTGTTGGACGAGGGGTCGTTCACCGAGATCGGTGCACTCGGGCGTACCCCGGGAGATCCGGAGGCACCCTACGGCGACGGCGTCGTCACCGGGTACGGCAGAGTCGACGGTCGTCCCGTCGCCGTCTACGCCCACGACAAGACCGTGTACGGCGGATCGGTCGGCGAGACCTTCGGCAAGAAGGTCTGCGAGGTCATGGACATGGCGACCCGTATCGGTTGCCCGGTCATCGGCATCAACGATTCCGGTGGCGCCAGGATCCAGGACGCGGTGATGTCACTGGCGATGTACTCGGAACTGTCGCGGCGCCAGCTCCCGTTGTCGGGGCAGTCGCCCCAGATCTCGATCCTGCTCGGCAACTGCGCCGGCGGTGCCGTGTACGCCCCGGCGACCACCGACTTCCTGGTGGCGGTGGAGGACCAGACGACGATGTTCGTCACCGGCCCCCAGATCATCGAGTCCGTCACCGGTGAGAAGATCAGTATGCAGGACCTCGGCGGCGCCCGCGTCCAGGCCGCCAACGGGAACATCAGCTACGTCGGCAGCGACGAGGACGACGCCTTCAGCTACGTCCGCGAACTCCTCGCACACCTGCCGAGCAGCGCCTTCGAGGCGACTCCCTACACTCCCGCGCCGCCGGACACCCTCAACGAGCGGGACGCCGAACTCGTCGACCTGATTCCGGACGACCCGAACTCCGGCTACGACATGATGGACGTGCTCACCCGGATCTTCGATGACGAGGACGTGCTGGAGGTCCAGCCGGACTACGGTCAGAACGTGATCACGGCGTTCGCCCGTATCGACGGTCGTTCTGTCGGGGTGGTCGCCAACCAGCCGATGTCGTTGGCGGGCTGCCTCGACGCCGAGGCCGCGGACAAGGCGTCCCGGTTCATCCGGATCTGCGACGCCTACAACATCCCGCTGGTGTTCGTGGTGGACACCCCCGGCTACCTGCCGGGCGCGGAGCAGGAGAAGCTCGGTCTGATCCACCGCGGCGCCCGGCTGGGCTTCGCCATGGTGGAGGCCACGGTGCCGAAGATGACCGTGGTGGTGCGCAAGGCGTTCGGCGGCGGCTATGCGGTAATGGGGTCGAAGAACCTCGGTGCCGACGTGAACCTGGCCTGGCCGACCGCGCAGATCGCGGTGATGGGTGCCGAGGGTGCGGCCGTGATGATCCAGGGGCGTCAGCTTGCCGCGATGCCGGAGGAACAGCGTCCCGCGGCGAAGAAGATGTTCATGGACTTCTACAACGCCAACATGACCAGCCCGTATGTGGCCGCGGAGCGCGGTTACGTCGACGAGATCATCGATCCGTCGCAGACGAGGTTGCGGTTGCGTCAGTCGCTGCGGCTGCTGCGGGACAAGCAGGTGCTGGAGCCGGAGAAGAAGCACACCATCATGCCGATGTGACCGGGGGCGGGCGCCCGGGGCACCTGGTTCGTCACCGAGAAATGAGAACGACCCCGGACAGTGAATCTGTCCGGGGTCGTTGTCGGCTTCAGGTGTGAGGGTCAGTTCTCGTGCCAGGGGCCGATGTCCTTGTGCGGGAAGTCCATGTGGTCTGACATCACATGGTAGGTCTCCAGGTTGACGTCCAGCACGCGGGTTTCCGCGGACAGGAGGTCGGGCAGCCCCAGTCCGATCTTCGACAGTTCCGCGGCAATGTCGTCGGGAGCCCAGTCGGCGTTGATCGTGATGGGGACCATGGTGTCGACACCGAGCAGCTCCAACGTCATCGTCAGTTCCTGGACGAAAATGTGGAAGTTACCGGTCAAGGTGCTTGTCGCGCCTTTGGTGTCGTCCAGCAGGTCCGGGCCCAGCGAGTTCGGGAACTGCACACGCAGGTTCTCCATGACGGCCTGGTCGGCGTCGATGCGGATCGCCTTCTTCGGGCCCTGCATCGTGTCGATGGTGACGTAGGACAGTTTCATTCCGGGGGTCATCTTCGCCGTGTCGGTCTTGATGGTGAAGGTACCGCCGAAGGGGGCCCGCATATTCGCCACCGGTTCCGGCGGAGCCACGTTCAGTCCCGGAATCTCCACCCCCAGTGACTCCAAAGAGTTGTCCAGGCCGTCCTGCAGTTCGTTGCCGTCGGGGAGACGGAACTGCGGGAGGTTCAGGTCGGGGGCCTCGGGCAGGTCGGGCAGGTTGGGCAGGCGGGGGCTGTTGTCCGCCCCGTTCTGCCCGCCGTCGGTGTTCCCGTCTCCGTCCTCGCCGTTGTTTTCGTTGCCCTGGCCCGGGATCTGGAGCTCCGGGAGCTGGATATCGGGCAGGCCGGGGATCTGTGCGCGGGCGTCGGGGGTCTGGATCCCGACGCCGACTGTCACTGCCGCGAGGACAGCGATGACCGACTTGGCGGTTCCTGCACCCGGCGCGGACTTCTTGCCGGCCTTCTCTGCTTTCCGCGCCTTCTTGGCTTCCTTCTTCTCGGTCTTCTCCGCTTTCGCGTCCTGTCGGGACTGGGGGTCCCAGGCCAGGGCGAGGGCGCCACCGATCAGTCCGAGGATCAGGCCGATGCCGAAGCCGCCGAAGTTCGACTGCCAGAGAGCCAGAATGGACAGGATGATCGCCGCGACACCGGCGAGGATCCGTCCTTCACCGCGGAACCAGCACATCAGGCCGCAGGTGATCAGCAGAATGCCGATGACCAGGGTCGAGACGCCTCCCATGGTGGAGATCTGGATCTGGATGTTGGACACCGAGAAGGAGAGGTAGGCCGGAGCCATGATCACGATGCCGGCCAGCATCATCAGTAGTCCGGCACCGAAGGGACGCCCCTTGCGCCACCGGCTGAACCGCCGGTTCTGCTTCTCGAGCTTCTCTGAACGGGAATCCGTCGCAGCGTCGGTGTCGGCGCCGGTGGCGCCGGGGGCGCTGTCGTCGACGGCGTCGATGGACCGGGTGGTCTCGGTGGAGTCCTCGGCTCCGTCGGCCCCGTTCACGCCCGAGGGCGTGGTGGAGTCGTCAGGCATCAGCACTCAGCCTCGTCGACGTTCACGACACCCACCTTGGCGCCGGCGGCGGTCAACTTGTCCGCAGAGATAGATGTTGCCTTGATGACCTGGTCCCAACCGTTGAGTGCTTCCGCATGCAGGCCCCAGGAGCCGGAGACAGCCTCATCGTCAAGCTCTCCAGCGTCCACGCCGATCTGCGCCCCCTCGAGGGTCAGGCCGCCGACGAGGCCAGGGGCACCGAGGACCAGATGCTCGGCGGTGGTGTTCTCACCGGGCACGAGCATCTGGAAGCGCTTCTCGCCCAGGCCGGGAAGATGCAGCGGTGCGGTCATGCACATGTCAGAGATCGTGGCATCCTGGAAGATGAGGCGTGCGACACCGGTGGCGCCGTCCTCCTGGTCATCGGTGCCGCCGAAAATAGTGACGTCGGTGGCGTCAAGGTTGCTGACTTCCTGGTTGAAGATGGTGTTGGACAGGGCCAGGTTGGCGGAGATGCCACCCTGGGCCATGGCCACGCCGACACCGGCCGTAGCCAGCAGTCCGACTGCCATGACCCCGGCGAACCGCTTTCCCTTGATATGTCCCATGTTCGTTCCTCCGTTGGTGAGGGACGCTGTCAGCGGACCCTCGGTTAGTAAATATGAAGCCGACTGCGGATCATCGTATCGCTGTCGTACTTGTTTCTGTGAAGAATTCGTAAATTGTAGTGTGCTGTGTCACGATCGTCCAGTCGTCCTGGTGCTGAACAGGCATAATACCAGGGCGGATATCTGTAGTACGGCGAGTGCCACGACCAGTGCCGCCCATCCGATCTGGAAGAAGTACCCGGAGAGCCAACCGATCACCGAGGAGCCGAGGTAGTAGCTCATGACATAGGTGGAGGACGCTTCCGCACGGTCCCGGTCGGCGACCTGACCCACCAGTGTCGACGCGGTCGAGTGGACGGCGAAGAAGCTGGCGGTGAACACGAGCACACCGAACACCGTGACCACCAGGTTAGGCACGAGGGCCAGGAGGAGCCCTGCGGTCGTGAGGGTGACACCGGTGACCAGGACCCGCGCGGCCCCGTACCTGGTGACGAGCGCTCCGGCGCGTGCGGAGGACCACGTGCCGGACAGGTAGAGGATGAACACCGCCCCGGCCACGGCCTCAGGGAGGCCGAACTGGCCGGTCAGGCGGAAGCCGAGGTAGTTGTACAGTGAGACGAAGACGCCCATCATCAGGAACGGGAGGATGAACAGGGCGACGAGTCGCCGGTCGTGCCAGTGTCGTCGGAAGGCGTCGAGTTCATGGCGCAGGGTGATCTTCTTGGCCACGAAGTTCCGCTGTGGCGGGAGTGCCCACGCACACACCACGCCGAGGAGGAAGGCGACGGCACCGCCGGCGAGGACGGCGCCACGCCAGTCGGTGAACTCCAGGACGCTGGACGGGACAAGCCGTCCCAGCAGGCCACCGAGAGTCGTCCCGGCGATGTAGAGACCCATGACACGTCCCAGGTGATCCTGGCGGATCTCCTCGGACAGGAAGCTCATCATCACCGCCGGCACCCCGGCGACGGCGATGCCCTGGAGTGCGCGCAGCCCCACCAGCGTGCCGATGCCGGGCGCCGCGGCGAGGAGCAGGCTGAGCGCGGTGGCCACGAGGACGGACACCTGCAGCACCCGGCGTCGTCCGACCCTCTCGGAGAGGATGCTGACGGGGATGACCGCCACGGCGAGCATGCCGGTGGTGGCGGACACGGTCAGCGCGGCGGTGGTGGGGGAGACACCCAGCCCGTCGTGAATCGCCGGCAGGACGGACTGGGTGAGGTACATGGCGTTGAAACTCGCCAGGCCTGCGGTGGCGGCGGCGATCATGATCCGGCGGTAACCGGAGTCGCCGGGGGAGAGTCCTGCAGTGGGTCCTGCAGGAGTTTCAGAGTCGGTCGCGTCCATGTGTCCCATGGTGCTCACTCAGAGCTGACGATCATAATGCATTAACATGTTCTTTGTGTCCTGTTCAGTGCATAAATGGAGGAGAGGAGTGAGGCCATGGCCGCGCCGGTGGATCTCGACTGGTTCCTGGATCTCGTGGAGACCGGGAACATGGTGGACACGGCGTTGGCGACGGGGGTGAGCCAGTCGACGCTGTCACGGAGGCTTGCCGCGCTTGAACGCGGGGTGGGTGCCGAGCTCTTCGACCGTCACGGACGTCACCTCGTCCTCAACCGGCGGGGAGAGGTGCTTGCGGCGTCGGCCCGGGCCGCAACCGCGACCTGGCGTGCCGGCGTGGAGGAGGTGCGGCGTCTGGTTGACCCGGAGCGTGGCACCGTCCGTCTCGGCTTCATGCACTCGCTGGGGACGTGGTTGGTGCCCGATCTGCTCCGCGAGTTCCGCACCCACCGGCCGACGGTGGATTTCGAGCTGGTGCAGGGGGCTGCACTCGACCTGGTGGACCAGGTGACGGCGGGCACGGTCGACCTGGCGATCGTCGGCCCGTGTCCGTCCAGCCAGGTCGCCGCCGGTCAGGTCGGCTGGGAGGAACTGGCGGAGCAACGGCTCGGCCTTGCGGTGCCGTCCGGACACCGGTGGGCGGGACGGGAGACGATCGACCTCGCCGATGCAGCGGAGGAGCCGTTCGTGGCCATGCTGGAGGGCTACGGGACGAGGCTCCTGCTCGACACGCTGGCCGCCGACAGCGGCTTCCGCCCCCGACTGGTCTTCGAGTCCATGGAGCTGACCACGGTGGCGGGCCTGGTCACCGCCGGTCTCGGCGTCGCGCTCCTCCCGTTGGGTGACCCGAACCTGCAGATGGAGGGGATGTCCGTCATCCCCCTCGACACGGACCGGGTGCGCGAACTCGGCATCGTCTGGGCAACGCCCACAGCCCAGCCAGGGGCGGAACTGGTCTCGCCGGTCGCCGGATTCCTCGAGTTCGTCAGGACGTGGGCTGTCGCCGGGTGACGAAGGAGGCGACGGCGCGCCAGCCGATCAGCAGGATCCCCAGGAAGATCAGTGACGTCAGGACGAAACCCCACGCCACCGAGACGGTCACGATACTGCGTACCACGATGCCGATGAACCAGGTGACTATCAGGATCCCCAGCCCGGTGCCCGGTGCCGGACGGACGACCCCGGTCATCAGGAGAGCCCAGGCGACCGCCAACCCGAGGAGGAAGGGCCACGCCGTCCCCAGCCACCCCAGGACGCTGAAGCCGTCGGTGCTGTGGAAGAGTTTGCCCAGCAGCGCGAAAAGCAGGACGGCGATGGCATCGATGGCCAGGGCCATCGTCGTTGCGGTACCGGCGGTGGCGGAGAGCGGACCGGTGTGCCCGGTCGTCGCATCGGGGGAGTTCGTCATGACGCCCATTCTAGGTCGTCTCTAGGTCGTCGTCGCGGCATGGCGCTGCCGCTCCGGAATCCGTCCTCCCGGGCCCCGGGCCACGTGGCGTATCCCGACGACGGTTGGCGGCTCCGGGGGCTGGTTCAGCGCCCGATCAGGGGCAGTGGATCGAGCATCTCCACGGCCGCCAGCAGGCTGCGGGGGATGAACTCGGCAGCCGTGAGTCCGACGACGTCAACGACCGACGACACGTCGGCGACGATCCGTTGCACCTGCGCCCGGGACAGCCCACCCGGTACGGCACCGAGGCCGAGCACGATGTCGTCACTGTCCACCACGTCGACGTCGAGGTGGACCGCCACCTTCGAGCACCCTGTCGCGCGCAACCACTCGAGCAGAGGCGTGGATGATTCGCGCAGGTCATCTGGGGTGAACGTCTGCAGCCCCCACTCGGCGACGTGCGCATAGGCGTCTTCTGTCCAGTCGTGCAGGCCCGTCAGCGCGATACGCGACGGGTCCACGGTGGAGGGGAGCAGCGCGCCGATCTCGGGGGCACCGTGGCCGGTCAGGTGGCTCACCGCCATTGCGTGGTAGCCGTCGTAGTCGGTGTCAGGCGTGTCGACATCTGGGTGCGCGTCGATCCACACGACGGCGAGATCGTCGCCGTACTTCTCCGCGAGTGAGGAAAATGGTGCGACGCTGACCGAACACTCCCCACCGAGCGTGAGGATACGGTCGGGGCGGTGCCGACGGATGAGCTCAAGGGCGGACGACAGTGACCGGGTGACGGCGTGACGCGACTCGATGCCGTCGGTCGTCTCCTCATCGTCGACGACAGGTGTCGGAACAACCTCGGTCGGGCCGGTGTGGGCGGGGAGGAAAGCGTCGAGCGCCCTGGCACCGACGGCGTAGCCTTTCCTCGCCGTCGCGTAGTCGATCTCGGGGACGAGCTGCGCGACATTCTCCCGCGTGGCTCCGTGGAACTGGGGCCAGACGAGCCTGAGGGTGGTGGCGGTGGTAGCAGCATTCTGTTCAGCCATGCCGTCAATTCTCACATCCGACGATGCTCAGTCGGTCCCCGGCTCCGGGTCGTCGAGACGCTGGGGCCGTATCCTGCGGTCTCTACGCTCGTTACTGTCCTGACGGTCTGGATGACGGGGAAGGCGGTCAAGGGCATCGTCGTCTGGAGCTTTGCCGTGCCGGTGTTTCCTCGCTGCGGCGCCACCGGTGATCTGCCGGACGGTCAGCCCCCTGCCGGAGCCCTGCCGGGAGGTATCCGACGTCTCGGCATCCTCGGCGCTGTCCTCCTCCTCCGGACGGACGAACGTCCAGAGGAACACCAGCCAACCGACCAGGGTCAACAGGGCGAAACTGATCATGCGGAAGACGATCACCGCGGCCACCGCCTGGCCGGAACCCAGTCCTGCGGTGCCCACCAGCATGGTGGTGAGTGTGATGTCGACCGAGCCGAGACCACCCGGGGTGATGGGTACCTGGCCGATCAACTTAGCCATGATGAAAGCGAGGACGGCTCCGGCGACGCTGGGCTCTGCACCGATGGCGAGGATGCAGAGGAAGAGACAGATGATCTCGAGCACCCAGTTGAGCAGCGAGACCGAGACAGCGTAGCCGAGCCATTTCGGTGAAATATCCACCGCACGGAGCTGGTCGGAGAAGTTGCGGATCTGGTCGTGGAACCGGTCCAGCGGCTTCTTCCGCTTCCGGTTGAACCAGGTCATGGCCGACAGCAGGCCGGCCTGTACCTTGTCCGGGTGACGGGCGACCCAGTTCGCCGCCAGGGTCAGGGCGATGAGGGCGATGAGGGAGGCCGTCAGGGAGAAGACGTGCACATTCGCCTGGAGGAAGAACACGGCCCCGAATCCGAGGATCGCCATGCTCGCCCCGGACAGCGCCCCGGAGATCACCAGGTACCAGCTGGCGATCACGCCGGTGGCGCCCCACTTCATCTGCTCGCGGAAGATCATCGCCGCGGAGATCGCGGGACCACCGGGGAACGTGGACGACCAGGCGTTGGCAGACAGGCCCAGGGCATTGGCGCTGGTGCGTTTCACCGGGACCCCGGCAGGACGTAACAGGGCCACCATCACCTCGGCCTGCGCCACCATGGACAGGCTCATCGCCGCCACAGCGGCGAGGATGTACCAGTTGTTGGCCTGCAGCATCGCCGCCCACCCCTCTTCGAGGAAGTGGTAGTGGTCGCGGGCCAGGAAGATGATGGCACCCAGCAGCATGAGCGTGAGCAGCGCCCGGACGCGTGGATCCTTCAGCCAGTGGAGGATCATGCGCCACCGGCGTCGCAGGGGGCTGGTCGTGTGCTCTGCTGCCATGGTGTCCGTCAGCGCTCCCGGTTCCCGGGACGCTGCTCCTCCTGCAGGCGACGCATGAGCTCGCTGAAGGGGATCGCCTCGTCCGAGGTCGAGTGTGCGCCGTAGGAGTCGGCGTCGTCGGCGTCGTCGGCGCTGTCATCGACGGCGTGGGCCTCAGGGATGGGCGAGCGTGAGATCACCGCACCGCCGGAGCGGGGGACGTCCGCCGCTGACTCGGGGGCGGCGCCGAGGGTGACCGGTTCAACGGGAGCAGTGGCGGGGGGCGGATCGCTGTCGTGGCTGAACCCCTCGAGGCGTTCGTTGTGGCCGATCCGTTTCGACAGTGCGGTGACCCACTTCGGAGCCCACCAGCAGTCCTCGCGCAACAGGTACATCACGGCCGGGACGAGCAGCATGCGGATCACCGTGGCATCGATGACCAGTGCGGCGATCATGCCGAAGGCGATGTACTTCATCATCACGATGTCGGAGAACGCGAACGCCCCGGCGACGACGATCATGATCAACGCCGCCGCAGTGATGATGCCGCCGGTCGTGGCGGTGCCGAACCTGATGGCCCGCGGTGTCGAGGCGCCGTGCGCCCGGGCCTCGACCATCCTGGACACCAGGAACACCTCGTAGTCCGTCGACAGCCCGTAGATGATCGCCACGATGAGGACCAGCACCGGACTCATCAACGGGCCCGGTGAGAAGTTGAACAGGTCCGCGCCCACGCCGTCGACGAACAGCGCCGTCAGGATGCCGAGGGTGGCACCGGTGCCGAGGATGTTCATGATCACCGCCTTGGCGGGCAGGATCACCGAACCGAACACCAGGGACAGCAGGATGAACGTGGCGGCGATGATGTACACCAGCATCCAGGGCAGTTTGTCGAAGAGCGCCTCGATCGACTCGACCTCCATCGCGGGGGTCCCGGCGACAAGGACCTCGCCGTCGGCGGTGAGACCGTGGCCGATGTCGCGGAGTTCGTTGACGATCCGGTCGTTGTCGTCCCGGTCGCCGATACCTGCCGACAGGACGGTCACGCCGTCCTGCGTCGGACGCGTGACCTGGAAGGTGCCGGTCAGGCCCTCCACGGCGTTGGCCTTCTGGAAGACCTCGCCCACCGCGGAGTTGTCGCCTTCGATCACCAGCTTCACCGGATCGGTACGGAACTCCGGGAAGTTCTCGTCGAAGTGGGACTGGGCGACGCGTGTGGTGTTGTCCGGCGGCAGGTAGGTCTCGTTGATGCCGCCGAACTTCACCCCGCTGAGCGGGATGGTCAGCAGGATCAGCAGGGCGACGATCCCCACGGTCATCAGCTTCGCGTGCTTCATCGCGAAGGCCGGGATCCTGCCCCACCAGGACTGCACGGTCGCCTCACGGGTCCGTCCGCGGTGGATGATCGTCCATTTGTCGATCCGGTGACCCAGCATCGAGAAGATGCTCGGCAGCACCGCCACACTGATCAGGGCGGCGAGCCCGACCGCTGAGATCGCACCGTAGGCCACCGACTTCAGGAAGGCCTGCGGGAACATCAGCAGGCTCGACAGTGCCACCGCCACCATCAGCGCAGAGAACACCACCGTCTTGCCTGCCGAAGCGGTGGTGTTGCGCACCGCGGTCCGGGTGTCGTTGCCCTCGGCGAGTTCCTCGCGGAACCGCGAGACCATGAACAGGCCGTAGTCGATCGCCAAACCGAGGCCCAGCAGCGTCACCACCGACTGCGAGAACGTGTTGACCTGGGTGATCCCGGCCAGGATCGACAGGATCCCCATCGACCCGAGGATCGAGAGGACGCCGACGATCAACGGCATACAGGCAGCGACGACGCTACCGAAGATGACCAGCAGGAGCAGCGCGACGACCGGGAGGCCGATCAGTTCGGCGCGCTGGATGTCGTCGCCCATGCCCGAATCCAGCGCACCGGCGACGGCGGTGGCACCGCCGATCTCGACCGTCGCGCCGTCGACGCTGATGTTGTTCAGGTCGTCCTCGATGTCCCGGAAGTTCTTGAGGACCTCATCCTCGGTGCCGTGCAGGCTGATCGCGGCGAAGGCGGAGGAACCGTCCTCGGCGAGCATCTGCTGCGGGCCGTTGTCGAAGTAGCTCGTCATCCCGGCGACGGCGTCCTGGTGTCCGACCGCGATCGCGTTGAGCTGGCTGGTGACGTTCTCCTGCAGCGCCGGGTCGGTCAGGTCGGTGTCAGCGTCGTCACCGGTGACCAGGACGATCACATCGCCGGAGGCGTCGCGACCGAAGGTCTCCTGCTCGATCTGCGCGGCGCGGGTGGACTCACTTCCCGGATCATCCCAGCCCTCCTGGCTCATCCGGTCGTCCAGCTGGGTGCCGATGCCCAGGTAGAGCACACCGATCAGCACGATGATGACGGCGGGGATGATCCGACGGAAGCGGAAGGCGATGTCTCCCCATGTCGTGAACACTTAAGAAGGCTCCTTTCAGCGAACCAGCGCGGAGAGAGGCCGGTACGGCTGGAGCCATGCACCGTCGTCCGGCAGGGAGTCGAGGTTGACCCGCGGCAGGGGCGCGCGGAAGACCCCGGGAATGTCCTCGAGGTCGAGGAAGTCCAGGGTCTCATGTTCGACGGCCCAGTGCGCGTGCTCGTGGAAGCCGAGGACGGTCACCGGGATCTCTTCGGCGAGCTCCTCGAGGAGTTCGCGGAAGTTCTGCCCGTCAGCGCTGGCGACCACCAGGCCGTCGAGCACGCCTTCGTCGCGTCGGCGCCGGATATGGTCGAGCATGTCCGGGTCGACGTCGGAGTCCTCGGTCAGTTTCGGCTTCGCGAAGACGGCGAAGCCGACGTTGCGCAGCGCGTCGACCCAGCCACGGATCTGTTCGGCCGACCCGGGTGCGACGTTGGTGAACACCGTCGCCTCCGGCGCCGGTGTCGTGCCGGCGTGTGCGGCGTCACCGGCCGCACCCGCGACGTCGATCAGCCAGCGCCCCACCGCGTCGAACCGGGGACGGTGCACGGCGTCCGGGCGTCCCCCCAGCAGGGAGCCCAGACCCATGTCGATGTTCGGCGCATCCCAGACCAGCAGGTACACCGGACTCTGCTCCGGCTGCCCGCTGTAGGACAGGGATTCGTTACTCACTGTGTGCGCTGTGCTCGCTGTGTTCGAGCCGCTCATCGTCGTCTCCAGAGGTACTCGCGGATGGTGTGGTCCTTGTCCAGTCCCTTGCCCTCGAACTTCGTGATGATCTGGCGGTCGGTCAGGACCGGGACGGTACGGTTGCGTTCCGTCTCGTCCTCCGGCCAGCCGAGGTACTCCAGATCGGGTTCCGCCTCGACGAGCTCGTCGATCCACCCGGCGTAGTCGGCGTGGTCGGTGGCGACGTGAAGGATCCCGCCGGGACGCAGGCGCGAGGCGATGAGGTGCAGCGTACCTGTCTGGATGATCCGACGCTTGTGATGTCGGGCCTTCGGCCACGGGTCGGGGAAGTAGATCCGCACCCCGGCCAGGCTGCCCGGGGCGAAGAGCCGCTGCAGAACCTCGACACCGTCCCCCTTGACCATGCGGACGTTCCCGATACCGCCACGCACCACGGCCCCGAGGAGTTTCGCCAGCCCCGGACGGTAGATCTCCACGGCGACCACATTCGTGTCCTCCTCCAACGGTGCCATGGCCGCGGTCGATGTGCCTGTGCCGGACCCGACCTCGACGATGGTGTCGTGGCCGGTGCGGCCGAACCAGTCGTCCAGGTCGACCGGGTCGGTGAGGTCGTCGGTGAGTTCGATGCCCAACGACGGCCAGTTGTCCTCCCAGAGGGTCTCCTGGTTGTCGGTGAGGGTGCCGCGCCGGAAACTGAAGCTACCCAGTCGCGGATAGTCGCGTCCGTCGTTAAACTCGGTCTGCAGGGGGCGGCCGCGGCCACCCGAACGCGGTGCTGGGGGATTATCGGGAATAGACATCCCTCACATTGTGGCAGAACACAGCGGTACAGGGAACTAGGGGGAAGTGTGACGGTCATTTCTGTGATCGGCCCGGACGCGCGGGCCGTCGAGCAGGTTACGGCAGGTGTCAGGACAGCCGCAGGACGGCCGGGGCATCCGGGACGACGGTTCACCGCCGGTGCCGGGCACGGGGAGGCTGACGGCGTCGTCGCCGTGGTCACCTCGCCGGTGGTCACGGCGGAGGACATGGAGGTCGTCCGTGCGGTGCGGGACGCGATGGGTGTGGTGGTCGTGTACACGGGGGACGGGACGGACCTCGCTGACGAGGCCGGTGTGGTGCACTGCGCGTGGGGCGGTGACGGACCCGCCGGCCCGTCGTCGTTGGCCGGGCTGGTCGATGTCATCGACGGGATGTGGGTGGACATGGACCGGTGGGAGGCGGATGCCCGACGTGCCGACGCCGACCGGCTCGACCGGGTACGTATCGCCGTGCGTCTCGCGGCCGACCGCATCGCCACCGACCTGCTGGATGAGGACCGGGCAGATGTCAGCGGGGCTGGTGGGGCCGACGAGCTGGACAGGCTGTTCCGTGCCCGGCTGAGCGTCGCCGTCCTGCAGCAGGGCGTGGAGATGCCGCATCTCGCGGAGGTCGGTGCCGGAGAGGCGGAGGAGGGGTCGACTGTGCCGACTGTGCCGACTGTGCCGGGAGCACCCCGGGAAACGATGTCCCGGGTGGTGACGGGAGTCGCCGCGGTCGGTGCCGGTCTCGCCGCGTCCGCGGCTGCACTGCGCGTGACCGACTCCGTGGTGATCGGGATGACGGTCGGGCTGGTGGTCATGGTGACGACGGCGACTGCGCGGTGGTGGACGGGACGTGTGGCGCGGCGGGAGCAGGACCGGGCACGGCTGACGGCCACGCTCCGTCGACGCTGGGCGGCGACGGTGACCGACGTCATCGCGCGTATCGACGTTCCGACGGTGGCGGGACGACTGCCCGGAGGTGCGTCATGACCGGGTGGGACGATATCGGCCTGCCCGGGGCTGCCGGGGTGGACCCGGTGATGATCGGCGCAGAGGGACCGGGTACGACCGGCTCGGGGCTGCTCCTGGACCTCGGGGACGAGACGTTCGGGCTGCCGGGGTCCTGTGTCCTGCCGGGGGAGGAGTCGGTCACCCTGGCTGACGAGACCGGGATGACCATCTGCGCTGACACGGACGGGGACGGACGTGTCGACACCCTGTCGGTGGTGACGTTCGACGGTGGGTGGTCCTCGTGGCGTCGCCAGGACTGTATGGACGGCTCGGCGACGGTAACGGAGATGGACACAGATGTGTCTTCCGTCACAGCGGAAGGCCCGGGTACTGGGGAGTGTATGCTCGACGGAGGGTCGGCCGAACAGGGTGAACACGCCGGTGAACTGGGGCGACAAGCCCACGGCACGCACGACGTCCCCCCGTCTACCCCCGGAAACGGACGTGGATCGTGGGACGCGCGCGGGTGGGAATGTGTGGACAGGGGGAACTGGGGTTAGTCTTGTGAGACGCAGAAGACCTCATCACTCTCAGAACAGTTCTGAAACACATCTCGTCAGGAGTTTTCATGACCATCCCCGGGCTCGTCGGCCAGCCACCCACCCAGCACGAGGGCCTCCTCGCCTGGATTACCGAGGCAGTCGAACTTTTTCAGCCGGAGAACGTGGTCTTCGTCGACGGATCCCGGGAAGAGTGGGACCGTCTGACCGGTGAGCTCGTCGAGGCAGGCACGCTGACCAAGCTCAACGAGGAGAAGCGTCCGAACAGCTTCCTCGCCCGCTCGAATCCGTCGGACGTCGCCCGTGTCGAGTCCCGGACCTTCATCTGCTCCGAGAAGCAGGAAGGTGCGGGCCCCACCAACAACTGGGCGCCGCCGGCGGCGATGAAGGAGGAGATGACCGAGCACTTCGCCGGCTCGATGCGGGGGCGAACCATGTACGTCGTGCCGTTCTGCATGGGACCCATCAGCGACCCGGAGCCGAAGCTGGGTGTGCAGCTCACCGACTCCGCCTACGTCGTGCTCTCCATGGGCGTGATGACCCGCATGGGCCAGGAGGCCCTCGACAAGCTCGGCACGGACGGCGCCTTCGTCCGGTGCCTGCACTCCGTCGGTGCACCCCTGGCACCCGGCGAACAGGACGTGCCCTGGCCCTGCAACGACACCAAGTACATCACCCAGTTCCCGGACACCAAGGAGATCTGGTCCTTCGGTTCCGGTTACGGCGGAAACGCCATCCTCGCCAAGAAGTGCTACGCCCTGCGTATCGCCTCGGTCATGGCCAAGGAAGAGGGCTGGCTCGCCGAGCACATGCTGATCCTCAAGCTGACCAGCCCGGAAGGCAAGGACTACCACATCCTCGGCGCGTTCCCGTCCGCCTGCGGCAAGACCAACCTGGCGATGATCACCCCCACCATCCCGGGTTGGAAGGCGCAGGTCGTCGGGGACGACATCGCCTGGCTGAAGTTCGGCGAGGACGGCCACCTCTACGCCGTGAACCCGGAGAACGGCTTCTTCGGCGTCGCGCCGGGCACCAGCTACGGCTCCAACCCGATCGCCATGGAGACCATGGAGGCCGGGAACACCCTGTTCACCAACGTCGCGCTCACCGACGACGGAGACGTCTGGTGGGAGGGTATCGGTGGAGACACCCCCGAGCACCTCATCGACTGGAAGGGCAACGACTGGACGCCCGACTCCGACGGGAAGGCCGCACACCCGAACTCCCGCTACTGTGTGCCGCTGGCCCAGTGCCCGGTCGCCGCACCGGAGTTCGACGACTGGAAGGGCGTCAAGGTCGACGCCATCCTGTTCGGCGGTCGTCGCGCGGACACCGTGCCGCTGGTCTCCCAGACCTACGACTGGGAGCACGCCACCATGGTCGGCGCGCTGATGGCCTCGGGTCAGACCGCGGCCCAGGAAGGTGCCGTCGGCACCCTGCGCCACGACCCGATGGCGATGCTGCCCTTCATCGGCTACAACGCCGGAGAGTACCTGCAGCACTGGATCGACATGGGCAAGCGCGGCGGCGACAAGATGCCGGACGTCTTCCTGGTCAACTGGTTCCGACGCGGCGATGACGGTCGTTTCCTGTGGCCAGGGTTCGGTGAGAACAGCCGTGTGCTCAAGTGGATCGTGGAGCGCATCGAGGGCAAGGTCGGTGCCGACGAGACCGTGGTCGGGCACACCGCCCGCTACGAAGACCTGGACCTGGACGGTGTCACCGAGCCGGAGGAGGACATCCGTACCGCGCTGACCGCACCGCCGGAGCAGTGGGCCAGCGACATCGAGGACAACGACGAGTACCTCACCTTCCTCGGCCCCAAGGTGCCCGAGGAGGTCTGGGAGCAGTTCCGCGCCCTGAAGCAGCGCGTCACCGAGGCCAAGGCCGCCAGCGCGTAAGAACAGCCTGGGCCCACTGCGGGGGACACCGATGCCGACCGTCTTGATCTGTTGCGACAAGTTCAAGGGGTCGGCATCGTCGCGTGCAGTGGCGGCTGCCCTCGGGCGGGGGCTGGAGTCCTCGGGCTGCTCCGTGGCCGCTCTCCCATTGGCCGACGGTGGTGACGGTACGCTCGAGGTCTTTGACGACCTGGGCTACCACCGCAGGGCTGTCGTGGTCCATGGTGCTGACGGGGAGCGGGTGGCGGCGGAGTACGCCTTGGAGAGCGCTTCCGTCGACGGCGGACGGACGGCGGTGATCGAGATCGCGCGCGCCTGCGGACTGGACATGGTCTCGTCGGGAGGGACGCCGCCCGGCCCGCAGGAGGCCCGTCAGGCAGGTTCCTGGGGTGTCGGTGAGCTCATCCGCGCCGCGCTCGACGAGGGCGTCGGACGGATCATCCTCGGACTCGGCGGGAGCGCCACCACGGACGCGGGGTTCGGCATGGCGCAGGCCCTGGGTGTGGTCTTCCTTGATTCCGCCGGGGCACCTGTCACCCGGATCGGGGATCTCGCTGACGTCGCTGCCGTCGATCTCGACAGGTTGGACCACAGGTTGTCGGAGTTGGAGGTCGTTGTCGCTTCCGACGTCCAGAATCCGTTGTGCGGCCTGGACGGTGCCGCGGTCGTCTACGGCCCCCAGAAAGGTCTGGCACCGGAGGACATTGATGAGGTGGACAGCGCCATCCGGGGATTTGCTGCGGTGGCCGAGGATGCGCTCGGTACCTCAGGGGTGGCAGCACAGCCCGGTGCGGGGGCGGCAGGTGGTCTCGGATTCATGGCGCTAGGGCTACTGGGCGCGCAGATGCGCTCCGGTGTCGGTCTTGTTCTGGAGGAGACCGGCTTTTCCGGTGCACTCGGCACCGCTGACCTGGTCATTACCGGGGAGGGCCGGTTGGACGCACAGACGCTCAGCGGGAAGGGCCCGGCCGGAGTCGCTGAACGCGCACAGGAGAGCGACGTCCCCGTCGCCGCTGTCTGCGGGCAGAATCAGCTTGATGCTGGCCAGGCCAGCGCCCTGTTCGCCTCCGTACACGGCCTCGCGGACTACGAGCCGGACGTGGAGAAGTGTTTCCGTGATCCGCTGCCGATCCTGGAGCGCATCGGATTCGAGATCGGGGCAGGGCTCACACGCGGTCCCTGACTCCTGTGGCTCCCGTCCCCTCCCGGGAACAGTTCGCGCAGCAGTAGGTCTCGTCGCCCACGTGGACTCCGTGCCCGAGCACCCGGCACCCGCAGTGGGCGCAGGTCGGGGCCATCGCGTGTACGGCGCACTCGAAGCTGTCGAATACTCCGCTGCGGTCGCCCTGGGTGATGGTCAGCGGATTGTCGTAGTCGTTACCGCAGACGTCGCAGGTGCTCATGGTGAAACACCTCCATTCGGACGTGCATTGCCACCGTCAGTGTCGTGTGACATGACGTGTCTCCTTTCCCGTAGGGGATGTGGGATGCGCTACCCTACGCGGGACGCAGGTATGTGGCTACCCTTCCGGGTGCGGGAAATACGATTATCCTGGGCGGCATGACTGACCGTCCTGTCACACGCCACACCATCTTCCAGAACTCCCTGATGACCGCTCTGCTGGACGGCATCTACGACGGTGAGATGACCGTCGGGGAACTGCTCGGCAAAGGGAACTTCGGGCTGGGCACCTTCGACGCTCTCGACGGTGAGATGGTGATCATCGACGGCACCTGCTACCAGCTGCGGCACGACGGCAGCGCGGTGCGTGCCGACCTGGAGGCGAGGAGCCCGTACGCGGTGGCGACGAATTTCGTGCCGCGGATCCGCCGCCGTGCCCCGGAGAATATCCGGCGCTCCGAACTGTCCGACTTCATCGACGAGATGACCCCGTCGGCGAACTACATGTATGCCGTGCGTATCACCGGACGGTTCAGTGATGTGACCACCCGCACCGTCGTCCGGCAGTCGAAGCCGTACCCGCCGATGACCGAGGCGGTGGGGGACGACGCCGAACAGCATTTCACCGATGTGTCCGGGGTGATCGCGGGGTTCCGCACGCCGGTGTTCGAGAAGGGGATCTCGGTGCCGGGATGCCATGTGCACTTCATCGACGACGGTCGCACCGTGGGCGGGCACGTGCTGGACTTCACGCTCGCCGAGGGCAAGATCGAGCTGTGCCCGGGGACGGACCTCGACCTCCGCCTACCACTGACGTCGACGTTTTCTTCGGCGAATCTCGACCCTGAAGATCTGGACGACCAGTTGCACGCCACCGAGGTCAAGGGCTGAGGATCAGCCCACCGGTCGCGACGGAGCGGCGGTGACGTCGGTGGTTCCGGTGCGCAGGTAGTCCACGACGGTGTCGTCCACAATCGTGTTGCCCACACCGACCTGGGCGTGACCCGGCCCGTCCACGGTGATGACGTGGCTGTTCATCGCCTCCGCCATCGGGCGGTGGGTGCGGTAGAGGGTCTGCGGATCACCGGTTCCCTGGATCTGCAGCGGCCGGACGTCCAGGGCACCACCGTTGACGTCCACGATCGGAGCGTTCGGCTCGATGCCTGCACAGTTGATTCCTGCCGCGGCAGTGTCACCGGGGAGGGAGAACACGTCCTGTTCGACGAAGTTGTTCCACAGTGCCCCGGGGATTCTCAGGGGGTCAGCGTCAACCTGGTTCTCGTTGCAGATGACCATCGACTGCATGGCCTGGGTCGCCATCACCTGGTTCAGCGCTTCTGGGTCAGCGTCGGCCTGGGCTTCAATCTGTTCCTCAAGGGAAGGGAGCTGTGTGGTGCCGTTGATGATCTCCGCCAGCTCGCCCCAGAACTGCGGCTGTGGCAGTACCTGGTGCGTAGCCACCAGGGTCGTTGATGCAGCTTGAATAGCGCCGGGCGTGCTGACCATGCGGAAGAGGTTCTCCAGCTTTGCCTGCGGTTGGCCCGTCGCGGTGAGGATGTCCGCCGCGGGCTGGCCGGCCCACTGCAGCCCTTCGGGCAGATCACCGATCTGGGCTGGTGGCGGGACGACCGTCGGATTCGTTCCGGATTCCTCCACGATCACCCGCGACCATGCCTGGTACACCTCCAGAGGCGTCTCACCGAGTCCGTAGGTGTCGTTGTTCTCCGCGGTCCATTCCAGGAAGTCGTGGAGTGCACCGGTGTAGCCGCCGGTCTGATCATCGAGCGTGCCTGTCCAGGTTCTGTTCTGGTCCGACCCGGAATCGAGGACGAGTTTGTCGGTGCGCTCCGGGAACAAGGTCGCGTAGGCGGATCCGAGATGAGTCCCGTAGCTCACCCCCGTGACAGAGACGGTGTCCTCGCCGAGGGCGGCACGGACGTCCTCGAGATCGTGTGCAATTTCCGAGGTGTTGATCGAATCGGTGTAGCCGGGCGTACCGATCTCGCAGGCATCCTGGAAATAACCCGCCGCCTCCGTGAGGTTCGCGCGCAACGGGTCCCAGCCGGTCGGTTCGTGGTCACAGTCCAGGGGCGTGGAGCCGACGAGGCCGCGTGGTTGGATGGCAACCATGTCCCACTCGTTCTTCATGTCCTGCGGCCACTGGAGCAGGTGGTCTTGAGCTCCAATGTGGCTATACGCATCGTCTCCGGGTCCACCGGGGACGGCGAACAGCGTTCCCCTGCGTGCGTCAGGGTCGCTGGCAGGGACGCGGACGAAGCCGACGGAGATCTGTTCGCCGTCCGGTTCGGCGTGGTACATCGGGACGTCGATGCGTCCGCATTCCGCGGTGTCCACAGTGACCTGGTCGGGACAGGTTTCCCAGGTGATGTCGCTGGAGGAGGCGGGTTGTGGGATACCGTCTTCCCCGACGGTCCCGGCCGTCGCGGCAGGTAGTCCACCGGCAGCGACGACGATAGCGGCCAGGATGGCGGGCATAGACGTGCGAGCACACAATGGTACGGATTCTCCTGAAACGTCGTGGGAGGATTCTGAGTAAAATGTATATGACGGATCAGACGGGATGAAGTACGGGGTCCGGCCAATCAGTGCAAGCGTGCCGGATTCCGGCTTCCGCCGGCAGCGCGGCGTCGTTTCCGGCACGCCCCCACTGATCCGGCCGGACAGCGTGCCGCCATGAACGGACCCCTTGTCCGGTGCCGCCGTCCGGTGTAGGGTCCACAGGCACAAACAGACCGATCTGTCCATAAGCAGATCTCACGGGAGGACCTCATGCTCATCACCGGACTGGCCGTCGGCGCCGTCCTCGGCTTCGTCATGCAACGCGGCCGTTTCTGCGTCACCGGCTTTCTGCGTGACATCTTCACCCAGCGGACCTGGCGTGGTGTGACTGCGCTCCTGGTCGTCATCGCCGTCCACGCTGTCGGCCTCACTGCGCTGACGAGTACCGGAGTGATCGATCCGGACGTCAGTGATTTCGCGCCCGCAGCCGTGGTCATCGGCGGCTTCGTCTTCGGTCTCGGCATCGTCCTGGCCGGCGGATGCGCGTCCGGTACGTGGTACCGCTCCGGCGAGGGCCTGGTCGGTTCGTGGATCGCCCTGGCGATGTACGCACTGTCCTCGGCGGCGATGAACTACGGCCCGCTGTCCGGTATGAACGAGTGGCTCGGCGGGTACACCGTCGAGGCCACGACCGTCCCGGAGACGCTGGGTGTCACCCCATGGATCTTCGTGGTCCTCATTGTCGTGGTCACGGCACTGATGGTCCGGCACTACGTCTCACGCGATCGCTCGGTACCGAAGCCGACCACCCTCGCCCCGAAGAAGACCGGTATCGCGCACCTGCTCACCGAGAAGCCGTGGCACTTCTACGTCACCGCGGCGATCGTCGGTGTCATCGGTGTGATCGCCTGGCCGCTGTCCGCGGCAACCGGCCGCAACTCCGGGCTCGGTATCACGACTCCGTCGGCGGATCTGGCGTCCTGGCTGACCACCGCGAATCCGGCGAACTGGAACTGGGGTGTGCTGCTGGTGCTCGGCATCCTCGTCGGCTCCTACATCGCGGCCAAGGCCTCCGGTGAGTTCCGCGTGCGTGTGCCGGACGGTCGGCAGGCGGTCCGTTCGGTTGTCGGCGGTGTGATGATGGGCGTCGGTGCCGTCTGGGCCGGCGGATGCACCGTGGGCAACGGCATGGTCCAGACGTCGCTGTTCAGCTACCAGGGGTGGGTGGCGATCGTGGCGATCGCCCTCGGTGTCGGCGCAGCGGCCAAGATCTGGCTGAAGCCGGACCAGCCCTACAACCCGCAGGACGACGGCCCGTCCGGGCGGGCCGACGACGACCTCGCGCCCGTCGCGCCCGCCGCACCCACAGAGCCCGGAGCCGCAGGAACCGCCGGGACGTCGGGCAGTGCCGTGCTCACCGCACCGACGCTGACGGCGTCCGCGCTGGGGGTCGTCGGATCCACGACCCGGGACAAGGGAAATCTCACTGACCTGGGCAACGGTCGGTGGAAGATGGACACCCTGGGTGCTGTGTGCCCCTTCCCGCTGATTGAGGCGAAGGACGCGATCAAGCGCATCGACGTCGGCGAGGAGCTGGTCATCGAATTCGACTGCACCCAGGCGACGGACGCGCTGCCGCGCTGGGCGGCGACGGACGGTCACGAGGTGACGCAGTTCGAGACAGCCGGGGACGCCGGTTGGGTGATCGCGGTGAAGCGCGGCGCATAGTTGTGCCCGCGGGCCCGAGTGTGGCCCCTGGTTACCTCTGGTGAACGAGGTTTCGCTAGCCTGTCGTTATCGACGTTTCAGCACATTCCTCGCCACCGGCCTGGCGGTACATCCCCGGTCGGTCCTTCCGGCGATTCCTGTTGTGCGGATGTATCGACCTCGCGGGGAGCCTGACGTTCCGGACGTTGCTTGCCCTTTTCCCGGCACTCATCGCCCTGGTGTCGATCCTCGGGTTGTTCGGGCAGAGTGAAGAATCGGTCGTGTCCATGCTCAACGAGGCAGAGGACATCGTCCCGGAGACCGCGTGGGGAGCAGTGGAACCGGTTCTGTCGGAGATCCTGAATACCCCGTCCGCGGGCCTGGGGCTTGTCCTCGGTCTGGTGACGACCTTGTGGACCGCGTCCGGATACGTCAAGACCTTCGGCCGGGCGATGAACAGCATCTACGACACCACCGAGGGGCGGGGGCTGATCAAGTACAACCTCCAGATGTACCTGCTCACCGCATTCCTGCTGGTGCTGATCGCCCTCGGAATCGTCGCGTTCAGTATCTCCGGGCCGATCGCCGAGATGATCGGCTCCGCGGTCGGGCTCGAGGAGACGACGCTGCGGATCTGGGGGGTCGCCCGCTGGATCGTGATCGCCGTGGTGGTGATCCTGCTGGTCGGGCTGTTGTACCGGACGACGCCGAATATCCGGGTCCGCGGCATGCGTTGGGTCAGTGCCGGTGCCGTGCTGGCGATCGGGGGAGCGGTCCTGGCGTCACTGGTCTTCTTCTTCTACGTGGCCAACTTCGGCAACTACAACGCCACCTACGGCACCCTCGCAGGCGTCGTGATCCTGATGCTGTGGTTGTTCATCGTCAACATCGTGCTGTTGTTCGGGGCGGTGGTCGACAGCGAGGTGGAACGGGTGCGGCAACTGAAGGCGGGGATGCCTGCGGAGGAGAGTCTGCAGCTTGAGGCCCGCGACACCGTGGCCATAGAGAAGGCGGAGGACCAGCTGGCACGCGACGTGGAACGTGCGCGGACGGTCAGGGAAGCTGCCGGGACTGCGGAACCGGCCGACACCGCAGGAAACCCTCGGCCGGAGGGATAGCCTGCGGCTCCCTTCTCACAGAGCCGTCCGGTGTGTGTTCTCCGTCCGCTTCCTGGCCGCTTTACGTCGCCTGTCGCGGACAACCAGAAAGACCACGAAGGCCACGACCGCCAGGGCCAGCGCGACGTACACCCAGCTGGAGTAGCGGTCGATCACGTCTGACACCGTCTTCCAGTTCTCACCCAGGGCGACACCCAGCCAGATCAGCACGCCGTTCCAGACCCCGGAACCGACGAGAGTGAGCACCGAGAACTTCAGCAGCCCCGTACGGTGGACCCCGGCGGGAATCGAGACCAGGCTCCGCACACCCGGAACCACGCGACCGATGAGGATCGAGGCCTCCCCGTACTTGCCGAACCAGTGCAGTGCCTTGTCCACGTCCTCGCCCTCGGTGAGCCACATCCTGTCCGCGATGGCGCGCAGACGCTCCGCGCCGACCACCGCCCCCAGCCAGTAGAGCAGCCACGCCCCCAACATCGACCCGGTTGTCGCGCCGATGAATGCCGCCCACACGTTGAGCTCGCCCTGCGTGGAGCTGAACCCGGCCAGAGGGAGGACGAACTCACTGGGGATCGGCGGAAACACGGTCTCGATGAGGATCGCGAGGCCGACACCCAGGGCGCCGAGGGTGTCCATGAGGGAGACAACCCAGTCGACGAGAGAATCAAACACGCGGGTCCTCCGGAACGGTCAGACGGAAACAGGCCATAGTTACGGTAAATATAGCGACCGTAACTGGCAGGGCACTGGCAGACGCCTGGGAACGTCGGAGAACGTCGGAGAACGTCGGAGAACGTCGGAGAACGCAGAACGACGGTTACTGGAGGACAGTAACCGTCGTGGTCGGCAGCCGGGCGAGACTAGCCCTTCAGGGAGTCCAACGGGGCGAACCGGTCGCCGTAGGCGGCCGCGAGCTCCTCGGCACGGGCGACGAACCCGGCGACACCACTGGTCGGGTAGTCGTCACCGGCGTCGGCCGGCAGTGCGGCAGCGGCCGGACGAGCGTAGTTGGTGATGAACTGGCGGGATCCACCGGTCCACGCCGGGTAGCCGATGCCCAGGATCGAGCCGATGTTGGCGTCGGCGTCCGAGGTCAACACATTCTCGTCGATGCAACGCTGTGTCTCGAGGGCCTCGATAAACAGCATGCGCTCGATGAGGTCGTTGAGTGTCGGGGCACCGTCAGCGGAACCTCCGGTGGAGTTCAGATCAGCGCCGGCAGTGGCTGCTTCACCGTCGGGGACGGTGACCGGGGTGATGCCCAGCTTGTCGCGGACCTCGCCGCGCAGGCCGGACCACAGGCCGGCACGACGGCCGTTCTCGTCGTACTCGTAGAAACCCTTGCCCTCGAGCTTGCCGGGACGGTCGAACTCGTCCAGCATCGCGTCGACCAGCGCATTGACGCCGCCGTCGTCGACGGTGACGCCGGCCGCCTCGGCGGCCGCCTTGTTCTCTTCGCCGATCTTTCGGGCCAGTTTCAGGTTCAGCTCGTCCTGCAGCTGCAGCTGTGGGGCAGGGTAGCCGGCCTGGCGTCCGGCCGCTTCGATCACGGCGGGGTCGACGCCCTCGACGAGCATGCGCATCGCCTCGTTGAGCACCGTGCCGATCACCCGGGAGGTGAAGAAGCCGCGGGAGTCGTTGACCACGATCGGGGTCTTGCGGATCTGGCGGGCGAAGTCCAGGGCCTTGGCGAGGGTCGCCGGGTCGGTCTTCTCGCCGGAGATGATCTCGATCAGGGGCATCTTGTCCACGGGGGAGAAGAAGTGCAGGCCGATGAAATCGGCGGCGCGGTCGACGCCCTCGGCCAGCCCGGTGATCGGCAGGGTGGAGGTGTTCGAGCCGAGAACCGCGGTGGACGGCACGGCGGCCTCGATCTCGGCGAAGACCTTGTGCTTGAGCTCGGTGTTCTCGAAGACGGCCTCGATCACCAGGTCGACGTCAGAGAGATCCGCGTAGTCGGCGGTCGGGGTGATGCGTTCCAGCAGAGCGGCGGACTTCTCCTCGGTGGTCTTGCCACGCTTGAGGGCCTTGGCCTCGAGGCCCTCGGAGTAGGCCTTGCCCTTCTGGGCGTTCTCCTCGGAGATGTCCTTGAGGACGACCTCGATGCCGGCCTTGGCGGCGACGTAGGCGATGCCGGCGCCCATCATGCCGGCACCGATGACACCGACCTTCTTGAAGGTCGTGGCGGGGTACGGGGTGCCGTCCTCCTGCACGGGACGGGAGCCGCCGCCGTTGCAGTGGTTCAGGTCGAAGAAGAAGGCCTGCATCATGTTCTTGGACGTGGGGCCGGTGACCAGCGAGACGAACCAGCGTGTCTCCACGGCGGTGGCGTCTTCGAGTCGCTTGAGCTGCGCACCCTCCACGGCGGCGGACAGGATCGCCTGCGGGGCGGGCATCGGTGCGCCCTTGATCTGCTTGGTGACGTTGGCGGGGAAGCTCGGCAGCATCGCGGCCAGCGCCGGGGTGGTCGGCGTGCCGCCGGGCATGCGGTACCCCTTGCGGTCCCAGGGCTGGGAGGCTTCCGGTCCCGAGGCGATCCAGGCCTTGGCCGCGTCGATGAGCTGGTCGGCGGGGACGATCTCGTCGATCAGCCCGGTGTCCTTGGCTGCCTCGGCGCTGAACTGGCGGCCGGTGGTCAGCACCTTCATCAGGGCGTCCTGGATGCCGAGCATGCGGGTGACCCGTGCCACGCCGCCGCCACCGGGCAGCAGGCCCAGGGTGACCTCGGGGAGGCCGAACTTGGCACCCTTGGTGTCCGCGGCGATGCGGTGGTGGGTGGCCAGCGCGATCTCGAGCCCACCGCCGAGGGCGGTGCCGTTCAGGGCGGCGACGACCGGGACGCCGAGCGTCTCGATGGTGCGCATGTCGGCCTTCATCTTGTCGATCTGCTTCTGCAGGGCAGGGGCGTCGGCCGGGGTGGACTTGATCATGGACTTGATGTCGCCACCGGCGAAGAAGGTCTTCTTCGCACTGGTGATCACGACGCCCTTGACCTCGCCTGACTCGACGCTCGCCTGCAACTTGCCGGCGGTCTCGCTGACGGAGTCGCGGAAGGCGTCGTTCATGGTGTTGACGGACGAGCTGGGGTCGTCGATGGTGAGGGTGACCACGCCGTTGCCGTCGGTCTCCCAGGCGATGATGTTGTCGCTCATGAGGTGTATCTCCTAGAGAAAATCGGTGTTCAGCAGTGGTTAGACGCGCTCGATGATGGTGGCCACACCCATGCCCGCGGCGACGCAGAGGGTGATCAGGGCATAGCGTCCGCCGGTGCGGTGCAGCTCGTCGACGGCGGTGCCGGTGATCATCGCACCGGTGGCACCCAGCGGGTGGCCCATGGCGATGGCGCCACCGTTGATGTTGAGCTTCTCGTCCGGGATGTTCAGGTCGCGCTGGGCACGCAGGACGACGGAGGAGAAGGCCTCGTTGATCTCCCAGACGTCGATGTCGTCGGCGGTCAGGCCGGCCTGCTCCAGGGCGGCGCGAGCTGCCGGCGCGGGGGCGGTGAGCATGATCGTGGGCTCGACACCGGTGGTCACCGCAGCGACGACGCGTGCCCGCGGAGTGAGGTCGTTCTTCTTGCCGGCGGCCTCGGAACCGATCATCAGCAGGGACGCACCGTCGACGATGCCGGAGGAGTTACCGCCGTGGTGCACGTGGTTGATGGTCTCGAGCTGCGGGTACTTCGTCAGGGCCACGGCGTCGAAACCACCCTGCTCGCCGATCGCGGCGAAGGCGGGACGCAGACCGGCGAGCTTCTCCGGTGTCGTCCCGGGACGGATGGTCTCGTCGCGGTCCAGCACGGTCACGCCGTTGCGGTCCTTGACCGGCACGACGGAGTTGGCGAACCGGTTCTCATCCCAGGCCTTCGCGGCACGCTCGTGGGAGCGGGAGGCGTAGGCGTCGAGCTCCTCACGGCCGACGCCGTCGAGCGTGGCGATCAGGTCGGCGGAGATGCCCTGCGGGATGAAGTCGTTGGCGAAGGAGGTCTCCGGGTCCATGGCCAGGGCGCCGCCGTCGGAGCCCATGGGAACACGGGACATCGACTCCACACCACCGGCGAGGACGAGGTCCTCCCAGCCGGAACGGACCTTCATCGCACCCAGGTTCAGGGCGGTCAGGCCGGAGGCGCAGTAACGGTTGATCTGCACACCGGTCGCCGAGTAGGGCAGACCCGCGTTCAGTGCCGCGGTCCGGGCGATGTCCATGCCCTGGTCGCCGAGCGGGGTGACCACGCCGGAGATGACGTCGCCGACCGCTGCCGGGTCGAGGCCCGAGTTACGGTCGAGGATCTCGGTGATAAGCCCACTGAGCAGGTCAACGGGTTTGACGGTGTGGAGGCTGCCGCCGGGCTTGCCTTTACCGCGCGGGGTTCGTACGGCTTCGTAGATGAAAGCCTCGGGGATGCTGTTGTTTGTCATGACGGTCCTCACTTGCCTCACTTGTTGGTGCGACGACATCGGTGTGCAACATGTGTCGCCGATCACTCTATCCCCATATGTGGTTGCATGCGGCATTCGGGCGAGGTTCGGGGGTGCCGTTTTCCTGCGGTTTTGTGTCGTGAAGCTACACGGTGACCTGTTTCCGCAACACCAGAACCAGGTTCGAGACCGCCAGTTCCCGCACTCCCGGGACGTTGACCATCCACCATGCCCACCACGGGTGGTAGCGGGGGAAGGCGGCGAGGAACTCGGCGTCCTCCGTGCGTTGTCCGGACGCGGCGTCCTGCGCATAGCGCAGTCCGTCGGCACAGGAGACGTTGAACAGGCTCTCGCCCCAGCGGTTCTTGGGCGGATGGCCGTTCTTCCTCTCATACCGGCGCGCCGCGTACTCCCCGCCCACGTAGTGCTGCCACAGGCCGGTCTCATGCCCACCGAAGGGTCCCAGCCAGCAGGTGTAGGAGAAGATCATCAGCCCGCCAGGTCGGGTGACACGCAGCATCTCGTCGGCCATCCGCCACGGGTCGGAGACGTGCTCGGCGACATTGGAGGAGTAGGTGATGTCGAAGGCCCCGTCGGCGAACGGAAGGTCCATGCCGGACCCACGCACGGAGGACTGCAGACGGATCCCGGCGGCAGCCATCTCGCCGACATCCGGCTCGCAGGTGACGTAGTCACCGGTCGCGACCCCTGCCGCGGCGAACGCCCGGCCGAAGTAGCCGGGGCCGCCGCCGACGTCGAGGATGCGGCGTCCGGCGAGCGCCTTCCCGGTCGCGCCGTCCTGAAGGTCGCGGATCAATCGGACCGTGTCCTCGGCGAGGCGCCCGTAGAAACGGTCTGGGTCACTCTGTTCGAAGCGGAAGTCGCTGAGCAGTTCGAGTGAACGGCGCAGCGTCGCGCGTCGACGGAGGGGCCGGAGGACAGATGATCTGGCTGAGCTTAGCGATGTGGTGGCGCAGGAGGGGACCGCGAACATGTCGCCATCATGGCACACCGTGTGTCGGGCACCACGGTGGACAGTGCGGCCCAGAGGGGTTGTGGGTACAGGTCAGCAGGAGGCATGGAAACTGACCTGAGCGCTCAAGGTGCCGCCCCTCGGGCATCGGGGTGCGTCGGACCGCCACGGTGCTGTCGACCCGTGATCAGTCGGTCGTGCCTGTATCGTGAGAACGGTCATGAAGGTTCTGTTGCTGTGTTGGCGCGACTCCGGCCACCCCGAAGGCGGTGGTAGTGAGGTCTATCTCGAGCGCGTCGCGGAATACCTGGCACGGCAGGGTCATACGGTGACGTTCCGCACCGCCCGCTATCCCGGATCGGCACCGTCGGAGGAGCGCAACGGGGTCCGCTACAGTCGCGGTGGCGGAGCTCTGACCGTGTATCCGCGCGCCTGGTGGTACATGGTGCGCAGCGGACGTCCGGACGTGGTCGTCGACACTCAGAACGGTGTGCCGTTCTTCGCGCGCATGATCGCCGGGACAGGACGCGACGGTGCCCGCGCCGTCTTGCTGACCCACCACTGCCACCGTGAGCAGTGGCCGGTTGCCGGACCCGTGTTGTCGCGGATCGGCTGGTTCATCGAGTCGCGTCTGTCCCCGTGGGTGCATCGGCGGACGCCCTATGTGACCGTGTCGGAGCCGAGCGCGGAGGAACTCGTGGATCTCGGCGTGGACCGCCGACGGATCACGGTGATCCGCAACGGCGTGGACATCCCCGACACCGTCACCACCGGTGACGCGGGGGATGAAGGACGGTCAGGACGGTCAGGACGGTTCCGCCTGGTCACCCTGTCACGTCTGGTGCCGCACAAGCAGATCGAGCACGCCATGGACACCCTGGCCAGCGTCCTCCCCCGGCACCCGGAGACCTACCTCGACATCATCGGGGACGGGTGGTGGTCCGAACGGCTACGACGGCACGCCGAGGACCTCGGGGTGTCGGGCCACGTGATCTTCCACGGTCATGTCGGCGAGGAGGTCAAGCACCGCATCCTGGCGCGGGCCGACCTGCACATCCTGCCCAGCAGGAAGGAGGGCTGGGGCCTGGCGGTCATCGAGGCAGGCCTGCACGGGGTGCCCACGCTGGGCTACAGCTCGTCAGCCGGTTTGCGCGACAGTGTCGTCGACGGGATCACCGGTGTCCTGGTCAACTCGGAAGGCGGACTGATCAACATGCTGGGCCAGTTGATGGAGGAGCCGTCCCGGCTGGCGACGTTGGGGGCGGCTGCACGGGAGCGCGCGGGGACGTTCTCCTGGCAGCGCACCGGCGCGGCCTGGGAGGAGCTGCTCACCGGTCTCGTGGAGTGACAGTCGAGCGACCCCGGAACAGCCTCCGGGCCACGCGGAACACGAGAACGAGCAGGCATGCCAGCCCCAGCGCACGTCCGAGGGGATAGAGCACGCCGAGGGAGAAGATGACCGGAAGATCCTGCTCTGCCCGTGACGTGGGGTAGGCGAGAGCCGCAATGATGAAACACGCCGCCGTCACCAGTGCGAGAACCTTGTCCGGCCACCGGTCACTCACTGCCGCGACACCGACAACGAGGATGAGCAGGATACCGCCCGCCACCAGTGAGCTGATGAGCGGATACAGGTCATCGGCGGTGTCGCGGGGGAGGAGCTGCGCCAGGGCGGCGGCAATCCCGAAGAGGGCGACGGCTGTCAAGAGGCCGACGACATAGGGACCCGGACGGCGCTCGCGTCGCGGGGGTTTCTGGAAGGGGACAACGTCTCCCCAGTACTCGTCCATGAGGTCTCCTGCGGTGCTGCCGACGGGGAAACTAGTTTACCCCAGGTGCTCGATCAGGATGCTCACGCCGATACCGATGAGGACGAGGCCACCGACGATCGTGGCGGGCTTGCCGAGTGTGCGTCCGCCGTGGTGGCCGAGCCAGCCGCCCAGCAGGGACGCCAAGAACGTGATCACGCCGATCAGCCCGACTGCACAGAGGATGTTGATCGGCACGAGCGCGAAGCCGATACCCACGGCGAGGGCGTCGATGCTTGTCGCGATGCCGAGAGTGAGGACGGAGCGGACGGTGAATGCCGTCGCCGTCGTGTCGGACGGGCCGGCGGTGACACTGTCGATGACCATCTTCGCCCCGATGCCGCCCAGCAGCGCGAAGGCGATCCAGTGGTCGACGCTGGTAACCAGGTCGGCGACGGACGATCCCACCGCCCAGCCGATCAACGGCATCATCGCCTGAAAGGCGCCGAAGACCAGGGACAGCAGCAGTATCCGGCGCACGACGTGCTCGTGGATCGTCGTTCCCTGGACGACGGAGACCGCGAAGGCGTCGGCGGACACCCCGAGGGCGATGAGGAGAAGTTGGGTGGTTGTCATGGTGTCGGTGACCTCTTCTTCGGCTGTTCCGGCAGGGGTGCTGGGCCGAAGGTCTCGTTCGCCTGCGGTGCTGTCGCGGGGTGGAAAACAGCGCAGGTGTGGTGCCGGGCCGTGTGGGACGGCCGGTATGTCGACACAACGCCGACCGGGAACGGCCGGGAACTACTCCCCTTCTCGTGGGGCGACGCACGGGGGCTTGCCGCGCGTCGGGAGTGGACTGTATCAGCAGGTCAGAGAGTGCGAAAGCACGTTTTTCAGAGTTCTACCGGAGTAACTCCGGGGAGTTCGGTCATTGACAACGGCACTTCGCCGTGTCAGTGTATTAGGTGCCTAATACAGAGAGACAAGATAACGGAAACGCAGGGAGGAGGTGGCCGTGGAATTCGACAACTCGTCCCCGATCTGGAGTCAGCTGCTCGTGGAGTTCTCACGGCGCATCGTGACCGGTCAATGGACACCGGGGGCACGTCTTCCCGGCGTCCGCGAACTCGCCGCCGAACTGGGGGTGAACCCCAACACCGTCCAACGGTCGCTGAGTGAACTGGAACGGGCCGGACTGTGCCGCACCGAGCGGACGGTAGGACGGTTCGTCACCGAGGACGGCGACCGGATCAACGAGGAACGCCAGAACCTGGCGCGGGGTGCCGTCGACGATTTCGTCCGACGCGTCCGCGGACTGGCACTGAGCCGGAGCGAGGCAGAGACCCTCGTCGCGACCAGGTGGGGAAAGACATATACAGACACAGAAACGGAGGAGTCATGATGGACACCCCACACACCACGGGCCTGATCCACACCCGTGCGCTCAGCAAGAACTACGGCCGTCGGACGGCGCTCGCCAGCATCGACCTGGACCTGCAGCCCGGCCAGATCGTGGGCCTGCTCGGCGAGAACGGCTGCGGGAAGACGACACTGCTCAAGACGCTCGCCGGCGTCCTGGCCGGATACGACGGCGAGGTGGCCATCGCCGGGCATGCCCCGGGCCCGGAATCCAAGGCGCTGGTGTCCTTCCTGCCGGACGTGGGATTCCTCATCCCGTCCCACAAGGTCAGCTTCTGCCTGGCGATGTGGAGCGACTTCTTCGCCGACTTCGACATCGACAAGGCCCGCGCGATGATCGCCGATTTCGGGATCGACGAGGGTCTCCGCATCAAACAACTTTCCAAGGGCATGCGGGAGAAGGTGCAGGTGGCGATCGCCATGTCACGTCGCACACCGGTCTACCTGCTCGATGAACCGATCTCCGGGGTGGACCCGTCCGCCCGTGACTCGATCCTCAGGAGCATCATGGCGAACCTCTCGGAGGACTCGCTGCTGCTGATTTCCACGCACCTCGTCCACGACCTCGAGCCGATGCTCGATGCGGTGGTGATGATGCGCTACGGCCAGGTGATGCTCCAGGGCAGTGCCGATGACCTGCGCGCCCACCACGGCACCAGCCTGGACGGCATCTTCCGGGAGGAGTACCGATGACTACCGCAACGACACCGACGACACCGACGACACCGACGACACCGACGACACCGACCCGCACTCTCTTCCGCTACGAGTGGCTGCGCACCCGCAGCATGCTCGCCGTCGTCCTCGGTCTGGCGGTGCTGGCTATCTTGTTCTGTGCAGCGCTGATCGCCGTCGACTGGACGGTCTTCAGCACCCTCGCCGCGGGCGTCGGGATCATGGTGGTCATGGGCTTCACCCCGGTCATGCAGATCGTGCTCGCCGTGGACTACTGGCGCTCCAGCTACGGCGCCTCCGGCTACCTCACACAGACCATCCCGGTGAAGGGCAGCCGGATCTTCACGGTGAAGATGCTGTGGGCCGTGGTCGTGACCACGGTGAGCCTGGTGGTGACCGTACTCCTCGGCTGCCTGCTCTGGGTCGGGTTCTCCGCCGGTAACGAGCAGGTCACCGGCCTGGGCGAGATGTTCCGGGAGCTCCGGACGGCAGTCTCCGACTCCGGTGTGCCGGCGTGGCTGATGATCAGCGTGCTGGTCGGTGGCTACCTGGCCACCCTGACGGGGCCGGTCCAGTACTACTTCTCGATCTCCCTGGGCAAGGAGCGGTGGCTGCAGACCCTGGGTGCCGGCGGGGCGGTGCTGGTGTTCTTCCTGCTCGGCATGGTCAGCCAGGTGGTGGCGCTGATCGGACTGTTCGCCATCCCGGTGGGCATCACCGGCGACGCATCAGGGTGGACTCTGGGTGGCTACAGCCTGCTGGACGAGATCGGACGCGATCCGGGCACGACGTCCTCCTATGATTCCATGATGCCGCTGGGCTTCATCCCTCCGATGGCGATCCTCATGCTGCTCTGCCTGTGGCGGACCGTGTACTCCTGGAACCGCAAGGTTGAGCTGGAGTAGATGGCCTGATCATCCCGGACACGGGGCGGTTTGCGCGTCTGGTGGCGTTGAGTCAGCGAACTCAACGCCACCAGACTCGCAAACCGCCCTATCTACCTGTCGACGGCGTAGAGGCTCCACCGTCCGGACGACCAGAGCTCATCGTGCTCCTGCAGGACGTCGGCCACGCCGCGGGTGTCGACGCCACCGTTCCCACCGGCCCCACCGTCCTCGACGACGACCAGGTCGACACCCCGGTCCGCCAGCGTGTCCTCCCCGGACGCCAGCTCGTTGAGAGCGGCGACCGTATCCGGATCACCGTCGACCAGGGCACCGTCGACGATCAGGTACCCCGGGTCGATAGGCCGCCCGGGCAGCATCTTGAGAGCCGGGTCGAGCGCAGGGCGGCCCCCGATCATCCGGTAGTTACCGGGCGGCCACAACAGGGTCCGGGCCGTCGTCCCGTGATCGTCCTGCCAGGCAGTGACCTGGTCGGCGAGTTCGTCGTAGACGCCGTCGAGCTGCACGGGGGCAAGGTCGGCGAGATCCCGCGGCAACACGGGCACCGCGACCCACACCAGGACGAGGACGGCGGTGGCACACGCAGTGGCCGTGCGCCGTCCTGCCTGCACCACGGGCGTCACCGCCGAGGCGAGGAGGACAACCAGGCCGGGAAGCGCGAGGACCACGAACTTCTGGGAGTCGCGGACAAGGCCGGCCCCCGGCACGTATTCGAGGAACCAGCCGGTCACAGTGATCCCCGGGGCGGTGAACATCAGGGCGGGGACGACGACGGACACCAGGGCCAGCCAGACCAGGGGTGCGCCCCGTAGCCGACCGCGACGCCACAGCAGGACCGCAGCCACGACGGCCACGAGCGCCAGGACCACCCCGGCACCGGTGCTCACCGGCGCGAGCGCTTCGCGGGAAGCGGGGACCGCGTCAGCATTCCAGATCCCGCCGAGCCCGGCCAACGCCCCCAGCACGCCGACGCCCGGTTCTGCCCCCGCAGCGAACAACGCAGCCCCGGCAGCATCGGTCCGTGTCGCGTTGGCACCCGTGGTGACCAGTGTGGGGATGACCCAGGGGAGGGACAGGACAGCGCCGACGGTGCCGACGCCGACGACGGTGAGCGCCCGGACCAGCGGCGCTGCGCCGACGAGAGCCGCCACCGCCGCGGTCAGGGTGGCCAGGATCAGCCCTGTCGGGGTCAGCGCACTGACCAGGAGGAGCACGACGAGGGCGACCAGCGATGCCGGCGAGCGTCGCAGCACGCTGACGGCCACGGCGGGCAGCAGCACCCCGGCGAGGACGACCGACCAGTGTCCCTGCAGCAACCGTTCGGCGACATACGGGTTCCACAGGGTGACTGCCGCGGCGAGGGCGCCGGCCACCCAGGTCCCCCGACGGCCGGCGTCACCGACGATCTGCCGCACGAGAGTGGCCGCTCCGAGGGCACCGGCGTAGCCTCCCGCCAGCATGAGGACACTGACCGTCACCGGCGGTGGCACCACCGGTGAGAGCCAGGCCAGTACGGTGTCCTGGGGGACGGCGCGGGGAAGCCCGTCGCGGGCGGTGGCCAGGTCGTTCAAGGCCATGGAGTGGGGGACGACCATGTCCCGGAGGATCAGGGACGGTGTCGCGGAGCCCGGGGCCACATAGCTGAACAGGGTGCAGAGGAACGGCCAGAAGACGATGCCGACCAGCAACGCGCACCAGAGGTGGAGCAGGAGCCGCGGGCGCACCGTGAGCGGGCGCGACGGGCTCTGGTCCTGCGTGGTCATCGTCTCATCGTAGGTGGGTGCAGCATATTACGCCTCGCCGGGAGAGCCCACCGGTAAAACCGCAGGTCGCCACGTGGCGGAGGCGTAATCGGTGACAGGCCCGTGCCGAGCCGGCGGGCGCCAGCGGGCGCCGGAGGTGTCAGTTGCGGTGACGGCCGGCGGACCGGGAGAGCAGGAAGCCGATGATGAGCAGGATGACACCGATGATCCCGGCACCCCACGGCACGTAGGTGCCGATGAGGTCCATGGTCTTCAGGCCGTCCTTCGCGCGTGCCATCTGGTTCTCGTGCGTCTCGTCGTTGAACTCGCCGGGGTAGTACAGGGCGGTGCGGGTCGGGTTCTCCAGCTCGCGCTCACGGTTCTCCGGCTTGGCCATCTCCTCGGCCTCCGCGTCGTCGCGGGCGTAGAACATCCAGACCTCCTCGGCACCGTGGACGATCACGCCGGTGTCGGGCTGGACGCGCAGGACGCGGTTGACGGTGTAGTACCGGCTCATCTCGACCTCCGGACCCAGGTCGGCGTCCGCCGAGTCACCTTCCTCGGAGTCTTCGTCGTCGTTCGTCGCGGCGGAGTCTTCGTCGTCCGGATCCCATCCGTCGACCTCGTCGGGGGTGAGTCCCCACTTCGCGGCCGGGAACGCCAGCTTCAGTGAACCGAGGGACTGTCGGTCAGCGGCGCTGAGCTCACCGTCGCCCTTGAGCATGGCCTCCACGTTGGGGTACATCTCCGACGGGCCGATCTCCTGCTCGAAGCGGTAGACCGTCTCGCCGTCCATCTTCTCCTGGTCGACGAAGTCGATGTCGTTGGTCTCCATCAACCGGTGGTCGAAGAACGGGTAGGCCTTCTTCTCCGTGTTGAAGGGGAACTGGAACTGCAGGCCGGTCCGGGTGAACTGCGGGACGTCCTCCTGGACGTTGCCGCCGTCGGCCCCCGGGGCGGTGATGTTCAGTGACGAGGTCGGCTCGTCGACGGGGAAGGCGGTCTTGCGGTCCAGCGTGACCCGGTCGATCTCGGCGGAGAGCAGGTTCTCCGGCTCCGGCAGGTCGGCCTGGTAGACCGTGCCGCCGGCCTCCAGGGTGACCTCGTCATCGTCGGTGGGGTCCTGGGCCATGACGAACCGCTGGGACTGGATGTCGGTCTCCGGCCAGATGAAGCAGCTGACGACCTTGTTCTCCCCGCGGCACTCCGGCAGGGAGTCCTTGCCCGCCACGGGTTCATCGGCGGCGAGTGCCCCGGCATCGGTCAGGATCCCCGGCGTGACCTTGGTGACCGTCGCCGACTCGATGTCCTTCGGGATGACCTTGCCTTTGGGCAGGACGTAAATCGGCAAAGCCAGTGCGATGACCAGCAGTGCGGCGCCGAGGATGATGGCGAGGTGGGAGAAGACCTTCTTCATGGTGGCCTGGTTCCTGTCCTGGTGTACGTCAGAGAGCGGGGTATTCACGGCTACTTTACCGGCTGAAACTACGATGCCGGGGAAGAACGCGCTGCGAAAAACAATAATGGTGAGAGACGTTCACCCGTGGGAGGCTCGGAGAGTAGCGTCACCACGGTATCCTGATCGTCGATGAGCACGCCGAGCCGGTCCCCGAAAGCCTTCCTCCCCGCCCTGGAGGGGATGCGTGCGGTCGCGGCGTTGGGGATCATCGTCGCCCATGTCGCCTTCCAGACCGGCAACGACACCGGGGCACTGGTCAACCGCATGATGGCACGGCTGGACTTCTTCGTCCCCGTCTTCTTCGCGCTGTCCGGCTTCCTGCTGTGGCGCCGTCACGCTGCAGAGACGAGGTGGGCGTCCTACTACGTGAAACGCCTCGGCCGGATCATGCCGGCCTACTGGGTGACAGTGGTCGTCGTGTTGCTGTTGTTCCCGGTGGCGTCGGAGGGCGGCGCTCCGGGGCCGGTGGCCACAGTGGCGAATCTTCTGCTGCTGCAGAACTACGTGCCGGACGGTCTGGTCGGTGGGCTGACGCACCTGTGGTCGCTGTGTGTGGAAATGTTCTTCTACCTGCTGATGCCGCTGCTGGCGCTTGCGGTGGGGCGGCGGAGTCGGCGGACGAGGGCGACGGCGATCCTCGCCGTGGGGTGCCTGAGCTACGTGTGGCCGTTCATCGCGTGGCATGACGCGGAGGTGAACGCGCACATCATGCCGTGGGCGTTCCTGTCCTGGTTCGGGGCGGGACTGCTCGCCGCCGAACTCGAAGGCTGGTTGGCGGACGCCGGGGCGCAGGGACGAGGAAGTACCGCCCGTACAGTCCGTACCGCCCATACCGTCCGACGGTGGGCGGGGCGACGGTGGATATGGATCCTGCTGGCAGCGCTGGCGGTGTTCGTCGCCGCCGTGGACGGGCCTGAGGGGCTGGTCACGGCAGGCGACGGTGAGTTCGCCCGGCGCAATTTCTACGGCATGGTGTTCGCCGCCAGCCTGATTGTTCCGTGGGCGGTGCAACCGGAGTCCCGGGTGCTGGACTCGGCGGTGATGCAGGCGTTGGGTCGGTGGTCGTACTCCATCTTCCTGTGGCACATGGCGATATTGTCGCTGGTGTTCCCACTGCTGGGGGTCGGACTGTTCCAGGGGCAGACGGTGCTCGTACTGGTGGCGACGGTGGTGCTGACCATCCCGGTCGCGGCGCTGAGTTACGCACTGGTGGAGGATCCTGCGCGCCGGGCGGTGAACCGGTGGTGGAGGGGCCGTCTACTTGATAGATCTATCAAGTAGCTATCAAGTAGAAATGTCAGCGCAGGTCAACAGGCTTGTCTACTTGTCATCGGATCTATCAAGTAGCTATCAAGTAGCGCGCGGCGGCGACGTCATTGTTGAGTGAGTGTCGTATCTGGCAGTGACCACACTGCCCGGGGATCTCGAGGGGACTGACCGCTCCATGTCACGAGTCCTTCTTCTCGGAGGGCTTTGAGTGCGCGCTGCACGGCGGGACGGTTCACGGCCATGATGTCGACGATCTCGCCGGTCCCCAACGGCGTCCGTGCTTCCCGGAGTGCGGCTAATATATCGTCTGCATATCGGGGTAGTCGATCCATCGTCCGTGCGTCCACGGCATGTTCGGCGCGGAGGATCAAGGTCACGGTACCGCTCGTCTGCCGGTACTCAGGATCGGTGAAACCGCCAGCGCGCATCTCATCGTAGATGCGGCGGATTCCCTCGCCCAGTTCCTGGCCGACGCCCAGGTCGATCGCCACCCGGGCGATCAGGGGGTTGCGAGCGAAACGGGCGATGGTCAGGGGTGTCCGCGGGTCAGCTAGTCCGGGGAACCTTCCTGGACTGGTGATTTCGATGCGGTCGGGATACAACTCGACCCTGATATGGTCCCCTGCCAGACTGTACGAGCGGTGAAGGACTGCGTTTACCAGGCCTTCGAGCCACGCATCTTCGGGGAGCGTCGCCTGCCAGGTGAAGGTCCCCGTGTCATTGAGGCGCCGATGTCGTGGAAGTAGTCGACGGACGGTAGCTGCGGCTTCTTCGATCATCGACGGGAGAGTTCCCTCGATCCGGATGTCCTCGACGATGTTCTGTCGACGGCCCGTCTCCCGTCGGGGGCTCTCGTACTGCAGGACACGAATAAGGGCGTTGGGAAAAAACTCCTGTGGGTCGGTGCCGAACAGGAGTTCCGCTGCAACGGTTACCTCGCCGCGTCGGGTCAGGAGATGTCGGCCTCTCAGGGCGGAGACGGCATCACGTGCGCCGATGGTGTCCGCGTAAGTCTCCACTTTCTCAGTGTTGAGAGGCGCCAGACCCAGACCTTCTGCTCCACGGGTGGGTTGTGAGTCGAACTGTCGCTCGCCTTTGCTGTATCGGAGCTCAAGTTGGTCATCGAAATTGAGCTTCATCGACTGATCGCCGATACGGAGATAGCAGGTTCCGTCCGTGGATTCATGGACCTGCTCACTGGCGGGCACGTCGATCAGGCACACCTGGGCAGGATTTCCGTCCTTGTCCTGACAGTCGAGAATCGAGAGGTCGTAACGGACGGTCGGGTTGACCTGCTCTACTCCGATCTGACGGAACTGGTTGAGTTGGTCGGGGCTGGGGAGGCCTTCAAGCTGTCCGCTGTGAATCCCGAGGGCGACGGTACCGCCGTCGGAATTCGCGAATGCGATGATGGTCTTGGCCAGGTCTTTGCCCTGGATCCGGAAGCTCTTGCGGTCGAACCACTGGTCTTCCGGGGTGCTGATGACCGTGTCACAGGTCCACGCTGGTGGGGTCATGGCGACAACGCTACTGCATTCTACTTGATAGATCTATCAAGTAGCTATCAAGTAGAACTGTCAGTGCAGGTCAACGGGCTTGTCTACTTGTCATCGGATCTATCAAGTAGCTATCAAGTAGGCTCATCGTGTCGCGCCCGGGTCCCACCGGCAAGCGCACCGCACGCCGTGGACACCAGGCAACCGAGGAACAGCAGCTCCGGGATCCACGAGTAGCCCGCGTAGTCTCCGCCGCCCCACGACCCACGCACCATCAGCACCGCGCCTGCGCCGCCCAGGATCATCGCCAGGGTGGTCGGCCTGGTCAGGTGGCGGAGGATCCGGACACCCCGCGAGCCGGCGATTCGCCCGGGGAGACGGCGGACACCAGCGGGCACACCGAGGACGAGTGCCGTCGTCGCCGCACCGACGATCCCGCCGGGAACACCGGCGACTCCGACCGACAACGCGAGCATACCTGCACCGGCAAGTACCCGCCGGGGGGCGACGGGCCGACTGCCAGACGCCTCCACCACCTGGTCCGTCCCGGCGGAACGTCGTGCGGGCCACCGTGCGTTCCGTGCGCTCCAGGCGCACAGCCAGCCGAGCAGCAGCACCAGCGCGCCGAGCAGTCCCGCGCCCAGCCACCGCTGGTAGGTGTCCGTCGCAGTGAACCTGACCTCGAGGGTCGACGTGATCTCCTCGTCCGACATGCCGTCGGCCACGCCCGCCGGGATGACCCACCCCTGCTGCCAGCCGTTGACCGTCACCGACTCCAGTGCGGTCCCGTCGAGTTCGGCGGCGCGTCCGCTGTTCACGGCGGTGGAGGTCACGACGATCCGGTCGTCGGGCGCGGTTCCGTCGCTGTCGACCGCTGTCGCTGCGCCAGACCTCTGCGTCTCGCCGTCCTGCACATCGAGGGAGACCCACCGGTCGCGGCTGCGGACCTCGTGCTCGCCGGGGGCCAGCGTCACCGTGCCACCGCAGTTCACCGGCGCCCCGTCGAGGGTGCTGGCAGTGTCCCTGCCCGCGGCGCAACGGTCGGATGTCAGTGACACCCTGACCGGTTCCGCTCCCTCGGGCACGGTGATGACACGCCTCATCTCGAACTCGTAGATCTCCTGCCCCAGGACCCACCGGCGCGGTGTCCCTTCCCCGGACGGCACGACGATGTCGCGGCGCGGGGTCACGTCCTGGCCGCTGGCCAGCTCGGTGAGGGTGATCTCGCTGAGCCCCGGGTCCCCCCAGGAACCGACGATGCGCAGCTCGACCCGGTCCGCCTCCCCGCTGGGCAGGACGATGGGCCGGTCACTGCTGTCGGTCTCGCGGTAGCCCGGTACCAGCGTGGTCGTGGAGGCCACGGTCTCGCCGTCGAGGTACGTGGTGGCCTGGACACGTACCGGGCTGCCGGCGGCACGTGCCGACAGTGACATCTGGGAGCGGGGTTCGTCCAGGTCGACGGTGAGTGTCTGGTTGATCGGGGACCCGGTGCCCGGTCGCCAGGCCGTCTCCGTGACACCGTCGACCGCGGCGGACGGCCCGGAATACGGTTCCGCCCCGTTCAGGGACGTCGGGTCGGCGGCGGAGGAGCTTGCGGTGATCCCGCCGCCACGCTCCCGGACCTGGGTGAGCTCGGCGTCATCGAGTCCGGTGGGGTAGTCGCGGACCGGGTTCCGGGTGTCGCGCGCGTCGTCGACGGCGCGGATGTCGGATTCGGCCCCGGTGACGTTGCCGTAGTTGTGCTCCCGCAGGGTCGGGGTGTCGGTCACCGTGTCGGGAACAGGAGCCCTGTCAGCACCGGTACCGTCAGGAAGATCCTGGACGAGGATCCGGTCGCGGGGCGTCCGTCCCGCTGCGGCATCGGCGGCGGCGAGACGGGGCAGTACCTCCGGGCCCCCGGCCGTGACCTCCAGGTCGGCGGCGTCGACCACGTGCGAGCGACCCCCTGTGTAACCGCCGTCCACCCGGAAGATCCGGATGTCCCCGTCGCCGATGTCGGCGACCTCGGTGAATCCGCCCGCCGCCGCGGAGTCGGTGAGCGTGCGCAGGACGGCCCGGGCGCCGGGCGTGTCGGCGGTGCGCGCCAGGTCGGTACGCACCAGCAGATATCCCACGCCCTGCTGCAGCAGGGCGTCCGCCAGCGCCGGGTTCGCACCGGCCGCCCCGTCGGCGACGAACTCGCGTTGGATCCCGTCGAGTCCGCGGATCGCCTCCGGCGGCACCAGGGGGACGGCGTCACGCACCACCCACGGCACGTCCAGCAGCGACTGCGCCGGTTCGTCCCGCGTATTTCCCCAGGTCTGCCGGGCGGTACGCGCCTCCGGCAGGATCATGGTGCGGGTCTCGTCGGCGCCGTTGGCCGGGTCGTTGAGCCAGTCCGCGGCCTCCTGCCAGGACGACGGCACACCGCGGTAGCCGTCCTCGGGCACCAGCCGCCCGGTCCACGCCGGCGCGGTGGCGACCGCCACGACCAGGGCAACCGCAGTGGTCGTCACCACCGACCGGTTCTTCTCCGGATGCAGCCACGTCGTGGCGTCCCGCGGGACGGTGAGCCCGCCGAGGACGTGGGCGACCCCGACGACCAGCGGGAGATGGATCAGGGGGTCGAACTTGTGCAGGTTGCGCAGCGGTGCCCCGGCACCGTCGAGGAACGCCTGGACCTGCTCGGCGACCGGGGAGAACGGTGTGGCGGCCACACCGAAGACGGCCACGCCGACACCGAGGATGACCAGCCATGACCCCGCGAACGGTACAGGACGGCGTGGACGTCCCGTCCCCGCCAGCCCTGCCAGCCCCAGCAGGGCCACCACCAGTGTCGCAGCCACGAACACCGCTTCGGTGGCCACGGCGAACCCGGCCTGGCGCTCGGTCGACAGGAACGCCGTCCAACTCGTCGCCCCCCGCAACACCTCACCCAGGTTGAACCAGTGGGTGGTCAGCCCGGCGGCCTCGATGTAGTCGGTGAACGGCGGGGAGTACCGCCCCAGGATCACCAGTGGTCCGATCCACCAGAAACAGGCGAGCACCCCACCCGGGATCCACCAGACGGCGAACCGCCATGCCGTGCGGCGACGCACCGCTGCGTCGCCGCCGGTCGCGAAGACCCCCTGTGTCAACCACCACAGCACCGCGGGCACCACCGCCGCCAGCGTCGCCACCGCATTGACCGCCCCCAGGCAGAGCACCGCGACGGCGGAACCCAGCCCGGCGACGGCGAGCCGTCGGGTCGTCGGACGCGGCCCCGGCAGCAGTACGCGAACGACCGGCAGCATGATCCACGGCACCAGCGCCACCGTCCACGCCTCCGAGGAGATCGCCCCGAGCGTGGTGAGGATGCGTGGGCTCAGGGCGAACAGGACCGCCGCCACCAGCCGTGACAGCCGCGACCCGGCCCCCGTCGCCTCCAGGAGTCTGACCACCCCGGCGAAGGCGAGGAACAGCAGCAGCGCCCACCACAACCGCTGGGTCAACCAGTCGGGGAGTGGGTCGAGCAGGGCGAAGAAGAGGCCCTGGGGGAAGAGGTAGCCGTAGGCCTGGTTCTGGAGCTGTCCCAGGGGGAAGACATCCGTCCAAGGGGACAGGGCCTGCGTGAGGAAACCCCACGGGTTCGCCGTGAGGTCGTGTTTGGTGTCGGCGACGGTCAGGCCCGGCCCCTGGATCAGGGCCAGGAGAAGCCAGAGGAGGCCGGCCAGGCTCCAGCCGCGACGGGAGAGTGTCACACCTGTCAGTTACCGGCGAGGGTCACCGGCGCTCGCCGTACTGGATCGACCCCATCACCGCATCATCCACGGCGATCTGGTTCGTCGGCAGGTCCGAGGAGTCGGCGATGCTGCCGGCGAACAAGGCCGCAGCCCCACCGAGGACGATGCCCACGACCGCAGAGGCGATGGCGGGGCCGAGCGTGCGGCGGGGCTGAGAGTCAGTCTCGGTGGGCATGGTCATTCCCGTCGGTGGAGGAAAGGTGGATCAGATTCACCAGATGATACTACCTGGTCTCCGCGTCCGCGACGTTTTCCCCGGCCGTGTCGGTCTCACCGTCGTCACCGTCGTCACCGTCGTTGTCGTCGTCGCCGATCGACGGGACCAGCAGCACCGGGCGTCCCGCATGTTTGACCAGGCTGTCGGACACGCTGGACTGCAGCAGCGACCGCCACCCGCTCAGTGCGCGGGTTCCGGCGACGATGATGCTGACGTCGAGTTCACGGGCGGCGTCGACGATCGCACTCCAGATCGCGGTGGCGGACTCCACGAGGAAGGGTTCGGTGGAGAAACCGTGTCCTTCGGCAAGGCTCACACCTTCCCTGCAGATCGCCACCGCATCGGCGTAGGCGGGGTCCTCGGTGTCGTCGGTGACGGCCGACCAGTCGTGCTGCATCATGCCGCTCATGCCCGCGGTGCGTGCCGCCTGCCGGTGGATCGGCTCCCACACGGTGAGGATGTAGGCGTTCCTGGTCGACAGGAAACGACCTGCGTAGTCAATGGCACCACGGGCCTCGTCGGAGCCGTCGAAGGCGATGAGGACGGTGTCCCCGTCGAAGGAGCCGACGTGGGCTGCCGAGTTCTCGTGGCTCTCGGATGTCTCATTCCTGGATTCGCTAGCCATGCCCATGAGCGTAGTACGGTCGGGGGGTGATGCGACGGCAAGGTCGAGAAAAGGTCGCGAAGTCGTCCCGAATTTTCCGAGTTTTGTAGAAAGCAGGAGGTCACGCGTGGTCACTGTTCAACGACGCACCCCCGCCACCGTGCTCGCCGCCGCAGCGGCGGGTGCCCTGGCGTTCAGTCTGGTGGCGTGTTCCTCGCAGGACGACGCCGCAGAGGACGCCGCGGGCGGCGCGACCTCGCCCGCTTCGTCGTCCCCGTCGTCCCCGTCAGTGTCGTCTGGCTCTGGCGCCCCGGGAGACGAGCCCACCTCCTGCGTGGACGGCGAGCAGGACCTGGCGACACTCGCCGCGTCGACCCTGGCGGTCGGGGTGGTCGGCTTCGACGACGCCGCGGAGGCCGTCGACGCCGGTGTGCGCCACATCTTCATCGGGTCGTCCACCGACCTGTCGATCCTGGACGGTCAGGGGGACCCGGAACGCAGCATCACCGCGCTCAAGGAGCGTGCCGCGGACGCCGGCGGTGAGCTGACCGTCTCCGTCGATGAGGAAGGGGGCCAGGTCCAGCGGCTCGGCGAGATCATCGGGGACCTGCCGTCCGCCCGGGAACTGGCGGACACGCTGTCCCCGGAGGAGGTGCGCGGTGTCTTCGCCGAGCACGGCCGCAAGATGCACGACCTGGGCATCACCATGGACTTCGCGCCGGTGGTGGACCTCGCCGGCGGGGAGTCGATCAGCGACAACGCCGTCGGCGACCGGGCGTTCTCGGACGATCCGGGTGCGGTCACCGACTACGGCCGTGCCGCGGTCGAGGGGCTGCTCGACGCCGACGTCACCCCGGTGATCAAGCACTTCCCGGGACACGGCCACGCCACCGGGGATTCCCACGAAGGCACCGTCACCACGCCGCCGATCGCGGAGATGGGGATGGACCTCGCGCCGTTTGCCGAGCTGTGGCAGATCCCGGGTGTCGCGGTGATGGTCGGGCACATGCAGACACCGGGGCTCGATGCCGGCGACGTCCTCGGTGCGGAGACCCCGTCCTCGCTGAACCCGGCGGCCTATGCGCTGCTCCGTGACGGGCTTGAGGGTGACGGCCCCGGCTTTGACGGCATCGTGTTCACCGACGACCTCACCGGCATGCAGGCCATCACCGACCTGCACGACGGCCCCCAGGCGGTGGTGCAGGCACTGCGTGCGGGGGCGGATGCGCCGCTGACCTCCACGGCCGCCGACGTGCCCGCGACGGTGGACGGCCTCGTGGCCGCGGTGGAGAACGGTGATCTGGACCGCGACCGGCTGACGGAGGCGGCGGACCGGCTCTGCGCCGTGTGAGCCTCGGGTACCGCCGGGGGATAATCACCGGTTATTGTGAGGAGTGTGAGCAGTAGCAACCCCAACGCCAGCAGCCCCACAGGACCGACTGACCCGTCGGACGACCAGTGGGGCTCCCAGGGCAGCAACAAGCACCGGCGGAAGCGTCGTCTGTGGCCGGTGTGGACGGTCGCGGGCATCGTCGGGCTCGGGGGAATCCTCTACGCCACCGACATCATCATGACCGAGGGCAACGTCCCCCGCGGTGTGACGGTCGGTGGCATCGACGTAGGGTCGATGTCGAAGTCCCAGGCGGAGGCGCGGCTGAAGAACCAGCTGTCGGACGGTGCCCGCGCCGAGGTCGAGGTCGCCGCCGGCGACATGTCGACCACGCTCGACCCGGCGCAGTCGGGCCTGTCCATCGACTGGGCGGCGACGATCGACCAGGCCGGCCAGCAGCCGTTGAATCCGGTCACCCGGGTCATGAGTTTCTTCCAGCAGCGCGAGGTCGGCACGGTCAGCGCCTTCAACGACGAGTTGCTGGACCAGACCCTGACCCGCGTCGAGCAGGACCTCACCCGTGACCCGGAGAATGCTGAGCTCTCCATCGACGACACGGGTGCGGCGGACATCGTCGACGATGTCGCCGGGCAGACCGTCGACACCGACGACGTGCGCACCGCAGTGAAGGACCACTGGCTCAACGACCAGCGCCGGGTGAGCGTGGACGCGGACGTCACCGAGGCGGATGTGCGCCGTGACGCCGCCGATGACGCCGTCGAGGAGGTCGTGGACAAGGTCACCGACGGTGACGTCGTCTTCGCCGGCCGCGACGACACCGACGGGGTGCTGCGTCCCGCCGACATGGGACGTATCGTCACCTTCGTCCCGGAGGACGGTGCTTTCCGGGCGGACTGGAACCGCGACGCCGCCCAGGAGATCCTCGACGCACAGCTCGGTGACACCGAGGTGGAGCTGCGTAACGCCGGATTCACCGGCACCGGGCGCAACCTCGACGTCACCCCGTCCCAGGACGGTGTGCTCATCGACTGGGAGAAGACCCTCGACCCGATCGAGGAGAAGCTGCTGGACACCGCCGAACGCCGTCACGAGGTGACCTACGAGGAGAAGAAGGCGACGTACACCACGGAGATGGCGGAGAAGGCCAGCTTCAACGACGTCGTCGGGTCCTTCACCACCGGTGGCTTCGCGGACGACTCGGGTGTGAACATCCGCCGGGTCGCCGAACAGGTGGACGGGGCGATCGTCCTGCCCGGCGAGACGTTCAGCCTCAACGGTCACACCGGGCCGCGTGGCGAGGCGCAGGGGTACGTCGACGCCGGCATCATCCAGGACGGGCACGCCGACAAGGCTGTCGGCGGCGGCATCAGCCAGTTCGCCACCACCCTGTACAACGCCTCCTACTTCGCCGGTATGGAGGACGTGGCACACACGCCGCACTCCTACTACATCGACCGGTACCCGGCCGGTCGTGAGGCGACCGTCTTCGAGGGGGCCATCGACCTGCAGTTCAAGAACACCTTCGACACCCCGGTGCTGATCGAGACGCAGGCGGACTCCAGTTCGCTGACGGTGGACCTGCGCGGGGTGAAACAGGTCGAGGTCGAGTCCGACACCGGTGCCCGGACGAACTACACCGATCCGGAGCGGATCGAGCTCTCCGGTGACACCTGTTCGCCGTCCTCGGGTGCCCGCGGCTTCACCGTGACCGACACCAGGACCGTGCGTGATCTCAACGGTGGTGTGCTGTCGCGGGACACCACGACCACGGTGTACGACCCGGCGCCCATCGTGAGCTGCAGCGACTGATCTGGAACGGCCCTTACGGAACTGTAGTGCGCGTGAAACTGGCCGGTTACACGGCGGTCCTAACGTAGTGACCAGTTCCCGGGAATGCCGGGGACCCACCCCTCATAAGGAGAATCACCATGGGTCTTGTTGCTGGTCTCGTTGCTATCGTCGGCGATCTTCTTCACCTGCTGCTCGGCGGTCTGTGACCTGACGCTCCGCTCCACCGGGGCCTGTACGTGACGTTCTGTCGGGTACGGGTCCCTTTTCCCGTGCCTGATCTGCCCGGGTGGGGCGCGGGACAGAGATCACAGGGTGGAACTCCCCACCAATTCCAACCCACAGTTGTCGTCCGGCCGTGGGGCGCCCTGCGCACACAGTCGGGCCCGCTACCGGAGGGTGCTCCGGCGGCGGGCCCGACTGTTCTCATGTGTCGCGCCACCGGGTTCGTGAGGAGGGACTCCGGACGTTTTCCACGCGGTGCACCGCCAAGAGAGGAGAGGAGGACGATGCATCGTGGGCGTTGAGGGGTGTGTTGCCCGGAGGGGCCGATGGCGAACTGTTGAGTTGTGTACCAGGGGCGGAGACCGGAGGTGAGGAGAGAACCGAGGATCACCGGTAGCTCGTTGCTGGCGTGCCATGAAGATAGGCAGGCCAACTGGTCATCTGCAACGGCGGAAAAAGCACTGTGGGGGTAGCCAGGTGGCCACCCGTACATCGTCCCCCGAGGAAATTGACAGCGTTCTTCCAGTACAGGTGCACTATCGTTTTCCTGCCGTGTTCGTTACGCTCCCGGCAGATAATTTCTTCCGGGGGTAGAACATCACCAAGTATATGCTTAGCTCATATTCCTGACATGATCTGTCAAGTTCGGGGAAACGCCTCGGTAACCGTGGGAGGGGGAACGGTCCGGACGGGCAGGGTGTTCGCACCCTCGCCCGGCCACGGGGCGATGAACAGGCCGGGCACCGGACGCAGGATCCGCCAGACTGCCAGCGTCCCGCAGACCGTGAGCACGGTCAGGACCAGGGTGCCTGCTGTCGCCGTCACCGGGGAGGACGTGATCCCCGGGTCGTAGACCAGCAGCACGCCGAGGACGGGGAGGTGGAGCAGATAGACCGGGAGGGTGTTGCGGCCGAACCAGTCCAGGTGCAGCCAGGGCACGTGACGGGCGATGAGGGTGGCGGCGATGATCCCGGTGGACATCCCCAGCGCGGTCAACGGCAGCCAGCACACCGAGGACAATCCGATGCCGGTCACGGTCACCCCGGCGATCCCCGCCGCCCAGCTCCCGCCCGCCACCAGCAGGGACAGCATCGACGCCCGCTCAGCGACGGCGGCGATGATCCGGTGCCCGTACACCCCGAACTGGAACACCACGAGGTGTGTCAGGGTGCGCTCCCAGGCGAAGTTGTCGACGGTGATCCAGTCGAACGCCACCGGCAGTGAGATGACCGCACCGATGCTGAACTGCAGCCACAGCGGCAGGGGACGCATCAGCTTCACCACGGCGTAGTAGATCGCCAGGGCGTAAATGAACCAGGGTCCGTAACTCGGGTCGAGCGGGACGCCGACCAGGTGCATCAGGGTGTAGTCGGCGTCGTTCCAGGGGAACACCTGGGCAGACACCGTCCACAGGGCGCTCCACAGGAGGAAGAGCCAGAGGAACGGTCCGAGACGGTTCTGCACCTGCCAGGGCCAGGGGCGGTCGATCCTGCGGAGGAAGAAGTAGCCGGCCATGGCGAAGAACAGCGGCATGCGCACGGTGCGCAGCGGTGACATGGCGTCGAGGACACGAGGGTCGTACCAGGACTGATCCACTGCCGCGGTGGCGACGTGCATCAGGACGACCAGCAGGATTGCGGCGCCCTTGACGGTGTCGATCCAGGCGACGCGTGTCGTCGGTGTGCCGGTGGCGGTGTTCTGGTGTGTGCGTACGGGCATGGGGCCTCCTTGGAGAGTGGAGAGGGAGAGTGGAGGGTAGCGGTCAGCAGTCGAGGGTGGTCATGGCGCGGGCCCATCCGGCGGTCTGGTAGCCGGCCTGTTTGACGTGGGTGAGGAACGACCGGGAGCTGGCAGGCCGGTTGACGGACAACTCACCGTCCCAGCACCGGCTGAAGTACAGTCGGACCCGCTCGACGTGTTCGCGTCCGGTCGCCAGCACCATGGCGGAGGCCCACTGGTGCTCGGACGCCAGGCGGGCGAACTCCTGGGCTTCCCCACGGGTGGTCGACGGGTCGGGTGCGAAGCAGTGCACCCGGACGCCCTCCAGTGGGGCGCACCAGGTGTCGTGGAAACGCTGCACCCCTGTGGGGTCCGAGATCACCAGGTCGGGGATGCTGTTGTCCTGTGCAAGTTCCCTGGCGCGGAGGGCATCGGTGGGTGTTGCGCCGCCGACCTGCATCAGAACGTCCACGTCCGTAGGGAGGGGGTCGAGGCGTGGGAGGTAGATCTTCGTCAACGCGAACCAACACCACAGACACACGGTGAACGTCAGAATCAGAATGACGACGTGGCGTAGCCGACGTACAGGAGACGTCGGTTTCCGGGATGGTGATGGCGTCCGGGATGACGGTGAGGTGTGGGTCATGACCGGTGCCCGTCAGCGTGCGAGCAGGTCGCGGAGTTCGGCGACATCCTGCGCGACGTCGTCGAGGAGCGCGTTGTAGGCATGAGTAGAACTGAACCCCACCGGGTCCTGGTGGTCGTGCTGGACCCTGGGGAGATCGTGGCGTACATGGGGAAGTTGTGTGAGCGAGGTCAATGCGCCGCTGCGGTGCCATTCAGCGAGCTGATGGAGACGGAATGTCCGCGTCATCGCCGTCGGCGCTGTACGCAGGCAACGGTCCACGTGAACCTTCTCTAGCCCGACAACGAGGTCGGCGTCCTGCAGCAGACGGCGGCTCACCCGACGTGCGACGAAGCCGCGCCCGTCGATCCCGTGATTGTCGAGGAAAGCCATCGACCGGTCGTCCATCGGGTAACCGGTCATCCCCGCAGTTCCCGCACTGCCGACCGTCAGCGACGTGAACCCAGATGCCCCGTGGGAGACGGTCTCGCGCAGCAGGTGCTCGGCGACGGGGGACCTGCAGATGTTGCCGGTACACACGAAAAGAATCCTCATCGGTTCCTCCGTCCGGCATTCTCGCCGAGGACGACCTTGCCGGCCCGGAAGCGGCGCAGCAGCGTCACGCCCAGGATCGACAAGGCCACGCCTCCGGCCGACAGGATGATGAACATCAGTGGTCGGGAGGTTATGCCCAGGGCAGAAGCTGTGACACTGCAGGCGCCGATGGCGAAGGAGTGCAGCAGGAAGATGCCGGAGGAGTAGCCGCCGATCCACGCCAGCGCCCGGTTGGACAGTCGCCATCCGAGGAAGACGAGGGGAAAGAGGATTCCGAGACCGATGCCGACCAGGCTGTGCCGTGAATCGAAGGCACCGTCCACCCCGGGCATGCGTCCCGTCAGGGAGAGTTGGACGGCCACAACGACCAAGAGCAGCACTATGGTGCAGGCCCAGCGGACGGTACGGGTGGACGGGACCAGAGAGAACCGGCTCAACGCGACGCCAGCGAGGAAGAATGGTGCGAGCGACAGTGCCTGGCCCCACTGGAGGAACCGGAATGACTCGGTGTGCGCGAACAGGGCGACCACCAGTGACACCGTGAAGAGGGTGCCGAAAGCACGCCGGGAGGAGAGGAGGTTCCTCGAATCCAGGAGAGCGACCATAGCGAAGAGCCAGAACGTGGTCAACAGGAACCAGTAGGGGTTCAGTGAATACAACAGCCACTGGACCGGCTCGAGGGGCCGGGCGTCTCCTCCCCTGGGCAGAAAGTGCTGCGTCAGCCCGATGGCGGGGACGAAGATCACGTAGGGCACGAGCAGGCGACGGACCTTCTTGCCCATGAAGCTGAGGTAGCCCGACGGGTCATGCAACGGACGCCACGCGTACACCAGACCGGAGAGCAGCGTGAACAACGGCATCCGCAGGTAGTCCACGGAGTCGGTGTAGTAGCGCAGGGCACTGTCGTCGTCGACGTGGAGTCCGTCGGTGGAGCTGTACCCGATGACGTGGAAGCTCACCAGAAGCAGGCAGGCGACGCCGCGGAGGGTGTCGACGGCGAGGTTGCGTGACGGGGGACTGGAGGCGTGGGCGGGTGCCACGGCAGTCTCCTGCCGGATCTTGTTGGAGGTCATCAAACCGTCCTACGGGGTGTGAGGGGTGAATCGGAGAGGCTGGCTGGGAGGGGAGAGAAGGAGAGAAGGTGGTCTCATCCTAGGCAGGCTCCACGAGGCGGGCAACGCGAACACCCCCTACAATGTCTTTCATGACCAACGTCGACAGGTCCCTCACCCTGCCGTCGGAAGCCAGGACACTCTGGGTTCACTGGGGTCGCACCGGTGGCGGCCCCAGATTCCTCGCCGATCTTGTCGACGGGGACCGGAACCGCGAGTCTCTCCGGGTCGGCGACGCCGACCAGCATGTCCAGACTTCCGTTACGCCCGCAGTGTCTCAGGCGCCGAACTCTCCGCACCCTCTGTCCTTCCTCTCCTACAATCCGGACGCCGAGATCGCGCCGCGTTTCGCCGCCCAGGCCCGTGGCGGCGTCCCGGCGTTCCCGGTACCGACCTACACCTCGACGACCGGAGTCATCCTCGGCCTGCCCCGACTGGTGTGGAACTCCCTCCGGTTGCGCCGGTGGATCCGGTGGCACCGCATCGAGCGGGTGGTGTGCGTGATGGAGAGCGTCTACCAGTCGCTCGCCCTGCCCGTGCTGGTCCCCGGTGACGTGGAGTACGTCTCCTGCATCCACGACGGGTCCGCGCACCCCGGGGAGGGCAGTGTGGTCCAGTCAGTCGGTCGGCACAACGAGCTGCGCCGCGCCGACCGGGTGGTGACCTTCTCGGAGGCGGTGACCGGGATCCTCGCCGACCAGGTGACGGTGCCGGTCACGACCGGCGACCACCCTCCGTTCGATCTAAAGGATGCGGCGACCAGGCCGCGCGACCTGCCACAAGGCTCGGGGCAGCTACCGGTCATCGGCCTGTTCGGACGCCTGCAGAAGTACAAGGGCATCGACGTCGCCCTGGCGGCGATGCGCATCCTGGAGGAACGGGGAGCTCCGGCATGCGAGCTGCGGATCATCGGCTCCGGACCGGAGGAACGGCTGCGCGAGACCCCGCTCGGAAACTACGCCACCTGGGACAACCGGTGGATCCCGGAGGACGAGGTCACCGACGTCGTCCGTGGCTTCGACATCATGCTGCTGCCCTACACCGAGGCCAGCCAGTCCGGGCCGGTGACCCTGGCACTGGCACATGCGGTGCCGTGTGTGGCGACCCCGGTCGGGGCGATCCCCGACCAGGTGGACGGGTTCGGGGTGGTCACTGATGACATCAGCCCGGAGGCCATCGCCGACGGGATTGAGAGTCTGCTCACCGACCCCGCCCTCTACCGCGCGCTGTCGTCCGGCGCGATACGTCGAGTGGCCGAGCAACCCGACTGGTCGGATCTGGCGTCCCTGATCCGCAGTGGTTCGCAGGCCCACCCGGCCCCGTCGCCGTCCGCCGATCCGGTGCTCTCGCGCCGGGAACGGGCAGTGGCACAGGCCAAGTGGGCGGGTCAGCGCGTTGTCGGCCTGATCAACTCTCACCGGCCGTTGCCCCGTGCCCGCCCTGCCAACGGTGGGTCAGCGACCGGGCGGGTGAGGGTGGTGCTCCCGGCCTCCCACGGCTCCTTCGGCGACGAGGCCATGGGGCTCGTCGCGGCATCCTCCCTGCAGCACCTGCTGGCAGAGGCGGGCCTCGACACCGGTGTGGACCTCGTGGTCCCCGGTGACGCAGGCCCGTGGCGGCGCCTGGTGCCCGCGGATGTCGGTGTCATCCCACTGAGCGACCTGACCGTCGGACGCGGTACTGTCCCGACCGCCACGACGGTGCGGGAACTCGCGTCCGGACCGTTGGTGGTCATCGGTGCGGACACCCTCGCCGGCGACTATGAACTGGCGTTGCTGGCGACCCGGGTGCGGATGCTGAACGTCGCTGCTGCGGCGGGCCACCCGGCGGCGTTGGTCAACTTCAGCCTGCCGACGACGGTCCACCCCGCCGCCGCCCGTATCCTCCGGAGCCTGGATCCGGGAGTGCTGGTGCGCGCCCGCGACCGGCTGTCAGCGCAGCGCGCCACGGAGATCCTCGGGCGGACGGTGTCGAGCACCCCCGATATCGCGGCACTGCTTCCGCCGACACCACGTAGCGAGCGCTCGACGGCACCTGTGGTCTTCGTACCGAACGCCCACCTCGGTGGCATGTACGGCGTCGGCACAGGGCACCTCGTCACCCTGTGGCGCGACCTCGGCCTCAGGATGCGGGAGCAGGGGGGTGACCGCCCGGTCGAGGTCGTGGTGCACGACATCCGCGACAGTGTGGGCGATGTCGCGCTCGGCCGCCGCATCGTCGACTCCCTGGCGGAGGCGGGCGTGGAGGCCACGCTGACCGTCCCCGCCACGGCCGCCGAGGCAAAGGCTGCCATCGCCGGCGCGGGCTACTGCGTGTCGGCTCGGATGCACGCCTGCGTGGCCGCGTTGAGTAGCGGGGTCCCCACCGTCGGGATCGGCTACGTGGGGAAGTTCAGTGGTCAGTTCGACTGGTACGGGGACCTGGGCTCGGTGCTGGAGTACCGTCCCGACCTCACGGCCGACGAGATCCTGGAAAGGATCGCCATCGTCCAGGGAGGCGCGGTGACCACGTGCGCATCCGTTACCGACCTGGTCCGCAGTGACTACGGCGCGCTGGTCGGTGCGGCGTCCCGGTAGGCTGCCCCGTCACCACTGCGGTTCGACCACCAGCCATTCCGCATGGTCGTCGACCCACCAGACCGCACCGGTGATGTCGCGCGGCTCCTGGCCGTCCTGCAGGAGCGTCTCCGGGTTCCCCTGTGCCGCCCGGTACACCGCGGCGGCGTCGTCTCCGCTGATGGTGCCGCGCTCACCGGACGGCGCGTCGGGCGCCAGGAACTCCGATGGGTCGGGCCCGGGCCAGGCGGGCACGTCCTCGGCGGTGAAATTGTTGTCGATCGCCCCCGGACGGTGGACGACGACCTCGTCGGGGACTGACTCGGGGGCGGGCTCGGACGCCGCATCCGACGTGGTGCCTGCCACCGGCGGCGCCGTCACCGTACTGGTGCCCGTGCCGGTAGTGTCCGCGTCCGTCTGATCGTCTGCACTGCACGCGGACACCAGCAGTGCGGTCGCGGCGGCGGCGGCAGCCAGGCCGACGGATGTGTGTCTCATGGCTGTTCCTCCTCGGGCTGCTCTACGGTGTCGTACCCAGGTGACTCCACAGGACGGCCAGTGCTGCCCGGGTGCCCGTGGACAGAGTCGTCTCGACATCGGTGGGGATGAAGAACGGGGAGTGGTTGCTCGGCAGGGCGCGGACCCCTCCCGCCTGGTCGATGGTGTCCTGGTCATTGCCTCCGAAGAACCAGAACACGTACGGCACCCCGATGGCCTGTCCGAGAGCTCCGAAGTCCTCCGAGCCCATGCGTGGTGCGGGGTGTCCGACATTCTCCCCACCGAACTCGCCGCTCAATGTGGTGTCGACCCGGGCGGCGAGATCCTCGTCGTTGTGGCACTCCGGGAAGTCGTACAAGGTCCGGATGTCCGGTTCCGGGGCTCTGCTGGCCAGGGCTTCGGCGGTGACGATGCGCCTGATGGAGGCCAGCACCCGGGTACGCACCTCGGGGTCCAGGGTGCGCACATTCACGGTGAACACCGCCTTGTCCGGGATGATGTTCTCCTTCAGCCCCGAGTGGAACGACCCCACGGTGACCACGGCGGCCTCCTGGGCGCCCAGCTCGCGTGAGACGATCGTCTGCAACCGCACTACCGTGGTGGACGCCAGGACGATCGGGTCCAGGGACGCTTCCGGCTGTGATCCGTGCGCCTGTGTGCCGAACATCGTCACCTCCAGGGCGTCCGCCGTTGCCATGGCCGGGCCGACGATGACGTCCACGGTGCCCGCGAGGCCTGGCCACACGTGCTGGCCGTAGATCGCGGCCGGTCGGGGCGCTGTGTCCCACAGACCGTCCTCGACCATCGCACGGGCACCGGCGGCGGTCTCCTCACCGGGCTGGAAAATCATGACCAGGGTGCCCGACCATGTACCGGTGTGCTCGGCCATGAGTTTGGCGGTCTCAAGCCCGACGGTGATGTGGGTGTCGTGCCCGCACCCGTGCATCACCGGGGTGTCGGTGCCGTCGTCGAGTGTTCCCCGGGCGGTGGAGGCGAAAGAGACCCCCGTGGCTTCCTCGATGGGCAGTCCGTCGGTGTCGGCGCGGAAGGCGATGACCTCGCCCGGGCCGTTCTCCAGCACACCGACGACGCCGGTGCCACCGCAGCTGAACGTCCGGTAGCCGTAGCCGGCCAGCATCCTGTCGATGGTGGCGGCGGTCTCGACCTCCTGCATGGACAGTTCGGGGTGGGCGTGGAAGTGACGGTAGGTCTCCACGACGCCCGGGAGGTCGGAGCTCAACTGGTCGGTGAGGGATTGCGGGAGGGTGTGGGGCGTGGTCACGGGCAGTCTCCTCAGTGGGACGAGATGCCCCGGTGGTGGTCGGTGTACTTTCCCCCACCGTAGCTGTTCTCGTGCCGCACCGGCCGCAGCGCGATCACCAGGAAAGCCACCGCGGCGAGGATCTGCACCACCACGATGCCGCCCAGCAGGACGGCACCTGAGGTCGCCAACAGAGCGAGGAGCGGGACGAGGCGTCCGACCGACCACACGAGGAATCCCCTGTCATGGCCTTTCATCAGGGGGATCTTCACCGACAGGTTCGTCGCCAGCGACGCCACGCAGAACACGGCGGTCGTGGCGAGGACCAGGGGGGTCAGGGCGTCGTCCTCCGGCAGGGAGAAGACCAGCGCCCCGGTCTGGATCACAGCGCTCACAGCGCCGAGCAGCAGGCCGCCGACGGCACAGATCCGGCACCAGCGTCGGGTGACCGCGGCGTCACCCTTCCGGATCGCCGCAGCGATCTTCGCCTCCAGCGACGGGGCGATGACCTGCTGGGCCAGGGACCCGAAACCACCGGTGAGACGCACGACGACCGCCCAGATCTCCTGGTACTGGCCCAGGAACGGGGTGAGGAAGCCCTGGATCTGGAAACCGCACTCCGACAGCAGCGTCGCACCTGTGGCCCGCGACGAGACGGCGAGGTAGCCGCGGTGTTCCCGGTCCAGGAGCCGCGGCAGGTCGCGGACGAACACCGTGACCAGCCGGTTACGGGTACGGGCCACGATCAACACCGCACCCACGAGCGGATTCACGATCGCAGCGACGATGAGGCCGGCCTGGAACGGGACGACGAACACCACCACGACGGTCACCAGGACGTTCACCACCCCGTAGACCAACCGGGCAGTGGAGTAGACGTCCATCCGCTGCTCCTGGGTCGCCACGGCGACGGCCATGAGGTAGACCCCGTTCGAGATGACGAGCAGCGCCGTCCACCCGGCCACGGCCGCTGCTCCGGGCACACCGACGGTGGCCAGGATGCCGGCGACACCCGCGCACACCAGTGTGGTCGACAGCAGTGCACCCAGGGACACCGATGTCGCGGTGCGCCGCACCGGGTCCGCCAGCGTCAGATACCGGCTGTGGAACCCGAGGACCGAGGTCCGGGACAGTACCGTGGCGAGCGCCAACGGCAGCATCAGGTAGGCCAGTTGTCCGGTCTCCTGCCCGATGACCGGCAGGAGCATCGCCAGGAAGTTCAGACCCTGGCCGATCAGTGCGGGGCCCATGCGTACCACCGACGACAGTCGGCCGGCCTGGGGTGGACGGGACGGACGGGACGGACTCAGCGGTCCGCTCCCACCGTCTCCCCGGAGGCGGCGTCCGATGAGTCGGCAGCGTCGACCGCATGCCGCGCCGGCTGGGCCGCAGGCTGCGACGTCTCCGACGCCGTCGCTGCCTGTGAGGCCCGCTGGACGGCGGCCGCGGTGTTTCCGTAGCCGTACCCGTTGCGGTAGTAGCTCTTGCCCTCGGACTTCGGGGTCATGGTGAACACGGTACCCAGGACGTGCGCTCCGACCTGGGTGAGGTTGCTGGTGGTCCGGGTGAGCTGGTCGACGGTGGTGTCACCGTGGCTCACGGCCAGGATCAGACCGTCGACGGCGGAGGACACCAGGGCGGCGTCGGTCACCGGAATCACCGGAGAGGCGTCGACGATGACGTAGTCGTACCGGGCGTCCAGATCGGTCAGCACGTCACGGAAACGCCGGGAACCGAGGAGCTCGGCGGGGTTCGGCGGCTGAGGACCGGAGGTGACCACAGTCAGCCCGTCGCGACCGGACTCCTGCACGATGTCGTCCACGCCGGCGGCACCGGACAGGACGGTCGACAGTCCGACCTCGGACTGCAGGTCTCCACCGAGGTAGTCGGCGACGCGGGGGCGACGCAGGTCCGCGTCGACGAGGCACACCCGTTCACCGTCGTCCGCCAGGGCGAGGGCGAGGTTCGTGGCCACCGTCGACTTGCCTTCACCGGGCATGCCGCTGGTGACGGCGATGACCGTCGGCGGGTTGTCGACATCGAGGAAACGCAGGTTGGTGCGCAGTTCGCGGAACTGTTCAGCGGCGATCACCGGTGCCGCGGCGAAGTCGAGGACATGGGAGCCCGCGGACCCGGAGAGGTTGTCACTGGTGCTGATCGTGCCGATCGCCGGTGCACCGACGATGTCGGCGATCTGACGACGGTCACGGATCCGGTTGTCGGTCATGCCGCGGACGACGGCCGCGACGAGGCCGAGGACCAGTCCGGCGCCGGCACCGATACCCACGTTCTGCAGGATCTTCGGTGAGGACGGCGCATCGGGGGTCAGCGCATCGTTCAACGGTGCCAGCTGGGGTGCGCTGGACGGCCCGTCGGGCGCGGTGGTGGTGTTGAGCTCGGCGACCATGGCGGTCAGCTGGGCGGCGGCGGAGTTGGCGAGATCGCGGGCCTCCTCGGCGTCCCCCGCCACGGCGTTGATGTTGAGGATCACCGTGTCGCGGTTGGCCCCGGCGGTGAGCATCGAGGCGACCTCCGCCGGGCTCTGGTCGAGCCCGAGGTCCCGGGCGACGCGCTCACCGAGCGCCCGGCTGGTGGCGATCTCGGCGTAGGTGCCGACCTGGCTCTGGCTCAGCAACGTGCCGCGGTAGGCGTCGGTGGAGTTGCCGGTGTTCGCCGCGCCGACGTACAGCTGGGAGGTCGCGGTGTACTGCTTGGTCATCAGGGCGGACGCGCCCCAGCCGAGGAGGCCGCCGATGACGGCACCCACGATGAGCATCCAGAACGACGTGCGCAGGTACCCCAGATAGGTGGCCAGATGGTTCTGTTCTGAAGGGGAGGAGGGGGTGGTCATGGGGATCCTTTTCTGGTTGGTGTGTTCTGTCTGTTGCGTCCGGTACTTCTCCATGAGCGCGACGGCACCCACGATCAGCGGCACCATCGGGGTGGCGTGGCGTAGTGCTGACCCCCAGTCCGGCTCGAAGAGCCCCTGGACCACGAGGAAGGACAGGGGCACCGCGGCGAAGCGGGCCATCATCCGGCGGTCACGGACCGGGACACGGTGGCGGTCACCGCCGTGGGCGCGTGCGGTGGCCGTCGCCGCAGCCACCGCGCTGATCCAGACCAGGGCGAAGAGAAGACCGATCACCAGGTAGTACGGGGAGAACTTCGCGGCCATCGGCAGCGGGACGATGAAGAACATCGTGGTCAGCACCACGTTCACCACACCGCCGAAAGGCTCAGGCAGATCAATGAACCGCCCGATGATCGACCCGGTCATCGCCTGCCGGGCCTCACCCTCGTTCACCGCGGTGCGGAAGTAGTCGGCCGGGTCGCCGGTCCCGATCCAGACCGCCAGCCCGGCCAGCGCGCTCAACAGGGCCAGGATGCGCAGCACCCGCCAGGGCGTCGCGGCGATGCGGCGTCCCGACACGGTGGACCGTCGGGCCAGCAGGAGCCGCAGGACGACGTAGATGACCGCGACGACGGACCAGTACGTCCGGTACTCGGTGCCGAGCAGGGCGAGCGCGGCGACGACCACGATCTCCCCGGCCAGGTTCACCGGCATCAGCACGATCACGATCATGCCCAGGGATATCAGGATCTCCTTGGTGTAGGTCGCCTGGTACAGGCCGATGAGTACCGGGGTGGCCAACGCCAGGACGAGCGATATCCTGCCGGCGTGCACCCCGCCGACGCGCACCAGGACGATACCCAGTGCCGTCGACCCGATCACCGCGCCGAACACAGAGGCTGCGGTGGGCGCGTCCTCCATGCCGAGGGCGGTGTAGAACTGTGCGATCACCGAGTACGAGCCGTAGCCCAGGTCCATCGCACTGAACGGGGAGGTCATGATCTCCCGGATGGTGCCGGCGTCGTTACCGAAACCACCGAATCGTCCGGTGATCGTGGCGCGGGCCACCAGGCCCACGACCACCGCCACCGTGCCGAGCAGCACCGCAACCAGCAGTGGCGAGTTCAGACTGGTCGTCAGCGGGCTACGTCCGGCGTCTGAGCTTCTGCGCATATGTCCTCCTTCCTGTGAGTTCGAGGGCCAGCGAGTAAGCCTCCGTGAGTGCCGCACGCTGGCGTTCGGGTGTGTGGGATTCGTCGAGGCCGGCCCAGTGCGACGGGTCGCGGCGGTCCCGCAGGATCGCCACCGCCTTCGCCGCAGCGTCCCCTGGAGAGTCGAACCGGGCGGTGGCCGGGCACTCCCGCAACGCGGGGATGTCGCGCACCAGCAGCGGGACGCCGACTCGTCGCGCTTCGAGCACCGCCATGGGGAATCCGTCCCACCGGGCGGTGTGCAGGACCAGGGACAGCCCGGCGACCTGTCGGCGTAACTCCTCTCCGGACAGCCACCCGGTCACCTCCACACCGGCAGTGGTCAGGACGTCGACCAGCGAGGCGTCCTTACCGTCCCCGGCACCGACCCACACGAACCGCGCGTCGGGGACCTGCCGACGGATCAGTCGCGCGGTCTCGGCGAAGAACGCCGGGTCACGTTGTGGTGTCACCCGGGAGACCACCCCGACGACGGGGCGCGCCACGTCCTGCGGGGGCGACCAGCTTCCCGGCACCGCCGGGTGGTCGTCCATCAGGGCGTTGGGCACGACGACGACAGGTGTCCGGCCCAGGCCGACCATCAGCTCGCCCTCCCACTGTGCGCAGGACGCGCCGACGGTGGTCAGCGGGTGCAGGGAGCGCTCCATCGCACGGAACGCCCGACGTTTCCACCGGGGGATGTCGGCACGCTCGAAGGCGAAGCTGTGCGGGGTGTAGACCACGGGCCGTGCCGGGCGTCCCGGGGTGACCAGGTCGAGGGACCGGGCGACCCGGGTGTAGGCCCCGGCGAAACTCGAGTGGGCGTGCACCACGTCGGGACGGTGGTCGGCGACGGTTCGGCGCACCGCCGTGACCGCGGAGGCGAGGGACGACGGAAGCCGCTCGTCCACGGCGAACGCGCCGGGGGAGCGGGCGGCGGTCGGTGCGGTGCTGCGGGCGTTGTTGGACAGCAGCAGGTGGCGGTACTCCGGGGTCAGCCTGGCGTACTGGTTGACCGCGGTGGCCACCCCACCGTCGAAGCAGTCGGTGACGTGCAGGATGCTGGTCATCTAGTACGCCCCCCTCGACAGGAGGACCGCGCGGACGGTGTGCAGAATGGTGCGGATGTCCAGCATGAGCGACCAGTTGTCCACGTAGTACAGGTCCAGTTTCTCCGCCTGCGTGGGGGTGAGGTCCGAGCGGCCCGAGATCTGCCACAGTCCGGTGATGCCGGGCCGGACCTCCATACGCATGCGCATGTCGTCGCCGAAGGCGTCGACCTCGTGCTGCAGGTGTGGACGGGGCCCCACGACGCTCATCGTCCCGAACAGGGCGTTGACGAACTGCGGGAGCTCGTCGATGCTGGTCTTCCGGATGAACCTGCCGACCTTCGTGACCCGCGGGTCGTCCTTCATCTTGAACAGCCCGTCGGCGCCGACGTCCTCGCGGAGCTTCTGCAACCGTTCCTCGGCGTCGGTGTGCATGCTGCGGAACTTGAAGATCCGGAACGACTGGCCGCGGTAGCCGATGCGGTCGCTGACGTAGAACACCGGGCCGCGGTCCTCCAGCTTGATCGCCAGAGCCGTGACCGCCAGGATCGGCGAGACCGCCACCAGGGCGAACGCGGAGACGGCGATGTCGAAGAGCCGCTTGGACAACCCGTTGGCCGCGTTGAACCGGGGGCGGTCCACGTACAGCGTGTGGCTGGGGCCGAACGGCACCACGTTCAGCCGGGTGCCGGCGATGCCCTCGATCATCGGGTCGAGGTAGAGGCGCATGTTCAGCCGGTCCAGGTGCCAGGAGAGCCGACGCAGGTTGCGGTGGCCGAAGTCCGCCAGGGACGCGACCCACACCGCGTCACAGTTGTAGCCGGCGGCGGTGGCCACGAAATCCTCGTTGGAGAAGGACTCGTCGATGCAGACGGAGTTGATCGGGACGTCGCCGGTGTCGGCCAGCTTGTCTCGGTTGTGTGGGTCGGTCACCAGGATCGCGTGGATCCAGCCCGGATCGCCGGTGCCTCCTGTCTTTCCCGTGCCCGTGCCCGTGGCGTCCCGCGGTGTGTTGTTCTCGTGCCACGAGGTGCACAGCAGTTTGTTGATGTCGGCGACGTTGCCGATCACCAGGAACTGGCGCTGCAGGTCCGTCCGGAAGCGTGAGGTGTACCGGCGTGACAGGTGCCGGGTGATGGTCATCAGCACCAGACCGGCCGGCAGCGCCATCAACGCGAACTGGCGGAACAGGCCGTAGTTCGACAGGGCGTCCACGCACGCCAGGACCGCGAAGTAGAACAACGACCCCTTGAGCACGTACTCCCGTCCGATCGACGGGAACGCCCGTGCCTGGTGGCTGTACCCACGGCAGACGGCGATCGCGACCACCCAGCACATCGTCAGCAGTGAGGTCATGCCGAGGCTGCGCAGGGAGAAGAACTCCTCCACCAGTGCCCAGCCCAGGGGCTTCCACAGGTAGAGGCTCAGTGCATTGGCCAGGAACGTCGCAGCGAAGACCGCCAGCGCGTCGGACACGATGAAGTACCACTTGCGCTGCAGGTGGCGGTCCTGACGCCGGTCCAGGGCGTGCGAGATGCGCTGGACGCTGGTGCCCCCGCCGTGGTGACGGGAGGAACCGGCGGAGGTTTCCGGGGATGTGTCCGGAGACGAATCGGGGGACGGAGGTGAGGGGTCAGTTGATGCTTTTCCGAGGATCACGGTGAATCACTTTGTTCGGCCCGGGGCGACGGCGACGGGCAGTGGAGAGAGGAGAGAGTGAGGGGTGGGGTGAGAATCTGAGGGAGGAGGAGAGTGAGGGAGAGGGGAGAGGTCGGAGGAGAGATGTAAGTGTTGCTCGTTGGTCATGCTAACCACTAATGGTCGGTCTGGCTACCGGAGAGGCTCTCAGGGAGATCCGACAGGGGTGACGATTTCTCCTCCGATACAGTTAGGGGATGACTGCGAACTCCCCGGCGCCCTCTGCAGTGGACCCCCGAACGAATCTCCGACGCTCCGCAGGCCGACACCGGCTGCCGGCCCCGCGTCCCGTGGGCTGGAGCCTGACCGTGGCGGCACTGTCGACGGTGATGATGACCATCGACATCACCATCGTCCTCGTGGCCCTGCCGGCGATCACCACGGACCTGGGCCTGTCACTGTCCGGAGCCCAGTGGGTCATCAACGCCTACAGCCTGACCTTCGCCTCCCTCATGCTCGCCGCCGCGAGCCTGTCGGACATCATCGGACGACGACGGATCTTCCTCATCGGCCACGTCCTGTTCCTCGGTGCATCGGTCGGTTGCGTCCTGACCGGGACGGAAGCAGGGATCATCGCCTTCCGCGCACTGCAGGGTGCCGGCGGCGCCCTGGTCTTCGGGACGTGCACCCCGCTGCTCGCCGACGCCTTCGACGCTGCCGACCCGGGGTCCTCGGCGAAACGCACCCGGTCGGTCGCGGCGATGATGGGCATCGGTGGTGCCGCCAGCGCCTTCGGCCCCCTGGTCGGCGGTGCACTGGTGGAGACCGGCACCTGGGAGTGGATCTTCGCGATCAACATCCCCATCGGCATCTTCGTCATGATCGCCACTCTCGTGTTCATCCCCGACCTGCACCGCGAGGAGCGGGACGCCCGCCGTGCCGCCCGGCAGGACGGGACGTCCGGCGTCCTGCGGGGTGCGCGGATCTCGCCGTGGGCGATGGTGCTCATCATCGTCTCGCTGGTGCTGGTCAACTACGGCATCATCGACGGGCAGGAGCAGGGGTGGACCAGCGAGATCATCATCGCCTCACTGGCCGCCGGCGTGCTGCTGTTCGCCGCGCTGATTCTCTTCGAACTGTCCAAGCGGGACCGGGCGATGGTCGACTTCCGGCTCTTCCGGATCCCCTCCTTCGCCACGGTCACCTTCAACGCCTTCGCCTCGCGCATGTTCAGCTTCGGCATGATGCCCTTCATCATCCTGTGGCTCGCCGGGCAGCTCGAATTGTCCGCCCTGGAGATCGGCTACGTTTCCAGTGCACTGGCGGTGCCGATGGTGGTGTTCTCCGCGGTGGGGATCGCCCTGGTGCGGTGGGTGCCGGTCGGTGTGGTCCAGGCGGTGGGCATGCTGGTCGTCGCCGGCGGGCTGATGCTCGGCCTGGTGATGGACGTCGACTCCGGCTGGGCGGACCTGCTGCCGATGTACCTGGTGCTGGGTGCCGGCACCGGGCTGATGCTGCCGCACGTGATGTCCCTGGCGGTGGCGGTGGTGCCCTCCGAACGCACCGGCATGGCCACCGGACTGGCGAACACCGCCCTGCCGTTGGGCACCGCGTTCGGTGTGGCGGTCTACGGGGCCTACCTCTCCGACCGCGTCAATGCGGGTATCGACGGCATGCAGTTCCCGCCGGGGATGCCACCGGCGATGGAGGGACAGCTCCGCGACGCCGCAGAGGGCGGCCTGTTCCAGGAGATCGCGAAGATGTCACCGGAGTTCGCCCGCGAGACACTCGGTTTCTTCATCGACGGACTGCACGGCATCTTCATCATCGCCGCTGTTCTCGCCGTGATCGGCGCGCTCGCCAGCCTGATCTTCATCCGCGGCAAGGACGGCACCGGACGCAAGAAGCAGGAGCAGGCGTAGCCCGTAGCGAGCTACAGCTGGCAGCCGTCCGGGCCACAGGAGGCGTCGTCGCTGGCACCGGATACCGTCGGGAGAGACGTTGGTGCCGGATGCGAGCGTTCCCACTGCTGTTCCAGGGCGCGGCTGAACACCTCGACCGGTTGCGCGCCGGGTACGGCGAGCTCCATGTCGAGTACGAAGGTGGGGACCGAGTTCAGTCCGAGGGACGCAGCCCGTCGGACGTCGGCCTGCACGGCGGGGACCCGTGATCCGCTCTGCAACTCGGCGGCGATGTCGTCGGCGTCCAATCCTGCGGCGATGCCGATGCGTGTCAGGACGTCCGACGAGCCGATGTCCTCGCCGTCCTCGAAGTGAGCCCGGAACAGGGCTTCCTCCACGGTGTCCACGGTGTCGATGGCGCCGGTGGTGGCCTTCTCCTCTGATTCCTTCGCCAGCTGGATCAGCTGGTGGGCCTTCATGGAGTTGGCGACGACCAGGGTGTCGAAGTCGTAGTCCAGCCCCTCGGCAGCTGCCTGTTCGGTGACGTGTCCGAACATCTGCCGGACCTGGTCGACCGGCATCCCCTTGGTGGCGGCGAGGTACTCGGCCTCGGAGCGGTCGTCATGCTCGGGCAGCGACGGGTCGAGCTGGTAGGAGTGCCAGGTGACCGTCACGTCGTCACGGTGCGGGAAGGCCGCGAGGGCGGATTCGAACCGGCGTTTGCCGATATAGCACCAGGGGCAGGCGACGTCGGACCAGATATCGATGTTCACTGGTTGTTCAACGCGGATGCCCGCGCGGCTATTCCGCTGGGGTGTGGTGAGGCTGTGGTGCCGAGGTACCGACGGCGCGACCGTCGGTCGGTTATCGCACCCCATAAGCAAATTATGCTTAGAAAACCCCAGGTCAGCTTTGGAGAAGCTTCTTCTGGGGTGCGAAAAGTGCGCTGACCCGGGATAGGCCCTGGGTCAGGCCCCGGACCGGTGCCGGACGGACCTACCCGCGCCGGATCTCGTCGGCGAGCGCGTGGAACTCGGTGCTCGGGTTACCGAAGCGGTGCAGTGTCATGGACACGGCCTGCTCCTTGAGCCACAGGCGCAGCTCGACCCGGCCGGACGCGGTGACCTCGTCGTTGAGCAGGCACACCTCGGGACGGTCCGCCAGCGCCGAGAGCGTCTCCGGGTTCCGCGTGCCGATCACGCGCACCCGGGCACCGACGCCGTCGTCCAGCACTCCGGCGGACAGGCGGGTGGCGAATGAATCGTCGTCTGCTGTGACGACGGGGACCGGCTGCTCACCGACACCGAGCCGGACCGAGGCGGCCAACACGTCCGAGACCTCGGAGCGGACCGCAGGGTCCACCACCACACGCACCGGGGAGCCGGCGCGGTGGGCGGCGACGACGGCCCGGGCGACCTCGACGGGGCGGGCGTCCGCGCTGATCCGCAGCACCATGTGGGCGGGGCGGTAACGGAAGATGTTCGCCTCGGCGGTCAGACCGGTGACGTCACGTGGGGTACCGAACTCGGTCTCCCAGGCGGCGATGTCGGAGCGGGATGCCTCGGCGAGCCAGGTGGCGTCGGCGTCGGACAGGGCACCGCTGCGCTGCAGCTCGGCGATGTACCCGTCGACGGGCGCGGAGCCGGTCGGGGCGACCGTCGAGGGGACCGTGGTGTCGTCGGACCAGCTGCCCATGAGCATCACGTAGTTCGGGCCACCGGCCTTGGAGCCCAGACCCACGGAGGACTGCTTCCAGCCTCCGAAGGACTGGCGCTGCACGATCGCGCCGGTGATGCCGCGGTTGACGTAGGCGTTACCGACCTCGATGCGCTCCACCCAGGTGCGCACCTCGGCGGGGTCCAGGCTCTGGATACCGCCGGTCAGGCCGAAGTCGGTGGCGTTCTGCAGGGTGATGGCCTCGTCCAGGTCCTCGGCCTTCATCAGTCCGAGTACCGGGCCGAAGACCTCGGTGAGGTGGAAGAACGAGCCGGGCTTCACGCCGTCCTTGATGCCCGGGGACCACAGACGGCCGGAGTCGTCGAGCTGGCGCGGCTTGAGCAGCCAGCTTTCACCGTCCTCCAGGGTGGTCAGGGCGCGCTCGAGTTTGTCGCTGGGCAGCTCGGTGAGGGGGCCCATGTCGGCGCGCATGTTGGTGGGCCAGTCGATGATCATCGAGGATGCGGCGTCGATGAGCTGACGGCGGAAGCGCTCCGAGGAGTACACGCTGCCGACGAGGATGCCCAGGGAGGCGGCCGAGCATTTCTGGCCGGCGTGGCCGAAGGCGGAGTACACCATGTCGGCCACGGCGAGGTCGCGGTCGGCGGCGGGGGTGACGATGATGCCGTTCTTGCCGGACGTCTCGGCGTTGATCTTGAGCTCGGGACGCCAGGACTCGAACATCGCGGCGGTCTCGGAGGCACCGGTGAGGATCACGCGGTCCACCGACGGGTGGCTGACGAGGGTTCGTCCAGCCGTGCGGTCGGCGGGGTAGACGCCGCGGAGGACCTCGCGCGGCACGCCGGCGTCCCACAGCGCGTCGAGGATGGCCATGGAGCAGTGCGGGGTGGGCTTCGACGGCTTGTGGATCACCGCAGCGCCCGCAGCGAGGGCGGCGAAGGTGGAGCCGGCGGGGATGGCCAGCGGGAAGTTCCACGGCGGGGTGACGAGGATGACCTTGTCCGGGGTGAAGCGGGCGTTGTCGACCTCCTCGAGCTCCAGTGCGTAGTGCGCGTAGTAACGGGCGAAGTCGATGGCCTCGGAGATCTCGGTGTCGGCCTGGGAGACGGCCTTGCCGACCTCGGCGGCGGCAATGGAGATCAGGTGGCCGCGTCGCGCGGCGAGCAGGTCCGCGGTCCGGTAGAGGATTGCGGCGCGTTCGGCGGCGGGCAGGGCGGCCCATTCGGCGGAGGCGTCGCGGGTGGAGGTGACCAGGGAGTCGATCTGCTCGTCGGCGACGATCTCCGGGGTGGTCTGGGCGTCCAGCCAACCGTCCTTGGCGGAGGTGGCGATGGCGTCCACGGCCCACCGCTGGTTCGCCGGCAGGGACGGGTCGGTGTCGGGCTCGTTGTCGAAGGCCGGCAGGCCACCGTCCGCCGCGGTGTAGGACGCGGCGAGTTCGTCGGAGGACGGTTCGACCTCGGCGCCGCGGTCCTGGCGGTGGTTCGGCAGCGGGGCGGTGTAGCCGTCGGCATCGAGGATCTCGGACAGGTCACCGAGGGACGAACGGAAGCGGGCCTCCTCGCGCCGGAAGATGTCGTTTCCGGGCTCCAGGTCGAAGATGCCGGACATGAAGTTGGCGCTGGCGGCGTTCTCCTCGAGGCGACGCACCAGGTAGGAGATGGCGACGTCGAACTCCTGGGGGCGCACGGCCGGGACGTAGAGCAGCAGCTGTCCCACGTCGGAGCTCACGGCGTCGGCCTGCTCGGTGGCCATCCCCTGCAGCATCTCGAACTCGACGCGGTCGGTCACGCCGCGCTTGACGGAGAGCAGGTGGGCGAAGGCGATGTCGAAGAGGTTGTGTCCGGCGACACCGAGGCGCAGTCCGCGCATGTTCTCGGGGTGCATCGTCCAGTCCAGGACGAGCTTGTAGTTGGCGTCGGTGGCCTGCTTCGAGCCGCAGGTGGTGACGGGCCAGTCGGCGACCTCCGCGTGCACGGTCTCCATGGCCAGGTTGGCGCCCTTGACCAGGCGGACCTTGATGCCGGCGCCGCCGTCGGCGACGCGCTGGTCGGCGAAGGCGGAGAGCTCCTGGATCGCGCCGAGGGCGTCGGGCAGGTAGGCCTGCAGGACGATGCCGGCCTCGAGGTTCTTCGTCTCCGGCAGGCTGAGCAGGCGACGGAAGACGGCGATGGTCAGGGCGAGGTCGCGGTACTCCTCCATGTCCAGGTTGATGAACTTGGAGCCTTCGGGGGCACGGGCGGCTTCGATGTAGAGCGGGGTCAGACGCTCGACGATGTAGTCGACGGTCTCGTCGAAGCCCCAGAGGCTGATCCGGGAGGCGATGGAGGACGCCTTGATCGAGACGTAGTCGACGTCCTCGCGGGCGAGCAGACGGCGGGTCTCCTCGAGGTGGTTGTCGGCCTCCTTCTCGCCGAGCACGGCCTCGCCGAGGAGGTTGATGTTGAGGCGGTGGCCACCGGCGGTGAGTTCGGCGACGGCCTTGCCGAGCTTGTTGTCGCGGGCGTCGACGATCATGTGGCCGACCATCGCGCGGATGCGCTGGCGGGCGGCGGGCACCACGATCTGCGGGATGACGGGAGCCAGGGCGGAGCCCATCCTGATCTGGGCCTTGTCCAGGGCACTTAGGGTGTCGGGCATGATGGCGCCGAGCTCGGACAGTGCGCGACCGGCGGCGCGCTGGTCCTCGGTGCGGACGACACGGTCGACGAAGCCGACGGTGAAGTCGAGGCCGTTGGGGTCCGAGAGGACCGCGGAGAGACGCTCGGCGGACGGGTTCGCCTTGACCTTCGAGGTCTTGCTCGCGTTGAGCCAGGCGGTGACCTTGGCGACGGCGGCGTCGGCGAGGGATCCGAGGTGGTCGGTGGAGACGCCGGTGCTTCCGGCTGCTGCGCTCGCCGGGGAGCCTGTCGTGGTGGTCGTTCCCTTGTCAGCTGCGGGTTTCGCGGTCGTCATGGTTGTCCTCCTCGGATGCTTTCTTGATCGGTCTCGTTCTGGTGACGTGCCTGTGCTGCCACTGATACTGGTCGAGTATCGGCGTATCGACCCCATCGTCGGCAGTGCCAGTTACGGCAGGAGAGACACTTTGAGTCAAAAATCGGTAAACGGCGGTGAAGGTGTGGCAGGATGTGCTTATGGGTACCGGTTCCCCCGCTGAGATTCAGGAGACGTCGCCGCCCCGGGGGAGGCCCCGGGTTCAGGAGGTGGCGGACGAGGTCGTCGCCGGTGTTCTGGCGACGGCGGGGCCGCGGGTCGGTGGCCGTGACTACTCCACCCGCCGCATCGCGTTGATGACGGGGCTGAGCCAGCCGGTGGTCAGTCGCGCGATGCGCCGGATCCGGGCGAGATCGGACGAGACGGCGGTGGTTGTACCGACCTCCGGCGACTTGTGGATCGTCGGTTTCAGGGTCGAGTACCCGCGGGTCACCCTGCTTTTCGAGGAACGCGACAGTTCGGGCGACGGGGGTGGCGTGTCTGCTCAGGACGGTGTCCGTGGTGGTGAGAGACAGGCGTCGGAGCGCCGTGCGACGTCGTTGATGGCCGCGCTGCGGGTGGCGGGCGTGTCGGGGTGGCCGCAGAGTCAGGCGACGTTCGACGCCGGTGACGAGAGCCTGCCGGCCGGGGTGGTCCGCGTCATGTGGGAGCCGGGCGGTCAGAGTTGGGATGGCTTCCTGGGTCAACTCTCCGCCGTCCTTGACGCGTGTGTCCCGTCTGTGGATGCGATCCCCGGCGACCTGCTGGCGCAGGTGTCCGTCGCCGTCGGTCACGGGCTGCACGGCCTGCAGTGGGAACGTGCCGAGGGAGGTGCCTCCGGGGGTCGTCGGACGAAAAACGACCCGGATTTTGACTCGAATTACTTATCTCTTGCGGAGTATCCCCCGCCCTCCAACGCCCGCACGGGGGCGACACCGAGACATCTTCAGAATGAAATATCGGTCACCGAGCAGATCGCCATTGCTCTGCGCAAGGAGATCATGAACGCCGGATTCCGTCCTGGTGACCGGGTGACGAGTACACGGTTGGCGAGCCACCTGGAGATCCCGCGGTCGGCGGTGCGGTCGGCGATGCGACGTCTGGTGGACGACGGGTTGCTCACCGCGACCGGGGGGACGTTCGCGCTTCCACTGGTCACCGGCAGCGACATCATCGACCTGTATGCGGCACGACTACAGGTCGGGCGCGTCCTGTTGCGTGCGTGCTCGGGGCGATCCCGCCAGCAGATGCTGGCCCCGCAGCTGGCGCTGCGGGCGGTGGTGGCTGCCGCGGAGCACGGTTCGGCGTCCGACGTGGACCAGGCGGACCTGCATTTCCAGCAGACGCTGGCCGACGCCAGTGGCCTGCCGCAGTCGTCCCGGGTCTTCCATGCGCTCACCTTGCGGTTGCGCATGTTCATCTCGGTGCTGCAGCTGGACTACACCCCTGCGGTGCAGCGCATCGTGGGTGATGACCGGTACATCCTCAATGCGCTGTTGTCGGGCAACGTCGACGGCGCGCTGCGGGTGTGGCGGGCGAAACTGGACAACGCGGTGCGGCACATGGCCCACGTGTCGCCCACGACGTTCGACCCGGCGCTGTGGGAGCGGCTGGTGGGGGAGGCGTAGCGGGCTTAGGCGTCCACGGCGATGAGTTAGAGGGCACCTCCGGTTTTCCGGAGATGCCCTCTGAACTGCTGTGGAGCCGATGACGGGAATCGAACCCGCGTATTCAGCTTGGGAAGCTGATGTTCTACCATTGAACTACATCGGCGATTGTGCTTCGGCGGTCGCGCTTTCGCACTGCCGATGACTTTAACACAGTCCAGCGGCGGGGTGAGACAACGGGGTGGCCGCTGGTCCGCTAGGGTAAGTGACGTGCTTCTTTCCGATCGAGACATCCGCGCAGCCCTCGGTTCAGGTGACCTCGCCTTGGACCCGTTCGACCCGACCCTGATCCAGCCGTCGAGTATCGACGTGCGTCTCGACCGCTACTTCCGGGTGTTCAATAACTCCCGCTACACACACATCGATCCGCGCCTGCCGCAGGAGGATCTGACTACCCTCGTCGAGGTCGGCGACGGAACCAGTGAGGACGGAACCGCCGTCAACGACGGTGGCGTCGCCGCCGAGGCGTTCATTCTGCACCCCGGCGAGTTCGTCCTCGGATCCACACTGGAGTTCGTGACGGTGCCGGACAACCTCGCCGCACGCCTGGAGGGGAAGTCCTCGCTGGGGCGCCTCGGGCTCCTCACTCACTCGACGGCCGGTTTCGTGGACCCCGGGTTCACCGGACACATCACGCTGGAACTGTCGAATACGGCGAACCTGCCGATTTCCCTCTACCCGGGCATGAAGATCGGACAGCTCGCGTTGTTCAACCTCTCCAGTCCGGCGGAGGCGCCCTATGGTTCCGGCCCGCTGGGGTCGAAGTACCAGGGCCAGCGTGGGCCTACGCCGTCCAAGGCTTACCTCAACTTCCGGAAGTAGCCCGGGCAGGAGGGCTGAGGGGCGGTTTGCGAGTTTTTGAGCGCTGAGTTCGCCAACTCACCGTCCACAGACTCGCAAACCGCCCGTCTCGCACCGCGCTGCGCCGTCCCCCATCCGATGACGGTGGACGGTGGCCGACCACAGAGGCACCTCCGCACACACCTCGCCCCCGGGAGCATCGCTGCTGCCGGGGGCGGGGTGCTGACGTTTCAAGAGGAGAATGCTCAGCTGCCGTATACGGGTCCTTTCGCCGGGTACCGTCGCTGCGACGGTCAGTTCAGGTGCGTTGGCTCCGGTGACCACCGTGATCTCGGTGTCTCAGCGACCTCCGGAGGCGCTGACATTCAATCTACGAACCGAGGATTAAAGATCCATGGGAACGCGGTGCGGTGTCGCTGGGGGGTCACTGGCGTGATGGTGCCGACCGTGCCGGTGCCTCCGCGGTCGCTCCTGTGGCGAAATCCAGGGCCTGGGCCAGGCCGTCCGTCCATCCGGCGTGCCCGGCGGGATCGTTGTCCACCCGGTAGGTCACGTCCTGGCCGTTCACTCTGGCCTTGCCCACGAGGTTATCCGTGTACGGCATCGGTGAAACGGTGTCGAACGCCTGTTGGTAGATGAAGACGGGTGCGTCCCACCCGGAGGTCGGCAGGTTGAGGTGGCGGACAAGCGCCCCGCGGAGTGGTCCGTCCGACAACGGCTTCGTGACCAGGTCACTGAGAGTGCTGGAGCCGATCTCCTCTGCCATCTCGAAGTAGTTGAGCTCCTCGGCGGCGTCGACGATCTCCCGGCCTCTGTCAGTGAGATAGTCGTCGAGGGGGAAGTCGGGGTCCGCAGCGCGGAAACCGGCGAGCACGTAGCCGAAGTATGTCATCAGATCGGGCTGATTGATCTGCATCCACGGCGCAACCTTCGTGATTTCGTCGGCGACACCGGCGGGGACGCCACCAGCGGTGGCGGCGGCGAGGTGAAGATCGGGGGCGTACTCGCCGACCATTGACGCGGCAGCGACTGACGCGTGACCCCCCTGGGAGTACCCGTTGGTGACGAATGTGGTGGAGACGTCGGAGGTGATGGCGTTCGCCGCCCGCACAACGTCGATCATCGCAGCTCCTGCACTGTGCGTGTTCAGGTACGGGTGGACTCCGTCGGTGCCTAGCCCCACGTATTCAGGGGCGGCGACGGCGAAGCCGGCGTCCAGCCATTCGGCGAGATACTGGTCACCGGAATTTCCCTCACCGACCCATCCGGTGTAACTGACGTTCTTGTCACCCAGCCCCTGGGTGCCGTGACCGTAGGCGACGACCGGCCACCCACCGTCCGGCACGGGACCGTCGGGCAGGTAGAGGGTGCCGAGGCTGGTCGCCGCTCCGCCGTCCGGCCCGGACGTCGTGTACTCGAACACCCACCCGCGGGAGGCATGGGTGAGAATGAGCTCCTCGGGAAGGTCGTCGACGCTGACGATGCTGCCGCCCGGGTCTTCCGTGCCGGTATGTCCGGGATCAGGGAACGCGGTTCCCGCTGTGGCAGGTGCTGCTCCTGCGACGCCCAGGAACGCGGCGAGGATCAGTGCGGCGGGTGCGGTAGCGACGCGGGGCCGTGGGCGGGTTCTCATAGGACGGATACTAGCCCGAACACTGTCCGGGAGTTACCGGACGTCGTCGGGACGGAAGCCCGACTCAACCGCCAGCACCGCGAGCTGCACGCGGGTGGACGCCCCGAACTTGCCGAGCAACTGCGAGACCTGCTTCTTCACCATGCTCGACGACCGTCCGGTCTTCCGGCTGATCTCGGCGTTGGACAGGCCGATGCACAGCAGCGACAGGATCTTCTCCTCCGAGGCGGACAGACGGGGCAGCTCCGGTGACGCCGTCTGGGGCCGTGGCGGTTCCGGTGCGGTTGAGGGACGGACTTCGTGCACCTCCGGGGTCAGGTGCCGGACCAGGTTCGACGCCGGTTGTGGACTGACCACGGTTCCGCCGCTGGCGGTGGCGAGGACGGTGTCGATGATGAATTCGGGACGCGAACTCTTGAGAATGTAGCCCCGACCGCCCTGGGCGAGCACCGAGAGCATCGTCTCCTCCTCGTCGAGCGCTGTCATCGCCACGAACACCGGAGGATCCGGGAGAGCTCGGACGTGGCTGAGCAATTCCACACCGTCCATGCCGGGTAGGTGGATGTCGGCCAGGACGACGTCGACGGGCGTGTCCCCGGCGCAGGTCTTCAGGACGTCGAGCGCTTCGGGGCCGGTGGATGCTTCGCCTACCACCTCGACCGGCTCACCTGCAGGTGATCCGAAGTAGAGGCGTAGGGAAGAAAGGACGAGGGGATCATCGTCCACGATCAGCAGGCGGACACGGGGAGAGGGCATATCAGGCAGAGTGCTGGTGGAGTCTCTCAGCGTTTACGGCACCACGGAAGGTTGGGCTGGTACTTGCAGCTGAAGATGTCGGAGATCGCCCGTTTGGAGTCGACCCAGGAGGAGGAGAGGGGCGCGGAGACCGACGACGAGACCGGCGATGATCCAGAGGCGTTCGTCGTGACGGATTCTGCCGAGGAGACCCCGGTGGACAGCCCGGCAGTGAGTGCGACAGTGGTGGCCGCCAGGAGAAGACGACGGCCGTGAGCAGGCAAAATGGACATGTTTGCTCCTAGGATTGACGTGAGGGGTGATTATCAAGATTTGATAACAACTATAGGCAGTCGGAGGGTGGTACGCCAGAAGAGGGCGTCCGATCCCCCCACCGTCGCCGCGTCCTCCGGCATCACGCTGCCCGTTCGCTCACTGGGGGTGGCCACGCCTGCCTCCACCGTACCCCCGGCCTTCGCGGCCCTCGTCCGCATGGAGTCCAGTCCCATCCCGCTGGACAGCACGTCGTCCCGGAGCGCCCCGTCACGAGAGTGGACGGGGTTGGTCATGGTGATCACGACGTCGTCGTCCTCGACGTGGCAGCCCAGGTACACCGTCGAGTGGGGCAGGGCGTGCTTCGCCGCATTCGACGTCATCTCGGTGAGTACCTTGGCCGCGGTGTCCCGGCCGACCCAGGGTCCCGCAGAGGCATCATGCGACTGTCCGGTGACAGGTGCATTCACCATCGCGGTGACATCCGGTGGAAGGTTGATGCTCGTGCACACCTCCAGTGAATGCGCCTCAAGTTCCTGTGCAGCCCTGGCCACGGCGACGTCAAGGGGCGGGTCGGTGACCCGGGCCCGGAAACAGGCACGGGCAGGATTCTCGTTGAGCAGTTGCAGCATCGTGCGTAGGTTGGTCAGGGCCTCCCTCGATGACTCCGAGATGTGCTCGAGACCCTGGCGGTGGTCTGTTCCGCCGTCCGGCGGGAGCAGGGTGAGAGCCTGTGCCTGCATCACCACACTGGTCAAGGACGTGGCGACGGAGTCGTGCAGTTCGCGGGCGAGTTCCAGACGCTGCTGACGCTCCTGGGCGGCCAGAGAGCGCCGGAGCTTCTCGCGTTGTCGGCCGTGGTTCGCCCGCGACCAACCGATCATGTAGGCCGCGACGAGGACCAGGGCGACGATGGTCAGCGCCGCCACATCGGTGGTCAGTGACATGTCCTGCGAGTCGACCGCGGACAGTACCCAGTGCGTGAGCGCCAGGGACCCGCCGAGCAGGATCTGCCCACTGGCGGCCACGATCTCCACGATGAGCATGGTGAAGAAGATGGAGTACAGGGGTACGACATCGTCGAAGACGAACGTCGCCAGGACGAGCAGGAGCGAGAGCATCGAGGCGGCGACGGGGAACTTCGCGGCACCGCCGACGAGTACGAGCGTCAGGCAGGCGACCACGGCCGTGCCGACAGGAACGGTGTCGGGGATCTCCAGCAGTTCGAACAGGGTGAGGGCCGCGGCCAGGACCGTCTCGATCACGCCCAGCTGCGTGAGCCGACGGGTCCGGAGGAAGGAGAGCAGCCGGCGGGGACGGTGAGGCGTCCGGGAACTGGCGTTCACGTCAGGGGCGTCCTACTGCCTGTACGAGGACAGGAAGTTCCCCAGCCGGTCGATCGCCTCGGCGAGATCCTGCTTCCACGGCAGGGTGACCACACGGAAGTGGTCGGGGGACGGCCAGTTCATGCCGGTGCCCTGCACCATCTGGATCTTCTCGGAGCGCAGCAGGTCGAACATGAACTGCTCGTCGTCGTGGATCTCATGGACCTCAGGGTCGATCTTCGGGAAGGCGTACAACGCGCCCATCGGTTTGACCACACTGATGCCGGGGATCTCGTTCAGCTTCGTGTACGCGGTGTTGCGCTGCTCCAGCAGCCGTCCTCCCGGCAGGACGAGGTCGTCGATCGACTGCCGCCCCGACAGGGCGACCTGGATGCCGTACTGTGCGGGCACATTGGCGCACAGACGGGTCGACGCGAGCAGTGTCAGACCCTCGATGAAGCCCTTCGCGTGTTCCTTCGGCCCGGTGATCACCGCCCACCCGGCCCGGTAGCCGGCGACCCGGTAGGCCTTCGACAGGCCGTTGAAGGTGATGCACAGCAGGTCGGGGGCCAGCGACGCGGTATTCACGTGCACGGCGTCGTCGTAGAGGATCTTGTCGTAGATCTCGTCGGACAGCAGCAGCAGGGAATGTTCGCGGGCGATGTTGACGATCTTCTGCACGACCTCGCGGCTGTACACCGCGCCCGTGGGGTTGTTCGGGTTGATGATCACGATCGCCTTGGTGCGTTCGGTGATCTTCGACTCGATGTCCTCGATCGACGGCGCCCAGTCGTCTTCCTCGTCGCAGAGGTAGTGCACCGGCTTGCCGCCGGACAGGGTGGTCGCCGCCGTCCACAACGGGTAGTCCGGCGCGGGGATGAGCACCTCGTCGCCGTCGTTGAGCAGGGCCTGGGTGGTCATGGTGATCAGCTCGGAGACGCCGTTGCCGATGAACACGTCGTCCATGTCGAACGCCGGGAAGTCCGGGACGACCTCGTACCGGGCGACGATCGCACGGCGGGCGGAGGGGATGCCCTTCGACTGCGAGTACCCCTGGGCATACGGCAGGGCGGCGATCATGTCCTGCACGATCGTGTCGGGGGCGTCGAAACCGAAGGCTGCAGGGTTGCCGGTGTTGAGCTTGAGGATACGGTGACCGTCCGCCTCCATCCGTTCGGCCTCGGAGTTGACCGGGCCGCGGATCTCGTAGAGGACGTTCTGGAGCTTCGTCGACTGGTCCAACGGGCGTGGCTGCCGCGTCCCCGTCGCGTTCTTTTCTTCAGTGCTCATTCCAGCAATTGTGCCAGTCGCCCTGCCGCCGTGACAGTCGACCGTCCGAACTCGCCGGAATCAACCGTGTAGGTCAACCCTGATCCGGGTGGTCACTCCCCGGTCGCGTCGTCTCCTTCGCCGGTGCCGGCTCCGGTGTCGCCGCCGTCCTCGCCGCCACCTTCGTTACCACCGGTATTGCCGCCGGTGTTGCCACCGTCACCGGTGCCGTTGCCGCCACCGTTGTTACCGTCGCCGCCGGTCCCGCCACCCGGGGTGGTCTGGTTGCCACCGCCGTTGTTGCCGTTACCGCCGCCGCTGTTCCCCCCGTTGCCGTTGTTGCCGGGGTTTCCATTGTTGCTGCCGTCACCGGGGTTCTGCTCACTCGGGGTCGGCGACTGGGAGGAGGGGGCGGACTCCTCCGACTCCTCCGGTGTGGAGGGGGTGTACTCCTCGGGTTCGTTGTACTCCGGCTCGTAGTAGTAGTCGCTGCCCGCGCTGTTGTCGGGCTCTGCGGTGGGGATCGACTTGTTCGAATCCCAGGCTTCTGGGCGATGGTAACTGGGGACGACGCTGGAGTAGGGGGAATGCCGCTCTTCACCGTCGCCGGTGCGCATCAGTGCGACAGCCGTGGCTGCGCCGATGACGGACAGCCCCAGCCCGATGACGAGGATCCAACCCCACGTGGGGAACCGTGCGAACCAGGGACGCGGGCCGTTGCCCGGCGGTGGGCCGTCGGAATCCCCCCCGCCACCGGTGGCGGGGGTAGGCGACGGGGACGCTCCGTCGGCGCCGGCTGACTCGGAGGCCCCGGCGGTCGGAATGACGGCGGTGGCGGCACTGTCGTTGCTTTCGCTGAGCTTCTGCGCGTGTTCGGAGATGCGGTCGTCGTTGACGATCGGGATGATGCCGGTGACCTCAGGGTCGCGGGCGGAGCCCAGCGGTTCCCCGTCGTCGGTCACCTCTGTCGATTCGGCGTCGATGACCTCCCGGTCACCATCCGTGCCGGTGGTGCCGTGTGTGTCGCCGGAGGAGTCGACCTCGGCGTCGTATCCCTCGGCCCCCTCGGCGGCGTCCGTGCCGTCCGCGGTGTCCTTGGAGCCCATGGAGAATTCGGTGTCCTCGAACGCGTCGGTATCGCGCGGGAGGTCATCGCCATGGTGGCGGTGGGGGTCTGAGGGATTGCTCATCTGGTCTCTTCGTCTCGTCACACGGTTCTGCGCCGTGCTGTATGGCACCGGCGCACGGAACGGTCCGGTCTATTCTAGCCCCCGAGGACTATCACACTAATCCGCGGCGACGTCGGACGTGTCGGCCCGGTCACGTCGCGAGTCGGGAGATGATCTCACGGCGTGCGGTTTTCCCCTCTGGCGTGCGCAGCAGCGGGAAGTTGTGGAGCGCACCGTCGACAACGGTCATGCCGCATCCGGTACGCCGGGAGAGGAGTGTCGCGTCAGCGTGCAGCACGTCCCGTGTGCCGCTCCAGATATGCAGGGGCGGCAGGGACGCGAGAGCCGCGTCCGACGCTTTCAAAGGGCTGACCAGTACCGACCCGACCCCGGCCTGCCGTCCCCACGTCTCTCCCGCGATGCGCAGCCCGTCCGGGTGCAGCCAGGGGTCCTCGCCGACGAGTTCCTCGGTGCCGGGGCTGCTGCAGGTCGCGTCGAGCCAGGGGGAACTGAGGACGGCCCGGTCGATCCGGTCGATCCTGCTGGCCCGGTCGGTCCGGTTGGCCCGGTCGAGCATCCAGCCCAGTGCAAGGCCTGCACCGGCGGAATCGGCGGCGAGGCGGATCCCCAGACCCGCTGCGTCCGCTTCGGCGACGGCGCGGTCGAGTACCGCGTCAAGCAGTCGGGCGGCGGAGGTGGCCTCGTACTCCGGCGCCAGCCCGTAGTCGGGGACGATGACCTTCATCCCGGCCCCGGCGATGTCGCTGATGAAGGTCCAGTGGGCGGTGCTCAGGCCGTGGACGTAACCGCCGCCGTGGACGTAGATGCAGATGTCCAGCGGCGTGTCCCGCGGGGCGTCGGTGGCGGGCACGAGACTGTACGTGGTGAACTCGCCGTCCGCGGTGGGGACGGTGTCCGTGACCACGTGGTTGACCTGGTAGAGCTCATGGGGCACGGGAGCGGACGGATGTGGTCGTCCCATGAGGTCACGCACTTTCGCTGCGGAGGTCCAGGATGCCCGTCCGGATCGTCCGGGGAGGGCGGCGAGGAGACGCATCTGCAGGCTCATGGAGGTTGATTCTAGGGGAGTGCGCTGGGCTCCAGAAAGCTCCGTGGGATGATCCGAAAAAAGTTGAGCGAACCGGGAACAACTTTGGCGCGTCGTGAGTTGTACAGGATGTCAGACATTGAGTCGCAAGCACTCAACTCAGGTTGACACCTCGGAACGGCAGGTGCAGACTTGAGCGCGGCTCACTTAACAAGCTCAAGAACAGCAGGAGGAAGTCAACATGGGACGTGCAGTCGGAATCGACCTGGGAACCACCAACTCGGTCGTCAGCGTGCTGGAAGGTGGCGAGGCCACCGTCATCGCCAACTCCGAGGGCGCCCGGACCACCCCGTCGATCGTCGCCTTCGCCAAGAACGGTGAGGTGCTCGTCGGACAGTCCGCGAAGAACCAGGCGGTCACCAACGTCGACCGCACCATCCGCTCCGTCAAGCGCCACATCGGCGACGACAGCTGGACCACCGGCGAGATCGACGGCAAGAAGTACACCGCCCAGGAAATCTCCGCCCGTACCCTCCAGAAGCTCAAGAGGGACGCCGAGTCCTACCTCGGTGAGGACGTCACCGACGCCGTCATCACCGTGCCGGCCTACTTCAACGACGCACAGCGTCAGGCCACCAAGGACGCCGGCCAGATCGCCGGCATGAACGTCCTGCGTATCGTCAACGAGCCGACCGCCGCCGCCCTGGCCTACGGTCTGGAGAAGGGCGACAAGGAGCAGACCATCCTGGTCTTCGACCTCGGTGGCGGTACCTTCGACGTCTCCCTGCTGGAGATCGGCGACGGCGTCGTCGAGGTGCGTGCCACCTCCGGCGACAACTCCCTCGGTGGCGACGACTGGGACCAGCGCATCGTCGACTGGCTCGTCGAGAAGTTCAAGAACGCCAACGGCGTCGACCTGTCCAAGGACAAGATGGCCCTGCAGCGTCTGCGTGAGGCGGCGGAGAAGGCCAAGATCGAGCTGTCCAGCTCCCAGCAGGCCAGCATCAACCTGCCGTACATCACCGTCGACCAGGACAAGAACCCGCTGTTCCTCGACGAGACACTGTCGCGCACCGAGTTCCAGCGCATCACCCAGGACCTGCTCGACCGGACGAAGAAGCCCTTCGAGTCCGTCCTGAAGGACGCCGACTTCAAGGTCGCCGACATCGACCACGTGGTGCTCGTCGGTGGTTCGACCCGCATGCCCGCGGTCTCCGACCTGGTCAAGGAACTGACCGGCGGCAAGGAGCCGAACAAGGGTGTCAACCCGGACGAGGTCGTCGCCGTCGGCGCCGCCCTGCAGGCCGGTGTGCTGCGCGGAGACGTCAAGGACGTCCTGCTGCTCGACGTCACCCCGCTGTCCCTCGGTATCGAGACCAAGGGTGGCGTGATGACCAAGCTCATCGAGCGCAACACCACCATCCCGACCAAGCGGTCGGAGACCTTCACCACTGCCGAGGACTCTCAGCCCTCCGTGCAGATCCAGGTCTTCCAGGGTGAACGCGAGATGGCCCAGCAGAACAAGCTGCTCGGTTCCTTCGAGCTCGGTGGCATCGCCCCCGCTCCGCGTGGCGTGCCGCAGATCGAGGTCACCTTCGACATCGACGCCAACGGCATCGTGCACGTCACCGCCAAGGACAAGGGCACCGGCAAGGAAACCTCGATCACCATCCAGGACGGCTCCGGCCTGACCCAGGAGGAGATCGACCAGATGGTCAAGGACGCCGAGGCCCACGCCGACGAGGACAAGAAGCGTCGAGAGGAGCAGGAGGTCCGTAACTCCGCCGAGTCGATGGCCTACCAGACCCGCAAGTTCCTCTCCGACAGCGAGGACAAGGTCTCCGAGGAGACCAAGACCAAGGTCGAGGACGCCGCGACCGCCGTCGACGAGGCGCTGAAGGGCGACGACATCGAGGCGATCAAGGACGCCGTCGAGAAGCTGTCGGCCGAGAGCCAGGAGATGGGTAAGGCCATCTACGAGGCCGAGGCCGCCAACGCTGAAGGCGCCGAGGGTGCCGCCGGCGAGGGTGCCGCTGACGATGACGTCGTCGACGCCGAGGTCGTTGACGAGGACGACAACAAGTCCGGAGATGATTCCAAGTGACCATGCCCGACAACCCCGGTGACCCGGACATGACCGACGAGGAGTACACCTCACCGGACCTGGCCGAGACCACCCCGGAAGAGGACGCAGTCATCGACGCCGAAGCTGCCGACGGTGCGGTCGACGCCGAGACCGTCGAGGCCGAGGAAGCCGCCGAGGAAACCACCGAGGCGCTTGCCGGCGAGGCCGAGGACGGGGTCCCCGAGACCGCGGACGCCGACATCGACGGTTCCGGCGAACTCTCCGACGCGGAGGCCCAGCTCGCCGAGCGTACCGCCGACCTGCAGCGGGTCAGCGCGGAGTTCGCGAACTACCGTCGCCGTACGGAGCGGGACCGGGTGGGCATCGGTGAGGCAGCGAAGGCGGATGTCGCCGCCTCCCTGCTGCCGATCCGGGACGACCTGGATCTCGCCGAGCAGCACGGTGACCTCAACGGTCCGCTCAAGGCCGTGGCCGACAAGCTGGACTCCGTACTCAACGGACTGAAGGTCGAGACCTTCGGCGCCGAGGGCGATGAGTTCGACCCGTCGAAGCACGAGGCGGTGCAGGACACCTCCAGTGGCGACGACAAGGCCGTGGGCACCGTCCTGCGCAGGGGCTACCGCCTGGGCGACCGCGTGCTGCGCACCGCCATGGTGGTCATCGCAGACCGCTAGTCGACCCGCTCACCCCGGAGCCTCCTGAACACGTCTCCGCCCGGGCACGCCTTTCCTTGATCGGCGTGCCCGGGCGGAGGCTTTTTCAGTCTTACTCGGGGCTGTCGCGGCTGGCGGGGCTGTCGGGTCCCAGTGAGTCTCAGTGAGTCTCAGTTCAGGACTCGATGCGTGACGCGAGATAGGCGTCCGGGTGGATCGCGACGACCTGCTGTCCGTCAGCGTTGGTGGAGATGTCGGTGAAGGCTGTGGTCTCACCGTCGTGCCAGAGGTGCAGTCGGGCACTGAGCGGACCCGGATTGCTCCGGTGCTGGGTCAGTGCCTCGGTACTCATCGCCTTGATACCGTTCATCAGGTCCTGACCGGTGCTGACCTCACGGACCAGCAGCAGGTGGCGGTGGGGCACCGCGACAAGGACACCGTGGGCCAGGTCGAGGCGGGGAAGCCAGCGGGGGAGCAGGTCGTCGAGGAACAGGGTTGCGCTGGCCAGGAAGAACGAGTCGGACTCCACCGTCCAGAACCGTGCCGCGGCGTCGGCCTCCAGGATCTCCCCCTGAGCAGTTCCCCGCATGATCTCCTGGACCGGCGTCGCACTGACGTGGCAGTCGATGAGCTCCTGCCAGGTGTTGCGGTAGCCGACCCGGTACAGGTCGCTGAGTTCCTCGGTGGTCGCCGAGCCGTGGGCGGCCAGCGCGTCGTCATCGAGCACCATCACCGTGTCCGGAGTGTCGAGCACCAGGGAGACGTGCAGGTCACCGGTGAACTCCCGGGAGGCGTCCTCGACGGTGCCCGACATGGCGGCGAGCGTCTCTGTCGTCGCGAGCCGGATACGGAGTTGTCGCAGGAAGTCGGCGTCGGGCAGGTCTGCGAGGGAGTGACGGGGAGACTCACCGGTGCCGGTGGTGGCGGTGTGGATGTGGCTGCGGATCAGTTCGAGGAGTTCAGAGAGGTTGGCGTGGGCTCCCGTATCGGCGAATTGCAGCGAGAGGGTTTCCAAGCTGATGAACACTGTCGCCGGCTCCGGGGAGTCGGAGGGGTGTTCGGGCGGCGCGATGTACCGGGCCTCGATGACGGCGTCAGGGCGCAGGGTGGTGTCGTAGCCCTCGTCGTCGAGCAGACGCAGGGTCTGTTGACGCAGGAAATCCGCCCGGTGCCGCGGAAGGTGAGGGAACATGCCGTCCGGCGCCGTGGGGTCGGCGCTACCCCGGGTGACCTGGCGCTTCCGGCGGTCTCGGAAGAACATGGTTATCTACACTAACAACCGGTCACACGGTGCGGTAGTACTCCGCCCGGTACACCTGCGACTCCGCCGCGGAGGCGGTGACCTTTTCACGACGCTGCGCCATGATCCGCACCTGGGGGCGCCCGGCCCGGGAGCCGACGGCGCCGACGGCCGCGCCGGCACTATCGGACGGAGTCTCCATGTCCTCCGGCATCGCGTCGCCCATCTCCACGGTCTCGGTGAACCTGCCCTCGGCGACGACCAGTGAGATCTCGTCGAGGACACCGCGGACCTGCCGTCCCATGATCCGGATGCCGAGCCGTCCCCCGGTGTCGTTGACACCCTCGACGACGAGCGTGCCGGGACTGTCGCCGCGACGCACGGCGACGTCGGTCAGGGCGACGCCCATGTCTCCGTCGACCTCCTCGGGGCCGGGGAGCTCAACGTCGAGATCGCCGGTCACCACCACCGGGGAGCCGGTCACGGTGACGCGTTCGCCGTCAGTGTCGAGGTCGCGACCGAGCACGTCCTGGCACCGGGTCGCACCAGGGACCGTGACCTGCAGGGACGATCCCTCCGGCGGGATCCACGGTTCGGGGTGGGGGAAGTAGCTGTCGGTGCCGTGGGCGGCGTTGTTGAGGTAACCGTCCTGCCTGCTCCAGAGCACCCAGAACGCCGCACCGTCACGGGAGAACCGTAACCCCCGCAGGTCGGGATGAGGGGACTCGATCCAGCCGAGGAACTCCGCACCGTCGAGCATCTCCGCGGCGAAGGCGAAGGCGGGGAGAGACGGTTTGGGTGAGCGGTCCGCGTGCAGGAGTCCGTAGTGGTACTCGGATTCGGTGGGGTTCACGCCGTACTTGTCGTGCCAGAGTCCGTCGGCGAGTTGGAACCAGTGCACCCCGCTGACCCCTTCCGCCTTGGCGAGCATGAGGGTCAGCAGGACGGAGTCCGCGGCGGTGCGTTCGTCGTCGTACCACCAGGCGTTGGGACGGGTGCAGGCGTAGGTCTCGGTGAGCCACAGCTCGGTGGGGGAGTCGGCGTCGGTGGCGTGGCCGTCGAGATAGGCACGCGCGGTGCGCACCTGCCCGAGGAAGTTCCATTTCCCGCCGTCGTAGTCGGGCACGTAGTTGCCGCGGCCTGCGTGTTCGGCGATGCCGTCGAGCAGTGTCCAGCCGCCGCGGTCGCGGATGGTGTCGAGGAACTCGGCGTCCCATCCCGCCAGGGGCATGGCGAGCAGTGTGGCGTCGGTGCCCCGACGGTCCATCTCGGCGCGGAAGGGAATGAGCCACTGGTCGGTGTACTCGGTGGCGAGTTCCACGGTGTCGGCACCGGCGAGGCTCCATTCGTTGAGGAGTTCGTAGTGTGCGGCGCCGGCGTTCTCCCCGCGGTCGAGGGCTTTCGCCGCCCACTCGCTGAAACTTTCACCGCCGGAGGCGTCATCGAATTTCCCGGGTGACCCTCCAGGCTGTACGGCGGTGCTGATACCGAGTTCACTGGCTTCCTCGGCGGTCAGCCAGGGGTTACGCAGGTGCCGGACGCCGAGGCGACGCCACAGGGCACGTTCTGCGCTGCGCGACTCCAGTCCAGGGCTCTGTGCGCTGCCGGGGGACGGCGTGGAGGCGAAACCGCCGAGTCCGATGATGGACTGGTCGGACGGTCCGAAGTCATGGTCGGGCCAGACAGCGGCGGCGGTGCGGGCGAAGGAGTCGGCGCTGGTGGCTTCGATGGAGCACCAGGACCGGGGGCCGGGCAGGTCGATGGTGACGTCGGTGTCGACGTAGCCAGTGGAGTCGGTGGAGTCGCCGTCCCGCGGTACGGCCACCTCATGGCGGGAACGGTGGAACTCGGTGCCGTCGAAGTCACGGGCGATGACCTCGATACCCGTGCTGCTCCGGGACGTGACCGACCGTCCGGCGAGACCGACGGTGAAGGTTCGCGGGCCACTTCCGGCGACGACGTTGTAGGTGGCTGCACTGGTGATGTCGACGGTGGGGTCGGGCAGTCCCGTGCTCCCGAGCACGGCGCCGGCGAGCAGTGTCCGTCCGTCGTCGACGAGACTGCGGGCCGCACCGACGGTCGTGTCGGCGCGGAACTCGAGCCGGGAGCGCCAGACACCGTCGTCGTCGCGGGACGGTGCGGCGTGCAGCATCGTGTCGCTACGGGAGGTACTGGTGGCGGTGGTGATACAGCCGTAGAGCCGGGCTGCACCGTCGCCCCCTTCACCGTTCCCACTGTCCTGCACGTCCCAGTCGATGAAGTTGAGTTCGGCGACACGCTCCTGGACCGGCACCCCGCCGCGGGAGTCACGCACCCACCGGCTGGCGGGGACGTGGAGTTCGGAAGCGTCACGGGCGTCCACGAGGGTGCAGTAGACCCGTCCGCCGCGCAGCAGCGCCCGTCCCGCGGAATCAAGGCCGTCGCCCGGTGCGGTGAACTCCCAGTCGGCTGTGACCCGTCCCCCGTCGGCACGGTAGGTGACCGAGGCGGTGTAGTCCGGATCGGTGACCTCGAAGTCGATGCGGACGGGGCCGGAACCGGGACGGCCGTCGCCGGGGTCGTCGACGGTGGCGCCGCGGGTACCGGTGGAGGTGGTCAACCGGTATCCGTCGAAGTGGACCAGACGGCGCCCTGCCGTGGTCAGGACGGTGACCCGTCCAGGATGGTCGTCGCCGCCGACCTGCAGTTGCAGCGGACCGGGATCGACGGCACGGGGGAGCCCGACCGACCCGTCGTCCTCGTCGCGGCTGCGGAGCAGTGTGCCGCCGCCGATGACGGCACCCGCCCCGAGGACGCCGACACCGCCACCGATGAGGAAGGCCCGCCGACTGAGCCCGCCGGATACACGTCCGGTGTTCACCTTCTTCTTCACCGTGGTCAGTTCTCGCTCTCGAGCCGGGACAGCAGGTAGTCGTCGGGCTCGACCTGGAGGATCTGTTGGCCGTCGTCGCCGGTGGTGATGTCGGTGAAGACGCGCACGTCACCGTCGTACGCGAGGTGGAGTCGGGCGGTGAGCGGGCCGGGGTTGGTGGCGAGTTGGGCGAGTGCGACCGAGGTCATGGTGTTGATCCCGTCGAGCAGGTCCTGTCCGGTGGTGACCTCCCGGACGAGCATCAGGTGGCGGTGCGGCACGGCGACCATCACCCCGGCGGAGGCGTCCATGTCGGGGAGCCAGCGGGGCAGCAGTTCATCGAGGAACAACGGGGCGCTGGCGAGGAAGAAGGAATTGGACTCCACGACGTGGAAGTACGCGCCGGGGGAGCCACCGTGCACATCGCCGTGGACCTCGTTGACGTCGACGGCGGCGTCGTGGAGTTCCTGCCAGGTGTTGCGGTAGCCGACGCGGTAGAGGTCGGCGAGTTGTTCCCGGGTAGCGGTGCCGTGGGCGGCGAGTGCCTCGTCGTTGAGCGTCATGATGGCGTCCGGGGTGTCAAGGACGAGGGAGACGTGCAGGTCGCCGGTGAAATCGCGGGAGGCGTCGTCCACCGCGCCGGACGCGGCGTCGAGGGCGCTACGTGCGGCGAGACGCACGTGCAGGTGCCGGAGGAAATCGGCGTCCGGTAGTGCGTCGACGTCAATCTCGGTGAGCACTGTGGCCAGGAAGTACCGGATCAGCTCGATGATCTCGGACACCGGTGCATGTGGTGCTGTGGCGATCTGGAGGGAGAGGTTGTCCAGGCCGATGAGTCGGCGGGACTGCGGAGGCGGCGCGTCCTGCTCGGCCGTGGCATCCTCTTCCCCCTCCTGCTTGCGGGCGGGTGTGGCGACGATGTACCCGTCCGGGCGCCAGGCGGTGTCGAACCCCTCGGCGTGGAGGTAGCGCATCGTCTCCTCCCGTAGCAGGTCAGCGCGCTGACGGGGGAGGTGGGGGAACATCGCGTCGGGTGCCTCCGGGTCGACGACCCGCCGTGGGGTGGGCCGTTTCCGACCGTCTCTGGAGAACATGGGAACCTACCCTAACAGCCGGGAATGTCCGCCGCTCGACGTGCGTTACAGGAGATAGACCTTAGCGTGATAGGCTCAAGTTTCATGAGAGGGTTCCGGGCTCTGCGGCCAGTGGCGGCGGCCCCCGGAGAGACAGCAGAAGACCGGAGACCCCGGCACAACCGGGACTGTTCAGGAAGAGAGGAACCAGGTGGCCCAGAAGGAGTGGATCGACAAGGACTACTACGCCGACCTCGGCGTGTCGTCCACCGCGGAGGCCGACGAGATCAAGAAGGCCTACCGCAAGATCGCGCGGGAGAACCACCCCGACGCACATCCGGGCGACACCGCGGCCGAGAACCGGTTCAAGACCGCCTCGGAGGCCTACTCCGTACTCGGTGACAAGGACAAGCGCGCCGAGTACGACGAACTGAAGCAGATGGTCGCCAGCGGTGGCTACGGTGCTCCGGGTGGCGGTTTCGGTGGGTTCGGCGGCGCGCCCGGGGGTGCTGGTGGCCCTGGTAGCGCTGGAGCCGCCGGCGGTTTCGACGGTTTCGACCTGGGTGACCTCTTCAATCGTGCCGGTGGTGGTGGCGGTGGTTTCAGCGACGTCTTCGGTGACATGTTCGGTGGCGGCGGAGCCCGGGGAGCCGGCACGCGCACTCAGCGACGGACCCGCGGTGCGGACGTCGAGACCGAGATCACCCTGGACTTCCGTGAGGCGACCAAGGGTGTCACCGTCCCGATCCGTCTGACCAGCCCGGCGGCCTGCACGACCTGCCACGGCTCCGGTGCGACGCCGGGGACGTCAAGCTCCCGGTGCGGCACCTGTTCCGGGACCGGTCTGGTCTCGGAGAACCGTGGTGCGTTCGGCTTCTCCCGCCCCTGCTCCGACTGCAACGGCACCGGTACCCGGATCGAGGATCCCTGCCACGACTGCTCGGGGACCGGCCGGATCACCCGCACCCGGACGATCACCGTGCGCGTGCCTGCCGGTGTCGTCGACGGACAGAAGGTCCGCCTCGCCGGCCAGGGTGAGGCGGGCGAGCGCGGACGTCCCGCCGGTGACCTCTTCGTCACCGTCCACGTCCGGCCCGACGACCTGTTCACCCGCAACGGTGACGACCTGAAGATGACCGTGCCGGTCAGCTTCACCGAACTCGCACTCGGTGGGGCGGTCACCGTGCCGACGCTGGACACCCGCGTGCGGGTCAAGATCCCGGCGGGAACCGCGGACGGGACGACGCTGCGCATCCGAGGCCGGGGTGTCACCAAGCGCAACGGGGCGTCCGGTGACCTGCTGGTGACGGTGAAGGTCGCGGTGCCGAAGAATCTCGACGAGGGCGCGGCGAGTGCGTTGCGTCACTACGCTGAGGAAGAGAAGCGAACCGGTTTCGACCCCCGTGCGGGCTGGTCCGGCAACTGACAGACAGCTGGTGATTGAAGATGAGTGACAGGAACGGAGACGTTCCGGGCGAATCCCGGGAGGTGTTCGTGATCTCCGTCGCCGCGGAGATCACGGGGATGCACGCACAGACCCTGCGCACCTATGACAGGTTGGGTCTGGTCTCGCCCGAGCGGACCAGTGGCGGTGGTCGCCGCTATTCGCGTGACGACATCGAGCAGCTGCTGGAGATCCAGCGGCTCAGTCACGACGAGGGGGTGAACCTCGCCGGGATCAAGGCGATCATCGACCTCCAGAACCAGGTCCGGGACCTGAAGGACGAGGTGGACGTTCTCCAGTTGAGACTCGCGACCGCCGAGCAGAATTCCGGTCAGGCGGCGCGGGGTGGTCGTCGCGGCGAGATCGTCCACGTCCCGCGCTCCACCGCTGTGGTGCTGTGGGAGCAGCGGCGGCGAGGGGGGCGGGGATCCTCGTCGTCCGGGTCGTCGGGATCGCCGGACGATCCGAAGCGCTGAGCGGACCGCTGGTTCTTCACTGAGGTTGTCACCGGCACTACTGTGCTAGATATCGCACTCCATCACCAGCTTCAGAAAATCTGACCTGGCGTTTTGATATGTTCAGCACCTTATGGGGTGCGAATGTTAACTGCACGCTGGCCGAAGGAATTCGCCGGGGGCGTTCGTCCGTGAGTCTCATGTGTGCGGCGGAAGGTGCGCAGTGCGATCGAAGACCGCGGGGTTGTTGCTGGACCTGGCTTCACGCTCGATCAGCTCCAGGATATATGCCTGGACACTCTTCCCCTGCCGCCGTGCCTGCTCGGCGATGCGGTCGCGGGTGTTCTCCGGGACGTTGCGGATCTGGAGCGAGACGGCCATGCATGTACTATGCATGCACCCGCGAGCGAGTGTCTCCTACAGACTCAGCGTCCCCTGGGCGATCAGCACCACCGCAATGACCGCCGCCACGGTGACGCCGACGGCGATGACCCATTCGAAGGCGTTGAACACGCGTCCGCCGGCGCGGCGGCGGGTGACAACGTAGGCGACCATGCCCGGCACGATCAGCACCATGCCCATCAGGACGTACTTCACGTCCGCGGCGTAGAACAGCCACAGGGAGTACACGAACGCCAGGACGCCGATCAGCAGGTGCCGACGGTTGGCCGAACCTCCCACCGTCGGGCCGGAGAGGTCGAACTTCGTGCCGGCATCCGGGTGGGATATTCCTTCGCCGCGGGTGCACAGGAAGATCAGGTACAGCGCCGAGAACAGATAGGGGATCAGGTACAACGATGTCGCCAGCTGGACCATCGTCGTGTAGGCGGACTCGTTGAGGTAGAAGATCACGATGAACAGCTGGATCACGATCGCCGAGAACAGCTGGGCGACGACAGGGGCACCACGACGGTTGACGTACCCCAGCCTGCGGGGGAGCAGGCCGTCCTGTGCCATCAGGGTGATCGGCTCGGCGCACAGCATCTGCCAGGAGACGTAGGCGCCCAGCACGGAGATGCACAGGCCGATGGAGACCAGCCCGGCGCCCCAGGGGCCGACGACGATCTCGAGGACCTCGGCCATGGAGTTGTCACCCATCGCGGCGAGTTCTTCACGGGGCGCCACCCCGTAGGACAGGAAACTGACCATGACCAGCAGCAGGAACACGGTGAGGAAGCCCAGCAGCGTCGCCATCGAGATGTCCTTGCGGCGGCGTGCCCGGCGTGAGTACGTGGATGCGCCCTCCACACCGATGAATGCCCACACCGTGAACAGCATCATACCCTTGACCTGGTCAGACAGGCTGGCTGCCTCATCGGCGTTGTCCCCGAAGGTGTCCGCCGACCCCCAGAAGTCGGCGGTGAAGATCTCGGTGTGGAACCCGGCGAAGAGCAGGATCCCGAGGAACGCGAGAATCGGCAGGAGTTTCGCCGCGGTCGTGACGACGTTCAGGACGGCGGCCTGGCGCACACCCCGCGACAGTGCCAGGAAGATCACCCAGTTCAGCCCGGACACGAAGAACGCCTGGACGAGTGACTGGCCGTCGGCGAAGAGAGGGAGGAAATGGCCGAGCGAGCCGAAGAACAGGGTGGCGTAGCCGACCTGGGCGATGATGCTGCCCAGCCAGTACCCCCAGCCGGAGGCGAACCCGACGAAGTCGCCGAGACCGCCCCGCACGTAGCTGTACACTCCGGAGTCCAGGTTCGGCTTGCGCTGTGCCAACGCCTGGAAGACGAAGGCCACGCACAGCATGCCGATGCCGGTGATCAGCCAGCCGATGACTGCCGCACCCGGCGAGGCTACCGCGGAGATGTTCTGCGGCAGGGCGAATATGCCCGCGCCCACGCAGGATCCGACGATGAGGGAGACCAGCGTCGGCAGCCGGACAGTGTCCCGCCGGGGCAGTATGCCGGGGTCTGAGGAGGTGTCAGTCACGGGGAGACAGAGTATCCCGGATCAGTGATCTTTCACCAGTGCGCGCAGATGGCGCAGGATAGCGGCACCGTCCTGGCTGATTCCGTTGTGCTCCCAGCGGTTGGTGACGTGGGGACGCAGACCCCGGATCGTCGAGGCGGTCTCCATCGACAGTTCGAAGGGGACGAAGATGTCGTCGAGGTAGACGGCGGCGGCGGTGGGGACGCTGGTCTGCCGCAGCTGGTCGGCGTCGTAGAGTGGTGTCCAGTCGTCCTTCGCCGCGAGCAGGTCGGCGACTGCCTTCCACGGACGCAGCGCCGGGTCTTCCTCGAACTGCCAGGGGAAGAAGTGCTCTGCGGTGAGGTACAGGGGACTGTCGGTGCTTGCGGCGCTTGCCGTGTTCGCCGTGTTCTCCGTGTTCTCCGCGAAACCGGGGATCTGTTCGCGGATGCGGTGGGCCGACCAGTTCGTGGCGGCGTCGATGCCGTAGATCGACTCGTGCATCACCCCGTACAGCGGGGCGTCCGACACACTGAGGTGGCCGGCCAGTTCGCTGAGGAACGGAGTGCGTAGGCGACGGCGTCCCACCGCGCCCGGGCTGCCGGGGACGGTGCGGAAGGGATCTTCCAGCAGGTAGGACAGCATGTCGAACCCTCCCGTCCGGCCGAGGTTCATGCCGACGGTGCGGAACCGGCGCGACGTCAGCCGTTCGCCGGTCGGCAGCGTCTCCTCGGTGTCGTCCAGGTGACGGCAGATCTCGGCCACGCGGTGTTCCGCCCAGGGGAAGCGCGCGTAGAAGCGGTCGTTTCGTATGGCGGTCTTCGCGAATGTGGCGCGGTAGATGTCGTCCACCCGGGTGTGCGGGTCGCTGACGTAGCCGGGCAGTCCGCCGGTGAAGAAGGCCTCACGGACACCTTCGGGACGGAGGGAGAGGTAGGAGGTGATGCAGAACCCGCCGAAGGACTGGCCCAACAGAGTCCAGGGATCTTCGCCGAGTGCCCGGCGAAGCAGTTCGGCGTCCTCCACGATGCTGTCGGCGCGCAGGTGGGTGAGGTACTCGGCCTGGTCCGGGGGTGTGGGGCCGAGCGCTTCGGGAGCTGCGACGTCGACGGGGGTCGAGCGGCCAGTGCCGCGCTGGTCGAACAGGATCACCCGGTAGTGGCTGAGCGCCTCGCCCAGCCACCCCGACAGGGACCCGCCGTCGCCGGGCGCCACGGGGCGGGGCGCTCCGTGGCCGGGCCCGCCCTGGAGGAACATCAGTACGGGGCGATCCTCTCCGCCGTCCGGGACGTATTCGCGGGCGTAGACCTCGATGGTGCGGGGGTCCGGTGTGTGGTGGACCAGCGGCGCGGTGAGGACGTGTTCCCGGACGGTGTGTCCGTGTCGGCGGGTCGAGGCTGACCGGAGATCAGGCGAGGCGGTGGAGGCGCTGGATGTCATGCTCTCCAGTCTTACCGGAGCGGGTGGACCTGGAGTGGCCCCGGGGACGGTTCCCCGGCGGGGGTGCTGGCGCGGGCCGGTCCGGCACCCCATTCTTCTGGTTACATATAGTCCCTGGATTGTCCACAGGTGCGTGGTTGTCCACATCTTCGACGTGATTCACGATTCCTCGGGCCGGTCCGGCATGGCGTGCAGGATAATCTCCGTGGGTGCCGGTAGTCCACCGGCTCCGGGAGAGGAGGCGCGATGACCGTGGAGGAATGGATCAGGGTCGGGCAGCTACTCGTCGCGGCGCTCGGGATTGTGGCTGTGCTGGTGACGATCTGGCAGAAGATGCGGTCGGACAATCGTGCTGAGTGGTGGCGCCGGTACACGTGGGCGACGGATCAGACCTTTGACGGCCGGGAACACGTTCAACTCATCGGTTGGGTTAATCTCGACCTACTTGGGAATAGCCGGCTCAAGACACGTACTGAGGAAGCGGTGGTGGATGCCCTGGCGCTCAGGACTGGAAGGTGGGATAATGGCTGAGGGCAGCAGCTCGCGCGATGGAAGGGTGCAGAGCATGGGAAGCGGATGGGATGTGGACGTGTCTCCTCAGGTCCGGCGCGCTCGAGCTCGGGCGATCGTGTCCCTCAGTGAGGGCACGAACCGCGTCCTTCCAAGGAGCATTTACGAGGATGCCGGGGTGGATGTCCCTCCAGAGGCCACGGACGAGCTTCAGATCATGCCTAAGAAAAGGCACTGGTGGCAGCGCTGGTCGGCCTGATATTCCTATCGTCCTGTTGACACGGCGGCTCACGACAGGTCGTAGTCGACGACCACGGGGGAGTGATCGGAGAGGCGCACGCCGTGATGGTCCCGGTCGACCGTGGTCTGCACCGCCGCATGCGCCAGGCGGGGAGTCGCGAGGTGGTAGTCCAGCCGCCACCCCGTGTCATTCGCGAAAGACTGGCCGAGCCATGACCACCACGAGTACGGACCGTCCTCGTCAGGACGCAGGTGCCGGACGACGTCGACGAGTGTCCGGGTGGACAACTGAGCGCCGAACCACTCGCGTTCCTCCGGCAGGAAGCCGTCATTCTTCTGGTTGCGGCGCCATGCCGCGAGATCCTGGCGGGTGTGGGCGATGTTGAAGTCTCCCATCAGCAGGAACTCGCGGCCTGCTGCGGCGGCTGCCCGGCGGGTACGCGTGAGATAACGCGAGAATCCGGCCATGAAAGCCATCTTGCGGTCGTATCGGGCACCACCGTCGGGGGCGTCGCGCATACGCTCCGGTCGTTGGAGCTCGGCCGGGAGCCCGCCCTTCGGCAGATAGAGACTGGCGATCGTGACGGGTTCGTCGGCGAGGTCGACCTCAAGGTAACGGCCCTGGCTGGCGAATGCCCGGAGTTCCCGGGCGAGCCCCACGTGATCGGGTGCCGGTACCTGCCGGAGATCGTCGGGGCCGGCATCAGGGCCACCGAGCAACGCGGTGTCGCTCCAGGACCGTACCGCTGCAGGCGGCTGCCGGGTGAGGACGGCGACCCCGTTGCGCCCGGGAATGTCGCCGGTCTCCAGGGCCACGTGGTAGTCGCCGAAGGCTTCTTCCGGAAGCTTGTGGGCCTGGGCCCGCACCTCCTGCAGGGCGACGACATCGCAGCCCCGGGAGCCCAGCCAGTCGGCGAACCCTCTCCGGTGCGTGGCACGGATCCCGTTGATATTGGCAGTTGCGACGCGGAGCATCCCCTGAGGCTACATTCCGTCGCAGCGCAGTCAGGGAATCGGGTAACCGGTCACCGGACCTGCGGTGCTCGGCTCCCATCCCAGCTCAGGTGCGACATGGTCGGCGAAGGCGGAGAGGATCCTCAGGTTGGCGTCCACCCCGAGCTGACTGGGGATCGTCAGCATCAGGGTGTCCGCTTCCATGACCGCCGCATCCTTCTTCAGCTCCTCGATGAGCTTGTCAGGTTCGTCGGCGTAGGTCCTGCCGAAGGTGGCGGTGCTGTCGTCGATGTAGCCGACCCCGCCATCGTCGCCGGTACCGAACATGCGGCGGTCTGTTTCCGAGAGGATCGGGAAGATCGACCGGGACACCGACGTCCGCGGTGTCCACGGATGGCCCGCTTCCTTCCACGCCTGGCGGAACAGTCGGAGCTGGTCAGCCTGGAGATCGGCGAATTCGTCGCCGTTGGCCTCGGTCAGCAGGGTGGAACTCATCAGGTTCACGCCCTTCTGCGCGGCCCACACGGCGGTGTCGCGGGAGCCTGCGCCCCACCAGACATGCTTGCGTAGCGACAGTGACGTGGGCATGACCGGCACCTGCGTATTCGGCTGGTACATCCGCGGATACTGCTCGTCGAGGGGGAGTGCAGTGGCGATCCCCTCCCCGTCGACGGCGGACATGAAGCGGTCGAACTTCTGCCGTGCCATCTCCGCACCCTTCGGATCGTCGGCCTCCGGGCGGTAACCGAACTCGGCGTAGCCGCGGTCCACCGGTTCGGGCGATCCACGGGAGACCCCGAGGGCCACTCTGCCGTCGGAGAGAAGGTCCAGCTGGGCGGCCTCTTCTGCAAGGTGGAGGGGGTTTTCGTAACGCAGGTCGATGACGCCGGTGCCGACCTCGATGTGCCGTGTCCTGGCCGCGGCGGCGGAGAGGATCGGCATGGGTGCGGCATGCTGCGGGGCGAAGTGGTGTACGCGCCAGTAGGCGCCGTTCACGCCGATCTCGTCGGCACCGACGGCAATGTCCACGGCATTCTTGATGTTCTCCTTCGCGCCGGGCATGGTGCGCCCCGGTGTGGAACGTCCGGATGCTCCGAGATCGTAGTGGCCGAAGCTGAGGAAACCGAAAGCCTTCATGACATCTCCTGAACAAGGAAGTAGTTGACATGTCAACTATATGGCAGGGGCGGAGTTCCCACAAGTGGCCGCCGGAGCCGTTAACGGGAAGTCCCCCGGTCAGAGCATCCCGGCCAGCCGTCGGGCCGCCACCTGGCCGGCAAGACGCCCGGCGCGGTTCGCCCCCACCGTGGATGCCGTGGACCCGTAACCGGCCAACAGGACGCGGTCGTCCCGCACCACCTCGACCTCGTTGACCACGGTGATCCCACCTCCGGGCTCACGCAGGCGCAACGGCGACAGATGGTTGAGGGCCGGACGGAAACCGGTGTTCCAGAAGATCACGTCCACCGGCTCCCGGTGGCCCTCGGCGAAAGGACGCCAGCTGTCTGGTTGGACCAGATCCTGTCCTGTATCCGGTAGGTCGGTATCGCCGAAAGTCACCGAGCTGTCGTTGATGCGGGTGAACATGCCGCGCGAGACAAGCGTTCCGTCGGCTACGCCCTCGAGGTACCGGGGCAGGGCCGGTATGCCGGTGTTGCGCACCACCGAGGCCGGACGCCGTCCATGCTCAGTGTCTGCGCGGACCCGCCGTTCCACCTCCCGTCCCCAGCTGCCGTCGTCGTTGTCGAAGATCCGGTCCACGAAATTCGGCGGCCGGCGTGTGGCCCAGACCGTGGACGCGGCACCACCGGGTTCGTGGAGCTCCAGCAGGAACTGGACCGCGCTCAGCCCGCCACCGACGACGAGCACCCTGTCACCGGCGAAGTCCTCCTTCTTCGTGTAGTCGGCGGTGTGCAGCTGGCGTCCGCTGAAGCGGTCGATGCCGGGAACGTAGGGGATGTACGGGTGCGTCCAGGTACCGGTGGCGTTGATCAGCATGCTCGTCTGCAGCCGGGAACACTGCCCGTCCATCACCACCGTCACGGTCAGCGGCCCCGGCGCGTCCCCGTCGACCCGGATGACGCGGGCGGGCCGCCTGACCCGCAGGCCGAAGGTGTCCTCGTAGGTGCCGTAGTAGTCGGCCACCAGGTCGGACGCGGGGACACCGGGGTCGGGCCGGGGCATCGGCAGGCCCGGAAGGTCGGCGATGCCGTGGGCGCTCCCCAGGGTCAACGACTCCCAGCGGTGTCGCCACGCTCCGCCGGGGCCGTCGTTGCCGTCGAGGACAAGCATCTTCTCTCCCGGGGTGATGCCCTTGCGCACCAACGCGTGTGCGGCAGCGAGCCCGGCCTGCCCGGCACCGATGATGATCACCGAGTACATCAGCGCACCTGTTCCAGAACATGGTCGTCGGACAGGTAGCTGCTGTGGGAGTCCCATTCGCCCCGGAACCACAGGTAACCGTCGGTCATGCGGCCCAGGATACGTCCGACGACACCGCCCTGCTGCCCGGACGGGAGGCCGTTGGACGTGTCTGCGCCGAAGCGGGTGGAGGTCGGGTCAACTCCGTGCACACCTCCCGATGCTCCGGTCGTCGCACCGATAAGATCTCCCGGTGCCCGCCAGGTGTGGATCTCCGCATCGCTGCCCGGGGCGCTGACATGTATCTGATCCGCACGTCGTACCCCGGTGCCCGGGCTTCCGAGCAGGTGGACGGTGTCCGCGTCCAGTGGGGCGGCCGGGTCCCGTGCTGCCGCACCGACCAGCGTCGTGCCGTAACTGTGCGCCACGATCTGCAGCTCGGCGCCCTCAGCGGAGCGGTTTCTCAGGGTCGACTGCACGCGACGCAATGCAGGTGCCCCGGCTCCCGCGTAGGCCGGGTTCACCCCCTGACCCACGTTCCCCGGCGCGCTGTAACCGTGCCAGGCGATGACGGCGTGCCCGGCTCCGGCGATACGCCCCGCACCGCCGGCAGATCCCACCAACGCACCGTCCGCCGAGGAACCGACACCACTGACCAGTGTGGTGATCTTGTCCGCTGTCCGGATGTCACCGACCACGACCACGGCCTCCCCGTCGATCTGCTCCACCGTGACCCCGACGGCATCCGGGTCGAGTCCCCGGAGGGCAAGTTCCTGGCGGGCGGAGACGACAGCCTTGCGCAGTGCCGCCTCCCGGGAGCCGTCCAGCGGAGTAGTCAACCCCGACGGCATGGTCACGGCCGCGGACGTCGTCGCAGTGTCGGCGATGAACTCGGCGGCAGCGCCCCGGGCGTCCAGCGTGCCACGGTCGACCGCAGACACCAGCGGTGCCTCACGCACTGAACACAACGCGGCGATCACCGCTGCCGCCGCATCGTCCAGAGCAGTGGCGAAGGAGCGGCAGGCGTGCAGGACCAGCGACCACGCTGCAGCCAGAGCCGACAACGGTGGCAGGGGGACCGGTGGCGTCACCGTGCCACCCGGCGACACCTGCATCCCCGTCCTGCGGGCCAGTGCCAGCACCGGAGCAACCTGGGACCTCACCTGCGACAGCACCGTGGCATGGTGTCCCAGCACGGTACCCACCCACCGGGCAGCGACGGTCACCGCGAGAAGCCGGTTGGCGGAACTGTCGATGCGGTGGCGCATAGCCTCGGACGCGGTACCGGTCCACCCCGGCAGTTTCCCGTGCTCCCGCACTTCCGTGCCCGTGGACTCCAGGTCCCGTGCCGTCGCGGACCACCGACCGGCGACGGCGGCAGCGTCCTCCAGGGGTGCGTCGGCGAGTGCGTGCACGTCCATCAGCGCACCCCCGCCGGTGATTCCGTCGGTGCCCCCGACAGCGATGCCGCGGCGTCCTGCTCGGCGGACTCCACCACGTCAGCGAAGGACCTCAGGTCAGTACCGAACACCTCGAGCACCCGGGCCTCCCCGTCGACGGCGCGCGAGACCCGGTCGGCGCCCTCGACCAGCGCAGCAACCGTCCGCCCGCCCGGTAAAGCAGAGGACACCGGAACACCCGCAGCGAGAACCTCCGCCGCAGCCGTCACCGCCGACGCTTCCCCGGTCAACTCTCGGGCGGTCGTCCTGACTTGTGACGGACGGATACCGAACACGGCGGTCATGCTGCCTCCTGGAAGAACCGGTGAACTGCGGTCCACGGAGACTACGACAGCCGCGCACCGGGACGGAAGGCCGCCGACCCGGGCCGGCGGCACTGTGCATAACTTTCGTCGAATTCAGCGCCACGTCCCGGCCCCTGTGCATAACCCGCCGACCCGCGGCTTCAGTCCAACCGGCCCTCAAGCCGGTCGATATAGCCCTTGCTCGTGGCGTCCAGGCCGGTGAACGTCACCGACTTCCCCCGCCGCGCGTACTGCTCGCGCACCCCCTGAAGTGCCGCCACCGTCGACGAATCCCATACCGTCGCGTCCGAGAAATCGACCGTGACCTCATCCGGATCACCCACGTAGTCGAACTGGTACACCAGGTCATTCGACGACGCGAAGAACAACTGGCCGTCCACCCGGTACCGTCCGCTGCCCTCACCGCCGACCCGGTCCACCCGGGTCAGGTGAGCCACGCGCCGGGCGAACGCCACCATCGCCGTGACGACCCCCAGGATCACCCCGACCGCCAGATTGTCCGTGACCACCGTGGACACCACCGTCACCAGCAGTACGACCGTCTCGGACAACGGCATCACCCGCAACGTGCGCACACTGTTCCAGTCGAAGGTGGTGAAGGCGACCACCAGCATCACAGCCACCAACGCTGCCATCGGGATCTGCCCCACCAGATCGGACAGGGTCACCGACAACACGATCAGGAACACCCCGGCCAGGAAGGAACTCACCCGGGTCCGCGCACCGGCCTGCTTGACGTTGATCATCGTCTGCCCGATCATCGCGCAGCCGCCCATGCCCCCGAAGAACCCGGTCACCACATTCGCCGCGCCCTGCCCCAGGGACTCACGGGTCTTGTCCGAATGCGTGTCCGTCAGATCGTCGACCAGTTTCGCCGTCAGCAGGGACTCCATCAGCCCCACCAGGGCCAACGCCACCGCATAGGGGGCGATGATCCCCAATGTCTCCACCGAGAACGGCACTGACGGCACCCCGAACCCCGGGAACGACGACGGCAACTCACCCTGGTCACCCACCGTCGGAACATCCCAGCTGAAGACCATCACCGCCAGGGTGATCAACAGGATCGACGCCAACGGCGCCGGGAAATGTGTCGTCAACCGGGGGAACAGCACGATCACCAGCAGCCCGGCCGCCGTCAACGGATACACCAGCCACGGCACCCCGAACAGATGCTGCAGCTGCGCCGAGAAGATCAGGACCGCCAGGGCATCCACGAACCCCACCATCACCGAGCGGGGGATGAAGCGCATCAGCTTCGCCACACCCAACGCACCCAGCACCATCTGCAGCACGCCGCCGAGAATCACCGTGGCCAGCAGATACTCCACACCGTGGTCGCGGGCGACCGGGAAGATCACCAGGGCAATCGACCCCGCCGCACCCGACACCATGCCCGGGCGCCCGCCCAGCACCGCCGTCACACACGCCATCGTGAATGCCGCGTACAGCCCCATCATCGGGTCCAGACCCGCCACGATCGCGAAGCTCAACGACTCCGGGATCAGCGCGAACGCCGTCACCAGACCACCGAGGACCTCGACGGTGAGGAGGCGGGGGCTGCGGAGGGCGGTTAACACACTGGCCGGGGAACGTTCGGTGGCAGAAGAACTCACCCGACAATCCTAAGCCGGTCACGTACCCTTGGCAGCATGCGCATCGCCGTCATCCAGATGAACTCCGTGCCGGACGTCGACAAGAACCTCGAGAAAATCAGATCCTATATCGCCGGATCCGCCGAAAACGGCGCCGACCTGGTGGTCTTCCCTGAGGCTGCGATGTTCCCCTTCGATGCCGGACGCCTCGACGTCATCGCCCAACCACTCGACGGTCCTTTCGCCCGCGCCGTCGAGAAAGCGGCGAAGGACGCCGGGACGACCGCCGTCGTCGGCATGTTCACCCCTGCCGACACCGTCTTCCGGTTGCCGTCGGGGGAACTGCAGACCGAGCCGGTGGAGGGCTCCGGACAGGCGAACAAGTTCCGACGCGTCCACAACACCCTGCTGATCACCGGTCCGCAGGGCACCGAGCACTACCACAAGATCCACACCTTCGACGCTTTCGGCTACCGGGAGTCCGACACCGTCAAACCCGGTACCCGTCGGGTCACCTACGACATCAACGGCGTGACCATCGGCCTGGCGACCTGCTACGACATCCGTTTCCCCGGACACTTCTACGCGCTGGCGGAAGAGGGTGCCACGGTCATGGTCGTCCCCACCGCCTGGACCGACGGCCCCGGTAAACTCGACCAGTGGCGCACCCTCACCGCCGCCCGTGCGCTCGACACGACCAGTTATGTCGTCGCGGCCGGACAGGCACGGCCCGGATCCCCGGACCGCTACGGGCAGAATGACGGGCCGACGGGCATCGGGCACTCCGTGATCGTCAGTCCCGGCGGCGCACGGTTGGCGGAGACCGGCTACGTGGCCCAGATCCTCATGGTCGACATCGACCCGAACCATGTGGAGAAGGTCCGTAAGGGGCTTCCCGTCCTCAAGGGACACCGGCAGGACCTGGAGATCGGCCAGAAGGGCGCGTAGCAGACCCCGGGCACCTGAGGGTGCGTGACAGAATCCGGCAGCCACCGCCACTGAACGCTTGAATCTGTCACGCACTGACTTTCCCTGTGGCGCCTACCTCGGGTGCCACAGCCACACCTGCCGATCCGTCGGCAGTTCGTGCGTGCGGAGCTTGCGCGCCCGTGGATTCGCCAGATTGAACTCCACCGTGTCCAGGACCTCCGCCGCTACCTCGTCCAACGCTTTCCTGATGCTCGCGTCCGGGTAGCGCAGCAGCGTCCACCCCCACCGCACCGCGGCATTACCCTTCCAGCGGTCCTTGACGAAGTCCTCGCTGCTCGCCGTCTCCGCAGAGTGGTAGAACCAGCTGTCGATCTCGATGCACACCCGGGCCTCCGGGATGACGATGTCGAAGTAGTAACCGCGGATCATGGAGTTGACCTCGACAGTGACGTCCAGGCCATCGAGTGCGATCACGATGGCACGCACCGCCCGCAACTCCAGGTTGCTGGCCGTGCCGGTGATCAATCCACCGGTCAGGTCGGCGGCGCGGGCGCGGCGGGACGGAGGCAGGGCGGCAAGGTCCGCGGCCAGGCGCCCGTTGCCCTTCACTCCGCCGTAGCTGCGCTGCAGGAAGTCGCGACGCTCGCGCACCCCGACCTCCTGGCAGTCGATGGCGGTGGCCAGCGCCGACAATACAGGCACGTCGTTGACCCGTACGCTGTGCTGCTGCACGGCCGTCGTGAGACGCAGGAGTTTCCCTCCGTCGCTGCTTCTGCCGCGTGAGATGGACCCGTGCGCCGGCCAGCTCATCGGCATCAGTCCATGGAGGAAGGCCGCGGTCGGTCCGGTGTAGACCAGGCCGGGCCGTGCCCATGCCAGCGCGGCGAGCTTCACCATGTCCGTCGGTTTCTCGCTGGTGTACAGACTGAAGGCGATCCGGTGGATCTCCCCGCGTCGGACCGCTGCGGTGATCTCGTTGCCGGTCTTGCCGAGCGCACGCAGCTCGCGCGTCGTCCAGTACTTCTTCCTCATCATTCCCTCCCCTGGACGCGACCCCCTGCCACGTCCGACTCTCTACGGTAGTGCACCGCGAGAGTGCGTGACAGATTCCGTCGATCCATGGCATGGAAGCCCGGAAAATGTCACGGACCGTCACGTCCTGCGCAGCAGCCACACGAAGTACGGCGCACCGACCAGGGCGATCATCAGCCCGGCGGGCACCTGCGCCGGGGCGATCAGAGAACGGCCCAGCCCGTCGGCGAGGCACACCATCGCCGCGCCGAGCACCATCGCCACCGGCAGTACGCGGGCGTGCCGTCCTCCGACCAGTGCCCGGGCCAGGTGAGGGGCCACCAGTCCGACGAATCCGACCACACCGACGGCCACCACGCTCACCGCGGCCAACACGGCCGAGAGTGTCAGCAGCCCCAGCCTCGTACGTTCCACCGTCACGCCGAGGACCCGCGGTGTGTCCTCGTCCATCGACATCAGGTCCAGGTGCCGCCGCAGCATGACCAGCACCGGCAGGGACATCAGCAGGACCACGGCGACGGGGAGGACGTCGGGGAACGTCCTGCCGTAGGTCGTCCCGGACAACCAGGTGAAGATCCGTGGTGTGTCGTAGGGGTTCGCCCGCAGCAGCAGGAATGTCGTCACCGCAGAGATGCCGTAGCCGCAGCCGATACCGATGAGCACGAAGCGGTCCGGGAGCAGACCGCCCCGCCAGGCCAGGCCCGTGACCAGGGTGAAGGTCGCCAGGCCCGTCGCCACTGCCAGAGCGACGAGGACGGGACGACCGCCGTCGGGGAGCAGGGTGGTGGCGATGACGGCGCCCAGTCCGGCGCCGGCGGTGATGCCGAGCAGTCCGGGTTCGGCCAGGGGGTTGCGGACCGTCCCCTGCACCACCGTGCCTGCCACACCGAGCGCGGCGCCGGCCAGGACGGCGGCGGCGACCCGGGGGACGCGGGTGTCCAGGGCTCCACCGACCAGATCCGGAGCGGCGTCGCGTAGCCACAGTGCCACGTCGCCGAGCTTGAGCCACAGGCTGCCGGCGAGCAGGCCGTAGATGACAGCACCGACGAGCAGCAGGACGGTGATACCCAGGACCAGCAGGAAACGACGCCGGGCCTGGGCGGGGGTGAATGTTCCACGTCGGGCACCGGCGTTGGAGCGGGCGGAACGCACCACGCCCTGGTCACGCATACGCATCGCCAGGACCACGATGACCACGGCGCCGAGCAGCGAGGTCGGGATGCCGGTGGGGATCGACGCGGCCTGTTCGGCGCCGAGGACGGTGCGCAGCAGTGCGTCGGACAACAGGACGAGTAGTGCGCCGACCAGCCCGGTCACGGGAATGAGCACGGCGTGGTGGCGCAGGCCGCGGAGGCGGGTGGAGAGCAGCCGGGCGAGCACCGGGGCGCCCAGCCCGATGAAGCCCAACGGTCCGGCGACGGTCACGGACAGGGCGGTGAGCAGGACCGCGAGGACGACGGCGGTGGCACGGGTGGCACGGACCGGGATGCCGAGGGTGGTGGCGGTGTCGTCGTCGCCGAGGGAGAGGACGTCGAGGCGGCGGGACATCACGACTGCGGCGACGAGCCCGAGCAGGATGACAGGTACGGCGCGGGCTGAGGCATCCACGCTCAGCTGGGACAGGGACCCGGAGCCCCAGGCGAACAGCCCGGTGGTGTTCTGGCTGAACAGGATCAGCAGCATGCCGGTGACCGCGTCCAGTGCCATGGCGATCGCGGAGCCGGCGAGGATGAGCTTCGTCGTCCCGGTGGAACCGCCGTGGCCGGACCCCGCACCCGTGAGGGTCAGGACCAGGGTCGCGCTGGCCAGGCCACCGGCGAAGGCGACCAGGCCGGATGCCCAGAACGGCACGCTGACGCCGAACGCCGCCACCGCAGTCAGGGTCACATAGGATCCGGCGGTCACCGCGAGGGTGTCGGGGGACGCCAGTTGGTTGCGCGTCACCGACTGCAGGAGGATGCCGGCGACGCCGAGCGCGAATCCGACCGTGATCCCGGCCAACAGCCGGGGGATCCGCGATCCGGAGAGAATGCTGTGGACGGGTACGCCGTTGATGTCCTGCGGCGCACCCGGGTGCCCTACGGCGTACAGGACCAGGTCACGGATACCGAGACCGGAGGTGCCCTGGGTCAGGTGCCAGGCGCTGACGCAGACAATCCCCAGGACCAGGGCAACGATCAGCGCAAGTGGCGCGAGGGGTGTTCTGGTCGTCCTCACTTGGAGTCGGAGGATCCTTCAGAGCCTTCTGAGCCTGCCACAGCCTTGACTGCGTCGACGAAGGCGTCGATCAGCTGGATGCAGGAACGCGGGCCACCGGCGGCCCAGAGGTCGTTGGGGAACTCGTGGGTGCGGTTGTCCTTGACGGCGGGCAGGTTGTTCCAGATCGGGTTGGAGGTCATCGCCTTGACGTAGTCGTCGGCGCCACCCTGGGACCCGGTGTAGAAGAGGTTCGCGTCGCCGACGGCGGTGAGGCCTTCGATGTCGGTCTGGGCGAGACCGTAGGAGGGGTCCACCCCGCCGTCGCCGTAGGAGTCGTTGATGTCGTCGGTCCAGGCGGAGGTCATGCCCAGTTCTTCGCCGAGCTGAGTCATCAACGCACCGGTGGTGTAGGGCCGGATGGTCAGGTTCCCGCTCTCGACCCAGCCGTCGAAGTAGAGGAAGTCGGATTCGTCGCGGTCCTTGAGGGTGGCCACGGTGTCGGCGAGGTCGTCGCGGGCAGCGGCGAGGTGGTCGTCGAATTCCTGGTTGATCTCCGCGGCGCGGGCGGAGCGGCCGGTGGCTTCACCGATCTTGGTGAGGACGTTCTTGACCGTCCCGATCTGGTCGGCGGCGTCGGCACCTTTCACCGCGAGGACGGGGACGTCGCGTTCCTCCAGCTGGGTGAGCACGGCGTCATCGGCGCTGAACGCCTCGACGATGATCAGGTCGGGGTCGGCGCCGTAGATGGCGTCGAGGTCGGGCTCGCCGCGCTCGCCGGCGTTGACGACGTCGTCGGGCAGGGCCTCGGCACTGACGTAGGTGCTGTAGTCGTCGGGGGACGCGACGGCGACCGGGTCGACGCAGAGGCTGATCGCGTCCTCGATCTCCTGCCACTCCAGGACCGCGACGCGGCTGGCGGGCCTGTCGAGTTCCACGGTGCGTCCGAGGTCGTCGGTCATGGAGACCGGGTCGGTGCTGGTCTCGATGTCACTGTCGCAGCCGGCGGCGCCGGAGGTGGGCGCTTCGCCGGAGGCGTCGGACGAGCCGGTGTCGGTGGTGCCGCAGGCGGCGAGGGTGAGCGTCGCGGTGGCTACGGCCGCGGTGAGCGCCGTGGCGGCGGTGGGGAACCGGCGCCGGATTCTGGAGAGGTGCATGGATGGTCCTTTCAGGGGGTGGTCCGGACGCACCCACGGTCAGGGTGTCGTCCGATCGGGTCGATGCGCAGGCGGCCGGTGCGGGGGTCCACACCGACGTCGACGGGGATGTCATAGGCGGTGCTGATGTTCTCGGCGGTCAGGACGTCCTGGGGCGGCCCGGTGGCGAGGACACGGCCCTCGGTGAGCAGGACGAGGTTGTCGGCGACGCGCAGGGCGTGGTCGAGGTCGTGCAGGACGACGCCGACGGCGACGGGACTGGAGCTGTGTCCGTCGGCGAGATCGCGGATGAGGTCGAGGATCTCGGTCTGGAAGCGCAGGTCGAGGTGGTTGGTGGGCTCGTCGAGCAGGATGACGCCGGTGTCCTGGGCGAGGCAGGCGGCCAGCCAGGCACGTTGGACTTCACCGCCGGAGAGCTCACCGGCGTTGCGGTCAGCCTTGTCCGCCATGCCGGTGACCTGCAGGGCATGGTCGATACTGGCGTGGTCGTCGGGGCCGAGCCCGGCGAAACGGCGGCGGTGGGGGTGGCGTCCGAAGCCGACGATCTCGCGCACGGTCAGCCCGTCGGGGGTGGGCCGGGACTGGGAGAAGAGGGTGAGTCGGGTGGCGACGTCGCGGGGGTTGAGCAGGCAGATGTCGTCACCGTCGAGGCGGACGGCGCCCTGGTTGACGGGGTGGAGGCGGGCCAGGGAGCGCAGCAGCGTGGACTTCCCGGAACCGTTCGGCCCGACGAGTGCGGTGACGGTGCCCGGTTCGAGGGTGACGGAGACGTCGTGGATCACCGTGGACCTGCCGTAGCCGAGGGTGAGGTTCTCGCCTTCCAGGGTGCGGGCGGATGCGGTGGACATGGGTGTTCTGGTGATCCTTCGGGGAGATGGCCGGGAGTTGGCCGGGAGATGGCATAGCCTAACCTCAAGAAGAGTAGGGCAGCATAACCCGTGTCCGCAATCTCGTTTTCAGGACACCCGATTCGGGTCAGCGGACATCTTTGAGATGGTGGCTCGGCCGGTAGGCGCCGGGCGTCGTGCCCATCATCCGGCGGAAAGTGTCGATGAAGGTGCTGGTCTGGGCGTAGCCGAGGGTGCTGGCGACGTCCTGCACGGGTGCCCCTTCGCTGAGCAGGGTGAGTGCGCGCTGGATGCGCAGTGTCAGGCGCCACTGCCCGAAGGGAAGGCCGGTGGACTCGCGGAAGGCGCGGGTGACGGTGCGCTCGCTGGTGCCGAGCCGTCTGGCCCAGACCTCCAACCCGCTGAGGTCGCCGGGATCAGCCAGCAGGGCGCGGACGACAGGGGCGATGCGGGGGTCGTCGGGGACAGGGAGGTCCAGCGGGGTGGTCACGGGATGCAGGACGTCGAAGACCACGGCTTCGGCGCGGCGTCGTTCGCCGTCCGACAGGGTGTCCTGCCCGAGGTGGGTGAGCAGGGATTCGAGGACGGGGTTCATGGCCACCACGGTCACCTCGTCCGGTGGGGCGAAGCCTTCGGGTGAGTGGTCGGGGGAGAAGAGGGTGCCGTAGAGCGTGACTCCTGAGGACACGTCGCCGGAGTGGTCCGTCTCGGCGGGGATCCAGATGCCGCGACCTTCGGGGACGGCGAAGATGCGGTCGTGTGCGCGGGTGGTCATCGCACCGCGCCGTACCCACACCAGTTCATGGCAGTCGTGACGGTGGGTGGGCCAGCTGGTCGGCGGGTTCGTCGCCCCGGCGGTGACGATGGGGTGCGGGGTGGACGGTATGACGGTCATGGCTCGGCGATGATCTGCTCAGGATCCACACCGGCACCGGTGAGGGTCCGCACCTGGTCGCGGACGGTGTCGGGGTCCTCCCCGGAGATCAGGACGAGGGTGCTGTCACGGTGAGCTGCTGCCAGCGCTGTCGACAGGGCTGTCTCCGCGGCGGTGACGTGGTCCTCGTCGGAGACGACGGGGGTGAAGGTGAACCAGGGGAAGCCGCGCTCCAGTCCGCGGAGGTCAGTGAGTCCGTGCAGGTCGCGGGAGGTGTCGGTCCCCCAGAACAGGTGGACCGGTGGTGGGTCGTCTGCGCCGGACACCTCCATTACCAGGGCGCGCAGCGCGGCCAGGCCGGAGTTGACGGCGATCATCACGACGCCGGACGGGGCGTCGTCGCCGGTGGGGACGCCGAGTCCGCCGGTCGGATTGGCGACGACCCAGGTCTCGCCGACCTCGGGTTCGCCTGCGGACGCAGGGCAGTGGAACTCCAGGTAGCCGGCCTGGTTCGGAGGCAACGCCGAGGCGTACTGCTGCCACTCGTCCGGCGCAGCGGGGGTCCGGACCTCCAGTGTCTGCCCGGCCCACCCTGTCTCAGGGGACGACGCCTGCAGTCGCACGACGGTGGTCTGTGCGGTGCGGTGCGCGACCTCGAGGACCGTGGCGGACAGTGAGGCGGGGACACCGGCCTCGTCGTCCTCGACCGCACCGAGTGCGACGATCCGCACGGCATTGTCCACCGCCTGCAGAAGCTCTGTCAGGCCGTCGGGGATACCCAGTTCGGCGGCGCGTCGGTAGGTCAGGTCGATTCCGGGGTAGGGGTAGTCGAATTCTTCGCAGACGGCGCGGCCGGCAGCTTCGGCAGCTGCTTCGTAGTGCTGCATCGTCACCCCGAACTTGCGGAGGTCACGGCCTAGGTAGGCGAGGTAGTCGGTGTGGTGCCCGCTGAACTCCGCCTGGTCGCCGGTGAGTCCGTGTGAGGCGTACAGGACGGCCCGGCGCAGCATCCCGCGGGGGACAGGTGCCGCAGGGGCGGCGGCACCGTCGGCCGTGGACGGGGAATGGTCGGGGGCGAGGGGAGTGGCCAGAGCGGTGAAGTGGGTGCGGGTGTGTGCGGTGATGCTGTCGATGCGCTCGCGTGCGACCTGCACTGCCGAGGTCAGGTCGCCGAGATCGGTGGTCAGTCCCCTCTCCTGTGTCATGGGGACCATTGTGGCATGTCCGCGGGCATCGTCCGTGCCGACACGAGAAAGTGATGCAGATCACATCATAATAGGTATATTGAGTGGAACAGACTCAACCCTGATGACGTTGGAATGACCGTAAGCGAAAGTTGACACGAACACGCTAAAGTAGACACCGGCACGCACCCGCAGAACAGGAGACTGACGATGAGCGGATTCACCCCCACCACCCGAACCCAAGAGGCGATGCAGGCCGCCCTGCAGTCCGCCAGCGCCAACGGGAACCCGGACATCCGTCCGGCGCACCTCCTCGTGGCGATCCTCGACCAGGAGGACTCCATCGCCCGCCCCGTCCTGCAGGCGGCCGGTGTCGACGCCGACGACGTCCTGCGTGACGCCCGCGACCTCGTCGCCGGGCACCCGCAGGCGTCCGGGTCCGGCATGGCGAACCCGAACTTCAACCGGGACGCCCTGAACGCCCTCACCGCGGCCCAGGAACTCGCCGAGGAGCTCGGCGACTCCTACGTCTCCACCGAGGTACTGCTGGCCGGCATCGCCAAGGGAGACTCCGAGGCAGCCAAGGCCCTGCACACCCGAGGTGGCACCTTCGAGGCCGTCCGTGGCGCCTTCGAGTCCGTGCGCGGCAACCGCAAGGTCACCACCGAGGAGCCGGAAGGCCAGTTCCAGGCGCTGGAGAAGTACTCCACCGACCTCACCGCCCGGGCCCGCGAGGGCAAGATCGACCCGGTCATCGGACGCGACCAGGAGATCCGCCGCGTGGTCCAGGTACTGTCCCGTCGCACGAAGAACAACCCCGTGCTCATCGGTGAGCCCGGCGTGGGCAAGACCGCCATCGTCGAGGGGCTGGCCCGGCGCATCGTCGCCGGAGACGTCCCGGAATCCCTGCGTGGCAAGAAGTTGATCAGCCTCGACCTGGGCTCCATGGTCGCCGGCGCGAAGTACCGCGGCGAGTTCGAGGAACGCCTCAAGGCCGTCCTCGACGAGATCAAGGAGGCCGAGGGCGAGGTCGTCACCTTCATCGACGAGCTGCACACCATCGTCGGTGCCGGCGCCACCGGTGAATCCGCCATGGACGCCGGTAACATGATCAAGCCGCTGCTCGCCCGGGGCGAACTCCGCCTCGTCGGCGCGACCACGCTCGATGAGTACCGCAAGTACATCGAGAAGGACGCCGCCCTGGAACGTCGTTTCCAGCAGGTCTACGTCGGTGAGCCGACCGTGGAGGACACCGTCGGTATCCTCCGTGGACTCAAGGAACGCTACGAGGTGCACCACGGTGTTCGCATCCAGGACTCCGCGCTGGTCAGCGCCGCATCCCTGTCGGACCGGTACATCACCAGCCGGTTCCTGCCGGACAAGGCCATCGACCTGGTCGACGAGGCCGCGTCCCGGCTGCGCATGGAGATCGACTCGCGCCCCGAGGAGATCGACGACTCCGAACGAATCGTCCGACGCCTCGAGATCGAAGAGATGGCACTCAGCCAGGAGACCGACGACGCCTCCAAGGACCGCCTGGAGAAGCTGCGGGCCGAACTCGAGGACGAGCGCGAGAAGCTCAACGGGCTCATGGCCCGCTGGGAGAACGAGCGCGGGTCCATCGACCGGTTACGTGAACTGAAGGAGGAACTCGACAACCTGCGCACCGAATCCGAGATCGCCGAGCGCGACGGGGACTACGCCCGGGTCGCCGAACTGCGCTACGGCCGCATCCCGGAGCTGGAGAAGCAGGTCGGTGAGGCCGAGTACGATGCTGCCCAGGCCGAGGAACAGCGCATGCTCACCGAGGAGGTCACCCCGGACACCATCGCCGAGGTCGTCTCCGCGTGGACCGGTGTGCCCGCCGGCAAGATGCTGGAGGGTGAGACCGAGAAGCTGCTGGCCATGGAGAAGGTCCTCGGCGGGCGGGTCGTCGGCCAGAACGAGGCCGTCACCGCCGTGTCGGACGCGGTACGCCGTGCCCGCGCGGGTGTCGCCGACCCGGACCGTCCGACCGGTTCGTTCCTCTTCCTCGGGCCGACCGGTGTCGGCAAGACCGAGCTGGCGAAGTCCCTGGCGGAGTTCCTCTTCGACGACGAGCACGCCATGGTCCGCATCGACATGTCGGAGTACGGCGAGAAGCACTCCGTGGCCCGCCTGGTCGGTGCCCCTCCCGGATACGTCGGCTACGACGCCGGTGGTCAGCTGACCGAGGCCGTGCGTCGCCGGCCGTACACGGTGGTGCTGTTCGACGAGGTGGAGAAGGCGCACCCGGATGTCTTCGACGTGCTGCTGCAGGTCCTGGACGAAGGTCGCCTGACCGACGGGCAGGGCAGGACGGTGGACTTCCGCAACACCATCCTGATCCTCACCTCGAACCTCGGTGCCGGTGGTTCGGACGACCAGGTGATGAACGCGGTGAAGGCGGCGTTCAAGCCGGAGTTCATCAACCGGCTGGACGACGTGGTCATCTTCGACGCCCTGTCGCAGGAGCAGCTGACCTCCATCGTGGAGATCCAGGTCGCGCAGCTCGCCGAGCGACTGGCTGCCCGGCGCCTGGAGCTGCAGGTCACCGAAGACGCCAAGGTGTGGCTCGCCGAGCGCGGCTACGAACCGGCCTACGGTGCCCGGCCGCTGCGCCGCCTGATCCAGAAGGCGATCGGCGATGCGCTGGCGAAGAAGTTGCTGGCCGGTGAAGTCCGTGACGGGGACACCGTGAAGGTGGACCTGCCGCGCAATGCCGACGGAGTGGCTGACCCGACCGCGGACGCACTGTCCATCGGCTCGGTGGCACACGAAGGGTAGTCCGCTGCCCCTCCCCGGGCAGTACAACGGGGAAACAGGCACCATCCTGTGTACGCGTATCACCCTGATCGCGGGCACAGGATGGTGCCGATTCGCGTCAGGGGGTCTGGCGGAGGCGCAGGGCGGTGGCAACAGCATGGCGCACGTGCTCGAGCAATTCGTCCCGGTCCCTGATGAGGTCCTTGTTGATCCGTACCGCCTCCCACCCGAGGGTCTTGAGCTTCTGGTACAGACGGAAATCGGTCTCCTGCTGCTCCGCGTTCGTGTGGTGTCTACCGTCGTAGTAGAGCGCCACCTGCAGTTCACGGCAGACGAGATCCGGTGTGGTCTTCTTGCCGCGGACGTGCCGTGCCTCGTGCTCGTCGAGCACCGCACCGTCCTCCAACGAGACCGTGACCTGGGAGGTCCAGGAACAGTGCGAAGGGATCTCTTCGCGGACGATGAGACGCAGAATCGTCTCCATGGGGGACTGGGCTCCTTCATCACTGAGTTCGAGGAGTCTCTTCACACGGCGTCGATCCACGATGTGCCTCGCCCCTGCCAGAACATCGTCGGCGGTGACCAGAGTGCACTGGTAGAAGGCATCGATGAACTGGGTCGCACGGACCTCCACGTCAGTGAGACCCGGAACGTCGGGCGTCCACCATGTCTTCTTCTCTGCGAGAATCGTGGCCACGCACTGGGCAGCGGCCGTCGGGGCATCTACGATCCGGAGATCGGGGAACCGGGGATCGACGTTCACAGTCGGCAGGTTGTCACGCAACCTGCGGAAGACGGGCCCACCCGGGGCAGTAGGGTTGCGGCGCAGCCTGCGGGAGAGCAGGACGACGCTCTCGTTGTCCGCCCAGTACGGAAGTCCGTGTGCAGCGGCGGCGCACCAGCCTGCCCCCACGCAGTCCCGGGCCAGCAACCAGTGGCAGCGGAGCCGGGTGAGGATGTCCCACCGGTAGGGCTCAGGTTCACAGCCCGTCCAGCCGTCGGGGCCGAGGCGGTGCCCGGTCATCCACGCAGGTGTCGGATCCGCCGGCGGCAGCAGCACGCTGCGCACGGGTGCCTCCCACCTGTCGGCTGTGCGCCTGGGCACACCGGAACTGAGGGCGTCTTTTCGTAGCCGTGGCACCCGCGACGGGTAGACGCGACGCGTGAAGAGAGGTCCCCGCCCGGGTCTGATGCGCCCGTCTTTCTCCGCCTTGGTCCAGTGGTATCCCCCGAATTGTGTCCCCATGGGACTGATCTAACACCACTACCGGGGGAGCGGCCCGGACTTATCCACAGCTCTGCGAATGGGCACCGTCCTGTGCACACGATCCGGTCCGAGTGCGTTCCCAGGATGGTGCCCATTTCCGCCCGAGCCAGCTACGGCGCACGCGGTGAGTCGAAGAACGTGGCAGCGTCGATCGCGTCCAGCGGAATCCAGGCGGTCGGCGTCCCCGCACCGTCGCCCCAGGGCACCGCGGTGCTCCGGAGCTCCAACGCGGTGACGGGCCGCTCGTCGATCTGCAGTACCAGGGCGTAGATCGCGGCGAGGATATGCGCGCACGGTCGCTTCCGTGCACGGCATGTGCACGTCGCCGTGTCATCCGGTGTGTCGGGGGTGACCGACACGTCGGCCGCGGTGAGTTGTGCGAGCAGGTCGTCGGGGAGGTCGCCGCTGGGGTCCGGACGGTAGGCGGACAACACGTCGGCGGCGGCACCGGCTTCCTTCTCAGTCCACGGAGCCAGGTTCAGGACGACGGTGGAGGTGGAAGTCCCATCGCGCACTGTCGCCGTCGGGGATCCGGAAAGGACCAGCTCGACCTTGTGGTTCCTGGCGAGACTGCGTGCCTTGGGGAGGTTGCTGCGCGGTGGCCCGTCGGTGCGTTCCACGGTGCGCAGCCAGGCCCGCCCCCAGAGCGTGGCACCGAATTCCGTGTCGGCCATCAGTAGGTCTCCTTCAGTTCGAGGACGTCGCGCAGCTCTTCGTCGGACATGCTGGTCAGTTCGGCACTGTCATCGCCGGTGACGGCATCGGCCAGGCCTTTCTTCGCCCGGTGCATCTTCTCGATGTAGTCCTCGAATGTCCCGCCCACGACCAGGGTGTGGACGCTGAGCCTGTTCTTCTGTCCGATGCGGTGTGCCCGTGCCGTCGCCTGTTCCTCCACCGCCGGGTTCCACCAGCGGTCGTAGTGGATGACATGCGATGCGCGGGTCAGGTTCAGGCCGAAGCCCGCGGCCCGCAGACTGAGGATCAGCACGGGCGGAGCGTCCTCGTCCTCCTGGAAACGACGGACCATCTCGTCCCGCTCGGCGGCGGGGAGACCCCCGTGGAGGAACGGCAGGGGATCGCACCCGAGCTGTTCGGCGAGCCCGGCGGCCAGTATCTCGCCCATGGCCCGGTACTGGGTGAAGATCAGGGCGTACTTCCCGGCGGCGACGATTTCGTCCACCATCTCGGCGACCCGGCCGAACTTCGCGGAGCGGCCGACGTAGCGGTCAGCGTGGTGGTCGGGGTGCTGGTTCGGATCGTCCTTCCGCAGGTACTGGTCGGGGTGGTTGCAGATCTGCTTCAGGGAGGTCAGCAGGGTGAGGATCTGACCGCTGCGGCCGGCACCGGTGTGGAAACCGGTGGTGAACGCGGCGGTGACGGCGTCGCGGTAGAGGGTGCGTTGCGCCGGTGTGAGTCCGCAGATCACCGTGGAGTCCAGGCGCTCGGGGAGTTCGAGTGCGACCTCACCTTTGGTGCGTCGCAGCATGTACGGCGCGATGGTGTCCGACAGGCGGGCTGCCGCGGTGCGGGACTGCCGTTGCCTGATCGGGGTGGCGAAGCGTGTGCGGAACCGTGGCCTGGTTCCCAGCACCTGGGGGACGGCCACGGAGAACAACGACCATAGTTCGTCCAGGTTGTTCTCTACCGGCGTGCCCGTCATGATGATTCGTGCAGTAGCATCGACGTCGACAGCGGCCCGGGTGACCTGCGAGGTGGGGTTCTTGAGCTGCTGGGCTTCGTCGAAGACGGCCAGGTCCCACCGGCGGGACGTCAGGCCGGACGGGTCGGACGAGTCGTCCTGTGCGCCGTGGTCCGAGCGCAGGAGCGGGTAGCTGGTGAGGACGACCGTGCCGGCGGGCAGATCGTCGGGAAGCCGGCGGGCGGAACCGTGGTACCGCAGGACCTCCATGTGGGGTGCGAAGCGTTGCAGCTCGCGTGCCCAGTTGCCCAGGAGCGAGGTGGGGCAGACGACCAAATGCGGACGTGCTGCAGGACGTGTCTCGAGCAGGGCGATGACCTGCAGCGTCTTGCCGAGTCCCATGTCGTCGGCGAGTACCGCGCCTCCGTCGTCGCGCACGCGGTCCCGCAGCCAGGACACCCCGTGTGCCTGGTAGGGACGCAGGTCTGCCTGCACCTGTCCGGTGTGGAGCTGTTCGGCGGTGTCCAGGTCCGTCCGGAACCGGGCGATGAGTGCGTCTGCGGTCGGGATCGCCGTGCCGTCCGGGTTGGGGACGGCATGGCCGGCAGGTGGCAGAGTGGCGGCCACCTCAGCGAAGGCCTCGTCGGCGTCGCGGCCGCGACGGGTGCGTGGACGGAGGGTGAAGCGGCTCGCCGTACGCCACGCCCTCGCCGAATCGTCGAGGTGACGAACCCGGGTCAGCGCCGACAGACACTGGGCAGTGGTGGTGAGGTCGGTGACACAGACGTCGACGTCCTCGACGTTGAGCGTCTCCCCGTCGGAAACGACGAGACGCGTCGTCGTCATACGCCCGTCCGGTAGGCCTGCGGTGGCCATCGTGGACGGAATGTCCGGGACACCCCACCAGGCGAACCCGTATTCGTCGGGGAGATAGGTCGCCTGCAGGCGTGGTGTGGGCTGGATGGCCAGGGGAATCATCTCTCCGGTCTTGCAGGGTGGGCAGGTGCGCCGGGCAAGGCTACGGGAACTGCCGGTGGTCGCGCATATGGGAGCGACTCCGGGGACAACACTTTCGGGTGTGGTGGGATCGTTGTCTACCTCGGAGCATCGTGCAGGACGTCAGACATCAGCAGCAGGTCGAATGGGCCGGACCGTGCCTGGGGAAACAGGTTGATGCCATCGACGATGGGTGTGGAACTGGTCCGTGCACGAACAGCGGCCTCGGCGAGTGGCCTGTAGACGCCGAGTGGGTAACGGGCCCGTGGGTCGCCAGGAGTCCACAGTGCGCCGGCGACCCGGTAGGCGCCGAGTTCTTCCCGGGCGAGGTGCGTGCCGAGGGATCCCTCGAGTGAGGGGTCGAGGTGTTCGGTCTGCTCGAAAACCAGGATGCGCTCGTCGGGATGGTCGGCCGCGAACCGGCGGAGGTTGTCGAACTGGGCCCGGTCGCGGACAGCGAGGTCCCGGTGGGCGCCGCCGCTGTCCCCGCCGCCGAAGGCATCCAACCCGGCGAAGATCACCCGCCGTGAGGAGGGGACGCCGGCGTTGTGTCCACGAAGCCACCGCAGCAGCGCAGCATTGTGCGCCAGCGGGGTCCGGAACCAGGACCACATCGCAGTGACCACGTCGTCCGGCGGATCATCTGGGCCCTGCCCGGCAAGGTAGCGGTCGACTGACTGTGCCCGGTCCACATTGGTTTCTGCTGCGATCAGCCGAAACCAGCCGGCGCGCACACCGTGGACGATCACCGCGTTGCGGGCCGACAGGTACTCGGCGCAGTTGTGCAGGCCTTCGGACCAGCCGACGACCCGGGCACCGGTGACAAGGGACTCGAGGGCGGGAATGCTGGCGGGGTCCGGGACAGGAAGGAGGTTCCCGTCGGTCACAGTGGTGACTCGCCCTCGGCTGCGGACTGCAGCAGCGGCAGGTAGTTGTCGAGCATCCACGGCAGGCTCAGGACCGAGATCGCACTGGTGGCATACACCATCGGCGGGTCAGTCAGCGGCACATAGCCGCCACGCTCCACGGCGGGGATGCGGGCGAACCCGGGGTCGGATTCCAATGATTCCCGGATATCCTCACTGAGGTACCAGGAGACCAGGACGTCGGAGTCGAGCGACGCCCAGTTCTCCTTGCTGACCTGCACGGCGAAGGAATCTCCGGTGGTCGGGACACTGGGCGCGACGGTGAAGCCGAGCTGTTCCAGCAGGCTGATCCGTGAGTCGGTGGCGAGGTAGGTGTTGAGACCTTCACCGGTGGTGCCCGACGCGAAGGCGATGGTCTTTCCCTCGAACTCGGGGTGTTCCGCCTTGGCGTCGGCGATGAGCTGGTGGGTATCGTCGACGAGCTTCTCGGCCTGCTCACTGCGGCCGAGTGCTTCGCCGACGATGGTGGTCTGATCCTCCCAGCTGGTCTGCCAGGCCTCGCCGGGGTAGGCGACGGTGGGCGCGATGTCGCTGAGTCGGGAGTACTGGTCGTCGGTGACCCCGGAGTTGACGGCCAGGATCACGTCCGGCTCCAGATTGAGGATGTCCTCGTAGGGGAGATCGTCTGACGTGGCGTCGAGCAGTTCGGGCGTGGTACCCCCGTCACCCCCGTCACCACTGTCGATGTGTTCGCGGTCCCAGGGCAGGATGCCGGTGCCGTCGTTGGTGTCACTGCTCATGTCCGGCATGCCCACGGGGGTGACACCGAGAGCGAGGGCGATGTCCTGGCTACCCCAGCCGATGGTGACCACACGTTCGGGTTCTTCATCGATCGTCGCCGAGCCGAGGGCGGAGTCGATGGTGACGGGGAAGGAGGACGAGTTGGCACCGGAGTCGTCGGATGCACCGGCGTCGGTGGAGTCGCTGGAGCAGGAGACGAGTGAGACGGCGAGAGCGCTGGCACAGACGACCGCCGAGAGACGGCGTACAGGTGCGGGGAGGGTGATGGTCATGGGGTTCCTCAGTGGTCAGCGGATGAATCTGTAAAAGGATAGCCTAAACTATTTTCGTTAAGGTGGGTGGTGGTGACATCTGTCATGAAATCCACGTGACATCCGCGGCGCAGCTCGTGACAAACCCCTCTACCTGTGATGTCGTCCGCCGGGCAGGATCGGTGTCATGACCACGACACCAGCCATCAGCGTTCATGACCTGACACGGACCTACCAGTCGAAAAAGAAGAAGGACGCCTACACCGCCGTCAAGGGAGTCTCCTTCGACGTGCGACAGGGCGAGGTCTACGGACTGCTCGGCACCAATGGCGCCGGGAAGACCTCCACCCTCGAAATCGTCGAGGGGCTCGCCGCCCCGACGGACGGCACCGTCCGCGTCCTGGACAAGGATCCCGTCGCCGACCGCGCACAGATCCGTCCTGAGCTCGGCATCATGCTGCAGTCCGGCGGGCTGCCCAAGGAGCTGACCGTTTCCGAGACGATGCGCATGTGGGCCGGCACGTGTTCCACTCCGCTGCCTGTCGACGACGTGCTCGGCGAAGTGGACCTCAACCACCGCACCGACGTCCGCGTCGGCTCGCTCTCCGGCGGTGAGCAGCGTCGGCTCGACCTCGCCTGTGCCCTGCTCAACGACCCCAGCATCATCATCCTTGACGAGCCGACGACCGGCCTCGACCCGGAGTCACGCAGCCGGACCTGGGAGCTGCTCTCCACACTGAAGAACCGTGGTGTGACGATGATTCTCACGACCCACTACCTCGAGGAAGCGGAGAAGCTCGCCGACCGGATCGCCATCATGAACAACGGCGTGATCGCCGTGGAAGGACGGTTGGACGAACTCGCCGCCACCGAGGGCGCCGAGATCAGCTTCACCCTTCCGCAGTCCGGGGGCGCCGGGACCGCAGGAAACGCCGGCCGTATGCAGGACATCTTCCCGTCCTTCCCCGGGGCACAGGTCACCAGGGACGGTGAACAGTTGCGGATCGAGACCTCGCGACTGCAGGAGGACACCCACCGGCTACTGGACTGGGCGGCCAGCAACAACGTCTCCCTGGAGCACTTCTCCGCCCGCCCGGCCAGCCTGGAACGGGTCTTCAGCAAGATCGCCGGCACCGACTCCTCCGTCTGAAAGGAACCATCATGAGCACCGCAACAGCCCCCACCACCACCGACCGCACACCCACCCGTACCGGCGGTTCGCCCGTCACGCGTTTCATCGCGCTGGCCCGTGCCGAGACCCTGCAGTTCCTCCGGAACAAGACGTTACTGGTCAACGCGACACTCGTTCCCATGGGCTTCGGCCTGGCGATGTACTTCATACTCTCCGGTGACGACGAGCAGTCGAAGATCGAGGCCAGCGCGATGGCGATGGAGTATTTCCTGCTCTTCGCCTTGATGTTCGTGCAGTTCTACACCGTGCTGTCGATGGTCACGACCCGACGCGACGAGGGAGTGCTGAAACGTCTGCGCACCGGTGAAGCACGGGACGCCGAGATTCTCGGAGCGTCGTCCTTCCCCGGGGCTGTCCTGACCATCCTGTTCACCGTCGTGATGTCCGGACTGCTCATGGCGTTCGGAGCGCCCGGCCCGGTCAACGTGGTGCCGATCATCGTCGCCGTCCTGCTCGGGCTGGTCGTCACCAGTGGTTTGGCACTGGTCACGAGTGGTTTCACCAAGAATCCGGAGGCTGCCCAGATCACCTCGATGCCGGTGATGCTCCTGATGTTCGCCACCATGGGCAACTTCCGCCAGCTCTACCCGGAGAGCGTGGACGACGTCCTTGCGCGGACCCCGTTCGCCCTGATCTTCGACCTCGCCCAGTACGGGTGGGCAGGCAACACCACGGTGGACCGGATGAATGAGGTGGCCCCGCTGACCTCCGGCGAGGTGATCGGCGAGACCTGGCAGATGATGCTCATCCTCGTCGTGTGGGCCGCGGTCTGTGTCTGGGCCGGGGCACGGTACGTCCGCTGGGATGTCCGGCACTGATGACCGTCACTGATTAAATGGACCGCATGAATCCCACAGTGCTGCAGTCCGTCACCAGTCCGCGCCGGACATGGCGCGAACTGGGGGCGGGCGCGAAGCTCGCTGTGTACACCCGGGGGTCAGTGCAGCTGGCGATTATCTCGGTAGGTATTGCTCTCTTGGTATTGGCGGTTCTCATTCCCCGTAATGCCGGAGCCGCCCTGACTGTGGCCGAGTACGCGGCCCTGTTTATCGCCACGGCAGTGATGATTGTTCTGCCGATGGCGGTCATCGAGTCCCGTCCCGAGTTCACCACGGCACCGCGCCCACGGAAACCTCGACTCCTCGGTACTGCGGCCGCTATTGCGGCGGTGGTATGGGTGTCTGGGACGCTGATGTACCTGCTTGGTGACATGGACACAGCGGTGGTAGGGCTTTTCCTGGTTATGCTGTTCTTCGGGGCTGCGCCGCTCGGGATTTTGCCATGGATACCGTTCCGTTGGTCGGTCACGGTGGTGTTGTCCGGCGTGACGACCTGGATGATGTGGTCGGAACTGACCTGGTTGCCCCTGTTCTTCGGCATGGTGATGACCGCCTCGACTGTGGTGTCCGCCTGGACGGTCAACATCGCCAAGCAGCTGGACCGCGCCCGTCTCACGGAGTCGGCGCTGCAGGTCAGCGAGGAGCGGCTACGGTTCTCCCAGGAGCTGCACGACACCCTCGGACAGCGACTGGCGGCCATGTCGGTCAAGGCGGAGTTGGCACGTGCCTTGGCGAAGCGGGGCGACGACCGGCTGGACGGCGAACTCGCGGAGCTGCAGGAGCTGGCCCGGACGTCGGTCACCGAGATGCATGAGGTGGTCGACGGCTACCGTGCGGTGAACCTGTCCACCGAGGTGGAGGGTGCCCGCCAACTCCTCGACAGTGCCGGCGTCCACCTGGAGGTCGACGGCGACCCGACAGAACACTCGGCGCCGATGCGGGAGCTGTCAGCGTGGCTGGTCCGTGAAGGCACCACCAACGTCGTCCGGCATTCCTCGGCGACGCGGGTGCGTCTGGCATTCGTCTCCGGTGAGACCGAGTCGGTCTGCATGAGCAACGACGGCGTCACCAGGGGGATCGAACGGCTCTCGGGCCTGGCGGGTATCCGCCGTCGCGCGGAACCGCTCGGAGCCGAGCTTGTCGCCGAACGCGACGGTAGTCTCTTCCACGTCACCCTCACCCTCAAGGAGTAGGCCATGAGCGCCGAGACCGCCATCCGCGTCGTCGTGGTGGACGATGAATCGCTGGTCGCCAGTTCCCTGTCGACCCTGCTCTCCCTGGAGGAGGACCTGGACGTCGTCGCGACGCTCGGCTCCGGCGAGGAAGTGCTCGACTGGTGTCACCGCCATCCGGTCCCGGACGTGGTCGTCATGGACCTGCAGATGGGCGGCATCGACGGCATCGAGACCGCGGAATCCCTGCCGGACGGGGTGAAGGTCCTCATCGTCACCAGCCACGGCCGGCCCCGCCAGCTCAAACGTGCGCTGGCGGGTGGGGTGCTCGGATTCGTCCCGAAGACCTCCTCGTCGGGGGAGTTCGCGACGGCGGTGCGGACGGTACATGCCGGACGTCGTTACCTGGACCCCGAGCTCGCCGCGACGGCGATCGGGGTGGGGGAGTCGCCCCTGGCTGAGCGCGAGGCCCAGGTACTCGAGGTCGCGGGGCAGGGCGGTTCGGTCGAGCAGATTGCCGCAGCGGTGCACCTGGCGGCAGGAACGACCCGTAACTACCTGTCGTCGGCCATGGGGAAGACCGGAGCATCCACGCGCTTTGAGGCGTAGCGTATCGCCCGCGAGCGTGGTTGGTTGTGATCCCGGGCATGTACCGGACGCGCCGGGCAGCGCCCCGACGCTTTCCCTCGTAAACTGGCCGCCATGACGCAGAGCCAGACCGAACCATTCATTTCCGCCGTGGAACTCTTCGAGGCCAGTACCCGGGGCGAACCCGTGACCGTCCTCGACTCCGACTGGGAGTGGGGCGAGCACGCAGCCTGGAACCTCTACGTCTCCCGGCACATCCCGGGCTCCTTCTTCTGCGACCCGGGCACCATGCTCTCCGGGTTCCCGTCCCCGGAGGCGGGACGCAACCCGCTGCCGAACAAGCATGTCCTGCAGCACTACGTCGACGACTGGGGGATTCAGCCGGGGCTGCCGGTGCGCATCTACGACCGTGGCGGGCTCATCTACGCCGCGCGCGCCTGGTGGATCCTGCGGTGGGCCGGGGTCACGGATGTCCGGATCCTGGACGGAGGGACGCCGGCATGGCTCGCCGCCGGTGGTGACATCGCCGCCGGCATCGGTTGCCTGCGTGGACGCGGAACGTTCGAGGTGCTGGCGGGTGGTGCGCCGACGATGCCCACGGCCACCCTGGAGGACGTCGTGGACATCTCCGCGACGGCGACGACCGGTGCCGCCGCACCACTGCTGATCGACACGCGTCCCGCAGACCGTTTCGAGGGACGACGCGAGCGGCTGGACCGCCGGGCCGGGCACATCCCCGGGGCGATCGGGGTTCCGGTCGCCGAGCTTCTGGACGAAGGGCGTGTCCCGCCGCCGGAGGTCGTGCGCGAGCGCCTCGCGGGGCACGGCATCACCGGTGACGACGTCGCCGCGGAGGCTGTCGTCTACTCCGGCTCAGGGGTGAGCTCTGCGTTGTTTATCGCGCTGATGGAGCACGCCGGCCTGCCCGTGGCGCGCCACTACGTGGGCGGATGGTCACAGTGGGCGTCCGACCGTTCACGTCCTGCGGCCCTGGGGTAGAACTTTTCTGGTCGAAATAATGCGGTTATGCCGCGCCGGAGGTTCCTGACGGTCTATCCTTTTGCCACCGCCACACATCACCGCAACAGGATACGGAGGCCCCATGAAGGACGTAGGGGACGCAGGGAAGTCGAGCGCTCCGGAGGTTACGCAGACCACGGGGACCACCGGTGCCGCTCGGCGGCCGGGGACCCTCGACGTCGTGACCCCCATGCCGGGCACCGTGGCACCACTCTCCGCGGTGCCCGACCCACTGTTCGCCGCGGGCACCGTGGGTCCGGGGATGGCCGTCGTCCCCGACCCCGGGGTGGAGTACGTGACCGTCTGTGCACCGGTGGAGGGCGTGGTCACGCGCCTGATGCCACACCTCTTCCTCATCCTCACCGATGACGAGCTCCCGGTGCTCGTGCACATCGGCATCGACACCGCGCAGTTGGACGGTCAGGGTTACTCGCTGCATGTCGAGCAGGGCCGCCGGGTCCAGGTCGGGGAGCGGATCACCACCTACGCCCCGTTGTCGATCGGCCGTCTGGGCTTCGACCCGATCGTCTCGGTGGTGATGATGCAGCAGGACGGTGGCGTCGAGGAGGGGCTGATGCCGGGGGAGCCGTCCGAACCGGGGGACGTGTTGTTCCGGTTCTGACACCGGCAACGCCTATGCTGGTGCCATGCTCCGTCGATTCACCACCGTGGCGTGCGTCCTCCTGATGCTGTTGGGGGTCACGCGTCTCGGGGACCGGGTGGACCCGCAGTGGGGGGAGCTGATCTTCTACTCCTACTTCGGTGTGCTGATCCTGCTGATGCTCAGCGCAATCGTCTTCACTGAGCGGGGGTACTTCGGCCCGGCCCGGCACCCGGTCAACCGGGTGTTCACCGGCCTGAGCTGGGTGGGCACGATCGGTGCTGTCGTCCTGATGCTGGAACTCGTCCTGGGCAGCGGGATGCTGCTGTGGGTCAATGTCATCGCCAGCGCCTGCATGTTCACCGGCATCGTCGGCGCCGCGGTCGTGGCGTTGTCCGCCCGGCCGTGGCGTGACCTGTTCTACTCGCGACGGCCCTGAACTTCTTCTACAGCCCGTGTTTGGCGGCGATGATCCCGCCCATGGTGTCCCGGGGCAGAAGGCGTGCGGCGGGGAAGGCGAGATGTGAACTCGACCCCGTGGCGTAGAGCGGGCGCGGGCGCTTGTCACCGACGGCTTTGAGGATCTCTGCGGCAACCTGTTCGGCGGAGACGCCGGTGGACTCATTGTCGTTGAGGTGGCTGAGCATCGTGTGGAACTCGTCGGCGTAGTGGCCGTGGTCGTCGACGTAGATGGTGCGTCGTTCCGACAGTCCGGTGTTGATGGCGCCGGGCTCCATCACGCTGACCCCGATCCCGAACCGGCTGACCTCGCGCCGGGCGGAGAACGCGAAGGCCTTGATCGCGGCCTTCGATGCCCCGTAGCTTCCCCGGTAGGCCAGCGGGAAGCTGCCGAGCATGGAACCGACGAAGACGATGCGGCCGCGCCGCGCACCCCGCATCTGCGGGAGCAGGAGCTGTGTGAGTTCAACGTGGCCGATGACATTCACCTGGAAGAGCCGTTCGAGGGCCTCGCGGGGGAGTTCCTCGAGCGGGCCGTTCTGGCTTTCGCCGGCATTGTTGACCAGGACGGTCACGGGCCCGGCGCCGAGTTTCTCCAGTTCCGCCGGGACGGCGGCGATCGAGTCCGGATCACTGAGGTCCAACGGGATGAGCTCGACGCCGTCAGGGGTGTTCGCCCGGGATGCGTCGGAGGTGGGGTTACGGGAGGTGCCGATCACCCGGAACTGGCGTTCGAGCAGTTCCTTCGCGGTGGCCTGCCCGATACCGGAGGTGGCTCCGGTGACGAGTGCGGTGTCCCCCTGCCGGGGGACAGGGAGTTTGGGGGTGCGGTACCGGGAGAGGAAGGATATTTTCGTCATGCAACCAGTGATACCCGTTTCACTGCTGCCCCGTGGACCTTCGACACTTCCGAGGGTGCGTGACATTTTCCGGGAAGCGGCGTCATGAAACACCGGAAAATGTCACGAAGTCTCACGCGAGGGGAACTGGCGGCGGGCCCGCACGGTCAGGGCGAACAGTCCCGCAGCGACACAGACGATCACGCCGGAGACGGCGACCACGGCACCTGCGTCCTGCGTCGCGAGGACCACGCCACCGAGCGCCCCGGCGGCCGTGACTCCGAGATACGTTCCGGACGTGTTCAGGGCGATCGCGGCATCCGCCCCGTCACCGGCGGTCATGGAGAGCAGTGCCGTCAGTGCGGGCGACAGGGCGAACGCGCCCAAGGCTTGTACGGCACCGACGGCCACAAGCACGATGATCAGGGCGTTTTCCAGGGGAGCCAGCGACCACAGCAGCCACGCTCCGAAGCATCCTGCGCCGAGGGTGACCAGAGCCAGCACGATCGTCGGACGGGGCCCGATCCTGTCCGTCAGTACGCCGCCTGACCAGACGCCGATGATGCCTCCGACGCCGGAGACGGCGAAGGCGACGGCACGTAGTTCATGGCCCGGTGCGGCACCGGCGAGAAACGGTGCGAGGTAGGTGAAGGCCATCATCGACCCGGACATCGCCACCACATTCACTCCGAGTGTGAGTGCCACCGGTGGTGCGGTGAGGGCGCGGAGCTGGTGCGACACCGGGACCTCCTCCTCGCCTTGTGCGTCGGTGACCATGGTCATCCGGATGGCGAGCAGCGCCACCAGGGCACTGACGGCCAGCACGAGGAAACTGCCCCGCCATGACCAGACATGCGCGATGGTCGTGCCCACGGGTACACCGAGCGCGATCGCCCCGGTCACACCCATCGCGACGACGCTGATATAGCGGCCGATGCTCTCCGGCGGGGCCTGGCGGGCGGTCCAGGAGAAGATCGCCGGCGTCGAGGCACCTGCACACAGCGCGGCGACCACGCGCAGGATCATGAGGACCCAGAACTCCGAGGTGGCGGCCGCGGCGATGTTGGCCAGTGCGAACAGTGTCAGGGTTGTGGTGAAAAGGGTGCTGCGCCGGACGCGTATGAGGCTCACGGCAGCAACCGGTGCGGAGAGTGCGACGGTCAGGGAGAACACGGTGACCAGTTGCCCGGCCTGGGCTTCGGAGACGTCCAGGTCGGCGGCGAGATCGGGGAGGACGCCGGCGATCACGTAGTCGTCGGTGTAGAAGACCAGCGCGGTGAACAGGAGGGCGAGGAGCCAGGGAGGGAACTTCATGATGTGCTCCCGTCGGTCATGTCGTGGAGGGTGTCGGTCAGGATGCTGATCATCTCGTCGGGGTGGAGATCACCGTGACCGGTGGTGACGTCGAAGGTCATCCCCACCATCAGTGCTTTGACCGTCGCCGCGCGCCGGGGAAGTCCGTCGGCGGGGACGTCGAGTCCGGCGAGGACGCGCGCGACCACGGTCTCCATGGAACGGGACATGTCGTCGGTGACGGTGCGGAACACCGCCTGCGTGCGGGAGGCGAGCATGAATTCTCCGAGCACGATGTTCTCCCGCCGCCTGGTGTCGTCCAGCGGTAGGAGTTCGGCGAGGACGTCGACGGCGCTGCTGACGGTGTGGGTGCCGGGTTCTCCGGAGAGGTCGTGGCGGGCGAGGCGGTCGTCCATCTGCCGGCCGACGTGGACGGCGGCATCTGCCAGCAGGTCGTGCTGGGTGGGGTAGGTGTTCCGGATGCTGCCCACGTTCAGCCCGCTCTCGGTGGCGACGTTGCGGAAGGAAAGTCCGTCGAGTCCGCGGGTGTCGACGAGTCGGAGGGCGGCGCCCAGGATCTGCGCCCGGCGCTGGCCGGGGTCCACTACTTTCGGCATGGACGCTAATTTATCACAGGTGTGATAAAAACGCGTACTGACAGGTCCGGAGCGGTGTCCCATAAGGTACTGTCGGATGGTAATGATGTCCCACGATGTACCCATCCTCACCATTTCCTGCACCTTCGGCTACCGGGACGTTGTCGGGACGGTGGATACGACCGTGTCTCCGGGACGGATCATCGCTGTGACAGGATCCAACGGTGCAGGAAAGTCCACCCTGGTTGACACCGTCGCGGGAGAGTTGGAACCCCTCGACGGTAGTGTCCGGGTGCATACGAACGACGGCGCTGTAGATCCGGCTTCTCCCGCCGGTGCGGGATCGGTCCTCCATATCTCTGAACCATCTTTCTTCCCGGACCTCACGATCGGTGAGCACGTTTCTCTCATGGCGCACCACGTCGGTTGTTCTGAGGAGGAGCTCCTCGTGGATATGGAGCGTTGGGAAATAACCCAACTGCTCGGCAGTCTCCCCAGCCGGTTGTCGAGCGGGCAGAGGCAGCGTGCCTACCTCGGTCTGCAGTTGGCCCAGAGGGCTGCTGTGACGACGCTGGACGAACCTGAACGACACCTCGATGCTGCCTGGATCGAAGAAGTGTGTCGACGGCTGAAGGAGCGGTCTGAGGACGGCTCGGCGGTGATCGTCGCCACGCATGCTCCACAGATCGCTGACATCGCTGACCGGGTCATTGCACTGTGATCGTCAGGGTCATCTGTTCCGTCCTCGCGGTAGCCATCCTCATCGCGGTGTCCGAACGCATCCTTCCGCTGCGGGCCGTGGAACGTGACCGATGGGAATGGCACTACCGGCCGCAGCAGATGTTCCCGCGTGTCGACGCCTTCAGTGCCCGGCAGGTCGCTCTCTTCGGCGGGATAGGCCTTCTGACCGGCTATGCACTGGCGGATTTCATCGGTGCAGCGGTCGGTGGGATTCTTGTCGCTGCTGCACGGTGGATCGTCGGTGTCATCCGGCGGCAACGACTTCCACGCACGCTGGACAACGGCACGACTCGGGCCATGTTCTCCGCTTCCTCGATGCTCTTCGACTCGGAGTCAGCCGCAAACATCTATGCCGCCGGATGGTTGCGAAACGCCACTGTCCGCGCCAGGCCGGTGCGCGGTCCCACACTGCCGACACTGATGGTTCGCAGGGTCTGCAGACGCTCCTATATTCCGGCGCTGTTCGTGGTGACCATGTTGCTCGGCTATGTCGCGGTGCCCGTCTTCGACAGCGCTGCGAGGATCGCGGTACTTCTCACGTGGGCGGTGCTGTCATCGGCGGTGTGGCGCGCTACCAGCCTGGGCATGTCCGGTGAGATGCCGTGGCGCGGAACAGTCCTCGGCATCGTCACCGTGGTGGGAGTGGGCGCGCAATGGTTCTTGGGAGCGCCGGACCACCCGGTGGTGTTCGCCCTTCTCGTTGCGGTGACGATCACGTCGGGTGCGATCCTGCGGGGACGTCCACGCACGAACGACGATTTCGCGGTCATCGAGGACGGACTGTCCGGGGGCATTCCTTTCGGGATGATCGGCTACTGGTTCTCCGGGTGGGTCGCTGTGATCCCGGCAGTGTTGGCGGTCGGCCTTGTTCCCGGTTGACCGGGAGAGTCCGTGACAGAATCAGCGATCGGCTGCCACTGGGCGGCCGATTCTGTCATGCACCCTCCCGTACTCTTCCCACAGTCTCGCACACCGCCCGCTTCAGGAGCCCACGATCCGTGGCCGCCCCCGAGCCAGAGCAGGGGGAGCGACAAGGGGCCCGCAATCCGCGGATCCAGGTGTGGCAGATCACGTCTCCGGTTATACTGACCCCGATCGACGCATCATCCACAACTGAATCCGCCGTTCGCAGCCACTGTGGGAGAGGCCAGGCCCAGCGCCGGCCGCCGTAGGAGCAACACCTCCCCGTCGACACTCTCAGGCACCAGCACCATTGTGGCGAGGCAGCTCTGGAAAGAGCCGGTCACCGTCGTCCGTGACTCGGCCGCCGAAGGAGAAAAAGCTCTCAGGCACCATCGACAGAGTGGGGAGGGAGTACACCCGTGTCCGCACGACAGCACACAGGAAGAGACCCCCTGACACATGGCAACGCCCCACGACGCATTCCCGAACCGTCATATCGGCCCTGACGCCGCCGCCACCTCGGAGATCCTCGCCACCCTCGGTTACGGCAGTTCGCAGGAGCTCGCCGACGCAGCCCTGCCCGCCAGCATCGCCCAGCAGGGTCCGATCGGCCTCGCCCCCGCGTTGGACGAGACCGAGGCCCTGGCGACGCTGCGCGGCTTCGCCGAGAAGAACACGGTGAAGAAGCAGCTCATCGGCGCCGGCTACTACGACACCGTCACCCCGGCGGTCATCCGTCGCAATGTGGTCGAGAACCCGGGCTGGTACACCGCCTACACGCCGTACCAGCCGGAGATCTCCCAGGGCCGTCTCGAGGCCCTGCTGAACTTCCAGACGATGGTCGAGGACCTCACCGGTCTGCCGATCGCCGGTGCCTCGTTGCTGGACGAGGCGACCGCCGTCGCCGAAGCCGTGCAGATGATGGCGCGGCTGAACACGAAGGCGGCGAAGAAGGACGGCGTGGTGCTGCTGGATGCCGCACTGCACCCGTCCAGCATCAACATCACCCGCGCCCGCGCCGCCGCGGTGGACATCCCGGTGGAGATCGTCGACATCACCGCCGCCGAGCTCGGCGCCCGCGAGGACGCCCTCATCGGTGTCGTCGTCTCGAACCCGGGCACCACCGGCGGACTGCGTGACGACCTCGGCGAGGTCATCGCCGCGGTTCATGAGCAGGACGGCCTGGTCACGGTCGCCTGCGACCTGCTGGCACAGGTGCTGGTCACCTCACCCGGCGAACTGGGCGCGGACATTGCGGTGGGCTCGGCGCAGCGTTTCGGCGTGCCGTTGTTCTTCGGCGGCCCGCACGCGGCGTTCCTGGCCTGCCGGGAGAACATGCAGCGCAAGCTGCCGGGCCGCATCGTGGGTGTGTCGGTGGACGCGGAGGGCACCCCGGCCTACCGCCTGTCGCTGCAGACCCGTGAACAGCACATCCGCCGTGACAAGGCGACCTCTAACATCTGTACCGCCCAGGCGCTGCTGGCCGTGGTGGCCAGCTTCTACGCCGTCTGGCACGGACCGCAGGGACTGCGCGAGATCGCCACGGCGGTGCACGGCCGCGCGACGGCCCTGGCCGTCGGCCTGTCCGAGGCGGGGCTGACCCTGGCACACGACCGGTTCTTCGACACGGTCACCGTGCAGGTGCAGGACGCTGCGGCTACCGTCGCCGCAGCCTGTGACAAGGGTTTCAACCTGCGGCACGTCGACGACACCCACGTCGGCGTCTCCGTCGGCGAGTCGACCACCGACGGCGATATCGCCGAACTGCTGCAGGTCATCGCCTCGGTGAGCAGCTCGGTGACGACCACGGAGTTCACCGCGCAGGACGGCCCGCTGTCCGACCTGCTGCGCACCGACGACATCCTGACTCACCCGGTGTTCCACTCGGTGTCCTCGGAGACGCAGATGATGCGCTACATGCGTCGCCTGGCGGACCGGGACCTGGCGCTGGACCGTACGATGATCCCGCTGGGCTCCTGCACCATGAAGCTCAATGCCGCGGTGTCGATGGAGCCGATCACCTGGCCTGAGTTCGCCGGGATCCACCCGATGGTCCCGGAGGACCAGGCCACCGGCTGGTGGGAGCTCATCGACGACCTGGAGGACCGCCTGGCGAAGATCACCGGCTACGCCGCGGTCTCCGTCCAGCCCAATGCGGGGTCCCAGGGCGAGCTCGCCGGCCTGCTGGCGATCCGCCGGTACCACGTCGCCAACGGCGACGACCAGCGCACTCTCGTCCTGATCCCCGCGTCCGCCCACGGCACGAACGCCGCGTCCGCCGCCCTGGCCGGCCTGAAGGTCGTCGGTGTGAAGAACGCCGAGGACGGGTCGATCGACCTGGACGACCTCGACGCGAAGATCGACAAGTACGGCGAGCAGATCGCCGGCATCATGATCACCTACCCGTCCACCCACGGCGTCTTCGAAGAGCATGTCCGCGAGGTGTGCTCGAAGGTGCACGCCACCGGCGGGCAGGTCTACATCGACGGCGCGAACCTCAACGCCCTGGTCGGCCTGGCGCAGCCCGGTGAGTTCGGCGGCGACGTCAGCCACCTGAACCTGCACAAGACGTTCACCATCCCGCACGGCGGCGGCGGCCCGGGCGTCGGTCCGGTGTGCGTGGGCGAGCACCTCATCCCGTTCCTCCCGTCCGACCCGTGGGCCGACGTCACCGTTGAGCCGGACGTCCAGGAGGGACGCCCGGTGTCTGCAGCGAACCAGGGGTCCGCCGGCGTGCTGCCGATCTCCTGGACCTACATCGCGATGATGGGCGACGAGGGCCTCACCGAGGCCTCCCGGATGGCGCTGGTGAACGCGAACTACATCTCCCGTCAGCTCGCCGACAGTTTCCCCACCCTGTACACCGGCGAGAACGGCCTGGTCGCCCACGAGTGCATCCTGGACCTGCGCGAGCTGACCAAGCAGTCCGGCGTCACGGCCGCGGACGTGACGAAGCGTCTCATGGACTTCGGTTTCCACGCCCCCACCCTGGCCTTCCCGGTCGCGGGCACCCTGATGGTCGAGCCGACCGAGTCCGAGGACAAGCACGAGCTGGACCGGTTCATCACCGCCCTGCGCACCATCCGCGCCGAGATCGACGAGATCATCGCCGGGGACGTCGCAGTGGAGGACTCCGTCCTGCGCCACGCGCCGTTCACCGCAGAGTCCGTCATCCGCGACGACTTCGAGGACGCCGTGTCCCACGGACACTTCTCCCGCGAAAAGGCCGCGTTCCCGGTGCGCACGCTGCGCCGCGACAAGTACTTCCCCGCCGTGCGCCGCATTGACGACGCCTACGGCGACCGCAACCTGATGTGCTCCTGCCCGCCGCTGGAGGACTTCGACATCGAAGCTGCAGAAGCTGACACCGAGAGTGAGAACTGATGACCAAGCACACGGCCCTGCACCCGGTCCATGAGGCGCTCGGCGCGAAGTTCACCGACTTCGGCGGTTGGGACATGCCCCTGAAGTACGACAAGGAGCTCGAGGAGCACCGCGCCGTCCGCGAGGCCGTCGGAGTGTTCGACCTGTCGCACATGGGTGAGGTCCGGGTCACCGGGCCGGACGCCGCCGCCTTCCTCGATCACGCGTTGATCTCCCGGCTGTCGGCGGTGAAGATCGGCAAGGCGAAGTACTCGATGATCTGCACCGACGACGGCGGCATCATCGACGACCTGATCACCTACGTCCTGTCCGAGGACGAGTACCTGGTGATCCCCAACGCCGGCAACGCCCCCGCCGTCGCCGAGGCGCTGCGTGAGCGGGCCGCGGACTTCGACGTGACCCTGACCGACCAGACCGACGACATCTCGCTGATCGCCGTGCAGGGCCCGCAGGCCGCCGCGGTGATGCTGGAGATCGTCGACGCGGTCACCGACGCCCCGGAAGCGTCGGGGGCCTCGGGGGCCTCGAGTGCCGACGGCACCGTGGAGGCCGCGGTCGCCGGACTCGGCTACTACGCAGCTTTCCAGGGCACCGTCGCCGGCGTCCCGGCGATCATCGCCCGTACCGGGTACACCGGTGAGGACGGTTTCGAGATCTTCGTCGAGAACGGGGCCGACGGCGCACAGGCGACCGCCGTGTGGGACGCGGCCCTGGCTGCCGGCGAGCCCCACGGGGTACGCCCCTGCGGCCTGGCCGCCCGCGACACGTTGCGGCTGGAGGCAGGCATGCCGCTCTACGGCAATGAGCTCAGCCGGGAGCTCACCCCGGTGGACGCCGGGCTGGGGATCCTCGCGGCGACGAAGTCCAAGGACGAGTTCGTCGGACGTGACGCCATCGTCCGCGCCAAGGAGGAAGGCACCACCCAGACCCTCATCGGCCTCGTCGGCGAGGGTCGCCGCGCCGCACGTGGCGGCTACGAGATCCAGAACGCCGACGGCGTCCGGCTCGGCGAAGTCACCTCGGGTGCCCTGTCGCCGACGCTGGGGTACCCGGTGGCCATGGGCTACGTGTCCGCCGATGCTGCCGCTGAGGGCGGGGCCGCGGCCGTGGGCTCGACGGTGACCGTCGACATCCGCGGCAAGGCCCACCCCTATACCGTCGTTGCGCTGCCGTTCTACTCGCGCGAGAAGTAACATCCACCCTGACTGCACCATCCTGACCTGCCTGAGGAGAAAACCATGACTGCACTGCCTACCGACCGCCTGTACTCCGAGGAACATGAGTGGGTGAATTCCACCGAGGTCTCCGAGGGCGACACCGTCCGCGTGGGAATCACCCATGTCGCCGCCGAGGCCCTGGGTGAGATCGTCTTCGTCGAGCTGCCCGAGGTCGGCACCGAGATCGAGGCCGGCGAGCCCTACGGTGAGGTCGAGTCGACCAAGTCCGTCTCCGACATCTACGCCCCGGTGTCCGGCGAGATCACCGCGGTGAACGAGGACCTGGAGGACAACGCCGGTGTGATCAACGACGATCCTTACGGTGAAGGCTGGCTCTACGAGGTGGCGGTGTCGGCTGCTCCCGCAGACGGCGACCTGCTCGACCACGAGGCGTACGCCGCGGCCAACCAGTAGTTCCCGGCTCCCGGGCCGCCTCGTTTATGCTTGGCATGATGTCTGTCGCCGTTGTCGCTCTTGTGCTCGGGCTCGCGTTGCTGGTTTTCGCCGCGGCCCTGTTCTGGCGTGCGTCGAAACAGCCGTCGGCACGGAGGTCAGCACAGGCAGCACAGGAGCCACAGGCCCCCGCCTCTCCGGAGGCGGAGGACACCCACGCATGGGGCCGTCCCGTGGACCAGAGTGACCAGGCTTCCCAATCCGCCAAATCCGCCAAATCCGCCCAGACTGACCGGCCTGACCAGCCTGCAGACCAGGTCGTCGAATCGGGGCCGGAAGCGCAGTCGGAGCCTGCATACGTACCCGAGCCCACACCGGCGTTGCAGGATACGGCTGGGGAGGTGCCTGGGGAGTCGGCTGGGGAGGCGGACGCCCCTGCGGGTCCGGAGCCGGTCGGCGAGCCCATCCCGGAGTCCCGTCAGGACGGGTCAGGTGCCGTAGGCGACTCGGCCGACGCTGTGGCGCCGACGTCCGAGGCGTCGTCCAACGGCCTGTTCGCCGGTCGCCGTGCGCGTCGGCAGTGGGCCCAGGCCCACGGGTACGAGTACGCCAAGGAGGACCGCTACCTGCCGGGGGAGTGGCCGGACAGCCTGATGACCCTGATCAGGGCGGATGCTGCCGCGGGGTCGGCCACCACCGTCGCCCGTGACCTGGTCTCCGGGTTCACCGGCGGCCACCAGTTCCACCTTGCTGAGGTCAACGGCATCACCGTGGTGGCGCTGCGACGTGAGGTGTTCTCCCCGGTGCAGGTGCATCTGTCGGACGGGGCGGCGATGCCGGCGGGGATGCGTCATTCCGAACTGTGCGACCGGCCACCCTACACGGGGTACTCCTCGGACAACCGGGCGCTGGACCGGATGCTCGACAGCAGGGTCGACGCGGCCCTGCACGCCCTGGCCGGTTCCGTGTCGGACATCGCGTTCAGCACGACGTGGGTCGCGATGAAGATGGCCCGGCGGACGGATCCTCCGATCTGGGACCACGTCATCGTCCAGGGACGTGCGCTGGTGGCGGCGTCGCGCGTGCTGCCTCCGCGGGTTACCTCGCACGAGCTGGACATGACCAACGCCGACCCGACCCGACCGCGTGTGCGCGGGACGGTGGACGCGGTTGTCGTTGAGGAGGGGCAGGACGACGCAAACGACACGGTCGACGCACCTGCCCACCGCGGGCATCTGCGCGCGGTGCCGGATGCGGAGCCACCGGAGACGACGTCCGATGACATGGCCGAGGCCGATGCCTCTGACGAGCGGGACGACCATGCCGGGCGTACCGAGGAGTCCCGACCGCGGATGGAGCGTTCCTCCACCCCTGTTGATTTCCCGACCCGCTCCGAAGGCCAGACGATGGGTGACATCTCCGGCTTCCCGGACGAAGACGGTGGGGAGACGGTCGAGGCCGACCCGATCCCGGCGGTCGGGGAGGACCCGGATCACAGTCGGACGATCTCGGGCGGCGGGCCGCGGGTGATCCGTTCGGCGGAACGGCGTTCCACCATCTTCGGCGACGGTGACGAGGTCGCCACCACCTCCGCAGAGGTGGACGTCATCGGCGGGGCTGCGGGCCCGGCGTCCCGTGGACGGCACCGTGCGCCGTCGGCGCGTCACGCACGTCATGCGGGGGAGTCCGGCGAGCAGACCGACTACCCGGAGGTCGACGCCGAGGTCGTTGATCCCGAGGACAACTGAACCCCGTAAGATCCACACCAGAACCCCCCTAGAATCCGCCCCAGTCTGAGATACGCAAAGGACGCCTCCATGAGCACGCCCACCGTCAACGCCGACAAACTGCAGCGACTCGCCGAACTGGTCACCGACCTCGCCGTCGTCCACGGCCGGGTGACACTGTCGTCCGGCAAAGAGGCCGACTACTACGTGGACCTGCGCCGGGCCACGTTGCACCGTGAGTCCTCGGCGCTGATCGGTGAGCTGCTGCGCGAGCTCACCACCGACTGGGACTACGTCTCCGTCGGTGGGCTGACCCTGGGCGCGGACCCGGTGGCCACCGCCGTGATGCACGCCGGTGAGGACGTCGACTCCTTCGTGGTGCGCAAGGAGACCAAGAAGCACGGCATGCAGCGCCGTATCGAGGGGCCGGACATCGAGGGTAAGCGCGTGCTCGTCGTCGAGGACACCACGACGACCGGGAACTCGCCGCTGACGGCCGTCGCCGCCGTCCGTGACGCCGGCGCGACCGTGGTGGGTGTGGCCACCGTGGTGGACCGGGCGACCGGCGCGAAGGACGTCATCGAGGCTGAGGGCGTGGAGTACCGCAGCCTGCTCGGCCTGGAAGACCTGGGCCTGGCCTGATGCGGTTGTGGCGGGCGGCGTACCTCGCCGCCGGTGCGGTGTCGGTGGCGGCCGCTGCGGTGGGACGTCGCGGCGACCGGGTGACCCAGGTGGTCAAGCCCGCGCTGATGCCGCTGCTGGGTGCTCATGCGTGCGCCCGTGCCTCCCGCGGTGACCGTCTGCCCGTGGTGCTCGCCGGGCTCGCCGGTGGCCTGCTGGGCGACGTGATCCTCATGGGGAAGGACGGCCGTAGCGAGGACGCGTCCGTGCGCGCCCGCAACCTCAACCTGGGGTCCGCCGCGTTCAGCGTGAACCAGCTCGCGTACATCAGCGAGCTGTGGCGCCGGGGTCACCGGCCACGCCGCTCGACACTGGTGCTGCGCGCGCCGGTGCTCGCCTCGGGGATCGTCACCGCAGCGACGGGTGCGCCTGCGGCTCTTCCCGCCGCCGCCGGCTACGGGACGGCGCTGGCGGCGACGTCGGTGTTGGCCGCGGACCCGGAGCTCGGCACCGGAGATTTTTCGGGTGCCGGCCTTGGCGGCAATCTGTTCGTCCTGTCCGACGGCCTGATCCTGGCACGCGTGGCGTTCCTGCGCGGTGAGTCACCGGTGGTGCAGCAGCTCGACGGGCTGGTGGATGGTCTGGTCATGGCGACGTATGTGGCGGCACAGCTGCTGATCGTCGAGGGGCTGACGGGGCATACGGCGAAGACCGGGCAGGCGGGGCGGAAGAAGTGAGCGAGGAGCCGGCAGAGCAGTCGTCCGGCCGGGGCCCGACGGAGTGGTTCGATCACCCGGTCGGCGTCGGCCCGTGGAGTGAGGAGTACCCGGGCGTCCCGTTGCCCGAGGACGCCCACTTCGACCCGGAGCTGCTGGAAAACGGGGACCGACGCAATGTCGTCGACGGGTACCGTTACTGGCGGTTGGAGTCCATCGTCGCGGACATCGACGCCCGGCGGCACAAGCTGCACATCGCGATCGAGAACTTCGAGAACGACTCGAACATCGGCACCGTGGTGCGCACGGCGAATGCGTTCGCGGTGGACACGGTGCACATCGTGGGGCGCAAGCGGTGGAACCGGCGCGGTGCGATGGTCACCGACCGCTACCAGCACCTGCTGCACCATCCGGACACTGAGTCGGTGACCGCGTACGCGCGGGAGCATGATCTGACGGTTGTGGCGGTGGACAACACCCCGGGGTCGGTGCCGCTGGAGACCGCTCGACTGCCGGAGCGGTGCCTGCTGCTGTTCGGCCAGGAGGGCCCGGGCGTGACGGCCCAGGCGCAGGACGCTGCGGCGTTGACGGTGTCGATCGCCCAGTTCGGTTCCACGAGGTCGATCAATGCCGGGGTCGCCGCCGGTATCGCCATGCACACCTGGGTCCGCCAGCACGCGGACCTGGGGGATGCGTGGTGACCTACCAGCATAAGTAAGTCTCATGGGCGGCGGCAGGGTACATTTCTCTGGACGTTATTTTTCAGAGACTTAAGGATGTTCGGTTCCCCATGATCCGTCGCTTTGCCAAGCCCCTGTCCCTCGCCGTGCTGCCGTTGGCAGTTTCCAGTGCCCTCGTGTCGTGTAGTTCGGACGACGCCGAGAACTCGGACGCCGGGACTGACTCGGCCTCCCAGGAGGCACTGCAGAACCCGCCCGCCTCCGATGCTCCGCGGGACCTGATCCTGGATGATGCGAGTACACCGGACGGATACTCGTATGATCTCGTGGGGTCAGAGGATAACGAGGACGTCAGTGAGTTCTTCGGCGACGAAGGAGCGGAAGACGCTGATGTTGTGAACCCACCGCAGTGTGCACCGCTCGCTGTCGACAGCGGCCTTGTACTGAAGTGGATGATGGAACCCGCTGACAGGACTGCGGTTGCATCCTTCACACAGGGTGATGACGACGAATCAGGAGTTTTCGTGCGGGTGACCACGGGGACACCGGAAGGTGGAATGCCGGATGTCGCGGAGTGCGGGGAGTTCTCCAGTGAATCCACCAGCGAGTTCGGTGCGATGTCGAAGTCATTCCAGGCGGAACAGACGGATACGAGCATTGAGGGAGTCGATGAGTTGGCCTCCGCCGATGTGACGGTGACGGGCATGCTCCTGGACGGCGAGGACATCGGCGCTGAGGCGGTGGGGCAGACCGTTCGCTACATCACTGGAACTGTCGGAGACCGCACATTCAGTATTGTCGCCACCGGAATGGTTGATGAGGAGACCGCCAAGCAGATGGCTGTGGACCAGGTCGCGCGGATGAACAACGTCGGAGCATAGCGATAAGCTGTTTTTCTGAGCTCCTGTTTCGGAGAAAATACCCTAATGGCGACTCATGCCACGGTGTGGGCACCCGTACCCGTCGCCACTATAATCAAGGATGATGGACGGGGTGTGCTGTTACTCGCTGAAGCTCCAGAGATGACAACTACACCTCGTTGGTGCCGACGTTCAGATGCTCGACAGGCGGGCCGAAGTGCCAAACCTCCCAGAACCACGCGAACGGAGAATCAATCGAGGAGCAGCGGGCGTTACGCAGCTCATGGCGACGGGAATTCAGTTAGCCTTTCCACATGGATGAATCCTTGGTCCTCTCGGCAGATCGGTATAAGTACTGGCACGTCGACTACGCGAGGGGGAATATCCGCATCGTGTGCCAGGACGGTCGAGTCTTTGACGACACGCTGGCGCCCAGGCACCAGCGGCACGACTCCTTGGTTGCGACTTCGACGTTCGACTGGGAGAAATGGTGGATCTTGTCGACCACGATCAAGAACGACCTGATCATTACCGAGGGTTTCAACCCGGCGTCCGATCCCCCACTCAACGGCCGGCCATCGGTGTACCTCGACCAAAACCGATGGAGAACCGTCGCCGACGCCCTACACGACCCGGCTCGTCTTGAAGACCCTGACGAACGACGCGCAGCGCAGGATCTCATCCTGCTCGCTAACGACGGCGGAATCGTGCTCCCTCTCTCGACAGGGCACCTCATCGAAACCGCGGGCCTAAACGGCGACCGGCGCTACGAAATTGGCGTCGCCATGGCCCACCTGGCCCGTGGATGGCAGATCCGCAACCCGCTCGACCTTTGGAAGCACGAGTGTGAAGTGTCGATCCGTAAGCATCTGGGTCTGACGGAGAACACGCCGCTCCTACATCCCATCGTCACCGAGCCCGGAGCACTTTTCGAAAGAGAAACCTCGCTCGGTATCACCGATCAAACTCCCGACCCGGAGAAGTTCATGGCGATGCTGACCATGCCGAGTGTCATTCTCGATGCCCTCATAGACCCCGATCGGATGCCGAAGAACCCACTCACGAAGTGGGTCACCCATCATGCCGCAATCACCGCACAAATCCATGCCGAAGGCTTGCCGAAAGAACAGCGCCGGAGCTTGGCCAGGCGCCGTTACTGGAACGAGAACATCACCTTTTACACGGCTGCGTACAGGCGACTTACGCACACGACAGACTTCCCGATGTTCAGCGATCGCGAGCTGTCACGCCTGCTCGCGGACTCGCCGATGGTCGGGTTGGTATCGGAGCTGTTTATCCGCAGGTTCACGGACCATATGAACAAGTGGAGGCGCAACGACCTGGTCGACATGTTCCACCTGTCCAGTGCCGCTGGCTATGCCAACTACGTATGCGCCGAAGGTCACACCGGCACGCAACTCCGAGACGCGCAACGTGCGCTCGGGCGCCCCGAGACTGTCTTCACAAGCCTGAGCGATCTGGTCACCGCTGTTCGCCGCGATGGTGCCCAGGCCGAGTCCGAGCGAGCTGGTTCTGCCTAGATCTTCGTGCGCTGAGGTCCTTCGGCGGGGGCGATCACTGACTTGTTGACTGGATCAACGGGCACTCATTCGAGATTGTCGTCAGCGATGGCTGAGTTTCATGCCCGCAAGCTTGTGCGACGACAGCGGATTGTTGCGACGTTGCGCCTTGCGTTGCTTATGACCCTTCTTGGACATATCCGGGTGTTCCTGGCTGCGACGATCCGCTGGAAGTGGCCTGGGCCTGCGCTCGACTCAGGGCGACCGTGCCTCAGGCACCAGTTAGTATTCGAAGTTCGGCGACATGCTGGAGACCCTCGAGTCTCAAGATGCGGGGCCTGCGACGCTTGATCTTCTCCCGCAGCCGCGCCTCCTCGTCGTTCTAGTGCCAGCACCACTCGCAAAGGAGCCATCCATCGCACTTCGGACTCCGAAATGGCCTCTCGTCCTCACCAAAGCCAAGATAGACGGGGCGCTGACAGGAGATCAGGAGGCAAAGGGGCCGGAGCGTGCGGCCACCAATTGGCTGGCTAGTGTGGCGTACTGCCCGTTGCTGTGGTCGTCGATATCACGCCTTCGACTCAGGACGAAACGCTTCAAGCTCTCAGCTTGTCACGAGGACCACACCAGAACTGACCCCGACGCGGCGCGCCCGGTCTGTTGCGATCCAGAAGCGCGCCGTCACCTCGCCACGCCTGCTCGCGCGGCGTGAGATCATGTTGATGTGAGCCCGCGCCATCATCTTGTCCCGCAATTCTACTTACGGAACTTCGCCGACAGTAACCAGCAGGTCGCCTTGGTCGATCGTGCCCGGTCAGATCGCACGATCAGAAACGCGGTCCGCAAGGCATGCTCGGAAGTTGGCTTCTACCGGATCGATGCTGAGGTCCTCGCCCGGGAGGAGGATCGAGTCGGTCACAACCCCGAGGTGGTTGAGTACCACTTGAGTCAGTTCGAGCGTGCGGCGGCGCCAGTCATCTACAAGTTGATCCGCACCGGCCTGGGTGACCTCACGAAAGAGGACTGGTACCACCTGATCAATCACATCGCGCTCCAGACCGTTCGCGGGCATCGGTGGCGTGAGGACTTTAACGCTGTGGCCACTCACCGGATGCGGGTCGACCTGGGACAGACGATCACCGATGATGAGATCCGGGCCTTGCTTCGTGAGAATGATCGGCCAATCACCGCTGAGGAGGTGAACTCGATCCGAGTCGAGCTGTTGGGGCCGAACGGCCCCAGGTTGGTTGCACCTGACGCCGTGATGGTACAGGAAAGCGTCAGATTTGCTCTGGAGAGCCTGGGGGCACGTCTGGCCGACGGGATGCAGTGGGCTTTGATCCGCAGCGACACGGCTCCGGTCCTGACATCTGATGAGCCGGTCTGTTGGTGGGCGCCGGGAGACGCGCCAGTTGGATATGCGACGGCCAACGTCGTATGGTTTCCGCTGAGCCCGCGGTTGATTCTGCAACTACGCGATCACGAACTCGATCATGGCTCCCTCGGCCTTCCATCGACCGACACTGCTACTGGGCGGGACGAACTTGTGCGTCTGATCAACGGTCATGTAGGTGGTCAAGCGCATAGATGGATCATCCATCACCCCCAGGATGATCCTCTCGACGGGCTCCAGATGGCACCGCGTACGAAGTGGGGAGATCAGCTCGTCGGCTTCACGAACAGTGGAAGTACGCGTCGCGAACTCTGGGTCCACCGGCGCCTGCCCGAGTAGCGGCAATGGCGCCACGTCTTGGAGGGCCAGAGGGCAGCCACAATGAGTCGCGTAGCGGTGTCTCGATAAGATAAGGGTATCCACGCAAACGGGGTGTACTTTCCATTCCTCGATGAGGCACGCGAGATGACGACTACACCCGTCGACGATGAGGCGTCCGCCAGTCTGGGCAACAGGTGTCGTGTCGCCACTTTGACGCAGGTGCATGGTGCCCGAGGGTCGGGGGTCTCCCGGATGGTCTATGAAGCGCCCCCCGAAGAACGCACGGCGGACACTTTCGGCTACCGCGGGTCGTCTACCAATCGACGTACATCGAGGATCGGTCCAACGAGCTCATCTTGGTGGGCCTCCGGACCGATGACTGCCCCGTACCAGAAATCTGAGTACGCCATCTTTCGGTAATCGTCATCGTCCATTGGGAGTGCGTGTCGCTCGCCCAGAACCCCGATGACGATGTCGCAGTCGAGTTCCGCGAGTCGCCGACGCAGCCACGCTGGTTCGACTAAAAGAGCATCCTGGCCGTTCTCGGTATCAGGAATCTCGAGAGCACGCGCGACGGACGCACCGTCCACTGTCCATCGCGCACCTACTCCGTCCCAGAGGGCCGATCCGAGAAGTTCGTCGGTCGGCACATAGAAATCGATGCTCTCGTCGATCGAACAGTCGAGCTCACTCCCTTCCCACAGGTACTTCTCGATTGCGGGCCGTGGTGCGAGCCCAGCTCCGATTAGTCGTTCGTGGTAGTGATCGTCTGTCTCAGCCGCTGCCTCCGCCTTCGCAACGGGCGACCAGGCAAGTTCTCCTAGGTAGCGCCCACAAGTGCGACTCCTGTCATCCATCCAGCGGCCTGATAAGCCGTGTTCTCGGAAGAGATCCAGGACACGCTGGCCGTCACCTCGGGGCACGAGCCAAGAAAACTGAAGGTAGAAAATGTCACGCTCGCGCTTGGTCATGCCGGTTCGCTGGGCGTTATCGCGATCCCATGTCGAATACCGTTGCAACGCGATCCAAGGGTGTCCTGCTCCATCTGTCGGCAGGAACAGTTGTGCCGCCGGAGCGAGGTCTGCCACTTCCGCGACCCAGCTGTCGGGCGTCGCGGCAGCGTCGAGGGCTGGCACCGGGAGCAGCGCCCAGATGGCGTCTGGTGCGTGCGTTAACAAAAGATGCTGCGGGAGATCGGCGAGTCTACGCGCCGGGATGCTCGGATCCAAGTCTCGTCCGTACCAGGGCCACGGCCCCTCATATCGCGCGTGATCGGGAGACCAAGGGTCTTGGGCAAGATGGTAGTTATCTGCCAGACGCGCGAGCAGCTCGTGAAGCGCAAGCCATTGGTACTTCTTCCCAAAGCGCTCAGGCTTGTGGCCTTCGCGTCCCCGGTCGGCACGGTACTCGCGTTCGAACTTCTCAAATCGGTCCGCGGTCCAACCGTATGCGATCGCACGGTTTGCGATCCATCGCCCCGCCCAATCGGCCTCGACGCTGCCTAGCGGGTCACCGTGCTTGCGCGAGGGCCGCGGTCCGCTGAGGGGGTATCGGCTGAATGATCCGACGTCACTTTTGACAACGTATTTGTTGAAGTCACCCATCCATGTGAGGCAGGACATAAGGATCGTGTTGGCACGCCAGTCCGTACAGTTCCCGTCCGTGTCCCTTATCCAGCCGTAGGCCGCTTCCAGAGCCTCGGCCGTCGGCGGCTCTTCGGGCGGCGCAGATCCATACGGCGGGTCGAACGCGACCTGCTGCTCCTTCGTGAGGATACCTCGGTCCGCGGCCCAAGCGGCCATACCGCGAGCACTGTCTCGAGCGAGGACATGCACGGGGAAGCCTGCGAGGAGCCATGTCGACAGGGCGTCGATTGTCCCCTTGCTCCCATTACGGTCGGAGTCTCCGCCGGCCATCAGCGCGCCGTAACAAGAGAGCAGAACCCGCTCTTGGACGTACGGGTCGTCAACCTCAGTTGCCAGTGTGATCAACGTGCTAGCCACCGGGAGCCGCTTCGTCAACAGAGCAGTGAGTGTCCTAGTGATCTTGTCGCGCAGGATCCTGTTCGGCGAAGTGAGTAACCACATCAGCGTGATGCCAGCCAGTTCAGCTTCAGCGGTGTCAACCTCCTGCGTGGTGTCCTGAACCCAGCTTTGCAAACGTGCCAGTGACGGCGAGTAGTCGTCGGCCGTGTAAGCCGCGATTGACCAGGACGCGTCGCGTTCGGGTAGCGCTTGAGCCTTGAGTTTCTCGTGGAGCCATCGTGCGTTCGCAGGGTGCCCAAGGCGGGGGCCCAATGCGACCATCGCGTCAACACCTTTGACCCGCTCATCGAATTCGCCATCGATCTGATGTTCAAGGAGTTCGAAGGCACGTTTGCCAAACGCATCAGCCGTTCGATCTATGAGGCTATCGCGAACCGCTTCGTCTAGGCGGTGGTTCGCAAGCACCTCAGGGAGGAGATCAGGAAGCTCAACTGACTCGCGCTCGGGCAAGAGAACAGCAAGGGCTCGCCAGAGCCAGGGCACGTCGCGCACGCTGTTGCCAAGTTCATCAGGGCCATCTAGAGAGTCAAGCAAACGATTGGCAAGAACATGTTCCGAATACGCCTGAAATGGCAGGGTGACAGACTCTCCGGCGGAGAATGATGGGCGAACCTCAATCAAGCCCTCGCTATGCATCCGACCGAACAGAGTGTCCGGCCAGCTACGGCCCGGGAGTAAGGCATCGACGGCGTTCTCGACCGCCGCCCTTGGGATAGGTCGTCCACCTGCGGCGAGGAGCTCATCGGCAAGCACATCCAGCGCTTCAATAACTACGTGGCTGGATGGAGCAAGGCGAAGCGCGTCGATCACACGCGCGGCACGGGTAGCGGCGAAGCGCCCGAACAGGGTCGATCGGGTGAGGCTTTCTGCGGTTCCCGGACCGTCCGAGGCGAGTACCTCGCAGAACATTCGCAGGAACAACGGGTTTGAAAACGCTGGGTCAAAGGACGATCTCACCGGTACCGGAACCCCAAATACTCGGCAGTATGCCGAGAGCGCCTGCCCCTCCTGGCCCGTGAAGCCTCTGTGTGAAACAACTGGTAGGGATTCCGGCGGTTCAATGACAGATGAGTAGTCGGTGCGGTACGAGACGACTACAGCCACATTTGGATACGCCTTCGCCTGAGCCAACAGCGCCTTGAGCTCGGTTCGCCATCTGCGTGGGTTCTGAGATTCGTTCAACGCGTCAATGAGAAGAACAGCGCGTCGCCCCTTCGCCTCCGCGAGCGAGTCGAGTTCTTGCAGGAACACATCAGCAGACTGCGCCTCGACACCGAGCGCCGCTTTCAACTCGGGCCACCACGTGGCGTCGCCGAGTCTTTGTCCAACAACCGCGACGACCGGGGAACCCTCAAGGTAAAGTGCTTCGGCCGCACGCACTAAAGTGTGGGTCTTGCCGCTCCCTGCCACACCGACTAGCGCTAGCGTGCGCGAGCTGTACGCGGCGGCCTCTCGGGAAGTAAGCACGTCACGCAATTCGTGAAGCTTCTTGATTGCGCTCCGCATCCGCCGGTCATTCAAGTCATCGAGATGATTGGCGGCTTCTCTGGCGCATGTGAGCAAGTGGTCGACGGTCTGACGGCCTGACTCAACGTCGAAGTCAGTGGTCGGCAAGACTGAGCCCGGTGCTGCCGAACGCTCGCTCACGTCAGCGCGGAGTTCAGCGAGCCGATCAAGAAGCCGAATGGCTTGCTCCGATAATGAACCCCACATGCCGAAGTCCCGGCGACCAGCGGAGAGCGCGGAATCTAGATGCAAACGCAGGGATCTAAGAAAGCCGTCGCCAGCAGCGGCCGCCTCGACCGCGCCGTTTACAGACACGTCTGTGTCGGCCATCGGGGTGTACCTGTCCCCGACCACAGCAATGGTCTCGGCGATCTGCTTCTCGAACCACACTGGCGATAGCTCAAAGTCACCAAACCAGAAGGCACGCCGTCCGGAGTGTCTCGAGGTTGCCAACTGTGCCAAGATATCGCCGGCCCGGATCGTTCGAAACTCGATCTGTTCGGCACCGTCAACAGTCCGCTGCCAGCCCGCCACGGCATCGACCCATCGATCCTGGTCCGCCTTGGTGCCCCCTGCTCCGCTGTCGGTGAAGTCATAGGGAACCACGAAGGTGAGCTCCGTCAGCTCGGGCCGCTTCGCACAGACTGCAACAACAGATTCCTTCATCCCACTCAAAGCATCGGCCAGCGAGGCGTGGAACTTGGCCTGGAAGCCTTCGGTGTGCCCATCCGCGTAGACCTCGTACCACTCGACCCCGGCGTCGGGTGCCCGAGTTTTTCGGGTCTCCAGGTGCCCAGGTTCTACGGGTGGGCGCAGCTGATAAGCCAACTCCTCCCATGCTCGAGCCTGGCTTCCCTCATGAGACCTGATCTCACTTAGACGAATCGGCATACGCCAACACTATCTGCCTTGCTCTTGACATCCGATTCCACCGCGTCATTCGACCGAGATTGCCGCCGGATCGATGTCAGTTGGCCGAGCTTCCAGGCGCGGGAAACTCTTCAGGACCAATCCGAGGACTACTCAGCCAGTATCGTTGAGCAGCCAAGCGTGCCGTTCGCGTAAGGGGACTGCTGCGCGGATAGGTGACAGGGTGTAGTCACGCCGTCAGTGCGACGGTCGTGTTCAT
>NZ_VDYZ01000080.1 GCF_007673095.1 Corynebacterium glyciniphilum AJ 3170
ATAGGGGAGTGGAGGTTGGGGGGGGGGGTGTTGGGGTGGTGGAGAGGGATGGTGTGGTGATTGGGGAGGGTGTGGGGGGGGTGGGGGATGAGGATGTGGAAGTAGTAAGGGGGGATGATGGAGTTGAGGTGGAGAGTGAGGTGGAGGCGATGGAGTGGGATGAGGATGGGAGGGAGGGTGTGGAAGTGGAGGTTGGTGGTGGTGGGGGGGGTAGGAGGGGTGTGGTCGGGGTGAGTGGGGGTGGGTAGGGGAGGTTGAATGTGGGGAGGAAAGAGGGGGAGGAGTACAGGTGGGTGTATGGAGTGAGGGGGATGTAGGATGCGCAGTGTGCGCGTGGAGGGTTGGCCATGGATGTAACGTGGCGGTATGTGAGGGGGA
>NZ_VDYZ01000081.1 GCF_007673095.1 Corynebacterium glyciniphilum AJ 3170
GATTTGATGCGTGGTGGGGGGCTGGATGAAGAATAGTACGTTGAGGTTGAGGCCGAGTTGTATAGGGAGCGGGAGTATGGGAAGGATTAAAAGGATGGTGTTGTGGAGTTGGGAAATGGGAATGTAAGGTGAGGGTGTTGGTGGTGTGAGAGAGAGGGAAGAAGTTTGGGGTTAGGTGGTAGGGTTGGGGAAGTGGATGTGGATGGGGTGGAGGTGGGGGGGAGGGAGGAGTGGGGGGTTGTGGGCTGTGAGGGGTGGAGGGGTGAGGGTGGGGGTGGGGGTGGTGGGTGTAGGGGTGGAAGAGGGGGAGGGGAAGATGAGGGCGGCGGGGGCGAGGGGAAGGGTGAAGGGAGGGAGGAGAGCGAGGGGAGGG
>NZ_VDYZ01000082.1 GCF_007673095.1 Corynebacterium glyciniphilum AJ 3170
TTGGGGGTGAGGTGAAGTACAGGTCTGGAGAGATGGATGTGGAGAGTGTGGAGGGTGAGGTGTGGAGTGAGAGTGGGGATTGGAGGGAGGAGGAGTAGGAGGAGTGGGAGGAGTGGGTAGTTGGTGTGGGAGAGAAGAAGGAGGGGGGGGATGAGTAGGGGGATGGGGAGGTGGTGAGAGGTGGAGATGTGAGTGTGGGAGGTGGTGTGGGTGATCCTCGATGCGGGGAGATGGAGAGATACGGGGGTGAGGGGGTGGGGGGGGGGTGGAAGTGGGGGGGGGAGTTGGGGGGGGGGGTGGGGATGGGGGGGGGGAGGTTGAAGTGGGGTGGTGAGTGGGGAGAGGTAGATGGGGTGATATGTGTGGGTTTGGG
>NZ_VDYZ01000083.1 GCF_007673095.1 Corynebacterium glyciniphilum AJ 3170
TGAAGAAGTCGTAGGGGGAGGAGGGGGGAATGAAAGAAGTGGAGGTGGAGGTGGGGGATGGTGTGGAGGTGGAGGATATGGATGGAGAAGTGGGGGGAGGTGGGTAGAAGGAGGGGGGTGTGGTGGGATGTGGGGGGGATGGTGGAGAGGTTGGAGGAGGAGGGGGGAGATGGTGTGGAAGAGGGGGGTGATGAGGAGGTAGGGACGGTAGATGAGGGGGTGGGGATGACGTGGGGGGGGAGAACGTGGGGTGGGGAGGGGGGTGAGGAGGTTCGTGGGAGGGGGGGGGGAGGTTGGGGAGGTTGGACTTCGGCATGGTGAAGATGTTGCGGAGGGGGCCCTGGAGGAGGGTAGGGGTGGGTGGAGGGGGG
>NZ_VDYZ01000084.1 GCF_007673095.1 Corynebacterium glyciniphilum AJ 3170
CCTCCACCCCCACCCCTACCCCCTCACCCTCCACCCTCACCCCTCACCCTTCAAAGATCCTTCTCCCCCTCTCCTTCTCTCACAATCACAACCACACCCCCACAACCATCTTTCAACCCTCACCCCTCACCCTCCACCACGCTACGCTCACTCACCATGACCAACCACATCACCTTCATCCCCACCCCTCATCTTCTCCACCTCATCGCCCACCACGTCCCGACCTGCCACACACACTTCCCCCACCTCCCCCGCCACCTCCCCCCCCCCCACCCCCCCCACCCCCCCCTCCACACCCCCCTCCTTCCCCCTCCTGCCCTCCCCCCGGACCCTCTCCTCCTCGTCCTTCCCTTCTCACCTCCCCCTTT
>NZ_VDYZ01000085.1 GCF_007673095.1 Corynebacterium glyciniphilum AJ 3170
TGCCACCACCACTACTAGTCCTCATGCGATGTATCCAAGCCTTTACCCCCCGCCCCCAACAACCTCGCCCCAACCCCATCATCCTCCAACACCCCCCCACCCACCCCACAAACTTCTTCTCCACCTCCACCATCACCCCAACCACACCCCCAATCCTCCTCCCCACCCTCTTCCTCACCCTCCCCTTCATCCTCCCCCACCTCCAACCCCTCCTCCCTCACATCCCTACCCAACACCACCACCCGCCCTCCACCCTCCCCCCCTCACCCTCCCACACCACCCCTTCTTCCACACCCTCACCCTCCACCTCCACCGACCCGTCCCTCCCGCCCCCATCCCGCACCACCTTCCACACTCCCTCCCCCA
>NZ_VDYZ01000086.1 GCF_007673095.1 Corynebacterium glyciniphilum AJ 3170
CCAAACACCAACTCCTCATCCCCCCCACCCAAGCCCACCTGCTCCCCCTCCCCCCCCACCACATCCTCCACCCTCCCCCCATCCAACCCCCCCCTATCTTCCTCCTCCACACCCCCCACCCCTCCCACCCTCACACCAACCCACAACACCCCCCCCACCCCTCTACTCCCACACCCTCACCTCACCCCCCCCGTCCTCCCTCACCCTGAACTTCCCTCCCACCTCCCCCATCTCCACGATCCTCCCCTTCTTCTCCCAACTACTCATCTACTCCCACTCTACCCTCATCCCTCCTTCTCTCCACCTCCTGTCCACCTTCTCCCGACCACCCTTCCCAGCCTTCTTCTCCACTCCACCTACCCCACA
>NZ_VDYZ01000087.1 GCF_007673095.1 Corynebacterium glyciniphilum AJ 3170
ACTACCCCCACACGCCGCGGTTCGCCATCTCCTCACACCTCCCCCACCTCCCCCCTCCCCTCACCTCCCTCCACCCCAACCTCAACAACCAAACGCATCACATCTCTTTCCACCACACCCTTCTCGCCCCTCCCCCCCTACCCACCCCCCACCTTCAACTAACCCACACTCCTCCCCCCCACCCCCTACCCCTCCTACTACCCTTCCCCCCAACCCACCTCACGCCCCAACACCCCCACCATCATCAACCACATCACTCCCATCATCACACCCCCCATCCCCACCATCACCCCCATCATCTTCCCCCCCACCGACCCCCTCCCCCACCCCTCCTTTCCCGTCCCACTCCTCATCTTTTCCTTTCCT
>NZ_VDYZ01000088.1 GCF_007673095.1 Corynebacterium glyciniphilum AJ 3170
GGTGTTGGAGGATGGGGGGGTGAGGGAAGTCGAGGGTAGGGTGGGGGGGGTGGTGGTGGTGGGCAGGAGGGAGGTGGGGATGGAGGTGGGGGGGGAGGAGGGATTGTGGAGGGTAGGGTTTGGTGGTGGGGCGGGTGGGGGGGTTGGGGTATGGGAGGGGGGGGGGTAGGGTTGATGGGGTATGTGATGGAGAGGAGTAGTGTTGATAGTGGGGAGGAATGGAGGTGAAGGAGTGAATGAATTGATCTGGTCAGGATGGAGGGAGATTGTCTTGGGTTCTTATCAACATGGGAGTGTGGTGATTGAGGGTGTGATTCTGGCCACCGTGGTGGGAGTGGTGATGGGCGTGCTGGTCAGGCGGTACG
>NZ_VDYZ01000089.1 GCF_007673095.1 Corynebacterium glyciniphilum AJ 3170
TGGAAGAGGTGGTGGTTGGTGGGGTGGATGATGGTGAGGTGGAGGTGGGGGGGGGGGAAGTTGTTGGGGGGGAAGAGGGGGGGGGGGGTGTGTGTGAGGATTTGGGTGATGGTGGTGTGGAGGTGGGTGATTTGAGTGTGGAGGAATGGGATACGTGTAGGGAACCCGGCGAGGAGGATGAAGAGTGGGTGGTGGGTGTGATGGGTGATGGTGGGGAGGGGTGGGAGGAGGATGGTGGGGGAGGGGGAGTGGTAGGGGTGGGGGAGGTGGTGGGGGGAGTGGTGGAGGGTATGGGAGGGTTGGTGAAAGGGGGGACGAGTGGGGTCAAAGGGCGCAGTGGGGGGGTGAGCGAGATGGGGAGTCT
>NZ_VDYZ01000008.1 GCF_007673095.1 Corynebacterium glyciniphilum AJ 3170
CGGCTCGGGGTCAGCCACTTAGGGGGTCACACCGGCTCCCACACCAACCATCATCTACGCCACAACTGGGCCGCCACCGGCGCGGTCACGTTCTCCACGGCCGCGGTACCCGCCCCCACACCGAGGCTCTGCCCCTGCACGATCACGTCCGGACGCCGGTCCTCCGGTAGTCCCTCAATCCGGTCGAGCACTTCCTGCAGCAACGCTGTCGCGGAGGCCGCCGCGAGGTCGGGCCGCATCAGGTAGGCCACCGCCGAAGGGGTGCGGGCATAGCGGACGGACACGGTGGCGACGTCGCCGTCGGCCCAGTCCTCCACGGCGTCGACCTGGTCCGGGTCGACCCAGCCGGAGCCGGTCGGCAGGGCGATCATCACCACGTCCTTGGCGAATCCCCCGTCCGCGACGAGCGCGTCGACGGTCTCCCTCGCCGCGACATCGGCGTCCTTCCCGGGGTGGTCGCCGAAGACACGCACCGCGCCCACCGGGGAGGTCTCGGTGAGGATGTCGCGGGGGTGCTGCATCAGCGGCCCCTCGTCGAAGGCCCACCATGCCGCCCCTGCCAGCGGTCCCGCTGCCTGCCACAGGATGAGCCCGATCAGGAGCAGCACCCAGCGTCGTCGGGCGCGGGGGGTTTCCGATGTCGCCGGCGCCTGCACCCTGTCCTGCTGCATCACCACGGGAACCACTCCTCGACCGGGGCGCCGTTGTGCTGCCGCAGGGTGTTGGCCGCGACGGCGGCGTGGGCGACGCCTGCCATCGCCCGGCATCCGGCGGCCCCGTCGCAGGATGCCCGCATCTGCTCGGCCATCTGCCGGTCGAGGTCGCGGCGTGTGTGTTCCGGAATCGTCTCGCCGGTGCGGTCCGCGACCCGCAGCAGGTCGTACCCGAGGTCATGGGTCATGCACGCCGGTTCGAAGGAGGCCGGCAGCGGCACCGGCGACGAGCAGTCCCCGCCAGGGTTGGTGGCGTGCCCGTCCTGTGTGCCCGGCCGGTAACCGAGTTCGGCGACCAGGTCCTCCGGGAAGTAGGACGTCCCCGTCACACCCGCGGCGAGCGTGTCGGCGGCGGCGATCGCGCCGACGGTGCGTACGGCGGGGCTCGGCTCGGCCGCCGAACCGACGGGCGGGACGGCGGCCCCGACGACCAGGGCGGCAGCCACCAGGGAGGCGGAGGCGAGGATCCTTCTGCTGCGTGTCATGGTCCGGAACGCTAGGGAGCGGGGTCCACCGCGGGGATCCCTCTGTGGAGTGATTGTGGATCTCACTCTCCAGGGGGATCCGGGTCACCCGCCCGCCGACTAGCGTCTCTTCCATGAGACGCACGAAGAACCCGGCCTCCCCGACCCGCACGTCCCGTACCTCCCGCCTGGCCCCGGTGGTCCGTCCGGTGCGGAACGTGCTGGACCGTGCCGCCGCCCATGCCGGTGTTCCCCCGCTCGTCCTGTTCCTCGTGGTCGTCTTCACGGCGATCCTCTTCGCCGTCGCCTGGCCGACGTACTTCGTGACCCATTCACTGCACGCCGCGATCGTCCCGTTGCTGGCGGTGATGGGGACGTGGCCGGTGCTGGCGTCACTGTGGCGGCCCTGGCCGGCATGGCTGGCGGTGGCGCTGGCCTGCCTGGTGAGTGTGCCGCTGCGCACCGAGCCGGCGTTCATGCTCGGTTGGCCGGTGCCGTTCCACCTCGCCCTGGCGTTCACCCTGGCTGTGGTGGTGGTGCGCGGCTCACGTGACGCCGTCGCCGTCGCCCTGGCCGGCACCCTGGCGCTGATGCTGTTCAACCCCGGGGAGGTCGTCGTCGGGTGGATCGTGGGGACGCTGGTGTGGACGGTGGTGTGCCTGCTGCTCCGCTGGTTGCTGGCGTCCCGGCGGGACCTGCGCCGTGAGGAGACCCGGACCAGTGAGCAGTCCGAGATGCGGGTCATGGCCGAGGAACGCAACCGTCTGGCCCGGGACCTGCATGACGTCGTTGCACACCAGATGTCCATGATCGTGGTGCAGGCGCAGTCCGCCCCCTACCGTCTGCAGGGCGTCACCCCGGCGATCCATGCCGAGTTCGACTCCCTGTCCGACACCGCACGCGAAGCACTCAACCAGGTCCGCGAATTGCTCGGCGTGCTACGCAGCGACGCCGAGTCCGGGGCGACGACGCCGGTCGGCTCCGACCAGATCGGTCCGACACTGCAGGCGGCACGTCGGGCGGGGATGGACATCACCTGGACGATCGACCCTGCGGCAGCCACGCTCGACGACACGACCGGGATCGTCCTGCACCGGGTACTGCAGGAGTCCCTGTCGAACGCCTCCCGCCACGCCCCCGGTGGCACGGTGCTGGTCGACCTGTCCCTGCAGGACGGATGGGCGACGCTCACCGTGGACAACGGGCCGGCCACCGCCGGTGCCCTCGTCCCCCCGGAACACAGCGGTGGCGCGGGGATCCAGGGCATGTCCGCCCGCGTGCGCACCGTCGGCGGCACCTTCACAGCGCTTCCCGCCGCGGACGGCGGTTTCACCGTCACCGCCGGGGTCCCCCTCGGTGCCCGGTAACGTGTCGGACATGACCGCGCAATCCGACACCACCGTGCTTGTCGTCGACGACCAGGCGATGGTGCGTCAGGGATTCGCCGCCCTGCTGAACTCACGTGAAGGGATCACCGCCGTCGGGGACGCCGCCGACGGCGCACAGGCGGTCGAGCAGGTGACCCGTCTGCGCCCGGACGTGGTGTTCATGGACGTACGCATGCCGGTGATGGACGGGCTCGAGGCCGCCCGACGCATCCTGTCCCTCGGCCTGGACCCCGCCCCACGGATCATCATGCTCACCACGTTCGACCTCGACGACTACGTCTACGAGGCGCTGCGCATCGGCTGCTCGGGGTTCCTGCTGAAGGACGCGCCCGCCGACGAGCTCGCACGGGCCGTCCGGCTGTCCGTCACCGGCGAGGCGCTGCTCGCCCCGACGGTCACCCGCCGCCTCATCGCCGACGCCGTCGCACGCTCGCCGCGCACCCCACCCCGTCGGGCGTCCACCGACATCGCGTCGCTGACGCCCCGGGAGCTCGAGACCGTCGAACAGATCGCGACGGGACGCTCCAACGCCGAGATCGCCACCGCCCTGTTCATCTCGGAGGAGACGGTGAAGACGCACGTCCGGAAGGTGCTGCAGAAGCTGCAGCTACGCGACCGGGCTCAGGTCGTGGTCTTCGCCTACGAGAACGGGGTCGTCTGACCCGCCTGCGACCGCGCGCAACCCCGTGGCGACCCGCTGTGCCCACTCCCCGACGTTCATCACCGCCGACGGTGTCCCCGGGTAGCGTACGCGCAGGTGCATACCGTCGTCGTTGAGAACGAACCACACCATCACCCCGGCGGTCCGGATCCACGCGGACACGTGCTGGGGACGGGCCTCCGCCGGCACCTGCACCGGCAGCCGACGGTTGTCCAACCACGACAGCGCGAACATGCCCGGGGTGTCGGGCATCCCTCCCCACGGCCGCAGCAACGGTTCCAGCGGGTAGGAGCCCAGTGCGATGGCCTCGCGCACGGCCGTGTCGCAGTCGGACGGGTCGGTGGAGTCGCACTCCAGCACAGAGTTGGTGATGAACCACCCCACCGAGTCCGCCCACCGTGCCGGGTCGTCCGCCGGCCCCCGACGGGAGTGGACAGGGAACACGGCACGCAGAGCACCGGCATGCATGTCCCGGTTGACCCTGGTCAGGACACTGACAGCCAACGGCAGCAGCCGGACGCCCCGTCGGGCGGCGACGGCCTCCAGGCGGGCCACCCCGTCCGCGTCCAGCACGTCGATGACCTCCACGACCTCGTCACGGGGCTCGGAGATGTCGCCGAGGCTCAGCGGGAAGACCGGCATCTCCCCGTCACGGGTGTCCATGATCCTGCGCCACCGGTCACGAATGTCGTCCGGGGCCGGTGGCAGGGCCTCCAGGGCCCGGGTGTGCTCGGCGAAGGACGGCACCGGTGCGAGCTCGTCGCCGTCGTCCAACGCGGCGAGCATGTCACGTACCAGTACCAGCAACGACCAGGCGTCCGCGTGACTGTGGTCCAGGCCGATCACCGCTGTGCAGGTGCCGTCGCCGTGGTCCACGACCGCCAGGCGGTGGGACGGTGTCCCGAAAGGCTCGCAGGCCACGTCGAACACGCCCCTCAGGACGGTGCGGGGGTCCGAGGTGCCGTCGCCGACACGCTCCCACCGTCCCCCGGTGAACTCCACGGGGTGAACCCGTACCTGCGCGCCCTCCTGCCGCAGGACGGTGCGCAATGTCCCGTGACGCTGCACCACCCGCCGCCATGCCTCGGCGAGGCGTCCCCGCCCCACCGGCGGCACGGCGAAGGCCACGGCCATCCAACTTCCCGGACGGGACCCCGCGGCAGCATGCCTGGCCTGGTCGAAGGAGGGGGTGCTCCCGGCAGCGTCACTGCCTGGGGCGGCGGCCACGGTGGGTTCGAACACGTGCACCTGCCCTGCGGCGAGCTCCATACGGGCTACAGTTGTCAGTCTCATACCCACGGACGATAGGGCCGTGGGATTACGTACGGATTTCCTGCATGAGTCACGCATTAGACACCCTCGCCCACGACATCTGGGGCCCCGTCGACGGCACCCCGGTCGTCCAGCTCCACGGGCTGACGTCCAGCCGCGCCCGCGACGTCGCCCTCGGACTCGACCTCACCGCAGGTCAGGACGCGCTGCGCGTCCTGCGCTATGACGCCCGCGGACACGGCCGGTCACCGGGGCCCGAATATCCCGCGGCCTACCGGTGGGCCGCGCTGGCGAAGGACCTGGAGCACGTCAGCGAGGAGTTCTCCCCCGACGCGCCGGTCCACGCCGTCGGTCAGTCCATGGGTGCGGCGACGATCCTGACCTCTGCGGCGGCGGGGAAGAGCTACGCCTCCATGACGCTGTGCATTCCCCCGACGGCATGGGAACTGCGCGGTGACCGGGCCGGCATGTACGAACGCTCCGCCCGGTTCGTCGAGGACCACGGGCTGGCCGCCTATGCCGAGACCACCCGTGCCGAACCCGCCCCGCCGGCACGCAGCACGGAAGTGCCGTTCACCATGCCGGACGTCCCGGAGGCCCTGTTGCCCACGGTTTTCCGTGGCGCCGCGGGCAATGACCTGCCCTCCCGGGACCGCATCGCCGCCCTCGGCGAACGGCGTATCCCGACCCTCATCCTGGCGTGGATCGGCGACCCGGCGCATCCGGTGGCCGTGGCCGAGGAACTCCATGCTCTCCTGCCGGGGTCACAGCTGCTGACCGCCTACTCTCCGCAGGACGTGGCCCGGTGGCCCGACGTCATCGGCGCCTTCATGCACACCGCCGCGAAGTTCCGTCGCTGAGGTGGACGCCCGGACAGAGGCCTGGGGTTGGTCCTGTCGGGAAAAACCAACCGGAGGTCTCTGTGCCGGGAACGAAACGAAGCCCCCGGGTCAGATTTCTCTGGCCCGGGGGCTTCCCGTGTGCGCCCGGAGGGATTCGAACCCCCAACCTTCTGATCCGTAGTCAGATGCTCTATCCGTTGAGCTACGGGCGCGCCGCTGCATCTCTGCAACGAGACTACAGCCTACACGCCGACCTGGAAAGCGCCAAAGCACCAGGTTGGCATCCGTTTACACCACCTTGGACACGAGTTTCAGCGGCATGACCTTGAGCACCGGGCCGATCAACCGCCAGGGCCAGCCCGGCACGAGCGACCGGCGCTTCCGTGACTCGATCGCCGCCATCATGGAGCGCACCCCGGTCTGCGTGTCGACCATGAAGCGGGTCTTCTGCTCGACCTTCTCGTTCATCTCCGAGCGGATGTACCCGGGCAGTAGGACGGTCACGTCGACGGGCACGCCGGACGCCAGCATCTCCGACTGCAGCCCCTCTCCCAGGTTCGCCACGAATGCCTTCGTCGCCCCGTAGGTCGTCATGGCCTTACGGTTACCGCGCAGGGCGGTCACCGAGGAGACGAGGACGAGGTGACCGGCGTTCTTCGCGCGGAAGATCTCCATGGCCGCCTCCGCCTGCGCCAGAGCACCCAGGGCGTTGGTCGTGGCGGTCTCCCGGTTCGCCTCCGGCTGCCCGGACCCGATCTTGCGTCCCTTACCCAGGCCGGCGTTGACGACAATGCGGTCGAGACCCCCGGCAGCATCGTCCTCCGCCTGCTGAAAGACGGTGCGCACCGCGTCCGGGTCGGTCACGTCCAGCGCATAGGTACGCACCGAGACGCCGGGGCAGGACGAGGTGATCTCGGCGGACAGTTCGTCGAGCCGGTCCGTCCTGCGGGCGCAGAGGGCGAGGTCGTGGCCGAGGGCGGCGGACTGGCGGGCGAGTTCGGCTCCGAGCCCGGAGCTGGCACCGGTGATCAGTGTGGTGAAAGGGGTCATAGGGCGACGGTAGCAGCGCTCCCCTCGCCCACGGAGCGGAATCGAGTGAGCCCCCTGTCCGCGATGCCGAAACATCGCTGACAGGGGGCTCAACCCAAGAAAAGCGTGCGCCCGGAGGGATTCGAACCCCCAACCTTCTGATCCGTAGTCAGATGCTCTATCCGTTGAGCTACGGGCGCGACGCTGTTTCCAGCGACTCCAGAATCCCCGGCACACCACCAGACGGGACGTGTCACGCGATCCCGGGGTACACCACACACCCCGTATAGCGGGACCGCGCCCTGAATGTCCGGTAACTCACCACAAGAACCGGACGGCTGACGACACGTCCTCACGAAAAGCCTGAGGAAACTGAAGTGGCGGAGGCGAGAGGATTTGAACCTCCGGTCCGCCGTTAAGCAGACAACTCATTAGCAGTGAGTCCCATTCGGCCGCTCTGGCACGCCTCCATGCCGTCACGTGTGACGACGCATCGAACGATACATCAGGCCCCCGCATCAGATCAAAATCACCCGGAGACTAGGCTGAAACCCATGATCCGTGCCGACCTTTCCACCCTGCCCCCGTACGTCCCCGGCAGCCCCAACGGACTTCCGCTGAAGCTGTCCAGCAACGAGTCGTCGCTCGGCCCGTTGCCGGGGGTCACCCGCGCGGCAGCGGAGGCGCTGGCCAGCGCGAACCGTTACCCGGACATGGTCGCCTATGAACTGCGCAGCACCATCGCCGACTGGCTGGCAGGCCCGTCGTCGCTGCTCCTGGACGCCGAGAACATCGCCGTGGGTGCCGGCTCCTCCGCCCTGATCCAGCAGGCCGTCCAGGCGACGTGCCGCGGCGGCGAGGTCGGCGACGAGGTCGTCTACCCGTGGCGCAGTTTCGAGGCCTACCCCATCCTCGCCCGGGTTGCCGGCGCCGAGGCCGTGGAGGTTCCGCTGACCCCGGACCACCGCAACGACCTCCCCGGCCTGGCCGCAGCGGTCACGGAGAAGACGCGTCTGGTGATCGTCTGCAACCCCAACAACCCCTCGGGCACGACGGTGACACGTGAGGAACTCATCACCTTCCTCAACGCCGTCCCGTCCGAGGTCCAGGTCCTGCTGGACGAGGCGTACGTGGAGTACGTCCGCGAAGACGGGTTCCCCGACGGGCTGGGCCTGCTCGCCGACTACCCGAATCTTGCGGTCGCGCGGACGTTCTCTAAGGCCTACGGACTGGCGGGCCTGCGTGTCGGTTACCTGGTCGGTCGCGCCGAGTTCATCGAGGCGGTGAACAAGGTGTGCATCCCGTTCAGCGTCAACGCCGTCGCGCAGGCCGCCGCGGTGGCGAGCATCGGGGCGAAGGACGAACTGCTCGCCCGCACGGACGAGACAGTGGCCCAGCGCACCCGCGTCCTGGAGCACATCCCGGAGGACTGGCGGATCGGGTCAGAAGCCAACTTCGTGTGGCTTGACCTCGGGGAGCGGGCACGCGCCTTCGAGGAGGCGATCGCCGGGTACGGCATCGCCGTGCGTTGTTTCGACGGGGAGGGCGTGCGTGTCACCGTGACCGACGCCGCCGAGACCGATGTCGTCGTCGAGGCGCTGGACGCCCTGGCGCCGGAGTTCTTCCCACGACGGTAACCGCCCGGAAACACCCCCGGGCGAGGATGGGCACCATGTACACACCACCGTTCTCCCCGCTGTTCGCCACCCGCCCGGCAGCCTCTCCGGCGGTCCGGGACGTCCGGAGCTTCAACTCGGCCCCGGCAGAGCAACTGACCACCCTGCTGTCCTTCATGACCGCAAGCCGCGAGCTGGCCCGCACCATCGTCGTCGGACGCCCGTATCTCGATGCGGCGGACGTCTACTCGGCGGCGTCACGGGCCCTGGTCACCCTGCCCACCCCGTTGGTGGAAGGCATCGTCGAATCCCACCGGCCGGTCGACCGCGTCCCCCTCGTCGAGGACGCCTGGGCGGCCGGGGACGTCTCCGACGAACAGTTGTCCGATCTGCGCGAGGCAGCCCTGGGCTATGCTGCGGCGCAGGGGCACCTGTTCATCGCCGACCCGGCGGTATGGGGCTCGCCGGAGGCTGTGACGATGATCCCTCCCCGCACCGGCCCCGACATCGGGGCCGTGGTCGAGGCCCTCGGCGAGGACATCGACCGACGGCTCCGTCTCCCCGGTGCAGACGCCTGGGCACTCACCGTCGCGCACCTGGAGGAGTCCAACCGGCAGAAACTGGTGACCCTGCTGGAGCGTTAGCGCCAGCTCTGTTCGAGGGTCCCGTCGATCTGCTCGAGGGTGGGGTCGGTGACGACACAGGTCACCGTCCGGTCCTCCTGCGCCCAGCTCTCCTTGGACGGCATCATCGTGACGACGTCCAGCGATGACTCGGGGAATCCGATACCGACATAGCCGGTGAAGGCGTCGCCCCCGCAGATCGCGCCGGCCTCCTGCCCCAACGGCTCATTGCCGGGGAAGAGGTTCTTACCCGCGATATCCACCTGCGCGTACACCTCGCCGGCATGGGGTCCGCCGCAGTCGACGACATCGATGTCGCCGGTACCGTCGAGCTGGTCCATGTCAGCCACGCAGTCGCCGATCGCCAGGCCCCGGGCGCCCGGGGCGTCAGGATCGGTCTCCACCGGCTCGGCATCGGGCTGGTCGGGGTCTTCCGGCGCCTCAGATTCAGACCCGGTTTCAGGACCGGATTCCGGCACGGGCTTGTCCGGCGGCGCTTCGGTGTCCACGACGGGTGTCGTCGTCTCGTCGGCCTGCCCCGCGTCGCCGATGGTGCACGCACCGAGCAGCAACGGCGTACACAGCACCGCCACCGCAGCGCCTCTGGTGATCGTCCTCATCCTGCCGACGTTACCGTCAGGGCTTCCACCACTGACGGACCGGCACCCCGGAATTCCCCGCCTCGTCCAGTTTGACTCCGAGGACCTGGTGAAGCTGGACGACATTGTGTTGGAAGCCCCACTCCGACCCCGCCATGTAGAGACCGAACAGGCGGGCAGTCTCCTCACCGACGAGATGGACGGCCTGGTCCCAGTTGGTTGCCAGCAGTTCACACCAGTCGTGCAGTGTGCGCTGGTAGTGCGGCCGGAGGTTCTCCTCGTGGACGACGTCGAAACCCGTGTCCTGCATGATCGTGATGATCCTGCCCGAGCCGGTGAGCTCCCCGTCGGGGAAGATGTAGCGGTCGATGAACTGGCCGGTCTTCGTCTTCCTGTTGTGCGGACGGGTGATGCAGTGGTTCAGCATCCGGCCGCCGGGGCGAAGCTTGGCGAAGAGGCGGGTGAAGTAGTCCTCGTAGTTGGGCACGCCGATGTGCTCGAGGATGCCGATGGCGCTGACCGCGTCGAAGTCGGACTCGGGCACGTCACGGTAGTCCATGCACCGGACCTCGGCGAGGTCCTGGAGGCCCTCTTCCTCGATCTTGGCCTTGCCCCATTCGTACTGTTCCCGGGAGAGGGTGACACCGATGGCCTTGACGCCCTGACGGGCGGCGTGCCGCACCATGCCGCCCCACCCGCAGCCGACGTCCAGCAGTCGGTCACCCGGGTTGAGCCGCAGCTTGTCGAAGACGAGACGGTGTTTGTTGTCCTGCGCCTGGGTCAGCGGCCCGTTGGCTGCCGTCCCCTTCTCCCAGTTGTCGTATCCCCAGTCACCGGACGGACCCGTGATCTGGTGCTCTCCCTCGAACTCGGGGTAGTAGCCGCAGGTGTAGGCCATCGAGTCGCCGAGGAAGAGCTCGTAGAAGTCGTTGCCCACGTCGTAGTGGCGGCTCACGACCTCCTTGTCACGTTCCGGAGAGTGCCGGGACAGCCCCTCGAGGATGGCCCGCTTCCACCCGGGCAGCGTCTCCTGCTCCGGTGCGGGCTGCAGCTTGATCGCCCCCATCGCCTTCAGCGAACGGGCGATATCCAGCAGGTCCTTCGCCGAGGGACGTCGGATCTGGTCGTAGAGGTGCTGGAGGTGGTCGAAGACGAGGTACGGGTGCCCGGGCTCGTCACCGGTGACCCGGAGGCTTCCGGTGATGTAGGCACGGGCCAGTCCCAGGTCACCGGGCGCGGTGACGATATAGGCCAGCGCGTCCGGCGACGTGATCTCCAGTTGCAGGTCTGCGTCTGCCGGCCCGGCGGTGGATCCGTCGAAGGCGGTCACCCGGAACGGCGCCGGCGGTGTGATGACCTTGTCCACGATCTGTCCCACTGTCAGCGGCGTGAATCCCCTGCTCATCTCTCTCCTCTTGGTCATCGTGCGTAATCGTGCTTGTCGTACGTGTCGCGGCGTGTCGTCAGACGCCGCCCACGGTCTTCTCGTACAAACCGGGGAACCGGTCGTCCGGATCGAAGACCGCCTTCAGTTGTGCGGGACGGTCGCCGCCGTACAGGGCGGCGAACTGCTCCTCAGAGTAGAAGGCCTCGGAGTACAACGACTTGTGTCCACCGAGGTCGGAGACGACCCTCTCCACCTCCCGGTTGAAGGCCCCGGTCGGGGCGTCCTTCCCCATGAGGTCGACGGGCACCGAGCTCCAGAATCCCACATTCACCCAGGTGTCGCCCGGTGACAGCGGGTACAGGGGCCACGGTGTCCGTTCACCCGAGTCGTCGGCCAGCCGGATGGGGCACAGCCACACCGGTTCGATCTCGCAGTGGGTGAAGAACCATGTGAGGAACTCCGGCAGGTTGTCGGGGGTGACCTCGATGTCCTGGACGACACGTTCGCGCGCGGGCCGGTTGTTGTGTGCTTCGATCCGGTCGGCGATGTCGAAGCGGCGGTCCCAGCCGATGATCTTCCAGTAGAAGCTCGACCGCAACAGGTCACGGGGCCACAGGGTACGGATGGTGGGGTTCTGGGTGCCGAAGGCCCGGTTGCACCAGAACCAGTCGACGTCCCACCGCCAGAGGTAGTCGCGGATGGTCAACTTGTCGCGGAGGACGCCGGACGGGTGCTGGAGGGAGCGGTAGTAGCTGCGTTCGCGGGTGTAGTCACTGGTGGGGCCCGGTTCGCTGGTCGCCCGTCCCAGGACGAGGTAGCTCTCCTCCAGGCTGAAGACCACACCGTCGAGATAGTCGACGCGTTCACCGTCGTACTCCTTGTCCACGACGATGCGGTCGAGGGCGTCGGTGAGCGACTGGACATCGTCGAAGCGCACGTGCCGCAGGTCGACATAGGGTTCCACCTGTTCGCACCGCACCTTCAACCGCACGCTGTACCCCAGCGAACCGTAGGAGTTGGGGAAGCCGCGGTACAGGTCGGTGTTCCGGGTCGGTGAGCAGGTGAGGATGTCCCCGGTGCCGGTGAGGACGTCCATCTCCAGTACGGCCTCGTGCGGCAGGCCGTTGCGGAAGGACGTGGACTCCACGCCCATGCCGGTCACCGCACCACCCAGGGTGATGGTCTTTAACTGCGGGACGACCGTCGGTGCCAGTCCGTACGGCAGCAGGACATCCACCAGATCCTCGTAGGTGCACATTCCCTGGACATCCGCGGTGCCCTCAACGGGGTCGACGGCGATGACGCCGTGCAGTCCCGACACGTCGAGTCCGACCGCCTCACCCGAACGTCCGCGGAAGAGGTTGGACGTCTTCTTCGCCAACCGCACGCGGCGGCCGGCGGGAACCGCGTCGAAACTGGCCTTCAGTCGCTCCACGGCCTGCTCGTGTGCGTACCATCCGACCGGGGCGAGATCCCGCTGGTCAAGTCCATTTCCTATGCGTACCGCGTCGGTGATCCTGCCGGCGACGGTCACAGCTTTCTCCTTCAGGCTCATAAGTAGCCACTGTAGACCTCACCGGCGTTAGTGTGTGGATGGGTCCACCCGTTCAATGACCCCCACATCCAGCGTCCCAGGCACAACCTCTCAGCGTCAGGTCAGGAAAACCATCATGGGTCACGCCACGACGGTCGAACCGTCACTGTCACGCGCAGACTGTAGCGCGTCTTTCACTCGCGCGGTCAAGCGGTTCTTCACCCGTTGGGCCCGTTTCAAAGGACGGTCCTCCCGCCGTGAGTTCTGGTTCCCGGTACTGGCGTTTGCAGTGATGTATATCGTATTCGGCATCATGCAAGACATCACCGGCGTCCCGACGACACGGGTATCGCTCATACTGACCGGAATCTTCTATGCCGTCCTGTTCCTCCCGGCGTTGTCACTGGTCTGGCGGAGACTCCACGATGCCGGATATGCGGGACCGTGGGCATTCGTCGCTTTCGTCCCCCTGGTCGGCGCCATCACCCTGCTCGTACTGGCGGCGCAACCGAGCTCGCCGGAACGCATGAGACCTGTGTGGGAAGATCCCGACGTCCTGGACCCCCAGCAACGGAGCAACGCCCCGTCGTTCGCATTCTTCGTGATGCTTCTCCAGATCGCTCTTCTCTTGGCCACCACGGTCTGTTTCGTTGCAGGACTCAACAACGTCTACCTCGCAGAGCAGTCCGCCGGTGCCTCATTGCACAACGTTCAGGGCGCCTGGGGCTACATGTCCTGCGCAGCCACATTCGGAGGCGTCTTCGCCGTGGTCTACCTGTCCTCGCTGATCTACTCGTGTCGTGCGGACTATCCTGTCACCGATGACTGACCTTCCTTTCGCCGCCGGACGGGCCGCCCTGCTGGATGCCCTGCGTGCCGGTGGCACCGCTGTGGTCCAGGCCCCGCCGGGCACGGGCAAGACCACCTTGGCTCCCCAGTACGTGCTCGAACACGTCATGGAGACCTCACCGGGGCGCGTCATCGTCACCCAGCCTCGGCGCGTCGCCGCACGCGGCTCCGCCGCCAGGATCGCCGCCCTACGCGGGACCGAACTCGGCGGCGAGGTGGGCTACGCCGTGCGCGGCGACCGGAAGACCGGCACCGACACGGTGATCGAGATGGTGACCCCGGGCGTCCTGCTCCGGCGGCTGCTCGCCGACCCCGACCTGGACGGGGTCGCCGCGGTCGTCATCGACGAGATTCATGAACGGCACCTCGAGTCTGACCTCGTGTTCGCCATGCTCGCCCAGGTGCGGGAGCTACGGGACGACCTCACCGTCGTCGCCATGTCGGCGACGGTGGAGGCGTCGCGCTTCGCGACGCTGCTCGGTGGGTCGGGCGGCCCGGCACCGCTGGTCGACGTCCCCTCCCCCATCCACCCGCTCGACATCAGGTACGCCGACTCCGCCACGTCCATGGTCAACCGGGACCGTCGGGCGCGCCACGCCGTCGCCGATCTGGTGGAGGCCACGGTTCGACAGGCTCTGGACGACACGGCGAGCTCAGGGGGTGACGTACTCGCCTTCGTCCCCACGATCAGAGACACCGAGACCGTGTCCGCCGGGTTGTCGTCCCGGGGTATTCCCGCCTCGTCGCTGCACGGGCGGTTGTCGACGGCCGAGCAGTCCCGCGTCGTCGGTGGGCATGACGACGCGCAACGCCGCGTGATCGTCGCGACAGACGTCGCGGAATCCTCCCTCACGGTCCCCGGGGTCCGGGTCGTCGTGGATTCCTGCCTGGCACGGGTGTCCCGGCGCGACACGACCCGGGGCATGTCCGTCCTCGTCACCGAGACGGCGAGCCAGGCGTCCTGCACCCAGCGCGCCGGACGGGCCGGACGCGAAGGGCCGGGGACGGTGTACCGGTGCATCACCGCCGAACAGTTCGCCAAGGCTCCCGGGCATGCGCCGCCGGCGGTCACGACCAGCGACCTGACCGGCGCGTTGCTGGACGTCGCATGCTGGGGATCTCCCCGGGGTGCGGACCTGCCGCTGCCCGATCCGTTCCCGTCGGCGGCGACGGAGGCGGCGGAACGGTCGCTGCAGTCCATCGGTGCGGTGGACGCGCGGGGTCATGTCACGGACGTCGGACGCCGACTCGCGGCGATCCCGACGGACCCGCGGATCGCCCGCGGAGGACTCGAGGCATGCCGCCGGGTGGACGTGCGTACCGTCGCTGCCGTGCTCAGCGTGGTGGACGACGGCACCCGCGTACCCGACCTCGCCGCCGCCGTCCGCGCCGTCCGGCTACAGGACCCGGTGGCACGGCGTTTCCAACGGCTGCTCTCCCCCACCGCCACAAAGACCCCGGACCTGTCCGGGGACGACGCCGTAGCCTATACCCTGGCCTGCGCATTCCCCGGTTTGATCGCCCGACGGGTCGACGATTCCTCCCGCTACCTGACGGCCTCGGGCACCGGCGTGGTGTGGCGGGACGGTCGGGCTCCCTCCGGCGAATGGATTGCGGTCGCCGACTTGTCGAGGAGTCCCGGCGGAGCCACCGACGCCGTCGTCCACACGGCAGTCCCCTTGCCTCGCGACCTCGCATTCGCCGCGGCGGCGCCCCTGCTCACCGACGAGGTGACGTGCACGTGGCTTCCTGGAGGCGTCGCCGGGAAACTCCAGGCTCGTCGGGTCCGACGTCTCGGCGCGATCGAGCTGTCCTCCACTCCGGTGCCGGCGAAAGAGATCAGCGCCGACGACCGGGCCACTGCGGTGCGGTCCGGCCTGCAGGCCCACGGCCTGGACGTCCTCGAATGGTCCGAGCATGCCCGTGATCTGCGACGACGCATCCAGTACCTGCACAACCACGGGGTCCCCGGGTATCCCGACGTGCGCCACGGCGACGGAAAGTTCGTGGACTTCGTGGTTCCCGACCTGGCAGCAGGCAGGCGTCCGGACCTGGCGGGTCTGCTTCGCGGCCTGGTCCCCTGGGACCAGCCGGTCGACGAGCTCGCACCCGAGTCGCTGACGCTCCCGGGCGGGCGTACCGTCCGGATCACCTACCCGGAAAGCGATGCCACGACCGACACCCCCGCGGTGGTCGCGACGAAGCTCCAGGACTGCTTCGGCCTGCGCCGCTCTCCGGAGATCGCGGGACGACGGATCCAGTTCCAGCTGCTGTCCCCGGCGGGCCGACCGGTGGCCATCACCGACGACCTCGGCGGTTTCTGGGACGGTGCGTACAGCGACGTACGACGGGACCTGCGCGGGCGCTATCCGAAGCACTCCTGGCCGGAGAATCCGTGACGGTCACTCTTCATCCATGTGCCCGTCCAGCCAGTCACGGAGCACCCGTGCGTGCGTATGTTCGGTGTCTTTCCCCGCGAACAGGAGAAGGACGTCCCGCTGTTTCAACTCGTCCCGGATGTCGGTAAGCGCATCGTCCAGCTCACCGTCCGCATGCCGCTGGTCAAGTTCAGACCGGTAGGCGTCGCCGAACTGGGTCCAGCTCAGGGCGTCCCCATGAAAATCCTTCCTGAGCTGTGCGGAAGGAGCGAGTTCCTTGGGCCACCCTGACAGTGGAAGGCTGTCCTTCGACACCCCGCGGGGCCATAGGCGGTCAACAAGGAACCTCGCTCCGGCGACGTGGTCACCGTTGCGGACGTCGTACACACGTGCAATGTCGAGACTGCCCATTTTTCTCCCTGCCATTCGAACATACTGTTGACTGTGTCCGTGTCCCAGTATACGCTTCAAGGAACGAACATAGAGGGGGCGGGGACAGTGACGACAGCGACGGGGACGGTCGGGACGGACATTGACGCCATTCAACTTCACCTGAACAAGGGGGAGATGGTGCTTGTCGCCCACCTGATGAAAATCCCCCGGGACGCGCGCCTGGCCGCCGCGACAGCACTTCGCGGGCGGTCCCGCGCGGATGCACTGCGGTTCGCCCATTCGGGTGAACTCGCCTCCCGGAACATCGAGCTCTTCGCCGCCGTCGTCGGTAGTGGTGTCGTCACCGCCGAACACCTCGACCTGATCTGGGGCCGCCTCAACCGGCAGCTGGTCACCGTCCCGGTCGCCCGTCAGGACGAGATCCTCGGCCACCTGGATACAGCGGTGAACATGCACGTCACCCCGTGGCTGCGGGATGCTGTGACGCCGGTGTCGCTGACTGAGCTCCGGGACCGCGTCGACGAGGCGATCCTGGACATCGCCCCCGGGCTCGCCGCCGAGACCGCCATCGCCGAGGAAGACTCCGCGACCCTGCGGCGTCGGGGGAACACCTTCATCTTCACTGCCGGGTGTGAGACCACCAGCGCGGCGATCGATGCCGGGCTGGAGAAGAGGATGCGCGAACTGCTCGCCGGACTGCGCCGGGAGCGCACTCTGATCGACGAGGACGAACGCACTCCCCTACCGACCCCGTCCCAGCTTAAGGCACAGATCCTGATGGAGCTTCTGGGCAATACCCCGGAGACCATGACGATCCGGGTGAACCTCTACCGGGCGACGCTCGACGGTATCCACGGAACCGGTGCCGGATATGTCGCCGATGTCGGTTGGATCAATGCCCGGACAGCGGACCGCTTCGAAGAGGCTGCGACCACCGTCAGGGAAATTCCGGTCGACCCCGCCGAGCACCCGGAATCCGACGGCTACCCTTTCCTTCTGCAGGACCGGAACTACCTCGAGGGACGCGACGCCACCTGCAGGTTCCCTCAGTGCACCGTTCCGGCGAACCTGTGTGAGAACGACCACATCGAGAACTCCCCGTTCACCGACCCCACCAGCAACGGGCCCACCAGTGTGCGCAACGGTCAGAAACTCTGCCGCGCCCACCACCGCCTGAAGACCGAGGGAACGTGGACCTGTTCCACCCGGGACGACGGGTTCACCATCGACTGGGTCAGTCCCGACGGGGGAAGCTACACCACCCACGCCACCGGACCACTGGCCCGGGCCTGGCGGCACAGGCAGGAGCGTACCGCCGAACCGGACGAGCCGCCCGACTGACCGCCCGACTGACCGCCCGACGTCAGAAAACCCCCGCACCGTAGGTGCAGGGGCTACAGGGGCTGTTCGAAGACAGCTACCGCTTCCTGTTGCCGGTGACCAGACCGACAAGGAGGAGAAGGATGACCGAACCGAGCAGGCAGGTGAGGAAGCTGAAGATCCAGCCGCCGCCCGCCACGTTCACGTTGAGCAGCGTGAGCAGCCAGCCTCCGAGGAGGCCGCCGATCACGCCGACGACAATGTTGAGGATGATGCCCATCTGGGCGTCGGTACCCATGATCTTGGATCCGATCCATCCGGCGAGACCACCGATGACGATCCAACCGATGAAGCTCAGGGGAGGAGCAGATCCGGCCGCAAGAATGAGAGTGTTGGTGTCCATGACACCGTTCTTACCCCAATTCAGCATAAATGTGGCTGATGGGGCGATCAGTACCCGTCATCCATGGCGACCACGTGCAGTTCCTCGGACACCCGACCCGCCAGGGCCCTGTCCTCCCACAGGGTCTTGACCACGGCCTCACTGCTTCCGTCGGGCAGTGACGGAACCGCGCCGACGAGCCCGTCCCGCACGTGCCGGAACACCCGGCACTGCGCCTGACGGCGCGCGAACGGCACGGGTGCGATGTCACGTCCGGTGTGGTGCTGGATGTCCGGGATCAGCCCCCAGCTACTGCGGTAGATGTCGTAGCCGGCCAGTTCCTCACTGTTGTCCAGCATCAGCGTGTCATCGACGTGGATCCGGTCGTAGTTCGGCGACTCGGTCTCGTCCACACACTCGAGCTGCTCGTTGTCGAGGAAACTCACCCACATCGTCGTGTGTGTACCGGGCTGACGGAACGGGGCGGCGGCAATGTAACCACGCGGGCTGACGTGTGCGGTGAACGCCGTCGTCGTGTCGGGGACGCAGGCCCGGATGAACGGGACCACCGGGGACACCCCGTTGTTCCGAAGCTTCGTGCGCATCACCCCCGGCGAAGCATTCGAGCCGACGGCAACCACAGGCGTGCGGTCAAGGTCGTCGGCGATTCCCACCAGGCCGACCTCACCGGGGAAGTACCCTTCGGCAGTCAGCGTCCCGGACGAGGTGGGCCACGGTCCGGGGTACAGCCACGGGGTGGCTGTCAGGTCGACATCAAGACAAGGGGCGTGCTCAGGTGCAGCAGTCATGGCACTTTCCACCCTACGCGACCCTGCGCATTCGTCACACCAGTCACAGGATACGATCTGGTACATGCGTACAACGACCCGCCGGGACGAGATCTTCGACGCCGTGGACCGGCTCATCGGCAGAGAAGGAATTCCGGCGGTGAGCATGCGGGCCGTCGCCGCCGAGGCCGGTGTCTCGCTCCGCCTGGTCCAGTACTACGGCACGGACAAGAACACGCTTCTCTCAGCCTCCCTGCAACGACTGTCGGACCGGAGTATCCGCCGGTGGCGTGAACAGCGCAGGAGGAGCACCTCCCTGCGTTCCGTCATCGAGGGGTACTTCGCCGCCACCCTGCCGGTCGACGAGGAGACCTGCGCCTTCCACCGCATCAGCGTGTCCATGGAGCTCATGGCCGTCACCGGCACCGAGCCCGCCGCGTCGGCGTACCGTCGCCACCTCGCCGCGACCGGTGTCGAGTTCACCGGGGCATGCCTGGAAGCCATCCCGGAGCTCGGGGAGGACACCGCCGGAAGCATCGTCGACACGGCGATGGCGCTCGGACACGGGTTGGGCTCACTGCTGATGGCGGGACGCATCAGTGAGGAGTCCGCACGTGCCACCGTGGCGGCGATGGTCGCCGACCTGCCGGACTGATGCGGAGTCAGAGCAGAGTCAGAACCGTTTCAGCAGGTCGTGAGCCTCCTGCGCCATGCGGGCCACAGTCTCCCCGGCGGGCTCCCGTTGCCGCACCAGCCCGACGCCCTGTCCGGCGTGCAGTTTGAGATCGTCCGCGTAGGGTCCGCCGGGAGCCCTCGCCGCGACAAGTTCCTCATCCGTCGCGGCATCGTCGGTGGCGTACCGGTCGACGAAGTCGTTGCGCACCGTCCTCGTCGGCCAGGCCTCGATATCCCAGCCGACCTGCTCGGCACGGTCGTAGATCCCGGTCAACACGGTGTTGCGGGATGATGCGGCCACCGCCGCTGCCTTGAGTTCGTCCGAACCCGCGGATTCGGGGGACGCCAGCAGCGCCGTCCCGATCCACGCGGCATCCGCACCGGCGGCGAGAACGGCGGCGAGGCCACGTCCGGACCCCACCCCGCCGGCCACGGCGACCGGCACACCGGGTGCATGCGCCGCGGTGTAGTTCAGCACCTGCTGCATCAACGGCATCGTCCCGATACGCCCGGTGTGCCCGCCGGCATCCGTCCCCTGGACGCACAGCACATCCACCTCAGCCTCGAGAGCCTGACGGACCTGGGGCATGTCGTTGACGGGCGCCACCACGCTGACCCCGGCGGCGTGCGCGCGCGCCACCCACGGCGACGGGTCACCGAAGGCCAGCGACACCACGGTCGGGTTGGCGTCCAACGCCGCGGTGAAGACCTCGTCCGTCAGCGCCCAGACCATCAGTCCGATGCCGAAGTTTCCTCCCCTGCCGGCGATCTCGGCCTGTTCCCGGATCCACTCCGGCGATGTCGACGCACCCACCCCGATCATCCCGAGTCCACCGGCCCTGCTCACGGCGGCGGCGAGGTCGCCACCGGCGCGTCCTGCCATCGGCGCGCCGATAATCGGCAGGTCGATGCCCCACAGTCTCGTCAGCAACGTGTCGGGTAGCTGTGTCACGGTGGTCCTCCTTCTTCCTTTTCCCGTCCGGCTTGTCGGTGTACCCCTCAAGGGTAGCCTGGCAGGCATGGACATGACACTGAAGAAAGCCAAGGACGTCAACACCGCCGCCGTCACCACCCTCGGTCTGATCGGAGGGTGGGTGAGCGCACGGGAGACCGGGATCCGCCCCCTCGGCGGAGTCCTGCTCGCCGCCGCCGGCGTCTACGCCGGGCGCACCTGGCTGGCCAAGGGGGGTCCTGCCCTGACCGCCGGACTGTCGACCGCGTACGTCGCCGGATTCGGCCTCTCACACCCGCTGGCGAAGAAGATGGGTTCCTGGCCCGCCGTGCTCACCGTCACCGCCGGTGTCGCCGGCGCGTCCTACCTGCTGGCGGACAAGAAGTAGGCACCGACGGTGTTCTCCGCCAGGGCACGCAGGTCGTCGAGATGAGGCTCGATGTCGCCGGTGAAGGTGACCGGCTCTGCGGCTGAGGTCCAGCCGAAGCCGGTGGCGATGGTCTCCATCGCCTTCTCCGCACCGGTGGTGTCGTAGCCGCCCCGGATCCAGTAGGAGAAGAGTTTCTCGCGTTCCTGGTTCTGGATGTACGTCGAGTCGAAGTAGTGCTTCAGCGCGCCGGAGATGTACCCGAAGTTCGCGGTGGTGCCCAGAATCACCGCCGCCGCGTTGTACAGTTCGTCACCGTCGGGTTCCAGGGCGTTACGCTCCCTGACCTCGAGTGATTCGTCGAGTTCCTCGCTGACCTGGGCTGCCGCGTCGCGGGCGGCCTCGACGACGGTCGTCGCGATCGTGCGCAGCTTGTCGGTGGGACTGTGGTGGACAATCAACACATAAGCCATACCCCCATGATGCACGTATCGTGGGTGCCATGGCAGACAACGACCTCAGCACCATCGTCCTGCGGCACGTCTCCTTCGAGGACGCCGGCTCGTGGGAGACTCTCCTGCAACCGACATACGTCGACGCCGGTGTGGACTTCCCGCCCGGCCCGCTGGAGGCCGACCTGCTGGTCGTGATGGGTGGTCCGGTGAATGCGGAGGACGGCGACTACCCGTATCTCGCCGACGAGATCGAACTCATCCGGTCCCGGCACGCCGCGGGCCGTCCCGTGCTGGGCGTATGCCTCGGCGCGCAGCTGCTCGCACTCGCCCTGGGTGGACGCGTCGTTCCCGCCGTCGGGCCGATGCAGATCGGGTGGTCGCCGGTGACGCTCACCGACGCCGGGGCGTCCGGCCCGTTGCGCGCCCTGGAGGGCCAGCCGGTCCTGCACTGGCACGGCGACCGGATCGAACTGCCCGACGGCGCGGCGGCAGCAGCCGCCGGCATACAGCGCCTCGCGTACGACGACGTCACCCCGGTCCAGGCGTTCCGCTCGAACCACGCCCTCGGACTGCAGTTCCACCCGGAGATCGACTCGGGCACGTTCGAGAGGTGGCTGCTGGGCCACCACACCGACCTGGACCGTCACGGTGTCGATGTCGACGGGCTGCGGACGCAGACCGCGGAGTTCGCCCCGCGGCTCGTCGGTTCGTCACGCAAGATGGTGGTCGACTGGTTGCGGATGGTCGGTCTGATCGACTGAGCAGGCCGACCGGTAGTTAGAGTGGGGAACATGACCAACTACCAGAACCCCCGCACCAGTGGCCCTCTGATCCTGCCGTTCAACGGACGGGTGCCGCGTGTCCACACGTCCGCCTACATCGCACCGACCGCCGTGCTCGTCGGCGACGTCGAGGTCGGTCCCGATTCCTCCGTGTTCTACGGTGTCGTCATCCGCGCCGACGTCGGGGCGATCCGGATCGGTGCACGCACGAATATCCAGGACAACAGCGTCCTGCACGTCGACAGCGGTGTCTCGAACGTCCTCGGCGACGACGTCACTGTCGGGCACCAGGCCCTCGTCCACGGCAGCAGCGTCGGTGACGGCACACTGATCGGCATGTCGTCCTCGCTCCTCAGCGGTTCCACGGTGGGCAGCGGGACACTCGTCGCCGCCGGCGCCACCGTCCTGGAGGGGCAGGACGTGCCGGACGGCGTGCTCGCCGCCGGGTTGCCGGCGAAGGTGCGCCGTGAACTGTCGCAGGAAGAGCGGGACGGGCTCATCACCCATGCCGGGCACTACGTCGACATCGCGAAGGGCCAGATGCCGCCGGAGGATGCACTGAGCCTCGACGAGGTACGCTTCAGCTGATCAGCTGCGGCAGACCCACCGCCCGCCGCAGTGGTGCGCAGTGACCAGGTCGCCACGGCCGTGAGTTCCGTGTCGTCCGGACTGACCTCCACCACGGGGACGCCCCGGGACGCGGCGATCCGCGGCAGGCCCGCCGCCGGGTAGACCACGCCACTCGTCCCGACGATCACCACGAGGTCGCAGGTCTGCATGGATTCCTCGGCGGCGGCGAAGTCCGCCTGCGGCAGGGCCTCGCCGAACCAGACCACGCCGGGCCGCACCATGTTCCCGCAGATACTGCACTCCGGAGGACGGAGCCGCGCGACGGGGTCGCCGGTGAGGGACGGGAGTTCCGGTTCGGGAGCGGGGGCACCGCAGAGCGTGCAGCGGAAGGAGAACAGGCTGCCGTGCAGGTGGGAGACGTCCCTGCTCCCGGCTCGTTCGTGCAGGTCGTCGATGTTCTGCGTGGTCACGTGCACGGCGACGCCGGGCATGTCCTGCCATGCCGCCACCGCCCGGTGCCCCTCGTGGGGGACGGCGGCGCGCGCTTTCGCGGCGCGCCACAGGTACCAGGCCCACATGGGGTCGGGGTCGCGGGACCAGGAGTCGATGCTCGCCAGGGCCTGGGGGTCCACCCTGCTCCACAGGCCCGTGATGGCGTCCCGGAAGGTGTCGAGCCCGGAGTCGGCGCTCATCCCCGCGCCGGTGAAGACCTCGATGCGTCGGGCGTCGCGGACTGCGGCGACCAGCTCATCGGGTAGTTCGGCGGGGAGTGTCATTCTCCAAGGGTAGGACGTGCTCCCCCGAGCCGTCCAGGGTGAGCGCCAGCGACGAGATGTACCGGGTCTCCCCGTCCGGCCCCGGGACCGCGGAGGCCAGCATGTCGGGACGTTCACAGGACTCGCCGGTGACCGCACAGGTCAACCGTGCATCGGTGGGGTTGCCGTCGGCGTCCTCCATCGGAAGGTCGATGCCGTCCGAGTCGCGACGCAGGTACCAGCGCCCCTTCGTCAGGACAGCCGTCAACGGGGTGACGACCACCGCGATGACCGCGGCGAACAGCGGTGAGAACGGTGCGACCGCGTCCCCGAAGGCCCCGAAGAACATCGCGATGGACACCCCACCGGACAACAGCACCGACGCGATGCCGACCGGGTTGTAGTCGAAGAGCATGCCACGACGGAACTCCGGGCGCTTCGGGGAGATCCCGAGAATGTACTTGTTGACCACGATGTCGGCGGCGACGGTGAAGATCCAGGCGATCGCCAGGTTGGAGTAGAAACTCAGCACGAAGCTCAGCACGCTGAACATGTTGAACTCCATCAGTGCCAGGGAGATCGACACGTTGAGCACCACGAACCACACGCGCCCCGGGTAGCGTTTGGTGGTTCGCGAGTAGATGTTCGTCCAGGCCAGGGAACCACAGTAGGCGTTGGTGGTGTTGATCTTGATCTGGGAGATGACCACCAGGATCACCGCCAGCGTGACGGCGAGCCAGCCGGGCATCATCTGGCGGTACTCGGTCATGAACTGGTTGACCGGTTCCACGGCGATGTCCGCGCCCTGGCCGACGACCGAGATCATGTAGACCGCGAGAAACACGCCGAGAATCTGCTTGACCGCACCGAGCACGACCCAGCCCGGTCCACCGCAGATCACCGCGGCCCACCAGGAACGGCGGTTGGCGTCGGTCTTCGGGGGCATGAACCGCAGGTAGTCGATGTTCTCCGCGATCTGGGCGGTCAGTGACAGACAGACCGCGGCGGCGAGCATCATCGCGGCGAAGGAGACGGGCGCGTTGTTCTCGCCGGTGTACTCCAGGAACGTCCCCACCGAAGACGGCTCCTGGACGACCAGGACGATCAACGGCACGAACATCATGACCAGCCACAGCGGGTTGGTCCAGGAGTGCAGCTTCGACAGCAGTTTCATACCGTAGATCACCAGCGGGATGATCATCAGTGAGCTGACCGCGTACCCGGCCCACAACGGAATGCCGAGGCCGACCTTGAGCCCCTGCGCCATGATCGCCCCCTCGGTGGCGAAGAGGATGAAGGTGAAGGAGACGAAGATGAGGTTGGTGATGATCGACCCTTTGTAACCGAAGCCGGAGCCACGGGTGATCAGGTCGAGGTCGACGTTGTAGCGGGCGGCGTAGTAGGCCAACGGGAAGCTCGAGATGAAGATCAGCAGTGCGGCGATGAGGATGCCGCCGACCGCGTTGGTGGTGCCGTGCTCCACCCCGATGGCCGCGCCGATGGAGAAGTCGGCGAGGTAGGCGATGCCGCCCAGGGCACTTGCCGCGACGGCCGCCGGTGTCCACCTACGGTAGTGACGTGGGGCGAACCGTAACGAGAAGTCCTCGGTCCCCACCGGGCTGGCCGGGGGCGCCACCTGAGGGGCACGGGACGGTGCCGGCGCCTGGGCTGTCTGGGTTGTCTGGGTTGTGTGCGTCATGGAACAGGACGCTACGGTCGCCGTTTTTCCGGCAGGGTCCCGTAGGCGTTTCCCGGAAGTTACAGTTCCGGGAGTTCCAACCACCGCACCGCCTCCGCCCGGAAGGCCGCCACGTCCAGCGACGACACCCCTGCGGGGATCCCGCCGAGCCACTGTGCCTGGTGCGCCGACCGGAGCGCGTCGAGCGTCGTCGCCGTCGCGGTGTCGGGGTCAGCGGGGACGGAGCCGCCGATGACCCCGAGGCAGTCGACGCCGCGCCGTTCCAGGGCCTCGAGGGTGAGGGCGCAGTGGTTCAGGCTGCCCAGGACCGTCGTCGTCACCACGGCCACCGGCGCGCCGAGCCGGACCGCGAGGTCGGCGAGGGTGTAGTCGCCGAGGCTGACCAGCAGTCCTCCGGCACCCTCGACGAGGACGACCCGGCCCGGGCCGTCGAGCCCCCGCAGTGCATCCACGGTCTCATCCAGACCGGGCAGGACGACACCCGCCCGTCGCGCGGCCGCGACGGGTGCCAGTGGCTCCGGGCAGGTGGCGAAGCAGTGTGTGTCGGTGATCCCCGTCAACACGGTGACGGTACGCAGGTCCCCGTGTCCCGGAGGTTCACCGGTCTGCACGGGTTTCACCACACTGACGGGGTGTCCCGCCTCCTGCATGCAGACCGCCAGGGCCGCGGTGGCGATCGTTTTCCCGACGTCGGTGCCGGTGCCCGTGACCAGGAGGATCATCGTGCACCCACCGCCGCGCACATGGCGTCGGTGATCTGCCCGACCTCGTGGTCGGTACAGGTGAACGGGGGCATGGTGTAGAGCATCCGCCCGAAGGGACGCAGCCATACCCCACGTGCGACAAGACCGGCGGTGACGGTCGCCGTGTCCACCGGGGCCGTCATCTCCACCACGCCGATCGCCCCCAGGACGCGGACGTCGGCGACACCCGGGACGTCCCGTAGCGGCGCCAGTCCTCGACGCAACAGTGCGGCGATCCTCGGCACCTGCTCCCGCCAGTACCCGGACTCGACCAGGTCCAGTGCCGCGAGAGAGACGGCACAGGCCAGTGGATTGCCCATGAACGTCGGGCCATGCATCAGCGCTCCCCCGCCGGGGACGGAATCCACCGCCGCGGCCACACGGTCGGTGGACAGCGTGGCGGCGAAACTCATGAACCCACCGGTCAGCGCCTTACCCAGACAGAGAATGTCGGGGACGATGCCCGCGGCCGTGCTGACCAACGCGTCACCGGTGCGTCCGAACCCGGTGGCGATCTCGTCGAGGATGAGCAGTGTCCCGGTGTCGTCGCACAGGCGTCGCAGACCGGTCACCAGCGCATGGTCGTGGAACCGCATCCCACCGGCACCCTGCACCACAGGCTCGACGATGACCGCGGCGACGTCGTTCTCCTCGACAGTGGTGCGCATACGGCGGAGGTAGGCGTCGATGACGTCCGGAGCGCTGCCGCGGGGCGGCGGCGCGGGGACGAACACCTGCGGGGTGAGCACACCGGTCCACAGCGCGTGCATGCCGCCGTCGGGATCGCAGACGCCCATCGGCCCCTGTGTGTCCCCGTGGTATCCGCCGCGCCAGGTCAAAAAGCGGGTGCGACCGGGGCGTCCGACACCCCGCTGGTACTGCAGCGCCATCTTCAGGGCGACCTCGACCGCGACTGACCCGGAATCGGAGAAGAACACCGACGTCAGCGGGTCTCCCACGAGGCCGGGACCGTGAGCGAAGGCGGTGAGCCGTTCGGCGAGTTCCGCAGCCGGCCGGTGGGTCAGACCGCCGAACATCACGTGGCTCATCCGGTCGATCTGCCGGTGGGCTGCGGCGCGGAGATGCGGGTGCCCGTGACCGTGGCAGGCTGCCCACCAGGAGCTCATGCCGTCGATGACCTCGCGCCCGTCCGTCAGCTGCAACCGTGTGCCGGAGGCGTACGCCACCGGCAGATTCTGCGCCGCCGTGTGTCGCGGGGCATAGGGGTGCCACACGTGCCGTCGGTCGGCCTCCACGACCCGGCAGGCGTCCCAGCTGTCCGTCGGATGTTCTACACTGTTCACACCACCAGGCTATACACCGTTCAATTAAGGAGCCACCGTGACCTCCCCCACCGGTCTACGGACCCACCTCGCCGAGCGCCTGCGGACCTGGCGCGATGCGGGACTCGGCCGCTCGACCGTCGACCTCGCCAGCGGACAGCACCCCGTCGTCGACATCAGCGGTGACCGGCGCCTGCTGTTCTCCTCCAGCAACTACCTGGGCCTCTCCCACCATCCCGCCGTGGTGGCGGCGGCAGTCGAGGCCACCCGCACCTTCGGCACCGGCGCCGGCGGCTCACGGCTGACTACCGGATCCACCACCCTGCACCGGCAGCTCGAGGAGGAGCTCGCCGACTGGCTGGGGTACCCGGACTGCGTCCTGTTCCCCACCGGCTACGCCGCGAACCTGTCGGCCCTGAGTGTCCTGGCGGACGACACAGTCACCGTTTTCTCCGACGAGCGCAACCACGCCAGCATCATCGACGGCTGCCGGTCGGCGAAGAGCACGGGGGCAGAGGTACGCGTCTACCCGCACCGGGACATGCGTGCGCTACGCCGACTGCTCGACGCGCGCAGCACACCGCACGGCCTCGTCGTCACGGACGGCGTGTTCTCCATGGACGGCACCGTGGCACCGGTCAGCGACCTCGTCCCGCTGGCCCGGGAGCACGGCTGCATGGTCCTGGCCGACGACGCCCACGGCATCGGCACCCTCGCCGACGGACGTGGCAGCGCCGCTCCCCACTCCCCTGCACCGGACGTCCTGGTCGGCACGCTGAGCAAGGCGCTGGCCGCCGAAGGCGGCTTCATCTGCGCCGACACCGTCACCTGCGAACTGCTGCGGAACCAGGCCCGCCCCTTCATCTACTCCACCGCCTCCCCCGCGCCGACAGTCGCCGCCGCACTGGCTGCCGTGCGACTGGTGCGCTCCGACCCCGGGCACGTCCGGCGCCTGCAGGACAACGTGCGCCGTCTGCGCCGGGGACTCGGCGTCCCCGGGGGCGCCCCGATCATCCCGGTGCCCGTCGGCGACGAACGTGCGGCGATGGCCCTGGCAGACGACCTGCGCCGGCAAGGATTTCACATTCCCGCGATCCGCTACCCGACCGTGCTCCGCGGTCGGGCGATCCTGCGCATCACGGTCATGGCGACGCACACCGACGCGCAGATCGACGCGCTGTTGAATGTCCTCACTGCTGACCGACGGAGAAGCCACGGAGACGGGAGGGCCGTCGGATGAGCGTCGGTCATGCAGAGTCCGTCCGCTTCCACGCGTTCCACAGGCTGGCGTACATACCGTCAGCAACGACCAGGTCAGCGTGGGTCCCCTGCTCGATGATGCGACCCGAATCCATCACCACGATCCGTTGTGCCCGGACATCGGTCAGCGGATAACCACCCGCGCCCACCATTGTGCCCAGCCCGTCCGGCAACTCATCGAGAACTGCACCCGCACCGGTGGTGAACAGGGCGTCCCGACCACCGCCACATGCTCGCCCGCAGCGATGTCGAGGGTGATCTCGGTGAGGGCCCGTGTACCGTCGTCGTAGTCGAAGGTGAGGTTACGGACATGGACGTTGCCGGCTGAACAGGAGTCGTCGCCCGGTACGTCGGAGTCTTCCGGAATCGTGACGACTCCGGCCACACGGTTCAGTGACACGAGAGCAGACGCAGCACCAGCAGCATCGCCGTGGTGGCACCACCGACGGTCGAGATCCCGTGGTCGATCAACACGAACCCGACGACGAGTAGGGCGACCAGGCTCAGACATTCACCGATGTTGAGCCGAGCGGCAAGCATGGACTGCACCGTCCTCGCCCTGAGCCCTTTAACGGTGACGGTCCAGGAATCCGACATGACTGCCCCGTGACGGCGGTCGACGAGCATGCCGATGGCGACCGGAGGGACCAGGGCTGGCACTGCATTCCCACGGTGGACGCCTGGTGGACGATCCGTTCCTGGTATTCGTCGTCGACCAGGTCGTTGACGCGGCGGATGACGGTGTCCCCGTAGCTCATGGTCACTTCTCCTGTTCCTGCTCGTCACCGAAGATCTGTTCCACGGTGCGGCCCAGTTCGTGGCAGATAGCCAGTGCTAGATGGACCGAGGTTGAGTAGTTGCCTTTCTCGATGTTCGCGATCGTCTGCCTGGACACGCCGACCCGTTCGGCCAGCTCCGCCTGGGAGAGTTCTTCCCAGCGTCGCCACCGGCGGACCACGTTGGTCGCCTCGGCCGTTGTAGCATTGTTCCTACATCGAGGAGGTGGAAACTATGACGACAATGTCTTCCCGCGCGTTCAACCAGGACGTGAGTTCCGCCAAACGCTCCGCAGACACAGAACCACTGGTCATCACCGACCGGGGCCGTCCCGCCTACGTCCTCCTGACCATCGACGACTACCGCGACCTCACCGGAGACAACGAGGATCTACTCGAGCGCCTCAGCATGAACGACGAGGATGCCGACGAGATCGACTTTGACCCGGCCCCGGTCTCTTTCGGACTGAGGGTCCCTGAACTGTGAGATACCTCCTCGACACCAACGTGCTCAGTGAACTCAGGAAGTCCCCGCGCCGTGCCGATCCTTCCGTCCGCCACTGGATCGCGACGCAGCGTCCGACAAATCTCTACATCAGCGTCATCACTGTCATGGAGCTTGAACTCGGGGTACGTCGTGTGGAACGCCGCGACATCGACCAGGGCCGACACCTACGGAACTGGCTTGAGGATGATGTGCTGGATGTCTTCGCCTCACGGACTCTTGAGGTCGACATTGAGACGGCAGTTCGGACAGCATCTCTCCATGTCCCCGACCCCGCTCCAGAGCGGGACGCACTGATCGCGGCGACCGCCTTTGTCCACGGGTTAGGGGTGGCCACCCGCAAAACCCGGGACTTCGCCCCGACCGGGATTCCCCTGGTCAACCCCTGGGAACAGTAGTCCTGCCACTCCGGACGTGGAACATGTCGACTCTCCATCCTCAGATCCTAAGATGCCGACGCCCCGTGCGACAGTCAGTCGCTCGGCCCCAGGTCCGCAATCCGTCGCGGTGCCAGGCGTTCCCGGTCAGCCAGAATGCGTCGCTCAATACTCTGTAGCTCGGCCAACTCCGCCGCTGCCGCCTGAGCCTCCCCGGGTGCCCGACGGTGCGCGTCATAGACGGCATACCGGTCACCGGCGAGCTGCCTGGCGTCGTTCATCCGGATCCGACCGGCGTCGTTGAGCGCCTCGTAGTCATTGAACTCGATGAACTGGTCCGTCTTCTCCAACCAGTCCGCCATGTGAATAACCTTGCGGCGTCGGGCCTGGGATTCCGCCTAGCTGAGAAACTGATCGACAAGACGGTTGAGCTCGTCGAGTTCCTCCCGCGTCAGGTAGTTCTTGGCGGTTCCGACATCCTGATTGCGCACCGTCTTTCCTACGAAGCTGGTCAAGCCGAGGTTGTCTGCGGTCGGATCACACCGGGTGGCGATGATCTCGGCGGCCGTCTGACCGGTGACCGCGTAGTGCAGTTTGTTCTGAATCTGACGGAACATCGACACGGAACGCGGATCATCCTTGTCGTAGTCGTCGGCGAGCGCGAAGACATCACGGACCTGCTGGTAGAGACGCACTTCGGAGGACCGGATGTCCCGGATGCGCTCCAGCAGCTCGGAGAAGTAGTCGCGGCTACGCGGGTCCTTGAGCCGCTCATCGTCCATGGCGAAACCCTTGATGAGGTACTCCGTGAGGACGCTACTGGCCCAGGTCCGGAACTGGACACCGCGACGTCCCCTCACCCGGTACCCGACGGCGAGGACGGCATCGAGGTTGAAGTGGTCGATGCTTCGCCGGATCGTGCGGTCGCCCTCGGATCGAACCTGCAAGAATTTCTTGCAGGTTCGATCCCTGGTCAGCTCGCCTTCTTCATAGATGTTCCGCAGGTGTGCATCCACGTTTGCCCGGCTCACCCCGAACAGCTCCGCCATCTCGCGCTGCGTCAGCCACACCGTCCCGTCGACCACCCGGAGGTGGACCTCCACATCCCCGTCCTCGGTCGTGTAGATGACGAACTCCCCGCGCCCGTCCACGTTCTCGATGACCAGGTCGTCCCCGTTCTCATCATCTGCCATGGTCTTCCCCTCCGCTGACGTACCGTCCACTACTGCCGCCGATGGTAGCGGAGCACTCACATCCGGCGCAGGTCCACGGCGGGCCGCCCCAGCAGGGCTTGGCGGGCGTGATCGTGCACTGCATCCACGACGACGCGCACGGCGACCGGGTCCTCCCCCGCTACACGCACGGTGATCCCGGCGTCATTGACCATGGTGGACGCTGCGGCGGTGAGGTCCTCGGGGGCGACATCCGCACACCGCTCCACCAGCAGTTCCCTGACCGACGCCAGCAGCTCCCTCACAGACGCACCCGCCGAACCCGCCGACGGCACGATGAGCACGGTCCCCCACACCGGCCACCGCGACAGCAGCATCTCGGAGCGGCCCTGACCAGCACCGACCACGCACAGCGTGTCCGAGAGCAGCGGCCTCCCACCCCGCTCGACCCGCCAGCACTGGCCCAGCACGTCGAAGAGATCCCGCTCGCCACGGGCCAGGCGCCCGGTGAGGATCACGTCGGCGGCGAGCAGCGTCGCCGAGGAAGCGAGATCAACCTCCGTGACCTGCAGTAACCGCGCCCCGGCGAAGAGGATGTTCTGCCCGGGCAGGTACTCACACACCGCATCCTCCCCCACCGTCAGAGTGATCCACTGCGTGGCGAGTCCGGCGTTCATCCGGTGCACCGGCGTGCCCGCCGGGGTGGTGACCGTCGCCCGCGCGCCGTCGCCGAAGGTCACGCGCTGCCGGATCCGGTCATTCTGCGCCAGCCCACCACCGGACGACCGGACGTAGACGAAGGCCTCGCCGGGGTCGGCGGGATCGATGTACAGCGGCCGGGTGAACTGCATCGGCGCCTTGACGTACCGGGAGGTCACACCGGTCTTCTGCGCCGATGACGCAGCGTCCATGCCCAGAGTCAGATCGAGGACGCCGACTTTGCCGGGGCGTCCTACCGGCTGCACACCGTCGGTCCTGGCATGCCCGGCGTCCTCGGTGCCGTCGACGAAAGACGCGAACTCCCACGGCACCGGCGGCGTCAGCACCACCGGGTCGAGACGGGAGTCGGGCCGGGGACCGACCGGCACAGCCGAGGTCACGCCCGGAACCCCTCCAGCTTCTGCTGCAGTTCGGCGATACCCTGACCGGAGAAGCAGTCGGTGAGGACGACAGGGTTCCCGTCGCGCACGTCCACGGCGTCGGCGTTCATCACCGTGAGGTCGCAGCGCACGTACTGGGCGATGTCGGTCTTGTTGATCACCAGGATGTCCGACTCGGTGATGCCGGGCCCCCGCTTCTTCGGCATCTTCTGCCCCTCGGCGGTGTCCAGCACGAAGACGAACACGTCCACCAGCGCCGGGGAGAAGGTGAGCGTGAGGTTGTCGCCGCCGGACTCGAAGAACAGGGTGTCGATCTCCGGGTGCTCGTCGAGCAGGTCAGCGGCGGTCATGAGGTTCATCGTCGGGTCGTCACGCACCGCGGTGTGCGGGCAGGAGCCGGTCTCCACCCCGATGACCACGTCGGGACTGATCACCCCGTCTAACTCCCGGCGGACATGCATGGCGTCCTCCTGGGTGTAGATGTCGTTGGTGATCACCCCCACCTGGCGTCCGGCCTCGACGAACCGGGGCACCAGCGCCTCGATCAGGGCGGTCTTGCCGGAGCCGACGGGGCCGCCGATGCCGATACGAAGCGGCGAACCAGTGCCGGTGACGGGCTCAGGGGTGCTCGGGGTAGTCATGGGGTGATTTCCTCTCTAGCTCATGAACAGTCGTGCGGGGGCGGTCTCGTGCGCGGCGGAGGCCAGGTCACTGCCGGGGCTGGCCCGTCCCACCATGCTCCAGTCGCCGTTGGCGAGAAGCTCTGCGGCGGTACGGACGGCCCGGTCGGCGACCTCCGCGATCACAGGGTGTGCGGCGGTGATGGCGACCTGGGCACCGATGTGGTCACACTGGCGCAGCCGCAGCGCCGCCCCGGCCCATCCGACGGCGAGACCGGTGAGTTCAGTGGCGACAGCGATTGCTGCATCCAACCCGTGGGACGCGTGTATCAGACCGGCGGCGACAGCCTGGTTCCCGGGAGCCTCCTTGGCTGCGACCGATGCCGCGTACTCCCGGAGCACCACCGGCTGTTCCTCGCCGATCCGGTCAGCGACCTGCGCAGTGACCTGCAGAAGCTGGCGTCCCACCCGGGACGACGCACGCCGGAGTTCGCCGGTGACCTTCGTCGCGGCGAGTTCATGGTCCAGGGTGACCAGGGTGGCGAGGTCGTCCGTCATCACCGCGGCCGCCGTCACCACACCGTCACCGGGACCGGCGGTGTAGCGCAGATGGTCGGTCAGCACGTCCGTGACCTGCTGCGTCCCGCGGACCCGTCCGGCCTGCACCAGCCCCTCCAGTCCGTGGGACAGGGTGTAGCGTCCCGACGGGTAGGCGGAGTCGGCGTAGGTCAACGCCTGCAGGAACGGGAGCATCAGAACAGGAAGAACTTCTGCGCCAGCGGCAGTGTGGTCGCCGGGGCGATCGTTGCGGCGACGCCGTCGACGGTGACCTCGTAGGTGTCCGGGTCCACGGCGATGTCGGCGAGACGGTCATTACGGACCATGTCCTTCTTGCCGATGTCACGGGTACCGGTCACCGGCAGGACGGTCGAGGACAGTCCGAGTTGTGCGGGGACGCCCGCCGCGATCGCCGCGGCGGACATGAACGTCACCCGGGTGCTCTGCAGGGCCGTCCCGTAGTTGGCGAACTGGTCACGGTAGAGGACTGGCTGCGGGGTGGCCAACGAAGCGTTCGGATCACCCATCTGCGCGTACGCGATCCTGCCCTGACGCAGCACCAGGCGGGGCTTCGCGGCGAAGGAATCGACCGGCCACAGCACCAGGTCGGCCAGTTTGCCCGGTTCGACACTGCCGACGTAACCGCCGATGCCCTGGGCGATCGCCGGGTTGACCGTCATCTTCGCCAGGTAGCGCAGCACCCGGTTGTTGTCGGCACCGGTGCCGGCGTCCCCGTCCAGTTCACCGAGCTGCTCCCGGCAGTGGTGGGCGGTCTGGAACGCGCGGATCCAGGACTCGCCGACCCGCCCCATCGCCTGGGAGTCGGAGCTGAAGATGCTGATGATGCCGAGGTCGTGGAGCACGGTCTCCGCGGCGATGGTCTCTGCGCGCACCCGGGAGTCCGCGAAGGCCACGTCCTCCGGGATGTCGTGTGAGAGGTGGTGGCAGACCATCACCATGTCCAACAGCTCCTCCACCGAGTTCACCGTGTACGGCAGCGTGGGGTTGGTGGAGGCCGGCAGGACGTTCGGCATGCCCGTGACCCGCAGGATATCGGGCGCGTGGCCGCCGCCGGCCCCCTCCGAATGGAAGGTGTGCACGGGACGTCCCTTGAACGCGCGGGCGGTGGACTCGAAGAACCCGCCCTCGTTGAGGGTGTCGGTGTGGATGGCGAGCTGGACGTCGAAGTCGTCGCAGACGTCCATGGCGTTGCGGATGTTCGCCGGAGTCGCGCCCCAGTCTTCGTGTATCTTCAGCCCGGCGGCGCCGCCCCGGATCTGTGCGGCCAGTGCGTCCGGAAGCGCGCCGGACCCCTTGCCGAGGAAGCCGGTGTTCACCGGCATGCCCTCGGCGGCTCGCAGCATGAACTGCACACCGGACGCCCCAGGGGTGCAGGTGGTGCCGAGGGTGCCCTCGGCCGGTCCGGTGCCGCCACCGAAGAACGTGGTGATGCCGTTGGCCAGGCCATGCTCGGCCTGCTGCGGGGTGATGTAGTGGATGTGGGTGTCCACGCCCCCGGCGGTGAGGATGCGGTGCTCACCGGCGATGACCTCGGTGCCGGGGCCGATGACCAGGTCGGGGTCGACACCGTCCTGTGTGTTGGGGTTACCGGCCTTGCCGATCTTCACGATACGGCCGTCGCGGATGCCGACGTCACCTTTGACGACACCGGCCACCGCGTCGAGGACGATGGCACCGGTGATGACGGTGTCCAGGGCGTTCCCGACGGCGGTGGGGTCCTGGGCCATGCCGTCACGCACCGCCTTGCCGCCGCCGTACACGGACTCGTCACCGTAGGAGCCGGCGAGATAGTCGCATTCGATGCGCACCCGCAGGCACGTGTCCGCCAGGGTGACGGTGTCACCGGTTGTCGGGCCGTAGATCTCGGTGTAGCGGGACCGGTCGATGGTGTTCACGGGAGGATCTCCAGCTCATCGTTGGTGGCGAGGAAGCCCGGCAGGTTCTCCAGGGCGCGGGCTTTCACCGCCGGATCGTCGAGGCACCCTTCGACCAGTCCCGCGAAACCGTGCAGGATGCGCCGACCGCCGAAGTCCACCAGGGTCACCTCGCGGGAGTCGCCCGGTTCGAAGCGCACCGCCAGTCCCGAGGGAATGTCCAGATGCATGCCCCACGCAGCCTCACGGTCGACGTCGAGGGCCGGGTTGACCTCGAAGAAATGGTAGTGGGAGCCCACCTGGACAGCCCGGTCACCGGTGTTCGACACCCGGAGGGTCCTGGTGGCACGCCCCAGGTTCAGCTCGACCACCGACGGCCGGTCAGGGGCCGGGCCGTAGCTGACTGTTCCGGACATGGGGCTCTCCTAGTGGTGGTGGGAGTGGGAATGGCTGTGCCCGTCGCCGTGCGAGTGGGCGAAACCGGTGGCGTGGTCCGCCAGCAGACCCGCGGCGATGCCGTCGTCATGATGGTCACGGAGCACGTGCAGCGCGGTGTGCGATGCCCGTTGTACGGCGGTGGCCAGGGACGACGGTCGGAACAACGGGACTCCACGGTCCGCCCCCAGGTCGGACCCCAGGTCAGCACGGATCTCCGCGACATCCGTGGCACCGAGGAGACGGAGGCGCTCGCGTGCGCTGTCCGGTGACGGCCACGATCCCTCGAATGTGACTTCCACCAGGAGATCCTCGGAGAACTGCTGGGCGAGCCGCACCCGGCGCAGCAGTTCTGCGTCGGCGAACGGGTCGACGGTGTTGGCACGGAACAGGACGCCGTCATGCGACGCCGCCGCAGCACGCAGGTGGCGTCGCATCTCGGCGACGGCGCGGGTGGCGTCGATCAGTGACGGTCCGAGCGCGACCTGCGTCCCGGAACGCCGCGCCCACTGCAACGCCTGGGCGGCCTGGGTGACCGACGTCAGGGCGCGCCCCGTCCCCGCCGGGATGACTACCAACGGAACGTCCTGCGTACGGGCCTGTTCGGCGTGGCGGGAAAGGTCGCGGGGGCCGGTGACCACCGGCACCCCCGTGGCGTCCTGCAGGGCGGACGGGGTCGGTGCCTCGGGGCTGGCGTAGAGGACGGTGAGTGACTCCATGGTGGTTGTCACTGTCCGATCGGGTCGTGGACGCTGACGAGCTTCGTACCGTCGGGGAACGTGGCCTCGACCTGGATCAGTGTCAGGCGTTCACGGACGCCGTCCTGCACGTCGTCCCTGCCGAGGACCTGCGTACCGATCTCCATGGCTTCGGCCACGGTCCTGCCGTCCCGCGCGGCCTCGATGACCGCCTCGCTGATCAGCGCGGTGGCTTCGGGCACGTTGAGGACGAGTCCCCGGGCCTGCCGCCTGCGGCTGACGTCGGCAGCGGTGAAGATGAGGAGCTTCTCCTGCTCCCGGGGACTGAGTTCCACGATGCGTCCTTCTGTGCGTGCTGGTGTGAACCGGCCGGTAGGCGTACTTGTACAACGGTAGCGAAACGCGACGGGCCCCGGGGACGGCGTGCTGGAGGTTTTACCCGGCGGAAACACGGCGGGGGTGCGGGTCCTCCCCCAGATGGCGCACTCGAGACGCAGGTTAAAAGTAGGCACCATCCTGTGCACGCATTCAGGCCCGAGAGCGTGCACAGGACGGTGCCCATTTTCCGAGGGGTCTTCTGTCCCCGAACCGAGCGAGACCCGATGTCGGACAATCCCGTGACACCGGATGCCCCGCGCGGACTAAGTCTGCCGGATCCCAGCGCCGCTTTCCAGGAACTACTGAACACGTACGGGGCCTCCGGCCTCCTGGAGGAGACCAGGGAACTCTTCCGGACCGATGGCATCGACATATTTCCGTCGCAGCTTCTCAAGCGTGAGATCGCGAGAACTGTCGAGCTCGACGCCGTGGCACTCCTAGATACATGCACTCGCTCGCGGACCAGGACACTGCCCAAGCCGACATGGCGTTAGATGCTATAGAACGCAACCTTCAGATCATCGGCGAAGCAACCGTCCACCTCGTGCCGATGTACTGCGACGTCACCTCAACCAGCGGTAACGGCAGAAACACCACCCGTATGGTGTCAGTCCGCGAGGAACTCCAGCAGCGATGCATTGAACTCGGCGGCGTGGCTGGCGTTCAACCCGTGCGGCGCACCTTCGATCACGGTGGTGCGGGTGTGCGGCACGATCTCGGCGGTGCGCTTACCCGATCCCTCGAACGGCACGATGTCGTCCGAATCGCCGTGGATGATGAGCGTGGGGACCTCGATCTTCGGCAGGTCCTCGCGGAAATCGGTGGTCCCGAAGGCCTCCATGCAGCCCAGCGCCGCGGTCTGGTCACTCTGCTGTGCCAGACGCACCGCCTCCTTCCTCTCCCCCTCACTGACCTTGAGGTCGTCCCCGACGGAGAAGAACCCGGTGGTGAAGTCCTCGAAGAAGGCGTCGCGGTCTGCACGCAGACCGTCCTCCATCTCCTTGGCCGCCTCTTCAGTGAGTGGGCCGTCCGGATTGTCGTCCGTCTTCAGCAGGTACGGCGGCACCGCACCGGCGAAGACGACGCTGCGGATGCGCGAGGTGTCGCCGACACTGAAGTAACGTGCCACCTCACCACCGCCCATGGAGAACCCGACGAGAGTGACATCAGTGAGGTCGAGACCGGTCAGCACGTCCTCCAGGTCCTTGGCGAGGGTGTCGTACTCATAACCGGAGTCGGGCTTGTCGGACCGTCCGAAACCGCGACGGTCGTAGGCGACAACCCGGTAACCGTTCTTGCGCAGGACCGACGTCTGTGCCGACCAGGACTCCGCCGACAGCGGCCAGCCGTGGATCAGGACGACGGTACGCCCCAGGTCACCTGACTCTCCGCTGTCGTCGACGTGCAGGTTCACACCGTCGCGCGTGGTGATCGTGCTCATGTCCGTAAGCCTCCTCAGTGAGAGTTCGGTTGCCCCACCGAGAGTACTTGCTCTGCGGGCGCGTGTGGGGTGCGCCGGTCAGTGCGCGTGCGTCCCGCCGAAGTGGTGCAGCAACCGGTGCACACGCTCATCGGTGAGGGCGTAACGCATCATCCGCCCGTCTCGGGTCGCGGTAATCACGCTCGCAGTGGTGAGCAGCCGCAGTGCCGCAGACGCCGTCGCCGTCTTCACCCCGGCACGCTCGGCGAGTTCAGACATGCTCAGCGTACCGGGCCCGACGTAGTGCAGGACGGTGAGCAGCCTCAGCCGCGTCGGATCACCGAGTAGACGGAACGTCTCCGCCCACTCGTCGGAGAGCGCCCGCATCCGGGACAGATCAGGGTCATGACCTGCGCTCTCCCCGTCTCTCTCCGCTGCACTGCCCATGTCTCTGCACTGTAGCGGAATGTCGTACACTGCGGATCCTTTTGCCAGCAGGCTATTGCGCCGCCCTCCCCGGGGACGATATATTCAACGCATGTTTAATAACACCGCGATCGAGATCACCGATCTTCACGTGACGCGCGGGAAACACCACGTCCTCACCGGATTCAAGCTCCGTGTGCCCACCGGCTCCATCACCGGGATCCTCGGCCCGAGCGGATGCGGCAAGAGCACGTTGATCCGCGCCATAGCCGGAGTACAGATCATCCGGTCCGGCGATGTCACCGTCCTGGGCCAGCCGGCCGGCAGCGCGCCCAACCGGGAGAAGGTCGCCTACGTGACCCAGGCCAGCTCCGTCTACCCGGACCTGACCGTGGAACAGAACCTCCGCTATTTCGCCCGGATCAGCGGGGCGGACCACACCGCCGTCGCGCAGGCTCTCGAGGCCGTCGGACTGACCGGGCGTGAACACGACCTGACCGGGAACCTCTCCGGCGGGCAACGCACCCGGGTGTCACTCGCCGCTGCGTTCGTCGGCGACGCCGAGGTGTACCTCCTCGACGAACCGACCGTCGGGCTCGACCCGGTCCTGCGCCGCGACCTGTGGGCGCTGTTCACCGGTCTGGCACAGGACGGGAAGACGCTCCTGGTCTCCAGCCACGTCATGGACGAGGCCGCACGCTGCGACCGGGTCGTGCTGATGCGTGGAGGACGACTCATCGCCGACGCGACCCCGGATGAACTCCGGAAAGACACCGGACAGGACGACCTGGAGCAGGCGTTCCTGACTCTGGCAGAAAGGAATGCGTCATGAACCGCGCACTCGCCACCGCCCACCGCGTCGGCGCGCAGATCTTCCACGATCCCCGGAGCCTGGCGCTCGTCCTGGTGCTTCCCTCCCTGCTTCTGTGGTTGTTCAAGTACGTTTTCGACGCCAACCCCGAGATGTTCCACCGCGTGGGCCCGCAGATGCTGGGACTGTTTCCGTTCATCATCATGTTCCTGTTGACCTCGGTGACCATGGTCCGGGAACGGACCTCAGGGACGCTGGAACGGCTGCTGAGCACCCGTCTCCGCCGCGGCGAGTTCATCGTCGGCTACGCCCTCGCCTTCGGGACCGCCGGACTCGTCCAGGCCGCGGTCACCTCCGCCGTCGGCATCTGGCTGCTCGGTCTTGACGTGGCCACCCCGTGGATCCTGGGTGTCTTCGCGGTGGCGAACGCATTGCTCGGGACAGGTCTGGGACTGCTCGCCTCAGCATTCGCCCGGACCGAGTTCCAGGCCGTGCAGTTCATGCCGTTGGTGGTGATACCCCAGTTGCTGTTGTGCGGTCTGCTCACCCCACGTGACACGATGGCCACCGTGTTGACCCGCATATCCGATGTCCTGCCGCTGAGTTACTCCGCGGACTCCTTCACCCGCCTCACACAGTCCGGCGGATGGAACGGCGGCTTCGCCATCGACCTGACGATGGTACTGGCTTTCGCTCTGGCGTCGGTCGCCCTGGCCGCCCTGACACTGCGACGGCGCACAGCGTGAGCGCGGAACGCAGCGGGCAGGGTCGGGGCCAGAGCCGGGGACGGGGACGCCCACGCGGCGGAGATCCGGCGCGAACCCGGCAGACCATCATCGACGTCGCCCGGTCCCAGTTCGCCGACCGTGGCTTCCGCGGAACGTCGGTCCGCTCCATCGCCGGCGCTGCGGGAGTCGACCCGAGCCTGATCAACCATCATTTCGGCGACAAGGCCAACCTGCTCGTGGCAACCATGACGTTGCCGTTCAACCCGCTCGAGAAGATCACGGGTGTCCTCGACGGCCCGTTGGACGGGCTCGGGGCCCGGCTCGTCCGGACGTTCTGCGAGTCCTGGGATCCGCACCGTGACGTGTTCACCGCCGCTGTCCGAAGCACATTCGACGGCAGTCTGGAGAACGCCCCGCTGCTCAACTTCGCCCAGGTCGTGGTGACGGAGAGATTCACCGCGCGGCTCGAAGGGCCGGACGGGCAACTGAGGGGCTCACTGATCGCGAGTCAACTGACCGGGCTGGCCCTGATGCGTTATGTGGCCCGGATCGAACCTCTCGCGAGCACCTGTGTCGACGATGTCGTCGCCGCCTACGCGCCTGCGTTGCAGGCGAACATCACCCCGGAGATTTCCACCAGGTAAAACCTTCATTCAAACGTTCATTTGAACGTGCGAATGAGATGTCCGGGGCAGTAGCGTGATCCCCTGTGACCATCCGAGCCCACTCCGCAGTGACGACAACCGGCACCGTGGACCGCGACCCCCTGGGTCATGGCGCGGCGCGGCGCCGGACAGCACTCTGGACGACGGTTCTCACCGTCGCACTCCTGGTGACCCTCGTACTCAGCGTCGGCGTGGGTCCGGTCCCCATTTCCCCGCTCGACTCCGCACGCATCCTCTCCCACCATCTCTTCGGCACCGCTCTCGACATGCCGGACGGCACAGACCTCTCCCGCCATGACGCCGTCATCTGGACGATCAGGGCGCCCCGCGCCGTCCTCGCCGCGACGGTCGGTGCCGGTCTCGCCGTCGCCGGGGCGATCCTGCAGGCCACGGTGCGCAACATCCTCGCCGACCCCTACGTCCTCGGGGTGAACTCCGGGGCATCCGTCGGTGCCGCCGCCGCCATACTCACCGGCGTGGGTGCCGGTTTCGGCGACTACGCCCTCCAGTCCAGCGCTTTCCTCGGGGCCACCGTGGCGTCCCTCATCGTCTTCGGCGTCGCCCGCTCCGCAGGACGCCTCACCGCCACCCGTCTGATCATGGCCGGCGTCGCCGTCGGATACGCCCTGTCGGCGGTGACCAGCTTCATGATCTTCGCCTCCGACTCGGCGGAATCCTCCCGGTCGGTGATGTTCTGGCTGCTCGGTTCCCTCGGCCTGGCGTCCTGGTCCGGCCCACTGGCCGCCGTGGTTGTCGTCGTCCTGCTGGTGACGGCGGTGCTCCTGGTCATCGCCCCTCGCGTGGACGCCCTGGCCGCCGGCGACGACACTGCCCTCATGCTGGGCATCCACCCGGACCGTCTGCGCGTCGTCCTCCTGATTCTCTCGTGTCTCCTCGTCGGCACGGTCGTGGCGATGGCCGGGTCCATCGGCTTCGTCGGCCTCGTCGTCCCCCACCTCGCCCGACGGCTCGTCGGTGGTGCACACCGCTCGAACGTCCCCGTCGCCGCCCTGCTCGGCGCGGTCCTGCTGTGCTGGGCCGACATCGGTTCGCGCACACTGCTCGCGCCTCAGGAAATCCCAGTCGGCATCATCACCGCCATCGTCGGTGCCCCCTTCCTTCTTCTCCTCGTCCACCGCATGCACCAGGGAGTTCCCGCATGACACGCACTGCCACAACCACCTTGTCCACCGCAACGATCGTCCTGGCGGCATCCCTGCTCCTGGCATCATGCTCGCAGGCCGAGGAGACAGTGGCGACAGCAACGACGACGGTCGACAACTGCGGTGACACCGTCACCCTCGACGGTGTTCCGGACAACGTCACCCTGCTGAAACCCTCCGCAGTGAGCACCCTCAGCGCCCTCGGCGTCCTCGACCACGTCACCCACCGGGCCGGTCAGTACCCCACCGAGTACTACGATGACGCCACCAACGCCACCCTGGACGGCATCCCCTCGATCACCGACCGCACCGACGACTCCGGGCACCTGCAGATCTCGCGTGAAGAGGTCGTTGCCTCGGGTGCCGATCTTGTGTTGGGCGAAACCGACACGGTCAACCGCCAGACCCTGGCTGGCTCCGACATCCCGCTCATCGAGGAGCCCGCGTTCTGCGGTGCGATCGACGGCGACGTCACCTGGGACGACGTCTGGGACCAGATCCGGCTCTACGGCACCGTCTTCAACCGTCCGGACCAGGCCACGGCTCTCGTCGACGATCTGCAACGCCGTCTGGACACCGCACAGGAGGCGTCGAACACCGCGGGCGCAGGACGCAGTGTCGCCGTCCTGTACCCCACCCTCGGCGGAGGGGTGACCTATGCGTACGGCACCGGCTCGATGGCCGCCCCCGTGGTCGCTGCGACAGGGGCGTCCAACGTCTACGCCGACCAGAGCGAGCGGGTCTTCGACGTCACTGCCGAGGACATCGTCGACCGTAACCCCGACGTGATCGTCGCCCTGTACAGCTCCGGTGACAGCCGGGACATCGTCGACGAGGTCAACCGTCTCCCCGGCATCGACCGCACCACCGCCGGCCGCGACCAGCGCATTCTGCCGATGCTGCTCAACTACGCCGAACCCCCGACACCCCTCGCCCTCAACGGCGTGGACACGCTGAACGAGTACCTGCGGGAGCACCCGTGATCACGGCCGAGAACATCCAGGTCACCTACGCCGGACGCCCCGTCATCGACGGTGTCTCCCTCACCGTGCCCCCCACCGGCACGCTCGGCCTCGTCGGCCCCAACGGTTCGGGGAAGACCACAGTGCTGCGTGCCCTCTACGGTGCGGCACCGCTGACAGCCGGGCGCGTCCTGCTCGACGGCGACGACCTCGCCACGACACGGCGACGCGACATCGCCACCCGCATCGCCGTCGTCGCCCAGGAACGTGACACCACGTCCTCCGGCATGCCGGTGAGCGTCGCCGACCTGGTGACGCTCGGACGACTGCCCCACCAGGGGCTCGGGGCGCGCACCACCGGCCACGACCGGGCCGTCGTCGCCGGCGCACTCGACGCCGTCGGACTCACCGACCTCGCGCGGCGCGACCTGGACGGTCTCTCCGGTGGTGAACATCAGCGCGCCCTCATCGCCCGGGCGCTCGCCCAGCAGACCCCCCACATCCTTCTCGACGAGCCGACGAACCACCTCGACGTCCGCTACCAGCACGACATCCTCGAACTGGTCAGCGGGCTTCCCGGTTCCGCTGTCGTGCTCCACGACCTGAACCTCGCCGCCCGCTACTGCGACCGCATCGTCGTCCTGGAGGACGGCCACGTCGTCGCCGACGGTTCCCCGGACGAGGTGCTCGTCCCGGACGTCCTGGAGCCGGTGTATCAACGTCCGGTGACCAGGTTCGACATCGGCGGCGAGATCACCCTGGTCTTCCCCCGGACCGCGCAGAATGTTTCTAGCCCCTCAGCTAGACAATCTGGGACGAGGGCGCGTCTACCCGATGATCTGCAGCACGCCTTCGGCAATCACGGTCGACGCCAGGTAGGTCGCGACGATGACCACGATCCCGACCGGGATGATCTTCCACCCGATCTGGCGGAGCAACGGCAGGTCCTTGCCGATACTCAGACCGGCCACCGACAGCATCATGGTGATCACCGCCAGGAAGTCCACGCTCTCAGAGACCTGCAGCAGCCATGACGCGACGGGCGAGGCAGGAATCGTCAGCAGCGTGCCCACCGTGATCACGATGATGATCGCCGGTGCCTTCCCCTTCGTGATCCTGGCGACCCAGAGCCCGGCTGCGGTCAGCAGCGCCATGGCGAGGTAGGTGATGACCATGTCCCAGGAGAACCCGCCGGTCGAGACGACGGACACGACCACTCCGGCGACGCTGATCATCGACAGTGAGATCCACAGGGGCATCTTCACGATCGGCGCATCCGTCACAGCGGTCGCCAGGTCCGCCGACGTCTTCAGGAGCTTGCCGGCGCTGTCTGCCTTCTTGTCGTCCTTCGCGCTCTGGCGGCGGGTGAGGAAGCGGTAGAACCGGTCGGCCAACGGCAGGGCCACCCAGATGCCCAGGTAGGCCCCGGCGATCGCGGCAATGAGATTCGCCGTCGTACTGAGCGCGAGAATCTGGTCGGCGAACTCCGGGTGTGCCGCCGTCACCGAGGCCGACCCCGCGGCCATCATCGACCCCGACCCCACGCCGGCACCCATCGCCAGGGCACGCCAGTCGAAGATCCCCAGCGAGGACGCCAACGACGCGATGAGGCTGATGATCACGGCACCGAACACGGACCCGAAGATGTACATCGACAGCACACCCCGGTACTGCTGCGAGTTCGGTCCGAACCGCTCGGTCACCATGGCGAAGGCACCTTCACGGTCGATCGAGAACGTGGCGCCCACCGTGGCGGACCCCATCCGCAGCATCACCGCCAGGGGCAGCGCGAGGCAGATCGGTCCCACGATGTTGCCGATCTCCTGCAGGAGGAGTGCCGGCCCGGCGTCCAGCAGGAACGGGATGTTCGGCCCCAGTGTGAAGGAGAGACGGGCGACGAGCACCAGCACCGCCACCGCCATGACGGCGTTGGCCACATGCTGGAGGTCCAGCGGCATCGGGCGGATCCGCTGTGTCGAGATCCCCACCCCCATCGCCAACGCCCAGATCATCGGGAGCAGGGACAGTGCGGCGAAACCCAGTGAGATCTCCACGGGCCCGATGAGTTGGGCGATCGCCGCGATGACGATGATGAGCCCGGCCAGGATCCAGAGCCCGGGACTTCGGAGCGTCGGGGCGATGATGCGTGGCGGACTGGGCTCACTCGTGGGGGCCGGGACCTCCAGAGGCTTGTTACTCATGTCAGGTTCTCTTCTCGTGGTGAGTTCACCGGTCAGTCGGCGCCCGGAGGGGTGTCGTCCCGAGGTCGTCACGTGCCGCCTGTCCGTCCCCGGTGCGGGGATGGCGCGAAAGTACGTGACCCAACACACAAACACGTGCAGATGCAGGAAATGACGTCAAGGGGTCCGAGATCGCAGGATCTGACATGAGCTCCGTCAGGGCATCGGGACTGTCCTTCCCGTGGCGTCACCGTTGTCGTCGAGGACATGACCGAGGTGCTTCAGGGACCGCAGCACCACTGACCGGTCGACGATCCGGACTCCCGGCAGCCTCTCCTCGAGCACCGCCTCCAGCTTGTTCACCTCGAGCAGTGAGCGGAGCCACGCCGCCATGATCACGTTGTACTCACCCGTCGCCGTGACCACCAGGCGGGCCTCATCGATCTTGCTGAGCAATGGCCCGACCCTGGACACCTTGTCCGCCGGCACCTGGAGGAAGTACCACACCGACACCGGCCACGGCGTCCGCGACCGTGCGACGTCCACGCGGACCTTGTAACGTTCCGTGGCCGTCATCGCCGCCACGACCTCGCGGGCCTTCTCCAGTTCATCCGGGGCCAGCCGCGGCATCGCTGCACCGGCGCGACCGGACGCGGTGCGCCCGGTGATCGTCGCCACCTCGTCCCGGGAGAGGGCCCGCAGGCGCCACTCACGGGCGTCAGCGACGATCTGGGAGACCAGGTGCGTGCGCACACGACGCACCCCGTCCAGCTCCTGGATGTGTTCAAGCGTCCAGTGCGCCAACGCCGAGGTATCCGGGGTAAGCAGGCTGAGCATGATGTCACGGGCACCGGCGGTGAGGTCGATCGTGAACGCCCCACGCTCCTCCACCAACGCCTCCGCCACCTGCATGGTCCGCCCCGGCTGACACTCGATTTCGATGAGGGAGAACACCGCGTCGGGGTCCCACCCGTACCCCGTCACATAGACGGCCCCCTGCCGCCGGAGCTGCGCCCACCGGCGGGCGAGGGTGACCGGGTCCGCACCGACAACGGGTGCCAATGCCGCCCACGCTGCACGAGGAGCCACCTGAACGGCGTGAACTAGCCGTTCATCCAGAGCGTCCAGTGTCATTTCCTGCGTCATCTGACCATTTTCCGTCGATTTCCTGCTCTACGGCCTGAAGGTTCCAGCGTCTCACTACCTTATGCTCACACTACGCCTGGCGTGCGCGCCCACCACGGTGACCACCGACCCTCTTTTCAAGGAGCCCCGAATGACTGATCTCACCACCCTCACCACCGCGACGGACGCCGTCACCGGACGTATCGACCACCACCGCGACCGCCTGCTCGAGATCAGCCACACCCTCCACGCGAACCCCGAACTCGCCTTCGAGGAACACGACTCCGCCGAGCTCGTCGCCGAGGAACTGCGTACCGCCGGTTTCGACGTCACCGTCGGGGTCTACGGCCTGGACACCGCCATCGAAGCCACCTACGGCAGCGGGGACTTCGTCGTCGCCGTCTGCGCCGAGTACGACGCCCTCCCCGGCATCGGCCACGCCTGCGGACACAACATCATCGCCACCGCCGGTCTCGGAGCCGCCCTGGGGCTCGCCGAGATCGCCGACGCCGCCGGCATCCGCGTCAAGCTCCTCGGCACCCCGGCCGAGGAACACGGCGGCGGCAAAGTGCTCATGCTGCGCGAAGGTGCCTGGGAGGACGCGACCATCTCCCTCATGGTCCACGGCGGCCCCGGCGGCACCGACGCCCGGTGCGGCGACTTCACCAGCCAGGCCGTCGACCGCTTCAAGGTCACCTACACCGGCGTCCCCGCCCACGCCGCGGCCGCACCGCAGAACGGTGTCAACGCCCTCGACGCCGCGACAGTGGCCCTGACCTCCATCGGGTTGCTGCGCCAGCAGCTGGACAAGTCCGTCCGCGTCGCCGGCGTGGTCACCGAAGGCGGCCACGTCACCAACATCATCCCCGACCACACCGAGATCGACGCTGAGGTCCGTGCCTTCGACATGGACGTCCTCGAGGACGCCAAACGCCGGGTGATGAACTGCTTCGAAGCGGGTGCCCTGGCGTCGGGCTGCTCCTGGTCGGTGGTGGACACCGAGCCCCGCTACGCCAGCCTCATCCAGGACCCCCTCCTCGCCGACGCCTGGAACACCGCCCTGACGGATCTGGGACGTGAGGTCACGGCACAGCCGGACAGCGCGGGCGGCTCCACCGACATGGGCAACGTCTCCCAGGTCGTCCCCTCCATCCACCCGATGATCGCACTCCTGGGCACCGACGCCCCGCCGCACACCACCGGCTTCGCTGCCGCAGCCGCCACCCCGGCCGGGGACGACGCCGCGATCGTCTCGGCGAAGGGCCTCGCACTCGCCGCCGCCGCCGTGGCGCTCACCCCGGCGACCCGGGAGGAGCTGCTCGCCCGCCAGGCCGCTCGTCCCGCCGGGGCCACCACGGTAGAGTCCTGACCATGACGTCAACGACGGTGTACGTCTCCGCCCTCGACCTGTTCTCCATCGGCATCGGGCCGTCTTCGTCCCACACGGTCGGGCCGATGCGCGCGGGCGCGGATTTCGCGGGCCGCACCGCCGACCTGCCCGGGATCGCCCGGGTCAGCGTCCAACTCTACGGGTCACTGTCCGCCACCGGACGCGGGCACGGCACCCCGGACGCCGTGGTCGCCGGGCTCCGCGGCGCACAGCCGGAGACGTGCGACCCGGACGACGTCCGCGGGGCATGGTCGGAGCACCCTGAGATCCCGACAGAACTCCTGCTCAACGGGAGGACCCCCGTCCTCTTCAGCCGGGACGACGTGGTCTTCAACCCTGCGTCCCGCGACCTCCGTCACCCGAACACCATGGTCCTGCAGGCGTGGACCGACGGCGCACCCTCACCGGCCGTGGAAGAGACGTACCTCTCCATCGGAGGCGGCTTCATCGAACGTGTCGGGGACGAGAGTGGAACTGAGCCTCCCACCAGCGCGGACGGCCCCGGTTTCCGCAACGCCAGCGAACTCCTCGCACTGTGCACGGACGGCCGCACCATCGCCGACGTCGCCTGGACCGCCGAGTGCACGCGCCGCTCCCCCGACGACGTGACCGCCGGCATCGACGCCATCTGGTCGGCGATGCGCACCTGCGTCGACGCCGGCCTGCACACCGACGGCGTCCTCCCCGGGCGCCTCCACGTCCGACGCCGCGCCGCAGCCATGCGTCGCCGCCTGGAGGACGACCCCGCCTCCGCCATCGATGAATGGCTGCACGTCTACGCGCTGGCCGTCAACGAGGAGAACGCCGGAGGCGGACGCGTCGTCACGGCCCCCACCAACGGTGCCGCCGGCATCATCCCCGCCGTCCTGCACTACTGGTGGAAGACCACGCCCGACGCCACCGACACCGACGTGCGCACCTTCCTGCTCACCGCAGCGGCCGTCGGCTCACTGATCAAGGCCAACGCCTCGATCTCCGGGGCCGAGGGTGGTTGCCAAGCGGAGGTCGGCTCGGCCTGCGCCATGGCTGCCGCAGGTTTCTGCGCCGTCCGGGGCGGTACCGCAGCACAGGTGGAGAACGCCGCCGAGATCGCCGTGGAGCACCACCTCGGTCTGACCTGCGACCCCATCGGCGGACTGGTGCAGATCCCCTGCATCGAACGCAACGCCGTCGCCGCATCCACCGCCGTCACCGCCGCACGTCTCGCGTTGGCGGGCGACGGCTCGCACGTCGTCTCCCTCGACGCCGTCATCCAGACGATGCGGGAGACCGGAGCCGACATGAACGACAAGTACAAGGAGACCAGCCGCGGCGGCCTCGCCGTCAACGTGGTGGAGTGCTGAGTGGAGTGCCACCCCTGCGGCGCGCCGCGCCCCAGAGCACGCTGACCAGGACGAAAGCCAGGCAAGTGATCCCGAACAACGGCGCAACGACACCGTAGGCAACCAGCGCAGCGACGAGGACCAGCGTTCCCGCCGTCGGTCGCGACCACGGTGCCCTCCGCGGCGGACCCGCGAAACCTCCGGCGGGTCGACGCTTCCACCACATCATGTACCCCCAGCAGACCATCGCGATGATCGCTGCGGCCAGCAGCCCCAGCACCAGCTGGTTCGGCAGGCCGAACAGGGTGCCCATGTGCAGCTGGATAAGCCAGCCCGTGAGCTTCGCCGCCAGCGGCCAGTCCGCGAAATCAAGCCGGTCGGTCACCCGGCCGGTGGCCCAGTCAATCGCGACCGCGTCATTCGACAACCGGTAGGCGGCCCGGTCCTCCGACGCCGTCCACGCCTGGCCCTCCACAGCCGGAGGCGTGATCGTCACCGGAGCACGCAGTTCCGCCTCCGCCGTCGTCGCCACCCGGTCGACCGATCCTGCGTTCAGCCCGCTGACCCGGACGCCGGCCGGCATCGCATGACCCCCGTGTCCCTCGTGACCGGCGTGCGCCCCACCACCGGACGGTGCCACCGGCTGTGCACCCGGCAAGGTGGCCTCCACCGCCGGTGTCCCCCAGCTCAACTTCTCCCGGAGGTCCCCGATCGTGCCACCGGCGACAGACGACCAGGTCAGTCCGGTGACAGTCAGAAACACCATGCCCGCCACGACAAGCGTCCCCGTCGCCCCGTGCAGACGCATCGTCCGGGTCCGGCCGCGGCCGCCGGTACGCACCATGTTCCTGAGCTTCGACGCCGCCACCTGACTCTTCCGCTGTCGCTGCCACCACATCACCACGCCACCGACAGCGAGGACTCCCAGCCAGCTCGCGGCCGTCTCAGAGTACAGCCGTCCGGGCTCCCCGAGCCACGCCGTGCGATGGCCCTCGGCGATCCACTGTCGCAACGGCAGCGAGGCGGAGCTGCCGTACTGGGTGGTGTCGCCCTTCACCTCGCCTGTCCAGGGGTCCAGGAACACCGCCTGCACGGTGGACTCCGGCAGGCCGGGGTCGTTGAACAGTACCCGGGTCGTCTCGCCGTCACCGCCGATCCGCACGCCGGACAAGGCCAGGTCGGGATGCTCCTCCTGCGCCGTGGCCACCAGTTCGCTGACGGGGAGCTTCTCTGTGCCGTCGGTACCGTCGGGCGCCGTGGCGGTGAGCATCGAGTGGTTCGTCACCTGCTCCACCGTCGGTGCGAATGCGTAGAGCAGGCCGGTGACCGCCGCGACGAGGATCAGCGGCGCGCACACCACCCCCGCGAAGAAATGCAGTCGTCTGAGCAGATGGTTCTGCTGGCGGTCCGCAGCGCGCGGAGAAGTTGGGGGCCCTGGAGTCGCTGTGGACTCTGTCGTGGTCACGGTGCTGGTCACGATGGAGTTGTCGGATCCACGGTCCGGACGGTTCCGGTCGGGGGTGTCACCGGGCAGGCTCCCCCACCCCCGGACGTGATCCCGGTGACGTACCGGAACTCTTCTGACGATAGAACCGACTAGTAGGTTGACCAGTAATTCAGACTCTCTCGTGATTTTCAGGAGTGTTCGATGCCCGACACCATGAAGCGCCGCCTCACCGCCGCCTCCCTCGCCTCCGTCCTCGCCCTCAGCCTCACCGCCTGCGGTAGCGGGAGCAACGACGGCAACGACAGCGACGCGGCGACCACCACCGGACAGGACACCGGGCAGAGCAGCGACGCCATCGCCTTCTCCGACGGCTACGTCGGCGCCAAGGACACCGAGACCTCCATGACCGCCGTCTTCGGCGAGCTCACCAACTCCACGGACGAGGACATCCACCTCACCCGCGTCACCGGTGACCTCGACGGCGTCTACCAGTTCCACGAGACCGTCGACGGCATCATGAAAGAGACCGACGACGGCCTCGTCGTCCCCGCCAACGGCAGCGTCGCGATGGAACCCGGCAGCACCCACATCATGATCATGGAGAACAACGACGAGATCGCCGCCGGCGACGCACTCACCCTCACCCTCACCGGCGAGGACGGCACCACCTACGAGATCAGCGACATCCCCGTCCGCGTGCAGCAGTCCGCCCACGAGGACTACGGCACCGGTGACAGCACAGACGACGCAGACGCCACCGACGGCGAGCACGACGAGCATGCCGGGCACTGATCCTCACACGGTGGCGCGGGGCCTGACCCGCCGCGGTTTCCTCGGTGGACTGGGCACGATCGGTATCCTCGGCACCGCCGCCGTCACGACGTCCTGCTCCGACGGACAGGACGCTGCCGCCACAGAACCGGAGGCGGCCACCGTCCCTTTCGACGGTGACCACCAGGCCGGCATCGCCACGCCCCTCCAGGCACACAACACCACCGTCGCCTTCTCACTGCGTGACGGCGTCGACCGCAGGGCCGTCCAACGCCTGCTCCGCATCTGGACCGGAGACGCGCGACGTCTCTGCGCCGGCACGCCCGTGCTCGCCGACCTGGAACCGGAACTCGCCTCCAACCCCGGCAACCTCACCGTCACCTGCGGTTTCGGCCCGGGGCTCTACGCTGCCGCCGGAATCTCCGACAAAGCCCCCTCATGGCTGAAACCGCTGCCACACTTCACCGGTGACAGGCTCGACGCCACCTGGGGCGAGCGCGACATCGTCCTGCAGATCTGCGGCGACGACCGCACGACCGTCTCCCACGCGCTACGCGTCCTCGTCCGCGGCGGCGCCGACTACGCCCGACCGTCCTGGAGCCAGACCGGGTTCCTGGACGTGCAGGACGGCACCCCCCGCAACCTCTTCGGTTTCAAGGACGGCAGTATCAACCCGCGCTCGGAGAAGGAGTTCGACTCCCAGGTGTGGAATGACGACGGCGGGACCTGCATGATCGTCCGTCGCATCGCCTTCGACATGCCCGAATGGGAGTCCGTGGACCGCGGCACCCGTGAAGTCGCGATGGGGCGCACCATCGTCGAGGGAGCACCACTGAGCGGCGGCGACGAGTTCACCGACGTCGACGTGAACAAGATCGGCGACGACGGCCTACCCCTCATCGACGCCCACTCACATGTGGCTCTGGCGACCTCACGCAACGGTAATGCGGAACGTATGCTGCGGCGCGCCTACAACTACGATCTTCCCGTCACCGCCGGAGCGGCAGGTCTGCAGGACGCCGACCTGATCGACCTCTCCGACACCGGACTGATCTTCACCTGTTTCCAGCGTGACCCGGGTACATCCTTCATTCCTGTCCAGCGACGCCTCGCCGAGGGCGACCGGTTGAATGAGTGGATCACCCACGTCGGTTCGGCGGTGTTCCACGTCCCGGGAGGAACGTCCGGGGACAGCTACTGGGGTGAGGACCTGCTGGGATGACGGATGTGGTCTCACCACGTGGATCACGGCTGACGGTGCGTGACACTTTTCGGCTTTCGGTGGCGGCAGGAGCCGGATTCTGTCATGCACCGTCCCACGTACGGGCAGTGCCCTGAGCACTCACATCAGGAAGATGAAGCACACCACCGTGGCGATGATCATCGCCGCCATGAACAGCAGCGTCACCACGTCTGCGGTGGAGGAGCCGGGAATCTCCGGCTGCTCAGCCTGATCCTCCAGCGCCTCCATGTTTTCCATGTTCTCCGGGGTTTCAAGAGCCTCAGTAGCCTCTGACTCGGGTTTCATCACGCCACCAATCCAATGAACTCGTAGACGAGTGTCCCGATGAGGATCAGGAACACGACCGCCATGAACCATGTGTACATCCACTTACCCGGGTGGTCGGTACGCCAGAAGCGGCGCATGCTCACGATCCCGTTCACCAGCGCCAACAGGCACAGCGTGATGTTCAGCGGAGTGGCGACCATGCCCGCGACACTGACCACGGGAATCAGGATGGGCACCAGCAGGTAGGTGATCGTGCACCGCACGGCGGAGAACACGATCGCCCAACGGAACGCCCGGTGGGCACCGGCCACCGCCTCCATGTCGATCCGGTCGATCTCCCTGACACGGAGCAACCGGAGCATGAACCGGTCAGCGGAGGACACCGGTGCCGTGGTGTCTCGACCCTCACCGGTGCCGACCTCCGCTGCCGGGGCGTGGCTGATTGTGGACATGGTCCCAGGCTAGCGGTTCCGCGGTCCGCTGTCCTAACCATGCGCAGGCATCACTCCAGCGCGAGCACCGGCCACGCTCCGTCCCCCGTCTCCCCGACGAGGTCCCGCAGCATCTGCCGGTCGTGGGTGACCACCATGACGGCGGCCTCCGTCGTCCGCAGTGCGTCGGTCATCTCGTCGACGAGGGTGGCGGACAGGTGGTTCGTCGGCTCGTCGAGGACGAGCAGGTCCGGACGCGACGCCAGGCACAGCGCCAGGTGGAGACGACGTTGCTGCCCCTGCGACAGCCGCTCCACCGGAGTGGACCGTGCCGTCCGGTCCAGTAGCCCGAGCGACGACAGTGCAGGGCCACCCGACCCGGCGACCCGCTCGTACACCTCGGCGGCACGGGTGTGCTGCCCGGCGTACTCCGACCATGTCGGTTCATGCTGGGTAAGGACGCTGACCCGCACCCCGTCGTGGATGTGGCACCACCCACCGGTCGGCTCGACCTGCCCCCGCAGGACATCGACGAGGGTGGATTTTCCGGCACCGTTCGGCCCGGTGAGCACGAGCCGGTCCCCGCCGGAGATCTCCAGCGAGACCGGACCGCGCAACCGTCCGTCCACGGACACCCCGTCACAGGTCAGCAGTGTGCGTCCCGGCGCGACGGACACGTCCGGCCACCGGAGCGACAGGGGTGGTTCGGGAATGTCGACGGCATGGTCGGCCAGAGCCTCCTGCCTGCGGTGCAGGGTCTGGACCGTGCCTGCAGCGCGGGTGGCACGCCCGTGCTTGTTGTGTCCTTTCTCCGGACGCCACCCGGTGATCAGGCGGCCACGGGCATCGTCGACGGCAGATTCGAGACGACGGTGCTCGGCGACCTGTGCGGCGTACTCCTGCTCCCAGTGCTCCCGCTCGGCGCGGCGACGGGACACCCACTCGTCGTAGGTTCCCGTGGTGACCCGGGGTGTGCCGTCGGAGGTCGGGTCGAGGTCGAGGAACGTGCCCTGTCCGTCGGCGGTGAGGTCGCGCAGCAGGGCGCGGTCGTGGGTCACCACCGCCACCGGGCCTCGACGTTCCAGGAGGCAGGACGTGAGGAAGGCGAGTGCACCGGCGTCGAGGTGGTTGGTGGGTTCGTCCAGCAGCAGGGTGCCGTCGCGTCCCAGGGCACAGGCCAGCCGCACGCGGTAGCGCTGCCCGTGGGAGAGGGTGCGCAGTGCGCGGCTACGGTCGGTGCAGGCGTCCAGGCCGGCCAGGGCGACGTCGACACGGCGTCGGGCGTCCCAGGCGTCGAGACTGGTCGCGCGGTCGAGGGCACGGGTGTAGGTCTGCTCAGCTGCAGCGGTACCCTCGGCGAGAGCGCCGGCAGCTGCGTCGAGGTCGGTGAGGGCGCGGTCGGCCTCGGCGGTGGCGTCGGCGATCAGGTCACCGACGGTCTGGCCGGACTCGTCGTCCATGGCCTGTTGCACCAGGGTGACGGTGCCGGTGCGTGTCAGCGTGCCCTCGTCCGGCTCGCGCACTCCGGCGAGGGTGTGCAGCAGGGTGGTCTTGCCGACTCCGTTCTCGCCCACGATGACCAGGCGGTTGCCGGGTGAGACGGTGGCGGTGACGCCGGTGAGGATCTGGCGCCCCGCGACGGATATGCCGAGGTCAACGGCGCGGATATGGGATTGGTGTTCTTCGGGGTTGTTCTGACGGGACATGTGTCCGTGTACTCCAGTGTCGTGGTCCGGAGCCGGGCAGCACAAGATCCGCCGCCCGGCGATGAATCATCGTCGGGACGACGGTGGAGAAGTCAGTCAGAGAACAGGAGTCCCCACCGCCGTCAGCGGTGGCCCCAGATCCTGGCGATCGAGAATCCCATGTCAGTCATGTCGTTCACCGTAGCAGGCGGGTCAGGTGGTGACCAGGTCCCGTCGCCCGAACGCGCGAGTGCCCAGCGCCGTGAACAACGCCGCCAGTGCCGTCAGCGCGCCGACGGCGGCCCAGGACAACGCCTCGGCGGGGTACTGACCGACATGCCGGAACACGGACGTGTCGAGGACGCCCTCGGGCAACTCGATCATCTCCCCGAAAAGCACCAGCAGGGTGGAGTAGCCCAACAGTGCCCACGCCAGACCCACGAACCGCGGAAGTGCCCCGTACAGCAGGACGGCGACGCCGAGCAGGACCCACACCGCCGGGACCTGAGCCATGTGCCCCAGCAGGGTCCGTCCGATGAGACCGGCATCGCCGAGCCCGGCGGCGGCACCGATCCCCTCCCCCAGGCCGGCGAGCGCCGACAGCCAGAGTGCCCCGACAGCCGTCACCCCGGTCCAGGACAGCTGCCAGGAGCGCCTGGACACCGCGGTGGACAGTACCGTCTCGGTATGGAAGCCCTGTTCCTGGCTCCGCAACGACTGGACGGACAACAGGGCGTAGACGGCGATCATCACCGCGAAGTAGATTCCCATGAACCCGAGGTAGCCCTCGACGACTCCCGCCGTTCCGCCGAGCACCTCGATGATCTCCGGCGGCATCGAGTCTGCGCCGTCGGCCATCGGCCCGGCGAAAGCACCGAAGATGACCCCGGCCACCAGCATCGCGACGGACCATCCCACCAGCGACGCCCGCTGCAGCCGGAACGCGAGTGCCACGGGACTGTCCAACCACGTCGCGGCGGTCGCGGGGCCGGGACGGTCGGCCACGAGTCCCGCGGTCAGGTCCCGGCGCGACTGCAGTGCCACGCCGGCGCCGGTCAGGATGACGGTGGTGCCGACCGAGAACAGCAACGGCCACCACCGGTCGAGGGTGTAGGGCGCGGTCTGCTGCGACCATCCCAGCGGGGAGAGCCAGGACAACCAGGCCACCCCACCGTCGTGGCCCTGCTGCAGTGCCGACATGTCCCCCAGCCCCCGGATGACGAAGGCGACCGCCAGCACGGCTCCGGCCACCGATGACCCCACCCTGGAGAACGGGGACAGTTGCACCGTCACCGCCGCGACTCCGGTGAACACCAGGCCGACCGCACCGACGCTGGCGACGAAGATCAGATTCGCCGACGTCGGGCCGGGTTCCATCACGGAGAACTGGACGACAATCCACATGACCGCCGTCAGGAGAACGGACATGAGCGTCGACAGGAGCAGTGCTGCGACGAGCTGGGCGTGTCGTCCGACGACGTTGGCGCGCAGCAGTTCGGCCCGTCCTGTCTGTTCCTCGACCCGGGTGTGGCGGGACACGGTCGTCATCGCCATGAGTGCCGCGCCGATCATCAGGTAGAGACCGTACATTCCCGCGAACAGCCGTGGCAGGGTGATGTCGTCGAAGCCGTACCCCGGCCCACCGATCAGGCCCATCACCGGCGTGGTGGCCAGGGATGCCAGTCCTGCCAGGGACTCCTCGTCCACCACCGCCCCCAGCGCATTGGCGAAGTACGCCGTGAGCGCCGCCATGCCGAGCACCCAACCGGGCAGGCGGACGCGGTCACGGCGCAGCATGAGCCGCAGCAGTGTCCAGGTGCCGGTCAGCTGACCGGTCGACTGCCCGATCATGACGCATCCCCGTAGTGCCGCAACAGCAGCTGTTCCAGTGTCGGTGGTGTGGCCGTGATCGTCCGGATACCGTGTGACGCCAGCTCGCCCATGATGCCGGGCAGGGCTGAGGTATCCGCGGCGAAGTGCACGTGTCCGCCGCCGTCCACGGTCAGGTCGTGGACACCCTCGTGGTCGGCGAAGCTCTCCAGCGGCCGGTCGGTGCGGACGGAGACCGCGGTGCGCTGCAGGTGCCGGAGATCGTCCAGGGTCCCGGTCTCCACGTCACGTCCGTCCCGGATGATCGAGATCCGGTCGGCCAGGGCCTCGACCTGGGCGAGAATGTGGCTGGACAGCAGGACGGTGCGTCCGTCGTCTCTGACCGCCTCGCGGATGCAGTCCTGGAACTCCGCCTCCATCAGCGGGTCCAGACCGGACGTCGGTTCATCGAGCAGCAGCAGGTCGACGTCGGACGCCAGCGCGGAGATCAACGCGACCTTCTGCCGGTTTCCTTTGGAGTAGGTGCGCCCCTTCTTTCGGGGATCGAGTTGGAAACGCTCGATGAGCTCGTCGCGACGGCGGGTGTTGACGGCACCGGCGCCGCCGCGGCCGCACCGCAGGCGGGCGAACAGGTCGATCGCCTCGCCTCCGGTGAGGTTCGGCCAGAGCTCGACGTCGCCCGGGACGTAGGCCAGACGACGGTGCAGCCCGACGGCGTCCTTCCAGGGGTCGCCACCGAGCAGACGGACCTGGCCGCCGTCGTGTCGGAGGATCCCCAGGAGAATGCGGATGGCGGTGGACTTCCCGGCACCGTTCGGGCCGAGAAACCCGTGGACCTCCCCTTTCCCTACCTGGAGGGTGAGGCCGTCGAGGGCGGTGACGTGGCCGAACTTCTTGGTGACGCCGCGGAGATCGACGGCGGGGGCTGAGGTGAAGTCTGTGGCGCGGGCGGAAGCGGTCATGGTTTCTCCTCGATGAGTCCGTGCAGGTAGATGTCGAACAGCTGCGGCCCGAGCCGGGACAGGGTCTCGGGCATGTCCGCTGTGCCGAGGACCGTGCCGACACGCTGATGCAGCAGCGCCGGTGCCAGCCCCAGCACTGCGACGGCACAGGCCCTGGCACGTCGGTCGGCAGGCGTTGCGCCAGCCTCCCCCGCCTCCCCGCCCGTGCGGCGGAAGGTGTAGCCGGCGAAACCGTCGTCGAGGATCTCCTCGACGGTGTCCACGTAGTGGTCGAAGAACCGTTGACCGTGCTCCGACGGGTCGACGAGCGAGGCCACCAGGTAGTCCACGTAGACCCGCATACGCGGGTCGGCGAACATGGTGGGCAATGCGGCGGTGCCACGGTCGGCGTTGGCCTTCTTCGCCTCGGTGATCGCCACGAAGACATGGTTGTCGCACTCCTCGCGCAATCCGTCGCGGGACCCGAAGTGGTGCAGCACGAGGCCCGGGGACACACCGGCGGCACGGGCGATACCGCGCACCGTGGCTCCGGCGAATCCGCGGGCGGCGAACTCGCCGATGGCGGCCTCAAGAATCTCGGTTGAACGCATGTTTAACATTGAACACTTGTTCAGCCCTGCGTGTCAACGGCCCGTCCCGGCTATCCTCAGGTGCGTCACCCCGCACCATCTCCGACAGAAAGCAGCATTGCTTTGGGACGCCACCACGCCCCCGCACCGTCCGACCCCCTCGCCGCCGCAGCGCAGCACGGGCACAGTCACGCTCACAGCCACGGCCCGTCCGACGACCGGCCGCTGGCGGAACGTCTGCACCCGCGCAACCTCGACCCACGCCGGATCGAGTGGACCCTGCCCCGGTCGATCCTGTTCATCGCCCTGGTCATCGGCTTCGTGGCCACGGCGGTCGCCGTGGCCCTGCAGTGGCCGCAGGGTGAACCGTCCACCGGCGACGACTTCCACCAGACCTCCGGGCTGGCCCAGGAGATCTCGTCCGGCACCGTCGCCCTGGAGACCACCGGGTCCTGCAACTCGCCGGCGATCGGGCGCTCCTTCGACACCTCGCCGCCCACCGGCCATCCCAGCGCCGCGGGAGGTGAAGACGCTTCATGTCCGCAGGTCATCGTGGACATCACCTCCGGGCCGGAGGAGGGGCGACGCACCCTGCTGGCGGTGACTGACGCCGACGGTTCTCCCGATCTGTCTGTCGGGCAGGACATCCTGATGACCACCGGCACCTCCGAGGACGGCAGCCGCACCTACGGCTTCCAGGACTATGAACGCACCACCCCGGTGTGGGTGTGGCTGCTGCTGACCCTCGTGGCGATCGTCGTGGTCGGGGCGTGGCGCGGCTTCCGGTCCATCCTGGGTCTCGGGGTGACGCTCGGGATCTTCGGTATCTTCCTGCTGCCTGCCCTGGCACGCGGTGGCGACCCCGTCCTGCTGGCGGTGACCGCCTGCTCCGCCGTGCTGTACCTGGCGCTGTTCCTGGTCCACGGCATGAACTGGAAGACGGCGTCCTCCCTCGGCGGCACCCTGGCGGCAATGCTGGTGGGCACCACCCTGGCGTGGCTGGCGATCGACACGAACCAGCTACGCGGCCTCGCCGACGAGAACAACATGCAGATCATGCTGTATCTCCCGGGCCTGTCGATCAGCGGGCTGCTGTTGGCCGGGTTCATCATCGGTACCCTCGGCGTGCTCAACGATGTGACGGTGGCCCAGGCCTCGACCATCGCCGAGCTACGCCAACTGGACCCCACCGCGTCGAACCTGCGCCTGTTCGGCACCGCCATGCGTGTCGGCCGCGACCACCTGGCCTCCACCGTGTACACCCTGGTGCTGTCCTACGCCGGTGCCGCCCTGCCCCTGCTGGTGCTACTCAGCGTGTCCGGCCGCGACATCGGGCATATCCTGACCTCGGACATCATGGCCACGGAGATCCTCCGCTCGGCGACCGGTTCCCTGGCGCTGGTAGCCGCCGTGCCGTTGACCACGGCCATCGCCGCAGTCACCACCTCGTCGGTGTGGCGGCAGAAGGCACAGAAGACCCAGTAGACCGTCCGGCGTTCAGTGGGAGATCCGGTCGACCGGGCGCTGCCCCTGCGGCCCGAAGAGGTGGAGGATCTCCACGGTCCCCTCATCCGCCGGACCGAACCAGTGCGGCGTGACGGGATCAAACTGGGCGGTCTCACCGGGAACCAGAATGTACTCGTCGTCGTCCAGGAGAAGTCTCAGCCGACCGGCCAGGACGTGGAGCCAGGCATGCCCCGGGTGGCTGACCAGGTGGGGTGTCCGAGGGCCGAGCACATGCTTGAACACCTGCACCCGACCGGGGTAACCGGTCAACGGGACGATGGTTCCCCCACCTGCGAGGGAACGCGGTCTCAGGTTCACGCGCGGGTCCCCGGTCTGCGGAGGTGCGACGAGCTGGTCGAGGGTGGCCTCGTAGACCTGCGCCAGCGGGATGAGGATATCCAGCGTCGGCTGCCGGTTGCCGGTTTCCACGCGGGACAGGGCACTGACCGACAGGCCGGTCCGCCCGGAGACCGCAGACAGTGTCATGCCGCGGGCCGTACGCATCCGGCGTAGACGAGCACCGACGGCGGCAATAATCTCGGCTGCGCCGCTGTTGCTGCCGCCGCTACCGTCGCTGCCGTCCTTTCGTGCGTCCATCGCTTCATTCTTGCAGAATCCGCAAAAAGGCTCCCCACGTGCAGTCCCCGACCCTGACGATAAACGGCAGATGCGACCATGAAGGAGCCCGCCGTGGATACACCGACCGATCCTCACGTGAAACACCAGAATGAACCACTGTCTCTGCGCCGGCGCTGGGCCGTCCTCGCGATCTGTGCGTCGGCCCTGTTCCTCGTCGGACTGGACACCACCATCGTCACCGTCGCCCTGCCGCATATCAGCGACGGGCTCAACGTCGGGGATGCCCGCATGGCCTGGGTGGTCGACGCCTACACAGTGCCCTTCGCCAGCCTGCTGATTACCGCCGGCGCCCTGGCCGACCGTTTCGGACGCCGCCGGGTGTTCCGGACAGGCCTCATCGTCTTCGGCCTCGCATCGCTGGCCTGTGCCGTAGCACCGTCAGCAGAACTCCTGATCACCGCGCGGATCGTGCAGGGCACCGGTGCCTCCATGCTCACCCCGGTCGCCCTGGCGATCGTAGTGAACGCCATGCCTGACCCACGGGAACGCGCCCGCGCCATCGGCGTGTGGGGCGCGATGTTCGGCATGAGCATGGCCGCCGGACCAGTGACCGGCGGCCTCCTGGTCACCGCACTTGACTGGCGTGCAGTGTTCTGGATCAACGGCCCCCTGGTCCTCACGACACTCCTGCTCGTCTCCCTCCTTGTCCCCGAGTCACGATCCGCCCACCCCCGCCACCTCGACATACCCGGTCAGATCCTGCTCGTGCTGATTCTGGCCACCGCTGTCACGATTCTCATCGAAGGCTCCGGCGCTGAGGGCACCCAGTGGGGGTCTGCGCCGGTCCTGATCGGCTGCGCCGTCTTCCTGCTGGCCACCGCAGGCTTCCACCACGTGGAGAGACACCGAGGCGAGCCGTTGGTCGATCCCGGACTGTTCCGGATACCTGCGTTCACCGCTGCCGTCATCTCCGCTGTCGTGGTGTTCGCCGGATTCAGCCTGACGTTGCTGTCCACGACACTGCTGCTGCAGAATACCCTGGGATGGTCGCCAGTGGCGGCGGGAGCGGCAACACTTCCGATGGCTGGTGGGGCCGTCGTGTTCGCCCCGTTGTCCGGATGGTTCGTCGCCGACTCCGGTCCACGTGGCCCCCTCCTGGCCGCCGGAGCATGTCTGGTGCTCGGCGGAATCCTGCTCATGGTCTTCACCGTCGCCACGCAGGGGACGGGCGTCCCGGTCCTGTTGGTCGCCTACCTGCTCATCGGATCCGGCGTGGGGTTGTCGAGCGCCCCGGTCACCACGACCGCCGTCAACAGTCTGCCGTCGGAACGCGCCGGGGTGGCCGGTGGTTTCACGTCGACCGCACGGCAGGTGGGCACGGCTCTCGGTGTCGCCGTCGCGGGTAGTATCACCGCAGGTGGCATTGCCGGGTGGGTCGTCGTCACCGTCTGCGGGGCTGCTGTCCTGGTGCTGTCCGTCCCCATTGGTCGACGGTAGGGAGAAAAATGCGCCGGTGTGGCGGCAGGCCGCGCAGCAGGCGTCAGACGGTGGCGACTGACCCTCCGTCGACACGGTAGTTCGCCCCGTTGATGAAGGACGCCCGGTCGGAACACAGGAAAGCGATGACCGAGGCGACCTCCTGCGGCTCGCCCCGTCGCTTGAGCGCGAGATACGGTCGCTTGTTGTCGAGGAATGTGTCGATCGCCCTGTCGCGGTCGACCCCGAGCTCCGCGGCCCGCTTGTCCATCATCGCGTCCGTCATGGGTGTGTGGATGAAGGCAGGTGACACCGTATTCACCAGCAGCCCTTCATGCGCGTAAGTTCGCGAGAGGCCCTTCGAGAAAGCCAGCACACCGGCCTTCGCGGCACAGTACGGCAACTCGTCGTCGTAGGGTTGTACCGCGTCCTCGGAGGAGAGGAAGACCAGACGGCCCCTGCCACTCGCCCGCAGGTCGTCGAGGAACGCCCGCGCGACCCGTACCGCCGCCAGCAGGTCGATCTCGAGAGTGGCGACCCAGCCCTCGTCATCGATCTCGTGGAAGAGTCCCTGCGCCCCGGTCACACCGGCACAGTGGACGACTGTGTCCACATGACCCGCGGCCTCCGCGACGTGCCGACGCAGTGCCTCGATGTCATCGAGCCGGGTGAGGTCAGCAGCGAAAGTGTGCAGTCGCCCGGAGTCTGCCTCCAGCGCAGACGCCGCCTTCTGCAGTTCATCAGAATCCTTGTCGGTCAGCACCACCGTGGCGCCCTCCGCGAGAAGGGCAGCGGCCGTGTGCCAGCCGATGCCGGAGTCGCCGCCGGTGATCAGTGCCGTTCGTCCGGACATCTCGAGATCCATGATTTACACTCCTCAGTTCCTGTCGTCCTGCTCGGGGTCGCCGTCCTCGGTGGGGATGCGCGAACGGAGGGCCGCGTGGTCTGAACCGTCGGCGTGATCGACGGCCTCCCGGGCATCATCGCGGCGCCCGTTGATGTTCCAGAGCAGCACTCCGACGACTTTGCTGCCGTCGACGTAATAGACCACGCCACGGTCTCCGTCCCACACGTCGACAGTCTCCAACGACGCATCGAGGGTGCCGACGGCCTCATACCGGTCGTCGAACGCCACCGAGTAGAAGTAGGGCGTGTGGGTGTAAGGTTCGTCCGCCCCCGCGAGGTTGCGACCGGCCTGCCGGCCCATCGTCGTGGCATTGTCGACATGCTCGATCCGACGGCGGCCCAGGATGGCATCCGGATAGGACGCCACGTCACCGGCCGCGAAGATCCGGGGGTCGCTCGTGCGCAACAACTCGTCGACAAGCACTCCGTCATCCACAGACAATCCTGCCTCACTGGCGATCTCGTTGTTCGGGGAGACACCCGCACCCACGGCGACTGCGTCGCATTCGAGGGAGGTTCCGTCCGAGAGAGCGAGGACGAGATGACCGCTCCCCTGCACATCGGCGGACTCCACCGACACACCGGGCATGACGGTCACGCCGGCGTCCTCGTACCGGGACTGGAAGTACCGGGCGAGGTCCGGCGGGAAAACACCGCCGAACAGGACATCATCAGGGAAGACGAGCGTGACGGCAGTGTCATTCTGTACCAACGCAGCCGCCAGTTCGGAACCGATGAAGCTGCCGCCGACGACGACCACATGGCGCTGGTCGCCGGAATGACGGCGCAACCGCTCATAGTCGTCGAGCGTACGGAAGAACACGATACGGTCGTCCTCGGGGAGACCGAGGGTAGCCGGGGCTCCGCCCGTTGCGAGAAGCAGCTTTCCATAGGTGAGAATCACGCCACTCTCGGTGCGCACGGTCTGCGCATCGCGGTCGACCGCCACAGCACGGTCACCTGGGTACCGGACTGCCCCGGTGTCGTCCTCGGTGTTGAGCCACACGTCGTCGAAGCTGAAGGAACTGTCGGTCCAGAGCTTCTTGGACAAGGCAGGGCGCGCCACCGGAGGTGTCTGCTCTTCAGCGACGATGCCGATAGTCCCGTCAGGATCCACCTCGCGGATACCCCGCGCAGCGCTGTCGGCAACCATGCCGCCGCCGACAATGAGGTACTGGTAGAAATTCTGTTCCGTCATGTCATCGACGCTACGCGCGGTAGGCGGTGCCCTGCCATGGTCCGCGGCAGCATTCCCCGGTGTGATTCCCCTTCGTGCCGTTCCGGCAACGCGTGTTGCCGCCCTGCCGACGGGGCAGGATGATCGGGAGCATGAGAGCACACGACATCATCATCATCGGTGGCGGCGCGGCCGGACTCAGCGCCGCCGAACTCCTGGGACGCGCCCGTCGCGACGTCCTCGTCATCGACTCCGCCGCACCCCGCAACCGTTTCGCCCCGAACATGCACGGCGTGCTCGGCCACGACGGTCTTCCCCCACTGGAGCTCCTGGAGAAGGGTCGTGCCGAACTCGACGCCTACGGCGTCACAGTCACCACCAACAGCACCGAGTCCGTCACGGAGGTCGTCCGTGGCCTGAAGGTCACGTGCACCGACGGCACCGTCGAATACGCCCGCGCCGTCCTCGTCGCCAGCGGTATCGACGACGTCCTCCCCGACGTCCCCGGTCTCGCAGACCACTGGGGCGACGCCGTGTTCCAGTGCCCCTACTGCCACGGGTGGGAGCACCGCGACCAGCGCATCGGCGTGCTGGCGTCGTCCCCCATGCTCCTCCAGTACGCCCAGCTCGTCCGGAACTGGACCGGGGACCTCACGGTCTTCGTGACCGACGCCGACGTCGCCGCCCAGGTGGATGACGCAACACGGCAGCGGTTCGACGCCCGCGGGATCACGCTGGTGACCTCCCCGGTGGCCGAGATCGTCTCCACCGACGGGACGTTGACCGGCGTACGCACCGAGGACGACACCGTCCACCCCGTTGACGCCCTGGGGATTCACCCGGAGTCCCGTCCCCGCGACGGTTTCCTCGCCCCACTCGACCTGAAGCGCACCGAGACCCCCGGCATCGGTTCCTTCCTCACCGTCGACGCTTTCGGGCAGACCAGCCACCCACGTGTGTGGGCGGCCGGCAATGTCATCGACCCCCGGGCGAACGTTCCGTCCTCGATGGGACAGGCGTCCATGACGGCCGGCATGCTGAACCACACGCTGGTCACCGAGGACACCGACAACGCGGTGCACGCGCTGACGGCACCGGCATCCCACGACGCCTGGCCCGACATCGCCGACGACGAATTCTGGGAGACCACCTACTCGCAGGCCCCGCCCCGGTGGTCGGGACGTCCGAACCCTGCCCTGGTGCGCGTGCTCACCGAAGAACTCGGGACGCCGCGAGGCCGGGCCGTCGACATCGGCAGCGGAGAGGGCGCGGACGCCATATGGCTCGCCACACAAGGGTGGGACGCCCTCGGCGTGGAGGTGTCCGCCACCGCTGCCCGACGCTCACGGGACGCCGCCACCGCCGCAGGTGTCGACGGTGTGACCTTCACCGACACAGGTCTGGTCGGCCTGCTCGAGTCAGCGGGTGACCACACCTTCGATCTGGTCACCGCCAGCTACCTGCACGCCCCCTCACAGGACCGTCGCTCCTCACTGCTCCTCAGCGCCGGCGAACTGGTCGCACCCGGCGGCCACCTGTTCATCCTCTCCCACGTCATGCCGGATGCCGCGCCCGAGGAATCCGGTGCGGTCGACGCACTGGGCTTCGAAGAGGACGCCTGGGAACTTGTCCGGGACGAGACGGTGGAGCGCACGATCATCGGCTTCGACGGCGAGATCGGCGGACACCCGGACCGGATCGTCCTGCTGCGCCGTCGGTAGGGAGAGCCCCTCCTAACCGGTCACGCCGGTCAGCTCGTTCGGGGTCTCTGGCAGTTCGGCGGAGGTCAGGATCTCGCCGTTGGACAGGTCGACCACATGCAACTCGTTGCTGGACGGTTCAGAGACATAGGCCCGGTCCCCCTGCACGAACAGGGTGGGGCGGGCCTCCTGCCATTCCACCGGCTCCTCCCACTCGTCGATGACGTCCCAGGAGTCGGTCTCTTCACCGGTCTCCGGGTCGATGACGTGCAGCTTTCCGTCCGTGCCCAGCACCAGCGCTTCACCCTCCGGCCCGCGGGCCAGCGAGCGGAAGCTGTAGGACGTCCCCAGCTCGACGAGCTGTGCGGTGTTGTCCTCGGTGTTCGTCAGCTTGATCCTGGTCGGACGCTCCAGTTCCGCGTCCTCCTCCACCTTGTAGTCACCCAGGACAACGGGTGACTCATCGGAGCCGGACTGGTTACCGGTACGCCCGTAGCTGTCCTCGGCGTCGATCTTGGTGAACTCGCCGTCCTTGTAGACCAGCACGCCGTCCTCGCAGCCGAAGGAGACCGCCTCGCCGGCCGCCGTCGCCTCACCGTGGACCCCTTCGCAGTCATTGCTGGAGGCGATCTCTTCGCCATCGGAGCTGAGGGCCACCACAGTGTCGCGGTGTTCCTCCGTCCCCTCGGTGTGGAGCAGGGTCCCGTCCGACAGTTCGACGGCGACACCGTGGTGGGGATCGTCCGTCTCCTTCACCGTCGGCTCAGGGACATCGTCACCGTCACCACCGGAGATGCCGAGGAAATCCTCGGCCTTGAACAGCTGGATCTTACCGTCGCCGTCGCCGAACAAGGCGACGTTGCCGTCATGACTGACCACGTGACCAGGGGTGTCGGTGCCGAAGACGGTGTCGGTGAGCACGGGGTCACCGGCGTAGCTGTGGGTGTGGTCACCGTGCGGCTCAGTCCAGACGCCGGCATCGATGAGCTGGAAGCCGTCACCGGTGGACAACAGGGCGTGACGACCGTCGCCGAGCGGGTTCAGGCGGTTGAAACCGTCGATCTTCTCGTCCGAGATCACCTCCAGGGTGTTGGCGTCCAGCGTGAGGTAGCCGCCGTCATAGGTGGTCAGGATACGGGGCTCGGCGGCGTCGACCTCCTGCGCTTCGGCAGCAGGTTCATCTCCATGATCATGGCCTTCGTGCGACGACTCCTCGGATGAGGTGTTCTCACTGCTGCCGCCGTCGTCGGACGAGCAGGCGGACAGTGCCAGGACGGCGGAGAGGCTCGCCGCCACCGCAGCGGTCGCACTGCGTCGGATGTGGCGGATCCGGCGTGGGTTGTGGATCAGGGACGTTGGGGACATGATGGGTCTCCTTCTCGAGAGTCAGATGAAAGTCAGGTGTCAGCTGAGCGCATCACTGATGCGCTCGGCGTTTGTGCGTTGCATGTCGATGTAGGTCCCTGCCTCACCGCCCGGCTCGGTGAGCGATTCGGTGAACAGGGGGACGACATCGACGGTTATTCCGGCCTCGTCAGCAAGCACATCGGCGAGGCGTTGGGGTTGGGAGGAATCGGCGAAGATCGCCGGGACACGGTTGTCACGGATGGTGGTGCTCAGGTCCCGCAGGTCGGCAGCCGAAGGTGCTGCCAGAGTCGTGCCGCCGGGTATGACCGTGCCGATCACGTCGTAGCCGAAGCGGTCGGCGAGATAGCCGAACACGTGGTGGTTGGTCACCAGCTTCCGGCGGTCCTCCGGCACAGAGCCCAGGAGCTCTGTCACCTCGGTATCAAGATTGTCCAACTCCGCGCGGTAGGCCTCGGCGGAGGACCGGATCTCTTCGCCGACGTCACCGTCGACGGCACCCGCCAGGTGGTCCGCGATGATTCCTGCGGCAGTGACCATACGACCGGGGTCCGTCCAGAAGTGCGGGTCGAGATCACCCTCGTCCTCGCCTGAGGCATAGGGCAACGGGTCGATCTCTTCACCGACCTCGAGGACGTCGACGCCTTCTTCGCGGGCGTTGTCGAGGTTCGATCCGAGACCTTCCTCCAGTCCCAGTCCATTGGCGACGATGAGGTCGGCCTGCTGCATGTCCCCGGCCTCCCTGGCGGAGATACCGAAGGAGTGTGGATCAGCGTTGGGTTTCATCAGCACCTGGACGTCCGCGGAGTCGCCGACAAGCCGGGAGACGACGTCACCGAGGATGTTCGTGGTGACGACGATGCTGGGGCGTTCGCCGTCACTGCCGCAGGCCACGAGGACGGAGGCGAGCACTCCGGAGACCAGTGTCGCGGTGAGGATCCGGAGGTGTCTCATCACTTGTCCCCCGTCACGGCGATCGCTGCGGGGTGCCCACCGACGTCGATCCGGCGGGCCTCGCGCAGGTTGTCACGCACGTCGAGTTCAGCGACGGTCCCGGCCACCGGGTCGGAGACGTACCCCCGCTCCCGGGTGAGGACAACCGACGGAGCCGTGTCGCCACCGCCGTCCACCAGCTGTCGCTGTGCAGTGACCTCGCCGGAATCTGCATCGACCACATAGCCCACGCCGTCCTCATCGACGGCGAAGACGGTCGAGTCATCCGGTGCGACCGCAGCGGAGACCACCGGAGCACCGGTCTCCGCAACCTGCCACTCACCGGACTCCGGGTCGAGGACTCCGAGGCCGCCGTCCTCGAACGGCGCTGCCACGAGGTCCCGACCCGCCACCAGCGACCACGCGCGTCCGGCGGCGTCCTGCGGGTACGGGGTGACGGTTCCGGTGAGGTCGTCGTTCACCGTAAGGAGACCATCCCCGCAGGCGAAGGCCACATGGTCGCGGAGACCTGCCGCCCCGTGGATCTCGGGGCAGGTGGTCTCACCGGTGAGGTCGTCCGAGACCTCCCCACCGCTGCCGTCGTAGAGCGAGATCTCTCCGGGAAGCTCCTGGTCGTCCCCGCCGGGGACCGTGGTCAGGACGTGGTCCTCGAAGGGAACCGCAACCCCGTGGTGCGCGCCGACCTCGAAGGAGATGTCCTCGGCCAGTTCCCCGTCGCCGAGCCCCTGCCGCGGGAAGACCTTCACCGCGCCGTCGCCGTCGAAGAACATCGCGACCTGCGAGGCACTGGAGACCACGTGGCCCGGCGTGTCGCCGTCGACTGTGCCCACCTGGGACGGGTCGGACCGGTAGTAGTGGTTGTGGTCGCCGTGGTCGACGGTCCATACGCCGGTGTCCGTGACGGTGACGCCTGCATCGTCCGCGGTGAACAGGAACCGACCGTCAGACTCCTTGAGCACGGCGGGCTCCTCCCCGTCGGGCTCCGCCGGTGCATCCACCGGGTCACCCGTCAGCAGGTCGACCAGTGTGGTTCCGCCGCTGTCTGCGTCGACGGCCGCCAGCCTCAGCTGCGGTTCGGTGGCTTCCTCCGCACCTTCGACATAGCCGTGTGGCGTGTCGGTCGCACCAGAGGTGGCGGCCGACTCCGATCCGGAGTCCTCGGCACCGCAGGCAGCCAGTCCCATGACCAGGGACGGGACGGCAAGAGCTGCGAGGACGGCGGCAGGACGACCGGACGGAACGGGCGGTCGGGCGCGTGTTCTGCGCTGTAACGTCATCATTCTCCTCTACTGATAATGATTATCATTTGCAGTACGAGAGCTGACTCTACACAGAACCGCCTTTGCCGCCAACACGACCAGGAAGCCCACCCCGCCCAGGAGGGTCACCGTCGCCCCGGCAGCGGTCTCCGCATACCAGCTGACCAGCAGACCGACATAGACCTGCACCACCCCGATCGCCGCCGCGACCACCATGACCCGCCCGATTCCCCGGACCAGCAGCAACGCCGTCGCCGGTGGCCCGATCAACAGACCGAAAACCAGGAGTGTGCCGACCACCTGAAACGACGCCACCGTCGCCAGCGCGACGAGAACCAGCATCCCCACGTGCGCCACCCCCGGGCGCAGCCCCAGAGTGTGGGCCTTACGCTCGTCGAACGTCAACGCAGTGAACGGTCGGTGCAGCACAAGACAGGCAAACCCGCCGACCACGGCAGCGACAGCGATGACCAGGACATCGCCGCGGGTAACACCGAGGACGTCGCCGAACAGGAAGGCTGTGAGATCGACGGCGAAGGATCCGGAATGCGAGACGATCACCACTCCCAGCGACAGCATCGTGATGAACTGCAGGCCGATGCTCACGTCCTGCGACAACCGTGACGTGCGACTGACCGTCACGACCCCCAGGGACATCACCAGCGCACTGACCGCCGCCCCGAGCATGAGGTTCCCGCCGACAAGCGCCGCCACCGCCACGCCGGGCAACATGCCGTGACTCATCGCGTCGCCGAAGAACGCGAGACCGCGTAACACGACCCAGGTACCGATGCAGGCGCAGAGCACAGCGGCAAACCCACCGGCCAGCAGGGCCCGGAGGACGAATGAGATCTCGAACGGGGCTGTCAGGAATTCCATTTGATAATGATTATCATTACCATGAAGGAATGCGTGAACCGCCCCGCCTCACCGGCATCTCCCACCACTACGCCCGAGTCCCCTCCCTCCGGGACGTCACTCTCACCGTTGAACCCGGAACCGTCACCGCGCTCGTCGGCGGCAACGGTTCCGGGAAATCCACCCTGCTCGGTATCCTCGCCGGCACCCTTCGTCCCACGTCAGGTACCGTCACCGGCGTTCCGGAGAACACCGCCCTGGTCCCCCAGCACAGCGTCGCGCCCGACCTGTTCCCCGTCACCGTCCGTCGGACCGTGTCCATGGGACGATGGCGGCACCGTGGACTGCTCCGGCCCCTCACCCGGCGCGACCGGGCCGTCATCGACACCTCCATGGCGTGCATGGGGATCACCGACCTGGCCGACCGCACCCTCAGCGACCTGTCCGGCGGACAGCGCCAACGAACCTTCATCGCCCAGGGACTGGCACAGCAGGCCCCGCTGCTGCTCCTCGACGAACCCCTGTCGGCCGTGGACACCGCCACCGTCACCATGATCGACACGGCCGTCCGCGAGGAGAGCCGGGCCGGCACCACGGTCGTCATCGCCACACACCACCGTCACCAGGCGGACAGTGCGGACCGGGTCATCGTCCTCGACCACGGACGGGTGGTGGAGCCGGTATGACCCCCGCACGCCGTCGCACCCCGGTGACCGTCCTGTCCGGGTTCCTCGGCTCCGGCAAGACAACCCTGCTCAATGCGGTGCTCGCGAACCGCGACGGACGCCGCATCGCTGTCATCGTCAACGACTTCTCCGAGGTCAACATCGACGCCGCCCTCATCGCCGGCGAGGGCCACCTGACCCGGGGTGAAGACCGCTTCGTGGAACTGACCAACGGCTGTATCTGCTGCACACTGCGCGACGACCTCGTGGAGTCCGTCGGGGCTCTCGCCCGCCGCGGCACCTACGACCACATTCTCATCGAGTCGACAGGTATCTCGGAACCGATGCCCGTGGCCGCCACTTTCGAGTGGCAGTGGGACGACGGCACAAGACTGGCGGATCTCGCCCCGATCGACACGATGGTCACCCTCGTCGACGCCGTGCAGTTCCTCGACGGGCTCGGCACCCGCGTCGACCTACGCGACGCCGACCGCGCAGCCACCCCCGAGGACGAGCGTACCGTCGCCGATCTCCTCGTCGACCAGGTCGAATTCGCCGACCGCATCTACGTCACCAAGTCGGACCTGGTCTCCGCCGACCGACTTGCCGCAACACTGTCACTGGTCCGGCGCATGAACCCACGGGCGTGTATCGACGTGATGGTGGACGGGCTGGTCCACGGACGTCCCGCAACCGAGGAGATCCTCGGCGCACAGCTGTACAACGAAGCCACCGCACGGACCTACCAGGGCTACGCCGAAGAACTGGCGAACCCCCATACCCCGGAGACCGAGGAGTACGGCATCAGTTCCGTCGTCTTCCGGGGAGAACGCCCCCTCGACCGGGGCAGGGTTCTCGAGGCTCTCCGCTCCACCGCCGGGCTGGTCCGTTCGAAAGGCTACTGCTGGTTCGCCGACCGCCTCGAGTTCGCCCAGGTGTGGCACCAGGCAGGGCCGGACCTGTCGATCCGACCTGCCACCTCCTGGAACGCCGCCGGTCTGGAGCCAGGCAACGAGGTGGTGCTCATCGGGGTGAATCTCGACGGCGTTGAGCTGCTCCGGAAGCTGGAGGCAGCCATGCTCACCGATACGGAGGCCCTGGGCCTGGTCCGGTGATGTACGGGTGTCTCTGACCGGGTCAGAACACCGCCGCAGCAATCCGCTGGCGGGCCAGCGTCACCACCGGGTCGTCCGGCTCCAGCAGGTACAGCAACTCCAGGAGTCGGCGTCGGACACGGTCCCCCGCACCGTCTCCGTCCTGCACAGTCGCCAACGACCCCGACAGCAGCTCCACCGCCTCGGACGGCCGGTCAAGGAGCACCAGGACGTCCGCGGCGCGGAGCACAGTGTCGGCGTCCCCCTGAGTACCCTGCGGCCCCCGACGGGCGTCCGCCACCGCCGACAACACGGCCGAGCGGTCCATGTTCCCCGTTCGGGCCAGGACAGCGACGGCAGTCCGCGCGCGGTGCAGGGTGGACGCCGCAGCAGGATCGGAGTACTCGGCGAGCATACGGTCGTAGAGGACCAACGCGGCCTCGGCATCCCCGTGGCCGACCAGTTCCGCCGCCTCCTGCAGCCTCGGATCCGCGGTCAGGGAGCTGGCTGCGGTCCCCTGGTCAACGCCGCCGGTCACCGCGTCCTGCGGAAGTCCGTCGAGCCGACCTTCGACCGTCGCGACGACCTGCTCGATCCAGTCCCCGCAGTCCACCTCTACGCCGTCCGCAGGAGTCCAGGTGCCGACACCGGTGCCTCCTGCCACGACGGTCACCGACGGCAGTGTCGCCGGGCGGAAGGCGCGGACGACCTGCGGGAACCGGTCGGCGTCCACCACGCCGAGGATCCACCGCAGTCCGGTGGCACGGTTCTCCAGGTCGCGCCGCAGCGCCGAGGCCCCGGGGCCGACCATTGAGCCGATGAGCACCACCACCGGCACCTGGGACGAGCGGGCGATGACCTCAGGCTCCAGGGACAACGGCGTGACCTCGACAACCGGCTCAACAACCTGGGACGGCGCGGCCTTCTCGCCCGGGGCCGGCCGGGCCGGGCTCTCCGGGCTCTCCCGTGGGGCCCGGATCCCTGTGACCGCAAGGTCGCGGTCGAGGTCGGGGGTACAGGAATCGTGGTCGTGACCGTGCGGGTGTTCCATCATTCTCCGTTGTTCGTGACCGGCGCCTCATGGAGCTCCGCGGCGCTACGCACCAGAGCGATGATCGCCGCCCGATTCGCCTCGAACTCCTCCTCGCTGGCCAACTTCACGTGCCGCATCGTCGCCGTACCGGTGAGCAACGCTGACGGATCTTCCAGATCAGCACCGTGCAGAAGCGTCAGCGACACCCATTTCTTGTACGGTGTGACCGCTGCCATTCCCCAGCCGTTGTACCCGTACTGATGGGCCCCGTACCCGATACTCGCGTCAACGGTGTCGACAGAGTTCACGACGTCCGGCAGCGCTTCCGTCACCAGTTGATGCAGACCGAGATAGATCACGGTCAGCGCTTCCGGCCGCTCCTCAACGAGAGTCGCCAATTGTTCAGGGCCGGGGGAAACAATGTGCGGGTGAGTCTTCGACATGACCGGATCCTACCTTTCCGACGCATGTCCCGGAGACGTCACGGATTACGCCGTCGGCGATCATCGTACTCCGGGCAATGCCCTCTGAACTGCGGATATCGAAGCGCGAGATCGAGACTCGGCGTAATCCATGACGTGCGACCGGACGACGGCGCGTCCGCACCGCACCAGTTACGGGATCAGCTCCAGGATCGCCGACGTCAGTGCTTTACGCTGCGCATCGGTCAGCGCATGGTCGTGCACGTGATCATGCATCCAGAGTCCGTCGGCGAGAATCTGCACCAGGTACGCCGCACGCTTCAGGGCAGCGTCCTCCCCGTCACCGTCGACCCCGTCGACCGGCGGCAGCCACCGCTCATCGACGTCCCGCCACACCTCGACGAAATCGCGGTGGGTCCGGGAATCCACCTGCAGCAGCAGGTCGGCACGCGTCGCCGACCTGCTCAACGACAGCACCATCGCCCGCAATCTCCCGGCCGGTGACACCTCACCTGCCGGACCGCCGGCGGCGGATTCGAGCTCTTCCTCCCACTGCTCCGCGAGAAAGCGGTGCACCCCGAGCATGAGCTCATGGCGGGACGGGAAGTGGTAGATCAGCCCCGACTTCGACATCCCGGACGCGTCCGCGAGTGACTCGTAGGTCACCGCGTCCAGTCCGTCCGACTCGATGATGCCGACAGCGGCGCGCAGGATCACATCTTTCTTACTCGTGCGCAGAGTAGTCCGCCTCCTTCGGGTTGCCGCGGAAGCACCATGCCGTGACCGCGGCTGCGACGACAGCGACGATACCCGCAATCACCAGCACCAGCAGATAGCCGGTGTCGTAGGCGTCCGCAGCTGCCGCACCGAAGACCGGGTGGTCCACGCCGTGGTCGACGTCACCGGAGACTGCCGAGGGGGCGTTCATCGCGTAGAACATCGGCATCAGGCTTCCGAGGATCGCCACCGACAACAGGGTGCCGAACTCGTAGGAGATGGCCTCCACCGAGGACGCCATACCCGCCCTGCTCTCCGGTGCCGAGCCGATGATCGCCGAGGACGACACCGACATCACACATCCCGAGCCGACGCCCACCAGGCCGAGGCCGATGACCACCTGCCACATCGGCTGGTCAGGCACCGCCCAGACCACGGTGGCCATGCCCACGGCACCGATGATGAAACCGCCGGTGATCAACGTCCGGAAACCGAGACGGTGCAGGTTCATGCCGCCGAGGATCGAGGCCGGGATAGCCGGGACCGCCGCGGAGGCGACCAACAGGCCGGCTTCCAGCGGGCTGAAACCACCCGAGGTCTGGAACCGCTGCGTGGTCATCAGCTCCGCACCCGCCAGCACGAACATCGCGAACATCGCTGCCAGCGTGCCACCTGTGAACATACGGTCACGGAAGATCCCGAACTCCAGCAGCGCGGGCATGCCCCGGCGACGCAGCAGACCCTGACGGTGCGTAAACAGTGCGCCGCCGATGACCGCCACACCGACGGAGGTCAGGACAAGGTTCGTGCTGCCGGCTGAATTGGCGATCTCCTTGATCGCCATCACCGCACCGACCATGGCCAGCATCGCCCACACCGAGGACAGCACGTCCCAGTGGCGGGACGGGTCTGCCTGGTTCGCGGGGGCGTACACGGCTGTCGCGACGAGAATCACGATCACGACCGGCACGTTGATGAGGAACACCGTGCCCCAGTGGAAGTGCTCCAGCAGGAAACCGCCGAGCACCGGTCCGGATGCTGCACCGACCACCGCGATCGACCCCCAGATGCCGATCGCGGTGTTGCGCTCACGGACGTCCGTGAAGGTCTGCCGGATCAGAGCCAGGGTAGCGGGCATCATCGTGGCAGCACCGAATCCGAGGACGGCGCGGGCGGCGATCAGCATCCACGCGTTCGGGGAGAACGCCGCAAGCAACGAGCCGATTCCGAAGACACTCACACCGGTGAGGAACATGACCCGGTGGCCGATCTTGTCCCCGAGGGTGCCGGTGCCGAGCAGCAGTCCCACCAGCACCAGCGGGTAGGCGTTGATGATCCACAGCCCCTGCAGTGCCGTGGTGTGCAGTTCGTCGCGTAGTACGGGCAGCGCCGTGTAGAGGATCGAGTTGTCGGCGCCGACGAGGAACAACCCGAGGCTGATGATGCCGAGGAAGCTCCAGCGCTGGGCAGGAGTGGTGGAGGTGGCGGCGGCGCGGACGCCCCGACCATCCGTGCCGCCGGCGCCTCCGGAGGGACGCCCGGGCGTCCGTCCCGTCGTTGTCGTCGTGTGGCTCACGTTCGCTACCTCCTGTGTATTCCAGTCGCTCCGGTGTTTCCGGATGTTCTGGGTTGTTCCGCACGTGTTGTGCACGCTGACGAACTGTACCGAACGTCCGTTACAGTTACAACACCGTAGGTGCTGGTGGTGACGGAATTCACCTTCCCGGCACCTGTAGGCGAGGACCTCGATACACACGCCGGCCGGATTCATCCTCCGAGTGCACCGTGACGGCCGGGAAATGGGGCAACTGCCCGTCCACCAGCGCCCGATGACGTAACATCCGGAGGAACCACCCCGTACAGTCGAGGAGCATCCTTGCCCGCCCCCAGCGTCGACCCCAGCGTCCTGACAGACATCACCGCCCTCGCCGACACGACGTTGGCGGACATCGACCCGCTGGTCGCCGGACGCTGGGCGACGCCGGTCACGTGGCGCCAACCCGTCCACACCGTGTACGTCCCCGCCCACCTCGTCGTCGGCGACGCCACACCCGGCGCGGACCTCCCACGACGCTGGGCCTCGGATGCTCTGACCGCCCTCGACGCATACGGTGACCCCGCAGAACTCGCCCGGGACCTCGGCGTCGCCGACGAGGAGGCCGACACCGTCGGCGAACTCACCCGGGAGAAACTGCTGCGCGAGCCGATCGAGGATCTGCGCATCGACTTCGAGGACGGCTTCACCCAGCGTGGCGTCCCGCAGACCGACCGCGACGCCGACGAGGACGCCAGGGCACAGCAGGCCGCCGAGGTCCTGGCCACCTGGTTCAGCGCTCCGGACAGCAGCGCTCCGGCCTTCGCCGGTATCCGGTTCAAGTCCTTCGACCCGGCTGTCCGGGACCGTGGACTGCGCACCCTCGTCATCGTCCTGGAAGGACTCGCCGAGCGGAACGTCCTGCGCGACGTGCTGGAGAATGACCGCCGTGCGCTACGGCTGACGCTCCCGAAGGTGCAGCACCACCGACAGGTGGAGGCCTTCGTCGACGTCCTGCGTGCCCTGGAGTCCTCACTCGACCTGCCGGAGATCCCCTTCGAGGTGCAGGTCGAGACCCCGCAGGCCATTCTCGCCGCCGACGGGGCGAACGAACCCGCCCGACTGATCGCCGCCGGCCAGGGCCGCGTCCTGTCGCTGCACTACGGCACCTACGACTACTCGGCGTCTCTGGGGGTCGACGCCGCTGAGCAGGCCATGGACCACCCCGTCGCCGACCACGCGAAGGACGTCCTGCAGGTGGCCACCACCGCCGTCGGCGTGGAGCTCTCGGACGGCTCCACCAACCGCATCCCCGTCGGCACGCGTGCGGAGATCATGGAGGGGTGGCGTATCCACCACGAGCTGGTGGCACGTCACCTGCGCCGTGGTATCCGGCAGGGCTGGGACCTGCACGCCCACCAGTTGGTGACACGTCATCTGACCACCATCGCGTACTTCCGTGCCGACTGGCGGCTCAGCGCCGAACGGCTCCGTGCCTACATCGCCGGGGACACCAGCCGGTGGATGGACGAACCGGCCACCGCGAAGGCGATGGCCGGCTACCTGCTGCGGGCCCGGGCCTGCGGTGCCGTCACCGACCGGGAACTGGGACTCACGGGAGCGGACCACGACCAGTTGCGTAGTCTCCAGGTGAGCGGACGACTGCGAGAAGTCTAAGGAGACTAAGGAGACTAAGGAGCGAACCCATGACAGACATCACCACGATCTACCGGGCGGCCCACGCCGTCTACCTGCCGGAGGACGAGCACACCCCGGTCCAGGGACCCGCGACCGTCCTCGTCTCCGGGGAACAGATCACCGCCGTCTTCGACGAGCAGGACGCCGAGCTCCCCGACGAGTTCACCTACACCGACGCCACGGTGGTGGACGTGCCCGACGACCAGGTCCTCATCCCCGGACTGGTCGACACCCACGTCCACGTCAACGAGCCCGGGCGCACCGAGTGGGAGGGGTTCGCCTCAGTGACCCGGGCGGCCGCCGCCGGCGGAGTGACCACGCTGCTGGACATGCCGCTGAACTCGATCCCCTCCACCGTCACCGTGGATGCCCTGGACGCCAAGCAGGACGTCGCCGCCCCGAAGTCCAAGGTCAACGTCGGCTTCTGGGGTGGTGTGGTACCGGAGAACCTCGGGACCGGAGACCTGCGCGCACTGTGGGAGCGGGGCGTGTTCGGATTCAAGTGCTTCCTGCTGCACTCCGGGGTGGACGAGTTCCAGCCCCTGTCCACCGGGCAACTGCGCCAGGCGATGACCGAGATCGCCGAGTTCGACGGTCTGCTCATCGTCCACGCCGAGGACGCCGACGAGATCGCCACCGGTGAGGCGAAGGTGGACGCCGCCGGTGGCATCGACGAAACCTTCGACAGTTTCCTGGCGTCCCGGCCGTCCTCTGCGGAGGCGAAGGCCATCGCCACGGTGATCGAGGCGGCCGAGGCCACCGGATGCCGGGCGCATATCCTGCACCTGTCCGACTCCGGTTCCATCGACCAGATCGCCGCAGCCCGGGACCGCGGGGTGCGCATCACCGCCGAAACCTGCCCGCACTACCTGACGTTGTTTTCCGAGGAGATCCAGAACGGCGCCACCCAGTACAAGTGCTGCCCGCCGGTACGCACCGCCGGCAACCGTGAACGCCTGTGGAAAGGCCTCGTGGACGGAGTCATCTCCACCGTGGTCTCCGACCACTCCCCCTGTACCGCGGAACTGAAGAAGTTCGCCGAGGTCGCCGACGCCCAGGCGTCCGCCAATGAGCGCAATGAACTCACCGCCTTCTCCGCCCTCGCCGCCACCGGCAACGACCTCGGTGCCGGCGGTGCCGACGGACGCGGATCCGGCGGTTCCTTCGGCGAGGCGTGGGGCGGCATCGGGTCAGTCCAGTTGGGGCTGCCCGTGGTGTGGTCCCAGGCCCGGCTGCGCGGACTGTCGCTGGCGGACGTCATCGGCTGGATGTGCCAGGCCCCGGCGGAATGGGCCGGGCTGCACGACCGCGGCGCCATCCAGGAAGGCCGCCGCGCCGACCTGGCCACCGTGAGCGCCGACGACGCATTCGTCGTCCTGCCCGATGAACTGCACCAGCGCAACAAGGTCACCGCCTACGCCCAACGGGCCCTGGCCGGTGTCGTGACCCGCACCTGGATCGGCGGCAAGCCCGTCTACGTCCGCCCCGCCACCCCGCACGTCCCCGCAGTCGAGCTGGACGACGACGCTGTCTTCCCCGCCGACGTCCGCCCCTTCACCCTCCGACCCTGAGGATCACCATGACCGAGCACTACGACTTCCTGTCCTACCCCGACCTCGCCAGCCGCGCGTTGGCCGGCTCCGTGGTGTGGGCGTCCGACGAATCCTTCGCCGAGCGCGAGAACCTCATCATGCCGCACGAGCCCGCCTTCGACCCGAACGAGTTCGGCAACAAGGGCAAGGTCTACGACGGGTGGGAGACCCGGCGCCGGCGCCACGACGAGGTCGGTGAGAATGACGCCGCCATCGTTCGCCTCGGCGTCCCGGGCCACATCAAAGGCATCGTCGTCGACACCGCCTGGTTCAAGGGGAACTACCCGCCCCAGATCGCCGTGCACGGACTGACCTGCGACGAGTACCTCACAGGCGAGGAGCTGGCCGCCCTGCCCGACGACCGCTGGTTCACCCTCGTCGCCCCCATGGACGCCAAGGGCGACCACAAGCACCACGTCGAGATCTTCCCCGCAGGAGACGCCGCCGCCCGTCGCGTGACGCACGTGAAGCTCGAGATGATCCCCGACGGCGGTATCTCCCGCCTGCGCGTCCACGGGCAACCCGCACCGGACCCGCGTTTCATCACCGGCACCATCGACCTGGCTGCCGTGGAGAACGGTGGACGGGTCACCGAATGCACGAACATGTTCTACTCACACCCGAACCAGATCATCTCGATCGGACGCGCCCACAACATGGGCGGCGGCTGGGAGAATGCGCGACGTCGTGACGACGGCAACGACTCGGTCACCGTCCAGCTCGCCGGGGAAGGGCGCGTGCGCTGGATCGAGTTCGACACGTCCTACTTCGTGTTCAACGCCCCCGGTGACGTGAAGCTGACCGGCATCACCGCCGACGGTGAAGAGGTCGAACTCGTCGGTAAGACGAGGGTGCTGCCGGACACCCGGCACCGCTTCGCCGTGTCCGACACCGCCGAGGGCACCACCGGACCGACGCCGATCGTCGCCGTGCGTGCCGACGTCTACCCCGACGGGGGTATCTCCCGGCTGCGCGTGTGGGGCGAGCTGACCGACAACGGCCAACTCGACATCGAAAGCCGCTGGTAAAAGGGCTCTTCCCCTCTGGATCCCCTCTGGCTTCCCTTCGGAACAACGGGAACATCTCCGCGAAACTCCGTCGAAACAGCCGGTTCCTAGACTCTCGTTTCTGACAGCCGCCCACTCCGGGCGCCGACGACGAGAACGGAGCCGATCGACCGATGACCCGTGTGATCCCCCGACGCCACCGTCCGGCACCTCTGCCGGAGGACGTGGCCCAGGCGAACCTGGAGTCCCTGGCCGCGCAGGCACGTGCCGACATGGCGCTGACCGGCCACAACCATGACTGGGTTCCTGCTCCCGCAGAAGGTGCCTGGAACGTGCTGGTGATCGGTGGTGGCCAGGCAGGTCTCGGGACGGCGTTCGCCCTGTCGCGACACCGGATCGACGGTGTGAAGGTGCTGGAGGCCGGCCCGCCGCAGGAGGCCGGCTGCTGGACCCGCTACGCCCGGATGCACACGCTGCGCAGCCCGAAGAACATGAAGGGCATCGAACTCGACATCCCCTCGCTGCACACCGAACGCTGGTTCGAGGCGAAGTACGGTGCCGAAGCCTGGGCCGCCACCGACCTGACTCCCCGTGAGGACTGGAACGAGTACCTCACCTGGTACCGGGAGACCATCGGTGCCGACGTGGATTTCCACACCCGTATCACGGGGGTGACCAGGCCCGACGACGACGGATACTTCCATGTCGCGGCTGTGCACGGCGGTACGTCCGTGACCTACCGCGCCCGCCGCATCGTTTTCGCCATGGGACTCGTCGGCGGCGGCGGGACGTTCCTGCCGCCGCTGGTAGAGGCACTGCCGCCGCAGTTCCGGGCGCACACGGAGGACTCGATCGACTTCGCCGCACTGCGGGGCAAGCGGGTGATCGTGCTGGGCGGCGGTGCCAGTGGTTTCGACAATGCCTCCGCCGCGCTGGAAGCTGGTGCCGCGAGCGTGGAGATGCACGTCCGGCGTGCGGACATTCCCCGGCAGAACTCGCTGCGCTGGATGGAGTTCCCCGGCATGCAGGAGCACTTCTTCGATCTCAGCGACGAGGAGAAGTGGGAGTTCTCCCTGTTCAACGGCGGACTGCCCCAGCCGCCGACCCAGGCATCGGTGTGGCGTGCCTTCGCCCACGACAACTTCCGACTGCTCACTGACACGCGGTGGGTCTCTGCCGACGTACACGACGGTACGGCTGGAGCTGAGGTAACGGTGACTGACGACCACGGCAAGGTGCACGTCGGCGATGTCGTGATCTCGGCGACGGGTTACACGGTGGACCTGGGACTGCGTCCCGAGTTGCGCGAGTTTCTGCCGGACATCGCCCTGTGGTCCGACCGGTTCCCTCAAGCGTCCGGGCACCCGCTCGGCCGGTGCCCGTACCTGGGAGACGGTTTCCAGTTCCAGGCGAAACAGGACGCATCGCCCGATGCCGGGTCCTACATCCCCCGACTGTTCCACCTGTCCACCGGGGCACGGGCCTCCCACGCAGTGGCGGGCAACCAGCTCTCCGGGATCTATGCGGGGCTGACCCGCCTGGCCAACCGCGTCGCCACGGATATCACCAGGGAGAACTGGCCGGACTTCTTCGCCGGGTTCCAGGCCTTCGAACACGAAGAGGTCGGCAACGTGGGCCGGCACCGTGACGACGAGCCGTGGTTCCCGGTCGCGCCACGGTACTGAGTCACCGCTCAGAACGATTCCGGGCGCATAATCGTTCTGAGCGGTGACTCAGATCGTTCGGTCGAATCGGAGGACGCTCCCCGGTACGGTAGTCGGGTCGCCACCACCCGGTGGCGCCAGTAAACACCACGCCGACCGAGGAGTCTCTTGTACCGGAAAATCCTGCGCTTCGGCATGGTCGGCGTCATCGGTGCCATCGTGGATCTCTCAACCCGAACGCTGCTGCTGTACCTCGGAGCGCCCGGCGTCTTCGCTCGAGGTGGCAGCTACATCGTCGGCAGCACGGTGGCCTACTACCTGAACAGCTACCTCACCTTCAGCGGTGAACGGTCCCTGGCGGAGAAGGCCCGCGCCGCAGCGTCCTATGTCATCTGTTTCACCGCCGCCGTACTCGTCGACCTGCTCCTACGGCATACCTTCCCATCCTTGCCCGGCGTCATCTTCTGGTCCTGGTTCGTCTCACAGGGAGTGGCCACCACGCTGAACTTCCTGCTGCAGAATTTCTGGGTGTTCCGTGCTGCCAGCCCGGACAAGCGTTGACTGGCTGGACTGCGGACCCCGTGTGATCTGAGCCGTCGCTGGGGGCAGGAACCGGCGGTTTTATGCCCCGTGTGACGGCCCAGATCTCCTCCGTCGTCAGACGCGTACCATCGCGCACATGACTTCCACAGACAGCACCGACACCACCAACATCAAGACGATCCCCGTCCGCGCCCTGGACGGCAGTGAACTCAATCTCACGGACTTCAACGGCCCGTTGCTGATCGTGAATGTGGCGTCCAAGTGCGGGCTCACACCGCAGTACACCGCACTCGAGAAGCTTGCCGAGGACTACCGTGACCGGGGGCTGGCGGTCCTCGGCGCACCCTGCAACCAGTTCATGGGTCAGGAGCCCGGCAGCCCCGAGGAGATCGCGGAGTTCTGCTCCGCCACCTACGGCGTGACGTTCCCCCTGACGGAGAAGCTCAACGTCAACGGCGAGGACGCCCACCCGCTCTTCGCTGAACTGACGAAAACTCCTGATGCTGACGGCAAGGCAGGCGACGTCGAGTGGAACTTCGAGAAGTTTCTCGTCAGTAAGGACGGCGAGGTGCTCGCCCGCTTCCGGCCTGCCACCGTCCCGGATGCGCCGGAGATCATCGCCGCCGTAGAAAAGGCACTGTAAACAGTTGCGGACTCCCGGCCGGCCGCAGTCACCCACCGCGTGACTCAGGTGTCAGAATCGGTCACTGCAATGCCTCTGACACGACCGGTTCTGGCACCTGAGTCACACGTCCTACTTCGCGGCATCCGGTCACCGACGAGCTGCTGGAGACCAACGCTGTGTCATGCCTTCTCCAGCACCAGGTCCCGGTACATCATCGTCTGACGGATCGCCGACCACACCATCGGAGAGTTCGCCAGCGACTCCCACCCGCCGCTCCACGTCAGACGTCCCGCGAGGCGCCACACGCTGATCTCCGGGTTCCACTCCAGTACCTGCGCCACCTCATCGGCACGTTCCATGACGTGCTCGCGGGTCTCCTGTCGCCTGGCCGCCAACCCGGTGAAGCAGTACCCGTGACCGGGGATCACCGTGTAGTCGTCGAACTCCGCCAGCCGGTCCAGTGCCGCGAGGTAGTCCTTCACCGGGTTACCGCCCAGGGACGCCACCCCCAGGCCGATGCCGGGGAAGATCTCCGGCAGCACATGATCCGCCGCGATCAGCAGCTTCCGCCGGTCGTCGGCGAAACACAGGTGCCCCGGGGTATGCCCGGGCGTCAGTACCGCACGCCAGCCCAGTTCCCCGGTGATGCCGTGATCCGGCAGAAAGTCCCCGTCCCCGTTCGTCACGTCCGGACGCTGGCGCGGAATGAACGGTGGCAGCCCCTTCGCCGCCAGTGGGAAAGGGAACTTGTCGAGCACACCGTCCGGCGCTCCGATGGTGTGCCGTTCCACGGCGTAGTCGTCCTGCGAACGTCCTGTGCGCGCGGCGTCCACGGTGCGCTGTTCCACCGCCCCCAGGTGGTAGCGCGCCCCGGTCGCCTGCAGCATCTCCGCTGTCGCTCCGACATGGTCCGGGTGCGCATGGGTCACCACCACGTCGGTGATCTCCTCCAGACGTCTCCCCCGCTCGCGCAGGAACGCGTCCAGCGGGCGCAGGACGTTGCCCACCGCGTCCTTCGCCTTGCTGCCGGCCCACCCCGGGTCAACGACCGTGACTCCCCGGTCACCGAGGTGGATCGTGGACAACACGCTGTTCATCACACCTGCGCCCGGCATCGGCACGGCACGGATCCACAACTCGCCGTCGGCTGTACTGACCCGGACCGGCGCGGGCACCTTACTGCCAACTGCCGCCTGGTACTGGGCGCGGAAGATCGGGGTGATGCGGCTGTCTGCACGTTCTGCCATGTGCAGTCAGGTTACCCCGTCGTCCTCGCCGTTGGTCGCTAACGTCCACGGTAGAGGACTCAGTAACGCTCCGGTTCCTCTCCGAGGGAGAAGTCACGGCCGGAGATCTCGGACGGCGTGATCTCCACGTAGTTGTACTTCAGCGTCGGCAGCCACGGTTTCAGAGGCAGGTCGTCGGCGGCGTGGATGTCGTCGGCACTGGTCAACACACGAGCCTCCCCCTTCACGATCACGGACCAGGCCTGAGCAGGGTTACCGTCACCATCGGCGTCCACGTGGTCGGCCTCGAACAGGACACGGGAGTTGACCTGCGTGAGGGTGAACAGTTTCGTTCCCTCGGCGGTGCGGAAGTAGATCTTCCCCGCGTTCACCACGTAGTTCAGCGGGAACAGGTCGATGTCGTCACTTCTACTGACGACCACACGGCCGAGGGAGGTGGTGGAGAGACGGTCAAGGGCTTCTTCGTCGGTCAGGCGGATGGCGCCGTTGTTTTCGCTCATGACACTATTATCCGTCCGGGACCATTCTTCCTGCACCCCCGTCGTGGTGTCTGTTAGGCCACACCGTCAGACTCCGGCGACGACGGTCCGTGCCACGGCGCGTTCATCGCCGAGCACCATGGTGGCGAACAGGATCTCCTCGAGGGTCTCCGCCCCGTCCACCCGGTTACGCAGCATCGCCGAATTCTGCGGGCCGGAGGGGTCGAGGACCACCAGGTCGGCGTCCTTGCCTGCCTCCAGCGAACCGACGGATGCCTCGACCCCCAGCGCCTCGGCACCGCCCAGGGTCGCCAGGCGCAGCAGTTGGCCGACGCCCAACGGCGCACCGAGCATGCGCGACGCCTGGTACGCGGAGCCGAGGGTGGCCAGCGGGGACAGGCTCGTCCCCGCCCCCACGTCCGACCCCAGGCCCACACGCAGGCCCGTCACCGACTGAGCCCGGGCGACCCCGAACATGCCCGAACCCAGGAAGAAGTTGGAGGTGGGACAGTGCGCCACGGACGCCTCCACCTGCCCCAGACATCGGAGTTCCCGGTCCGACAGGTGGACCCCGTGACCGAAGACCGACCGCCGACGGACCAGCCCCACCCTGTCGTAGACGTCGGTGTAGTCACGTGTACCAGGAAACAAACTCCGCACCTGCTCGATCTCCGCGGTGTTCTCCGACAGGTGCGTCTGCACCACGACGTCCGGGTAGGACGCGGCGAGCTCGCCGAGGGCGGTGAGCTGGGCGTCCGACGACGTCGGCGCGAAGCGTGGGGTGATCGCGTATTCCAGACGCCCGACGCCGTGCCACCTCTCCAGCAGCGCGACGCTGTCCTCCACCGCGGAGGACGGGGTGTCGAGCAGGTCGTCGGGAGCGTTACGGTCCATACACACCTTGCCGGTGATGACCCGCAGGTTCTTCCTCTGAGCCTGCCGGAACAGCGCTTCCGCACTCCCGGGGTGCACCGTGGCGTAGACGCAGGCGGTGGTCACACCGTTGTCCACGAGCTGGTCGGTGAAGAAGTCCGCCACCCGGTCAGCGTGGATGTCGTCGGCGAAGCGCGCCTCGGCGGGGAAGGTGAACCGTTCCAACCAATCAAGCAGTTCCAGACCTGGCGAGGCGATCATGCCGATCTGAGGATAGTGCACATGGGCGTCGACGAAACCCGGCACGATGAACCGGTCACCGTGGTCCTCGACCAGCGCACCGGGGTACCGGGCCAGGACGTCCTGCACGTCGCCCACGTCCAGGATCGTGCCGTCAGTGTGGGCGACCGCGCCGGACGGGATGTCGAGGAGACCGTCGGTGCCGGACGTGGTCGGGGTGACCACGTGACCGAGGACGACGGTCGGGCGTGTGCCGGCCGTCATCGGACCGCCTGCGCAGCCGTCTCGTCCGGTACATCGACGGCACCGTCCCCGTCCGGCAAGGACGGTTCCGCCAGGTGACCGCCGCCCTGCCGGTTGAGCAGCAGGTTCAGCAGGATCACGGTCACTGCACCCACGGTGATCCCGCTGTCCAGGATCATCTCCAGGCCGGACGGGAGATTCGCGTACAGTCCGTCGAACACGGTGGGCAGCATCGCCACGGCGACGGACACACCGACGATCAGTGCGCGGGTCTCCGTCCAGATCACGGTGGACAGCGTCCTGATGCCCGCCGCGGCGACCATGCCGAACAGGGCGACACCCGCGCCACCGAGGACAGGGGACGGAATGCCGGTGGCGATCTCACCGACCTTCGGCAGCAGACCGAGAACAATGAGGATCAGGCCGGACGCCGTCACCACGAACCGGCTGGCGACCCGCGACAGCGACACCAGCCCCACGTTCTGTGCGAAGGCGGAGTAGGGGAAGGTGTTGAAGACGCCACCGAGGAAGGTCGCCAGACCGTCGGCGCGCAGACCGTCCGCGAGGGTGCGTCCGGTGGCACGACGACCGGTGATGTCGCCGACGGCGACGATGTCCCCGCTGGTCTCCGTCATGATCACCAGGCCGACCAGCACCATAGTGAGGATGGAGGCGATGTCGAATGTGGGTGTGCCGAACTGGAACGGCGCGGGAACACCGACCCAGTCCGCGTTCGACACCGCCGAGAAGTCGCTGGCCCCCACGAACACACCGGCGACGGTACCGACGATGATGCCGCCCAGCACCGCCATCGACGTCCACGCCGCCGGGGCGAAACGGTGGATGCAGATCACGGTGACGAGTGTACCCAGCGCCAGCAGGAAGTTCTGGCCCGTTCCCTGTTCCTCCGCAGGCCCGTTCTGGTTGAAGAGCCACCCGGCGGCGACCGACAGCAGGGACAGCCCCACCACGGTGATGATCGTTCCGATGACCAGTGGCGGGAAGTACTTCACGACCTTGGCGAAGAACGGTGCGACGAGCATCATGACCACGCCGGTGGCGATAACCGACCCGTAGATCGCCGTGATGCCGTGTTCCGACCCGATGGAGATCATCGGCGCGACCGACACGAACGACACACCCTGGATCAACGGCAACCGTGCACCGAACCGCCAGAACCCGAGGGACTGGATCACCGAGGCGACACCGGCGACGAACAGGTCGGCGACGATGAGGTGGTGCATGTCCCCGGCGTCGAACTCACCGGCGGCGACGAGCGCCCCGCCGACGATGAGGGGGACGGCGATAGCGCCGGCGTACATCGCCAGTACATGCTGAAGGCCCAGGATGAACGTCCTGACCAGTGGCGGACGCTGGTCGACGGGGTGGGTGCCGTCGGGCGAGACGGCACCGATCGTGCCGGGGATCTTCTGTACGCTCTCTGCTCTCTCTGCTCTCTCCACCCTGCGACCTCAGCTTCCCTGGTAGGTCGAGTAACCGAACGGTGACAACAGCAACGGGATGTGAAGATGCCCGTCTGCGCCGCCGCGCTCAGCCGTGACGTGGAAGGTGACGTCGACGTAGGGGTAGAGCGACGATGTGCCGACCTCCGCGAGATACGCGCCGGTGTCGAAGCGCAGACGGTACGCTCCGGGCTCCAGGTCCGCGACGAAGCGGTGACGGCCATCGGCGTCGGTGGCCCCGGATTCAAGCAGGGTGGCCTGCCCGGCGTACAGGTCCACCGTGAGCCCTGCTGCCGGGACCCCGGTGGCGGTGTTCAGGACGTGGGTGGACAGACTCATGCCTCGTCCTCACCGCGCTCAGCGCCGGACACGAAACCCCGTAACCGCACCTGGTTGATGGCGTCCAGGTTGTCGACGACGACCGGCCACTCCTCCTCCGGCTCGTGGGCGAGTCGCTCGACGAGGTTGTCGAGGATCTGCCGGCTGTCCCGTCCGGCTGCCCGGACCAGGAAGTTCCACCCGAACTTGTCCCGGTAGGTGGGCTGCAGGTTCCGGACCGCCTGCAGCTCCCCTCCGGCTGACCCCTGTTCCGTGGCTGCCGTCTGCTCGGCGGCGGACAGGCTCCCTGCGGTGACCGCACCCCCGATGGGCGGGTGGGCGTTGACCGACTCCAGGATCTCCGCCTCGTCCTGTTCCTGGAGCAGGACCGATGCTGTGGCACACAGGGCGTCGACGGTGGCGAACGGTCGGACGTCGACGAGGGCTGCCGCAAGTGTCCTGCTGGCGAAGAGTTCCGCCAGCCGGTCGACGAGCGCTGCGGTGTCGACGGCCGCCACCCGGTTGAACTCCTCAACCGTGACGGTCGCGGGGATCGGTGTCACTGGTGTTGTCATGGGACACAGTGTCGACGCCCCCTGTTTCCCCCGGGTTACCCGGGAATTACCCGGGCGAGAAGTTCGGGTCCCGCGGTCACCTCTGCCGCGGCACCTGGTCCAGCTCGGGAACGTCGGCGAGGCTGTCGAGGATCAGTGAATGGGGTTGCGCCGCCAGGGTCTCCCTCGGCACGGACCCCGTGAGTACACCGATGCCGCGGACCCCGGCGTTCGCCGCCGCCTGCAGGTCGGCAACCGTGTCCCCCACGGAGACGACCTCGTCCACCGAGGTCACGCCGGTCAACTCCATGGCGTGGTGGATCAGGTACGGGGCCGGACGGCCTGCGGCCACCGTGTCCGAGGTGACCAGCGCATCCACCACGAAGCGGGCTCCGCTCTCCCCGCTCGTGCCCGCCACGGCCCACCCGCACGCCTCCAGGACCGTATCGGCGATGGACCGTTGGAAGCCGGTGGTCAGCGCGATCCGGCCCCCCTCCGCACGCAGCCGTGACAGGGCGTCCTCAACCCCCTCGACGGGCCGCGGTGGCTGGTCAGCGTACGCATGACGGAGCCCGTCCATGAAGTCGGCGAACGCCTCGGCGACCTCACCGTCGGAGGTGTCGCGCCCGCCCGCGCTGAGCAGGGTGGCGATCGCCGACCTCTTCTCGGTCCCCTTGACCGCGTTGACCTGGTCGGACGTCACCTCCACACCGCGGTGTTCCACGCAGGCACGGAGTTGCCGGTAGACGATCCCGTCCTCGTTGACGGTGGTTCCTGCGATGTCGCAGACGATGAGAGTCATGATGCTGTCCTGTCGGTGGTGGGGAACCGCGAGAGACCCGCAGCTCCGGAACGGGTGTTGACCACGGTGAAGGCCGCCCTGTCGGGCAGGTACCGGTCATCGGCGATCTCGAGCAGCTGGCCCCGCGGGTCGCTGGTACGGCGTTGCACCCGCAGCAGCGGGGCACCCGGCGCCACACCGAGCTGGTCGGCGTCGGCGTCCGGGGCACCGAGGGCGTCAATGCGGTTCTCCGCCCGGTACAGTTCCACGCCACGGCCGGTGAGGTGCTCGTAGATCGAGCCGGTGTCCGTGTCGAAGTCGAAGAGATGCCGTCCGACCTCCGGCGGGAAGACTGCGCGTTCGAGCATCGCAGGCGTACCGTCCATGGTGCGCAGCCGCAGGACCTCGACGACGGAGGAACCGGGCTCCAGTCCGAATGACGCGGTGGCCTCGTCCTCCCCGGGACGCCGTGCCAGTTCCAGGGTTCGTTGTCCCGGCACTGCCCCGATCGAGCGGCACCACTCGGTGAAGGAGAGCAGTGTCGTGAAGCTCTGTGAACTGGCGCGGGACTGCACGATCGAGCGACGGCCCTGCCCGCCGGACAACAGGCCCTCGTGCCGCAGTGCCGTGACGGCCTGCCGGACGGGGCTGCGTGACGAGTTGAACCGACGGCAGAGTTCAGCCTCACTGGGTATCGGGTCGCCGGGGCGTAGTTCACCGGAGGTGATCATGTCACGGAGATAGTCCTGGAGTTGTACGTGCAAGTTCGGAGCACGGTCGGAGTACATGGTCGTCGAGGTTAGCAGCATCCACCTGCATAATGTCCCCGTCAGCGGGAGAACCTGCGGGGAATAGGTCGTGAATGGACAGTGAACACGTGAACTGTTCATGAACTTGTACGTACAAGTGTGGACAGGCCCCGCCCACCGCCCCACAATGAAGACCATGACCGACACAGCAGACCTCATCGTCGTCGGCGCCGGCATCCTCGGCCTGGCCACGGCCTGGAGAGCACACCGTCACGGACTCTCCGTCCACGTCATCGACCGCGCCGACCGACCCGTCGGAGCATCCATCCAGAACTTCGGGCACGCCTGCTTCACCGCCCAGGCCGACGACCTCCAGGACCTCGGGGCCGTCTCCGCCGACGGCTGGGCCGCCGCCGCGGCCGACGCCGGCTTCCGGGCGACCCGTCCCGGCACCGTCCTGCCCGCCGTCACCCCGACAGAAATGCAGGTCCTCGAGGAGTTCCACGCCCACCGTGGTGACGACGTCCGACTCATCGACCGCGGTACCGTCCGCGGCCTCCTCGGCAATCCAGACCTCGACTGCGCAGGAGGCGCCCACCTGCCACGGGACATGCGCGTCAACCCCCGCGAGGCGGCGCCCGCGCTCGCCCGACACCTCGCGACCCGGGGCGTGCGCTTCAGCTGGCGGACCTCCGTGCACGCCGTCGGGGATGGTGAAGCGTTCACCAGCCGCGGGGTGTTCCGCGCACCGCAGATCGTCGTCTGCCCCGGTGAACACCTCAACGACACCCATCCCGGCCTCGTCACAGACCACGACATCCGTACCTGCACGCTCACCATGGCCCTCATCGACCGCCCCTCCGGCACACCGGATGACCTCGCGATGCTCACCGGCACCTCCATGACCAGGTACGACGGAATCGCCGCGATGCCCTCGGTCGACGATCTCCGGCATGAACTCGTCGACCGTGAACCCGCCCTCACCGAGGCCATCGCCAACGTCATGGCCACCGCCGTTCCCGACGGGATCCTCGTCGGCGACTCCCACGACTACGACACCTCCCCCGACCCGTTCATCGACGCAGCACAGTCCGACCTGCTGCTCGACCGGACCACCCGCTACCTCGGCATCTCACGGCCCGTCGTGCGTCAACGCTGGAAGGGGCGGTACGCCGACTCCCCCTCGACGAACCTCGTCCTGCACCGGCCGGACGACCGCACCACCGTCGCCGTGGTCACCTCCGGCATCGGCATGACCCTCTCCTTCGGCATCGCCGACCTCATCCTCACCGGGGCCGACGCCCCGGGGAAATAACCGCCCCCCGTGAAAGGCACCACCATGCCGACCGTACGCCGCGCCACCGTCCCCGCAACTGTGCTCACTGTGCTCGCTGCCCTCTTCGCCACCACCGCCTGCGCCCCCGGCGGCCACGGGCCGTACGATCCCGTCTGCCCGAACGGCAAGATCGCCTTCGGCATCGAACCCTACGAAGCCCCCGACAAACTCGAACCCGCCTACCAGGTCATAGCCGACGACCTCAGCGACACCCTCGACTGCGAGGTCGACGTCCAGATCGTCGAAGACTACTCGGCCGAGGTACTCGCCATGCGCAACGGCTCGCTCAACCTCGGCCAGTTCGGGCCCCTGGGGTACGTCTTCGCCGACCGCATCGCCGATGCCGAACCCATCGTCTCCTTCGGGGACGCCGAAGGGAAGCTCTCCACCTACACCGCCGGAATCTGGGTGGCGAAAGACTCCCCCGTCCAGAGCATCGCAGATCTACGGGATCGGCAACTCGCCCTCGGCGGAGTCGGCTCCACCTCCGGCGACGCCCTGCCCCGCATGGCCGTCTCTGAAGCCGGCCTCTCCGAGGACGACCTCACCATGGACTACACCGGCGGGCACCCCGAGGCACTGCTCGCACTGAAGAACGGTGCCGTCGACGCCGCCCAGATCAACTCGCAGACGCTGACCAGCGCCACCGCCGAAGGCACCTTCAACCCCGACGACTTCCGCCGGATCTGGATATCCGACCCGATCCCCAACGACCCGATCACCATCCCCGGCGACGCCAACCCCGAGCTCAAGAAGAATCTCCGTGAAGCGCTCACCAGCCTCAGCCCGGAGACCGTCACCGAGGTCGCCGCCTTCCTCGACGTCGATCCTCCCGGCCCTCTCGTCACCGTCACCAAGGACGACTACCGCTCGCTCTTCCACCTCGCCGATGAACTCGGCATGACCCCTGAGGACGTCGAATGACCGACCAGACAGCCGCCACCATGCCCCATCCCACCGACTTCACCACCGAACGTCTCGTCCGTGTCACCCACATCTCCAAGTGCTTCGGTGACAACCACGTCCTGCACGACATCTCGCTGGACGCCCACCGCGGCGAAATGGTCGCCCTGCTCGGGGCGAACGGCAGCGGAAAGTCGACGGCCCTCCGCATCATGGCCGGCCTCGACACCCATGACCGCGGCGACGTCTCCGTCCCCGCAGGTGTCGGCACCGCGATGATCTTCCAAAAGGTGCACCTCGTCCCACGCCGGACCGTCCTGGACAACGTCTGTGCAGGCGGCCTCGCCCACGTCCCCGGCTGGCGCAGCCTGACACCACTGACCTTCCCGACCTCACTCAAGGAGGAAGCGATGGGCTGCCTGGAGCGTGTCGGCCTCGCCGACCGTGCGCACCACCGGGCAGGATCCCTGTCCGGTGGTCAGCAGCAACGCGTCGCCGTCGCCCGGGCACTGTGTCAACGCGCCTCGGTGATCCTCGCCGACGAACCGACCTCGGCTCTCGACCCCACCGCCGCCCACCAGGTCATGGAACTGCTCCGTGACATCACCCGTGACGCGGACGTCGCCTGCATCGCGGTGGTCCATCAACCGGAACTCGCACTGAACTACTGCGACTCCGTCATCGGGCTGCACCAGGGACGGGTTGCGTTCAACCAACCGTCCACGCTGACCGATCTCGACACCATCTCACGCCTATACACCACCGACGGGAAACCGGAGAACCAGCGATGACCACCACAGCCCCTTCCCCCGTCACGTCCTCTCCCGTGCCCCGACAGGACAACACCCGCAGGAACATCGGCTGGGCAGTGGGGCTCCTCGCCCTGGTGGCCGTGCACTGGGTGGCGGTCAGCAGCACCGACTTCTACCTGGAACGGCTCGCCGCCGGCTGGTCGAATATCGTCAGCTTCTTCGCCGAAGCCGTCCCGCCGGACCTCGACTGGGACAACGTCATCCGGCCGGGACTGGACGGCCTGCTCACCACACTGTGGATCGGCCTGCTCGGCACGACATTCTCCGTCCCCTTCGCCGCGGTGCTCGCCATGGGAGCCGCCCGCACCGTGACGTCCAACAGGATCATCTACCAGGCGTGCCGCAGCATCCTGTCTTTCCTGCGCGCCGTACCCGACATCGTCTTCGCGCTGATCCTCGTCACCGCGGTAGGACTCGGCCCCTTCGCCGGGGTCATGGCGCTGATCCTCCACAACACCGGAGTGATGGGCAAACTCTGGGCCGAAGCTGTCGAAGACACCGACCAGGGTCCCCAGACCGCACTACGCACCGCCGGGGCGTCCCGCCTGCAGCAGATCACTCACGCCACAGTGCCGATGTCCTTGCCGCAGATCACCGGCCTCCTGCTCTACCGCTTCGACGTGAACGTCCGCAGTTCGCTGGTCCTCGGGCTCGTCGGCGCCGGCGGGATCGGGCTTCTGATCAACCGGTCGATCAAGACCTTCCAGTTCGACGAGATGTTCACGTACATCATCATGGTGCTCATTCTCGTCGTGCTCGTGGACCAGTTCTCCGCCTGGCTGCGCCGCCGGCTCTAGGAGAGACTCAGACGCCGGCGCCGACGGTCTGGGGCGGTTTTCGAGTCTGACGGCGCTGAGTTGGCGAACTCAGCGTTACCAGACTCGGAAAAAGCCGGCGTTGCTCGCGCACGCCCCACGCGTACCTCAGTTCAGCGCGATATACCGCGCCTGTCCAAGAGAGGACTACTTCCCGGCCGTCCAGGCAAATTCAGAGGCATCATAGTCTTCACTGATGATGTCCTGGTCGATCATCAGATCGGCGATGTGCTGCAACGCCTCCTCATCCATCTCAGTGAAGAAGACCGGCATCGGTATGTCCTGAGCAGTCCCCTCATCCATCTTGGCGATAGACGGTATCCAGTCTCTCCAGGCCTGTTCATTCGCCAGAATGTCTTCATTCGCGTCATACAACGCACGTGCGAACGCCGACGCCGTCTTCGGGTTATCGCCTAGAAACTTCTTGCTGGAGACGATATTCGACGTGGCGATCTCATTGTTCGGGCCGTCGGTCAGGTCAATAATCTGACGCATGCCAGCACCCCACGCTGCGCTGAGGAACGGCTCCGGCGAGTAGCCGACGTCAATCGCGCCAGACTGGACTCCGGTGAGCATCTCGGTGAAAGGAACCTCGATGAATGTGGGCTTCACGTCCAATCCCAGGGAATCTGCGAGCGCATTGAACGTCACGTCACCGGTATTGTTGGTGTTGTTGATACCGATCGTTTTTCCGTCCAGATCCTCAATGCCCTTGATATCTGAATCCGAATCGACATACATTGCGATAGAGTTGTCAGCCGATCCACTCACAAGCGCCGCAGTCTCGATCGGCATGCCATTGTCGGTAGCACTCACGGTGTTGAACGTGGTCGACGTGGTGAAATCGAGCTCGCCGCTGGCAACCATCTGTGCCCCCACGGGCCCACCCTGCACAGCTTCGATGGAAACGTTGAGGCCCTCATCCTCGAAGAACCCGTTCTCCTCGGCCCACCACAGCGTGGAGAAGTCGGCGAGCGGCAGCGCACCGACACTGATATCGGTCTGCTCGATACCGTTGGGGCCAGCGCCTCCCGTCGAGGAATCAGCTCCTCCTCCACATGCAGATGCGGTGATCAGAAGAGTCGCCGCGCCCATCGCACCGACCGCTCTCGTTGTCTTGAACATTCTTCCTCCAAAGTCGATGCGACATACAGAAGACCGCAAGTCGCGAGTGTGATCAGGTGTGACGAATCTCCGCCGCAGTAGCCGACGGGCGGAGCAGTGAAGTGACGCGTGCACGAATGTCGATGAACTCCTTCGAGGTCTTGGTGTTGAGATGATCCCGTGGGCGCTCCAGGCCGACGTCAATCACCTCCGCCACGACGCTCGGCGGTTTCGACAACACCACGATCTGGTCCGCCAGGTAGACGCTCTCGTCGATATCGTGGGTGACGACCAGGACAGTGACCCCCAACCGGGCCTGGATGGTCATCAGCAGATCCTCCAGGTCAGCGCGGGTCTGCGCATCCACGGAGGCGTAGGGTTCATCCATCAACAGTAACTTCGGCTGTGAGGCGAGAGCGCGGGCTATTGCCACCCGCTGTTGCATGCCACCGGACATCTGCCACGGGTAAAGCTGTTCCTTTCCCGCGAGTCCGACGGCATCGATGCTCTCCCGGACCCTTCTGTTCCGCTCCTCGGCGGGCAGGCTGCGGATCGGGAACGCGATGTTCTTGTCGACGCGCATCCACGGGAACAAGGAACGCGAATAGTCCTGGAAAACCATCGCCAGCCCCTCGGGGACCCCGTTGACCTGTTCTCCTTCGAAGACGGCGGTGCCCTCGCTGGGTTTCTCCAACCCGGAGATCATCCGCAACAGCGTGGATTTCCCACACCCGGACGGGCCGACGATCACCGTGATCTTGTGGGCGGGGACAGTGGCCGTAATCGACCGCACCGCGAGGTTATCTCCGTACTGTTTGGACAGACCGTCCAGCTCAAGCTCCGGAGGAGCCAGGGCGGTCGTTGCCGTTGTAGCAGTTGTGTCAGTCATTTTGAGCAGTGACTCCTCTGTGCCACGCCAGGACGCGGCGTTCAATGGTCTTGAAGATGACGTTGAAGACCACACCGATGATGACGAGCATGATCAGTACGGCGAAGAAGGTTCCGAAATCGAAGTTGCGCTGAGACTGGATGAGCAGGAAGCCAAGCCCGTTCTCCGAACGCTGTAATTCCGAGATGATCATCATGATCAACGAGTAGGACATGGAGGTACGGATTCCGGCGAAGATCTTGGGTGCAGCACCGGGAAGGACGATGAAGATGAGCACCCGGTAAGCCGGGATACGAAAGACCTGTGCGGCTTGCGACCGTGCCTCTCCCACCGCACCGACACCGTCAATGGTGTTGAGCAGAATCGGCCACACTACGGCGAATGCGATGAGGAAGATCTTTGGCGCGTCCCCGATGCCGAACAGCAGGAAGAACACTCCCAGGAGTGCAGGGGACGGCAAAGACCTCCCCAGGTGCACCAGCGGCTGGAACAGTCCGGTGAGGATCGTGGACATGCCCAGCGCCACACCGACGACGATGCCGACGATGATCGCCAAGCCGAGTCCGATGAGCGCACGGTAGAGGCTTGGAAGAGTGTGGTCCACCACCGCGGTGCCTAGGATGAATTCGTTCCAGAATGTCTGGACCGCTTCGAAGGGGGTGGGGACGAAGAGCCCACTGGTCTCTCCCAGTGAAACTATCCACCAGGCGACGACAATGAGGACCGGCACGCTGAGCCGTAGCAACACCGTTCGTCCCGCAGCTGCCGTCCGGGACCGAGGGCCGCCCGACGTCTGTGACTGCGGGGACGCTTCAGCCGGACTCCTCCGGCCGTCTGCGCGTCCCGGTGTCACCTCCATCGTTCCTGTCCCGACGTGTGGGTTCCCTGTCGTCCGAGGGGGCGTGTTGAGATCGGTCATTGTTCCAGTCCTCTCTTCCAGGCGAACAGGAGGGAATCGGCCTGCGCGAGCACCAGATTGACGATCACGCCGATGATGCCGGCAATGACGGTCGCCGCGTAGACCGCGTCCAGGTTCACAGCATTCGCCGACTGGGTAAGGATGAAGCCGCCGATGCCGGACCCGTCCCCGACGAGGAGTTCAACCGACACCGCGACGAGCAAACCGATAGATGCTGAAATGCGGATGCCCGTGAACGCGAAAGGGAGTGCGGCGGGGATCTTGATCCTCGCCAGGATCTGCATGCTGGTGAGGCCGAAGGTACGGGCGGTGTTCACTGACGTGGGGTCCACCCCACGCACCCCGTACATCGTGTTGAGCAGGATCGGCCACACACAGGCAAGTGCAACGGCAATGGACAGGGACATCATCCCTCGTCCGGCGAGAAGCACGAGGATCGGCGCCAGCGCGACCGACGGCAATACGCGGAACGCCTCCACCGGCCATTCAAAGGCCGTGTGCCACGCTGAGAAGGCACCCATCAGACCCCCCAGCACCACACCGGCAATGCAGGCCAGGAGCATCCCCAACCCCCACTCCCCCAAGGTGAACAGGACTTCGCTCCAGAACCCGGAATCGGGTAAGAGTTCGATCGCGCCTCCGATGACCTGGCTCGGGATCGGGAGCCCCTCGGTGGTGATGATGCCGGACCGCAGGATGCCCTCGGCAACGAGGCCGCTGCCGACGACACCGAGGATGCCGAGTCCGACTGCACTGGGAGTGGAAAGAGGATCACGTACGACTTTCACTGGTCGCTCCTCTCTGTCACCAGCAGGGCGAGTGGAACGTGCCATGCGTCGTAGTCGTACAACCAGTCGGCCTCGTCCCCGGATTTGAGCCAGTCGTTGGCACGGGAGGTCAACTGGATACGGGCGGTGCGCTCATGACGTGCCTCCTCGTACACACGGAGACACGCGGGAACCGGCATGTCGCCCCCTTCAGTCAGCGCCCGGCACAACACCACCGCATCTTCGATTGCCTGGCCGGCCCCCTGCGCCATGAACGGTGTCATGGGGTGACATGCGTCCCCGAGAAGGGTGACCCGGTTGTCGCTCCACCGTGGCATCGGATCGCGTACCCTCAGTGCAGACTTCATCACCTGATCGCAGGCACCGAGGATCTCCGCCACCTCGGGATGGAAGTCAGCGTACTGCTCACGGAACTCAGTCGCGTTGGCCGTGGTAGTCCATGACTCCGCGGTCCATTCCTCCTCACCGGCCGTCGCGAAGACGAAGAGATCCTGGCCACGGTTCAAAGGGAACGTGACCAGTTGCCGTTCAGAGTCCGGACCCCACCACTTGGTGAACGAGTCCAGGTTCGGCACACCAGGCAGCCGGGAACCCGGGACGACCGTCCGGTAGGCGACGAGTCCGGTGTACTCGGCGTCCTGTTCCCCGAACAGACTGTCACGCACCACGGAGTGGATACCGTCCGCTCCGACCAGGATGTCGGCCTCGACGGGCGGTTGGCCGCTGCTGAAGTGCAGTCGCACGCAGTCGTCGAGGTTCTCGACATGGTCAAGACGATGCCCGAGGTGGAGCACATCATCAGGAAGCAATGTGCGGAGGGCGTCGAGCAGGCTGGCTCGGTGCACCGTCAACTGCGGTGCCCCGTACCGTTCCTCCGCCGAATCCCCCATCGGGAGATCCGATGTGACCTCTCCGCTGTCCCAACGACGGCTCAACCGTCGCCGAGGTCGGGCGCCCGTGGTCCGGAGCGTCGCACCGACCTCGGCGTGCAGCCCGTCGAGAGCGCGTGTCGAATTCGGCGTCAGGTTTACGTCCGCACCGACCTGACCGAACTCCGGAGCCTGTTCGTACACCGCGACGTCCATGCCGCGTTGGATCAGGCCCAGTGCCAGCGCGAGTCCGCCGACACCACCACCTGCGATTGCTGTCTTCATTCTCTTCTCCTTGAGTCTGCCGGAACCGGTGGTGTCGTCATCCGCCGGTTGTCCTGTTAAGCGGTTGCAGCTGTTGCTTCCGTCGTGTTCCTGGTCCTGGCAGGCCTCGCGCGAGCACCGCTGGACGAGCCGCTGCCTGCCATGGCCTTCGCCTGTCGCTTCGCCTGTTTCCGGAACAGCCGGCGAATCCGCATCACCCCGAGATCATGCTGGTAAAGGTTCTCGGCGGCATCGGCGTCCGGCGCCATCCCCTCGAGCATGATCCGATCCTGTTCGAGCACCTCCCAGTGCCGCGGCTCCAGGGTGGTCTTGTACAGGAAGCGCCAGGTGTCGCGGAGCCAACCCGAGACCTTCCGGTAACGCCAGAAGAACACTCCACAGCTGGTCGCGTCGATCGGGATGACCATCCCGACGATGCCGAATGCACCACCGGGGCCGGCCGACGGCGGGTACGGAATAGAAAGGTCGACCCAGTCGGCACCGGTGTCGCACAACTCCACCCAGTCGAAGTTCACGCCGACCTGATCGGTCTTCTCGAAGAAAAACCCCCGATCAGACTCACGGATCTGGAACTTCGCCTTCGTATCGCCCTCCGACATCGAGTGCGAATCATGGTGGAGGAATGTCCCGTGCATCGGGTCGAGCAGGTTCTCCAGGCCGAAGCGCCAGTTGCAGTCCCACTCTGCGTAGCACAGGAAAGAGGAGATCCCGTCGTCGGTGAGCGGGTCAGGGAAGGTCAGTTCAGCGGGTTCCGCGTCGGCGTCAGTACCGAACCATGCGAAGACCGCACCTGCGTGCTCCCGGACAGCCGGAGCGGTCACCAGACGCTGGCCTTCGATCTCGCATCCGGGCATGCCCGGTACTGCCCGCACAGTTCCGGTGCCGTCAACCTGGACACCGTGGTACTTGCATCCGACGCGGTCGCCCAGGTGGGTGGCCTGGCTCAGCGGAGCACCACGATGGGGACACCGGTCCTCCAACATGCTCACTTTTCCAGCGGTATCGCGGTACAGGATCCAGTCCTGCCCGAGCCGGCGGAGCTTCTCAATCCGTCCGGGCTCGATGAAGGATGACGGGCACACCGCGTACCAGCGGTCACGGAGACCGTTTCTGTACAGGAAGTCCTCGGAAATTTCGGGGCTGTAGTAGTTGGCCATTGGTCATTCACTCTCCCAGTCGTGCCATTTCGTTTCGGAAACTCTCCACAGTCCACGGGGCGCCGCCCGGTCCCGGGACGTCAGCGTCGTTAAGTCCTTCTGCCAGAGATTCGGGCGAATCGGAGCCGGCGGCGAACAGGCGCTCGACGGCGTGCGCCAGCTGCAGTTCATAGTTGGACGGTGCACCGTCCCGGGCCTGTGTCGGTTCGAGATATCGGGTCATAGCCGTGAAGTCCTTTTCAGGTTCGTGGTGGTTGGTGGTGGCAGATGCGGGTGGTTTGTCAGATCTCGAGTTCAAGGACGTCGGTTTTAGCCCGGGACACGCAGAGGAGCATCGTCTCCCCGGATTCCCTCTCTTCCGACGACAGCAAAGAGTCCCTGTGGTCGGGGACACCGGAGATGACGTCGGTTTCGCAGGTTCCGCAGGTTCCCTCCCGGCAGGAGTGAGGGACGTCGATGCCCGCGGCTTCGAGTTGCTCCATGATGGTGCAGCCGACCGGGACGTTCACCTCCACGTCACTGTCGATGCAGCGGACCGCGAACTCACGCTCGCCCTCGGGCGGCGGCTCGATCGTCCTGGCGACGAAACGTTCACAGTGGAAGGTGCCGGCGGGCCAGTCGTCTGCTCTCTTCTCGACGGCGTCGAGGAGGCCACCGGGACCGCAGACGTACACTTCCCGTTCTCCGCTGTCTGCGCCATCGAGGATGGTGTCGAGATCGAGCACACCTTCCCGGTCGTCGGAGGTAACGGTGAACCGTCCGGACAGTTCGCTGAGCTCGTCCAGGAACGCCATCGAGGCCCTGTTACGTCCGCCGTAGTGCAGGTGGAACTCCCGGCCACTGGCGGCAGCGGCCCGGGCCATAGCCAGAATCGGGGTGATTCCGATTCCGCCGGCAATGAGGATCAGAGGCTTACCGTTGTCGCTGACCTCGAAATTGTTCCTGGGTTCGGAGATCACGACCTCATCGCCGGGGCGCAAGACGTCGTGGACATGGCGGGAGCCTCCACGGCCCACCACTTCCCTGAGAACGGCGATCCTGTAGTGGCTGGTGTCGGCGGGGTCGCTGCACAGGGAGTACTGCCGGATCAGACCGTCGCCGACCGCGATGTCGACGTGTGCGCCCGGCGTCCACTCCGGCAGATCGCTGCCGTCCGTCCGGATCAGCTCCAGGGAGAGCACCCCTTCGGCTTCGACTCGCATCGAGCGAATCATCACCGGGATCGTGCACAGGTCACTCATCGTCGTCCACCTCCGCCAACTCGTTATCGGGGACGGTGACAGGTGGGGTGAACGGCGCCGGCATGTCCCCGTAGGATGCGAGGTCAACCTCGACAACGACGGCAGATTTCAGGGCCACGGCGTCACGCAGGACCTCACGGACCTCGGCCGGTGTGCTGATCCGGGCGTAGTCGAGTCCGCAGGACGCGGAGAGCATCCTGAAATCGGGTGTAGTCAGGTCGACCCCGGCGCGTTCATTGCCCATGGAGTCCTGCATGTTTCGCAGCACTCCGTAACCAGAGTCGTTGAACACCATCAGGATCAGCCAGGGATTCTCCTGTGCCAAGGTCAGAATTTCGCCCAGGTGGACAGCCAGTCCCCCGTCACCGCAGATGGCGACGACGGGTTGGTCGGGAACAGCGGCTGCAGCCCCGATAGCCATCCCCAGCCCCTGCCCGATGCCACCGCCGCGGGGAAAGATATTGACCTCCGGGACGGGCATAGGCAGCAGCCGGTTGCCCCAGGAGCTGGACGCGATAGTCACGTCGCGGGCGATTGGAGACTCCGCTGGAACGACCTCCCGAATTGCATCGACGAATTCTGCATGTGCGCCAATCGCAGTGCGCTGTCGACTGCGGCACTCCTGCCGTGCTGCCGTGACACGGCCCCGCCAGTCCTTGTCGGAGTGGAGCTTGCCCCGGTTCTCGACGAGATAGTCCAGGACGGCCGCCGCGTCACCGTGCACACCGGCGGTCGCCGGGTACACGCGCCCGATAGCGTCCTCATCCTGGTCAACCTGGACGTGGACGGTGGGCATCTCCACTGAATAATCTGATGTCTCGTTGGACCGGAAGTGGGTTCCGATGGTCAGGAGGCAGTCCGCCTCCGCGAGCAGCTCGCGCCCCACGGGACTGGAAGCGTAGTTCCCGATACACAGGTCATGGTCCTCACGGATCGCTCCGCGCCCGGAGTTGCTGGTAAGTACACCCGCGCCCCAGGACTCGCACAACCGGGTGATGAGACGACGGGCATCGCGACCGGTAGCTCCACCACCAAGCCACAGCAGGGGCCGACGAGCGGAGGAGAGCACTGCGAGCATACGGTCGAGATCGGTGTCGGCGGGGTCACGGGTACTGACCGGGGTGAGCAGGTCCTCCCGCGGGGTCCCCGGGTCGCTCGTCGCGGCAAACTGTAGATCGATCGGCCACTCGACACTGACAGGGCCGCCGACCGCATCCGCTGCCAGACAGGCCGCATTGCGAAGGACGGAGGCTGCTTCATCAGCGCTGGTAATCGTGTAGGCGGCCCGGGAGACGGCATCCAGCATGCCTTTCTGGTCCCGAGTTTCGTGGATGAAACCCCGTCCCGATCCCAGGTAACGGCTCTGAATCTGGCCGGTGATGTGCAGGACCGAGGTCGCCGAACTCAGCGATTCGATCAATGATCCCGCTGCGTTACCGGCTCCGGTACCGGTGCTGGTCAGTGCACATCCGATGGTGCCACTGGCACGGGCGTACCCGTCTGCGGCGTTGACGGCCGCGGCTTCATGGCGGACGGGGACGAACCGGAGCTGGCGTGACACTTCTTCCACCAGAGGGAGGTTGTGGACGGAGATGACACCGAACACGGTGTCCACCCCGGCATCAGCCAAGACGTCGGACAGGAGTTCACCGCCGTTACGGTACGTGGTCGGGGACATTGAATCAGACATATCGATTTACTCCTCCGGCGACGTCGATGGTGGCACCGGTGATATAGGACGCGCAGGGGGACAACAGAAATGAGATGACGGGCGCGACCTCGTCGGCCCGTCCGAAGCGTCCGAGGACGATGCCCCGGTCGTTGGCGACCTCGTGGGAAAAGGCCTCGTAACTGGGGTAGTCACTCATCTGTTCAAAACGACGCCGCCATTGGCCGGTGTCGATGAGACCGAGGCAGACTGAGTTCACACGGATGCGATCAGCCGCCAGACTCTGAGAGAGAGATTTCGTAAGGTTCAGTAGCCCGGCACGTGCAGCGGAGGTCGCGGCGAGCGCAGGTTCTGGTTGGCGGGCGAGCACAGCGTTGAGGTTGACCATTGCCGGAGCTTCCGCCTCCGCCATGAGCGGAATCAGGTGTTCAACGCTGTGGAGCACCGGGGTGAACTTGAGCGAGAGTTCGTCCTGCCAGTCCGCCGGGGTCATGTCAGAAAGCGGAACCATCCGGGACCCGCCGGCGTTGTTCACCACACCGTCGAGAATCCCGAACCGCTCACTGACTTTCTCCGCCATCGCGCGCATGTCGGTTTCCGAACGCACATCACACTCAACGGCGGTCACCAGGTCAGGTCTCGACAGGGTGGGAAGGGCGCGCCGCAGATTCTCGAGGTTCCGGGCACAGGTGACGATATTCGCGCCTTCCCTGGTCAGAACATCGACGGTCGCGAGTCCTATGCCGGAACTCCCTCCCGTCACTACAAACGTCTTTCCGCTGAGATTCAGGTCCATTGTCTGTCCCTCCTTTCTTTGTTTCGGGTAGCCGCCGAAGCTTCAGCGGAAGACAAATCCACCATTGACGAGAATTTCCTGGCCGGTAATAAAACTTCCCTGGTCATCGAGAAGAAGCCGTACGACACCTGTGATGTCATTGGGTTCCTGGTCCCGGGGCAGTGCACGCTGACGGCGATACTCCTCGTGACGCTTTTCCGGCACCTTCAGAGCAGACTCCGAGTGTGTGAGCCCCGGCGAGACGGTATTCACGGTGATGCCGTACGGCCCGAGGTCGGTGGCGCTGGCGCGAGTGAGAGCTGCGAGCCCACCCTTGGACGCTATGTAGTGTGCAAGATTCGCGGAGCCGTTCGTCGCAGCGTCTGAACCGATGTTGACGATGGAACCGCCACCGGCCTCGATGATCAGCGGTGCGACGGTCCGGGTCATGAGGAAAGTGCCCCGCAGGTTCACCGACACGACGCGGTCCCAGTCTTCGATGGGAATCTCGTGTACCGGAGAGCCGCCGACTCCGTCCGCCAGTGCCGCGCAATTCACGAGACCGTGAAGCGGTCCCGCTTCCTTCAGATCTTTGCCGAGTTCCGCGACCGACTCCGGGTCCGAGATATCCACGGCCACTGGGGATGCCGACCCTCCTGCGTTGATAATCCGGCGTGCAGTGTCTTCCACTGCGTCCTGCCGTATATCGGCGACCCAGAGATGCCAGCCGCACCGGGCGAGATCCAGGGCGATTGTCCGTCCGAGGCCGCGCCCCGCTCCGGTGACGAGAAGTGTCCGTGGAATCGTCATCGTTCTCAGTCCCTGGTGATCCCGTACATTGCGGATGTCTCGGGGTACGTGGGGATCTCCGGCTTCTGTGCACCGATGATGACACAGAAGAGGGCCGGCTTATCCGTGTTGTTCTTCAGGCTGCGGGGCACACCGGCAGGGACGACGATCATGTCCCGGTACCCCAGGGTGCGCGTCACGACGTCGGTACCGCGGTGGACGCTGACGTCGACCTCGCCCTCGAGGACGAAGAACGCCTCTTCAACGTCATTGTGGGTGTGCTCGGGCCCCTCGGCACCGGCCGGAAGCAGCATATTCGAGAAAGTGAACCCGCGGGACTGGATCGTCCGGGAATCAGTGTCGTGGTTACCGGTGGCACCGGAGCCGACGTAGCGGATCTGGGCGCGGGCAAACTGGTCGCCCGCCTTCGTCTGGAAATTGAGAGTGTCCCAGTCTTCATAGCGGGAATCACGCGTGAGAACGAGTGAGTCAGTGAACTCCTCGAGGTTGGAGTTGTCGTAGGTGAGTTCTGCAGTGGAGGTCATGGTCTTGAGCCCTTTCTGATGGTTCGCCGTTACGGAGTTGCAGCAGCGAGTGGGGTTGACTTGCGGTATTTTTCGGATTCCCGCATTCGTTCAGCGATAAGAGCGAACGAGGAGACCCAGGTGGTGAAGCTCTCCGGAGCTTCGAGGTTGGCGAGGTGCCCGGCTTCGCGGACTTCCACCCCGACCGCCCCGGGGATCCCGGCAATGAGCGGGACCGCCGCCTTCCGTCCGGTGACGGTGTCCTTCTCACCCCACAGGACGAGGGTGGGGCTGGTGATTCCAGCGAGGTCGTCGGTGTTGTCGGTCGTCGCCATGGATTCGGCGGCATACCGGTAACCGGGGAGACGGATCGAGCTCGCCATGAGTGACACCGCGCGATTTCTGATCATCTCGCTGGCTTCCGGGGAGACGAGGCGGACCGCCCGTTGCCGGGAGAACGCCTCCACACCGGTGCGCTCGATATCGTCGGGCCTCGTGCGCATGTTCTCAGCCTGTTCCGCGCTGGTTCCGGAACCGACAGTCGAGGAGCCCAGGACCAGGCCCCGGACCAGATCAGGATGGCGCAGTGCGAGTCGTGTGGCGATGACTCCGCCCCAGGACATTCCGACGATGTGGGCACCGTCAGTGAAACATGCCCTGATGCACTCAGCGGTGGCATCGGCGAAGTCATCCATGGTCATGGGTTTGTCTGGATCAGCCGACCGTCCGTATCCCGGTGCATCCCAGGTGACGACACGGTGTTCATCAGACAGTAGCGGAAGTTGGCCGTGGAACACGTCGCCGGAGCTCCCGATACCATGGAGCATGAACAGGGGGATTCCTTCACCGGTTTCCGTGAGATGGATCCCAAGGGGGCCTTCCCTCACGGAGGGACCCGAATGTGTGGTCATCGTCGTCATCCTTTCGTCAACTAGCTTTGTCCGCTGGTAGCAGGTGGAAGGAACCCTCGTCAGGGACGCCGGCCATGTGGGAGCGGACATCTTTGCTCGGTGGGCCGGCGGTGCCCCAGGTGTCGGACAGTTCCGGTGTCCGGCGCCACACCTTGCACAACCACTGGTCTTCGTCGACCTGGGCAATCTCGGAGGTGTACTCGCAGACCAGCCCTGCCGGATCACCGAAATAGGAGAAGGTGTTGTCCCCGGGACCGTGCCGCCCCGGACCCCACAGTGGGGTCACACCGGTCTGCTTAAGCCTGCCGATACCGCGCATGAAGTCGTTGACGGTCGGCATCTCGTAGGCAACGTGGTTGACGGACGCCCACTCCGCCTGATTGAAGGCGATGGAGTGGTGGTCGGTGTTGCATCGCATGAAGGCCATCTGATGCTCCGACCAGTCGGATACCCTCATCCCCAGAACATCGCGGTAGAAGTCCACTGATTTGTCGATATCCGCGGTGTTGAGCACGATGTGCGCGATATTCTTGGGGATCGCGTCGCTGGTATACCTCTCCGGCACAGCCCAGAAGTCGGCGAGCAACTCTATGAGGCGGCCCTCGGGATCGAGGAAGCTGACGCTGTACCCTGCGCCTGCGTTGTCCGCAGGACCGGGGCCGAAGACGATCGGGATGTTCCTCGCTTCGAGACGGCGGGCAGCCTCGTCGACCTCGGCCGGAGTCCCGACGGCAAAGCAGATACGTCCCAGACCGTTCTTCGGAGCATCGGTCAGCTGAAGGATGTGGTGTTCGGACCCAGTTCCCCGGAGCCAGGAGCTCCCCTCCTCCTGTTCAACGACGTCGAGTCCCCATGCGCCCGAGTAGAAGTCGGCGGAGTCGGAGAGTGCGCTGGTGCGCAGCTCGACGAAGCGGACCTTTCGCAACTGCGCGATGGGTGGTTGATAGGCGGTAGTCATGATGTCTCCTTTGGTGGTGATTGGTCACTCAGTGCTTTCCCCAGGTCATGGGGGTCGATTCGAGTCCCCAGTAGAGACTCTTCCGTTTCGAGTACTCGGCGAGGCCATCCATTCCCTTGTCCACCCCCAGCCCGGATTCCTTGAACCCGGAGAACGGGGTGGAGATGCTGAACTGCTTGTAGGTGTTGATCCAGACGGTGCCGGCATCGATCGCGCCGGCAAGTCGGTGCGCGCGGAGGAAGTCGGGTGTCCAGATGCCGACCGCGAGACCGTAAACAGTGTCGTTGGCTTGAGTGATGAGATCGTCGTCATTCTCGTAGGGAAGGCAGACGAGCACCGGACCGAAGATTTCCTCCTGGCAGGTGGCACTGGAATTGCCGAGTCCCTCGATGACGGTGGGTTCGTAGTACGTACCGGCGGCAAGTGCCGGATCGTCAGGGGCTTTCCCGCCGCACAGGATGGCGCCGCCCTCGCTGCGGGCTCTGTCCACGTACCAGGCCACGGAATCCCGATGACTACGGTGCACGAGCGGTCCGACATCCGTGGCCGGGTCGATGCCAGGGCCAATGTGCAGGGCACGGGTACGACGGACGAGTTCGTCGACGAAGTCCCGGTAGAGGGACTGGTGGACGAAGAGCCGTGATCCGGCGATACAGCTCTGCCCGCTCGACGAGAAGATACCGAACAGCACACCTTGGAGAGCCTGTTCGATGTCCGCGTCCTCGCAGACGATTGTCGGGGACTTGCCACCGAGCTCCAGCGTCGTCGGGATAAGGCGCTCGGCTGCCTGATGCGCGATCAATTTGCCTGCGGAGGTGCCACCGGTGAAGGAAATCTTGGCGACGGCGGGGTGGCTGGTGATGGCGTCACCGATCACTGAGCTCTTCCCTGGTAGCACCGTGACAAGGCCTTCCGGTATCCCGGACTCCACCACGAGCTCCATCAAGGCCATCGCAACGAGCGGAGTCCACTCCGCCGGTTTGAGGACGACAGCGTTTCCTGCCGCAAGTGCGGGCGCGATCTTCTGTGCGTCCGAGGCGACCGGGGAGTTCCAGGGGGTGATCGCCGCGACGACCCCGAGCGGTTCAAGAACGCTCACCGTCTGCCACGGGCCACGTCGTGGCGTGACGGGCTCCTCGCGGGATTCCACAGCCGACGCGTAGTAACGGAACGTACCGGCAGCACTGGCAACGAGCTTGCGGGTTTCCGACAGGGTCTTGCCGGTATTCAGTGTCTGGATAGTGGCCAACCGGTCCAGGTTATCCACCATGAGGTCCGCGATCGCGCGGAGATAACCACCGCGCTCATGCGGCAACAGCTCCTTCCACCCGGAGTGCAGGAAGGCCTCGGAAGCCGCATCAATGGCCTGCGTGGCCTGGTCCGCTGAGATCTGGTGGATTGTCTGTACTGCCTGCCCCGTAGCCGGGTCAATGACCGTGAATGAACCGCCGTCGCCGGTGACCCAATCACCGCCCAGCCGGAACGCATCAGTGACGAGCGGAGCTGCGAGGCGCTGTACCCCTTGGGCCGCCCCCTGGCTCGTCCTCTCGGTCGTGGTGGTCACGTGGTCAGCTCCTCTTAGATCCGCTTGATTACTTACCGCTTTACTATTTTGCGCAATGTTATTGGCGTGACCGACGGCACTCAATAGGGGTGGCGATATATTGCCCCTCCAAAATCATCTTCTTAGGGTCAGCTCCCCCTAAGAAGTACTGTTCAGCGCTAAGATGTTAACCGGAAAGAAATATTTGCCCCATCGTCGGGAATCACCCCCTTCTTCCACCCCCGGTTCGACGTCGTCCATCAGGGCGACGCCGGGCCCGTACCCGCTGATCTGGAAGTACACCAACTCACCGGGCACAACCATGGTCATCCGTGTCCCCAGGCACCGGAATGTAGAATGCGACTGTCGGTATACGTAAACTCCGCTGGCACCGTTGCTCAGTGCAGGTACCAGGTGTCCAGCGTCGACGACGAAAGCACAGGCGATGACAGGCAGCTCGACCGATGCGGTCCGCGGCACCCATTTTTATGAACCAGGTTCCGACAGCGGGCTCCCCCACTCACCTTTCAACGCGATCATCGCGCCGCGGCCGATCGGCTGGATTTCCAGCCAGTCGACCGACGGAGTCCTCAACCTTGCGCCGTTCAGCTTCTTCAACGCTTTCAACTACGAACCGCCGATCATCGGCTTCGCGAGCAACGGCCCCAAAGACACTCTCGCCAATGCGGAAACCACGGGGGAGTTTTGCTGGAACCTCGTGACGGACGCTCTTGCCTCGGCGATGAACATCACCTCGGCACCAGTTCTTCCGGAAGTCGACGAATTCACACTGTCCGGGCTGACGCCCTGCACCTCACGAATCGTAGGTGCACCCCACGTCGCCGAGTCCCCTGTCGTCTTCGAATGCCGGACCACACAGGTCATCCCCCTCCAGACTCTGACCGGCGCAGTCACGGAGACCCGCGTAGTCTTCGGCGAAGTTGTCGGCATCCACATCGCCCGGGAGCTGCTCGTCGACGGAATCTACCAGACAGCGCTGGCAAAACCCGTCCTACGGGCGGGCGGACCGGGTGACTACTTCGGTCTCGACAGTGAGCAGAAGTTCACGATGCAGCGCCCAGACGATCATAGGACGACCACATAGGCCAGGGGTGAAAAGTTCAGCCCGACTACTCGTCCCCGTCACCGTCAAGCGACGCAAAGAGCTTACGAAGCAGTTCGGCCAGATGTTCGCGGTCTACGTCGTCCAGCCCCTCAAGCAGTTCCGCCTCCCTGGCGAAATGCCGGCGGGACACCCGCGCAATCAGTTCCTCGCCCGACTCCGTGAGTCGCACACTCACAGCTCGGCGGTCCTTACGCCCGCGTATCCTTTCCACGAGCCCCGCGTCCTCGAGCCGATTGAGCCTCAGGGAAACCCCACCGGACGTGACCAACGCCTGTTCGGACAGTTGCGACGGCGTGAGAGAAGCCCCCTTACCTGCTCTCTTCAGCGACGCCAGGACATCAAAGCCAGCCTGATTGATGCCGTACTCTTCGAACGTCTCACTGATGATGTGGCTGTAAAGCAGGTAGGTCCGGTGCAGACGGCCGAATACTTCGAGAGGACTGACGTCGAGGCCGGGGTCGACAGCACCCCACTGGTCGACAATGTGGTCGACATAGTCCACTGCCCCCTCAGTCTTCATTCGCCGCCTTCCGATGTCACGGCAATTGCATCAATCTCGACGGAGGCGCCGTAAGGAAGTCTGGAGACCTCAAGGAAGGTCCTGGCAGCCCCAGTGGCAGCAAAGTTCTCGCGGAACTGCTGGTTGGCCTCTTCCCGGAGCGACAGGTCAGTGACGTAATAGGTCAGTTTCACGACATCATCAGGGCGCCCACCAGCAGTGGCCAATCGCTCCGTCATACGCCGCAGCGCAGCGTCCAGCGACTCTCTGCGACCAGGAACTGGACGGTAGTCAGCATCGACTGACAATGCCCCGGACACGTAGATGTGATCGCCCGCCCGTTTCGCGGGGCTGTACGGGTGGTCGGTGGACACGTCAGACATGGCTACTCTCTCCGTCAGGTGATGGTCGCAAAGTATCTTAGCGAATAAACGCTTAGTGAGCAATATTTCTTCGTCCCTAACCGATGAGACTCCACCGTTCACCAGGCACGAGAACGGGCCCGGGGGCCGTGAGTCACGGTCGAACTCACAGCCCCCGGGCCCGGTTTTGCGCCGACGCGGCGCTGGCATCGCTGGCGCCGCTGGCATCGGCAAGGGGCGGTTTCCGAGTCTTACGGCGCCGAGTCGGCGAACCCAGCGTCAGCAGACTCGGAAAAAGCCGGCGTCGGTCGCGCACGCCCCGCGCCGACCTCAGTTCAGCGCGATGTACCGCGCCTCCAGGTACTCCTCGATGCCCTCACTGCCGCCTTCCCGTCCGAAACCGGACTGCTTCACGCCGCCGAATGGCGCCGCGGCATCGGAGATCGCACCACGGTTGATGCCGACCATGCCGGCTTCGAGGTTCGCGGCCAGGTACTGGGCGTTCTCCAGGGAGCTGGCGAAACCGTAGGCAGCCAGGCCGAACTCGGTGTCGTTGGCCATCGCCACCCCCTCCTCGAGGGTGTCGAAGGTGGTGACCGTGGCGACGGGGCCGAAGATCTCCTCGCGGAGGATCCGGGCGTCCTTCGGGACGTCCTTGAGGACGGTCGCCGGGTAGAAGTGGCCCGGGCCGTCCGGCACCTCGCCACCGGTGGTGACCGTCGCCCCGGCCTCGACGGCCTCGGAGACGAGTTCGGCGATTCCGTCACGCTGCTTGGCGGTGATCATCGGGCCGAGGGTGGTGCCCTCGTCCATGCCGTGCCCCATCGTGACCTGCGACATCGACTCGGTCAACCGCTGCGTGAACTCCTCGGCGACGGACGCGTCGACGAGGAACCGGTTCGCGGCGATGCAGGCCTCGCCACCGTTGCGCATCTTCGCCGCCATCGCCCCGGACAGGGCGAGGTCGAGGTCAGCATCGGCGGCGATGACGAAGGGCGCGTTACCGCCGAGCTCCATCGAGGTACGCAGCAGCTGGTCGGCGGACTGGCGGACCAGGGTCGCCCCGACCGGCGTGGAGCCGGTGAAGGTCACCTTGCGCAGTCGGTCATCGGCCATCAGCGTCTCGGAGATTGCACCGGAGTGGGTCGACGGAACGATGGTGACCAGGCCGGAGAGGTCCCCGAACTCGTCACTGACCTCGTCGAGCGCCTGCCGGATGACCTCGCCGACGAGGATCATCGTCAGCGGGGTCTCCTTCGCCGGCTTGACCACCACAGGGCACCCTGCAGCCAGGGCCGGGGCGATCTTGCGGGTGGCCATCGCCAGCGGGAAGTTCCACGGGGTGATCGCGAGAACCGGGCCCACCGGGTGCTTGGAGACGAGGATGTGTCCGTTGCCGGCGGGTGCCTGGGTGAACCGTCCCGGGATGCGGACAGCTTCCCCGGCGAACCACCGGAAGTAGCTGTTGCCGTAGGTGACCTCACCGCGGGCCTCGGCGAGGGGCTTGCCCATCTCCAGGGTCATGGTGGTGGCGAAGTCTTCGGCGCGCTCGTTGATGATGTCGAAGACGCGTGTGATGACGTCCGACCGACGCTGCGGGGGGACGTTCTCCCAGATCTTCTGGGCATCCACGGCCCGGCCGAGGGCGTCGAGCGCGTCGTCGGCAGAACGGTCAGGCACGGTGACGAGCACCTCGCCGGTGGCGGGATCCTCGACATCGAAGGTGCTGTCGACCTCGCCCACCTGGGCGGCGAGCAGGTCGGTCAGGTCGGACGGGAGTGTGCGGTTGGTCATGGCGGTTGTTCCTCCTGTTTCTCTCGTCTACTTGCCTACACCGTTATCGCGAATCGCGTCGGCGAGTACACCGAGACCATCCCTGAGCAGGTCTTCAGTGATCACCAGCGGCGGGAGCAGCCGGACGACGTTGCCGTCCATTCCGCAGGTCAGGATGAGCACGCCCTGCTTCTTGCAGGCGTCGGCCACGGCCTTGGTGGTCGCGGCGTCCGGACGCCCGTCGGCGTCGGTGAACTCGAGGGCGATCATCGCTCCTCGCCCCCGGACCTCGGCGAGCCCGGTCTCGGCGCCGACCAGTGGTTCAAGGACCTCGCGGACGATCGTCTCGATCTCCCGTGCCCGACTGTTCAGGTCGAGGGCCTCCATCTGGTCGAGGGCCGCGAGCGCTGCGGCACAGGCGACGGGGTTGCCGCCGTAGGTGCCACCGAGCCCACCGGGGTGCGGCGCGTCCATGATCTCGGCGCGGCCGACGACGGCCGACAGCGGCATGCCGCCTGCCACACCCTTGGCGACGGTGACCAGGTCGGGGACGACGTTCTCGTGGTCGGAGGCGAACCAGTCACCGGTGCGGCAGAGGCCGGCCTGGATCTCGTCAGCCACGAAGACCACTCCGTTGTCGCGGCACCATTCCGCGATAGCCGGGAGAAAGCCTTCGGCGGGATCGATGAACCCGCCTTCGCCCTGGATCGGCTCGATGACGACGCACGCCAGGTTGGATGCACCGGCCTGCTGCTCGAGGGTGGTGATGGCACGCTCGGCGGCTTCCTGTCCGGACAGTCCGTCGCGCAGCGGGTAGGACACCGGTGCGCGGTAGACCTCGGAGGCGAAAGGACCGAAACCGGACTTGTAGGGCATGTTCTTGGCGGTCATGGCCAGTGTCAGGTTGGTACGTCCGTGGTACGCGCGGTCGAAGACGGCGACGCCGTTACGTCCGGTGTAGCTGCGGGCGATCTTCACGGCGTTCTCCACTGCCTCAGAACCCGAGTTGAACAGCGCGGCACGTTTGTCATGGTCGCCCGGGGTGATCTCCGCGAGCTTCTCGGCGACGCGGATGTAGGACTCGTAGGGTGAGATCATGAAGCAGGTGTGGGTGAAGTGTGAGGCCGCGTCGCTGACTGCGTCGACCACTGCCTGGTTGGACGCTCCGACGGAGGTCACGGCGATACCTGAGGCGAAGTCGACGAAGGAGTTCCCGTCGGCGTCGACCAGCACTCCGCCGTCAGCATCGACGACGTAGTGGGGGAGGTTCGGAGTGACCCCCCGGGGGACGGCGGCGTCGCGTCGCGCGGCCAGGGCCGTACTCTCCGGGCCGGGGCCGGAGGTGACGAGTGTGCGTTCCTGCGGGAGGCGGTAGCTGAGGTCCTTCATCGGAAGCTCCTTCACGTTCTTCTCGGGGGTGTTGAGGCCATTATGCGGCGGACCATGGCCGCGGCGACACCGACATTACGGCGAATCTGCAGATCTGAAATGTACAGTTGGGCCATGGACGACGACATCCCCCTGCGCTGGCTCCGGGCCCAGCGCGCACTGGACTTACGGCCGATTGTTGGTACAGGTGATCCAGAGGCGGTCTTCTCGGTCATCCAGCCGACCGAGCTGGTCGACCCCCGGGAGTTCCTGCAGCCCCGGGCGGTGGTGCTGACTGTCGGCGTGGCGCTCGCCCGGGAGACCTCGTCCCGGCCGACAGACGATGAGCCGGACGACGATCCGTTCCCCGCCTACGTCGACCGTCTCGCCCAGGCCGAGGTGACTGCCATCGGTTTCGGGACCGGACTGTTCTTCCCCACGGTCCCGGACTCCCTGGTCCAGGCGGCGCGGCGGCGCGGTATCGCGGTGTTCGAGATCCCGCGTCACACGGCGTTCATCTCGATCCTCAACACCGTGACGGAGGAGCGCGCCCGCCGCAGCCGCCGCGAACAGGAGGGGCTGGTTGTCGCCCAGGAGAAGCTGAGCGCCGCCGCCGTACGTGGCGGTCTCGACGAACTCCTGACGACCGCCGCCCGCCAGCTGGACGCCGCCGTGGCCGTCACAGACAGTGACGGCCGACTGCACGGGAGCCACGACCGTACGGGGCGGTCGGCGGTGGCCGTCGCCCGTGAACAACGCGCCAGTGGTGCCGACGATTCAGGCGGACTGTGGCGGATCACCCAGCGCATGACCCCGCAGGGATCCCGGTTCCATCTCATCACCATGGTCGCCGACCATCCGTTCAGTCCACACGACAGGTCGGTGATCAAGCATGCTGCCGGTCTCGCGGACATCCTGCTCCAGCGTCCTGCGTACCTGCGCCGCAGCCGCACCGGGCTGAACTCCCTGGCTCTCCAGCTGTTGCTGGGGTTGGACGGCGGGAATCAGTCGATGGGACGGGTGCTTGATGAAGCATCGGACGGCGAAGGGCTGGTCCGCCCGACGGTCGTGGCGACGGACCGCCGCGCCGACCTGGACCGGGCCGTCACCGCAGCGGACCGGGCGGCGTCCCGCACCGGCCGCCACCTCTTCGTCACTGACCTGCCGGGCACGTCCCTGGATACCGCGAGTGCGCTGTTCCTGTTCCGGGGGACGCGGGCGGTGGACGCCATCGCAGCAGCGTTCGGCGACAGTGCGTCCCGGTTACGTATCGCGGTCGGGGAACCCATGACCTGGAACAGTGTGACCCTGGAGCGTGTGCAGCGGTTGGAGACAGCCGCACGGGCGCTGACGCCGGGGACCCACGTCGGTCCGTACGAGGCGGGGACGGACTGGCTGGAGCAGCCGGACGTCCGGGCCGCACTGGACCAGCGGGCCGCGGAGACCATCGACCGGCTGGCCTCGGCCGAGGACGGGCTGCAGGCCACGCTGGCGACCTGGCTGCGTAGCGGGTGCCGGGTGGCCACAACCGCAGAGGTTCTGGGGGTCCACCGGCATACGGTGCGGTCACGCCTGGACCGTATCGCGACGATCTGCGAAGTGGACCTGGACGACCCGGTCGTCCGCGCCGAGCTGCTGCTGGTGTCGGTGACGCGTCGGTGAGCGGTCCGGCTTATGAGGCATCGCCCGTGATGCGACAGTGAAGCGCGGCCTACCGCCCGGCGTCGAGCCGGTCAAGGTGTGTCGGAGCGAAGAGATCAAGTACTGCGGGCAGGACGATGACGTGAGGCTCCCTGGTCGCCAATGCCCGGGCAACGGCGTGAGGCGCGTCCTCCATCGTCGTTGTCTCTGCAGCTACACCGAATGACTCTGCCAGACGTACGTAGTCTGGCCGGGTCAATTCCGTTGCCGTGGCTGCGCCGAAGGCATCCTCCATGTATTCGCGGAGGATCCCGTAACCACCGTCGTCGACGATAAGCCAGACAACGGGAAGTTTCTCCTGGGCGGCAACCGCCAGTTCGGCGATGCCGTAGAGTGCGCCTCCGTCCCCTGAGACTGCAAGAACGGACGAGGATTCGCCGGCCTGCCGGTGTCCGAACGCAGCCCCGAGTGCGGCAGGTAGTGCGTAGCCCAGTCCCCCCGCTCCCTGGGCAGAGGCGAACTCGTCATCACGGACATCCCATGCCGACCATGCCCAGTAGGCCAGAACCGTCATATCCCAGAAGACCCGTGTGTTGTCGGGGACGGCATCACGGAGACCGGAGATCAACGTCCGTTCCTTGTCCAGCCCTTGACCGGAGAGCCGGGCAGACACCGTCTCCAACAACGCAGTGATCCGTCGGACCGCGATGTCGCGTCGTCGGCCGTCAGAGGTGCGCCCCCGTGCATCGAGCAGGTCGTCAAGCAGTGCCAGGGTCACGCGTGCATCAGCGTGGATGCCGATACCCGCGTGGTTGGAGCCGAGCTTACCGAGATCAGCCTCGACCTGGATGACCGTTCCATGAGGCGCGAGGGTGTGGTAGTTGCTGGACAGCTCACCGACGCCGCTGCCGACAATAAGTAGGACATCTGCATCCTCGAGGAACTCCGTCGTTGCGATGTCCTCGATCCAGGACCGCGCTGATAGAGGGTGCTCCCACGGTAGGGCGCTTTTCCCACCGACTGTGGTGACCACCGGCGCGTCGAGACGCTCCGCCAGGGCGGCAAGTTCGTTCTCCGCCCCTGCCCGGACGACGCCTCCGCCTGCGTAAATGACGGGACGCTCAGCTCCATCCAGGACGGTAGCGGCGTACTCGACGATTTCCGTGACAGGGCTGGGCGGCTCAGCTGTGGCGCGTTCCGCGACGTCTCTACCGGTGATCGGGGGAACGGCTGCGTCAGCGTCTTCCAGAAGGATGTCCTGCGAGACCTCGACCAGCACCGGCCCATTCGGAGCAGTGTCCGCGATCCGCCACGCGTCCGCGAGGGCCGTCGGAATCTGGCTGATGGACCGCACTGTGACGACGTGTTTGACCACCCCACGGAACGAGTCCGACTGCATCGGCAGTTCATGCAGATAGCCGTGCCTTCCTCCACCGAGTCCCGCCACAGGAACCTGCGCGCTGAGGGCGAGAACCGGAATCGACGATGCTGCAGCCTCCTGGAGTGCGGCGAGCGAGGTCAGGGCCCCGGGGCCGGTGGACAACAGCAAGGGCGCTACAGTGCCCGAGACCCGGGCAAACCCGTCCGCCATGAATCCGGCGTTGTTTTCGATCCTCGCTCCGAGATACGGGAGCTCGGAGCGGCGCAGTGCGTCGAAGAGGCCGAGTGCGTGCTGACCCGGCAGCCCGACGACGCCACGGGCCCCGAGTGACGCCAGCGTCTCGAGCACCACGTCCCCGCCGATGCGGCGACCCGGGCGGGTGCTGGTCTGGTCCGGTTGGTCGGTCGATCCATCTGTCATGATTCCTCCACTGGGACGTTTCGCTTGTGCGGCACTCCTTGGACGAGCGTGCCCTCCGTGTGAGATACAGGGACTGTGACGCTGCGGGTCCCAGGCTAACGTGGCATCACCTGCGCATCCTGGGTAGAGGCCTCGACGCCTCCATAATCTTCCTCGGGGCATGCGTCGATGTCAGGTCGCCCCCCTCAGCTGTCGAATCCCATCTTCAGCCGGTCCATCACCTTGAGGAACAGCCCGCGTCTCCCTTCGTTCTCATCGGCGCGAATCAACGCCTTCGTCATCATCTGAACACCCAGCCACGCTGCAGGCTCCGGCGGGAAAGGCTTCGGCATCTTACGCACCATGTCCAGCTGCGTCAGCTCAGTAGGCTGTCCTCCGAGCAGATCGAGCATCACCCGCCCTGCGAATCGGGATGCACCGACACCAAGGCCGGTGAACCCGGCGGTGTAAGCCACGCGCCCGCCGTAGCCGGTCGTGAAGAAAGGGAAGAACCGTGAGCAGGTGTCGATCGCTCCGCCCCATTTGTGGGTGAAGATCACTCCCCCGTCGACACCGTCCGCGGACTCCCCGTCGAGCTGCGGAAACATCTCGTAGAACTGGCGGGCCAGTGTCTCAAAAGTCTCGGGGCGCTGGTCGTACTTCGGTAGGACGCGCTTGCCGAAGTGATACACCGCATCCCATCCACCCCAGAGGATGCGGTTGTCAGCAGTGAGACGGAAATAGTGGAAACGATTGGTCACATCGTCGAGGCCTTCCCGGTGACGCCACCCGATAGCATCCATCTGTGCATCGGTGAGCGGCTCAGTCATCAGCGCATAGTCGTATACCGGAACGGTATGGAACGTGGTCTTCTTCAGCAGTGTCGGGAAGACATTGGTCGCGAGTGCTATGCGGTGCGCAGTGACAGACCCCTGATCGGTGTCGACGATCATGCCATCCGTATCCTGCCTCAGGTCCCGAACCAGGGAGTGCTCGTGGATCCGCACTCCTCGCTCCAGCAGAACCCGACGTAGCTCCCAGCATAGTTTCGCCGGATTGATCATGGCGTTGTTGCGTTCATCGAGTAGGCCACCGAGCGCGCCGGCAGGACGGATGTGATCACGGAGCTCCTCGGCGTCAAGCCAGCGGTAGCCATTGCCCGGGTCGTGCTCCGCTTCGAGTTCCCTGACCTGCCACGGTTCGAATGCGATGGAAAGCTCGCCGGTGCGCTCGAAGTCGCAGTCGAGACCGAGACGCTCGACGGTCTCCTGGATTCCGTCGAGGTTACGCAGCCCGAGTTCAGCGAGCCGGTCATTCTCGTCAGGCAGGTGGTGTGCGCCGTTGTCGTAGCCGTGAGTGAGGCTGGCGGAGCAGAATCCACCGTTACGTCCGGACGCGGCCCAACCAATCTCGGTGCCTTCGAGCAGGACGATACTGCGGTCGGGATCGTCTTCGACGGCCTGCAGGGCCGTCCACAGGCCCGTGAATCCGCCACCGACTATGACGAGATCGGCGGTGGTGTGCCCGCGCAACGCGGGCTGCGGGTCGGGACGTTCCGGGTTGTCCAGCCAGTACGGCGTGGTGGAGGCGTCCCTGAGTGCGTCGGCGATGTTCATTGTGTTCCTTTCGACGTCGGGTCAGCTGCAGGTCAGCTGCCTGCCATGGTCTTGACGATGCCGGATGCGGATTCGCCGGTCTTCTTGAGCACCAGTCCCACCATCGCCAACGCGAACAGGGTGAGGACCAACATGATCGTGGACATCGCCGCCACTTCGGGACGCAGTGCCACGCGGACGGAGGCGAAGATGTACACCGGCCAGGGGGTGTAGCCAGGCTGTTGGACGAAACTGGACAGGATGGTGTTGTCGAGGCTCAGGGTGAATGCCATCAGCGCACCGGCGAAGATGCCGGGGGCTGCGATGGGCAGGGTTATGTCGCGGAACCGGTGCCAGGCGTTTGCTCCGAGGTCTGCACCTGCTTCCTCCAATGCCTTGTCTACGGTGCCCATCCTGGCACGGATGATGAAAGTCACTACCGCAAGTGAAAACATGGCGTGGCTGATGATCAGCCGGACAAGGCCGTTGTTGGCCGGGCCGAACCCGAAGTCGACTCCAAGGGTGACGAACCATGGGAGGAAGGAAATGCCGTCGACAATCTCCGGGGTTATCAGGGTGAGCGCAAGCAACCCGGTGAGCCCTGCGGCCCACCACGAACCCTTCTTCGCCCGTGCCAGTGCGACACCGCCGACAGTACCGAGGACGGTGGCAAGCAATGCGGAACCGACGGCGGCCTGGAGACTTGTGATCACCGAGTTGACGATGACGTCGTTGTTGACGGCGTCAATATAGGCGCTGAATCCGAAACCCTGCCAGCTGGACAGGATACGTCCGGTATTGAACGAGTAGACGACTATGACAAGGATCGGGGTGAACAGGAACAGGAAGACCAGAACTCCCCACACGTGGAAGATGGTGTTGGTCAGCGTGCGGCGATTGCGTCGGACGGCCATGGCTCAAACTCCTTCTTGTGTGGCGGGAACGCAGGACGGCTCCCCCAGATCAATGCGCGTCACCCGGTCTGTGATGCGCCGGATGATCCACATCCCCAGCCCGACGATGACGATGACGAGCATGGTCGCCAGGATCAGCACTACTGCCATCGCAGAGCCCAGAGCCCAGTTCTGGGCGGTATTGAACTGGTTGGCGATAACCTGCCCGATCATGGAGCCGCTGGCTCCTCCGAGCACGGTCGACGTCACGTAGTCACCGGTCAGCGGTACGAATACAAGCAGACAGCCGCTCACGATTCCGGGCATGGCCAACGGCAGGGTCACAGTGAAGAACGTCATGATTCTGCCTGCACCGAGATCGTGGCCTGCCTCGCGCAGCGCAGGGCCTGCAGTGTCGATGGCAACGAACAGCGGCATGATCATCAGTGGCAGGTAGTTGTAAACCACACCGATCTGCACGGCGATGCGGGTGTAGAGAATATCGAGCGGGCTTCCGGTCAGGTTCATATTGGTCAGTGCCTCAGAAAGAAAACCCTCAGGGGACAGGATGACCTGCCAGCCCAGGGTCCGGACCAGGAAATTCGTCCAGAAAGGAACCATCACCAAGGCCAGCATCAGTCCCCGCCACTTCGCAGGGACCTTCACCGCCAGCCAGTAGGCGAAAGGTACGGAAATCAACAGACACAGGAGCGTGCCGAGGATCGAGATCTGGAGGGTGGCGCCGAAAGTGGACAGGAAGGTCCCGGTCAGCGCCTCGCCGAAACGACCGAAGGACAGGTCGTCCATGGAGACGGTGGTGAATTCGTCCGGCTTGGAGCCGAAACTGTATGCCAGCACCATGACTACCGGAATAATGAAGAAGAACACGGCGTAAGCCCATGTGGGGAAGGCCAGCGCGCCGGGGCCCATGATCCGTGCAGCGAGTTTTCTCATCAGTTCGTCCTCTCAGTTATCGCTACACGCCACTGCGGGCCTGAGCGTCGGTCATGATGCGGGTGCGCTGCTGCATTCCCCGGTATTCGGAGGCCGTCAGCCGGTCGAGTACATCCTGCCCCGGGAAGATGAGGTCAGGGCGCTCAAATTCGGCTTCTACCGCGTCGTCAAGGAAGAGCTTCGACCCGGTGGGATAACCGATATAGTCGGTTTCGGCAGGGGCTTGTTCAGGCGCGATGATCCAGTCGATGAAACGGTGAGCAGCGTCAGGGTGAGGTGCGGCGGTTGCGATGCACCAGTTGTCGGTCCACAGGTTGGCGGTAGGTGTAGGGAACACGAACCCCCACCGGTCAGGATCCGAGGCATCGAGTATGCCCTGACGGGCATCACCGTTGAACGCCTGCATGAGGCTGAACGCCCCCTGACTCATGGCGGTAGCTGCGTTGCCGACGTAAGCGCGTACATGTGGGGCGAGCTCATCGACAACGATGTCGCGGGCTCTGGCAAGATCGGCCGCATCTTCGGTGTTCATATCGATACCGAGGTGTCCGAGAGCGACAGAGGAAACCTCCCAGGCATCCTCGAGCAGCGAGGTCCTTCCAGACGCTTCCCCGGTGGCAAGGGCGAGGAAGTCGCTCCAGCTGCGGTACGTGCCGGTGTGCACGGTTCTGTCATAGACGAACCCGGTGGTGCCCCATGCCTTCGTCACTGAGTACCTGTTTCCCCTGTCGTAGCTGAGGTCCATGAAGTTCGCGTCCATGGTGGAGATATTGGGGATCAGTGAATGGTCGAGAGGCTGTATGAGCTGATGGTCAACCATCTGGGGGATCATCAGACCCGTCGGCACCACGATGTCGTAGCCGGAGGTCCCCCGGGACGCTGCAATCTTCGCGATCATCTCCTCATTGGAGCCGAACGCATCCGCCTGAATGACAGTGCCGAACTCGTCTTTGAACTGCTGAAACAACGCCGGGTCATCGTAGTCGCCCCAGGAGTAGATGTTGAGCCGGTCCTCCAGTGAACCATCTGGAGCGACGTTGGACGCGACTTTCCCGGACCCCTGCCCGCAGCCGGTGAGCAGGGCGGCACCGGAGACCGCCATGCCTATCAGGACGCTACGGCGCGTGAGTTTCGCGACGGTTGCCGGGCCGCCAAGGATGCGGACATCGGAATCCATGTCACTCCTCCGATCCCACAGCGAAGACCTGCACGGAGGAGACGGGCCAGGTGATTCTGGCGATGTCCCCTTCGTGGACATCTGGGGCATCGACGCTGGAGACACGGACGAGCATTTCGTGCCCGTCTGACGCCTGGACGAGGTACTGAACGACATCGCCGAGGAAGGATTCCCCGAGGACCGTCACCGCTCCACTGTTGGGGTCAGGACCGGCAGCTGGCACCGTTCCGGGAGGTGTAGGTGTGATGCTGATGGCCTCAGGTCGGATAGCTACCTGGACCTCGTCGCCGACGGAAAAGTCCTTGGCCTGCCCCACAGGGGCTTCAATGTGGATACGGTTATTCGACATTCGGATGAGATCATCAATGGCGTCGATGCGGACGTCGTAGAAATTCTGTCGACCGATGAAGCCGGCGACAAAGGCATTGGCGGGGCTGCCGTAGATCTCCTCTGATTCGCCGAGCTGTTGGACGACACCGTTGTAGAGAACAACGATGCGGTCGCTCATCGCCAACGCCTCTTCCTGATCATGGGTGACAAAGATAAAGGTCAGGCCGAGCTCGGTATGCAGGCGGATCAGCTCCAACTGCATCTCTTCGCGCAGTTTACGGTCCAGCGCGCTCATCGGCTCGTCGAGCAACAGGACCCGCGGACGGTTGACCAGGGCTCGGGCCAGAGCGACACGCTGTTGCTGACCGCCGGAGAGCATGTCAGGACGACGCTCAGCGAAACCGTCCATGCGCACCATCTCCAACGCTTCACGGACGCGCGGACCGATGTCCTTCTTCGGCACTTTGGCGCGCTTGAGCCCGTAGGCGACATTCTCGGCGACACTCATGTGGGGGAAGAGTGCATAAGACTGGAAGACGGTGTTGACTGGGCGCTTATGCGCCGGAAGGCTGGTCAGGTCCTCGCCGTCGAGCAGGATCTCGCCACCCGAGGGTTCCTCGAATCCGGCGATCATGCGCAGTAGCGTGGTCTTGCCACAACCGGACGGGCCGAGGAGGGCGAGGAACTCGCCATCGCGGACGTCGAGGTCGAGTTGTTTGATTGCCGCGTGCTCGCCGTAGGACTTCTTCAGCCCACGCAGGGTGATGCGGCCACCGGCAGACTCAGCTGAGTCTGCTGCTAGAGGTGACGCGACGCGGTCGGCGGGGGTGGTTGGTGTAGTCACTGCGGGTCCTCTCGAACGTAGACAATGCGGCCTGCGGCCACGGTGAGGGTGTTGCTGATCTCGGAAATGCGCTCGGCGGAGACCGCTCCGGGGCCGACCGGGGCGGCCGACGCGAGCGCCAGGTCCGCAGGGGCCCCAAGGATGAGCCGTCCCGCTGTACGTGTACGCGCCAGCCGGGCGGAGCCAGTGGTGTAGGCCCGGAGGCACGTCATCACGTCAAGCGCCTGGTCAGGTAGCAGGGGTTCGTGGCGTGCTCCGGTGGGGTGGGTGCGGTTGACTGCGACATGGATCGCTTGCCAGGGATCAGGAGTACTCACCGGCCAGTCAGAGCCCATGGCTAGCTGAGTACCTGCGGCAGCGAAGTCGGCGAAGGGATACATCCAGCCGGAGCGTTTCTCGCCGAGCACGGGAAGATTGAGGTCAATGAGCTGCTCGTCGTAGTGAGCCCACAGGGCCTGGAGGTTGGCGGTGACCCCGAGAGCCGCCATGCGGGGCACGTCGGCGGGGTCGACAACCTGCAGATGGGCGATGTGGTGGCGCTCGTCGTCCTCAGCAGCGAGCGTTATGCCCTGCGAGGCTTCGAAAGCGTCAAGCGCGCCGTGCACGGCAGCATCGCCGATGGCGTGGCAGTGGATGTCGAATCCGGCACCACGCAGTTCACGGAACGACGCGGCGAGGTGCTCCGGGGTGAAGTAGTGCGTGCCGTGGTTCCCACCGCCTGTCATCCGTTCACAAGGGCAGTTTCCCTGTGCTGTGGAGGGTTCAAGATAAGGCTCGGTAACTGCAGCGGTGAGGGATTCGACGATGCCGTCGAGCATGAACTTCACGTTCGTGGTGCGGAACTGCGGGCCGTCGACAGCCATCGTTTTCAGCCGGGCAGCTTCGTCCGCAGGCACGTCGATATCGCGCCGCCACCACAGGGAAGCGGTAACTTCACAGGTCAGCACCCCGTCCTCCACGGCATCGATATACGCCTGGTAGGTGTCGCCGTGACCGAGGTAATCGCCGACGATGGCATCGATGTAGCCGGTCACACCGACCTCGTGCAGTCGGCGCTGTCCTTCGAGGATACCGGCGCGAAGTTCCTCCGGAGTTTCCTTCGGTATCAGGGCTCCGACAAGATCCACGGCAGACTCATGCAGCGTGCCGGTGGGCTCACCGTCAGCATCACGGTCGATCACCCCACCGGACGGATCGAGGGTGGAGGCATCGATACCGGCACGGGTGAGTGCAGCAGAATTGACCCAACTGGAGTGGTGGTCAGCGCTGATCAACTGAATCGGTCGGTTCGTACCGGTTTCAGCGCAGAGTTCGTCGAGCAGGCTGGCGTGCGGTGCGCCACCTGGGAAGTCGCTCATCGACCAGCCCCCGCCCGTGAGCCAGTCGACAGATCCTGGCTCGGTGATGAGCGCGCGGCGGATACGGGCGAGGGCGCCGTCCACGGTGTCACAGTCACTGAGGTCCAGCGACAGTGTCTCGATACCTGCGAAGACCGGATGGACGTGAGCGTCTACGAAACCGGGGGTGACAAGCCCTCCGTGGGCATCGATGATCTCCGATCCCTCGAGCAGGTCGGAGTTCACACCGACCCTGAGGTCGGTGAGCACTCCGTCCTGCACGACAACGGTGTCAGCGTCGAGAACATCATGGCCGTCGAAGATCACCGCATTGACAATGGTGAATGAGTCGGTTCCAGCGAGGTACACATACACTCCCGAATACGATCGTGGCGTCGGTGGTTTTGACGAGCGTACTACATAGTAGTGGTGAAAAACACAGGTTCTCGGTTGTTGATCAACCTTTAACAACCGAAATCGCATAGAAACACCAGCACAACAACGAATCCGGTACGCTGGCGTCAGTCGGGACCTAGTCAAGGAGATGACAGATGAACGACGGACCTCCACGGATCGCCAGCGAGAACCTCAACCTCGACAGTAAGTCGAAACGGATCATCGAGGAGCTCCAGCACGACGGACGACGGACCTACTCGGAGATCGGAAAGGCCGTCGGCCTGTCCGAAGCAGCCGTGCGCCAGCGCGTCGCAAAACTCATTGATTCCGGTGCGATGCAGATTGTCGCGGTCACCGATCCTCGTCAGCTCGGCTTCGCTCGCCAAGCGATGATCGGCGTCAGGGTTACCGGCGCAATCACTCCGGTGGCTGATGTGATCGCCGAACTGCCCACCGCCGACTACGTCGTCGTCACCGCGGGTGTGTACGACATCCTCGCTGAAGTCGTCTGCTCCGATGATTCCGAACTCCTTGATGTCCTGAACACCATCCGCGCCATTCCTGGCGTGCGAGAGACCGAAACCATGACCTACCTCGACCTGAGGAACCAGAAGTACAACTGGGGTACACGATGACAGATCAGACCACACGCACACAGAACGCTCTGCGCGACCACTTGTGGATGCACATGGCAGATCACAGCCACCTCTACCGGGGCGGCACTACACCGGTGATCACCCGCGGCGAAGGCCACCACATCTACGACGACACCGGGCGTAGGATCTTCGACGGCCTAGCCGGGCTCTTCGTCGTCCAGGCTGGACACGGTCGCGAAGAGATCGCGCAGACAGCCTACGAACAGACGAAGAAGCTCGGCTTCATGCCGCTGTGGTCCTATGCCCACGAACCAGCCGTCGAGCTCTCCGAACGTCTCGCCGGCTACGCCCCCGGAGACCTTAATCGAGTGTTTTTCACGTCCGGCGGTGGCGACTCCGTGGAGTCCGCGTTCAAGCTGGCGAAGAACTACTTCCGGCTGATGGGAAAACCCGGAAAGCACAAGGTCATCTCCCGCGCAGTCGCCTATCACGGCACACCACACGGTGCACTGACTGTGACCAGCCTGCCGGGTCTACGCAATCAGTTTGAACCCCTGGTCCCCGGTGGACTGAAGGTTCCGAACACGAACTTCTACCGTGCCGACGAACGGTTCGACGGCGACGAGAAAGCGTTCGGGCTCTGGGCCGCCGACCGGATCGCAGAGGCGATCGAGTTCGAAGGCCCTGACTCTGTGGCAGCGGTATTCCTCGAACCGGTGCAGAACTCAGGCGGCTGCTTCCCTCCGCCACCAGGCTACTTCAAACGTGTCCGCGAGATCTGCGATCAGTACGACGTCCTGCTGGTTTCTGATGAAACAATCTGTGCATTCGGTCGGATCGGCGACATGTTCGCCTGCAACGACTTCGGCTACATCCCCGATATCATCACCTGTGCCAAAGGACTGACCAGTGGATATGCGCCACTGGGAGCGATGATTGCCTCTGACCGTCTCTTCGAACCCTTCGGACACGGCGGCGAAATTTTCTCCCACGGCTACACATTCGGCGGCCACCCCGTCGCCTGCGCCGTGGCGATGACCAATCTTGACATCTTCGAACGTGAAGGGCTCAACGACCGTGTCCATGAGAACGCCCCGGCGTTCCGTCGCACCCTGGAGAAGCTGCTCGATCTTCCGATCGTCGGCGATGTGCGCGGCGAAGGTTACTTCTACGGCATCGAGCTGGTCAAGGACAAGGCCACCAAGGAGACCTTCAGCGATGAGGAGAGCGAGCGCATCCTCAAGGGCTTCGTCACCGGTAAACTCTGGGAGGAGGGCCTGTACTGCCGAGCAGATGACCGGGGCGACCCTGTCATCCAACTCTCCCCTCCCCTGACCATCGGCCAGCTCGAGTTCGACGAGATTGAGTCAATTCTTCGGTCGGTCCTCACACGAGCATCCGAACTGATGTGACGAAGTAGTATTCCCGGAGCTGGCGTCACAGCCCCACCAACGCCGCCACCCGGTCCACCAGTGCCTGCAGCCCCCATTCGAAGGGATCGTCGGCGTAGGGGTTCGCTGCGCCGGACGGGGCGTCCGTGACCCGCGCAGTGAACGCCTCCACCGCTGCCTGGAACGTCGGCGCATCCGACTCCTCCGGCGCTGAGGAGAAGATCTCCGTCGGAGCGTTGGCATCCATCGCCGAGCCGTACAGGAACGACTCGAAGGAGACGATCACGGTCACGACCTGTGCACGCGGGACACCCGCCGCGACCAGCCCGGCCGACACCGTCTCGTACATCCGCCGGGTCGCAGGGGCACCGGAGACCGGCATCGTGGCGATAAGAGGTACGAGCTCCGGGTACGCCGCAAAGACGTCCCGGTACGACCGCCCCCAGGACCACAGCGCGACCGGCAACGCCCCGGCAGGGCTCTGCGCATCGACGAGCTTCCCGAGTGCGGACGCATCCACCCGGGACATCACCGCGTCCTCCACCAGCAGCAACAGGTCCGCTTTGTTGGCGATGTGATTGTAGAGGGCGGAGACCGACACCCCCAGACGATCCGCCAGGCGTTTCATCGTGAGACGCCCCTGCCCCTCCTCGGTGACAAGGATCAGTGCGGCGTCGGCGATCCGCTCACGGTCGAGCACCGGAGCCGTCGGCCGTCCTGCACGCCGTCCCGTCCTGTGGTCCGTTCGACTCTCCGTCACAACTATCCCGGCCTCTCCAACCGCCGTATCCGCTGCCTCCGAGACAACTGGACGCGAATGTCACAAATAATTTACATGAGTGGCACCAATCACATCAGTGCAGGTCGTGCATGTCTCCAGTGAATCACAAGCGTCCCCCGCTCCGTCACACCGCGATATTTTCTCGGCCGAAACCTGGCGTTCCCGCCGCCATGGATGTACGGTCACCGTAAACGAATGTGGTTCATTTAACAAGGAGGACACAAACATGACCACCACCACTCACGACCGTGACGTTGTCGTCATCGGCGCAGGTCCAGCCGGCCTCACCGCCGCCTACACCCTGGCCAAGGCCGGCAAGTCCGTCACCGTCCTCGAGGCCCGCGACCGCGTCGGCGGACGCACCTGGAACGGGACCGCCGTCGACGGCAACGGCAATCCGCACTTCATCGAGATCGGCGGACAGTGGATCTCCCCCGACCAGACACGGCTGATCGAGATGGTCGACGAACTCGGCCTCGAGACCTACCAGCGTTACCGCGAGGGCAAGTCCGTCTACGTCTCACCGGACGGCTCCCGTCACACCTACGAAGGTGACCGCCTCCCCTGCTCGGCCGAGACCGAAGCCGAGATGAACAAACTCATCGCCCTGATGGATGATCTCGCCGACGAGGTCGGGGCCGAAACCCCCTGGGCCGCAGAACGGGCCGCCGAACTCGACACCGTCCCCTTCCGCGACTGGCTCTCCCAGCACAGCGACGACCAGGAGGCCATCGACAATGTGTCGATCTACGTCGCCTCCGGCATGCTGACCAAACCGTCCTACGCGTTCTCCACGCTGCAGGCCGTTCTGATGGCCGCCTCCGCCGGATCCTTCTCCAATCTGGTGGATGAGGATTTCATCCTCGACAAGCGCGTGGTCGGCGGCATGCAGTCCGTCTCGCTCACCCTCGCCGACAAGATCCGTGAACTTGGCGGTGACATCATCCTCTCTTCTCCGGTGCGGGAACTCACCTGGGCCGACGTCGACCCGACGACCGCCGACGAGGCGAACGGGATCCCCGCGGACGTCCGTAACGGCGTCCCGGACAACGGTGCCCCCGGAGCTGTCACTGCCGTGTCCGACAGCGTCACCGTGCATGCCAGGAACGTAGTGCTGGCTGTCCCCCCGAACCTCTACAACCGCATCCAGTTCGTCCCCCCGATGCCCCGGGAGCAGCACATCGCGCACCAGCACATTTCCATGGGCCTGGTGATCAAGATCCACGCGGTCTACGAAACCCCCTTCTGGCGCGACAAGGGCCTCTCCGGCACGTCCTTCGGTGGCGGACGCCTGGTCCAGGAGGTCTACGACAACACCAACGTCCAATGGCAGAACGGACAGCCTGTCGAGGACGCCAACGGCACCCTGGTCGGTTTCATCTCCGACGTCTACGCGGAGAAGATGTGGGCACTGCCCGAGGCCGAGCGTAAGGAGGCCATCCTCTCCGCGATGGCTGACTACCTCGGCCAGGAGACCATGAATCCCATCGCCTTCTACCTGTCTGACATGGCCGCCGAGGAGTGGACCCGGGGCGCCTACGCCACCAGCTACGACCTGGGCGGGCTCCACCGGTGGGGCCATCTGCAGAATCAGCCGACCGGCCCGATCCACTACGCGTGCTCCGACATCGCCGCCGAGGGTTACCAGCATGTCGACGGCGCTGTCCGTCAGGGCGAGGCCGTGGCCAACACCATCATCGAGGGGCTCTGAGCCATGACCACTGCGCGCATCGTCGTCGGTTACAGTGCGACGTCAACGGGACGGGACGCCCTGCGCCTCGGTATCGCCATCGCGAGAGAACGTGACGCCCACCTGTACCTGGTGATGGTCGCCCCCGAGGATGACATCTTCACCGCCGCCCAGCCTTTCGACCAGAGCTACGGCCGGATCCGCGACCGCCAGCTGCAGACCTGGCTCGATGAGGCCGCGCTGACCGTTCCCGAGGACATCCAGTGCTCAACCCACCTTGTCCCCGGCCAATCAGCCCCGGAAGGGCTCCTCGACGCGGCCCGGCAGCTGGGCGGGGGAATCATCGTCACCGGATCACGACCGGGTGGCCTTCTCCGACGGCACCGGCTGGGTACCATGGCATCCCACCTGCTCCATGCGTCCCACGTGCCGGTCGCCCTGGCACCCGCCGGATACGACCACCCCGGCCCCCTCGGACATGTCACCGCCATGTTCGGCCCCCGTCGCGGCGCCACCGACCTCATCGGCGAATCCATCATCACGGCCCGCAACCGTGGGATTCCGCTACGCCTGGTGTCCCTGGTGACTCTCGATGTCAGCGACAAAACCGTGCCGCAGGACGAGTCGGAGGTGACCACCGATGTCCTCCAGGACCTCGAGACCTACGCCACCAAGCGTCTGGCCGAGGACGCCACCGAGCTCGTCGAAGCCGGCCGGGCGACAACACACATCGCCACCGGACGAGACGTCCCCGCCGCGATGGCCGAACTCAACTGGCACGACGACGAGATCGTCCTCGTCGCCTCGTCCCGTCTGGCCAGTCACGGCCGCATGTTCCTGGGTTCCACCGCCACGAAGATGCTGCGGGTCGCACCGGTGCCGGTGATCGTCATCCCGTCCGGCTACTCCTTCCATGAACCGGACCACGCCACCGACCCCGAACCGGAGGGCTGACACCATGACCTCACACACCACCGGCACCGGAACGACGGCCAGTACCGTCCCCAGAGACAAGGGCCTCGCCAAAGGCCAGATCGGCGTCCTGGGCACCGTCGTCATCGGCGTGGGCTGCATCGCCCCCGCCTACACCCTGACCTCAGGTCTGGGCCCGACGATCGCCGAAGTCGGCGCCCATGTCCCCGCGATCCTGATCCTCGGTTTCCTCCCGATGCTCCTGGTGGCTTTCGGCTACCGCGAGCTGAACTCCCGCTTCCCGGACTCCGGTACGTCCTTCACCTGGGCCACCAAAGCTTTCTCACCGTGGGTCGGATGGATGGGTGGATGGGGCCTGATCGCAGCGACCGTCATCGTCCTGTCGAACTTGGCCGCCGTCGCCGTGGACTTCCTCTACATCCTGCTCGGCCAGATATTCGACAACCAGGACATCGCCGACCTCACCCGGAACCTCTGGGTCAACATCCCGACCACGCTGGTCTTCATCGCGATCGCCGCCTGGGTCTCCTACCGGGGGCTGGGGTCGACGAAGATGGTCCAGTACATCCTCGTGGCGATCCAGCTCGTGGTGCTCACCGCCTTCGCCGTCTCCGCGATCGTGCAGGCGAACAACGGCAGTTCCTTCGACCCCACACCGATCAGCCTCGAGTGGTTCAACCCGGCCGGCATCGAGAGCTTCTCCGTGATCGCTGCCGGTATCTCGCTCTCCATCTTCATGTTCTGGGGCTGGGACACCACGTTGACCATGAATGAGGAGACCAAGGACCCGAAGACGACCGCCAGCCGGGCGTCCACCATCACCGTGGTCATCATCATCGCGATCTACACACTCTGTGCTGTCGGCGTGGTGGCCTGGGCAGGTACCGGCTCCGAAGGCCTGGGTGCAGGTAACCCGGCCAACCAGGAGTCCCTGTTCGCCGCCCTGGCCTCCCCCATCATGGGACCGTTCGCGATCCTCATGTCGATCACCGTACTGACCTCGTCGTTCTCCTCACTGAACTCGACGATGATCTCCCCGTCCCGCACACTCCTGGCCATGGGCTACTACCAGGCACTGCCTCCGGTCTTCTCGAAGATCAGTCCACGGTTCCGCACCCCCTCCGTCGCCACCGTCACCTCCGCGGTCGCCGCCGGTGGTTTCTACACCATCACCCGGCTGATCAGTGAGAACGCCCTCTGGGACACCATCACGGCACTGGGGCTGATGATCTGCTTCTACTACGGCATCACCGCTCTGGCCTGCGTCTGGTACTTCCGCAAGGAACTGTTTGTGTCGGCCCGCACCACGATCTTCCGCTTCCTCTTCCCGCTGATCGGCGGTGTCGTCCTCCTGGTGATGTTCGTGCAGACCGCGGTCGACTCCCTCGACCCCGACTACGGTTCCGGAAACTCGATCGCCGGCATCGGGATGGTCTTCATCCTCGGCGTCGGTGTCCTGCTCATCGGTGTGGTTCTGATGGTCTGGACCCGCGTCCTCCACCCCGCCTTCTTCCGTGGCGAGACCCTACCCGTCACCGAATCCACCAGCGACAACTCCGACACACTCGACGACACTCCCGACACCACCCCGGAAAAGGAGCCGCTTCCGTGACTTCCACCTCCCCCACCACCATGCCTGCCGAATGGTACCCGCACGAGCGAACCTGGATGTCGTTCCCGACCGCCAACGACACCTTCGGCCCCGACGGTTCCGAGACGCTCGCCCGTGCCCGTGACGCGTGGGCCAGGGTCGCCCGCACCGTCGCACTGTATGAGCCTGTCACCCTGGTCGCAGACCCCGACGATGAGCAGGTCGCCCGAGACCTCCTTGCCGGCACCACCGGCATCACACTGGTCACCACTCCGCTCGATGACGCCTGGATCCGAGATTCCGGCCCCACCTTCGTCCATGGCACCGACGGTTCCCTACGCGCCGTGAACTGGATCTTCAACGGGTGGGGCGCACAGTCCTGGGCCGCCTGGGAAAATGACGCCCGGTTGGCCACCACCGTCGCCGACGCCGCCGGCGTCCCCGCCGACGACTCACCGTTGGTCGGAGAAGGCGGCGGACTGCATGTCGACGGCCGTGGCACGGTGCTGCTGACCGATACCGTCCAGCTGGACCCGGACCGGAACGCCGGATGGACGAAGGAACAGGTAGAAGAAGAGATCCACACCCGCCTGGGAACCCGGCACGCCATATGGCTGCCCCGCGGGCTCACTCGGGACTACGACGGGTTCGGGACGAGAGGGCACGTGGACATCGTCGCCTCGTTCACCGAGGTCGGTCATGTGCTGCTGCACCGGCAGGACAACCCCGACCACCCGGACCATGAGGTCACCCGGGAACTCCGCAAGGTACTGGACTCCGCCGTCGACGCTGACGGGAAACCCCTGACAGTCGTCGACCTCCCGGCCCCCGATGTCCTCCGGGACGAGGAGGGGTGGGTCGACTACTCCTACATCAACCACCTGGTCTGCAACAACGCTGTCATCCTGTGCGCCTTCGGTGATGAGCAGGCCGACGAACGCGCACGGGGCATTCTCGCCGAGGCCTACCCCGGTCGCACCGTGGAACTCGTCGACGCCCGCGACATCTTCGCTTTCGGCGGCGGCATCCACTGCATCACCCAGCAGCAGCCAGAGGTGCGTCATGGATAACACCTACGATGTGACCGGGAAATCCATCGCCGACCTCCGCGCCGACCTCGAGAACGGGACAACGACCGCCGTCGAACTGGTGGAAGCCTACCAGGCCCGGATCCGACGGTTCGACCGTCCTGATCCCACACGTGGGGACGGCCTCGCCAGCGACGGTGGCGTCCCGCTCAACGCGGTCATCGTCGACAATCCGGCCGCCTTGGACGAGGCATACGCCTCCGATGACCGTCGCCGCGCCGGCACCCCCCTCGGCCCCTTGGACGGCATTCCCTACACCGCGAAAGAGTCGTATCTCGCCCGTGGGCTGACTGCCTCGGCAGGGTCGCCTGCTTTCGCCGATCTCGTCGCTCAGAAAGACGCGTTCACCATTGAGCGCCTACGCGACGGTGGCGCGGTCCTGCTGGGGCTGACCACGATGCCTCCGATGGCGAACGGCGGTATGCAACGCGGCCTCCACGGGCGCGCGGAAAGTCCCTACAATCCTGACTACCTGACCAGCGCGTTCGCCTCCGGGTCGTCGAACGGATCCGGCAGCGCGACCACGGCGGAGTTCGCCGCCTTCGGCCTGGGCGAAGAGACATGGTCGTCAGGACGGGCCCCGGCGTCCTGCAATGCGCTGTGCGCCTACACGCCGTCCCGTGGGGTGATCTCCACCCGTGGCAACTGGCCGCTGGTACCGACCATGGACGTCGTCGTACCCCACACCCGTTCCATGGCCGACATGGCTGAGGTGCTGGACGTCATCGTCGCCGACGACCACACCACCCGCGGCGACTTCTGGCGCATGCAGCCGTGGGTCGACATTCCGGCGTCCTCCAAGATCCGGCCCACGTCCTACCGGGATGTCGCTGACGGCTCCCCCGGACTGACCGGGGTCCGTTTCGGGATCCCGGCGATGTACGTCAACGCAGACGAGGCAGCGGGAACCGGCGGTGACCGCACCGGCGACGTCGGTGTCGGAGGCCCGATGGGGCAGCGGATCACCACATCTCCCGCTGTCATCGCCTTGTGGGAAACCCTACGTGCCGATCTCGAGGCTGCCGGTGCCACTGTCATCGAGGTCGATTTCCCTGCCGTCACGAACTACGAGGGCGACCGGCCCGGAGCACCCACCATCTCCACCCGCGGGCTGGTCAGCGCGGACTACCTCGACCTTGAGGTCGGCGCGCTCGCGGCCTGGTCCTGGGAGGATTTCCTGCAGGCCAACGGAGCACCCTCGTTCCATTCCCTCACTGACGTCGACGGAACACGGATCTTCCCCCACCCTGAGGGGGCCCTCCCCGATCGCTACGACGGATTCGACGACGATATCGCCACCTACCCGTCGCTCATCGCGCGGCTCGGCTATACCGGCCCCTCCGATCTCACGGACAACTCCAGCTTCGGGCTACTTCCCGACGGTGTCCGTGGGCTCGAGGAGACCAGGCGCGTTGATCTCGAGAACTGGATGGACGACCTGGGACTCGACGCGGTGGTCTTCCCCGCGATGGCGGATATCGGTCCGGCTGACGCCGACACCGCCCCGTCCTCCGCAGACGCCGCCTGGCGTAACGGGGTCTGGGTCGCCACCGGAAATCTCGTCCCCCGCCACCTCGGCATCCCCACGGTCACGGTACCGATGGGAATCACCGCGGACAAAGGGATGCCCGTCGGACTCACCATCGCCGGGCGGGCCTGGGACGACAACCGACTGCTCCGGTTCGGCGCCGAGATCGAGGCGACAGCACCGGCCCGGACCCGTCGAACACCACCAGAACGCACCACCCCCACCACACCCTCAGAGAGGTGACACCATGAGCACCACGAAACCCACCACTACTCCCATGGATCCACATGAGACCGGACCTACGGATACCGGGGTAGACGAGACGGGTTCGCTGTCCGGGCCCGAATCCCGTGGCATCGAGTACATTTCCGATGAAGAACGAGGCGGCAAGCCGAGCTCACTCTTCTGGGTGTGGGCCACCCCCAACATCAGCTTCCTCACCATCACCATGGGAGCGCTGATGGTCGCCGGGCTCGGACTCAGCCTGGTGCAGACTTTAGCGGTCTCGCTCATTGTTTCCCTGTGCTGGGTGTTTGTCGGCATCATCGCCATCAGTGGTCCGGCGTCCGGTACATCCGGCTCAGTAGTCAGCCGCGCGTTCTACGGTCTACGTGGAAACAAGGTCATCGTCGGCCTTTACGGCTGGCTTCTCGCTGCGGTATACCTGTCGCTGACATGGTCATCGGCCTCGGTCAACGGACTCGGACTTCTGAGTCGGGTCGGAGTTCCTTCGACCCAACTGGTCGGCATCATCGTCGTCATCGTCATCGCACTGATAACCGTGCTCGTCGCAATCTACGGACACGGACTGATCACCAGGCTCTACCCCTACGTAGCCAACGGCCTGGTAGTTGTCTTTCTCGTGGCGACAATATTCATGTTCCCGCATTTCGACTTCAGCTACGAGCCCACCGAGAAACTCAGTGGAACATCACTGGTCGCCACGATGACCATCGGGGTCACCATCCTGGGATCCACTCCGCTGTCATTCATCAACAGTCCCGACATGGCGCGTTACCTGCCCCGGTCGACTCCCGTATGGAAGACCGCCGGAGCCACAGCCTTCGGTGGGGCGTTGCCCGGCATCCTCTTCACGATGATTGGTGCCCTGATTGCGACCGGCGCGGGTTTCGACATGGTCGGGGACCCGATGGGAGCCTTCGACAGCGGGCTTCCTTCCTGGTTCTTCCCGATTTTCACGATCGCTGTCATTGTCGCTGCTATCGGGTTGAACGGGATGACGACTTACAGCGCCAGCCTGTCGCTCCAGGCTCTGGGGATCCCCATCCGCAGGATCCCTTCCACTCTGATCATCGCCGTCATCGGCACCGTCTTGACCATCGTGTCGGTCGCCATCTACGACTTCACCACCTCCGTCTCCCTGCTTCTTCAGCTCGTGATCATCGCTTCAGCACCCTTGATCGCCGTCTACGTCACGGATGTCATCCTGCGGAGAAACCGGTACAACGACCCGAACCTGTTCGACGAGACACCGACAAGTCGTTACTGGTACCGAAACGGCTGGAACTGGCCCGGCCTGTTCAGCCTGGTCCTCGGTGGTGTCGCCTCCGCTCTGTTCATCAACACTGATGTCTTCGTCGGACCCCTGTCCGCCCTGACGGGAATGGACCTGTCCATTCCAGCAGGCATGATCGTCGCTGCCGCTTCGTATGTCGTCATGGCAGGTAATCGCGTCCGCAAGGACTCCGCAACCGTCGCTGAGCCGCTTCCCGACACCACCACCCGATAGGAGATCACCTTGACCACGACTATCTACACCAACGCCACGGTTTTCACTGCAGACACCGACGGCACCACCACCGGAGCCTTCGCAGTCACCGACGGGAAATTCAGTGCTGTGGGCCCAGTCGAGCATGTCCGGGAGGAGGTCGGAAAGACCGTCCCCGAAGTCGACCTTCAGGGCCGCTTCATCGCCCCAGGCATCATCGACTCACACACCCACCTGGCCTCGTTCGGCACCGCTCTGGGAAAAGCACAACTCCGCGACTGCCAGACGCTCGGGGAGATCCAGGACCGTCTCCTGCAATGGCTCGACCAGAATCCCGGGGCACCGCGCGTGCTCGGCGGGGGTTGGCTCTTCGATGCCGTCGGCGACACCCACCCCACTGCGGCAATGCTGGATGAGGTTCTCCCCGACATCCCCGTCTACCTCGACGCCAATGACCTGCACTCCACCTGGGTGAACTCGGCGGCACTGCGTGAAGCAGGCATCGACCATGACACTCCCAACCCCGTAGGCGGTGAAATCGCCCGGAATGCCGCAGGCGAAGCCACCGGTCTGCTCTACGAGACTGCCGGGCGCAAGTACGCCCGTGATTTCCTCGAGCGGATCAGCACTCCGCAGGATCACGTCCAGGCACTGGAACTCGCCTTCGACGCCTACCTCAGGTCCGGGGTGACCAGCGTGACCGACATGGCGCTGACCGAAGCCGAGATCACCGCCCTGCGCGCGATCCTCGCCAGGGACGGACGGCTACCGTTCCCCATCACCGGGCATGTGCTGATGGTCGCCCAGCCGGACCTTGACGAGAACGAGGCCCAGGTGTCGCGGACCGTGGATCTCCGTGACGAGCTCTCCACCAGTGGTGAGGACCGTTGGTTCCGGATTGCGGGGGTGAAGTTCATCATGGACGGGGTCATCGATGCGAAGACCGCGACGATGTGCTGCCCCTACGCCGACGGTACCAATGCCGAGCCCATCTGGGACGCCGAGCGAATGAAGCCCGTCGCAGCCACTGCGGATGCCGCAGGTCTGCAGATCGCCATGCACGCGATCGGCGACCGCACCAGCGAGATAGCAATCGAGGTCCTGGAGCACTGCGCCGCAGAGAACCGGAGTGACATCAGGTCCCGCCGCCACCGGGTGGAACACCTCGAGACCGTCACAGATGACACGATCCGCCGTATGGCGGAACTCGGTGCCGTCGCCTCCATGCAGCCGGTGCACAGCGATCCCGCGATCATGGAGAACTGGAAGGCCGTCCTCGGTGACGAACGCCAGGAGCGCGGCTTCCCATGGCACAAGTTCCGGGAATCCGGAGTGCCGATGACCCTGGGGACTGACGCCCCGACAGCGCCCCACGAGGCACTGCCTAATCTGTACGTCGCTCTAACCGGTGGTTCCTCCCTGTCCCCTTCCCTGCCGCCATACCATCCGGAACGCGCATTCACCCCCGCTGAGGCGCTTACTGCACTCACCGCCGGAGGTGCCTACGCTGGACATATGGACAGCACCGGTCAGATCCGACCAGGGTTCCAGGCAAACTTCATCGAGCTGGACGTCAACCCCCTCGAGGTCGACCCCCGGGAGATTCTCGAGGCCGAGGTCGTCGCCACATATGTCCTCGGTGAGCGTACGCACACCTCCACCACCGACCAGAACTGACACGAACCGACACGAACCGACCAAGGAGAACACCATGAGTAACGCCTACCGCAGCATCGACGTCGCCACCGGCACGGTCCTGTCCGACCACAAGCACGCCACCGACGCCGAGATCAGCGCGGCCCTGGACAACGCGCACAGCGCCGCAGCATCCTGGGGCGCGACCAGCATCGAGGAACGCGCCGAGATCGTCCGCCGCGTCGCCGACCTGTTCGCCGAACGTCAGAAGGAACTCGGCGCGATCATCACCCGCGAGATGGGCAAGCCCGTCGCCGAAGCCCCCGGCGAAGCGGAGTTCAGCGGCGACATCTTCCGCTACTACGCCGACAACGCCGCGAAACTCACCGAGGACCTGGTGATCGAGGACAGCGCCGAGTCCCGGAGCGTCGTGCAGCGCCGTCCGGTGGGCACACTGCTGGGCATCATGCCCTGGAACTACCCCTACTACCAGGTCGCCCGGTTCGCCGCGCCGAACCTGATGCTGGGCAACACCATCCTGCTGAAGCACGCCGAGAGCGTGCCGGAGTCCGCCCTGGCCATCGAGAAGATCATGGAGGAAGCCGGTGTGCCTGAGGGCGTGTACACCAATGTCTTCGCCACCCACGACCAGATCTCCACCATCATCGAGGACCCCCGCGTCCAGGGTGTCTCACTCACCGGTTCCGAGCGCGCCGGTGCCGCGATCGCCGCGCAGGCCGGTTCGGCGTTGAAGAAGGCGGTGCTGGAGCTCGGCGGCTCTGACCCGTACGTGATCCTCTCCAGCGACGACCTCCGTGCCGCCGCGCGTAACGCGCTGGAGGTCCGGCTGGAGAACACGGGCCAGGCGTGCAACTCCAACAAGCGCATCATCGTGCATGAGGACATCTACGACGAGTTCGTTGACGAGGCCGTGCACATCATCGGAGCACTGAAACCGTCCGATCCCACGAAGGTGGACAACGTCCTCGAGTCGTTCGGCCCGATGTCCTCCGAGGGAGCCGCAGACAAGATCGTCTCGCAGATCAAGACAGCAGTGGATTCGGGCGCGACGCTGCGCACCGGTGGCGAGCGTCTCGGCGGCGAGCACGCCGACGGGTTCTTCGTCTCACCGGCGGTGGTCACCGACATTCCGGTGGGCTCCGACATCTACTACGAGGAGTTCTTCGGCCCGGTGGTACAGGTGTACAAGGTCTCCTCCGATGAGGAGGCTCTCCAGCTGGCCAATGACACCCAGTACGGCCTGGGCTCCTCCGTCTTCGCCACCGAAGAAGGCCGTGCCGAGAAGTTCGCGGAAGGACTCCAGGCCGGTATGGTGGGCGTCAACCAGGCCCCGCCGGAGACCGAGGAAATGCCGTTCGGCGGGGTGAAGCGCTCCGGTTACGGCCGCGAGCTCGGGCCGCTGGGCATGGACGAGTTCGTCAACAAGCGGCTGTTCTCCGTGAAGAAGTAGGCCCCCGTGTCCCACCTGCTACGGCAGATGGGCCGTCCCCTTCATGATGATCCGTGCGGTGCGGGCGACCCCGGCAGACACCAGTGCCCCGTCTGACGTCTCCGCCAGGACCGTCACGGTCCCCTTGGGGTGCCGGATGGTGGTCTCACCCTCAGTCACAGCCGGCAGGACGGTATCCATGACCGTACCTGTCAACGCCGCTGCGGATCCGAGGGCGAGAGCCACCGTCACCGGAACCGCGTGATGGAAGACCCCCATCGAGGTCACACGCACATCCACGTCGGCACCGTCCGTGCCCCGTGCCACACACGCAACCCTGGGTACGGCGGCACTGTCCGGTATCCCCATGCGCTGGCCTGCGTCCCGCCGGAGGAGTTCGAGCCGTTCCAACAACCCGGCATCCGCATTGAGTTCGTCCCGGGTGAGCCCGACATCCACCCCGGCCTCGTGGGCATCGACGATGACCAGGGGGTTCGTGACGTCCACCGCGGTCACGTGTACTCCGCCGGTGAGAGCCGTGACGGGACCCAGCGGTAGCACCGCCCCGGTTGTCTCACCCCCTGGTTCCAGGAAACTCAGGTCAATACGGGGGCCTGGACGCCCGGCGCCGGACATCTCGTAGTCACCACAGCGAGGGACCTTCCCGTCCTCCAGCGCATGTTCCACCATGAAGACCGCCCCGGTGTTGGCGTTCCACACCCGCAGCGACGCACGGTCACCGCGACGTTCAACCAGTCCTTCGTCCAACGCAAAGGTGCTCACCGCTGCGCTCAGGTTTCCGCAGTTCCCCGTCCAATCCACGGTGGTGGACGTGGGTGCGGGCTGGGCGAAGACGGTGACAAGGTCCACGTCCCCGAGGCAGGAGCCGTTCCACGGCAGGCCGACCAGGTCATCCGGAAGACCGACGGCCATCACCTTCGAGTTCGAGGATGCCCCGCCACCCAGCCCGTCAACGGCCAGGGGGTCGGGACTACCGGTCAAGCCCACGCACAGGGCGTCGCGGGCCCTGCTGTCCCTCGGCAGGTCGCGCAGACGGAGGAACACTCCACGACTGGTACCACCACGGATCACCGACACGGGAATCTCATATGCCATGGTCCTCATCCTCCACGAATCACAGCCCGGTGACCAGCGGGATAAGGCTCAGTACTCCCGGGGCCACCGCCGTCATACCGAGGGAGGTGACCATGAAGATCCTGAAGACGTCATTCTGCCGCTCTTCCTCTGCATTGCCCACCACCAGCGTGCCGGCGATATGAATCGGGTTCATGACCATGAGGCCGGAGGGGACCGCGACCGCCGCCACGATCCAGAAGATTGACGGCGAACCGGCGAAGAACCCGAACACCAGAGGCATCGTCATACTCAACACACCGAGAGCCGAGGATTCCACATTGCACAGCAGTGCGGTGAGATAGGCCAACGCCAACAGCAGCAGCACACCGGAGGCGGCGCCACCAATGGCGTCCTGGACCGCGTCAATCGTCCCCACGGACCGCAACAGCCCCAGGTACGTGAGCAGACCACCGATCAGCAGAACGGCACCCCACGGAACCTGATTGAACATCTCCTTCTGGGCCGGGCGGAAGACCAGTTGAAGTACGGCAGCGACAGCCATGGACGTGAGGCCGACGTCCAGGCCGAATACGACGACGCAGACGACGAAAACTGCCAGCCCCACGAGGGAGCTGACAGCGTAGATCCTGTTCTCCACTCCCCCGGAGTTCTGCCCCTCCTCGACCTGAGCGGCCTGAGGCTCGATAAGCAGTCTCCCCCTTTTCCCCAGGGCAGTAAAGACAACCTGGAGCACAGCGAGCGCGACTGCGGTCACGACAACCGCCACCAGCCACAAACCCCACTCAGAGTATGTGACCCCGGCATCTGCCGCGAGCTGGCTGACCGTGGCCCCGGTCGGGTTCAACGGGGACATGCCGAGCCCGATCGACCCCATGATCACACCCAATGCGTTGATCAGGTAGGTGCCCTTGTAGCTCACGGAAATGAACGCGACGAGCGGCACAAGGACAGCCACGGGCCCCGTCCCGAACACCCCGACCGTGGACAGAAACCCACCCAACACGAATCCCACCCACGGAATCAGCACCTTGCGGTCACCGACGACGCGGAATGCACCGTCGATCACCCAGTGGACGGCGCCACTGAGCTGGAGGTGGCTGAACATGAGCGAGACCCCGATGATCAGTACCACGAGGCTGGCGGGGAACGCACCGTACATCTCGTCCGGGTCCACCCCGGCGACCAGCACCAGCACGAAAGCCGCCCCCAGCGACAGGGTTCCGATGTTGACCTTCTTCCATACCGCCAACGCCAGTACGACGATCAACAACACCAGGGACAACGTCTGCGGAATGGTCACTCAGGCTCCTACGGACGGACGGCACACCGCATCAGCGGCTAGATTACATAACTAGCCTTACTATTTTGAACAGGTGACAGCAAACCGGTCACCGCGTGGTGTAGCCACCGTTGGCGAAGATCGTCTGCCCGGTGATCCACCAGCCTTCAGTGGCCAGGAACCTGATGATCGGTGCGATGTCCTCGATCTGGGTGAGCTGGTTCCCCATGGCCTGGGATTTATGGAACTCAACCCGTTCCGGCGTCTCCTGACCGTAGAAGAAGGGCGTGTCCATCGGCCCCGGCGCCACGGCGTTCACCGAGATACCACGGTCGGCGAACTCCTTGGAGGCCGCACGGGTGAAGTGCTCCACCGGCGACTTCCCACCGGCGTAGGTGGAGTACCCGTCGGTGAAGGCGGCCAGCAGGGCAGTGACCACAGTGATGATCTTGCCGTCGTCAGCGAGGTGGCGACCCGCCTCCTTGAGGAAGAAGTAGGCGGCCTTGGCGTTGATGTCGAACATCGAGTCGTACTCGTCCTCGGTGGTGTCGACAATAGGTTTCCGCAGGACCTTCCCGGCAGTGTTCACTGCGACGTCGATCCGCCCGACGGCCTTCTCCGCTTCCTTGAAGAGTGCGGCGACGTTCTCCGGGGAGGTCAGGTCCGCCTGCAGGACCGCGCCCTGGACGCCTTCGGCCTCAACGGCCGCGAGGGTGGCCTCGGCCTCGTCACGCGAGCTGTCGGAGTTGTAGTGGATCACGACGTTCGCACCGGCAGCGGCGGACTGGCGTGCCACCAGACCTCCGAGGTTCTTGCCGCCACCGGCGATCAGGACGTTCTTTCCCTTTAGCGTGCGTTCAGTCATGGTGCCTTCCTGTGTCGTGTACAGAGGTTACATATCGCCGACATGTGTTCATATATCGATGATATGTGCGCTACCGTAGCAGCATGAGCAAGGACATGTCGACAGGCACGAGGGAAAAGTTGATCGCCGCAGCCGCGGACATGATCGCACGCTCCCCTGGCGAAGACTTCTCATTGCGAGCGGTGTGCGAGGTCGTAGGCGTCAAACTTCCCACCGCTTACCATTTCTTCGGTTCCAAGCAGGGACTCGTCGATGCCGTCGTCGAGCACGGCTTCGACATGTACATCTCAGAGAAACAGTCCATGGAATGGTCCGGTGATCCGATTCAGGACATCCGCACCGGATGGGACGCTCACGTCGACTTCGGCCTGGCGAATCCAGGCTTCTATGCCCTGATGTACGGCAAAGTCCAGCCCGGCCACGCGCCGGCGGCCCAGTCCCGCCCCGACGAGATCCTGCTTGGACTGACAACACAGGCCGCAGAACAGGGGCGACTAACTGTTTCTCCGGAACAAGCCAAGGCGCATATCCTGGCGACGAACATCGGCGTCACTCTCCGCCAGATCATCCAGGGCGCTCCGAATCCGTCCCTCTCGGCATCTGTCCGCGAGGGAGTCATCAGCGCAATCACCGGTACCGGCGCCCGAGTCGACGACCTGGACAGCCGTGCTCTCTCCACGGCAGCGGAACTCGCCGCCGCTCACCCAGGCATCCTCGGCACCGCCGAAACCCGGTTGCTGCAGGAATGGCTTCAGCGCCTGAAAGAGAACGTCCCCACCACCCGAGGAGAAACCCCATGAACCCCGGCACCGTGAACATCATCGCCTGGACTGCTGAGCTCGTTGGGCTGGTCATCGTCCTGCTCGGAGTCCTCAGCGTCCTACCCGACCGATTCCTCGCCGCCGGTCTGCTGCTGATGGTCATCGGGATTTTCGCCAAACTCCGCGCCAACCGGATGACCCGGAAGGACTGACACACCAGTCGCCCTACAGCCTCCGCCGCGAGACGAACCGGTAGCGGTCGCCGCGAAACGCTGACTCGGTCCACTCCACCGGGCGGTCTCCCTCACCGAACCCGGTGCGATGGACCAGGAGCAGAGGCAGGCCGGTCGTGACCCCCAGCAGGTCTGCACGCACCGGATTGCATGGGATCGTCTCCACCACGTCCTCGACCTCCACGATCCCCATGCCGTACTCGTCGGCCAGCATCCGGTACAGCGAGTCCTGGGCCTCCAGTCGTTCGGTCAGCTCCGTGAGGTCGCCCGGCAGATGCACAATCTCGTGCGCCAGCGGTTCGCCGTCCACCGTGCGCAGCACCTCGAAGCGGGTAATCACGGAGCCTGCGTCAAGCTGCAGGTTCTCCCGCACGGTCTCGGACGCCTCCTCGCAGCGTGCGGACACGATCACCCGTCCCGGACGCCACCCCTGGGACACCGCATTGCTGGAGAACGACACCTGAGGGAGCAGCAGCATTTTCGGGGAGGCCACGAAGGTTCCGCGCCCCTGTGTCCGCTCAAGGCGTCCGTCAGCGACAAGTTCAGCGATCGCCTGCCGCACAGTCGTCCGCGACGTGGAGAAATGCCCGGCGAGTTCACGCTCGGTGGGTACCGCAGCCCCGGGTTCAAGACCGGCGATGAGCTCGAGGATCTGGTTCTTGACCAGGTAGTACTTGGGCACCTTCATGGGTACACCGTAGCTGTATTGGTGTAGACCAAACAATCATCGGTCCAACGTGACCCTTGACACAGTTAATTGGTCTAGTCCAATATTATCGGTACTGGTCCAGAGCTGCCCTCCACAGCCCCGGACACCCCCTGACGCGAGGAGTCTCCCGTGACCACCCCAGCCACCACACCAGCTCCCGATCCGGCAGAGCCTGCCGCCGGGAAGAAGCGCAAGGGCGTGCGCATTCCCGGATTCGCCCAACTGCAACGGCTCGGCAAGAGCCTCATGCTGCCCATCGCGCTGCTCCCGGCAGCCGGTATCCTGCTCCGCCTGGGGCAGGACGACCTGCTCGGCGGCACCGACATCCCCGTGATCGGGCCGTTCTTCGACTCAATGAGCGCCGCCGGCGACGGACTCTTCGGCAACCTGGCCATCCTCTTCGCCGTCGGTGTGGCCATCGGCTTCGCGAAGAAGGCCGACGGCTCCACCGCCCTCGCGGCCGTCGCCGGCTACCTGGTGATGACCTCGGTGTTCGACACCATGTCCCCCGTCGTCCTCGAAGGTGTCGAGGATGCGGCCGGTGACCAGGCGATGATCGACTACAGCGTCTTCGGCGGAATCATCGTCGGCCTGATCACCGCATGGCTATTCGACAAGTACCACGACATCGAACTCCCGCCCTACCTCGGGTTCTTCGGCGGCCGCCGCTTCGTGCCCATCGTCGTCTCCCTGACGGTGCTGTTCGTCAGCTTCGCGATGGCCTACGTGTATCCGCTGTTCAACAGCGGACTAACCTCCGTCGGTGAGTTCATCGCCGGTTCCGGGGCCCTGGGTGCCTTCGTCTACGGTTTCGCCAACCGCATGCTGATCCCGCTGGGCCTGCACCACATCCTCAACACCTTCATCTGGTTCATCTACGGCGACTACGAGGGAGCGAACGGCCTGGTCACCGGTGAACTCAGCCGGTTCGCCGCCGGCGATCCCTCCGCCGGTACGCTGACCTCCGGCTTCTACCCGATCCTCATGTTCGGCCTGCCCGCCGCCGCCCTGGCAATGATCCACGTCGCCAAGCCGCGGCAGAAGAAGGTCGCCGTCGGCATCTTCTCCGCCGCCGGCCTGACCGCCTTCCTCACCGGCGTGACGGAACCCCTCGAGTTCGCCTTCATGTTCCTGGCCTTCCCGCTGTACATCATCCATGCCGTGCTCACCGGACTCTCCCTGGCGGTGGCCAACGTCCTGGACGTGCACCTGGGCTTCTCCTTCTCCGCCGGGCTGATCGACCTGCTGCTCTACGGCACGGCCCCGGCCGCACACAACATTCCGTTGCTGGTCGTCCAGGGGCTCATCTTCGCCGTGCTGTACTACGTGATGTTCCGGTTCGCGATCACGCGGTGGAACCTGCGCACGCCGGGCCGTGCACCGGACGAGGAGTTCGAGGCGTCCGAAGCCTCCCAGTCGTCGGACGGAACCTCTGCCGGCTCCGAGCGTGCCGAACAGCTCATCGCCGCTTTCGGTGGCCGGGACAACCTCGTCGGCGTGGACGCCTGCATCACCCGCCTACGCATGGAGGTCGCCGACAAGGACGCCGTCGACAAGGGTGCGCTGCAGTCCCTCGGCGCAGCCGGTGTCATGGAGGTCGGCAACAACGTCCAGGCCGTCTTCGGCACCCAGTCGGACGTCCTGAAGGACGAGATCAAGGCCGCACTCGCCGGGCCTGTCCCCGCAGAGTCCCCCGCACCGGTCACCGAGCCCGTCGTCGCACCGGTCGAACAGGAGACCGCCGCCGAGACCGAAGAGGCCGACACGCTCCCCGAACCCACCCTGGTGCGTGCGCCGATCCAGGGCCGCACCGTCGCCCTGTCCGAGGTCCCGGACAAGACCTTCGCCGCCGGCACCGTCGGCCCGGGTCTGGCCATCGAGCCCGCCGGCAGTGCCGGCAGCGCCGACATTGTCGAGGCCGTCGCGCCGGTCTCCGGCAAGCTCATGCAGCTGCTGCCGCACGCCTACGCGATCATGACCGACGACAAGACCGCCGTCCTCGTCCACCTCGGTCTCGACACCGTGAAGCTCAAGGGTGAGGGGTTCACCGCCCACGCCGCCAAGGGCGACCGTGTCGTCGCCGGACAGCCGATCATCACCTACGACGTCGCCGCCGTCGCCGCGACCGGGTACCCCACCGTCGTGCCCGTCGTCGTCATGGACGCCCGCGGCGCCACCGTCGACGAGCTCGCCGACACCCCCGCCCCGGTGTCCTCGATGCGCCCGCTGTTCACCGTCACCAAGAAGAAGAAGTAGGGACTCCCATGGAAATCGTCATCCTCCCGGACGCCGACGCCGCCGGCGAGCTCGCCGCAGACGCCGTGACCGCACTGATCGACCGCACGCCCGACGCCGTCCTCGGCCTCGCGACCGGTTCCTCCCCTCTGCCGATCTACGACAACCTCGCCGCACGCAACGACGCCGGGGAGATCTCCTTCGCCAGAGCCCGGGCATTCACCCTCGACGAGTACGTCGGTCTCGACGCCGGGCACCCTGAGCGGTACGCCAACGTCATCCACAAGGAGTTCACCTCACGGGTCGACTTCGAGCCCGGGTCCGTCCAGGGCCCCAACGGCCTGGCGACCGACATTCCAGCCGCCTGCCAGAGCTACGAGGACGCCATCCGCGCCGCGGGCGGGGTGGACCTGCAGATCCTGGGCATCGGCACCGACGGCCACATCGCCTTCAATGAACCTGGTTCCTCCCTGGCCTCCCGCACCCGCATCAAGACCCTGACCCGCCAGACCCGCATCGACAACGCCCGCTTCTTCGACGACGATCTCGACCAGGTCCCCACCCAGTGCCTCACCCAGGGGCTCGGGACCATCATGGAGGCGCGCCACATCGTGCTCGTCGCCACCGGGCAGAACAAGGCCGAGGCCGTCCACCAGCTGGCGGAAGGCGGCGTCAGCGCCCTGTGGCCGGCGACGATCCTGCAGCACCACCCGCACGTCTCCGTCCTGGTCGACGAGGCGGCCGCAGGACGCCTCCAACTGGCGAACTACTACCGCCAGACCTACGCCGCCAAGCCCGTCTGGCAGGGGTTGTGAGCGTGCTCGTCACCGCGGACGTCCTGGTCACCGGTGAGGAGGTGCTACGTCCCGGTTGGATGGAGATCACCGGCGGCACCGTCACCGCTCTCGGCCGGGGCGAGCCGCCGCGGCCCACCACAGACGGTGACCTGGCGTTCGGCGCGGCAACCGTCGTCCCCGGGTTCGTCGACATGCACGTCCACGGTGGTGGCGGCGGCGCATTCCCCGTCGCCACCGACGAGGAGACCGCGACCGCCGTCGCGATGCACGCCGCCCACGGGACGACCACGATCATGGCCTCCCTGGTCTCCGCCCACCCCGGGGAACTGCTCCGCGAGGTCGACGTGCTGTCCGGGCACGTCCGCGACGGTCTGGTCGGTGGCATCCACCTCGAAGGGCCGTGGCTGGCACCGTCGAAGAAGGGCGCACACGACCCCACGGCACTGCGTCAGCCCGGGCATCCGGACGCCGGGGAGCTCCGCCGGGTCCTCGACACCGCCCGCGGTACCGTGCGCATGGTCACCCTCGCCCCGGAACTGGACGGGGCTCTGGACGCCGTCCGGCAGGTCGTCGACGCCGGTGCGGTCGCCGCCGTCGGACACACCGACGCCTCCTACGAGCAGACGCTCTCCGCCATTGACGCCGGCGCACGGGTGGGCACCCACCTGTTCAACGCGATGCGCCCGGTCCACCACCGAGAGCCCGGGCCCGTCACCGCGCTGGTCGAAGACCCGCGGGTCACCGTGGAGATGATCGGCGACGGGGTGCACCTGCACCCCTCGCTCTACCGTGGCGTCTGTGACCTCGTCGGACCAGACCGGGTCACTCTCGTCACCGATGCCATGGCCGCCGCCGGCATGCCCGACGGCAGCTACCGGCTCGGCACACTCGGCGTCGACGTGTCCGGCGGCGTCGCACACGTGGCGGGCACCGACACGATCGCCGGCAGTACCGCCACCATGGACCAGCTCTTCCGGTTCGCCGTCCGCCACAGTTGCGCGGGTCCCGACGCAGCACTGCTGCAGGCGGTCCGTCAGACCTCGGTGAACCCGGCGCGGACAGTGGGCTTCCCCACCGTGGGCCTGCGTGTCGGGGGACGCGCGGACGTGGTCGTCCTGGACGCCGGTCTGCAGGTCACCACCGTTCTCCGGGGTGGAGAGGTCATTTCCCCGCGTTCTTGAGCAACTGGCGGGCCAGCACCAGCTTCTGGACCTCGCTGGTTCCCTCGTAGATCCGGAACAGGCGGGCGGCCCGGTAGAATCGTTCCACCGGCACGGTGCGCATGTACCCCATGCCGCCGTGGATCTGGACGCCCCGGTCGGCGACCCGGCCGAGCATCTCACTGGCGTAGAGCTTCGACGCCGACGGGCCGAGCTTGCGGTCGGTGCCGTCGCGGTAGTCGCGGGCGGCGTCCAGGGCGAGTGCCCGGGCGGCACGGAGTTCGGCGTAGGACTCCCCGATCATCCCCTGGACCAGCTGGAATGTCCCGATGGGCTGCCCACCCTGGGTGGCGGTCGCGGCATGCTGCACCGATTCGTCGAGAATGCGCTGGGCCTGGCCCACACAGATCGCGGAGATGTGCAGCCGGCCCTTCGCCAGGGACGCCATCGCCGCCCGGAATCCTCCCTCCTCCTGCCCACCGATCAGTCGGTCGGCGTCGACCACGACGTCGTCGAAGAACAGCTCACTGGTCCAGGCGCCTTCCTGGCCCATCTTCCGGTCATGCGGGCCTACGGTCACGCCGGGCGCGTCGGTGTCCACGAGGAACGCCGAGATCCCTTTTGTCCCGCTGGCGGACGGGTCCGTCCGGGCGAAGACGACCAGCACCTGCGACAACTGGGCGTTCGTGATGAAGCGTTTCGACCCGTTGATCCGGTAGGTCGAGCCTTCCTTCACTGCGGTGGTGCGCATCCCTCCCGGGTCGGATCCCGCACCGTCCTCGGTCAGGGCGAAGGAGGCTACGACCTCGCCGGAGGCGAGCTTCGGCAGCCACGCCTGTTTCTGCTCCTCGGTACCGTAGTTGACCAGCACCTGGCCGGCGATGCCGTTGTTCGTGCCGAAGAGGGAGCGGAACGCCGGGGTGGTGTATCCGAGCTCCATGGCCAGCTGCACGTCCTGCACCGGGTCGAGACCTAGCCCGCCGTACTCCTCAGGGATGGCCCAGCCGAACAGGCCCATCTGACGGGAGTCGGCGATGAGTTCATCGGGTATCCGGTCGTCCTGCTCGATCTGCTCTTCCAGGGGGATGACCCGGTCGTGGACGAAGTCGCGCACCGCGTCGAGAATGTCCTTGAAGTCATCGGCGTCTACTGCACCTGCTGCTGTCATCGTCGTTCCTCTCCATAACAAATACTCAGTAGTATTCATCATAGAACCCCGTGACGCCGCACTGCCCACGTGCGGTCATGCGGGCGTACCGGATCCGACCATGCCTCGGCAGTGACGGACCGCTTTCGGCACGCTCCCACGGACGGCGATCCGCTCACAGCGGATCCGCTGTCGGCAGCAGGCCATTGCCCGGCGCCGCGGTCGTGCGCAGTGTGGTCACCATGTCAGAGAACAACCCGGACCCCACCCGCATTCTGGACCAGGAGATCTACCGCGACCTCTATGAACGTCGCGTCGTCGTCCTCGGTGACGCCCTGGAACAGGACACCTCCAACCGCCTGTGCACCTCCCTGCTGCTCCTCGCCTCCCGCGACGCCACGGCGGACATCGTCCTGCTCATCAACTCCCCCGGCGGCTCCGTCCCCGGCATGCTCGCCATACGCGACACCATGCGCGGCATCCCCAATGACGTCGCCACCGTGAACATCGGCATGGCCTACAGCGCCGGGCAATTCCTGCTCTCCGCCGGAACCCCCGGTAAACGTTTCGCCCTACCGCACGCCAAGGTGCTGCTGCACCAGGGCTCCGGCGGCATCGGAGGCTCCGCACAGGACATCGAGATCCAGGCCGCCGACATGCGGCACACCCGCGACACCGTCCTGACCTGCATCGCCGACGACACCGGCCAACCCCTCGACAAAGTCACCCGCGACTCCCTCCGCGACCGCTGGTTCACCGCCGAAGAAGCGAAGGACTACGGTTTCATCGACCGGGTCACCGACGACCTCACCCTGATCACCGGCCCGGACGGACTGACGACCCGGCGCACGACACTCGGCCTGGGGGTGAACTGACATGACCAGCTACCCGATCCCCTACGTCACCACGTCGACGCCGAGCGGCGAGAAGACCGTCGACATCTACAGCCGGCTGCTCGACGAACGCATCATCTACCTCGGCACACCGGTCGACGACGGCGTCTCCAACACGGTCATCGCCCAGCTGCTCCACCTGGAAAGCGACAACCCCGACGCACCCGTCTCCCTGTACATCAACTCTCCCGGCGGATCACAGTCCGCGACGATGGCGATCTACGACTGCATGCAGTTCATCCGTCCCCGGGTGGAGACCACCTGCGTCGGACAGGCCGTCGCCTCCGCGGCACTGCTCCTCGCCGGCGGCACCCCGGGACACCGGTCGATCCTGCACAACGGTCGGGTCGTCCTCACCGCACCGGCGGCCGAAGGTGGCCGCGGCACGATCCCCGACCTGATCATCGAGGCCGAGGAAATGGAACGGATCCGGCGGCTGCAGGAGAGCATCCTCGCACGGCACTGCGGTCGGACCCCGGAACAGGTCCGCGACGACACCGAACGCCAGCTCGTCCTCACCCCGGACGCCGCAGTCGACTACGGCGTGGTCGACCGGATCCTCACGCAGCGAGAAGCACCGGCCCACTAGGAGCCGCCGCCGACCGCACCAGCTCGAACGACGACTTCCCCAGTGCCCCCGCGACGGCCTCCAGCACCTCGGAGGACGGGTCCTTCATGCCCCGTTCCAGCTCCGAGAGGTACTGCGGGGAGATACCGGCCCGCTCCGCGGTATCCCTGAGCCGGTCATGCCGAGCGGTGCGCTGGCGCCGGATCTCCTCCCCGAGCACCTCGCGCCAGAGCGTCGCGGGCTCTCTGCGGAGGCGAAAGGGGACCACGGTGTTGTCGGTGTTGTGCTCGGCGTCCATGGCGCCATCCTACGGCGGGCCCTCGCCCGCCGCCGCACCTGCGCGATCCTGGGGTGGGTTACCGAATCTGCTCTCCGCGGCCGGCGGACACCGGATCCGGTAACCCAGGCCAGGATCGGACGTAGGCTATGGGCACACCACACCGGAGAGGCACACCATGGGCCAGCTGATCTATTCAATGCTCGTCTCGGTCGACGGCTATGTCGCCGACCGGGACGGCAACTTCGACTGGGCGGTACCGGATGAGGAGGTGCTTTCCGTCATCAACGCCGACACCGCCGCTGTACGCACCTACCTGTACGGCCGACGTACGTACGAGATGATGCACGTCTGGGAGACCGATCCGGACGCCGCCGCCCAGTCGGATGAATCAGCCGCATGGGCGAAGATCTGGTGCGAGGCACAGAAAATCGTCTACTCCACCACACTGCCGGAGGTGTGGACACGGCACACCCGCCTGGAACGCGAGTTCCGCGCTGCCGACATTCGCCGGCTCAAGGAGGCTGACGGCGACCTGACCGTGGACGGACCGACCCTCGCCGCCGAGGCGCTGCGGCTCGGACTCGTCGACCAGATCCACATGCTGGTCTGCCCCGTCACCGTCGGAGGAGGCCTGTCCATGCTGCTTGACCTGTCGCTGTCCCTGTCGCTGCGCTCCACACAGAGCTTCAGCAACGGGATGGTGCAGCTGAAGTACGACGTGAAAAACACCGAATATACAGAAAACACAGATAATACAGACAACGAGAGGCTCCATGACTGACCCCGCCCGACTCTTCACAGACCATCTCGACGACTCCCCCACCCTGATGACCCTGGCCACGGTGGGCGAGGACGGATACCCACGCACCCGAACCGTCAACGTCAACGGTGTCCGGGACGACGGCGGAGTGCTGTTCCACACGGACGCGCGGTCACGGAAAGTGCGTGACATCGATGCCGGTGGCAAGGCCTCGCTGACGGTGCTGACCACCGACTTATCCCGCCAGGTCACCGCGATCGGTGATGTCACCCGCGCAGACGAGGAGACTGAACGTGCCGTCTACGCAGGCCAGCCCCGCTACCTTCAGCTGCTCGCCTGGCTGAATGACCGCGGCCTGGCGCAGGAGGACCGGGCGGAGAGGCATCGGCGGTGGGCCGAGTTCGACCGTGACAACCCGGACCTGGCAGAGCAGGATCCGCCGTCGACCTGGGCCGTGTTCGCCGTGGTCCCCCGCGAGTACCTGTTCTGGAAGGGGGACGACGAGGGGCCGTCACGCCGGGTGCGGTACACGCGTACCAGTGACGGCTGGGAGACGGAGATCCTTCCCGGTTGAGGGCGGGGACTCTTGATCGTGGACCCTGCGGCCCCAATGTAGCCGGAGCGGATACCGGCCGGGCACGGTCACCGTCTCGATGCACGCACCCGCTCCGACTCACGGGCGGTGTCGGAGGAGTTGCTCTCCAGCGAGCGTGAACCGCCGAGTTTGCGGGCCACATGCTCGCCCACGGTCATCGGCTCATAGCGCGAGGGATGCTCATCGTCGACCATGCCGGGCAACGGCCCGACGACGGCATCGACATTGCCGTCGTGGAAGAAGGCCGCGGACCGGCGACGCATGATCGTCCCGTCGACCACCGGTGGACGCACCCGGTGCAGCGTCGACCTCCACTGGTCGTTGGTCAGCCTGGCGGTGACGTCACCGAGATTGACCAACAGGGCGCCGGGTTCGGGCAGCACGTCGTTCCACGTTCCGTCCTCTCCGAGGACCTGCAGACCGGCGACCCGGTCGGCCCACAGGACGGTGACGATGCCGTAGTCGGTGTGCTCACCCATACCTGTCAGCTCCCCGTCGAGCTCCACGGCCTGGCCGGGATCCAGCGCGTAGTTGATGGTGCGCAGGACGTCGATGGAGTGGTCGGTCAACGAAGTGATCGTGCCGCGGGGCACGTCGAGTGCATCCTCGAAAATGATGGTGAGTGTCTCGGCGACGTGCTGGGCCGCGGTGAACCAGCGTTCCAGGTTGGCCCGGAAATCCGCCATGGCACCGTCGGTCTCGGTCGGCCACACATTCTCCGGATAGTCGGCCGCGGGCAGCGAGAGGCCGGGGACGCCGGCGAAGTCACTGGCCTGGGTACCGATATTGAACGCCTCGAAGAAGTCATTCATCCCGGTCGCGGACTCCACCCCGAGTGACAGGGACAACCGTTCGGACTTCGGTGGCGAGTAGCCGCGGTTGATCTCGGGAGGAGTGACGGTGCGCTTCTTCACGTCGAGGTCGCGCAGGAAGAAGGCGTCGAGAGCGTCAGCCAGGCCGTCCCAGGTGTCCGGGTCGATGCCGTGGCCGGTGAGCTGTATGAAGCCGACCTCCCGGGCGGCGGTGTCGACCTGGCGGGCGACGCTCTCCCGCTCCCGGGCCGTACCGTCGACGGTATAGGGTGTGATGTCAATGACAGGGACGTGGATCATGCTGTTCTCTCCTTGATCATGGTGTTCAGGTGTGTTGCGAGTCTGCGGGAGTCTGCGGTGAGCAGGACGCCGTCGCGGACGACCCAGCGTCCGGCCACCATGACGTCACGGGGGCGGCGTCCGGGTCTGGCCCACAGCAGTCCGGCGTCGGGATCGTGGACACCGGCGTCGGCGACGTCGCCCATGTCCCAGACGCACAGGTCGGCCGGCGTTCCGGGGACGAGACCGCCGAGCTCGGGACGTCCCAGCCCGGCTGCCGAACCTGAGGTGGCCATGGCCAGGGCGTCGGATGCGCTGACCGGGGAGCCGGTCAGCCCGGAGACCTGGACGGCGAGCCGGGCGTCGGCGAGGAGGTGTCCGCCGTCGTTGCTTCCGCCGCCGGACGTCCCCAACCCCACGGTCACGCCCCGACGCAGCAGGTCGGCGACCGGGGCGAGGCCCCATCCCATGGGAACGTCGCAACCCGGCGCATGGGTGACGGCGACCCCGGACTCTGCGACGCGGGCGATCTCGTCCGGTGTGACGTCGCAGAGGTGCGCGAGGGCCACACCCGGTTCGAGCCACCCCCAGTCGTCGAGCAGTTCCAGAGGACGTCGTCCGTACTTGTCGGCGGCGACGGCGACGTCGACCTGTTCATTGGCCTGCGTGCGCCGCAGCAGGCCGAGGTCCCGGGCGGCCTCGGCGAGGGCGGCGAACGTCTCGGGCCCGTCGGTGTGCACGCCGGACGGGCCGACGGCGAGCTGCAACATGGCCGGGTCGAATTCGGCGAAGGCGCGGTGGATGTCCCGGACGGATTCTGCCGTGGCGTCGGGGTCGTCGCCCGCTGTTCCGCGCACGAAACACAACCGTGCCCCGAGTTCCACGGCAGTGTCCGCAGCAGCCAGAGCCATCTCCACGGGGTCAATACCGGATGGCCAGGTCAGGTGGTGGTCGGCGACGGTGGTCACACCGCAGAGCAGGGATTCAGCGAGGCCCACGGCAGCCGCGGCCCTGGCGAGGGCAGGATCCACCGCGTAGTCGCGGTACGCCTGCGCCATCGCTGTCAGCCATTTCGTCATCGGGACGCCACGGGTCCCCGGCAGGGTGCGGAAAGCGGACTGGAGCAGGTGGTGATGGGCGTTGACCAGGCCTGGCGTGATGAGACAACCGGACACGTCGACCACCTCCGCACCGTGCGCAGGACCGTCCCCGGAGCCGCCGAGCATCCCGTCCCGCACCACCACGTCCGGCCCCGTCAGTGGATCTTTCAACAACACGGCACTCACAGGTCAAGCACCAGCCGTCCGGACCGGCAGCGGGAGACGCAGACCATCATCGACTCATTCTCACTGCGCTCCTCCGGTGTCAGCACGTTGTCCCGGTGGTCGACCTCCCCGGACACCACGCCGATCTCGCAGGTGCCGCAGACTCCCTCGCGGCAGGACGAGGCGAGCACCTTCCCCTCGCGCTCCAGGGTGTCCAGGAGGGAGATGTCCGACGGGACTGCGAAGGTCTCGCCACTCGTGGAGAGGGTGACGTCGAATGACGTGACCGTCCCGTCCCGGAGGTCGGGGGCGGTGAACTGTTCGACGAAGACATCCACGGCGGGCTGGTCCCCGACAGCGGCGATGATGTCGGCGGCGAGCGTCCCGGGCCCACAGACATATACGGCCGTACCACGCGGCAGACCAGACAACGCAGTGGCGAGGTCGAGACGTCCCGTGGATGAGCCGTGGAATGAAACCCGTTCCCCGTACTCCTCCCGGAGTTCGGGGAGGTACGGCATGTCCTCGGGCGTTCGTGCCAGACACCACATCCGCCACGGACGTCCGGACCTCTCGGCCTCCGCGGCGAGGGAAAGCATCGGGGTGACCCCGACACCACCGGCGATAAAGACGTAGTTCAGTGCGCGGGTCAATGGGAAGTGGTTCCTCGGCTCCCCGACCTCCACTGATGCTCCGACGACGGCATCCCGGTGCAGTGCCGCCGAACCGCCGCGTCCGCCGTCCTGCTCGGAGCACCGGTCGACGGCGATGACGTAGCTGTCAGGGGAACCCGACAAACACAGCGAGTACTGGCGGGTGACGGCTGAGCCGGGCAGATGGATGTCGAGGTGTGAACCGGCTGTCCACCTCGGCGGCGGGACGTTGTCGGGGAGCGCGAGGGTGAACTCGTCGACCCGCGGGGTGAGGGTGCGTCGGGCGGTGACGGTAGCGGTGGTCACGGGGTACCTCCATGAAGTCTGAGTACCCCAGCCCGGCACGTACGCGGACCACAGTAGCCCGACGAACAGGGGTCCGCGCAGGTCCAGGCGGCGAAAACCAGGGAATTAACCGAAGGTTTCACCACACCGAAACATCGTGCCGGCGTCCCTGCATTCTGCGGCGACGGGCGTCACTGAAGTGATCCGGGAGGGAAACAGCGGCGAAACACCCGCCCCATAGTCTGCGTAACTGCACGACGAATCCACACGCGGTGCACCACCGATGTCCCTGCCCCTACCCGGCCCCAGCCCGGCGCGGTACAGGACCAGGGCACGACAGAGCACTCCTGCACACCGCCGACTGACAGACACCGTCAGACACCGTCCGACACCGTCAGTTTCTGTCCTGCATGTCGAAACCAGACACATCACTGTTTTTTCGACTGCTGCAGCCGGCGATGACCTCCCCTCTGCGGCAGTCACACCCTGACCCGAGCCGGAGAGGAGGCACGATGACTGCAACTGAGATACCCGGCATCACCGATGTCACCGGACTGACCGGTGTCTCGGGAGTCCGGCTCGCCGGGAGGACCGTCGACATCACCTTCGACGGCCCCGTTGTCGGCGCCATCCGACCCCATGACCCCGACGCCTCAGAAAGCTTGCTCGACCTGTGCGGATACAGCATCATCCCCGCCACCGCGGATCCCCACGCACACCTCGACAAGTCACGTTCCTGGGACCTGGTCAACCCACCCGTCGGGGATCTCCCCGGCGCAGTGGACGCCTGGTCGATGGCCGCGGCGCGCTTCTCACAGGACGACATCCTGGCGCGGGCGCGCGGCACGGCACTGAGCATGCTCGCCGCCGGAACCACCGCGGTACGCAGCCACGTCGACGTCTACCCTCATCCCGTTGCCGACACTGTGACCGGCACAGACCCCTTCCGCGGTATCCGGGCCGTCAACCAGCTACGCCAGGAACTGGACGGGGTGATGACGCTGCAGATCGTGGCCCTCATCCCCGCCTCCACCCCGAACCCCTGGATTTCCCGGCTGGTCGCCGGGGCATTGGATGCCGGCGCCGACCTCATAGGAGGTGCCCCGCACCTCGCTGAGGATCCGATCGCCCAGACCGATGCACTCATCGACGCCGCCGAGGCCCACGCCGTGGGCTGTGACCTGCACATCGACGAGTTCACGGAGGCCGACCCGACCAGCTCGGGTGCGCCCCGTGTCCAGACCATCCACCACTACGCCGAACGCGTCACCGGATGGCCGGAAGGCCGCGACCGGGCGGCCGGGCACTGCTGCCGACTGTCCGGCATGACCGCGTCAGAACTCGACACCACCGCCGTCGAACTCCGTGCCGCGCACATGCCCGTCATCGCCCTGCCCGCCACCAACCTCTATCTCCAGGTCTCCGGCTCCCGCGGCATCGCGCCCTTGACCGCCCTGCGTGAGAAAGGCGTTCGGGTGGCCGCGGGCGGCGACAACGTCGCCGACCCGTTCAACCCCACCGGCCGCGCCGACGCCCTGGAGACCGCCTCTCTGCTCATCACCGCCGCCCACCAGACCCCTGACCAGGCACTCAAGCTGGTCACCACCGACGCCCGAGCCGCGATGGGCCTGCCGCCTGCCGGGCCGGTATCCGGCGCGAGGGCCGACCTGCTGTGTCTCCGCACCCCGGACGACTGGCGGACTGACTCGACAGTCTCGACAGACTCAGCCGTCCCGCTCATCGCCTCGGCACCGTCTGACCGGGTCGTCTTCTCGGCCGGACGACTCGTCGCCCGTACCACCTCCGTGACCACCTACCCCCACCTCCGGCCGTCCGTCTGACCGGTATCCGACCCGGACTGACAGCCCCGCACCCCGCGAAAAAGGAGAACACCGTGACCACTTCGACCGCCCCGACCCCCGCCACAACCACACCGCTGGTCAGTTTCGACGACACCGGCATGACTTTCACCTCCGGCACCTCCGGCAGCTCCGGTAGCGACGCGACGACCGCCCTGCACAGGGTGTCCCTCGACGTCACCCCCGGCGAGTTCATCAGCGTCGTCGGCCCGTCCGGCTGCGGCAAATCCACACTGCTCCGCCTCGCCTCCGGACTCGAGACCTCCACCGAGGGAGTGATGACCACCTCCACCGACCGTGTCGCCTACGTCTTCCAGGACGCCACGCTGCTTCCGTGGCGCACCGTCAGGGAGAACGTGATGCTGCTCGGTGAACTCGACGGACTGTCGAAGGCCGACCGCGAGCGGCGGTGCTCCGAGTCACTGGCCACCGTCGGTCTCGAGGGGTTCGAGGGACACCTCCCCCACCAGCTCTCCGGCGGTATGCGCATGCGCGTCTCCCTGGCACGCGCCCTCACCATCGAGCCGGAGCTCTTCCTCTTCGACGAACCTTTCGCCGCACTCGACGAAATCACCCGTGAACGGCTCGGTGTCGAACTCACCCAACTGTTCGCCGAGAAGCGTTTCGGTGGCCTGTTCATCACCCACTCGGTCAACGAGGCCGTGTTCATCTCCACGAAGGTGGCCGTGATGTCCGGACGCCCCGGAACCATCGTCGACGAGGTGGACGTCCCCTTCGACTTCCCCCGCGACCCGAAACTCCGGTTCTCCCCGGAGTTCACCGCAATCACCGAACGCGTCTCGAACTCACTGATGGAGGCCCACTCATGACCGCACCTGCCACCGAAAAGAAGACCCAGGACGCCCCGACCGGATCTGCTGCGGAGGCGGCGCAGTCTGCGGCGTCTGCATCATCGGCGCAAGCCACGTCCGGCTCCACCCCCACTGCCTCACCGTCACAGCGCCGGACGCCGCGCTCGATCCCCTTCGCCGGCATCGTCCTGCCCCTCGCCGTCTTCGGTGTGGTCATCGCCGCCTGGTACGCGGTAAGTTACCTTCTGCTCGACGAGTCCCGACGCTTCCTGATGCCGCCACCCCACGAGGTGATCACCGAGGGACTGTTCGGACCGTCTGCCGCCGAGATGTGGCAAGGACTCGGCCAGACCACCACCGTCGCCCTGACCGGTCTGCTCATCGCCGTGGTGATCGGCGTCACCTGGGCGATCGTGATGTCCCAGTCCCGGCGTGCCGAGACCGCCCTGTTCCCCTACGCGGTGTTCCTCCAGTGCATCCCGGTGCTGGCCCTGGTGCCGCTGGTGGGGTTCTGGTTCGGGTTCGGTTTCTCCGCCCGCGTCTTCGTGTGTGTACTGATCGCACTGTTCCCGCTGGTGTCCAACACGCTCTTCGGCCTGAAGTCCGTGGAACCGGGCATGCGCGATCTCTTCGCCCTGCACCACCCGTCCCGTCTGACGGTCCTGCGCAAACTCGAACTGCCTGCCGCCATGCCGTCGATCTTCGTCGGACTGCGGACCTCCGCAGGACTGTCGGTCGTCGGTGCGATCGTCGGCGACTTCTTCTTCAAGCAGGGCACGCCCGGCATCGGGGTCCTGCTCGACAACTACCGCTCCCGCCTGCAGTCGCCCGAACTCTTCGCCGCCATCATCCTCGCCTCCCTGCTCGGTGTGGTCGTGTTCCTCATCTTCGGCTGGATCGGCAACCGCGTCGTCGGCCGCTGGTACAGCAAATAACTTTCCCGACCTTCCTGAACATTCGAGAACCGGAGAATCCGCATGAAAACCACCCGTACCGTCTCCACCGTGACCGCCGGCACCGTCGCCGTGGTCACTACCTTCGCCCTCACCGCCTGCGGCGACGGCAGCGCCTCATCCACCTCGTCCGCCGCATCCGACTACGACGGTGACATCGGCACCACCGACCTGTCCTCCGTCTGCCCGTCCACCGTCGTCGTCCAGACCGACTGGTTCCCCGAGGCAGAGCACGGCCACCTCTACGAGCAGCTCAACTACGGCGGCGAGGGACGTGACGCGGTCACCATCGACGCCGAGGGCAAGGTCGTCAGCGGCCCGCTCTTCGACGGCGACAACGGCTACACCGGCGTCGATCTGGAGATCCGCTCCGGTGGACCGGCGATCGGGAACCAGAACGTCACCTCACAGATGTACCAGGACCCGGATATCCTGCTCGGCTACGTCGACACCGACCAGTCCATCCAGAACTCCGACGGCATGCCCACCACCGGCGTGATGACGACCCTGGACAAGAGCCCGCAGATGATCATGTGGGACCCCGAGACCTACCCGGACGTCCACGAGATCGCCGACCTCAAGGGTGAGAACACAACCGTCCTGACCTTCTCGAACATGTCCTACATCAGGTACCTCACCGGCGCCGGCATCCTCGACGAGTCCCAGATCGACGAGAGCTACGACGGCTCCCCCGCCACCTTCGTCGCCGCCGACGGCGCCAACGCCCAGCAGGGCTACTCCTCCTCCGAGCCCTACAACTACGAGAACGAGGTCCAGGGCTGGATGAAGCCGGTGGACTACCAGCTCATCCACGACGCAGGGTTCCCGACCTACAAGTCCGCCCTCGCTGCGAAGACAGCCGACTTGGAAGACGCCGCGACGACCGACTGCCTCTCCGAACTGGTCCCGGTCCTGCAACGCGGCGTGAAGTCCTACATGGAGGACCCCGCGGCCACCAACGAGCTGATCGTCGAGGCCGTCGCCGACTTCAACGCCGGCTGGGTCTACGGCGACGGCAACGCGGAGTACGGCCACCGGCAGATGCTGGACGAGGAGCTCGTCGCCGACGGCACCGACGGTGTGCTCGGTTCCTTCGACGAGGTGCGCCTCAACGAGGTGCTCGACATCGTCACCCCGATCTTCGACGAACAGAACACCCCTGTGAAGGACGGTGTGGCCACTGACGAGCTGGCCACCAACGAGTTCCTCGACGAGAGCGTCTCGCTCTCATGAGCGCATCTACAACACCACAGCTCGGGGTCCGCGTCGAGACCGACGTCGACCACGTCTTCGCCACCGCCACCCAGGACGGACGTCCCGACTTCACCGCAGCCGACGTCGACGCCCTGGTCAACGACCTCATCGCTGTCCTCGGCCCGCGCGGGGTCAGCCAGCTGCCCCGCGCGATCGCCCGGGCATCCCGCGACGGCTCCGGCATGAGCCCGGTCCTGTCCGCCCAACTCGCCGCCGGGGAAATCGGTACCCCGGACGTGGTCTGCTACCCCCGGCGCGTCGACGAGGTACCCGAGATCATGCGCGCCGCCGTCCGACACGGTGTACCGGTCACCACCCGCGGCAAAGGCACCGGCAACTACGGCCAGGTGCTGCCCCGTTTCGGTGGTCTGGTGCTCGACATGACCTCATTGACCGGAATCCACGGACTGGATGCGGAGTCCGGCACGATCACCGCCGACGCCGGGGCGAGGATGCTCGCTCTCGAGCAGTACGCCTGGGAGCACGACCACCAGCTGTGGATGTACCCGTCCACCGTGCAGTCCACCCTGGGAGGGTTCCTCGGCGGCGGCTCCGCCGGCACCGGCACCATCGTGCACGGACGCAACCACCAGGGCTTCGTCACCGCCGTGGACATCGTCCCCGCCACCGCGGACGCCCGGATCATCCACCTGGAGGACGACGACGCCCAACCGTTCGTCCATACCTACGGCGTCGCCGGGATCATCGTGCGCGCCACCGTGCGCGTCGAGCCGTTGCAGGACTGGCGGTGCGTGTACGCGTCCTTCGGATCGACACGGTCCGCCTTCGACGCCGCCCGCGCAGTGCTGGACGCCCGGTTGCAGCCGCGGCTGATGTCCGCCGACGGCGCGGAGATCGTTGACGCCCTGCCCGCCGACCCCGCCCTCGTGCATGGACGGGCGAGCCTGCGGGGCATCGTCGATGCTGACGAAGTAGAGGACGTCACGGCGATCGTCGCGTCCTACGGCGGGCAGGTCGAGGATGTCCGCGAGGGCATCACCCAGTCCGTGCGCCTCTCCACGATCTCCTACAACCACCCGACGTGGTGGCTGCAGAAGAAGCAGCCCGGTCGCTGGTTCCACATGGAGTGCCAGGGCAATGCGGTCGTCGACCGACTCGAGGAGGTCGAGGCGGTGTTCTCCACCGCGGACGGCAGTGGCCTGTTCCACCTCGAAGTCGGCAACAACATGATGTTCGGCATGCTCAACGGCCGAATCGGACAGAACGAGAACGTGGACGACCTCAAGGACCGTATCCTCACCGGTGTTCCGGAACTCACCGCCCTGGGGGTTGGGGTGCACTCCCCGCACCAGTGGTACATCGACCTGGAACCCGAGCGTGTACGGGCCCTGGCCGACACCTCCGACCCCCACGGCATCCTCAACCCCGGGAGGTGGATGTGATCAGCGCGTCCCGGCGCTTCGCCGACCTGACGACCGCCGAGGTCCCCGCCGTTCTCTCGGAGGACAGCGTGCTGGTGCTGCCGACCGGGGCGATCGAACCCCACGGCCCGCACCTGCCCGTGTCGACCGACCTGACCGTCGCTGACGCTGTCGCGTCCGAGGCAGTGACGCAGGCCGCCGCCTCCGGCACCGACGTCTGGCTGCTGCCACCACTGGCCTACACCAAGTCCGACGAGCATGCCCTGCTGCCCGGCACGATGTGGCTGCGTCCCGAGACCTTCTTCCAGACGGTGGTGGATCTGGGACGCTCCATCGCCGCGACCCCGGCCAGGCGCCTGCTCTTCGTCAACTGCCACGGCGGCAACTCCGCCCTGCTGGGCGTCGCCCTGCGCGAGCTGCGCCGACGCTTCGACCTGCACACCTTCCTGATGTCCGGCCCTGCCCTGCCCGGGGAGACCGAACGCGGCATCGGAGTGCACGCCGGCTGGGCGGAGACCTCCATGATGCTGCACATCGCCCCGGACCTGGTGGACATGTCCGCCGCCAACGTCCTGGGTCCGCAGGTCGCCGACACCGTCGCCGACTGCGCACACATCGGCTTCGGCGCCCCGGATCGCGCGGTGACCTTCGGATGGTTGTCCACCGACCTGTCAGAATCCGGAGTGGTCGGCGACCCCACCGGGGCGTCCGCCGAGGTCGGCGAGGAGCTGTTCCGCACACGCGTCGACGAGATCGTCGCCGCCCTGCCCGAGATCGCGTCCTTCACCCCAGGAGGTCGGCGATGACACCGTCGCGCCTGTTCCTCGACCACCTCGAGGAGTCGCCGTCCGGCCCGACCCTGATGACACTGGCGACCGTCAGCCCGGACGGCTACCCACGGACGCGCACAGTGATGGTGTCCGGTGTCGGCGAGGACGGCCGCGTGTGTTTCCACACCGACGCCAGGTCGCAGAAGGTCCGGGACATCGCAGCGTGCCCGAAGGCTTCGCTGACGGTGCTGTCTCCGGAAGGGACATGGCAGGTCACCGTCATCGGCGACGTCGTCCCCGACACCCGGGCCGGCGAATGCACCGCCTTCGCCCGGCGCTCCCGCTACCTGCAACTGCTCGCCTGGCTCAACGACGCCGACCTCGCCGCGAAGCCGGCGGAGGAGCGTCGCCGCCTCTGGGAGGCCTTCGCCCACGAGCACCCGAACCTCGCCGACTCCGGCCCACCGGAGACGTGGGCCGGGTACGCCGTCGTCCCGCGCGAGTACCTGTTCTGGTCCGCAGACGCCGCCAGGCCGTCCCGTCGCGTGCGGTACACGCGTACCACCACTGATTCTCACTGGACCCAGGAGGTTCTTCCCGGATGAACACCCCCACCCTGTTCACCAACGCCGTCATCATCCCGGTCAGCGCGGAGCCTGCACCCCCACGCTGGTTCACCGGCTGGCTGTCCGTCGGTGCAGACGGACGCATCGACGGCCTCGGTGACGGCACCCCACCGGAGACCGTCGCGACGTCATCCCCGGACACCACGGTCGTCGACCTCGACGGTGCCTTCCTCGCCCCGGGGTTCGTCTCCGCGCACAGCCACATCTACACCGGCGGCATGCGCGGCGTGGAGCACTCCTCCCCGCTGTACAAGTGGGTCACCCAGAACAGTGCGATGCTCGCCAACGCCGACCCGGAGACCATGTACTGGCTCTCCCGCGCCGGTGGCCTGGACCACCTCGCCTCCGGCATCACCTCGGTGTACAACTTCACCCAATCGCGGGTGATCTGCCGCTTCGACTACGGGACCTCCACCCTGAAGGCCGTGAAGGTCCACGAGCCGGACTTCGTGACCCGGCAGATCGACGGAGTGGCCGATGCCGGCATCCGCTTCGTCACGTCGGTGCGCGTCGACGACGAACAGCTTCCCGAGCAGGACGCCTTCGACGCCTTCGGAGTGGCGATGACACACCTCGACGAGATCGACCCGGCGTTGAACCTCGGCGGCTCGGTCTACGGCGCGGTGCAGTGGGCCTCCGCCGCCGTCACCGCCGAGCGGGAGAAGACCCTGATGGAAAAGTGGGGCATCACCAACCAGGCACACTTCGTGGAGACCGCGGAGCAGATCGACGTCCAGCAGTCCAAGTTCGACTGGTACGACGACGCCGGGGTTCTCGGAAGCGACTTCGCCTTCGGCCACTTCGTCCACCCCACCGAACGCATGGTGGACCGCGTGGTCGAGTCAGGCACCTCGGTGGTGTGGCAGGCGATGTCCAACGGACGCCTGGGCTCCGGCGTCGCCGACATCGTGTCCCTGCTGGGACGCGGCGTGACCGTGGGCATGGGCGTGGACGACCAGTCCTGCACCGACACCTCCGACCCCTTCGAGAACATGCGCACCGGACTGTTCACCCAGCGTGCCGTCCACTCCGATGCATCGATCATGGCCGTGGACGACGTTCTGCACCTGCACACCCTCGGCTCCGCGCGGTCCGTAGGAGTGGATGACAAGGTGGGCTCGTTGGAGGTCGGTAAGTTTGCCGACCTGGTGGTCGTGGATCCCCGCGATCCGGCGACCGGGCCGGTGTGGGACCCGGTGGCGACATACGTACTGGCCTGCGGGCTGCGTCACCTGAGGACGGTGTACGTCGGCGGCGAGGTGGTGTATGACTCCTCCGCCTCCTCGCTCTCGGGTGCCGACGCCACGGAGGTCAACCGCCTGGCGGACGAGGGCATGGTCCGCTCCGCCGCAGCCGGTGGGTTCACCCCGGCGTTGTAAAGGTGGACGGCAGCATCTGAGTCACCGCCCACAACGGTTCACGGCTCCGGATCGTTCTGCGCGGTGACTCAGATGCTCACCGCGGGGAGAGGCACATGAAACAATGGTCGCCATGCCATCGAACCACTTGCGAATCACCGTCATCGGCGCCGGCGTGATCGGCCTGTCCTGCGCGCACGAACTCGCTGACACCGGCCACGAGGTCACCGTCATCGCCGACCATGGCCCCGGGGACACAGTGTCCGCCCTGGCGGGTGCCCTGTGGTTCCCGTACCACGCTGCAGGCACGGAGCAGGTCGTCGAACGGTCGCTGCGACGGTTCGTGGAGTTGGCAGCTCTCGGTGACACCAGCGCCGACACCGCCACCGATGACTTCACCGACGACGTACCACCGGTGCAGATGCGCACCGGTGTCCTGCATGAGCGCCTCGATCCGCCGGACCGCTCCTGGGTCGCGCCGGTGGTGAATGTCCTGGGGGAGGATGCCGTCCAGCCGGTCGACGGCGGTGTGCGGGCCACCCTGCCGATGATCATGACCTCGCGGTACCTCGCCTGGCTGATGGATTCCTGCCGGATGAACGGCGTGGCCTTCCAGTGGCGCACGGTTGCCTCGCTGGAGGAGCTGACGGGGACGAGGGATGCGGTCGTCATCGCCGGCGGTTTACGCGGCGGTGAGCTTCTCGGTGGGGATGACGCTGTCACCCCGGTGCGTGGGCAGCTGATGCTCTTCGCCAACGGTGACGGCGGGGAGGACGGCCCGCTGCTTACCGACTGGGTCGTGGACTCCGATGACCCGTCGCACATGACGTACGTCTTCCCCCGCGAGGACGAGATCGTCGTCGGTGGGACGTCCGAGTCAGGCTCGTGGGACGAGACCCCGGATCAGGCCACCGCCGAGGCCATCCTGTCCCGTGCGGAGGCTCTGGTCCCCGAGCTCACGGAGCTGCCGATCATCGGCCACGGCGCGGGACTGCGTCCGGCACGTGAGACGGTGCGAATCGAGCATGTCGACGGGTACGACCTGCCGGTCATCGCCGCGTACGGGCATGGCGGCGCGGGAGTGACACTGTCCTGGGGCACCGCCGAGCGTGTCGTGGAACTCGTCGGCGAGCTGTAGTTCTCCACAGTTTCATCCACACCCTTTCGCCGGTGTGTCCTATCGGCTTCACTGGTGTGATGGGGACGGGGACAGGAAGAGCAACTGAGCAGCGACGCCGCGAGTTCCGTGAGGAGAAACGGCGCCGGCGTCGATGGCTGGCGGCAGCGCGCCGTGCGGGGCGGATTCCGGACGGCCGGGGCCTGGAGCATTCCATCAGGGTGCTGCCACGCCCGGTCCCGGAGCGTCGGGCGGAGGTCCTGGCGTCGGGACGCGCCACGCAGACCACGGTCCGGCAACGGTTCCGTGACCTCACTCGTGGAGTGGTGGTTGATCTGGCCACCGAGGACATGCCGGAGGAGTTCCGCGTTCTACCGGACGATTGCGGCGGCTTCGGCATGGACATCGTCACCCGCGCCCGCGCTCACTGGATGCTCAGTGTCGGCAGCGTCATCGGATTCTGGGCAGCTGCCGCGTTCCACGGTCTGCCGTTCTGGTGCGACGATGCACCAGTGGTACTGCTGCGCGATGGCTCGCCACGGGGCGACGCCCGCTCCTGGGTTGCCGCCACCACGCCGCGGGTGCCGGTGTTCCGGCGCTACCGTACAGGGACTCCGGTGGTGCGCCCGGACCCGGAGTTCCCGGACCTCCGGGGCGTCAGCGCCGATATCGCCGCAGGCCAGTGCCTCCACTCGATTCTGAAGGGATCGCACGGCTGGGACGTCCCGCCTGTCCCCGGCCTGACGGACCGGGAAGTTCGTTCCATCCAGTTCATCGACGCCTTCTACCAGTGCACATGGCTCACCGCTGAGAACATCCGGCGCGGATCGCGCAACTACGTCGATCGGAGGACCATCGACAAACTGTTGGCGTTGTCGGACATCGGAGCACAGTCTCCGCGGGAGACACTCCTGCGGCTGTACACCCGTGACGTCCTGCCTGAAGGCTTCTCCTGGGCGTCGCAGGTCACCGTACAGCTTGATCCGAAGGGTCGACCATGGAAACACCTGGTGGCAGATCTGGCCTGTGAGGAGTTGAAGATCGCTCTGTTTTACGACGGCGCGTACCACCGTGCTGAAGAGAGGCGAGGCATCGACTTCGAGCAAGTTCACCGGCTGCAGGCGTTGCGATGGGAGTTCGCGCGGATTGACGCGCGGCTTCTTTCGGACATACCTCAGATGATGGAGGATGTCGACGAGGCGGTGGAGCGCGCCGTTGATCGCGCGGATCCTCCTCTTCTGCCGAACCCCGATATCTGAGTCACCGCGCAGAACGATCGTGAGATCAGATTCGTTCTGTGCGGTGACTCAGATGTCCTAAGCCACGTCCCCGCTGGTGGAGTCAGCAGTATCCGTGGAACCGACGTAGATCCGCGACAACCTCCGGTACTGCGGCGTGCACATCGCCGCCACCGCCAGCACCACACAGAAGACCCCGGCGGCGATGAGAATCAGTGCGATGCCCCGGGAGTCGCCCGTCCCCAGCAGCCATTCCCACTGCCGGGTGCCCTGCTCAGTATCCAGGTGCGGGATCACCCACCACTCGGCCAGCGGCGCAACCAACAGGGCGGTTACCGGGGCGGTGGCGGCCTCGAAAGTCATGGCGAAGCCGAACACCCTGCCTTGTTTCCCGTAGGGCACGACCTTCTGGATGACCGTCTGTTCCGCCGCCTCGACGGCGGGGATGAACGCCATCATCAGCCAGATGCCGACGACGAACAACCATCCCCATTCGCGCAGCGTCATCAGGGCACCGACCACACCGATCCCACCGGCGAAGAGCAGCATGGTACGGATCGGGTTGCGTCCCAAACCCCACTTCGCGATGACACCACCGCCCACAAACAGCCCGGTAGAGGCCACGGCGAACCAGATCCCCCACCCCTGGACGCCGAAGAGGTCGATGCCGTACGGGTCCATCAGCGCCATCTGCACACCACCGAAGAGATTGTTGAGCGTGGTGAACAGGACTAGCGCGAGGAGCCCGGGGACGGCGATCACGGCGAGCCAGCCGCCACGGATGTCGACCCACCCCGTCGCGTCGTCCGACTGCAGGACCTCGTGCTCTGGGATGCGCACCGTGACCAGGTGCAGCAGGGTCAGTACCATGACGGTCACCCCGATGAGCAGTGTCGAGCCCATGCCGAGGAAACCGACGGAGAGGCCGCTGAAGACACTGGTGACCAGCATCGCCATGCCCTGGACGGTGCCGACGAGGCCGTTGGCGTTGGCCCGCCGTTCCTCGGCGACCAGCAGTGTGACAGTGGTGGACAGGGCGATGTTGCGGAGTTGTTCAACGACGGCCCCGGCGAGCAGGACGACGGCGAACACCCAGAACCACGGTGTTCCGAGGTCGGCTATCCGTCCCTCGCCGACGATGAAGAAGAACACGATGTCCAGGAGGACCACCGTCAGTGCGGTCAGGGTGGCCCACACCATCACGTCCTTCTTGCGGAAGCGGTCGACGAGGGTGCCGAAGAGCATGCTGAACACGGAGACGAACAGCATGTAGGACGCTCCGACGACACCGGTGGCGATGACGTTGCGTGTCTCGGCGTAGATCCAGAAGGTCAGGGCGAACCACAGGAAACTGGTCGTGATGTTCGCGACGGCGGTGTTGACGAGGACGTTGAGGAAGATGCGGAAGCCGTCCGGCGGGACGGTGGGCACGGCGGGGGTCGGCGACGGTGCGTTCACGGGTCCGGCCTGTCTGTCGGTGCGGCGGAGAGAGCCGACGGGGACCTACAACCGTAACCGACGGAACCGTCCCCGCGAAGGACCAGAGGGCAAGTATCAGAGGGCGAGGGTGAGGTTGGCGGTCCTCGACCGGGAGCAGCACAGGGCCACCCGGGTGTTCGCCGCGTGCTCGGCCGGTGACTGCACCTCATCGCGGTGATCGGGCACCCCGTCGACGACACCGGTGAGGCAGGCGCCGCAGATCCCCTGTTCGCACGACAGCTCCACCGCCACGCCGTGGGCGGCGAGCACCTCGGCGATGGTGTCGTCCTCGGCGACCGCGTAGGACGCCCCGGTCGAGGCGACGGTGACGGTGAAGGCGTCGCCGGTGAGGTCAGGTTGTTCGGTGGGTGCGAAGCGTTCGACGTGGACGACGTCGGCGGGCCACCGCCCGCTCTCGGCGAGCTCGAGGGCGCGGCTGATGAATCCGGCAGGCCCGCAGATGTAGAGGTCGTCCCCGTCCGAGTACGAATGCGGCAAGGCCTCGGTGGTGCGCAACGATTCTCCATCGTTGCTGAGGTGCTCGACGATGTTCGGCGACCACGGACGGGCGAGCAGATGGTCGCGTAACGGCAGCCCGTCGGCGTCGGAGGTGTAGCAGTGCAGGGTGAATTCCCGACCGGTGGCGGCGCACTGTTCCGCCATCGCGATCAGCGGAGTGACCCCGATTCCACCGGCGAGCAGGATGGTGCGACCTGTTCCGCCAGTGGGATGCTGCAGTTCGAAGTGGTTGCGGGGGCCGGTGATCTCGACGGTGTGCCCGACGCGGAGCTGGGTGTGGATCACGTCCGAGCCGCCGCGTCCGTCGTCCTCGCGTTTGACGGCGATGAGCCAACGAGCTGTGTCACGGGGGTCACCGAGCAACGAATACTGGCGGATCACGGGTCCGAGGTGCAGGTCAATGTGTGCTCCGGCCGTCGCCGACGGGAAGGCGCCGTCCTGCGTGGGATGCAGCTCGATGAGCAGGACGTCGCGTCCTGCCCGTGTCATGGAATGGACGGTCGCAAGGGTCATCTGTCCGTCCCCTTACGCCGTGAAGAACTGCGACAGGCCCAGCCCGCGCAGCGCTCGACGGTAGGCGATGGACGAGCGGTCGGCCGGGATGTGGACCTCCAACGACGGGTCGAGCGGAAGGTTCTCCGGCTTCTGTGCCTCAACCATCGCCCGGTCCTCCTCGAAGACCTGCAGGTTGAAGTCGTAGACGTCCTGCACAGGCTGGTCGGTGTCGAAGTTGCGCACACGGGCGTCGAACAGGCGGGTCTGTGTGGCGGAGACCGGGCAGGCCGTGTTCATCATCGCCAGGTGCTTACCGTCCGGGAAGTGGACGTCGAGGGTGGCGGTGAAGGGGACGTGCAGGCGGAAGTGACGCAACCACCGGAACCCGTCGGGCACAGCGGCCTTCACCTCGTCGGAGGCGTCGTGCGGGATATTCGGCATGGTCGACCAGTACTCGGTCTCGAAACCGTCCGCGGTGACCTGCGGGGTGTAGTCCGGCACCTCCGGCTGGTCGGCGAGGGCGAAGGACCGGTTGTGGACGAAGGCGAAGTGGGCGACGTCGAGGAATCCCTCGACCTGGCGTCCTGCGAAGGCGGCGACGTCGATGCCGGGGCAGTTGATCTGCTGGTAGCCGTCCTCGTCCCAGTGCGGGACGGGTGGAATGTCGGAGTCGGTGTCGACGCCGGGGACGTCACCGGGGTTCGCCGCAAGGTTCGCCCACACCAGGCCGTAGCGTTCGACGGCACCGTAGGCCGGCAGGTGCATGCGGTTCGGGATGCGGCTGGAGGGGTGGGCCGGGATCTCGGTGCACCGGCCACCCGTGCCGAAACGCAGGCCGTGGTACGGGCACTTGATACCTTTGCCGTCGTGCTGATCCTCGCCGAGGCTGAGCATCATGCCGCGGTGGGTACAGAGGTTGTCGGCGGCAGTGACCTCACCGTCCACCCGGTAGACGACCAGTGGTTTGTCCAGGAGGGTGACGCCGAGAGGGCCTTCCGTGACCTCGGAACTGTAGGCGACCGGATGCCAGAAACGGGCGATGATCTGCCAGTCGTCCGGATCGAAGGTGAGCTTGCGCGGGAGCGGGAGGTCGGCGGAGGTCGGGGCGGGACGCCCGGCGTTCGGGTTCCGGGGCGTGCGGTGATCGTGGGACGGGCGGGCGGGCGCATCGATGACGCGGGAGACATCGGGCTGGAAGGTCGGTGCGGTGGTGGTCATGACTGGTGTTCCTCTTCTCGTACGTGCGGTGCTCAGGGGTGGTCAGCCCCGGCGGTCACCATGCGCGATCTGTCCACGCGTCCACCCGGCGAGGTGCCCCTGCGATGCAGGGAGACCCGAGAGCGTCTGGGTCGTAGAGGAGAAGATCATGGGAGCCAGTCTGGTGGGCCCGTGTTTCGCTTCGGTGACGGTGCGGTAAAAGTCCGGCCGACGGGGGTCCGGCCGGAGGGACATGATCGCCCTCGTGGCTCAGATGACGTCGGAGGAGACGGTATCGTGGCGGGTCCCTCAGACCGAGTCAGCCAGTCGTCCGCCCCATCCTCTTCTCTCGATCCTCCATTGCCCGGATGATGACGTCATCGTCGAACTCCGGGACGAAGGTCGAACACACCACCCCGGTCACGAACGCCACCGGGGCAGACAACGCCAGCAGCAGGGCCACCACCTCATTGCCACCGACGAGCATCGTCAGGTTCGTGGCGATGAAATACAGCGCCGTCGCCAAGCCGAGGAACGCCAGCACCGGCGCAACAGTCCGCTTCCACACCCCCACCGGCAGCGCCGGCGTCGAACGGAAGTAAGACAGCACCGCGACGGAGACCAGCAGCATCAGGATGATGATGGTGAACGTCGCCAGCCCGGAGAACCAGGTGAAGATCTCGGCGACCGGGTCGAGCCCCACCAGAGCGCACACGATGGTGAGCACGAATACGGTGACGGTCTGCACGATCGACGACATGTGTGGTGAGCGATAGGTCAGGTGCACCGCACGCAGCCGCCGCGGCAGGCCACGCTTGTGGGAGATGGCGTGCTGATATCGGGTGAGCACGTTGTGAAAAGACAGGACACAGGCGAACAGGCTGGTCAGCAGCAGGACATGCACGACCGGTCCGGCCCAGCTTCCGAGGTAGTTCACAGCAGTGGTGGCGATCATCTCGTCCGGGTTCGCCGTAGCTTCGGCCAGCACGTTGTCCGTACCCCATGCCTGGACGACGGCCCAGCCGGAGACGGTGTAGAAGATACCGATCACCGCGACGGAGATGTAGGTCGCCCGCGGGATGGTGCGGTCCGGGTTGCGGGCTTCGGAGCGGAACACGGTGGTGGACTCGAAGCCGATGAACCCGGCCATAGCCATCATCAGCCCGACCCCCATCGCCCCGGAGAAGATGTTCTCCGGCAGGAACGGATCGACATTGAGACCCTGGCCTTCGGCACCGCCGCGACCCACGACGACCACGTCGATGAGCACGACGATGGCGATTTCGGCGATGAGCAGGATGCCGAGTGCCTTGGAACTCAGTTCGATGCTGCGGTAGCCCAGGTAGCCGACGACCGCGGCGACAGCGATGCTGAACACCCACCACGGGATGTCGACGATCGGCGCGAGGAGCAGGGTGAGCTGCTGGCCAAGGAATCCGTACACCGCGAACTGGATGGCGGTGTAGGTCAGCAACGCGAGGTAGGCGGTACCCATGCCGAGACGCCGTCCGAACGCGGTCTCCACGTAGGAATAGAAGGCACCGGGCTCGTCGATGTACCTCGACATCGTGGTCAGCCCGACTGAGAACAGGACGAGGATCGCCGCGCCGACGGCGTACATCGTCGGGAATCCGGGGCCGTTGCCGGCTGCCATGCCGATCGGCAGGGCACCGCCGATGACGGTCAACGGGGCTGCAGCGGCGATGACCATGAAGACGATGGACGTCGTGGTCAGGGAGCCGCCCGAGAGTTTCGTCCCGATGCCCGGCGCGTCGGTGCCGTCGGGTGCCAGGGTGCTGGTCGGGTGGGACATGGTGGTGTCCTTTCAGGACGTGGGCTGGTCAGGACATGAGCGCGGTGACCCCGCGGCTGGGGTCTTTCGCCGCTCGCGGTGTGGTGGGGTAGTCGAAGGTGCGGGGACGCAACGGCGAGAAACCGTCGACGGCCAGGTCAGCGGCGATCCGCCCGTACACCGGGGCGAACTTCATGCCGTTGCCGCTCATGCCGGTTGCGAAGGTCACTGCGCCGTCGCTTCCCGGGGCGGGGCCGAGGATCGGAGCGTGGTCGGTGGTGAAACCGTCGTGGTGAAGGGTCAGCCGCACCGGGTCGTCCAGCATGCCCTCGAAGAACGCCGAGCTGCGTTCGGCGAAAATGCTCGTGAGAAGCTCTGGCAGGACGCCGGTGCGCAGTACCTCGATGCCATCAGGTGTGGCCGCACCACCGGCAAAGTCACCGTGGGAAATCTTCACGCTGTAGCCGTCGAGACTCGGCGCACCGTAGCAGTGCCAGACCTCGCCGGTGGAGGTGACGATGTCGCGCATGAAGATCGGGAGGCTCTCGGGCAGGAAGTCGGTGATCTGCAGGGGCAGATACCAGGTCAGTGGAATCGCCTGCACGTTGATGTGGTCGGAGAGCTCGGGGTACAGGTCGGATGCCCAGGACCCGTTGGCGACGATCACCTTGTCTGCTGTGACCGTCGTTGCCCCGCCCGGTCCCACGCAGCGGATCACGGTGCTACCCTCGGGCCCCTCCCCCGGCTCAATCGCGAGCACGCGGGTGTTGTCACGCAGTTCCGCGCCCGCGTCGATGGCGAGCTGCTGGGACAGGGCCACGGCGAGTTCGGGACGGATCCCGCCGCCGTCCGGGTCGACGATGGCGATGTCCGGAGGCGCCCCGGGGGCCGGCGCGGCGAAGGCCGGGTAGCGTTCGGCGAGTTCCGCGGCGTCGAGGACCTCGTGGTCGAGCCCGTGGTTCCGGATGATCTCCATGGTCTGTTCCATGGTCGGGAAGTCCGCGGGGGCGACGCTGACGGCACCGATGGGCAGGAACACGTCGCGTCCGGTGCGTTCGTTAAGTTCGAGCCACATCTCGCGGGCGCGCTGCACCATCGGGATGTAGATGCCGCCCTCCTTGAGCGCCACCCGGAACAGTCGGGACTCTCCCGAATAGGAGCCCTTGGTGTGGATGCGGCCGAAGCGTTCGATGCCGAGGATGCGGGCGCCCGGGGCGCGTTCGGTGAGCTGCCACAGGGCCATCGAGCCGATGGAGCCGCACCCGACGACGACGTAATCGTAGTGGTCACTCATGCCAGCTCCGGGGCGTCCCATACCGGCAGGCTGGTGCCGATGCCCTCGTCCAGCGCGCGGCGGTAGAGCGTGGTGGCCCAGGCGACGTCCTCGACGGGCATGCCGCCGACCGAGTAGACGACGATGTCGTCGTCGGACCGGCGTCCCACCGTGTCGCCGTTGATGACGTCGGCGATGTCGACGACGCTCCCGTCCGGGACCCTGCCGTTCTTCTCCAGGGCGAGGAACTTGTTGCCGATGATGCCGACGGTCTCGAAGGCGTCGTCACCGAACTCCTCGTGCCAGCACTCGTAGAGGCTGCGGTTGTCGAGGACGAGGCGCGCGGAGTCCGAGGCGAGCCACTCGTCGGAGATGTTCACGCAGGACGGGATCGAGACGAACGCGCCCGGCGACAGCCAGGACGGCTCAAGCACCGGGTAGTTCCCCGAGCCGATGGGGGCGGTGGTGGTGTAGGCGATGACCTCGGAGTCGCGGACGGCGTCCTCGGCGGTGTCGACGACCTTGATGGTGGTGAACTGTGGCAGGGTCTCCCTGACCCAGGCGATGAAGCTGTCGATCCCGGCCTGGCTGCGGCCCTTGATCTTCACGGTGTCCAGGGTGGGCACACCGGCGGCGAAGGCCTCGAGTGCGGTCTTGCCCATCACACCCGGCCCGACGACGGCGGCGACGGTGGCGCCGGGCGTGGCGAGGTGCCTCGCGCCGACGCCGGACACCGCTCCGGTGCGGTAGGACGACAACAGGTTGCCGTTCATGATGGCCAGTGGAGCACCGGTGTCGGCGTCGCTGAGGACGAAGGTGTGGATGGAACGGGGCAGGCCGGAGGCGCGGTTCTCCGTGTTCGAGCCGTACCACTTCACGCCGGCGGTGTGGAACTGTCCGCCGAGGTAGGCGGGCATGGCCATGAAACGACGGTCCGGGCCGTTCTTCGGCATCCGTTCGTGCGGGGACTCGTCAGGGAACAGGACCATGGAGCCGTGGGAGTTGTTGTTGGCTCCGCCCATCCGGTAGTCGCCGACGCCGAGGAGAGAGAACATCTCCTCCATGGTGTCGACGCAGGCGGGCATGTCCTTCACCCCGGCGGCGACCATGTCCGGTTCACTGAGGTAGAGGGTGTCAAGGTGCGGGCTGGACGGAGCGGTGACGGCAGGTGCTGGGACGGTGGTTGTCATGGTCCCTATGCAACCGGCCGGGTGTTTCACGACCGTTGCCGTGCCGTGACTGTTTTGTACGCGTGGAGAAAAACAGGGTTCAGGAGGTAAAAACCCGGTTACCGAAGGAGGTCAGCTGCGCACGAAGCCGCTCCGGGGCGGCTTGGTCCTGATTCAGCGCGGCCCAGACCTGAGCACCGGTGAGCATCGTGAGCAGTTCATCGACAACGGCGCTCTTCGCCTCATCGCTGACGGTATCGTCCCACAGGTCACCGCCCTGCGCCGCTTCGTCGAGACGATTGAGGAAGTAATCGTGCCACTGGGACATACGCTCGGCGAAGATCTCCGCCTCGTCCTGCCGGGTGACCGCGCGCTGCCAGAACGCGGTGACGACGCGCGCCTCGGCACGTCGGACGTCGTCCAGGGGCAGGATCTCTTCAGCGAGACGGTCCAGGCCGACACGCCCGCGCGGGTGCCCGCCGCTGCGGGCCCGCTCGTTCGTCGCGGCGTAGACGTACTCGAAGGCCGCGGTGACCACGGCGTCCTTGCCCGGGAAGTAGTAGCGCAGCAGGCCGTTGGAGAATCCGGTGGCCTCGGCGATGCGGCGGGTGGTGACGGCGTCGAGACCTTCGTCGGCGATGAGCAGCCACACGGAGCCGATGATCTCCTGGCGACGTCTGTCGTGGTCTACGCGTCGTGGCATGTCTGCCGATGATAATTGGTCATGCGCGGGCCGGCGGCCGTTCGACGGGAGGAAATACACAGAAATCCGGAGCTCAGAACGCCGGCCGAACTAGAATTCGCAGGGATTCTCCCGTAGCAGTGATCATGGACGTCAGGACGCCGAGGAGCTCAGCGAGCCGAGGCTTCCGAACGAACCGGCCGGCTCGTCCCCCGGCGCCTCGCCGGAGCCACCGTCGGCAGGACGCACCGCGCCGCGTAGGCCGACTCCGTCGGTGGCTCCGTCGTCGGCCCAGAGGAACCGCTCGGTGCCATCGAAGTCGACGTGGCGGGCGTAGCCTTCGTTCGCCAGGTTGCCCATGCTCTCAGGGCGTGCATGGATGCTCTCGCCGGCGGGGCCGAAGTCATCCTCGTCGGCGACGAGGACCTGGGACGCACCGTCGCAGGCCTCGTCGCACAGGATGGTCAGTTCACCGGTGCTGGCGGCATAGTCGCTGGCCATGATCCCCTCGAACGGTGAGTCATATCGCTGTACGAGCTCGGCGTCGGAACCCGAGAGGTCGACGAAGAGGACGTCGCCGGTCTCTTCGACTCCAATGGCGAAGAGTGCGGGGCGGTCGGCACCGGAAGTCCAGGCGATGGATTCCAGACCACCGTTGGCGCCGATCTCGCCGGTGAACTCGGCGAGATTCCATTCGTCCGTGGCGTTCAACTCGCCATCGGTCGCGCCAGCATCCTCGGCGTCCCCGAGCTCGAAGCGTAGGACGGAAGGTCGGGAGGTGTCCTTGCTGCTGTTGTCCCGCTCGGTAGCGACGAAGACCGCGCCGTCGGGGCCGACGGTCACGCCCTCGGCGTCGGGAAGACCGGTGCCGTCGACATAACGCAGCTGGTGGCGACTGTCGACGTGGTAACTGTTGCCGTCCTGCGGAGAGAGGACGTAGAGGGTGCCCTCGTCGTTGTTGACGATGTAGGCTCTGCCGTCCGGTCCGAAGTCGACGCCGGACATATCCTCCTCGGCGAAGTCGCTGACGAGGTCACCGCCGTGGTCGTCGGTGAGAGCGACGGCGCTGATGTCCTGCGGGTCGTAAGGCCAGGCATCGGCTGGATCGCCGGGGCTGCCTGGGTTCGCTCCTTCCTCGACGTTGCGCACGCCGCGGGTGGGTTCGCCGGTGACAGTGAAGTCACCGGTCATGTCGGGGACGCGTCCCCAGGTCGTAGCGGCATGTCCGGACCAGTTGGTCTCGGCGACGACGGTGCCGCCAGCATCGGAGAGGGTCACGGAGTCGTTGCTGCCGAGACCGAAAGACGGTTCGGTGTAGACCGCAAGGTAGCCGCCGGACTCGATCTCGGTGCCTTCAGGGAAGATGACACGGTCGTGGGAACCATCGTCGTCGATGATGCCCCAGCCGGAGATGTCGACGGAGTTGTTCGGGTCGGTGTTGGCGAGTTCGACCCAGTCCCCCTCCGGGTCACCGTTGGACTCGACTTCGTTGATGACGACTGCGTCTGCAGCTGTCACCGGCGCGGCTACGGCGACGGGCACGGCAGTCATGACCAAGGGCAGGGCGGTCACAGCGGCCAGGGCGGTTGCGGCAACGGTTTTATGGAGATGCTTCACGTCTCCGCACGATAGGCGGCCCCGGCGGACGACAGATGACCGGCAACTGAACGGAAGGTGTCAGTCCGCACCGAAAGTGCCCACAGCACCCACCACGTCCACCGCGGTCCACGCCAGTCCGACCGCGCCGTCGGACAGGGTCCGTTCGGCGACCGGTCCCACGCACGCGTCGGCGAACGGCGCCTGGTGATTCAGCACGGGGTAGGAGCCCACACCGATGTACGGGTGGATCGCGGGCACGGCCCAGGACACGTTCGCCATGTCCGTCGATGCCCGGCACATCTGCGCCTCCGGTCCGTCGCCTTCGCGGTGTAGTTCCCGGCCGAGGGCTAGAGCATTGGTCTCGTAGAACCGCAGGGCACGGTCGGCAGTGCGAAAGTCAGAGTAGGGCTTGGACTCATCACGAATCTCGACCTCGCACCCAGTGGCCAGAGCCCCGGCCTCGAAGCAGCGTTTGACCTTATCGCCGGTCTCCTTGAGCTGCTGCATGTCATTGGCACGCACGTACCACCGGCCGCGAGTCCGTCCGGGGATCGCGTTGGGGGCGTCGCCACCGTGGGTCACGATGCCGTGCACCCGCACACTAGACGGCAGCTGCTGCCGCAACAGGGCGATGCCGACTTCGGCGACCGTGAAGGCGTCGGCGGCGTTGACTCCTTCCGTCGGGTAGGACGCCGCATGCGCCGCCTGCCCGGTGTAGGTGACCTCCCAGTGCTCGACGGCGAAGGGGCGGGCGCGGACCACGTCCACCGGCGCGGGGTGCACCATCATCGCGAAGTCGAGGCCATCGAAGGCTCCGCGGTCGAGCATCTCGATCTTGCCGCCGCCGCCCTCCTCGGCCGGGGTGCCGAAGACCTCCACGGTAACGCCGAGTTCATCGGCTACCGGGGCCAGGGCGACGGCGGCACCGAGGGACATCGCAGCGATGAGGTTGTGTCCGCAGGCATGCCCGATGTTCGGCAGCGCGTCGTACTCCGCCATCAGCGCGAGGCGGAACGCCCCGCTGCCGTAGGTGGCGTGGAAGGACGTCTCCAGGTCAACGAAGTTCTCCGTCACCTCGAAGCCACGGTCGCGCAGGAAGGACGCGCACCGTGCCGCCGAGGCGTGCTCCTGCCAGGCGGTTTCCGGGTGTGCGTGCAACCATTCGGACAACGCCACCAGGTCGGGCTGTGTCGCTGCGACGGCGTCTTTCAGGCGGCCCTTCAGCGCAACTTTCAGCTCCTCACTCATCGCCGGGCACCCCGTAGGACGGTGAGGACGCCGGGTCCTTGCCGCGGATGACGTAATCGTCCCGCTGCGGCAGCCAGGTCTCCAGCAGTGACGCCAGGTCGCCGAGCGGGTCCTCCGACCAGTCGACGCGCAGGTCGCTCTCGGCCCAACCGGCGTCGCGGACGACGGCGAGTCCCGCGGAGTGCACTGGCCCGGCCTCTCCCCCGGCGCGCAGGCCGGCCTGCATGGCGGCGAGCAGCCGGGTCTCCAGGTCACCGTCAGTATCGCCGAATTCGGCGAGCATGGTGTCGGGTACACCGGTGCCGGCGAGCATGTTTCCGGCGGCAACGGCGTCGGTGCCGACGGACGAGGCGTACGTCCCCAGTGTGTACTGCCCGGAGTGGACGGTGCCGATGCCGGTGGGGGCGAGGACGCTGATCTGGCGGTAGTCGAGGGTGTCGTCGTCCTCACGCAGGCGTGCCACGGCGTCCGTGGGGCTCAGGCCGTCGGCGAGCCGGTCGAGCAGGTAGGCCCCGAACCGCGGATCGGTGATGTTCTGCGAGGCGACCACGCCGACGCCGCCCCGCAGGTGCAGACACCTGGCGGCGACGGCCGGGGAGGACGAGGACACGGCCATGCCGAGGGCGCCGTCGGCGTCCCGGGCGATGATGGAGAAGGTCATCTACAGCACCGCCGTCGCGTCGATCTCGACGAGCCACTCGGGGCGCGCCAGGGCGTCCACCACCAGGCCGGTGGAGACCGGGTGGACTCCCTTCAGCCAGCGTCCCATCACCCGGTAGACCGTCTCCCGGAAGCGGATGTCGGTGAGGTACACGGTGACCTTGACGATGTCCTCGAGGCTGCCGCCGGCCTCGTCCATGAGCATGGCGATATTGGCCATCGCCTTCTCCGCCTGCGCCTCGACGTCGCCGATGCCCACGCTCTCACGGGTGTCGAGGTCCTGGCCGATCTGTCCGCGCAGGTAGACAACTCCCCTGGCGACGACGGCCTGGCACAGGTCGTTGTCCAGGTTCTGCTCCGGGTAAGTGTCCCTCGTGTTGAACGGGCGGATGCGGGTGTGCTTCATCGGGCGGTCTCCTTATCGGGGGTGTAGGCGGCATAGCCGCGCTGGATCATGATCTCGTCGACGACGTACTTCGCGTCGTGCCAACAACCCCAGATGAAACTGGAGCCGCGGCGCGACAACCAGGGCAGGCCGACAAAGTACACGCCGTTGGCGGGGCTCACCCCGCGCTGGTGGACGGGACGCCCCCGGTCGTCGGTGACGCCGTCGACGTTCAGCCAGGAGTAGTCGACGCCGTAACCGGTGGCCCAGACCACGGTACGGATGCCGGACGACGCCAGGTCGAGGCTGAGCACCGGGTCGGTGACGTCCTCCGGGTCGGGCCCGAGGACCCAGGCCTCAGGTTCCTCCGGCAGGTCGAGCCCGTTGGCCTCGATGTAGGCATCCGCCTCGGCGAAGAGGCCGAGCAGGTTCCGGTCGCCGGCGTGGATATGGTCGCCGAGGTCGTTGCGGAAGTGCAGGGTGCCGTCGGCGTCGCACGTCTCCGCACGTCCGACGAGGTGGATGCCGTCGGCGGCGAGGTCACGGAAGTCGACGGTGTAGCCGCCATCGGCACCGGTGACGGCGATGGTGACATGTTCGGCACCGACCGGCGGGGCGGCCATGTCCCATTTGCCGAGGACACCGAGCCACCAGACGTTGTCGCGCCCCCGGTAGCGGCGCGGTGGACGGTCGTGGGCACCGACGGCGAGAGTGACGTCCCGACCCGCCCTGTTCAGTTCCACGGCGATCTGCAGGCCGGACGACCCGGCACCGACGACGAGCACGCCGCCGTCCGGGAGGTCCTGCGGGTTGTCGTAGTCCGCGGAGTGGATCTGGGTGATACCGCAGGTGTCGGCGACGTCCTGTGAGATCACCGGAGGGATCACCGGGACCTGGAAAGGCCCCGTCGCGGAGACGACGTGGTCGGCAGCGATGGTCGCACCGTCGGCGCAGGTGACGAGGTAGCCGTTCTTCCCCTCGCGCTTGGTCACCGAGATGACGTCCACCCCGGTCCGGACCGGCGAGCCGATCTTCGCAGCGTAGTCCTCAAAGTACTGCGCGACGCGGTCATGGTGGGCGAAGGCTTCGCCGTCGACCGGCTCGGCACCGGACGGGACGGACTCCTCGAAGGTGAGGTTCGGGAACCGGTCGTGCCAGGCGGGGCCGTTCGCGCAGAGCGAATCCCAGCGCCCGGTGCGCCATTTCTCGGCGATCCGGTCACGTTCCAGCACAATGTGTGGGATGCCCGCAGCAGTGAGGTGCTCACTTGTCGCGATGCCGGACTGGCCGGCACCGATAACGACGACGTCGATGGTTTCGGTGACTGTCATGGAATTTAGTGTCCGCAGGCACCCGGAATATAGCAACCATGCTTTAATGATATTCCACATCATCCAGAGTGATTTACAATAACTTTACACATCATTTGTCCACATCCTCTATGGAGGGCCACCCGTGCCGAAGACCCGCGACTCACTCACCCTCACCCAGCTGCGCTACTTCACCCGGGTCGCTGAACTCGGATCCATGACCGCTGCCGCCGACGAACTGTTCGTCGCCCAGTCCGGAGTGAGTACAGCGATGCACCAGCTGGAGAAGTCCCTCGGAGCGACGCTATTCATCCGCCGCAGGTCCAAGGGAGTGATCCTCACCGAACAAGGCCGCGCCTTCCACACTGCGGCTCTCCGCGTCCTGGATTCCGTCGACGACGCGGTGAGTGCGCTCTCCCCGGGGCAACTTACCGGCACCCTCGCCGCAGGGTGCTTCACAACGCTCGCTCCCTACTGGCTCCCTGAGGTACTTGAACAGCTGCAGACCTCATCACCCAGCCTGACCTGCACGATTCATGAGGTCACCGCCGACCGGGTGGTCTCCCTACTGCAGCGAAGAGACATCGAGATCGCGCTGACCTACGACTTCGACTACGGCCGAGACATCGACTTCGAACGGATCACCGAGGCCCCTATCTACGCCGCCGTCACAGAGGACGACCCCCTGGCGGAACGCACGTCCGTAAGCCTCGGCGAGCTCTCCCGTCTTCCCCTCATCCTCCTGGACATGGACAAGTCCACGAACTACTTTCTGTCACTGTTCCGTGATGCGCACCTGCGCCCCATGGTCCACCAGAAGTTCGAGTCGATGGAAGTAGTGCGCTCCATGGTCGCCCGCGGTCACGGCTACACGATCCTGAACCAACGCCCCGCCCACGACTTCACCAACGACGGCCGCCGACTGGTGCGCCTCCCCATCTCCGGTGTGCGTTCCCATCTGCAGACCGGTGTCGCCTACCGCTCCGGTGAACCCCTCTCTATGAAGAGTCGGGCATTCCTCAACGCCTGCCGGAATGCACTGTTACAAGAATAGATCTTCATTGTATCCGGAATGTGTCTTCACATTATCCGAACCCTGGTTCTGTTTATTGTGATAGTCAACACAGTCCGATAGTTTTAGCATTGTCCTCCAAGAAGTCGGACGAACAGGAATTGTCCGGATCACTTTCAAGGAGGACCCGATGCCCGGTGCCACGACAACTGCTCCAGATCCCCACAACATAGACGAGAAAACCCTGCGCCGGAGCGTGGTCGCAGGGTCCGTCGGCGTACTGGTGCACTGGTTCGACTGGGCCGTGTACGCCTACCTGGCCACCACCATCTCCGACGTCTTCTTTCCAGAGTCCGGCGGAGCCACCGGCCTGCTGGCCGTCTTCGGCGTCTTCGCCATCGCGTTCTTCTTCCGCCCGGTCGGCTCCGTCATCTTCGGTCACCTCGGCGACACGCTGGGGCGAAAGAAGACGCTCTCACTGGTCATCATCTTGATGGCTGTGGGAACTCTAATGCTCGGACTCACCCCTTCATACGAATCAATCGGCGTGTGGGCCCCGGTCCTCCTGATTCTCGGACGCATCGTCCAGGGAATCGCCGCCGGAGGCGAGTTCGGCTCCGCCGCGTCGTTCCTCGCTGAGTACTCGAAGCCCTCCAAGCGAGGCTTCAACTGCTCATGGATCGAGTTCGGCTCCGTCATGGGTTTCCTGCTCGCCTCAGGCGTCGTGGCGGTTCTCTTCGCAGTCTTCGACGACCAGACGGTCACCGACTGGGCATGGCGCATCCCCTTCCTTATCACCGTGCCTATGGCAATTGTCGGGTACTATATTCGCACGAAAATCGAGGACACCCCAGACTACCGGGCGCTGGAAGATGCCGAGGAAGTTCCGACCGCTCCGATCAAGGAGGTCTTCAAGTACAACAAGAAGCAGTTCTTCCAGACGATCGGCATCGAGATCTTCATGAATTGCACCTTCTACGTCGTGCTTACGTACCTTCTCACCTACCAGGAGGATACGGTGGGGTTCGACGCTGGCACCGCCGCGCGTCTGTCTGTGATCGCCTCCCTCACCGCAGCGCTGATCATTCCGCTCTCAGGCAAGGCCTCCGACCGCTGGGGCCGCAAGCCTGTCCTGCTGACGGCCGGGGTTCTCCTTCTGCTGCTCGCCTGGCCGATGTTCCTCTGGATGAACCAGGGAACGTCCGTCTCCGGCTTCGGTGCGACCTTCATCCTCTCCGCCATCCTCGCCCTCATCCTCGGTACGCATGCCTCCACCGTTGCCGAATTGTTCCCGACCCGGACCCGCCAGTCCGGACTATCTATGGCGTACAGCATCGCAGGCGCGTTCTTCGCAGGTACTCTTCCGTATCTCAACACCTGGCTGATCGACTGGACGGACAACATCATGGTTCCGGCTTTCACGCTGATGGTTGTCGCACTAGTCGGCCTCGTGACTGTCTCCACAATCCCCGAGACGAAGGGAATCGGGTTCATCGCAGACAAGGAGTACGAGGCTGCCAGCGGCACCGGTTCGGCTGACGAAGGTGACCGGAGCACGGAAGGCCAGGGCGCTCCGACGCGATAGCGTGGAACAGTGAACATCACGCTCCGTCAGCTGGACTACTTCGTCACCGTCGCCGACACAGGCAGCATCACCGCTGCTGCTCAACGCCTCTACCTTTCCGCATCCGCAGTGTCGACCACCGTCACCGAACTGGAAAGCACCCTCGGCGTCCGACTTTTCACCCGGCATGCCCGTGGGCTCTCGCTCACAGGAGAAGGACGCACAGTACTCGGCAGGGCCAGAGGGCTCTTGCGGGAAGCGGAAGACCTCGAAGTCAATGCGACGTCCCTCGGCACCGAGGTATCAGGCACACTGACCGTCGGCTGTTACTCCACGATCGCACCGCTCCTACTGCCGAGGATTATCGCCGAGTTCGCGGACCAGTACCCGGAGCTGACCATCCGGTTCACCGAAGGATCCCGCAGCGAACTCCTCGAAGGGTTCGCGCAGGGGCGGTTCGACCTTCTTGTCGTCTACGACTACCCGTTCAAGGACGACCTCCCGGACCGGGGGACCCTGCTCCCCTTGGGAGCTTTCCCACCCTACCTGCTCCTCCCCGAGACCCATGCGCTGGCAGGAACGGGCCCTGTAGCACTAGCCGACCTCACGTCGGATCCGCTCATTCTCTTCGATCTTGAGCCGTCGGACCAATACTTCCTGTCCCTGTTCCGAAGTGAGGGCGTGGAGCCTCGGGTCCGCTACCGCACCGGTGACTTCGAAGTCATCCGAGGCCTAGTCTCACGCGGGCTCGGGTACTCCCTTCTCACCCAGAGGACGTACCATCCGGTCAGCTACGAAGGAATCTCCTACGCAGCCGCGGAGCTCGCATGCGACCACGGCCCTCTGGACGTGGTCTCTCTCATCCCGACCGCGGCCCGCGTGACAGAGCGGACAAAAGTGTTCGTGGATGCCGCCCGGAACATCCTCGCGGACCCCGTGCGCTATCCCAACGACTGAGAGCTCCGTAAACAGCCGCCACGTATCCGACCGCTAGAGCCGTTGTTCCCTTCAACGCGGATCGGGGCTCCAGACGATCTGAGCCGCCGAGGAGTTCAAAGAATCGCTGTTTATTGGCCCCCGTGGTGGCTCAAATGCACGACTGTAGTCAGATGTCCTAAATCCGATCCATGAACGTGTACATGTTGCCCTGGTCGAACGCTGCACGGCGCCAGGTGTCCCAGGCGTGCGAGCCGATGATGTCGTACTTGAACTCGATGTTGTCACGTCCTGCCAACGCAGCTCGTGCCTGGAATTCCGAGGTCATCACCATGGAACCAGCCTCGAACGGACCACCGCGCACCACCGTCGCCACCGGGTCTGGACCGAGGTCGCCGGCGAAGTTTGTGATGCCGGTGGACGCGCTGACGATCACCGGCATGGTGAGGTTGTCGATGTTCAGGCTGGGGTTGTTCTCCGCACGCGACCGCTCGTCCGCCCACGGTGCCTCATCGTTGCCGCTGTTCAGCGTGGACGTCCCGTCCACCACGGCACGCTGCACCGGCATCCCGGGATCGTAGAGTCCACTCAGCGCGTACACCGAGCTGTAGATGTCCGGGTGCTTCGACGCGAGGTTCATCGCACCATATGCCCCAGAGCTCAGTCCGGTCACCCCGGTGCTGCCTCGTCCGCCGTTCGGCACACCGAACTCGGACTCCAGGTAGTCGGGCAGCTCCTGGCTCATGAAGGTCTCGAACTGCGCAGCCGGGACACCGTCCCAGTCCTGCACCCAGCTCCACGGGTCCATCGCGGGGAAGACGAGAGTTGCGTCCTCACCGTCGAGGGCGTCCAACGCGCCACCAGCGGTGACCCAGGCGTTGGTGTCGGTGGAGTCGGCTCCGTCAATGAACTGGGCGACCTTCGGGTTACCTTCGGTGTGTGCGGGACGCACCACCACCTTGAAGTCGCGGTCCATGGACGGCGAGTGCACCGAGCACTCCAGCGCGGAAGTGTCACGGTACTGCGTGCAACCCTCCGGGTCGGCTGCCGCAGTCGGTGCGACAGCGACGGACGCGGTCACGCCGACTGCTGCCGCCAGTGCGGTCAGTATTCTTTTCGAGTGTGTCATGCGGGGAATCCTCCTGTCCGACGGCGACCGTACAAGCCGTCACCCCGGAAAAGCGATGCCCCAGGGGGAATTCCCAGCGAACGCCAACATCATGCGTCACTGCAGTTCACAGCACTTATCAGTTGTCACGGCATAACCGGTGGAGCGTCCCTACACTCGGGACCATGAAGTTCCTCGAGATCGCCCTCCCGGTCCACGACCCGTCCCGGTGGGTCTCCTGGCTGTCCGGAACCCTGGGGACGCCACCCACGGACGACGGTCTCGGTGTCACGATCGGGTGGACGACACTGCGTTTCACCGCACTCTCACCCGGTGCGTCCGACACTTCGCCGGACCGCGGACACCACCTCGCCTTCGCGATACCGACCGGCAGCATCGACGACGCAGCCAGTCGCGTCGAGCAGGCCACCGGGCACCCGTTGCTCGACGACGACGGAGTCACCGTCATCGATCGGGGCGGAAACTGGGCGAGCAGGTCCATCTACTTCACCGGCCCGGAGAATTCCGTCCTTGAGCTCATCGAACATGCTGATCGCCCTGAGACGGAGACACCCACTGCGCAGGACGGCTCCCCGACACTGCTGACGCTGCTCGGAGTCGCGGAGATCGGACGGGGCGTCGCCGATGTCGCGGCGGCCGGTGACGACCTCGCCGCACAGTACGGCGACCTCCTGCCCCACGGTTTCGGGGATCCGGGTCGGCGTGTGATCGCCGCCTACGGAGACATCGACGGTGCGGTGGTGCTCGCGAAAGACGATCGCCCGTGGTACCCCACTCAGGACGTCCTGCCACGAACCGAGGAAGCACGCTTCCGGGGGTAATCCCCGGCGGCATTATCGACCAGCTCCCGAAGGGTTTCTTTCCGCTGACCCTGGAATCGGCTCTGGACAGTGTCTGGAACGTGCCCTACACTTCGCAGACATAAGCCTCCCCTCACGTGAAAGGATCCTCCATGAGTCTCTCCAGCCTCCGTTTCTCCCGTCTGTCCCGCGCCGGCATCGCTGCCGTCGCGCTCGCCCCTGCCCTGGTCCTCGCCGCCCCCGCAGCCGTCGCGGACGAGACCGAAGCACCCGCGACCGATTCCTCCGCTTCCGCGACAGACGACGCCGAAGGCACCGACGATGATGCCGACAACTCGGCAGCCGGCTCCGCCGAGGGCTCCCTGCCCGAAGGCATCGGCTCTGAAGACGCGGCTTCCTCGCTGTCCGACGCCGACTGGAAGTCCGTCGCCAAGATCCTCGGCGACGTCCTCGGCGGGAATGTCTCACTGCAGACCATCCTGGACATCATTTCCGTGGTCAACGACGGCGACGCCACTGTCGGCGATGTGATCGGCTCCGTCACCGGATCACTCGGTGGTGATGACAGCGGCGACAACGGCGACAACGGCGACAACGCCGGGGATGACGCTGGCGACGCTGCAGAGTAACAGCCCTCCGCCCCACCTGCCGGGAGGTCACCGCACAACGCGGTGACCTCCTTTTTCAGCTCGGTCGGCGAACATGGCAGAGCATCCGGCAGCGTGGCAGAGGTAACCGCCGGTTTACGGGTTGAAACCGACCACCGGGTCTGCCAGCAAACCGATACCTCTGATGCTCCTATAGTTTGTCAAGCTGCTGCCTCAGTCACCTCAGCCAGATAAGCCCGGT
>NZ_VDYZ01000090.1 GCF_007673095.1 Corynebacterium glyciniphilum AJ 3170
GATGGGGGGGTACGTGGGAAGGGTGGATGGGGAGTTGGGGGTAGGGAGGGTGGTGTTGAATAGGGTGGGGGTGGATGTGGAGGTGGGCGAGGTGGGGGGGTGGGTTGGGTGGGGATGAAGGAGGGGGAGGGCGGGGAGTTGAAGTTGGAGTGGAAGGGGGGGGTGGGAGGGACGAAGGGGGGGTGGTGGGGGGGGGAAAGAGGAGGGGGATGAGGAGGAAGATGTGGTAGGCGAAGGTGATGGCCGAGGAGTGGAAGTGGGGGGGGTTGTTGTAGTCGTGGGTGAATGGGAGGTTGTGGATGTAGGTGGAGAATGCTTCGGTGTCGGGTGGGTGGTTGAAGGAACGGTTGAGTTGGTGGATT
>NZ_VDYZ01000091.1 GCF_007673095.1 Corynebacterium glyciniphilum AJ 3170
CCCACCCCCCCCCCCCCCCACACCCCCGCCAGTCTCCTCCCCTTCCCCACTTCTCCCCCGAACCTACTCCTCATCCTCCTCATCCTCCCCACCTTACCCTCACCCCTTCCACCACTCACCCACCCCCACCCCATCCTCCACCCCCTCACCCCCCCCCCCTTCATCCTCTCCTTCCCCCCTCTCATCCCCTACATCCTCCCTTCTCCCCTCTCCCCCTTCACCCCCACCCTCCACACCCTCATTCTTCCCCCTCTTCTACACCCCCTCCCTGCGCCCCCCTCTACTCTCCTCACCCCACCCACCTCCGCTATCCACCACGCCACCGCCAACCAACTGCTCCAACGCCAGTTCCCCGTCATCC
>NZ_VDYZ01000092.1 GCF_007673095.1 Corynebacterium glyciniphilum AJ 3170
ACCCCCTCCTCACTCCACCCCTCACAACCCCTACCCCCCCTCACTCAACACCTACTCCCCCGACCACTTCACCCCCACCCTCCCCCACCACAACTACCCCAACCTCACCCCCCCCCAATCCCACTCTCACCCCCTTCACTTCCCCCACTCACCCCCCTCACACTCCCACCATCTCCCCCCTCACACCACAACCTCACCCCCCCTTCTTCCCCCACCCCCCCCCACTCATCCCTCCCCCATCTCCTCCCCTCCCCCCTTCACCATCTTCCCCTCCCCCTCCCCCACCACCCTCCTCACCCTCCCACCCCACCCCCTCATCCTCCAACCCCCACCCCACCTCATCCCCCAACCCCCACTC
>NZ_VDYZ01000093.1 GCF_007673095.1 Corynebacterium glyciniphilum AJ 3170
CCCCCCCCCATCCACCCCCCCACCCCCCTCCCATACCCACCCCCCCCCCCCTCACACCCCCACCATCCCCCACAACACACCCCCCACCCCCACCACCCACACACCCCCCCTTTCATCTCCTCCAACACACCCTACCACACCCCCCCTGTACATAACTTTCCCCCCCTTCTCCTAGCCACCCCCACCTGCCCCCCCACCCCCTTCTCCCCCCCCTTTCCCCACCCCATCACCACACCCACCACCACTTCCCCCCCTCTCTACCCTCCCCCCCCCCCCACCCCCACCTCTCAACCCTCCATCCCCACCCCTTCCTCACTCACCCCCACCACCTCATCCAGCTCCACTTCATCCACTCC
>NZ_VDYZ01000094.1 GCF_007673095.1 Corynebacterium glyciniphilum AJ 3170
TCTCCACCACCACCCTCTTCCACTCCATCCTCACACCCCTCGACCCTGCCGTACTCATCCCCTCCTCCAACATTCCCACCACCCCCTCACCACCCCTCTCCCTCCCCCCTCCCCTGCATCTCCCCCCCCTTCCCCTCCCTCACCACCCCCTCCATACCCACACCACTCCACCCACCCCCCCCCCTCATCTCCCACTCACTCACACTTCCACCACCCAACCCACCACCCCCCACACTCCTCCCACTTCCTCCACCACAGTCCGTCCCCCCCTCTCCTCCCACTCCTCCCCCCGCCCCCCCCTCCCCTCGCTCACTCCCAACCCTCTCGCCTACACCGCTCCCCCCGCACGACCATCC
>NZ_VDYZ01000095.1 GCF_007673095.1 Corynebacterium glyciniphilum AJ 3170
AGGTGGCAGGGGGGTTGTTGAGGAGCCGGTGGAGGTGATGGGTGTGGTTGTTGAGGTGGTGGGGGGGAAGGTGGAGGAGGTGGTAGGGGTGGATGGTGTCGGGGAGGGGTGGGGGGAAGTGGGTGTCGGGGTGAGGGGGGGGAAGGTGAGGTTGTAGAAGGAGAGGGGTGGGGGGGGGAAATGGGAGAGGTTGGTGGGGGGGGGGTGGGGGATGTTGGTGGAGGTGGGGGGACGGGGGTGGTAGAGGTGGATGGGGAAGTGGTGGAGGGAGGGGTGGTGGAGGAGGATGTGGTGAGTGGGGATGGGGGGGAGGGGTGTGGAGGGAGGTTGGTGAGTGATGGTGTTTTTGTAGGATG
>NZ_VDYZ01000096.1 GCF_007673095.1 Corynebacterium glyciniphilum AJ 3170
CGGTGACCACGAGGGTGGCACCCTCCGCCCGTAGGTCCCGGAGCATCGCTCGGGGGATGGAGGGGGGGGTGAAGAGGTGGATGGAGGTGGGGGAGGAGGTGGAGGAGAGGGAGGGGGGGGAAGTGGGGGGGGTGAGGAGAGGTTGAGGGTGAGGGGGGGGTGGTCGAGGAGTAGAGGTTGGGTGAGTGGCGAGTGGGGGTGGAGAAGGGGATTTGTTATGGCTTGATCGAGGGGGTGTGCGGGAAACGTGGGTAGGGAGGGTTCGTGTCGGAGTGGGAGGTGGAGGGGGGGGATGGCGAGGTGGTGGGGTGGGGGCAGAAAGAGAGGGGGAGGGGTGGGATAAGTGGGGTGGGAG
>NZ_VDYZ01000097.1 GCF_007673095.1 Corynebacterium glyciniphilum AJ 3170
CCAACTCGCTCCCTCACCCCCTCCAACTTCTCCACCACCTCCCACCCCTCCACACCCCCCACACATCCACCTCCACCCCCTCCCTCACCTCACCCCTACCCCCCACCTACTCCTCTTCCTACCACTCCATCTCCCCCCCCCTCACTCCCCCCTCCCCCCACCCCCATACCCCACCTCCCCACCTGCCCCACCCTCCCATCCTACCCCTCCACCCCCACCCCCCACTCCTCCCCCAATCCCACCCCCCTGTTCATCCCCCACCCCCCCCCTTTTCTCCCCTCACCCTCCGACCAGCACCAGTCCTCTATCCCTCTCCCCGACTTCACAGCTACCCGCCGCCCCCATTCCCTCGCTC
>NZ_VDYZ01000098.1 GCF_007673095.1 Corynebacterium glyciniphilum AJ 3170
CGCTGGATGGAGTGAGTGAAGTAGTGGGGGGGGGGGGAGAGGATTGGGGAGGAGAGGTAGAAGGTGAAGAAGAGGAGGATGATGATGGGGGGGAGGATAGGGAGGGTATGGGTGTGGTGGGGGAGGGGGTTGTGGAGGTGGTGGGGTTGGAGGAGGGGGTAGGGGGAGGTGGGGTGGAGGTGGGAGGAGAGGGGTGAGGGGGGGTGGATGGAAGGGGGTGATGGGGGGGGAGTGGTGGGGGTGGGGATGTGGGGTGGGGGTAGGGGTTGATGGTGTGTGGTGTGGAGTGGTGGCGGACGGTGGGGTGGAGGTGGGGAAGTGGGGGGAGAGCCAGGGGTGGATGTTGGAGGTCA
>NZ_VDYZ01000099.1 GCF_007673095.1 Corynebacterium glyciniphilum AJ 3170
GATGATGAGGTGGGAGGGGACTTCAGCGGGGGGGTGGGGGGCGATGCCGTCGGGGAGGGGGAGGAGGTGTCGTGGCTGTGGGAGGTGAAGTTGGAGAAGTTGGAGGAGATGAAGGTGGTGGTGGGGGGTGAAGGGTGGGTGGAGGTGGGGGTGTGGGAGGGGAGGATGAGGGGGGTGTTGTTGTGGGAGGGGGAGAGTTGGGAGAGGATGGTGGTGACGAGTCGGAGGAGAGGAGGGGTGGGGTGGAAGGGGGAATGAGAGGTGGGAGGGATTGGGTGGGGATGAAGGGAAGGAAAAAGAGGTGGGTAGGGAGGGGTTGTGAGAAGTATGGGGAGTGGGGGGGGGGGGGGTG
>NZ_VDYZ01000009.1 GCF_007673095.1 Corynebacterium glyciniphilum AJ 3170
CCTGAAAACCGCCCGGGCCTGGCAGCCTGCCAGCCCGGATGACGCGGTCACACTGCACTGGGCCGGACCCGGCGGGATGCGCGCCACCACCGTGGCCGCCGGACCGTTGTCCCCGGTGAGACACCCAGACTGACAAGCCCACCGCCAGCAGGCGAGGCTCACAGACAGCTACTCGACGGTCACGACCTGGACCGCCGAGCACACCAACACGCCCGGAGGCGAATAACTCCTGACCGACAGATAACTTCCTACAGCAACTCCGTCGCGCCCATCCGGTCAAGCTCCCAGGCGGTCTCGAAGGCGGACTGGCGCCACTTCTCGTAGCGCCCCGACACTCCCCCGTGCCCGGAGGTCATGTCCGTCTTCAGCAGGAAGTCGCCACCGCCGTCAACGTCACCGGCAACCTCACGCAGCTTCGCGATCCACTTCGTCGGTTCCACGTACAGCACCCGGGTGTCGTTGAGACCACTGATCGCCAGGATCGGTGGGTACGCCTGGGCAGTCACGTTCTCATAGGGGGCGTAGGTCGCCATGTAGTCATACACTTCCGGATCGTGGTACGGGTCGCCCCACTCCTCCCACTCGGTCACCGTCAACGGAAGCTCGGGCATCAGGATACTGGTGAGCGGGTCGACGAAAGGCACCACGGCTTCAATACCGGCGAAGCGGTCAGGCGCCATGTTCGCCACAGCGCCCATGAGCAGGCCACCGGCGGAACCGCCTTCCGCCACCATCTTCTGCGGCGAGGTGATCCCCGCGGCGATCAGGTCGTCGGCAACGGCGATGAAGTCGGTGAAGGTGTTGGTCTTCTGCAGCATCTTGCCCTGCTCGTACCAGTGACGTCCCATCTCCCCGCCGCCACGGATGTGCGCCACCACGTACACCACGCCGCGGTCCAGCATCGACAGCCGGAACACCGAGAAGTACGGGTCCATACTGGCCTCGTAGGAACCGTAGCCGTATAGCAGGACAGGGTGCACAGTGCCTTCAGCCAGCGGATCCACGTCGGTGCGGTGGATCAGCGACACCGGGATCCGTGCCCCGTCGGATGCGGTAACCCACCGACGCGATGCGGTGTAACGCGACCGGTCGAAGTCACCGAGCACCGTCTGCTCACGCCGCAGCGTCCGCTCCCCGGTCCGCAGGTCGATCTCCCACACCTGCGCCGGCGTGACGTAGCTGGTGTAGCTGACGCGCAGAACCGGAGACTCCCACTCGGAGTTGCCGACGGTCCCGGCCGAGTAGATCTCCTCGTCGAACTCAATCGGTTCAAACCGTCCCCAGCCGCCGGCGGCGTCCGAGACATCCATCAGGGACAGCTGCTCGATGGCGTTCTCCCGGGTGGCGAGCACCAGGTGATCGGCGAAGCAGTCCACCCCCTCAATCCGGACGTCGTCACGGTGGGGAACAAGAACCTCATAGGACGCGTCGTCAAAGCTGGCGACCGTACCCACCGGACAATGGCCGACCTCACCGTTGGGCAGACCGTCGAGTTCCTCGCGGACCACCAGCCAGGCGTCCTCCCCGCCGACGACGACGTGGTCGACGTCGTACTGCACGTCCTTCTCCCTCGGACGGATACAGGTCAGCTCGCCCTCCGGGTCACCTGTCTTCTCCGAGACGTCGAGGTACCAGGTTTCGGACGTCGTCTTCGAGGCGGTCGAGACCAACAGGAAATGCTCGGAGCGGGTCACTCCGAGTCCGGTCCAGTAGGCTTCGTCCTCCTCACGGAAGACACACACGTCCTCACTCTCCGGTGTGCCGATCTTGTGCCGCCAGATCTCGTGGGGACGCCATGCCTCGTCGACCCGCTGGTAGAAGAGGTAGTCGTCGCCGACCCACGTGGCACCGTAAGCGACGCCTTCCAGGACATCCTCCAACAGGACGCCGTTGACCAGGTCCTTGACCCGCAGGGTGAACCGCTCGTCGCCGACAGTGTCGGTCGAGTACGCCAACAAGGTGCCGTCGACGGTCACGCTCGCCGCACCGAGGCTGAAGAACTCCTCACCATCCGCCAGAACGTTGCAGTCCAGCATGACCTGTTCACGGGCCGCGGGCTCGCCGGGGACGATCTCGGGCGGGGTCCAGGACGCCGCTTCGTCGGTGGTGTCGACGGGGATCCGGCACATGGTGGGGTAGCTCTTCCCCTCCTCGGTGCGGGAGAAATACCACCACTGTCCCGAGCGCACCGGAACCGACAGATCAGTTTCCCGGATCTTCGACTTCACCTCATGGAAGACCGCGTCCTCCAGGGGCTTGAGGTGTGCCGTACGCGCGTCGGTGTACGCGTTCTCCGCGGTGAGGTGCGCCAGGACCTCGGAGTTGTCCTTGTCCCGCAACCACTCGTAGTCGTCGACGACATCACGGCCGTGGAAACTACGGGTGACGGGCTTCTTCTTCGCTACCGGTGGGTTCGCATCCATGGGACACGATCGTAGCGCCCACTGGAAGGGGTCCGGTCAGCGGTCGGTGCAGGTACCGATCCAGTCGGCGAAACGCTGGCCGGAGATCCTCTCGTAGGCGTCCACGTAGCGTTCGCGGGTCGCCTCGACCACCGGCCCCGGAAGCTCGGGCGGCGGAGTGCCCTCGTTCTTGTCCCACCCCGACTTCGGCCCGGTCAGCCAGTTGCGCACGTACTGTTTGTCGAAGCTGGGCTGGACCTTGCCCTCCTCATAGGAGTCGGCCGGCCAGTAGCGGGAGGAGTCGGGCGTCAGCACCTCGTCGCCGAGCACCAGGTTGCCGTCGGCATCCAGGCCGAACTCGAACTTCGTGTCCGCCAGGATGATGCCGTGTTCCGCCGCGATACCGGCCGCCTGGGTGTAGATCGCGATCGAGGCGTCGCGCAGTTCCTCGGCACGCTCCCGGCCGAGTCCCTCGACAACGACGTCGAACGAGACGTTCTCGTCGTGGTCGCCGATCTCCGCCTTGGTCGCGGGGGTGAAGATCGGCTCCGGCAGCTTGGACGACTCGGTCAGGCCGTCCGGCAGTTCCACGCCACACACAGACCCATTCTCCCGGTACTCTGCGAGCCCCGAACCGGTGAGGTAACCACGGACGACGCACTCGAACGGCAGCATCTCCAGCTTGTGGCAGATCTGCGCCCGTCCCAGGGACTTCTGCGGGATGCGCTCATCGTCGGCGGGGCCGGCAAGGTGGTTCGGGAAATCAATGCGTCCGAAAAAGAAGTCACTCATGGCGGTGAGCACCCGCCCCTTGTCCGGGATCGGGGTCTCCAGCACGAAGTCGAAGGCGGAGATCCGGTCGGTGGCCACCATGAGCAGGGTGTCCTCGTCGATCTCGTAGATCTCGCGGACCTTTCCCGCGGAGAAATGGGTGTAGTCGGACAAGTCGGGTCGCATGGCCTGCAGAGTCTAGCCCTCACGACCGGCAATCTCCACGCGCCCCCGCGGACCCCACACGAGAGGTACCGACGGGGTTTTCTGTTTCACCATGCGAGACAGGGAAGAATCACTAAACTTTCCATTTTCGACGTTTCCTGTACACCTCACGAAAGTGCCATCCATGAGAATCCGACCCCGTCGGGCACTGGCGGCGACCCTCACCGGGCTTGCCCTGCTGCTCTCCACGACGGCGTGTGTACCGGACCGGGACGACATCCCGTCCGACTACATCACGTTCTTCGGCGGCGAACCACAGAATCCGCTGCTGACCACGAACACCAATGAAGTCCAGGGCGGTGAAGTCCTCCGCGCCATGTACACCGGCCTGGTCGGCTACAGCCCTGACGGCGAGCCGTACAACGCCGTCGCCGAGGACATCGAACCGAACGACGACTCCTCCAGCTTCCACGTGACCCTGAAGGACGGCTGGACATTCACCAACGGTGAACCCGTGACCTCCGCCAGTTTCATCGACGCCTGGAACTTCGGCGCGACCTCGGCCAACGCCCAGCTCGGTGCAGACTTCTTCTCCGCCATCGAGGGATACGACGACGTCGCCGGCGAGGACGCCACCGCGACGGAGATGTCCGGGCTCACCGAGATCAACGACCATGAGTTCACCGTCGACCTTTCGGCACCGGACGCCTCCTTCCCCACCCAGCTCGGGTACTACGCGTTCTCACCGCTGCCCCAGGTCGCCTTCGACGACATCGATGCCTTCGGTCAGCACCCGATCGGCAACGGGCCCTACATGCTCGACAGGGATGACGCCTGGCAGCACAATGTATCGATCCAGCTGAAGGCGAATCCGGACTACGTCGGCGACGACAAAGCGCAGAATCCGGGCATCGCCTTCAAGCACTACGCCGACGTAGCCACCGCCTACGCCGACCTGCAGTCCGGCGATCTGGACCACATGCGCGAGAACGTCGGTCCGAGAGCTCTTCCCAGCTACCGAGCGGACTTCCCCGACAGCAACGACGACGCACCCTACGCCGCCATCCAGAACTTCACCATCCCTGAGAACCTCCCCGGTTTCCAGACGGATGAAGAAGGCCGGCTGCGTCGTGCCGCGATCTCCATGGCCATCGACCGGGATCTGATCATCGACAAACTCTTCTTCGGTGGACGACAGGTCGCCGAGGACTTCGGCGCCCCCACACTCGAAGGCGGTATCGCGGATGTGCCGGGCAAGGAGGTGCTGACCTTCCAGCCGGACAAGGCCCGTGAACTGTGGGAGAAGGCCAACGAGATCAAACCCTACAGCGGTGAATCGTTCCAGATCGCCTACAACGCCGACGGCGGCCACCAGCAGTGGGTCGAGGGTGTGACCAACAGCATCCGCCAGGTACTCGGGATCAAGGCCTCCGGTAAGGCCTACCCCACCTTCCAGGCCCAGCGTGACGCAATCGTCAACCGCACCGTGGGCTCTGCCTTCCGGTCCGGATGGAATGCAGATTACCCGTCCATCTCGTCCTTCCTCGTCTCCAACTACCGCACCGGCGGCGGATCGAATGACGGTGACTACTCGAACCCGGAGTTCGACAAACTGCTCGCACAGGCCTCATCGTCCCCCGATTCCGATGCAGCCCAGACCTACTACGACGAGGCTCAGGCGGTACTGATGGAGGACCTTCCGCAGATCCCCCTGTGGTATTACGCGGCGACCACGGCATGGGACCCTGGCCTGCACAACGTGGAGACGAACTGGCAGGGTATGCCCGTCTACACCGAGATCACGAAGGACGGTGAGTGACCGTGTGGTGGTACCTCGGTAAACGACTGCTCCAGCTCATCCCCGTCTTCTTCGGGGCGACATTCCTCATTTACGCCATGGTCTTCCTCATGCCGGGAGACCCCGTCCTCGCGTTGGCCGGCGACAAGGCCGCTGAACCGGCCGTCCTCGACCAGATCCGCGCCGACTACAACCTGGACAAGCCCTTCATCGTCCAGTATCTGCTCTTCCTCGGCGGCTTCTTCACCGGTGACATGGGCACCACCTTCTCCGGTCGCGCCGTCACCGAGGTCCTCGCCGAAACCTTCCCCATCACCATCCGACTGGCGCTGATGGCTCTGGTCATCGAAGCCGTGATGGGTATCGTCTTCGGGCTGATCGCCGGTCTCAAGAAGGGCAAGTGGTTCGACTCGACCCTGCTGGTCGTGTCACTGGTGATCATCGCCGTACCGACCTTCGTCATCGGTTTCGTCGGACAGTTCCTGTTCGGCATCCAGTGGGGTGTCGTCCCCCCGACGGTCGGCTCCGACGGCTCCTTCAGCCGACTGCTGCTACCCGCCATCGTGCTGGGAATGGTCTCCTTCGCCTACGTCCTACGATTGACCCGGTCGGAAGTGGCGCAGAACCTGCGCGCCGACTTCGTTCGCACCGCTTCTGCCCGCGGACTCTCCCGCGGCGTCGTCGTCCGCGACCACGTCCTGCGCAACTCGCTGGTCCCCGTCGTCACCTTCCTCGGCGCCGACCTCGCCGCTCTCATGGGCGGCGCGATCGTGACCGAGGGCATCTTCAACATTCACGGTGTCGGCGGCCTGATCTTCCAGTCCGTCAGTATCGGTGAGGCCCCCACCGTCGTCAGCGTCGTCACGATCCTCGTGGTGATCTTCGTCGTGGCCAACCTCATCATCGACCTGCTCTACGCCCTGCTCGACCCGAGGATCCGATATGCCTGACATCCACAACCGCAATGAACGCTGGACAGCAGAGGTCGTCACCGAGGACGTCCTGACCCGCGACCAACTCCTCCCCGAGGACGCACCCGCCGGCTTCTGGGGAACGGCGTGGCGGAATCTCCGCCGACGTCCGATGTTCTGGATCTCGACGGTGATCATCCTCGCGGTTCTCCTTGTGACCGTCTTCCCCGGGCTGTTCACGTCGACCGATCCCACCACCGCGACCCTGGAGGATTCCCTCGAACCCGCCAGGGACGGGCATCCCTTCGGCTTCACCCAGCAGGGGTACGACGTCTTCGCCCGCACCATCTACGGAGCACAGGCGTCTGTGGTGACCGGACTGGTGACCACCCTCGTCGTCGCCGTTCTCGGCGTGGTCGTCGGCTCTCTCGCCGGCTACTTCGGCGGATGGGTGGACGCACTTCTGTCTCGTCTGACGGACATCTTCTTCGCCGTGCCGCTGCTGCTCGCCGCCATCGTGCTCATGCAGCTTTTCGACGTCCGCAACGTATGGACGGTCGTCCTCGTGCTCTCCGCCTTCGGCTGGCCGCAGATGGCCCGCATGGTCCGTGGTGCTGTGCTGCAGGCCAAGAACAACGAGTACGTGCAGGCGTCCCGCGCTCTCGGGTTGACCCGCGGCAGGATCCTCGTCCGACACATCCTCCCGAACTGCCTTGCCCCGATCATCGTCATGATGACGACCAACCTCGGTATCTACATCGTCGCCGAGGCGACACTGTCCTACCTCGGCGTGGGACTGCCGCCGGACACCGTGTCGTGGGGAAATGACATCTCCACCGCGCAGGACGTCCTGCGGCTCTCGCCGGAGATCCTGTTCTACCCGGCTGGTGCGCTCGCGCTCACCGTCCTGGGATTCATCCTGCTGGGCGACACCCTCAAGGACGCCCTCGACCCGAAGGAGCGCACCCGATGAGCGACCAACCACTGCTGTCCATGCGCGGCGTCGACATCGCCTTCGGTACGCGCAAGAATCCCAAACCCACGGTCTTCGATGTCAGTCTGGACATCTGGCCCGGTGAGACGGTCGCCGTCGTCGGTGAATCCGGATCCGGCAAGTCCACCAGTGCCATGAGCATCATGGGCCTGCTGCCCGGCGGAGGGCATGTCACGGACGGCACCATCACCTTCAAGGGCGAAGACATCACCCACGCTTCACCGAAGCGGTTCACCGAACTGCGCGGCGACAGCATCGGTCTGGTCCCCCAGGACCCGATGAGCAACCTCAATCCCGTGTGGACGATCGGTCACCACGTCAAGGAAGCACTGAAAGCCAACGGCATCGCGACCGGGTCCGCGGCGCACAAGCGTGCCGTCGAACTGCTGGAGGAAGCGGGGCTCTCGGACGCTGAGCACCGCATCAGCCAGTACCCCCACCAGTACTCCGGTGGTATGCGTCAGCGTGCGCTGATCGCCTGCGGGCTTGCGGCGCGTCCGGACCTGCTCATCGCCGACGAGCCGACCTCCGCACTGGACGTCACCGTCCAACGCCAGATCCTCGATCACCTGCAGGGTCTCACCGAGGAACTGGGCACCGCCGTCCTGCTGATCACCCACGACCTGGGCCTCGCCGCCGAGCGAGCCGACCGCATCGTGGTGATGAGTCAGGGGCACGTCGTGGAGTCGGGTCCTGCCCTCGAGATTCTGCAGGATCCCCACCACCCGTACACCCGCAAGCTTGTCGCCGCAGCACCCTCCATCGGTGCGCGACGCAGCGAGGTCCAGGTGTCGGAGCCGGCGGACAGGGCTGACGCGTCTGGTGAGTCACCGCTGATCACCGTCGAGAACCTCAGCAAGGTCTTCCAGGTGCCCGGCGACAAGCCGTGGCGGAAGAAGGACTTCACCGCCGCAGACGACATCAACTTCTTCCTGCGCCGGGGACGGACTCTTGCGTTGGTCGGCGAGTCCGGCTCCGGTAAGTCGACCGTCGCGCAGATGGTGCTCGGCCTGCTGGAGCCCACGTCCGGGAAAGTCACCTTCGACGGTACCGACGTCACCGACCTGGACCGGAAGGCAGAACTCGCCTTCCGCCGACGCGTCCAGCCGGTGTTCCAGAATCCCTACGGCTCGGTGGACCCGATGTACTCGGTGTTCAACACGATTGCCGAGCCGTTGAAGATCCACGGTGTCGGCTCGAAGAAGGACCGGGAGAAGCGTGTCCGGGAGCTGCTGGACGTGGTCGCCATGCCGCAGTCGATGATGTCACGCTTCCCCGGGGAACTGTCCGGGGGCCAGCGCCAGCGTGTGGCGATCGCCCGTGCCCTGGCGCTGGGTCCGGACGCGCTCATTCTCGACGAAGCGGTCAGTGCGCTCGACGTACTGGTGCAGTCACAGGTCCTGGACCTGCTGAACCAGCTGCAGCGGGACATGGACCTGACGTACCTGTTCATCACCCACGACCTCGCGGTGGTCAAGCAGATCGCCGACGAGACCCTGGTGATGCAGCACGGCCGGATCGTGGAGCGTGGCGAGACCGACGACCTCTTCGATCATCCGGAACAGGAGTACACCCGCCGACTGCTCGATTCCATCCCCGGCGGGACGATTCCCCTGCACCAGGGGTAAGCGCAACGGTGCCGGCTCAGAAAAGATGCCGGAGGAAGCTCTCCGGCTCACTGAGGAACCGGCGCCAGTTCTGCACGAGAGCGAGGTCGTCGTAGTTCTTCCGGTGAATTCCGGTACCGTCCCATGCTGCATATGCCGTCCAGGTAGGCAAAGTGGCTGTGCATGGTCTCGGCGCGGAGGAACACACCTTTCCTGGAAGCACCTCCGGCACGGATCAACTTCAGGTTCTCTGCGAGGCCGGACTCCGTCCGCTGGGTCGAGTGCATCGCGTCCCGTGTGCCACCTTCCGGGTTGAGACCATAGGCCTCGGCGACGGCTTCGACGAGCGTCGACTTCCCCGAACCGTTTTCCCCGACGAGGACTGTAAGCCGCGACAGGTCAATTCCGTTGTCAAGCACATCCGCGACAGCGGGGACCGTGGCGGGCCAGGCGCGACGGTCCGCCGGATAGACGGCCAGCTCCTCGACCCTGCGTACCGGAAGTGGAGACGGATAGGGCATGGGGCCAGTGTATCGCCCCCACCCCCGGGCGTCCCGGCATCAAATGAGGTACCGGACGAGGTCGGGGGTGATGACCGAGACGAGAGTCGCAACCGTTTCCGGAACAGAACCATTGGCCCGGCGACCGATGGCATAGTGGACGCTGAAACCATGTGTCAGCAGTCACAGCGCCGCCTGGGGCACTGGCACGGTCACGTACCCGAGCCTCTAGGAGTCCCACCCCGTGGAGAAGCACACCGTTCGCGTCCATCCTTCTGCTGAAGAGTTCCCGAAGAAGGAGCACCTGGCCTGGAAGGTCGCCGAAGTAGCGGCCGACCCGGTGGCCGTCCCCCAGGACTCCGCCGACATGGCGGTCAACCGCATCATCGACAATGCCTCGGTGGCGGTCGCGTCCGTGCTGCGCCGCCCGCCGTCGACGGCCCGCTCCCAGGCGCTGAGCCACCCGTACTCCCCCGGTGCCACGGTCTTCGGTGTTCCCGGCACCTACTCGCCGGAGTGGGCCGCCCTGGCCAACGGCACCGCCGTGCGCGAGCTCGACTTCCACGACACCTTCCTGGCCGCGGAGTACTCCCACCCGGGTGACAACATTCCGCCGATCCTGGCCACCGCCCAGCACAAGGGCCTGTCCGGCGCCGAGCTGGTCCGTGGCATCGTCACCGGCTACGAGATCCAGGTGGACCTGGTCAAGGGCATCTGCCTGCACGAGCACAAGATCGACCACGTCGCCCACCTCGGCCCGTCGGTCGCCGCCGGCATCGGCACACTGCTCAAACTCGACACCGAGACCATCTACCAGGCGGTCGGCCAGGCGCTGCACACCACCACCGCGACCCGCCAGTCCCGGAAGGGCCTGATCAGCTCCTGGAAGGCCTTCGCCCCGGCCTTCGCCGGCAAGATGGCGATCGAGGCGATCGACCGTGCGGTGCGCGGCGAGGGTGCACCGTCACCGATCTGGGAAGGCGAGGACGGCGTCATCGCCTGGATGCTGGACGGCAAGAACGCCGAGTACACCGTGCCGCTGCCGGGTGCCGGCGAGGAGAAGCGGGGCATCCTGGACACCTACACCAAGCAACACTCCGCGGAGTACCAGTCCCAGGCCCCAATCGACCTGGCACGTCGCATGGGCAAGCAGCTCCGCGACCAGGGCCAGGACCTGTCGCAGATCGAGTCGGTCGTGCTGCACACCAGCCACCACACTCACTACGTCATCGGCACCGGCGCGAATGACCCGCAGAAGTTCGACCCGGACGCGTCCCGTGAGACGCTGGACCACTCCGTGATGTACATCTTCGCCGTCGCACTGGAGGACGGTGACTGGCACCACGAGCACAGCTACTCCCCGGAGCGTGCGCACCGTCCCGAGACCATCGAGCTGTGGAACAAGATCAGCACCGTCGAGGACCCGGAGTGGACCCGCCGCTACCACGCAGACGACCCGAATGAGAAGGCCTTCGGTGCCAAGGCCGTGATCACCCTCAAGGACGGGACGGTTCTGGAGGACGAGCTCGCCGTCGCCGACGCCCACCCGCTGGGAGCACACCCTTTCACCCGGGAGCAGTACATCGGCAAGTTCCGTACGCTGGCAGAAGGTCTGGTCGACGAGAAGGAGCAGGACCGCTTCCTCGAGGCCGCCACCAACACCCTGGAGCTCGGTGCCGGCGACCTCAACCAGCTGACCGTCACCTTCTCCGAGGATGTGCTGGCACGCGCACCGAAGATCAACGAGGGGCTGTTCTAGATGCCCGGCCTGTTCTCAAGCAACGTCACCCCCACTGACCGCCGTAAGGCGTTCCGGGAGGCACTGACCTCCGGCACGATCCAGCGGTTGCCCGGCGCTTTCTCACCCCTGGTGGCCCGTGCCATCCAGGAAGCCGGACTGGACGGCGTCTACGTCTCAGGCGCTGTCGTCGCAGCGGACCTCGCGCTTCCGGACATCGGACTGACCACCCTCACCGAGGTGGCGGGACGGTCACGCCAGATCGCCCGCGCCACGGACCTGCCTGTCCTCGTCGACGCTGACACCGGCTTCGGTGAACCCATGTCGGCCGCCCGTACCGTCAGCGAGCTGGAGGACGCCGGTGTGGCGGGCTGCCATCTCGAAGACCAGGTCAACCCCAAGCGGTGTGGGCACCTCGACGGCAAGGAGGTCGTCCCGACCGAGCTGATGCTGCGCAGGATCACCGCCGCCGTCAACGAACGACGCGACGATTCCTTCGTCATCTGTGCCCGTACGGACGCCGCCGGGGTCGAAGGCATCGACTCCGCCATCGAGAGGGCGAAGGCCTACGCCGACGCCGGCGCCGACCTGATCTTCACCGAGGCACTGCACACTCCTGCGGACTTCGAGAAGTTCCGTGCAGCGGTCGACACCCCCCTGTTGGCGAATATGACCGAGTTCGGCAAGACCGAATTGCTCAGCGCACAGACGCTGCAGGACATCGGCTACAACGCGGTGATCTACCCCGTGACCACCCTGCGGATCGCCATGGGTCAGGTCGAGGCCGCGCTGGGCGACATCGCCGAGACCGGCACCCAGACCGGGTGGATCGACCGGATGCAGCACCGTTCCCGGCTGTACGAGCTCCTGCGCTACAGCGAGTACAACGCCTTCGACACAGACGTCTTCACCTACACCAGGCCGGACGGAAGCTAGCGGCGTCCGGCACCACCGCACGGTTGTCACCACCAACTGAAAGGACCATCCCTGATGAGCGAGAACAACCCCAACAACTCCCCGGAGATCCGTAAGGGCCTCAACGGCGTCGTCGTCGACTACACCGCCGTGTCCAAGGTCAACCCGGAGACCAACTCCCTGACCTACCGCGGCTACCCGGTGCAGGAGCTCGTGGAGCACTGCAGCTTCGAGGACGTCGCCTACCTGCTCTGGAACGGCGAGCTGCCCACCTGGCGCGAGCACCAGGAGTTCGGCCAGCGTGAGCGGGCGCTGCGCACCGTCAGCCGCGGCCTGCTGGACCTGATCAACTCCCTGCCGAAGACCGCCCACCCGATGGACGTCGTCCGCACGGCGGTGAGCTGGCTGGGCACGCAGGACGTCACGAACGAGGACAACAGTTCCGACACCGTCCGCCGCACCGGTCTGAGCCTGCTGGCCAAGCTGCCGGTGATCGTCGCCTACGACATGCGTCGCCGGCGTAACCTGGAGTTCATCCCGCCGTCGCGCACCCGCGACATCGCCTCGAACTTCCTGTACATGTGCTTCGGGGACGACCCGGACTCCCCGGCGAACAACATGGACGACGTCAAGGCGTTCGACCAGTCGCTGATCCTCTACGCCGAGCACTCCTTCAACGCCTCCACCTTCACCGGCCGGGTGATCACGTCCACCACGTCCGACGTCTACTCCGCGGTCACCGGTGCGATCGGCGCCCTGAAGGGTGCATTGCACGGCGGTGCCAATGAGGCCGTGATGCACAACTTCCTTGAGGTCGACGACCCCGCCAAGGCCGAGGATTGGGTCCTGGACAAGGCCGACAACAAGCAGAAGATCATGGGCTTCGGCCACCGCGTGTACAAGAAGGGCGACTCGCGGGTGCCGTCGATGGAGAAGGCGATGCGTCGCACCGCCAAGAACCACGACGGTGACAAGTGGGTCCAGATGTACGACAACATGCAGGCTGCGATGGAGAAGCGTACCGGCATCCTGCCGAACCTGGACTTCCCCGCCGGACCGACCTACTACATGCTCGGCATCGACATCCCCTTCTTCACCCCCATCTTCGTGATGGCCCGCGTCGTCGGCTGGACGGCCCACATCGTGGAGCAGAACGAGTCCAATGCACTGATCCGTCCGCTCAGCGCCTACAACGGCGAAGATCAGCGGGTGGTCGAGGAGAATATCGGACGCTGACCCCGCCCTGAACGCGCCCGTGCCGACGGTCACCACCGTCGGCACGGGCGCGTCGCCGTCTGTCCCCACCTCTCGACAGTGGCGTGGATCACCAGTATTCTGTGAGACTGGTCTGACCACACATTTCTGACTGAACCCACCAGTACCTGGAAAGGACGCCTTACATGGCTGCCCCCACCAACCACACCGGCACCACCAACCCGCTACCCGCCTTCACCAAAATCCTCGTCGCCAACCGCGGCGAAATCGCAGTGCGTGCCTTCCGCGCCGCCTACGAAACCGGCGCATCCACCGTCGCGGTCTACCCCAGAGAAGACCGCAACTCCTTCCACCGCTCCTTCGCCGATGAGGCGGTACGCATCGGCACCGAGGGTTCGCCCGTCAAGGCATACCTCAACATCGACGAGATCATCCGCGCCGCGAAGCAGACCGGGGCTGACGCCGTCTACCCCGGTTACGGCTTCCTCTCGGAGAACGCGGAACTCGCCCGCAGGTGCGCCGAGAACGGCATCACCTTCATCGGCCCGTCCCCGGAGACCCTGGACCTCACCGGCGACAAGTCCGCCGCGGTCGAGGCGGCCCGCCGGGCCGGACTGCCGATCCTCGACGATTCAGCCCCCAGCGAGGACATCGACGAGCTCGTCTCCTTCGCGGAAGGACGCACCTACCCGCTGTTCGTCAAGGCTGTCGCGGGTGGCGGAGGACGCGGCATGCGCTTCGTCGGTTCCCCCGACGAACTGGCAGAGAAGGCCGCCGAGGCGTCCCGTGAGGCCGCCGCGGCTTTCGGTGACGGTCGTGTCTACATCGAACGTGCGGTGATCAACCCGCAGCACATCGAGGTGCAGATCCTCGGCGACACCCAGGGCGACATCATCCACCTCTTCGAGCGTGACTGTTCCCTTCAACGTCGTCACCAGAAGGTCGTGGAGATCGCCCCGGCCCAGAACATCTCCGAGGAACTGCGCGACCGGATCTGCGCGGACGCGGTGGCGTTCTGCAAGTCGATCAACTACTACGGTGCCGGCACCGTGGAGTTCCTCGTCGACGAGAACGAGAACCACGTCTTCATCGAGATGAACCCGCGCATCCAGGTCGAGCACACGGTGACCGAGGAGGTCACCTCCGTCGACCTGGTGAAGTCGCAGATGAACATCCTCGCGGGCGCGTCCCTCGAGGATCTGGGCCTGAGCCAGGACAGCGTCCAGCTACGTGGCGCCGCCCTGCAGACCCGTATCACCACCGAGGACCCGAACAACGGCTTCCGCCCGGACACCGGCACCATCACCGCGTACCGCTCCCCGGGTGGAGCGGGTGTGCGCCTCGACGGCGCCGCGTCCCTCGGTGGCGAGATCACCGCGCACTTCGACTCGATGCTGGTGAAAATGACCTGCCGTGGTGCGGACTTCGCCCAAGCGGTCACCCGTGCCCAGCGCGCCCTCAACGAGTTCACCGTCTCCGGTGTCGCCACCAACATCGGCTTCCTGCGAGCGCTGCTGCGTGAGGACGACTTCCAGAACAAGCGCATCTCCACCTCCTTCATCGCCGACCACCCGTGGCTGCTGCAAGCCCCGCCGGCCGATGATGAGCCGGGCCGACTGCTCGACTACCTGGCCGACGTGACCGTCAACCGGCCCAACGGCGGGCGTCCGACGGACATCGTCCCGCGCCGCAAACTGCCGGCCGTCGTCGCCCAGCGCGACGCGAAGTCCGCCGGCGAGGGCGTCATGACGCCGCCGGTGCCGCTCGGCACCCGCGACCGGCTCCTCGAGGTTGGTCCGGCGGAGTTCGCCCGGCAGCTGCGCGCGCAGAAGGCCCTGGCTGTCACGGACACCACCTTCCGTGACGCCCACCAGTCCCTGCTCGCCACCCGCGTGCGCACCACCTCCCTCTTCTCCGCGGCGGAGGCCCTCGCCCGACTCACCCCGGAGCTGCTCTCCGTCGAGGCCTGGGGCGGTGCAACCTACGACGTCGCACTGCAGTTCCTCCACGAGGACCCGTGGGAGCGGCTGGACCAGCTGCGCGAGGCGATGCCGAACACCAACATCCAGATGCTGTTGCGCGGTCGCAACACCGTCGGATACACCCCGTACCCGGACGTGGTCTGCCGGTCCTTCGTCACCGAAGCCGCGAAGAGTGGTGTGGACATCTTCCGCATCTTCGACGCCCTCAACGACATCGACCAGATGCGCACCGCCATCGACGCGGTCCTGGAGACAGGCACGGGTGTCGCCGAGGTCGCGATGGCCTACGCCGGCGACCTCTCGAACCCGGCCGAAGACCTCTACACCCTCGACTACTACCTGCATCTGGCCGAGCAGATCGTCGAGTCCGGCGCCCACGTCCTGGCAATCAAAGACATGGCCGGACTGCTCCGCCCGCAGGCTGCGTCCACCCTCGTGTCCGCACTCCGGTCCAACTTCGACCTGCCCGTGCACGTACACACCCACGACACCGCCGGCGGCCAGCTCGCCACCTACCTCGCCGCGGCGGACGCCGGCGCGGATGCGGTGGACGGTGCTGCCGCGTCGATGGCAGGGACCACCTCCCAGCCGTCGCTGTCCGCGATCGTCGCCGCCTTCGCCCACACCGACCGGGACACCGGCATCTCGCTGGACGCGGTGAACTCCCTGGAGCCGTACTGGGAGGCCGTCCGCTCCCTGTACAGCCCGTTCGAGTCCGGCCTCGCCGGTCCGACGGGCCGAGTCTACACCCACGAGATCCCCGGTGGTCAGCTGTCCAACCTGCGGACCCAGGCCACCGCTCTCGGCCTCGGGGACCGTTTCGAGCTCATCGAGAACGCCTACGCCGGTGTCAACAAGCTGCTCGGTCGTCCGACCAAGGTCACCCCGTCCTCCAAGGTCGTCGGTGACCTCGCGCTGCACCTCGTCGGTGCCGGTGTGACGGTAGAGGAGTTCGCCGCAGACCCGCAGAAGTACGACATCCCGGCGTCCGTCATCGCCTTCCTGCGCGGCGAGCTGGGCACGCCGCCCGGTGGCTGGCCGGAGCCGCTGCGTACGAAGGCCCTGGAGGGCCGCGCATCCACCGCCGCCCGCGTCACCGAGGTCCCGGCTGAGGAGGAGGACCACCTGAACGGTGACTCCTCCGGGGAGCGCCGGGCCTCGCTGAGCCGCCTGCTGTTCCCGAAGGAATCGGAGGGCTTCGCCGAGCACGAGCGCCAGTTCGGTGATGTTTCCGTGCTCACCGACCGGCAGTTCTTCTACGGCCTCGAGGAGGGTGAGGAGACGGTGGTGCGGATCAAGGGCAACCCCCCGATGGTGGTCCGCCTGGATGCCGTCGGTGAACCCGACGAGAAGGGCATGCGCCAGGTCGTGATGAACGTCAACGGCCAGATCCGCCCGATGCGGGTGCGGGACCGGTCGGTGGAGTCGGTCACCGCAGCCGCCGAGAAGGCCGACCCGTCCCTGGCCGGTCACGTCGCCGCACCGTTCGCCGGGGCCGTCACGGTCACCGCCAAAGTGGGTGACACGGTCGAAGCCGGTGATGCGGTGGCGGTGATCGAGGCGATGAAGATGGAGGCGTCAATCACCGCCCCGGTCGCCGGCAGGATCGCCCGGGTGGTGATGAGCCAACCGACGAAGGTTGAAGGCGGCGACCTCCTCGTCGTCGTGGAGTAAGTCGTGGAGTAACGAGACCGCTGCCGGGGTGCGCAGAGCCCCGCTGACAGGTTTCCTCCGAAGTAGTTCTAGCCCCGTGCACGTATCCTCACCGGATGCGTACACGGGGCTAGAAACATTTCCACCGCCGGGCCGTCGGCGCCTGGCCCGCACCTTGAGATGACACGCCCTAGACGACGGGTCCTCTGGACCCGTCCACGACCCTCTTCATCACCATGGTGGAGTTCAACCGCTCCACCCCTGGCAGGGTGCCGAGCACGGAATCGTAGAGCTCCTGGAAGCCGGTCATGTCTCTGGTCAGCGTGCGCAGGATGTAGTCGGTCTCCCCGAACAGCCGCTCAGCCGAGACGATGGCCGGCTCCGCTTCGACAGCATCCTCGAATGCAGCGACAGTAGCCTGGTCAGTCCTGCCCATGGTCACCATGACCAGTGCCTCGAAAGTGAGGCCCAGCGCCTCGGGATCCACCGCGGCGTGATACCCGCGGATCACTCCCGTGTTCTCGAGATCGCGGAGCCGACGGTGACATGTCGACACACTCAACCGCGCATGGTCGGCGAGGTCCGTGACGCTCATGCGCCCGTCCTCCTGGAGCAGTGAGATTATCTTCCGGTCAATCGCGTCCATGGAAGATATCTTCCCACACATGCCCGGATAGGTGCTGAAACTTCGAAACACATCCCCCGCTACCTGCAATAAGATTTCATACCATGGAAGCTACTCTGGTCCTGCAGTTCGCCGTCACGGCCGCACTACTTACTCTGGTCCCCGGCGCGGACTGGGCCTACGTCATCAGCACCGGCACCCGCAGCCGGTCCGTCGTCCCTCCCGTTCTCGGCCTCGCCAGCGGATACGTCGTGCTCGTCGCCGCCGTGGCGGTGGGCGTCGGTGCCCTGGTGTCGACCCACCCCGACATCCTCACGGTGGTGACACTCGTCGGCGCCTGCTACATCAGCTACCTGGGCATGAGCACTCTGCTGAGCCTGCGGGGCCCCGACGGGCCCCTGCCGCGCACCGACGAGGGAGCGCCTGCGGACGGCGCCAACGGGCTGCGCCTGTACCTGCGGGGCATGGGGGTCAGCGGCATCAACCCGAAGGCGATGCTGATGCTGCTCGTCCTCCTGCCGCAGTACCTCACCCCCGACGGATGGAGTTCCACCGCGCAGACCGGACTCCTCGGAAGCATCTTCATCCTCGAGGTCGTCGTGATCTACTTCGGCGTCGCCCTCTTCGCCCGGTCGTTGCTGCTGGGGCGTCCGCGGCTGAACACCGCAGTGACGGCGTTCTCCGGCGTGCTCCTGACCGGCTTCGGGGTGTGGCTGCTGCTGGATGTTCTCGTGTTTTAGAGGATGTCGTCCGGTCGGTAGGACGCGGCCTCCGGGTGGGCGGAGACCAGCGCGTTGATCCGGGCGAGGACGCGGTCGACCTGGTCCTCGGCCGCGCCGATGAACGCGTGACGGTCGGCGAGCGCAGTGTTCAGCGCGTCTTCATCCAGCGGAAGCCGCTCATCCGCCGCCAGTCGCTGGACCAGGTCCTGGTCCCCGCCGTTCTCCCGCATATTGAGCGCCACGGCAACCGCGTTCTCCTTGATGACCTCATGTGCCGTCTCCCGTCCCACCCCGGCACGGACCGCCGCCATGAGGATGCGGGTGGTGGCGAGGAACGGGAGGTAGCGTTCCAGCTCCCGGTCGATCATCGCCGGGAACGCACCGAACTCGTCGAGGACGGTGAGGAACGTCTCGCACATGCCGTCGAAGGCGAAGAACGCGTCCGGCAGGGCGACGCGACGGACGACCGAACAGAAGACGTCGCCCTCATTCCACTGGGACCCGGCGAGGTCGGAGGCCATGGTCATGTAACCGCGCAGGATGATCTGCATGCCCCCGACGCGCTCGCAGGACCGCGCGTTCATCTTGTGCGGCATGGCGGACGAGCCGACCTGCCCCTCCTTGAACCCCTCGGTCACGGTCTCGTTACCGGCCATCAGGCGGATCGTCATCGACAGTGACGACATCGCCGCCCCCAGTTCCACCAGTGCGGAGAGGGCGTCGAAGTCGAGTGACCGCGGGTAGACCTGCCCGACAGAGTCGAAGATCCTGGCGAAGCCGAGCTCATCGGCGATGACCTGCTCAAGAGCCGCCAACTTCTTCGCGTCGCCACCCAGCAGGTCGAGCATGTCCTGGCTGGTGCCCATCGGCCCCTTGACCCCGCGCAGCGGGTAACGGTCCAGCAGGTTCTCGATGCGCTCGATCCCGACCATGAGTTCATCCGCCGCTGAGGCGAAGCGCTTGCCCAGCGTCGTCGCCTGTGCAGCGACGTTGTGTGACCGTCCTGCCATCACCAGGGACTTGTACTCCGCGGCGTGGCGCCCGAGCTGAGCCAGGACGGCGACGGCTTTGTCACGGGCGATGGTCAGTGACCGGTGGATCTGCAGCTGCTCCACGTTCTCGGTCAGATCCCGGCTGGTCATCCCCTTGTGGATGTCCTCATGACCGGCCAGCGCATTGAACTCCTCGATGCGCGCCTTCACGTCATGCCGGGTGACTTTCTCACGCTCCGCGATGGAATCGAGGTCGATGGTGTCGATGACACGCTCATAGTCGGCGATCGCCGCAGCGGCGATATCGATGCCCAGGTTCTTCTGCGCCTTCATCACCGCGATCCACAGGCGGCGCTCCATGAGGATCTTGTCCTCAGGGCTCCAGATAGCAGTGAGTTCAGCGGAGGCGTAGCGGTTCGCCAGGACATTCGAGATCTTCTTTTTGTCAGCCACGGCAACCAGTATCCCACAACCAATTGCCACAGTGACTACTGTGCGGAACTGGTGCCCTGTCCTGGTAATCACGACTAGTACGCGATCATCGGTGACCGAGTCGAGGACCTCGACCGATTCAGCACGCACCAGCGGGGAAAGCCACGCTATCCTTACCTCATGAAAATCCTTCGCGCAGTCGGCGCGATCCTGGTCCCGGCGGTCGCCGTCGGCTTGTCCCTCAGCTCCTGCTCTTCTGATTCAGGAGACGGCTCGACCTCCGGTTCGCCGGACTCAACAACCTCGTCACAAGCATTTCCGAGGACAGTGGACCACTTCCGCGGATCCACCGAGATCCCCGAGGCACCCCAGCGCATCATCACCCTCGACAACGCCTACCTGGACTACGTCGTGGACCTGGGCGGCACCGTGGTCGGCGTCTCCGATATCGGTGCCGAGCTCGTCCCGACCTACCTTGACGACGAGCAGGCAGAACGCGCCGCGGATGTCGAATCTGTGGGGAACATCGCGGAACCGCAACTGGAGAAGATCGCGGCTCTGCAACCGGATCTGATCCTGTCCTCCGACGTGCGGCACAAGGAGTACTACGACCAGCTCACGGAGATCGCCCCCACCGTGTTCAGTGAAGACACAGGGGACACCTGGCAGGAGAACTACCTGTTGACCGGCGAGGCGCTGGGGAAGAAGGAGCAGGCCGAAAACCGCCTGTCCGAGATCCGTGATCGTGCGGGCCGCATCGGCGACCGGATCCGGGACGAGGGCACGGACGATGTAGCGGACGTCAGCGTCGTGCGGATCAAGGACGAGAACACGATCAGGTTGTACGGCGAAGACACGTTCTCCGGCTCAGTGCTCGCGATGGCTGGTCTGCCGCGTCCCGAGAACCAGGAGTCCGGGTACCCGGGGCAGGATTACGGGATGTACGTGGTCTCGCCGGAGAACCTCGATGAGGCAGACGCCGACCTGGTCCTCGTGTCTGTTCCGGAAGAAGGCACAGCGAAGGCGAAGGAGTGGTCGGCGATCTCTGACGCCGTTCTCCAGACGTCCACCTGGACATCCTTCGACGGACGCAAGGTCGACGTGGATGAAGGGACCTGGATGACCTCGGTCAGCCCGATCGGGGCAGATCACATCCTCACCGATGTGGCTGGCATCTTCGACGTCGACGGGGAGTGACTGTTCTCGAGGCGAACCCACCGGATCACTCGCGGATGAAACCGTCGTATTCGCTCACCCTGGTGACCTCTTCACCGTTACGCAGCACGAGCTGTAGGCCGTGCTCCGGTTCCCACTCACACTCGTTTTCAGTGATGACGAACCATTCGTCCGTCTCGTCGTCCAGCTCGACGGTCGCCGAGGTCCCGAGCGTCACGAAGTTCCAGACGTCCGCTGGCTCGGTGATCTCGGGAATACCGTAGTCTTCGCGTTCCTCGGCAGAGAACTCCTCCGTTGCCTCCCGGTAATACGCGAAGACCTGGGAGGTGGCGTCCTTGAGGGAGGACTCCTGCAGCGACCGGTAGTTCGACAGGCACGTCGCGACGTCGTCGAGGTCGACGTCCTCGTCGTCGTGGATGACGGTGAACTCGACATCGTCGCCCACCACGTCGACGCTCAGCGTCGCAGTCCATTCGTCATCGCTGTCGCTGAACTGGCCGTGTCCCGGAATCTCGATCGTCATGCCGCAACCCTAACGTGTCTCACCGCCCCGCCTGGCACACCGGGCACCAGTAGATCTTCCGCGCAGCCATCTCCCCCAGCTCAACGGGAGTCCCACACACAAGGCAAGGCAGCCCGGCGCGTCGGTACACGTACACTTCTCCGCCGTGGTCGTCCTTACGCGGTTTGCGTCCCATCGCTTCGGGGGTGTGCTCGTCACGGACCGTGTCGATTCGTCCGTGTTCCAGGCCGTAGTCCATGAGCAGGACCATGTCCTGCCAGATGTCCTCCAGCTCTCCCCCTGTCAGCGACGTTCCCGGAAGGTTCGGATTGATACCGGCGCGGAATAGCGCCTCGGTGCGGTAGATGCTGCCGACACCGGCATACATCGACTGGTCCATCAACAACGCGCCGATCGGTTTCGATGACCGTCGGGTACGGGTGAACGCCCGCTCCCGCTTCTCCTCGTTGAGGGCCCCGTCCTCCGACGGTCCGCCGACGGGTCGCAGGGGGTCGGCACCCAGCTTCCCCAACGCCGTGTCCTCCTCGGACGGCCCGATGATGACGCAGCGCTGCGGGCCGCGCAGATCTGCCGCGACAGATCCGTTGTCGATTCGCAGACGCACCTGACCGCGAGGTTCCGCGAACGGCTCCAACGTGAACGTGCCGATGAGACCGAGATGGATGTGGACGATCCGTGCATCCGGCACGGTCGCGTCGCCGAAGTGCAGGAAGAGGTGCTTTCCCCACGCCTCCGCGCCTGAGAAGGGCGCGCCGTCGAGGGACGTCGCTTCGGTCGCGAAGCGCCCCTGCGGTGACGACACGTTGACCGGTGCCCCGGCGAACTGCGCGTTCAGCTCGCGGGCGAGACGGTGGATCACATGACCTTCAGGCATCAGTCTTCGTCCGGGTCATTGCCGCGGATCCTGTCGACCTGACGGTCTGCGAGGTCCATCAGGATCTGTGGTTCGTCGATGCCACTCGCATCGACTCGGAAAGCGACTCCTTCGACATTCCCGACCACGACTGACACAGGATTGTCCCCACCCTGCGAGTCTGAATCACTGACGACGGTAATGACGTGGACATCCTCTGCCCCGATGATCTCCGCGTCAGACGAATCCGCCTGGAATGTCACCGCAGGACGATCGGGTTCGAGCTCGGAATGCTGCGTAAAAGTCTCACATTCGGATAAGTCGTCTGGCAACGCCATGCCCGTATTCTCCGGATCGGTAGAGATCATCGCGTTGACCTCACCCCCATCGGATTCCGACTGCGGAAGGAATCCAGCGGCTGCCGTCGTATCCGGATTGTCGTACAGCTCCGCCAGCATCGACACCGCTGACGGTGCGATTGCCGCACACACCTCTGGTTCCGTAATTACCGCTTTCGCCGAATCCAGCAGGTCAGACATGTCTTCGTCATTACTTTCCTCGAAGACTTCAGTGGCGTCGCCCCATTCCCACCCGGCCGGAGTATCGGAATCGGTGAGCATCATGTCTGACGGATCCTTAGAGGTGGCGTCACCTGAACCCGAACCGTCGGCACCGTCACTGGCGTCGGACGAACATGCGGCAGCCGAGACCAGCAGGCCGACTGTCGCCAGCGCGGCACAAGTACGGCGGAGAGTCTTGTCAGTCATTCATCCAGCCTATCCGGTTCAGTGCGCTGGAATCTCGATACGTCCCTCGACCGCTGCCAGGCCAATGTCGGTACGGAAGTGTCCACCCGGCAACGAGATCCTGCCCAACTCGTCGTAGGCGGCAGCCCGGGCGTCCTCCAGTGTGGCGCCCTTACCGATCACGTTGAGCACACGTCCACCGGCGGACACCAGCGCCCCGTCCTTCTCAGCGACACCAGCAGCACGGATTCCGCGGGCTTCATCCCCGGCAGCGGCACCGGAAATCTCCACCCCGGTGACCGGAGACGCCGGGTAGTTCTCCGCAGCGAGCACCACCGTGACCGCGTACCCGTCCTGCCATTCGAGCGGCGCGAGCTCATCCAGTGTCCCGGTGGCCACCGCATTCAGCACCCCGCCCAGCGGGGTCGTCAGGAGATCGAGGACGGCCTGCGTCTCGGGGTCGCCGAAACGACAGTTGAACTCCACCACGGCAGGTCCGTCCGCGCCCCAGGCCAGGCCCGCGTACAACAGGCCGGAGAACGGGCAGCCTTCCTTCACCATCTGCGCGGCAACCGGCGCAACCACGTCATCGACAATGGTCTGCACACCGTCCTCCGGCAACCACGGCAGCGGAGTGTAGGCACCCATGCCGCCGGTGTTCGGGCCTTCGTCATTGTCACCGACACGCTTGTGGTCCTGGGCGGGGAGCAACGGAACCACGGTTTCGCCGTCCACCAGGCAGAACAGTGAGACCTCGGGGCCGTCAAGGAAGCTCTCCAGCAGCACCGGGTTCCCGGCGGCATGGACGTGGTGGACGTGCTCGAGAGCTGCGTCACGGTCCGGGGTGACGACGACGCCCTTACCACCGGCCAGTCCGTCGTCCTTCACGACCCAGGTGGGACCGAAACGGTCAATGGCAGCGCTGATGTCCTCCTCGGTAGAACCGGGGAGCAGTGACTCGGCGTGGGCGGTCTTCACTCCCGCCGTCGCCATGATCTCCTTGGCGAATGCCTTGGACCCCTCGATCCTGGCAGCAGAGGCCGACGGGCCGAACACGGCGAATCCTGCGTCACGCAGGGCGTCCGCCACCCCGGCAACCAGGGGGATCTCGGGGCCGATGACGACCAGGTCGGCAGACAGCTCCCGTGCGAGGGCAACGACGGCGTCGGGGTCGTCCCCCTTCGTCCCGGGGTGAAGTGCCGCCACCCCGGCCAGGCCGGGATTACCGGGTGCGACGTGCACCTCGCTGACCTCGGGGTCAGTGGACAGTGAGTAGGCCAGGGCGTGTTCGCGGGCTCCGTTGCCGATGACGAGTGTGCGCATGGCTGAACAGTTTAGCCGCTACCATCGACAGCATGGCTTCCGTATTCAGCAGTATCATCTCCGGCGACCTCCCGGGCCGCTTCGTCTACCGGGACGAGACCGTCGCCGCGTTCCTCACCATCGAACCTGTCGCCTACGGTCACACACTGGTCGTGCCGGTGGAGGAGGTCGACAAGTGGACCGACCTGGACCCTGCACTGTGGGCACATCTCAATGAGATCGCCCAGCATGTGGGTGCGGCGATCGTGGAGAAGTTCGACGTGCCCCGCGCCGGCTACCTGATCGCCGGTTTCGAGGTCCCGCACGCCCATATCCACGTCTTCCCCGCCTCGGACATGTCAGGCTACGACCTGTCCAACGCACTCGGCATGAACGACACCGACCCGGAGAAGATGGACGACGCTGCCGAGAAGATCCGGTCAGGTCTACGGTCCCGTGGAGTCGACGTTAGCGACAGCTGATGGAAGAGGAGATCGAGTCCATCGCCAAGGCGATCGCCGAGGCGGAGTCCGAGGCACAGCAGGTGCAGCAGGAACAGTTCCAGGAAACCCCCGGAAAGATGATCCTCAACCAGCTGTCGCAGTTCACCGACGGTGTGCGCAACACCCTGGAGTTCCCGTCGCGACTGCTGCCCCGGACGCCGCAGCTACCCGGAGGAACAACCACGCTGCCGATCGGAGCCCGCCAGTACACGGTCGGCTTCGTCGACGACCTGTGGCACGCGCGCCCCACCGAAGAACGGCCGTACCCGGTGGTGCTGTTGCACGGAACGATCTCCTCGAAGAACGCGTGGCAGAACCTGGTGGTCTCCCTCAGGGACAAGGGGTGGGTGGTGTTCGCCCCTGACTACGGCATCCACGGCACGCAGGACGTCCTGACCTCGGCACGGGACATCGCCGCCTACCTCGAACAGGTGTTCGCGGCGACCGGGGCAGAGAAGATCGACATCGTCGGACACTCCCAGGGTGGACTGCTCGCGCGGTACTGGATCAACGAGATGGGCGGTGCCGACCGCATCCACCACCTGGTGTCGTTGTCCGCCCCGCACCACGGGACGACAGTCCGGGGACTGCTGGCGTCGGTGATCACCGCCAGCGAGACGACGGTCCGGGTGGCGGAGGCGGTGGTCAGCAAGATGATGGGTCCGGCAGGCATGCAGCAGGTCGTCGGGTCCCCGCTGATCGAGACGATGACGACCGGCCCTGAGACCCGGCCGGGGATCCGGTACTCGTGCCTGGCTACGCGCAATGACACCACCGTCGTCCCGTTCGAAACTACATTCCTGAAGCCGGATTCGGGGGACGGCCCCGGGGGGCCTGCGCGGGTGTGGAACGCGTTCCTGCAGGATCACGGGGTGAGCCGGGTGCGGCACGACGAGATGCCTGCTCATCCCGAAGTGCAGGATCTTGTGGTGAAGATCCTCGAGGAAGGGCTGCGGGACTGAACGTCACGTCGGGACGAAGTTCCCGGAACCCCGGACTTGTGTTGGTCTGGCACTCCTTTGGCCGACACAAGCGTGGCGTCTCAAGAGGCGAAGCACTCCTCGGCGGTCTGTAGCGTCTCGATCTCTCTTCGCCTCCTTGCTTACTGAGTAAGTTACCGGGTAACATTCGAGGAACTTACCGAGTAAGCAACACCTTCTCAGCCGAGGAAGACACCATGTCCATCAAGTTCGCCCTGCTCAGCCTCTTAGCCGAGCAACCCCGGAGTGTGGGGAAGCTGAAGTCCGACTTCGAGGCCCGCACGCGGGAGACCTGGCCCGTCAACGTCGGGCAGGTCTATCAGACGATCCAACGTCTCGCCCGGGACGGCCTCATCGAAGTGACCGGGTCCGACACCGGTGCGTCCGGACGCCACACAGAGATCTACGCCGTGACCGACACGGGCCACTCCGAACTCACCACGTGGTGGCACTCCCCCGTCCTGCCTCCCCCCAACGACCGGGATGACCTGGTGATCAAGACAGCCATGGCAGCGTCCACGTCCGGGCCCCTGCCGGAGGGCATGGACTTCGCGTCGGTCCTGCACAACCAGCGGCTGGCCGTCCTCGACGAACTGCGAACGCTCACCAGGAAGAAATCAGAGGTCCCTCCGTCCACTGCGGCCGACAGACTGCAGCTCGAGCGCCGGATCTTCGATCTCGAATCCCAGATCCGCTGGCTCGACCAGATAGAAGCTCTGCCACCCGCCACAGAAACCGAGGAGAACTGAGACCATGACACGCCCCAACAAGACCTCGCCCCTCTCTCCCCGGCGCCTGTCCGGCAATGAGTCCGAGGACGCGACAACGTCCGCCGCGGCTCTGCACCTCGACCAGGTCAGCCGAATCCATCAGGACGGCCCCACCACCGTCACCGCACTCGACCGCGTCACGCTGACCATCGAACCCGGTGAGCTGGTTGCGGTGATGGGCCCGTCGGGATCCGGAAAATCCACGTTGCTCAACGTTGCCGGCACGCTGGACACCGCCAGCGATGGACGCGTCCTCGTCGCCGGGGTGGATGTCTCGCATCTCTCCGCGCAGGCCCGCGCGGAGGTACGACGAACCCATGTGGGCTACGTCTTCCAGGACTACAACCTGATCCCGACTCTTACGGTGGCGGAGAACGTCTCACTACCGATGGAGCTCAACGGTACGAAGAGGAAGGACGCCCGCGCCGCAGCACTCAGCGCCCTGGAAGAGATCAGTCTCAGCGACCTTGCCGACCGTTTCCCGTCTGAGGTCTCGGGCGGTCAACAGCAGCGCGTCGCCGTGGCACGGGCCTTGATCGGCGACAGGCACCTTTTCCTCGCCGACGAACCCACCGGCGCCCTGGACTCGGTGACTGCCGAATCCGTCATGTCGCTGCTACGAAACCGGGTTACCGACGGCGCCGCAGGGCTGCTGGTCACCCATGAGCCCCGCTTCGCCGCGTGGGCTGACCGCACCGTGCACCTGCGCGACGGCCGGATCATGGAGTGATCATCATGTCGAACATCTTTTCCCGACTGCGGGTCGCCCTGCGTCTAGCCCGGCGCGACCTGGCCGCCCACAAAATCCGCACCGTCGTCGCCCTGCTGCTGTTCGCTCTGCCGGTGTCGCTGGTGGTGGGTTTTGCGTCGATGGTGAGCGGCTATGACCGGGCACAGGACAAGTCTCCGATAAGCAACGTCACATCGCTGTCCTTCATCAGTCAATCGGGCGAATCACACCGGTCTCTGACTCCTGCTGTCGTCTCGGAGCAGGGGGATGAGCTTTCTGCAGGAATCGGGGATCTGGCCGACTCGCTGTCCGCGACTGTCCTGCAGACCTCCGAGTTCAGCCGGGGCGACCGGAGCATCGATCTCGACGTCTTCACCGTCGCCCCGTCAGCGGACGGTTCCGGCCCGGAGGTCGACCCCGGCACGGTGCACCTCAATGACCGGGCAGCGTTTCTCATGGACGCCGAGGACGGAGACACCGTCACAGTCGACGGCTCCCCCCTGACTGTGACCGTCGGCGCTGAATACACGGGCTCGGTGGTCAGTACCGAAGATGTACCTGTCAACCAGAACATCATGTCGGTGAGATGGTCCTTCCCCACCGACCAGGATGAGACAGCGAAGATCACCTCGGCACTGACTTCAGAGGACAGTGACCTGGCCTCCTCCGTGAGCATCCACGGCCGCGGGGAACCCGGTTCGATCTCCTTCGGACTCGACTCCTTTCTCGTCGCGCTGAGCGTGTTCATCCTCGGCGTTCTTCTGATCTCTGCGGTGATAACCCCGGTGTTCGCCGTCGCCGCGCGACGCCAACGACGGGCCATGGGATTGATGAGTGCGACCGGTTCCGCACCGCGCGATCTACGCCTGGTGATGCTCGCTGAGGGCTTGATCGTCGGCGTCATCGGCACTGTCCTCGGCCTCCTCCTATCCGTCGGTGTCGCCCTCGGGTTGGAGAATCTGACTCCTGGTGCCACTCCCTACTGGTCATGGCCATACGCCGTCGCTGTGTCCGTCATCGCCCTGATCTGCAGCGTGACCTCAGCACTGGTGCCTGCACTCCGGGCAGGGAAAGAGGATCCGGTCCAGGCACTCAGCGACGGCGGCAGCGTCCGGATGACTGGGTTCAGGAAGCGTATGCTCACCGGGCTGATCTTCCTCATCCCCGGGGTGATCCTGACCCTGACCTCGAACTACGAGGCACTCACCATCGGGGTCGCCTTATGCGGTATCGGTGTTGTACTCAGCAGCAGCCTGCTCGTGTGGCTCATGTCCCGACTGGGAAGTCGACTACCCACCGCTGGACGACTCGCAGTCCGGGACAGTCTGCGAAACAACCACCGCACTGTCCCTGCTGTCGGCGCCATAGCCGGAGCGACGTTCCTCGCCGCAGCAGCACTGACGCTGCCCTACGACGTTCCGGTGTGGACGGATTACAAGGACAATGTCGCGGTGGTCTCCAGTAGCCAGGGTGGCGACGAGACCTTCTACACGGAGGAACTCAGGACGATCTCGGACCGCATGGGAGCCCGCGAACAGCACACGGTCGCATCAGCCGAGAACGCTACCCGGCACGGCTCCACGTACCACGTGAACGTCCGCCCGAACAACGACAACGCCGCAGACGTGTACGGGTACGCCACGTCCCCGAATGACATCCAAGTGACTGACGGCGGGGTGTTCGGTGCATACGACGGCATATCCGAGGAAACGGTGAAGAATGCCTCCGACGCTCTCGCAGAAGGAAAAGCGGTGGTTTCATCCCCAGATATTCTCCACAACGGAGAGGTCACTCTGGACCTGCGCGAATACGACCCCTACTACGGCTACATGCCCGACTACTCTGATGAGGATCCCGGTCCACCTGACGATTCACTGACCGTCCCGGCAATCCTTGTCCCCGGCCTCTCAGATATCGGCACAGTCTATGGCACGGCAATCAGCCCTGAAACCGCTGCATCCCTGGGCCTGGACACCTCATACTCCGAGACAGTGCTCATCCTCGATAAGCCGGTCACTACCCTCCAGGCGGCTCTCTCGGTCACGGGCCTCTGGCCAGTGTCCTCACAGTATGTCTCCGTCGACACCCCGGCGGTCAACGGTGAACGGGCGATCATGTTCACCGTCCCCGTCACGCTGAGTTGGGTTCTCACCCTCGGTACGCTCCTGCTGGTCGTCCTGCTCGCCGCCACGGAATCCCGCAGGGACATGGCGACGATCACCGCAATCGGTGCTGCACCAGGACTGTTGCGCAGGTTCTCCGCAGCACAGGCCGTGTTCATCGCCCTGCCGGGCACGCTTCTCGGAGCCGTGATCGGAACCCTACCTGCTGCAGGACAGGCACTTCGGGAACTTCACGGAGATCCGGTCTTCGTCACCGGTTTCCTCACCCCGTCCCAGTGGCTCGCACTCGGCCTGACCGCTGTGGTCGGTCCGGTTCTGGCCTGGATTGCCGGATCTGTCATCGGTGCCGTCACCTCCCGCGACCGCTCGCCGGTCCGTCGGCGCTGACACGTGCATTCCAGGTTGGTCATGGAGCTCAGAACCAACCAGGAGTGCACGTCCCGGCAGAACGGTGCGAAAATAGGACCATGCGACAGACACGTCCACCACTCGTCGGCCGTCTTCTGGACCTGCTCCCGCAGCCAGCCTCCCCCTGGACAGACACCGAGGACACCGGGACGCGGCCCGTCGTCCTGGTGCACGGAACCGCCGGGAGCCGGGACAACTTCGAGAAGATCGTGCCCGTGCTCCGCGAGACCGGACGCCCGGTCCTGTCCGTCTCCTACGGGCACCGCGGCACCCGGGGACTACGCGACTCACTCGGCGAGGTCGTCGACCAACTCGCCGAGATCACCGGACGTGCCGGCGCCGTGGACCTGGTGGGACATTCCCAGGGCGGACTTCTCGCACTCGCCGCCACCGGGATCCTCGAGGACCGTACCGGTGGCAGCAGCAACGACAATGACGACAACACTATCGTCCGCCACGTCGTCGGTCTCGCGGCGGACTTCCGCGGGGTGGGGAGGCCGTGGTTCCGCCCACCGGAGTCGCGGATACTCCACCGCATCGACCAGGCGTTTCTCCCGGCGCTCGCAGACCAGCTCGCCGGGTCCCCCGCCCTGGACGACGTCCTCCGTCATACGGTGCGCACGGACGTGCCGGTCACCCAGATCATCACCCGGGGAGACCGGATCGTCCCGGAGGCACGTGCCCGCGCCCTCGTGGCCCCTGACCCGTTGACCGGTCTTCCTGCCCACCCGGGGCCGGTGCAGGTCGTCACGATCCAGGACCGTTTTCCGGACGCCCGGATCAGCCATGCGGTGATCCCCCACCACCGCGTTGTCGGCACACTCATCGCCGAAGCCCTGGCCGCAAATGTCACCCGCCCCAGGAATCGCGACCGGAATCGCGACCAGACTTCCGTCCGTCGTCCTCAGGTTCCGTAGCCTCCCCAGGTGCATCGGCCGCATCGGCTGCTTCGGCTGCGTCGCTGTCCGACCCGCCGACGTCACCGGACTCAAACTCCGCGTCCGGTTCCTCGTCGGGTTCCTCATCCTGCTCCTCGTCATCCCGCCACACCGGCAGCAGGATCCGGAAGGTCGTGCCTTCGCCCAGTTCGCTCTCCACGGTGATCGTGCCGTTGTGCAGCTCGATCAGACGCTTGACGATAGACAGGCCCAGACCCGAGCCGCCTGAGGCCCGGGACCGTGACACGTCCGCCCGGTAGAACCGTTCGAACAGGTGCGGGACATCGTCGGCGGAGATACCGTCGCCGTCGTCGATGACCTCGACGGCGACCATGTCGTCGTCCGGCCGGCTCAACCGGACCGTGACGGTGGCGTCCTCCCCGGCGTGCCGCATTGCATTGGTCACGAGGTTGCCGACGACCTGGTGCAGGCGGGCACTGTCACCGACGGTCACGGGCACCGACCGGGTCTCGTTACGCACACTCACCGACCGTCCCGGGAAACCTACCCGTGCGTTCTCCGCCGCGGACAGGCAGATCTCCAGCATGTCCACCGGATCCTCGCGCATGGGGCGCCCCTCGTCCATGCGCACGAGGGTGAGCAGATCCTCCACCAGCAGACTCATCCGTCCTGCTTCGGCGGAGATCCTGTCGATGACCATGTCCGGGTTGTCGGTGGCACCGGACCGGTACAGGTCGGCATAGCCGCGCACGCTGGTCAGCGGGGTCCGTAGTTCGTGGGAGGCGTCGCCGATGAAACGGCGCATCGACGCCTCGGCCTCCCGGGCCTGTCGCTCCGAATCATTGACCGCGATGAACGCCCCCTGGATCTGGGCGAGCATCCGGTTCAGCGCGACGGACAGACGCCCCACCTCCGTCTTCGGCGACCAGTTCGGGACTCGCTGGTCCAGGTGACCGCGGGCGATCCGTCCTGCCGTCTGTTCCACCTGGTACAGCGGCTGCAGGGCACGTCGGACGAGGAAGAGGCTGGCCGCGGTGACCGAGGCGAGGATCAGCAGACTGATGATGATGAGCATCGTCGTCATGCCGCTCATGATCTTCGACTCGCCGTCCATCGGCAGCGCGAAGACGGTGACCCCACCGTCCTCGTTGGTCACCGCCGCCGCACGCCACGGTGCCGGCGAGGCGGAGTACGTCGCCGCCGGGACAGTGACCGGACGCGTCGGCTCGGTGATCGACGAGACGTCCGGCAGGGAGTCGTTGACGCTGTTCGGGCCGGTGGTCTGGCACGCGTCGCCCGGCAGACCCCAGTACATCTTGGACGGGGGACGCTGCAGCCGCAGCTGGTCGTGGGACTGGTAGGTGTTCCGGCAGGGGGACTCGGTGACACTCGCCGCCCAGGTCGCACTCTCCTGGAGCTGTTCATCCACCCGCTCAGTGAGGAACCGCTGCATCATGCCGGTCACCACCGTGCCTGACACGGTGAGCCCCAGCGCCGTGAGCACCGCGATCACCAGCACCAGGGACACCCGGAGCGGGTAGTGGGACAGAAAAACCCCCGGGTACTGTCGGCTCGCCCGCCGGGCGCCGGCTGTCATCCTGCCCGAACCTGCCATCAGCTACGCGGCAGCCTCAGGACGTACCCCACGCCGCGCACGGTGTGGATCAACCGCGGATCCTGGGTGTCGATCTTGCGGCGCAGGTAGGAGACGTAGGATTCGACGACATTGCCGTCGCCGCCGAAATCGTACTCCCACACGGCGTCGAGGATCCGGGACTTCGGCACCACGACCTCGGAGTTGACGAGCAGGTAGCGCAGCAACTTGAACTCGGTCGGAGACAGGTCCACGACCTTGCCCGCCTTGGTGACCTCGTGCATGTCGTCGTTGAGGGTGATGTCGGCGTAGGTGATCAGCGAGGAGTCGTCGTCCTCCGCGGGCTGCACCCGGCGCAGGATCACCCGCAGGCGGGTGATCACCTCCTCCAGGGCGAAGGGTTTGGTGACGTAGTCGTCCGCGCCGATCGTCAGGCCGTGGATCCGGTCGTCCACGCCGTCCTTGGCGGTGAGGAACAGCACGGGTGCCTCATGCCCGTCCTCCCGCAGTTTGTTGAGCAGTGTGAAACCGTCCATGCCGGGCATCATCACATCGAGGATGAACGCGTCGGGACGGAAGGTCTTGGCGATCTCGCGGGCCGTCGCACCGTCTGCGGCGGTCTTGACCTCGAAGTCCTGGAACTCCAGACGGGCCTTGATCAGGTCGGCGATATTGGCCTCGTCGTCGACGACGAGGACCTTCACCGGCTGTGCGGCGTGGGCACCGTGCGCACTGTGGGCGTTGTGGGCACTGTGCGCACCGTGACCGGAGTTACTGGAATTGTTCGACAGAGGCACGTTCATATCTCCCTAGTCTGCCCCGGGAATCCGGGTTTTTCATGCTGGGCACATCCAGAGTACCTGTGACTTCGGTAGGCTTTCGGTGATCACCACCCGACACGCGCCCGAATACACGCCCGGGTAAAAGTGGCTCGACGACGTTGCCAGAGGATAGGATAGCTCCCGTGAACATTCGGAGAACACCTGCACACCACAGCGGCCCCACCCGCACCATCCGTCGTCGGGTCGCCGCCCTCGGCATCGCAGCGGTCGCAGCCGTCGGCATCGGCGGAGCGGGCATCGCCCCGGCCACCGCCGCGCCGAGCATCCCCAACCTGCCCGCCGTCGGCGACATCGCACTGCCCGGACCGGACGAGATCAACGACATGGTCCGCGACGGTGTCCTTGACGCGCACGACGCGGCACTGCTGCAGGCCGGCAAGGTCCCCGAGCAGTTCCGCGACGCCTATGAAAAGGGCGTCCGGGACCTGGCCGACCTCGTCGCGCCCGGTGCCGTCCAGGAACGTCAGGACGAGCGGGACGCCGCCGAGCGTGCCGCCGCTGCCGCCCGTGCCGAGCGCGAGGCACGCACCGCCGCCGAGCAGCGTCGGGCCAGCACCGAGAACACCCCGTGCCCGGCATCCGCCCGCGTGTGCGTCGACATCGACGGCAAGCGCACCTGGCTGCAGCAGAACGGCGACACCTCCTACGGCCCGGTGAGCATGTCCCCGGGCAAGCCGGGCCAGGACACCCCGCGTGGCAACTTCACTGTGCAGTACAAGGTGAAGGACGAGATCAGCCGCGAGTTCAACAACGCCCCGATGCCCTACGCCGTCTACTTCACCAACAACGGCCACGCCTTCCACCAGGGCACCCTGGACACCCAGTCCGCCGGTTGCGTCCGGATGAACAACCAGGACGCGGTCACCTACTTCAACGCCCTCAACCCGGGCGACCAGGTGTTCATCTACTGATGACCGGTTCCGTGTCCCCGGAACAGTCCCCCGGCCAGTCTCCTGACCTGCGCTTCCGGCCTGCCGTCGACGGCGACCGGGAGTTCCTGCGGGCCCTCTACATCCTCACCGACCAGTGGGGTGACGAGGAGCAGCCCGTCAGCGAGGGGATCGACGAGGAACTCGAGGTGTATGTGGACCGGTGGACTCCGGACCAGCCCGCGGTCATCCTCGACGACCTCAGCAGCGGGACGCCGACGCCGGTTGGCGGTGCCTGGCTGCGCACCTTCACCTCTGACGCGCCGGGGGCGGGTTTCGTCTCCGACGACATCCCGGAGGTCGCCATCGCGCTGCGTCCGGAGTTCTCCGGGCACGGACGTGGCACGGCCCTGATGTCCGAGATGCTGGAGACCGCCCGTGCCGCGGGCTTCCCCGGCGTCTCGCTCGCCGTGGACCTGGGCAACGACCGTGCCCGCCACGTCTACGCCAAGCTCGGCTTCGTCGACAGCACCGTCAACGGTGGTCTCGACCCGAGCGGCCACTGCCACGTGATGGTCCACCGCTTCGACTGATCCTGGTCACTGCATTCTCCGCGCTGATCAGGCACATCGGCACCCCCACCCCGGGCGTGGTCGTCGACCCCGCGTAGTAGAGGTTCGACACCGTCCGCGACCGGTTGGTCCCACGCATGAACGCCGACTGCGTCAGCGTGTGTGCCAGCCCCAACGCCCACCCGCGCCAGGAGTTGTAGCGTTCGGCGAAGTCCGCCGGGCCCAGCGTCCTGCGGACGACCACCCGGTCGACCAGGTCGGGCACCCCCGCCCGCTGCGCGATCATGTCCAGCGTCACATCGGCGATGGCGTCGATGTCGCTGCTGCCCATCGACGGGTCGCAGGCTGCGGGGACAAGGACGAAGAGATTCTCGTACCCCTCCGGTGCTGCGTCCGGGTCGGTCGCCGAGGTCCGGGAGACGTACACCGACCGCGACGCCTTGTGCCCGGGCCCGCCCGGAACAGTGTCGAACACCGCGGCGAAGTCGGGCGTCCAGTCCTCGCTGAAGATCAGGGTGTGGTGCGCCAGCTCGCGGAGTTCGCCCTCCACCCCGAGCATCACCACCACCGCACCGACACCGGGGTCCGCACCACGCCAGCGTCGTTCCGGGTAGGTCTGCAGTCCGTCCGGGAGCAGTCCGGTCTCGGTGTGGTGCAGGTCGGCGGCGCTGACGACCACGTCCGCAGGGATGAACTCCTCGCCGGCGGACGTTCTGACATTCACCCCCAGAGCTCGCGCGGAGGACACCGCGGCGACGGCGCGGCCCACCCCCGGTATCTGCCGCAAGGGGTTCGCCCGGTCACGGTCGGTGACGATTCCGGTGACGTCCGCCCCGGTTCGGATGTCCACCCCGTTGGTGACGGCCAACTGTCGCAGTGCCTCCACCACCGCAGCGAAACCGCCCGAGGGGTACTTGACGCCCTGGACCAGGTCGGTGAAACTCATCAGCTGGTACAGGGCGGGAGTCTGGGACGGCCGCGACGAGAGGAACACCGCCGGGTAGCTGAGGATCTGGCGCAGACGACGGTCCCGGAACCTCCGGTTGACCAGGCCTTCCAGTGATCCCGCGAGGAGCCGGACCAACCGCACCGCGCGCCGCGCCACCTCGGGGCCGAGGAACGGGGCAGGTGAGGTGAAGCCGGTGTAGAGGAACCGGTCCACGGCGATGCGGTAGGTGTCTCCGGCTTCCGCGAGATAACGCCTGATCTCCGCGCCTGCCCCGGGTTCCAGTGACTCGAAGAGTTCGGCGACCGCGTCCTCCCCCACCGGCACGTCCACCGGGTCCAGTCCCTCGGGAAGCAGGCGGTATCCCGGCGACAGCTCCCTGAGATCCAGCTGCTCGGAGGTGGAGGTGCCCATCAGCGAGAAGAAACGGTCGAAGGCTTCGGGCATCAGGTACCAGCTGGGGCCGGTGTCCCACCGGAACCCCGGCGCGTCGTCGACGGTGAGGGTGCCCGCGCGTCCTCCCACCGTGTCCCCGCGTTCCAGCAGAGTGACCTCATAGCCACGCCGGGCCAGCAGCCCGGCGGTGGACAGCCCTGCGACGCCGGCACCGATGACCACGGCCCGTCGCCCACCGGTCATCGTCGGCTCCTGGTGATCTCCCGGACGGTCAGCGCCGCCTTGACCGGGGCGGGCACCCGGACCCGGGTGTGTCGGAGCTGGTGCGGCGGAGTGCGCCGCAACCGCGCGGACAGTTCCTCGTAGAGTGCCGCTGCGGCCGCCACCCCCACCCGGCAGCCCGCCGGCAGGGACGGGACACGGAGACGTCCGGCGGCGATGCCCGCGTCCACCTCGTCCAGGACGCGGTCGCGGATCTCGGCTGTCAGCGGACCGTCCTGCAGGTCCGGCAGGTAGCACCGCCCCAGCTCATCCCGGTCGTCGCCGAGGTCCCGCAGGAAATTGACCTTCTGGAACGCCGCACCCAACGCCGCGGCGCCCTCCGCCAGCCAGGCACGCTGTGCGGCGGGCACCGGGTCCGCGTGCGCGAGAAAGATGTCGAGGCACATCAGGCCGATGACCTCGGCCGAGCCGTGGATGTAGCGGGCCAGGCTCTCCTCGTCGTGCACGTCCCGGACGATGTCGCTGCGCATCGAGGCGAAGAAGTCCCTCATGTGTGCCGGGTCAATCCGGCACCGTACCGACGTGGCCGCCCACGCATGCAGCACCAGGTCGGTGTGGAACCCTGTCTCCGGTGCCGCGAGCACCTGGGCCTCGTAGGCGTCCAGGACCGCGCGGGGGTCGGCGTGTCCCGCGGCCGCGCCGTCGACGATTTCATCGGCGATACGCACCACGGCGTAGAGGTTGCGGACGTCCTCCCGGACACCGTCCGGCAGCAGGCGTGTGGCCAGGGAGAACGACGTGGAGTAACGGCCGATCACGGTGGCGGAGACACGCTCGGCGAGGGCCGCGTACATCCCGGCGGCGGTGCTGCGGCGACTGCGAGTGTTCATCGACAGACAGCGTACCCGCACGCACCCGTGTGCCCGGTATGTTCACCGAGGCAATAGTCTGTGGGGTATGGCCACCACGACACGGGACGACACCGCCCGACTCACCGGCATCTACCGCGGCCCCACCCTCGCCTGGGCGTTCTGGGACTGGGGGTCCGCCGCCTTCAACGCGGTGCTGGTGACCTTCATCTTCTCCGTCTACCTCACCGACTCGGTGGGAGACTCCATCGACGGCGGCTTCGGCGACGCCATCAGCCCGGCCACCTGGTACGGGTGGGCGATGGCGCTCGGTGGGGTGACGATCGCCCTGATCGCGCCGGTGATGGGACGACGCTCCGACGCACGCGGGACGCGCCGCAGGTCGGTGACACTGTGGACCCTGGTCACCGTCGGGCTGATGCTCAGCCTGGTCGGCATCGGTGACGACGCCCCCGGGTACTTCTGGGCCGGCATCGTCATCATGGGTGTGGCGTCGGTGACCTTCGAGTTCGCCGAGGTCAGCTACTTCGCCATGCTCTCGCAGGTCTCCACCCGGGAGAACGTCGGACGGGTGTCCGGCTTCGGGTGGTCGATGGGGTACTTCGGCGGCATCGTCCTGCTGCTGGTCTGCTACCTCGGCTTCATCGCCGGGGAGGGGGACACCCGCGGGCTGCTCGGCGTCCCGGTGGAGGACGGGTGGAACGTGCGCATCGTCGCCGTCATCGCCGCGGTCTGGTTCCTGGTCTCGGCGATCCCGGTGATGCGCAGGGTCCCGGAGAACACCCCGGACCCCAGTGCAGCGACGTCCTCGGTGAAGGAGTCCTACCTGGGGTTGTTCCGTGACATCGCCTCCCTGTGGCGTACCGACCGGTCGGCGGTGTGGTTCCTCATCGCCTCGGCGGTGTTCCGCGACGGGCTGGCCGGGGTGTTCACCTTCGGTGCCGTACTGGCGGTCTCGGTGTACGGGCTGAGTCCGGCCGATGTGCTCCTCTTCGGCGTGGCCGCCAATGTCGTCTCCGCGATCGGCGCGCTGGCCTGCGGTTACCTGGACGACAGGGTCGGCCCGAAACCGGTGATCATGGTGTCGTTGATCCTGCTGGTGGTCGATGCGTTCGTCCTGTTCTTCGTGGACGGCCCGGCCATGTTCTGGGTCTTCGGCCTGCTGCTGTGCATGTTCGTCGGGCCCGCGCAGAGCGCCTCGCGCTCGTACCTGACGCGGATCTGCCCGGAAGGTCGTGAAGGCCAGATGTTCGGCCTGTACGCCACCACCGGACGCAGTGTGAGCTGGATGGCCCCGGCCGCCTTCGCGGTGTTCACCGGCCTGACCGGTGATGACCGCTTCGGGATCATCGGTATCGCCGTGGTGCTGCTCGCCGGCCTGCTGCTGCTCACCAGGTCGAGGGGTACCGATACCCCCACCCGGTAATGTACGGTAAGCCTCAACTTATTTCTAGGAGGCTTACCGTGAGCAAGGGGTTCCAAGGCGCCGTCCTGCACGGCCTCGGCGCGAAAGACCACGTCCTGACCGTGACAGACACCGAGTGGCGGACCAGCAACATGCTGCGCGTGACCTTCCGGTCCGACACGATCCTCTCCGCCGACGGGGAGGCACCCGCGGCGTGGATGAGGGCCTGGTTCCCCGATCCGGACGGCGGCTCCAAACAGTTCCAGCGCGGCTACACCTTCGCCGAGACCGATCCCGCCACCGGACGCCTGGCGGTCGACTTCGTGATCCACCACCCGATGGGACCCGCGTCCTGGTGGGCACAGAACTGCCGGCCCGGTGACACCATCGAGGCGACCCGATACGGCGAGACGGACTTCACCCTCCTCGATCCCCCACCCGCCGGCTACCTCCTGCTCGGCGACCTCGCGTCCTACCCGGCGATCACCCAGCTGGCCGCGGCCGTCCCTCCCGAGGTGCCCGTGGTGGTCTACCTCGAGAAGCACAGTGACGCCGACGAGGAGGCGCCCCTGCCCGAGGGCCCGAACATCACCTCGGCCTGGGTGGAATCCTTCCCGGACGGCCAGGGCCTCGCCCAGGCCATCAGCGGCGGAGACTGGGAAGGGTGGTACGCGTGGGTCACCGGCGAGGTCACCGCCACCCGGCACGCCAAGACCGTGCTGCAACGCGACGCCCACCTGAACCGCGGCACCCTGCACGCCCAGGGGTACTGGGTGGCCGGGCGTGCCATGGGCAAGTCCCGCGTACTCCAGGAAGCGGCCGAAACAGCGGCCCCGGCAGCCGTGAATGCCGCCGATACTGCCGATACTGCCGATACTGCGGCAGCACCGACGTCCGACCCGACACCACAGAAGAAGCCCTCTGCCGGTGTGCTCGCCCCGGCGAAGGTACCGATGATCATCGCCGGGGTCTTCCAGACCCTGCTGTCGGTCCTGGGCATCGTCCCCTTCATCCTCTTCGCCGAACTCTGCCGCCAGCTCCTCGACGGTGCCGACCGCGACACCGTGCTGGGGACCGGGGTGGCAGCGCTGGTGGTCATGGCGGTCTCCGCGCTGGGCACCACACTGCTGATGCTGGCGATGCACCTCTACGACGCCAGCTACTCCGCCGCACTACGCCGACGGCTGATGGACAAGCTCGCCCGACTTCCCCTGGGGTGGTTCACCGGCAGACGGAGCTCTGACGTCCGCACGCTCGTCGCCGACGACGTCGCCGGAATGCACTACATCGTCACCCACGCCGTCCCCGATCTCGTCGCCGCCGTCGTCACGCCGCTGGCGGCGCTGATCTACCTCTTCACCGTCGACTGGTGCCTGGCGCTGGTCCTTCTCCTGCCGATCGCGGCGTTCATCGCCGTGATGGCGACGATCCAGAGCCGGGAACGCGACCGGGTGGTCATCTCCCAGCGCAACATCTCCACCGTCACCGGACAGTCGCAGGCCTTCCTCGCGAACCGCGACGTCTCCCGGGTGTTCGGCGAGAGGAGCATCGTCGACCTGCCCGGCACCCTGCGCGAGGTCGGCGCCTTCGTCGACAAGCTGCAGAAGGACACCGGTGCAGCGAAGATCATCGCCGTGATGATCAACCGGCCCACCACCGTGCTCGGGCTCCTGGTCGTCGCCACCTGGTTGCTCATGATCCCCGGCTGGGTCAGCGTGTCCGACGCGATCCCCTTCCTGGTGCTCGGCCCGTCCTTCGGCGCCCAGCTGGTGGCGATCAGCGGTGGGATCGGAAATCTCCTGGTGTCGCTGGACGGACGCGCTGGCCTGGACCTGGCATTGACCACCCCGGAGCTGCCGGGACCGGCCAACCGTCCCGCCCCGGTCGGCCATGTCGTCTTCGACCGCGTCCGCTTCGGCTACACCCCTGACCGTGAGGTCCTCCGGTCCTTCTCCCTCACCCTCGAACGCGGGATGGTCACCGCCGTGGTCGGCCCGTCCGGCGCCGGGAAATCGACGGTCGGCGCGCTCCTCGCCAGACTGTGGGACCCCCAGAGCGGTTCCGTCAGCATCGACGGCACCGACGTCCGCGACATGACCCAGGACGAGCTCTACGCCACCGTCACCATCCTGTTGCAGGACGTGCAGCTGATCCACACCACGATCCGCGACAACATCGCGCTCACCGCACCCGACGCCACCGACGAACAGGTGGTCACCGCGGCACGTGCGGCGAACATCCACGACACGATCCTGGAACTGCCCGAGGGCTACGACACCGTCATCAGCGGCGACCGGCTCTCCGGTGGGGAGCGTCAACGCATCGGCATCGCCCGGGCGCTGCTCGCCGACACGCCCGTCGTCGTCCTGGACGAAGCCACCGCCTCCGCCGACCCCGACAGTGAATGGGCCATCCTGACCGCCCTGGACACCCTGCTGAAGGGACGCACCGTCCTGATGATCGCACACCGGCTGCACACCGTCGCCGACGCCGACCGCATCGTCGTGATGGACCGCGGACGCATCACCGAGAGCGGTCGCCACGACGAACTCATCGCCGCCGACGGTGCCTACGCCGCGCTGTGGGACGCCCACCAGACCAGTACACACTCGACACCGGAGGCCCGCTGATGCTCACCAGGATCCGTACGATCAGCGGCGGCGGCCGCGACTTCCGCCTGTTCGTCCTGCTCACCGTCCTGTCCGCCGTCATTCAGGCGGCCGCGGTACTCGTCCTGTTCCCGCTGCTCGACGACCTGTTCGGTGGCACACCGGTCGACGCGTGGCCGTGGGTACTGGTCATGGTCGCGCTGATCGGTGCGGCCTGGGCCCTCGACATCCTCGCCGCACACAAGGGACTGGCTGTCGGCCTGTCCCTGATGCACGCCATCCAACGCCACACCCCCGCCGCCATCCTGTCGTGGCCCACGCCGGCGATCCCCCGGTCGAAGGCCGCACGACTGCGCACCCTGCTGGCCACCGGGGCCGTCGAGGTGACCTCGGCACCGGTCCTCATGGTCGGGCCCGTGGTCACCGCCGTGGTGTTCACCGCCGCCCTCGGCGTGGGACTGCTCTTCTTCACCGTTCCCCCTGCTGTGGTGACCCTGGTCGGCGGGGTGCTGATGATGCTCGCCCTGGTGCTGTCGAGCAGACTCGTCACCCGCGCCGACGAGGAGTTCGCCGCCGCCAACGAGAACCTCGACGACCGCCTCATCGACTACGCCCGGGCCCAGCCGTCGCTACGAACCGCGCGCCGGGTCTCTGCGGGAGCACGCCTGGTTGACGAGGCGCTGGTGTCCGCACGTCGGCGGACGTTGCGCCTGCTGTTCTGGCAGGTGCCCGGCGAGATCCTGTTCAGTGTGGTGCTCCAGGCCGTCCTCATCGGCTACGGACTCACCGTGTGGCTGGCCTTCGACAACGGCACCCTCAGCGCGGTCTCCGCGGCCGTGACCGTGATCGTGATGCTGCGCGTCGTCGAACAGGTCACCGGCCTCTCCCGGCTGTCGGTGGGGATCCAGTCGCTGAACCGGACGCTGGCCGAGGCCGCAGAGGTGGTGACCACTCCGGTGTCCACCCCGTCTGCCGCGTCCCCGACCCCGCCGCAGGTCGACGTGACCGACGTGGACGTGTACTTCCCCGACGGCACCTGTGGGCTCGACGGTGTGAGCCTTGATCTGCGCCCCGGGACCGTGACGGTGGTCGTCGGACGGTCCGGTTCCGGGAAGTCGACGCTGCTGCGCACCCTCGCGGGGCTGGCGACGCCCTCATCCGGTTCGGTGTCACTGGACGGAGCCGCAGCGGGGAGTCCCGAACTGCGCGGCAATGCCACGGTCGTGTTCCAGCAGACTGCGTTGGGAGCGGGGACGGTGAAAGACAACCTGCTGGCCGTCAACCCCGACCTGACGCAGGCGGACCTGGAGCGGTTGGCCGACGCATCCGGACTGCGCGGTGTCCTCGAGGAGATCCCCACCGGCTGGGACACCCCCGTCGGCGAGCTGGGAGACCACCTCTCCGGTGGGGAACGCCAGCGGGTCGGCATCGCCCGTGCCCTGGCGAAACCGTCCCACCTGCTGCTGGTGGACGAGGCGACCTCCGCGCTCGACGCCCACAACGAGGCCGCGGTGGTCGAGTCCATCCGCGCGATCCGTGAGGACTACACCACCGTCATCGTGACGCACCGGCCGTCGACGCTGTCGATCGCCGACACCGTCGTCGTGCTCGACAACGGCCGGATCATAGAACAGGGCACGCCCGCCGAACTCGAGGCGGCGGGAGGCAGCTTCGCCCACCTCCTCGAGGAGTGGCGGAACTCGGCGTCCTGGCGGGTCGGCGGGCGGTGAAAGGGGGCTCAGAGGGGAGGACCGACATGCAAGCGTGCCGGATTCCACCGGACGGCGGCAGCATCGGGTCGATTCCGGCATGCTCCCACGCACCGACACCTATGATGGAGCCTGGAGACGGCAGGGGGTCGTCTCCAGAACCACAGGGGGACACGCATGGCGCCGACCATCGCACGCTTCTGGACGACGCGGGACCTCCGCGCCGTCGGAAAGACACACAATGACATCGCCGGGGCGGTCCGCAGAGGCGAGATCTTCCGCATCACCCGCGACCTCTACTCCACCGAAGAACCCGATGACCTGGTCAAGCTCAAGGCACTTTCCTGGGCACGCCCGGAGATGGTCTACACCGGCGACACCGCCGCCTTCCTGCACGGTCTCGCACCGATGCGCTGGCCCGCCCACGGGCGCGTGCCGAGAACCAGAAGCCGCGACGGCGGTGAACTGCTCACGCTGACCGGTGCGGCGACCCGGCGCACGTGCCGACGGTGGGGTGTGACCACCCTGACCCCACTGGAAACCGCGGCAACCGCCGGCTCCGTGGCTTTAGCGGCGCGACGGGCACTGCTGGAACGCGCCTACTCCGGTGTGAAGGGAAATGACCGGCTCGCCGCCGACATCGCAGCCCTCCCACCGTCGGTACGGGCGAAAGCTACCACCCTGACGGACGGTCTCATCACCGGAGCCGCCAGCGAACTGGAGCTGAAGGCCATCCGCGCCATCGTCGCCGCACTCGACGGACTGGATGTCGAGGTACAGGTCAACGGGATGATCCGTGGTTACCGTTTCGACATCGTCATTCCGGAGGCACGGGTATGCATCGAGATCGACAGCCATCGCTATCACTCGGCCCTCAGGGCACGACAGGAGGACTTCATCAAGGACCGCTGGAAAGGCAATGCCGCAGTCCGGTGGGGGTGGACGCTGCTGCGGTATCCGGATGCGAGCATCGACCATGCACTGGATGAAGTTACGGAGGAGGTCAGGGACACCGTCGTATTCAACCTGGATAACCGGAGGACAAGGAAGATCCGGCAGTATGAGTTACCCACGGACCGGGAGGTATGGCTGTGGCACCCGCTCTTACGCGTCCGGGTCGAGGACGGCTGATGACTGGAGCTGACCAGAGCACGACTAGAGCATCAGCTGCATCAGCGTCATGTCGAGCCACCGGCCGAACTTCGTGCCGACCTGGCGGACCGTCCCGCACTCCTCGAACCCGACCTTGGCGTGCAACCGGATCGAGGCAGTGTTGCCGCCCTCGATCGCGGCGACCATCACATGCTTGCCGTTGTCCCTGGCGTGCTCGATGAGCGCCTGCATCAGCGCGGTGCCCACTCCCCCGGCGCGTCGGTTGCCGTCGACGTAGATCGAGTTCTCCACGGTGTGCCGGAAGCCGTCGTAGTGCCGGAACTCACCGTAGGTCGCGTAACCGAGCAGCGCACCGGCACCGTCCTCGGCGACGAGGGCGCAGGCCCCGGGGACCTGGTAGCGCTGCAGCCAGGAACGGCGGTTCTCCTCGTCGACGATGTCGTCGTTCCACACCGCGACGGTGTTCGCCACGGCGTCATTGTAGATGGCGGTGATCGCGGGGATGTCGGCGTCGGACGCCGCACGGATGTTGATCTCAGTCACACAGGAGAGACTACTTCTTCGGCGCGGCAATCAGCGCGCCGGCGATCGCCGCGATGAAGAGATCCTTCGACAGACCGGTCCCGGCCTCGGACGGGCGGATTCCGTCCTTCCTGGTCATCTGGTCGTTGCGGAAGTAGATGGAGAGGAAGCCCGCGTTGATCGCTCCCAGTGCCAGGCCGGCCAGACGGTTCGAGACGACCGGGGTCAGCAGGGAGGCGCCGACGCCGATCTCCGAGTAGGAGACGACCTTGCTGAAGGTGTCCGGGTCGAGCTTGGTCACCTGGGGCACGCCGGTGGCGGCGAACTGCTGCAGGCCTGCGGCTGCCTCTGTGGGCATCTTGAGCTTGCCGATGCCGGACTGCAGGAAGTAGGCGCCGCTGATGCCGCGGAGGAGAGTGGTCGAGAGGCTCATGGTGGTCCTTACGTGGCCGATAGGAATGTAGTTGATATGACAACTTTTGCCGTCGTTGACTGTACTCCTCCGTCCGACGTGGTGCACGGCCACACAAGCCCCGCCACGTCGCCGACACCTGTCGTCCACGTTCTGTCTGTGTCTCATCCTCCTCCCGTTCACCTCCCGGCCACCGGAACCCGCGAAACCGTCACCGCGCACCCCCGCTATGGTGGACTGGTCACAAAAATGCGTCCTGAGCAGACCATTACGATGGAAAAGCGGCTATCTTCATAGTGAAGCAGCGGGATCAACCCCTGTACTGACACCACCACGGAGAAAACCATGTCGTTCATTCTTGAAATCCAGGAAATCGTGTGGGGCCCGATCAAGGACCTGTACCTCGAGTTCACCGCCGGCCTGCCTGTCTTCAACATCCCGCCGCTGGGCTCGTCGTTCGGCGACATCAGCGTCGACCTCGGATCCTCCGGACTCGGTTCCTCTTTCGGTGACGCCAACCTGGGTTCCACCGACTTCGGTTCCACTTTCGGCTCCACCAACGGCGACCAGAACCTCGGTTCCTCCGGCCTGCAGCTGCCGCCCCTCGGTTCCTGAGAGACGGTCTGGGACTGGCCCCGGGGAGTCAGTCACCAGTGGCGACGCCGGTGAAATCACTGACCTTTCCTGAGCCACCGAAGATCCAGGAGACCAGAATCGCTCCCGGGTCCACCACGCCCTGGGACGCCGCACCGACGTAGCTGGCACGGCCTTTCTTCGCGACCATCTCGCGAGTCCGCTCGGCGCCCTCGGCCGCTGCGGCGTGGCAGGCCTCCAGCGCATCGCTGAAATCGGTGTGCTCCGCGTCGAGTTCCGCGGCAGCGTCGGCAGCGGGGATCAGGGCATCGATCAGCGTATTGTCCCCCTGTTCCGCCCCACCGAGATCCGTGATGGCCCGGTGTGCCGCCTCGAGCCCGGAGGCAAGCCCGGCAACCGGGGAGTCCGCCTGCCCCATGGCGGTGCCGAGCTCGCGGAACAGTGTGCCGAGCACCGCCCCCGAGGTACCTCCCGCGCGAATCAGCAGACGGTGCCCCAGAGCCTCCAGCACCTCGGCGTCCGTCCCCCGCAACGGGAGGGAGAGTCCTCCGAAAGCGGCGTCCATGTTCTGACCGAAGTCGCCGTCGCCGGCGAGACGGTCGAGCTCGGTGAGGTCGTCGGTGGCACCCTGCACGCGCCCGACGAAGTCGCTGAGCCAGCGGTTCTCCTCACCGGAGTCCGGCAGATCATCATCGAAGTCCGTCGCTGCCGGGACATACTCCAGGGGCGCGCCGCGACCGCCGAGAACACGGGGCCATCCCGGCGCCGCCGTCGGGGCGTCAAGGAGTTCCACCAGTTCGTCCATGGCGTCCCCCACCGAGGTCAGCGTGAGGGACACTCCCGCCATGTTCACCGACGTGGTGTACGTCCCCACCATCGCCCGGCGGACCGTCACGCCTCTATCGCCGAGTTGCCGCAGGACGGAGCCGAAGACCAGGGACAGTTCCAGCGGCGTCGTCCCGCCGAGGCCGTTGACGAGGCAGACCACCTCGGAACCGTCATGCAGTGCCAGGGCCTCACCGATGCCGTCCAGGAGTCGGGCGACGACCTCGTCAGCGGTCTCCACATCGACACGGTCGACACCGCGCTCGCCGTGAATCCCCACACCGACCTCCATCTTCCCGTCCGGAAGATCGAAGGTGTCGCGCCCGCTCGTCGGAAGATGCCCGGGGGCCAGGGCCACCGCCATGCTGCGCGAGCTGTCCGCCACCCACTGACCGATGTCGGCGACCCGGTCGATGCTGTCGCCACGGTGTGCCGCGGCGCCGGTGGCTTTCTCCACGAGGATCGTGGCACCGGTCCCCCGTCGCCCCGGACCGCCCCCGCCGTTGCCGTCGTCACCGTCGTCACCGTCGTCACCATCAGCGAGGTCGGTCGCCACGTCGTCGTCGACGAGCACGGCCCGAGTGGCGACGTCGTCGAGCGCCTGCCTGGCGACGGTGAAGTTCATGACGTCGCCGGTGTAGTTCTTCACCACGTGCACCACCCCCGCGCCCTGGTCGGCCCAGCGCGTCGCCTCGGCGATCTGCACGGCATTCGGCGAGGTGAACAACAGTCCCGGGCAGACCGCCGCGAGCATGCCGGCGCCGATGAACCCGGCGTGCATCGGTTCGTGCCCGGAGCCGCCACCGGAGATGACGGACACCGCCGGTTCGCCGGACGCGGTGGTCACCGCGGAAGCGCGGCCGATGAAGCCGCTGTCGTGCCATTCTGCGTCCGGATGGGAGGCGATGAAGCCGCCAAGAGCCTCCGAGAGGAAGTCTGAGGGGTTGTTGCGGAAGGAGCGGAGAGGAATCTGCTGGGAGTCAGAGTCAGACATGTCCGCCGAGTGTAGCCGTGTATCGCCGGAGCCTCCGGCCGTGACTGACGTCGTCACGATCGCCGGAAGACGCCTAGGGTGGAGGCCGCTCATCGACCCTCACCAAAGGATGGACGCATGACTGACAAATTGTTCACCAGCCCCGCCCGCTATGTCCAGGGCATCGACCTCATCGACCGGGCCGCCGGGTATCTCCGCCCCCTCGGCACGTCACCGCTGATCATCGCCGACGACGTCGTGTGGGGGATCGCCGGGGAGAAGCTGCAGGAGTCACTCAGCTCGGACGGGCTCGACCCGGCACACGAGATCTTCGGCGGTGAAGCCTCCATGACCGAGATCGACCGGATCACGGAGAAGGCGCGGTCCGGCGGGAACGACGTCATCATCGGGCTGGGCGGAGGAAAGACCATCGACACCGCCCGCGCGGTGGCCGACCACGCGTCCCTGCCCGTCGCGGTGTTCCCCACGGCGGTCTCCGCGGACGCCCCCACCGCCCGGGTGTCGGTGATCTACACCGACGACGGCGTCTTCGACTCCTACCTGTTCTACGACCGTAACCCGGACCTCATCGCCATCGACACCCGCGTGATCGCGAACGCGCCGGTCCGGACGCTGCGTTCCGGCATCGGTGACGCTCTCGCCACCTCCGTCGAGGCACGCGCGGTCAACCGGGCGAACTCTCGTCGGATGGACGACACCGCACGTCCCACCTTGGCCGGGCTGGCACTGGCCGAGAAATGCGAGGAGACGTTGTTCGCCTATGCGCACCAGGCGCTCCGGGACAATGAGGCGCACGTGGTCAGCCGTGCGCTGGAGAACATCTGTGAGGCCAACACCCTCCTGTCGGGCCTGGGCTTCGAGAACGGTGGCCTGGCTGCGGTGCACGCCATCCACAACGGCTTCACGGCACTGGACGGCGACATCCACCACATGACCCACGGCGAGAAGGTCGCCTTCGGTATCGGGGTGCAGCTCATGCTGGAAGGCGCGGCTGAGAGTGAGGCCGACCGGTACATCGGCTTCCTGCAGTCCGTCGGCCTCCCGACGACCTTGGCGGAGATCCACCTGACGGACGCCAGTGACGATGACCTGCGTCGGATCGCCGAGCTGGCCTGCTCCGACGGCGAGACGCTCAAGCAGATGCCCGGCGAGTACACCACCACCGACGTGGTCGAGGCGATCAAGGCCGCCGATCTCTACGCCCGCGGACTGAAGGAGCGCACGGGGCTCTCCTGACGCGCCGGTCCGTCCTGCGTCCGGGCGGGGACGAGTTCCCACCGTGTCGCGCACCGCCAGACCCACTCGACGGGCCCGTACCGGAAGAAGCGCAGCCACACGGCGCTGGCGAGTACCTGCACGACCAGGATCCCGACAGTCGCCACCGGCAGCCACCAGAGGTTGGTCAACTGTGTGTCCGGGAAGACGTGAAGAAGGATCTGCACCACTGCGGAGGCGGCAAGGTAGTTGGTCAGTGCCGTGCGTCCCAGGACGGAGAACGGGGTGCTGACCACGGTGTCCCTGCTACCACAGGCCCGCCAGAGCAGTGACAGCCCGGTGACGACGGCCACTGCGGTGAACAACCCGGCGAAACCGCCCACACGGTCGAGGGCGTCCGGGTCCGGGAGGACGTCAGCGTTCATCATCGAGTTCTGGAGGATGCTGAGCACCGCCCCTGCCACGGCCGACGCCGCGAACACGAACGCGGCGGTGACGACGTCCCGCCGTCGCGTCGATTCGAGCCACTGCGGGAGCCCGAACTGGGCGGCGCCGAAACCGGCGACCATCATCGTCGCTGCAATCAAGGGGCTGTTGCCCCACATCCAGTAGGCCACCAGTGTCCCGACGATGCCGAATGCCAGCACCGGGCCCCTGGGGAGGAACAGGGCCGGCACGACCAGGACCAGTGCGATGACGGCGTACATCGTGAGAATGTCCCCGCTGTACAGCAGGAACAGGTTCAGCAGCCCGATGGGCAACAGCGTCGCGAAACGGCGGACCATCAGCCAGCGGGCCGCGCGGACCGGCATCCTGCGCTGCGTGGAGCTGTAGAGCAGCCACGCGCTGACCCCGAAAAGAAAGGCGAAGATCGGCACGAAGCGACCCTGAATCACCACATCGTAGAAGCGTAGGACGGGGTGGTGCAGGTCAGCGTTCTCCGTCCAGCGGTAGAGCAGGTCGCGGAGGTTGACGAAGAGGATGCCGCACAGTGCGACTCCCCTGAGGACGTCGAGGAAACCGTAGCGTCCGACAGTGACGGTTGGCCCGGTGTCCTGTCCTGCGTGTGGACCGGTCCGGGGTGAGGTTGCTGCCGTGGTCACTGGGGGTCTCCTGACAGGGATGAAGTGGCTGAATCATCCAGAAGACTATTGCTGGCCGGTCCCTCCGGCATCGGTCCACGGACTGATCCTCGCCGGGTTTCGGTCTCCACCCGGGGTATGAGATGCGTCCCACATGACTACCCTGACCTATGTGGACACGTTACGCAGACACCACCTTGCCGCATTCGCTGCTCTCGGTTGTACTGCCGTACTGCTGGCCGGGTGCGCGCAGCAGGACGAGACGCCGACCGAGACCGAGACGGTGATGAACACCGTGACGAACACCGTCGAAAACACGCCGGCACAGGACGACGGCGCGTCGTCGGAGGCGCCTGCCGAGCCCTCCGGCGACGCCACGGCCGATGCCTGCGAGGATGAATCAGTGGATAACCCGCTGACCGGGGAGGAACCGATTCCGGTGCTCGTGGCGGAGGAGGAGACTCCCGACATCTTCTTCCACTACACAGCGACTGACGATCAGACAGACCCCTGTGCTCCCTTGTCCTGGGTGGTGTTGAACGGCGGCAACGGTACAGCTGAGAACTCGAACGGTACGGCGGGAAGCAGTCGCCAGGCCGTCGCACTGTTCGCAGAGGGCGAGCTCGTCACCGAGCCTGCCCCGATTCTCGCCCGGCGTATCGAGTCCGTTGACCGTATCGACGACAGCACAGTACGGGTGAATTACGCCTTCTTCGGTGACGCGCCAGCAGCGGCGGACCAGAACACCCCTGGATCGGCGACTTTTCATTGGGACGGCAGCAGTGTAGAGGTCAGTGACAATACGATTCCCGTTGAACTCAATGAATCTGCTGAGACGCTGGACCTTGGATCTGTGACATAGGAGCTCAGAAAGAAGCGCCATCGGCCCGGGTGACGCAGCAATAATGACGAATAGGGAAAGAAGGAAAACATGCCTAGAATCCTGATTGTCGTCGCCGAACTCGTTATCGCTGTAACGCTCATCGTGTTGTTGAATGTCAGGGGCGGATCGGTCACCACCGATGACGTGACGCGGTGGCTGGATCGCGGCGCAACATGGTCCGTCTACGCTTTTCTTGTCACCTTGGGGCTGATCTTCATACGGAGAAGATACCTGTGGATAGAGGCGATAATCGTCGTCATCACCGTGCCTGTCACGATGTGGGCGTTGACGCCTACACCGGGCCCGGACATCGGCAGGGGTTTCGTGCTGATGCTCATCCCCGGGATCATGATCGGGTCGGCGGTGTCGTTGCTCTACAAGACCGGTTCTCTGGCGTTGTCGTGGGCGAGGAAGCGGAGGGCTCTATGAGTACATCAGGTTCACTGACTTCACCCGCCAAGCCGTGGGTCGGCCTTGCCCTGCTGGTTGCCTCGCTGGCATGTTTGGTGTGGTCGCTGTTTAATCCGTTCGGTCTGGTGCTTTCTGCGATAGTGCTGTACCTGGCTATTCGTACGGCGCGACGCGGCGGTGACAAACTCACCGTGTACTCTGCCTACGCCGCGGCGGCCATCGCCACAGTGACCCTGCTTCTCTTGCTCGTCGGTGGCATCGCGGTCTGGCTGACCACAGCATAAATGGTTCATCACGTGGTTTGCACCCCGGCCGACATGAGGAACAACAGAACGAACAAACTGAAAAGCGCCGGGATGGCGATAATCACGCAGACCGCCGTCCGCTTGAACGGCATGTCAGGGTGCGCTACAGCAGCTGCCACCAGCGATACGATATACAGCAGTATCGCCCACCCTGGATGCCCAGAAAACAGGACGACGATGCTCGCGACAAAAGGAACAATAAACCACAGCGGGTTTTTCGACTGCCGCTGGTTGGCGGGGGTCGCACTGGAGTCCATACCTGGCACGCTACCTAACCTGATCGATCATTTCTCAGTCTCGCCACGCCGGAACACCGCATAGCTGATACCCAGCATCACAGCGACACCCACGACCACAACAAAAGCGGCCAACAGCATTATGACGAGAACCGAGCCATCGACCATGCGCGCAATCGACAGACCGCCAGTCGCCACGATCAGGCCCGCGAGGGACGCATTTGCGCGTGCGAACTTTACGCGGCGTGGGTCCGAATCATAAACCGTTACCTTAATGAAATCGCGAAACGTCGTCATAGCTTTCAACGGTACGGACCGCACTTCCGCAGCCCCTCGAATGAGGGATGTCACGCCTCGACCAGAAGCATGTAGCCAGCCATGAGCAACAGCATTAGCCCGCCCACAGCCTTGATGACGGCGAGGCCCCGGGGCGCCCGCATAATCCAGCCACGTGCCGCCAAAGCACAGACCACCCAGAAAGAATCCACGAGCGGACCGATCGCCAGCGGGAACAACGCCAACCAGATAAATGCTGGGTACGTCGCCACATTCGCAGGCAGAAATCCGGGCACGATGGTGCCGTGCCGAACAAGATCGGCCCCTTGGGGTTCGTGACTCCGACAACGAGACCACTGAAAAAGGCACGTCGGAAACTCGTGGAGACCATCACCGTTTCCTGATCCTGCTCTTCACCTGACCATTCACGACGCGCCTCCCGCAGGTATGCGGCGGCGAGGATGGCAAGGACTGTCACACCGACGAGGACAAGCGCGGTCTGAAGCCAGTCCGTGCGCTGGAGCAGTTCACCCAGGACCAGTACCACGGCTGCTCCAATAGCCGCGAAGCCGACGGCGTTGCCGATCACGCTAAAGAACGCCGCACGGCGACCGGAGGCGAGCGTTTGGCCCACGATGTACAAGTTGCTGGGGCCGGGTACGGCTATCAGGACGAAGACGGTCACGGCGAGTGAAAGCGCAGCGCTGAGCATGCGGGAGACCTCCGAAAAACAGGGAACTACATGGCGCACGGGGTTGTTACACGCGCCATCGCCACGCGCCCGACAGGTGAGTACCTGAAGCAGGAGCGTAGGGGTTCCGTAGGTCCATGACAGTCAGCGTAACCGACCAATCTTTCTGGTTCGCCTAGAATGAAGCGGTACATGACGATGGCACTGAAGGAAGTACTCCGTCCGCCGTGACGCCAGCACCCCGCGCCCAACAGCCCTGGGTGCGGACATGCGCCCCTTAACAAGGATTCGGACGGCAAGGTCGATGACGACGCAGTGCCTGCCACGGCGGAGGACGTCTCGGGCGAAGAGGTCAAAACCGCAGTCATGATCGACGGTGAAGAACACTCGGTGAAGATCTCGGATCCCCGGTTGCTGGAGATGATGAACATCATCGGGGAGGAAGCTACCGAGGAAGAGCCGCTGGAGATTCTGGAGGCGGCCGCCGAGGCCGGCATCGAGTTGGAGAGCTACGGCGAGATGTTGGAGGATCCCACTAAGGCTAAGGCTGGTGATGTTGTGATTTCGACTAAGGGATCGGGCTTCTACCTCGGTAAGGGCGAAGTGCTCCTGGAGAGTGGCGAGGTCGTTCCGCTGAGCGAGGTTCTGGAGCTGCGACCCCCGCAGTCCGGGATCTTCCGCCTGGAGCTCCCCGAACTCCCGGACGAGGTTGACCACGGCGACGGCGAGGAGCCCGAGGAAACCGCCGCCTCCGAACCCTCCGAGGGCGACGAGGCACCACCCACCGAGGAGTCCCCGGCCGGTGAGCCCCCATCGAGCCCACAGCCTCGGCGGCGGGCGGCGCGGCACCGGCCCCGGAGCCTGCACTGGAGCCGGAGGTGCTGCCCGACGCTGGCTTCGAGGCGGGCGAGATGCCGGATCCGGGGATTGCTCCCGAGTTCCAGGACCTCGACGGTGATGGGATCCCGGACGACAACAACGGCAATGGGATCGTGGACTCGGAAGAGCCGCTGCCCAAGGCTGAGGTCCCTGTAGCGGAGGAGCCCGCGCCGGAGGCTCCCGAGGCTCCCGCCCCGGTGGAGGAAGCACCGGCCCCTGCTCCTGAGGACCAGGAGCCCGAGCCCGAGCAGGCCCCCGGGGAAGATACCCCTGAGGCCCCCGAGCCGCTGTTCGAGGGGACCGCGAACCTGGACCTCGACGGCGGTGGACTCCGCGCCAGCGGTTCCGCCACCACCCGCATCTCCGACGTGCCTTTCGAGGGCGAGGCTCTGGGAAGCCAGGAACGGCGCTAACCGTCCCGCAGCGGGGCGGCGTCAGATACTCTGACACTTCCCGCCCGCGCTAGGAAAGGACCGAGATGTCCCTGTTCCCCGGTGTCGTCGTTGGAGTCATCTATGCGTTCGTGATGCTCGCAGCGACGCACGTTCTGCGTCGCACGAAGTTCTTCAAGGGCAACATCACACCGAAAGCGTACCTACGGGCCAGCATGTTCCTGACTCTGGTCGTATGCATCCTCATGATGGTGGTTGAGGACCCCCCGATTACGGGAGCATGGTTGATCCTGTTCTTCATGGGATTCCAGATCATCGCGATTGTGACCTCCTACCTGGCACCAGAAGATCATCGGCAGTGATCGGGTGAGTTCCAAAGGAACCCCGCACATCTCTTTGAACCACGACGGGATTTTGACATGACCATTCCACACGGCCTCATCTTCGGAGGCCTGTACCTGTTCGTGATGCTCATGGCGGTCGTCGGTCTGCGGCTTCTGAGCCGCGCGAAAATCTTCACTGCCACCATCACCGCGAAGACGTACCTACGCGGAAGCGTCCTTGTGGCTCTGGCCTTGTGCGTAGTCGACCTCATTCTCGAGCCGAACCAGGAATCGGGACCCTGGTTGATCTTCTTCCTCCTGGGGTTCCAAATCATCGCGCTTGCTACTTCGTACCTGGAGCCATTCAACCGGCGACCTGCGGCAGCCGAACGGTGACCGAGTGAGATTCAGCGGGATCCGGTAGGGATCCTCTACCCCACAACGTGGAATTTGTACCGAAAGGAGTCTGGAATGGCTGTTCTGGTCGCAATGCCGGGCTTTGTCCTCGGGCTCGGGTATGCGGGTGCCATGCTCTTCCTGACGCTCGTCCTTGGCCACACGAAACGCTTCGTGGGAAGCATCACCCCTGTGGCATACCTCCGGGTCAGCATGTTCCTGGCCCTGGCCCTGTGCACACTTCTTCTGATCCTTGAACCGGACCAGACCTCGGGAGGATGGGCCGTACTTATCCTGGCGGGATTTCAGATCAGCGTGCTCCTCACGTCCTTCTTCCCACCAGAAAAGCACGAGGCGACCTACCCCCTTCCAGAAGAGCGGGACTGACCCCCACAGCTCCCACAGCCCCGCCAAGTCCCAACGGACCTCGCGGGGTTTCGGCATGTTCGGGGCCGCACTCCCCGGCCCCCTCACCCTGGGGGACACGGAAACTCCGTTAGATAGCCTAGGGGTATGGATGTTCGAAAGGTCGTCGTCCCGCTGCTCTTCCTTGCGGTCATCGGGGTCATGCTGCCCATCGCCATACCCGGCACCAACTGGCTGGGCGTCGCGGGCTGGGCGGTGGCGCTGGTGGCGCTGATCGCCGCGCTGTGGGTTCTGCTGCGGCACAACAGGAGCGAGAATCGCCGGAACTGGGCCTGAGCGGCCCGCTGCGCTGTTTAGCTATCACCATTCAGGGCCTCACAAAGGCCGTAAGGGCGCGGGGGAAGACGAGAAGGACACCATCCCCCGCCGCCTGGTGCTCCCACGCTTCGCCGAAGAGGAGCTGCGGGAATGGCAGCGGCTCCAGCCCGAGAGCCCCGGCGGGTGGATGTGGCCGACCGCGTATGCCAAGCCGGTGGGGAACGGCAGCCGTTGTCCGCGCCTGGAAAAGCGTCCGCCTCGACGTCGAGGACCGGGACGGCGAGGGCGCGGCGGACGACTTCCCCGCACGGAACCACGTGATCCGCGCAACAGCTATCACGTGGGTGGCGAACGCTCCCGCCGCCGAGAGCGGCGGGTTGGACGCGGCGTCACGCTTCGCGGGCCACCGCCGCGGCGGGGTAACAGAGCGCTACTACATGCTCCCCGAGCTCGTTGACGCGTCCGCCATTCTGCAACGCCGTTGGGCCGCCGGAGCGAACCAAAACTAGCGCAATTCTAGCGCTTACGCTTTGCAAGTCTCCGGGACCTTTTGCACCTATGCAGGTAGTTGAGCTGGAGACGAGACTTGAACTCGCAACCTACGGTTTACAAGACCGTTGCGCTACCGATTGCGCCACTCCAGCGGAAACCGACGGTGCATCAGCACCGCCCACGGTGTCGCCACCGGGTTTCAGCCGACGACTCTATCAGCAGCGCAGCCCCCTGATCGAATCAGGATCATCTACCGTAGAGTGTGGCCGGGAAGAACGATCGACAGCACCAGGCTGGTGAGAGAACGGGGAGTCGAGTGAGCGGTGAGAACAGCGGCGACGACCGGGGCGAGAACAAGCGCCTCACGTCACTGAGGAACAAGGTGTCCGCCATGCTGTTCAGCGGAAACAGGTCGACCATCGACACGATCCGCACCGCTCCGCCTCCTTCCCCGCTGGCCCCGGTCGACCTCACCGACACCGCCCAGGTCCATCTGGTGATGGACACCGCCGCACGCATCGGGGACCTCCTCCTGTCCGCCGGAACGGGCAACACCGACGCCAAGGCCCAGGTCAAGGCGGTCACCTCGGCCTACGGTCTCTACGGCTGCCACGTCGACATCACCCTGAACACCATCACCATCTACTCACCGTCGACGGATTCGACGACCCCGATCAGCACCTTCCGGGTGGTGCACGCGCTCAACAGCGACTTCTCCCGCCTCACCGAAGTCGACCGCCTGATCCGGTCCATCGTCAACGGCGCCACCGAACTCGAACTCACCCGCAAGATCCTCACCGACATCGAGACCAGTCCCCCGCCCTACCGCATCCGGTGGGCGACGCTGGCGTGGGGCGGATTCGCCGGTGCCGTGGCACTGATGCTCGGCGGCGAGCCTCTCGTCGCCCTCATCGCCACGATCACGTCGATCATCATCATGGCCACGAACGTGTGGCTGGCGTCGAAGTCCCTGCCGTTGTTCTTCCAGAACCTCACCGGCGGCATCATCGCGACCATCCCCGCCGCCCTCACGTTCAGCTTCGCCCGGGCGCTGGACCACTACCTGTCCCCGTCCCTGGTGATCGCGTCCTGCATCGTCGCCATGCTCGCCGGGTTGACCCTGGTCCAGGCCCTGCAGGACGGTGTCACCGGCGCACCGGTCACGTCCTCGGCACGGTTCTTTGAGACGGTGCTGATGACCGGGGGCATCATCTCCGGCATCGCCATGGGCCTGATGCTGACCAGCCGGTTGGGCATCACCCTGCCGCCGATCGACACGTCCAGTACCCAGGGGACGTTCGGCGGTGCCGCCGTGCAGATCCTCGGCGGAGTCGGGGCGGCGATGTTCTTCGCCATCGCCTCGTTCTGCGAACGCCGGGCGCTGGTGGTCGCCACGTTCACCGCGCTGGTGGCCTACTCGTTGTACCGGTTCCTGCAGGTCCAGCTGGAGACAGGGGATGTGACCGCCGCGGGCATCACGGCCACCTTCGTCGGCCTGGCCGGTGGTCTGCTGTCCCGCCGCTACCTGATCCCGCCGCAGATCACCGCGATCGTGGGGATCACCCCCCTGCTGCCCGGCCTCGCCCTGTACCGCGGGATGTACTCGATGCTGACCGACCAGTTCGTCGTCGGAATCTCAAACCTCGGTATCGCACTGGCCACGGCCACCGCCCTGGCGGCCGGCGTCGTCCTCGGCGAGTGGATCGCCCGTCGCCTGCGTCGTCCCAGGATCCTGTACCGCTACAACGACCTGCGCCGTCCTCCGGCACGTCGGTCCCGCGGGCGCCGCCCGGGCGGATCGGTCACGCCGCCGATGCACTGGAATGTCCTGCGCCAGCGACGTGGGGGAACACCGTGGCTTCCCGATCCCCGCCGTTCCCACCAGAGGCAGCGGGACCGGGAAAGTGCGCAGGACGGTTCGGGGAGTTAGACTGAACTCTTACGCCGTATCGTCTTGTAAGGGAGCAATCAGTGCCGCCGAAGGTCAGCGACAACCACACCACCAGCGCAGAATCCCTGCACACCGTGGAAGAGGAGACCGCGAAAGCCGCGCAGCGGATCGTCGCCACCTACGCCGATGATTTCCTCGACGCCGCCACGCTGATGTGCATGCTCGGCGTCGAGCCAGAGGGGCTCATCCACCGCAAGGTCGCCGCGGACGCCGCAGCCGAAGAAGAGGCGAAGAACCCCCAGGCTGCGAAGAAGACCACGAAGAAGGCGACCAAGAAGACCGCCAAGAAGGCGCCTGCGAAGAAGGCCGCCGCCAAGAAAACCACGGCGACGAAGAGCACGAAGTCTGGAGCCGCGAAGAAGTCCACCGGCGAGTAGTCTGGCGACCACATAACCGAGAACACCGACCCTCGAGCACCCTAAGGGGAGACGACGCCGTGACTGCCGGAGATGACCGAACATACGACGCCCACGGAGAGTCGTCGGCCGGGACCGTTCCCACGAGTGACATGGTCGTGGTCGCCAACCGGCTGCCGGTGGACCGGTCCGTCGACCGGGAAGGGAAGGTGACCTGGTCACCCAGCCCCGGTGGACTAGTCACCGCCCTGCGTCCCGTCCTGGAGAGCAGCCAGGGCAGCTGGGTCGGGTGGCCCGGCGCCACGGCCGACTCCCCGGAGGAGGAAGTCCACGTCTCGGATCTCCCGGAGATGGACGGCGGCATCTCCCTGGTGCCGGTCAACATCACGACCTCCGAGTTCCAGACCTACTACGAGGGGTTCTCGAACGACACGCTGTGGCCGCTCTACCATGACCTGATCGTGCACCCGGAGTTCCACCGGTCATGGTGGCGCGCCTACCGCACCGTCAACGAACGTTTCGCCCGGGCCGCCGCGGAGGCCGCCGCACCCGGTGCCACGGTCTGGGTGCAGGACTACCAGCTCCACCTGGTCCCCGGCCTGCTGCGCGAACTGCGACCGGACCTGAAGATCGGGTTCTTCCTGCACATCCCCTTCCCCGCCCCGGAACTGTTCCGTCAACTCCCGTGGCGGTGGGACGTCCTGCAGGGCACGCTCGGCGCCGACCTCATCGGTCTGCACACCCCCGATTCGGCCTGGAACTTCCTCTACACGCTGCGCGCACTCGGCGGGGACGTGACTTTCGCCAAGGTCGGCGAAGGTGACGCCTGCGGCGCGGACGGCGAGGGGACGTTCACCGACGACGGCGCAGCCGGCACCGACGAGTCCGGTGTGTCCTACATCCGCGGTGCCCGGCTGCCACGGCGGGACGCCGTCGCCGGAACGGTGCGCACCGAGGACGGCCGCGAGGTCAAGGTCGGTGTGTTCCCGATCTCGATCGACACCGAGGGCGTCCAGTCCAAGGCCACGGCCCCGGAGACGGTGTCTGCGGCGAGTGCCCTGCGCCGACGCGTGGGCTCGCCGAAGATCCTCCTCGCCGGCGTGGATCGGCTGGACTACACCAAGGGCATTCATCAGCGCCTCAAAGCTCTGGAGCAGCTGCTCAGCCAGGGGCTGCTGAACCCGGACGAGGTCTGTCTCATCCAGGTCGCCACCCCGTCGCGTGAACGTCTCGACTCCTACGCCCGGACCCGCGAAGACGTGGAGCGTACGGTGTCGCGTATCAACGGCGCCTACGGCAGTCTCGGGCACACGGTGGTGCACTACTCCCACGCGAGCATGCCGTTCGCCCAGCTGGTCTCCCTCTACGCCGCGGCGGACGTGATGCTGGTGACCGCGCTGAAGGACGGGATGAACCTCGTCGCCAAGGAGTACGTGGCCAGTCATTCCGACGGCTCCGGGGCCCTGGTGCTCAGTGAGTTCACCGGTGCGGCGACCCAGCTGCCGAATGCCTACCTGTGCAACCCCTATGACGTGGAGTCCACCGCTGCCGCGATCATGAAGGCCATCGAGTCGCCGGACGACGACAAACAGGCCCGCATGCAGGAGATGTGGGAGGAGATCCGGTCCCACGACGTGCACGGATGGGCCCGTCGCTTTCTCGCCGTGCTGGACCCCGGCGTGCTCGACGGCGCCGACCCAGACTCCGACGCAGGCACGGTGGACGAGTGAGCCAGCGCCTGACACGCGGGGCCCTACGGACAGCACTCGGCGGCGTCGTCCTGACCGGAAGCGTCCTGCTCGCCTCCTGCGGGTCCGACATTCCCGGCGAGCTGGCGGACATACGCTGGCAGGTCGGCCGTGTGGAGGACACCGACCTCGCCGACTCCGGCACCGCCGTGGCCTCCTCGCTGTCCCAGACCGACCAGGCCCGTACGTGGCTCGCGCTGGGCGGCAGTACGGTCACCGGGGCAGCGGGCTGCATGTCGCTGAGCGGCGATGTCGAGTGGCTCGACAACGACCGGGTCCGTTTCCCCGGATTCAGTGCCCGTGACATCAGTGGTGAATCCGGTGGTACCGAGTGCCTGCCGAATGACTCCTCACTGGCCGAGCGTCTCGTGGCCCTCCTGGGCGAGGGTTCCGGCGATGGCGAAGATGGCGAAGGTGACGGGGAGGCCCCCACACTGCGGTGGAGCACCCCCAGCGAGGACGAACTCCGGCTGACCCGCACCGATGACGACCCGTCGAACTGGCAGACCGGGCGATTCGTCGAGTTCCTCGCGACGCCCTGACGTGGCGCCGCTACGCTGGACGGCATGACCGACGACTCCGTCACCACCGGCCCCCTGCCCACCGTCTCCACCGACGACGTCCAGTACCTCGCCGAGGTCCCGCACCTGCTCGTCGCCCTCGACTTCGACGGCACCCTCGCCGGATTCTCCACCGACCCGCTGTCCGTCCGGATGGTCCCCGGGGCCCGCGACGCCCTCGACCGGCTCGCCGCCTGTGCGGGCACCACCGTCATGCTGCTCTCCGGCCGCAACCTCGAGATCCTCCAGCCCGTCGCCGAGGTCACCGCCGTAGCCTCCCCCGCCCCCGGTGACATCCTGCTGGTCGGGAGCCACGGTGCCGAACCCGCCGACGCCACCAGCTCCGGTCTCGACGATGACCAACGTGCCCTGCTCTCCACACTCGCGGGGATGGCCGACGACTTCGCCACCCGGGATTCCGGGATGTGGGTGGAGCGTAAACCGTTCGCGGTCGGTCTGCATATCCGTGGAGCCGCAGACCGACGGACCGGCCTGACCGCCTACGAGGAGTTCCGTCTCGCCGCCCAGAAACTCGACGGGGTCACCGTGACCCCGGGCAAGGACATCGTCGAGGTGTCCGTGTCACCGGTCACCAAGGGCAGCTACCTCGAGGCGTACATCGACCGAACGCAGCCGGACGCCGTCGTCTTCGCCGGGGACGACGTCACCGACGAGACAGCCCTGCGCGTTCTCGACCAGCAGGGGCTCACACCTGCAGGGGACGGGGGGCACCCGGGCCGTCCCGACGTAGGCATCCGGATCGGCGACGGCGAGACCGCCGCCCACCGACGTCTCTCTGACCCGGAAGCGATGGCTGAGACCCTCGCACGTCTCGCCGAGGCCCGACTGCTCCGCCAGGGAGACCGCGAGGGCGGGGTCGTCGACGCCGCATCGGTGGCCGCAGTCAGCGAGCTGCGGGAGGACCGACAGTCCGCCCGGGGAGAAAACGCGTCGGGAGAATGATCCGTGACTCCGGCTCCGCCCATTCGGTCGCGGGTTCCCGGCGCGTGGCCTCGGTGTTCCGGCCGATCAGTGCGGCGAGCACGTTGCCGCTGGTGAACCCCTTCTCACGGTTGGGCTGCTCCACGGTCGCGAGACCGCGGAACCGCGCCCGCGCGATGCCGTCGAACCCGACCACCGACAGATCGCCGGGTACGTCGATGCCCGTGTCGTCGGCGTAGTCGAGCACCCCGAGAGCCTGACTGTCCGTGGTGCAGATGACCGCCGTGAGATCGGGGTGGTTCTCCAGGAGTTCAGCGGCTGCGCTACGGGCGGTGTCGGGGTTGTTGATGTGGCGTTCGATGACCGGGACGTCCTCCCTGCTGATCCCGGCGTCCTCCAGCACTGCCAGTGCCCCGAGGACACGGCCCTTCTGGACGTGCATCTGCGCCTTGTCCAGTCGCCCGGCGCTGACCGGCCCGTTGTTCGGACGCCGGTCCAGGCGGATGCACAGGATGCCGACACGACGGTGGCCGGCGTCCACCAGCGCCTGTGCGGCCGGGCGGATCGCCTCGCGGTCGTCGATGCCGACGAAGTTGACGCCGTGGTCGTCGGCCGGCTGGTCACAGATGACGGTGGGGACGTTGCGGCTGGTCACCGAGGTGAGGAAGGGATCGTCCGCAGCCACGGAGTAGACGATGAAGCCGTCCACGACCGCCTGGTTCACCAGGGAGGCGGGGCGGTCCTCCTCGGCGGTCTCCGCGCCTGCCGGGATCAGCAGCATCGAGGTGTCCATGCCCACGCATGCCTCGGAGACCCCTGACATGAACTCCAGTGACGCCTGGTCTTCGAAGGCGTAGGTCATGTCATCGGTGAGCAGCACACCGATGGCACCGGCGCGACGGGTCCGCAGGGAGCGGGCCGTCGGGTCCGGACCGGAGTACCCCATCCGCTCGGCTGTCCGCATGATGCGCTCGCGCAGTTCGACAGAGAGCTGCTCCGGACGGTTGTACGCGTTGGAGACCGTTGTCCTGGAGACACCCAGTTCCGCGGCGATGGAGGCCAGGGTGCCCCTCCGGCCCTGTCTGCCTTGCCGACCCTGGTTACTGGAGCGATTCACGACGACCATGGTAGTCGACGGCTCCGGGCGTGACTGACGTAACCCTAATTGGCAAGCGTTACCAACAAGGACTACTGTCGTCCTCATGTCACGACGTCGATCCGCCACCCGTACCGCTGCCGCCCTGTCACTGGCCGGGGCCACCGCCCTGGCTTTCGGCCTCACCGCCTGTGCAGGCGGTGCGGACAGTGCCTCCGCCGACAACGGCGGCATCCGCATCGTCGCGTCCACCTCCACCTGGGGCGACATCGCCCAGCAGGTCATCGACGATGTTGACGATGCTGCTGATGCTGACGGCGCCACCGACGCTGAGGACATCACGGTGGACACCATCCTCTCGGGCACCGACGACGACCCCCACGAGTACGAGGCCACCGCCCGGGACATCTCCACCATCCGGGACGCCGACATCGTCGTCGGCAACGGGGCCGGCTACGACAACTGGCTCACCGACAACGCCGGGGACGATGCCGAGGTCATCACCGCCGCCCCGGTCGCTGAGGGACACGATCACGGCGACCATGCAGAGGAGGCCGAGGAAACCGACCACGCCGACCACGCCGACCACGATCACGGCAGCGGCGTCCTCGAAGGCGAGGACAATCCGCATGTCTGGTTCGACATGGACCGCGTCACCGAGTTCGCCGACAGTCTCGCCGCCCACCTCAACAGCCTCGACGACAACTTCCCGGCGGAAGCCACCGGTGTCCACGAGATGACCGACGGGTTCCGCCAGCGGATCGCCGAGCTTCCCCACTCCCACGTCGTGCTCACCGAACCCGTGGCGGGTCTCCTGCTCCGCGGCTCAGAGGTCCACGACGTCACACCGGAAGGATTCGCCCGGGCCGTCCTGAACGAAGGTGAGCCGTCCGTGGCCGATCTCTCGGCGACCCGCGATCTCATCACCGACGGCGAGGCGGACGCGTTGATCACCAACACCCAGTCCGAGAGCCAGGCGTCCCGCCAGCTCACCGACGCCGCCGAGGACAAGGACGTGCCGGTCGTCAACGTCACTGAAACGCCGGACAACGACGAGGACTTCGCCGACTACGTCGACGCCGCGATCACCGACCTCGAGGATGCGCTCGGCTAGATGTCCCTCCTGACCTTCACCGGCGCCAGCGTCGACCCCCTGTGGCACGACCTCACCCTGAGTGTCGAACCCGGGGAGTTCCTCACCGTCCTCGGGCCCAACGGGGTGGGGAAGTCCACCCTGCTCAATGCCGTCCTGGGGACCCGTCCCCTGTCGTCCGGCAGCGTCAGCGCGCCTGACCGGATCGGCTTCATCCCCCAGCAGCGCATGTTCGACACCGATCTGCCGATCCGGGTCCGCGACCTGGTGGGACTGTCCATCGAGCACGGGACGATGTCACGGCGACGTCCCCGCCGCTCCACCATCGACGCGGCGCTCGCCGAGGTCGGCGCGTCAGGTCTGGCCGACCGTCGGGTGGGTACGCTCTCCGGTGGCCAACAGCAGCTCGTCAGGCAGGCCCAGGCCATGGCCACCGACCCCGAGCTCCTCCTCTGCGACGAGCCGCTGCTCAGTCTCGACCTGTCGGCCCAACGGGCCGCGGTAGAGCTGCTCGACCGACGTCGACGGGAGTACGGTACCGCCGTCATCTTCGTCACCCACAGCATCAACCCTGTCCTGGCGGTGACCGACCGGGTGCTCTACCTCGGTCCGGACGGACACGTCACCGGTGCCGTGGACGAGGTCATGACCGGCCCGGTGCTGTCCCGGCTCTACGGCACCGACGTGGACGTCGCCGAAGTCAACGGACGGATGGTGGTCGTGTGAGCACCTGGGACCTGCTGCAGGTCGACTTCGTCCAGAACGCCCTGATGGCCTCGCTGCTCCTCGGCTTGGTCTCCGGTGCTCTCGCCCCGCTGATCGTGATGCGCAAGATGAGTTTCGCCGCCCACGCCACCGGCGAGCTGGCGCTCATGGGTGCCGCGGCCGCACTGCTGTTCGGGGTCAGTGTGACCACGGGCGCGGTTCTCGGCGCTGTGCTGGCGGCCGTCGTGCTCGCCCTGCTGGGGTTGAAGGAACAGGACGCCACCGTCGGCGTCGTCCTCGCCTTCGGCATGGGCCTGTCTGTCCTGTTCATCTACCTGTACCCGGGCCGGACATCGGAGGCCTACGCGCTACTCACCGGGCAGATCGTGGGAGTCTCCGGCGCGTCACTGGGCATCCTGGCACTGATGGCGGTCCTGGTCGTCGGAGCCGTCGCCGTGCTGTGGCGGCCGCTGTTGTTCGCCACTGTCGACCCGGTCATGGCGGCGGCGTCGGGCGTGCCGGTGAAACTGCTGGCCGCTGCATTCGCCGTGCTCATCGGCATCGTCGCTTCCCAGGGTGTCCAGATCGTCGGGGCCCTGCTGCTGCTCGCCCTGTTGATCACTCCGGGCGCTGCGGCCGTACGGGTGACCTCGAACCCGCTGCTGGCAGTCGCACTGTCCGCCCTGTTCGCGACCACCTCCGCCGCAGGCGGTCTGATACTCTCCCTGGAGCCGGGACTGCCGGTCAGCCCCTTCGTCACCTCGATCAGCTTCGCGATCTACCTCGTCTGCCGCGCCATCGGCTGGGCCCGTGGCCGCCGGGTGATCCGCGACGAATCACGCCAGCGGCGCAGCCAGCCCGAACTCCCCGCCGACCCGCATCACTCACAGAGCGTGAGTTGATCCCGTAGCGCCGGAGGAACACCGTCCTGCTTCAGGCGTCCGGCAGGTACTCCACCCACATGTCACACATACATATACCCGCATGACAGCCTGAGTCCTCAGGTCAGCATTCGCCCCCGATTCCGACCTGAGCCCTCAACCTCCCCCTCCGGGGAGTTTCACCCCACGCGACGCTGGCGGGCGAACTCGCTGAGCACCACACCCGCCGCCACGGAGGCATTGAGGGACTCGACCCGCCCTGCCATCGGGATCGACAGGATGTCGTCGCAGGTCTCCCCCACCAGACGCGAGAGCCCCTTCCCCTCGGATCCCACAACGACAACCACCGGGGTGGTCCCGTCATAGGTGTCGAGGGTGTGCTGACCGCCGGCATCAAGCCCCACAACCTGGTATCCGGACTGCTGGAACTGCTTCAGTGAGCGCACCAGGTTCGTCGCGCGGGCGACCGGCAGCCGTGCTGCCGTGCCGGCGGAGGTCCGCCATGCCACAGCGGTCACCGAGGCTGACCGACGCTCCGGGATGACCACGCCGTGCCCGCCGAATGCCGCGACCGAACGGATCACCGCACCCAGGTTGCGTGGATCGGTGATGTTGTCCAGCACCACGATCATTCCCGGCCGACCCGAGGTCTGCACTGCGTCGATCAGGTCCTCGACCTCGGCGTACTTGTACGGCGGCACCTGCAGGCCGATGCCCTGGTGCATGCCGTTTCCCGTCATCCGGTCCATCTCGTCGCGGCTGACCTCGAGCACGGCGATGCCACGCTCGGCGCAGGTGTGGACCGCCTCCGAGAGCCGGTCGTCATTGCCGGTGCCGACCGCGACATACAGCGCGGTGGCCGGAGCGTCCGCCCGCAGGCATTCGATCACCGGATTCCGTCCGACGACGAGTTCCGGCTGGTTGTCGGTGTCCCGGGGATTCTGGCGCCCGGAGTCGCGACGCTCCTTGGTCTTCTTCGCCTTGTACTTCGCGTGGTAGACGCGGTCCTCCGCCTTCGGGGTCGGCCCCTTGCCGGCGAGCCCCCGTCGCCGGGTGCCGCCGGAGCCCTTGTCCGAGCCCTTGCGCGCCGTCTTCCGTACCGCGCCGCGGCGCTTGTCGTTTCCTGCCATGGCGACCAGACTACCCTGCACGTTCGTCCTGTTCCCAACACCGTCGCCGCACGGTATCCTCTGCTGGTTATGACGCCTCAGGAATCGTCCTCTCCCCTGCACGACGGCATGTCTGTCGGCAGTTCCCTGACCCGGACCGAACGGCTCGACCGCCTGCCTGTGACCCGACGGCACGTGAAACTGCTGGACGGTTCCGGAATCGGGTGGGCGTTGGACGCGATGGACGTCGGTCTCATCGGCTTCATCATGGCCGCACTCACGACCCACTGGGGGCTCACCCACACCGAGACCTCGTGGCTGGCATCCGCAGGATTCATCGGCATGGCCCTGGGCGCCACTTTCGGCGGCCTGCTGGCGGACCGTTTCGGACGGCGGAACGTCTTCGCCGTCACCCTTCTGGTGTACGGCTTGGCGACCGGGGCGTCCGCCCTGGCCGGTGGACTCGCCGTGCTGATCGCCCTGCGTTTCCTCGTCGGACTGGGACTCGGGGCGGAACTTCCGGTGGCGTCCACGCTGATCTCCGAGTTCGCGCCGCGTAAGGTCCGGGGGCGCATGGTGGTGATCCTCGAGGCGTTCTGGGCCGTGGGCTGGCTGGCGGCCGCGGTGATCGGCGCGTTCATCATCCCGCTGAACGACAACGGGTGGCGCTGGGCACTGGCCCTGGGCATGGTGCCCGCCTTCTACGCCCTCTACGTGCGGATGAAACTGCCGGAGTCCGTTCGTTTCCTGGAGGCCAAGGGTCGCCACTCCGAGGCGGAGGACATCGTCACAGGTTTCGAGGCGTCGGAGCCGACGCGCCTGCGGTTCCAGGGCGAACCACATTCCTCTGACGCATCCCGAGTCCTCGACGAAACGCAGCAGGACGCAGCGATTGTCGGCGGGAACTCAGAGACAGCCGGCTCAGCATCGGGTATCTGGTCGTCAGTACTGCGACGCCGCACTACCGCACTGTGGACGATCTGGTTCTGCATCAACCTCAGCTACTACGGCGCCTTCACCTGGATTCCTTCGATCCTGGTCGATCAGGGCTACACGCTGGTGAAATCGTTCACGTTCACCCTGATCATCACGCTGGCCCAGCTGCCGGGGTATGCGGTGGCCGCTTTCCTCATCGAGAAGTGGGGACGTCGGAGCACCCTGGCCACCTTCCTCGCCGGATCAGCGGTGGCCGCCGGACTCTACGGTTTCGCAGGTGTGGAGTGGCAGATCATCGCCGCCGGATGTCTGCTGTCTTTCTTCAACCTCGGGGCGTGGGGCGCGCTGTATGCCATCGGCCCGGAGCTCTACCCGACGACAATGCGTGCCCGGGGCACGGGAGCAGCGACCGGGTTCGGACGGATCGCGTCGATCCTCGCACCACTGATCGTGCCGCCCCTGCTGGTGTTCGGGGGTATGCCGGTCCTGTTCGCACTGTTCGGCACGGCATTCGCCGTCGCCGCGGTGGCCGCGCTGGCGCTGCCTGAGCTGAAGGGGACCCGTCTGGCGGAGCGGTAGGCGGGAAGCCGTCTTGACCGTTCATCAGCACCCGGAAGTGATACGTACCTTCGGCCACCTCCCTGAACCGTATGATGATCTTGATACGGAGGTATACGGGAACCGCCAACTCCAGCGGACGAAGTCCCGGACATACAAGATCGCAGCCTGGAGCGCGATCGTCGGCGGACACGATTTCTTCCTCGGTCGCTATGCCAGAGGAACGGGAAAAACTCTCTATCTCTTCGCCGCCCTGTTGTGTTTCTCGCTTCCGTACAACAATGCACTGGGCGTCGTACTGACATCCGGGGCCGTCGCCGGGCACTTCTTGTCGGTCCGCTCCGTCGCCCACATGAGTGAAGACGCCCCGGTGTTTCAGTCGGTAACACCGGCCTCCGTCCTCAACGTCATCTATTTCCTGTTCGTTAGTCCCTTCTGGGGTGTCGACTACTGGTCCTCCAAGGAGAACCGAAAGAAGCAGCGGCGAGGACTTTTCCGCTAGAAGAACCGTGCCTGACACGCCAGGAGACACCACGCCTTTTGCGCGATACCCCGTATTCACTGTCACCCGGTGCCGGTGACTGAGTTCTGACCTCTCTGCCCCTGTTCGTCGGCTAGGCCGTCAACTCGACCCCTCTGATGAAGACGTCGACGCGCTGGAATCCGCCCGCACCCGATCCACCGCAGAACCGATGGAACTTCCGTGGTCGTCCTCGACACCAATGTCGTGTCCGAGGCCATGCGCCCACGACCTGACCCCTCAGTCATCACTTGGTTGAACGACCAGGCCGCAGACACGCTTTTTCTGTCTAGCGTCTCTCTCGCGGAGCTACTCTTCGGAATCGGCGCGCTTCCCGAGGGGAAACGCAGAGAACATCTGTCCACGGCACTCAATCAACTCATGACACTCTTCTCCGGTCGCGTCCTTCCGTTCGACACCGACTCGGCGCGTCACTACGCACAGATCGTGGTGGCCTCACAGAGGCTCGGACGACCACTGGCAGTAGCAGACGGATACATCGCCGCCACCGCGTCCGCCCACGGTTATTCGGTCGCGACGCGGAATGTCAGCGACTTCGAATCCACCGGGGTGAACCTCATCAATCCCTGGGCGGAACAGAGATAGCCCTGGAGCGCCGAATGTCACCCGTGCCGTTGTCCGCGCAACGCGGCCCCCTACCCCAGTGACCAGGTCGCCCCCTCCGGGGTGTCGGTGACGACCACCCCGGCTTCCTTCAGCCGGTCCCGCACTTCATCGGCGGTGGCGAAGTCCTTCTCCGCGCGGGCCGCAGCACGGCGGTCCAGCTCGGCACGCACCAGGACGTCCAACGCTGACGTCGCACCGTCCGACGCATCGGCGCCGATCCCCAGCCCACGCCCCTGCGCAGACGGCCCGGACCATGTCGCCGACAACGGGTCCACACCGAGGACACCGGCCATCGCCCGCACGGCACCGGCGATCTCCGTCAACCGCTCACGGTCACCGGACTCGAGAGCCTTGTTGCCCTCCCGCACGGCATCATGGATGACGGCCAGCGACTGCGGGACGGACAGATCGTCGTCCAACGCCTCCTCAAACGACGGCAGCCAGGAACCTGTCTCGACCTCACCGAGGATCTCCACAGCACGGGCCAGGAACTTCTCGATCCGGCGGAAACCTGCGGCCGCCTCCTGCAACGCAGACTCCGAGTACTCCAGCATCGAGCGGTAGTGCGCCGAGCCCAGGTAGTAGCGCAACTCGATCGGACGGACCTGGGTGAGGATGTTCGGCACGGAGAGCACGTTGCCCAGAGACTTGGACATCTTCTCGCCCGACATCGTCACCCAGCCGTTGTGCAGCCACAGGCGGGCGAAGCCGTCTCCGGCGGCATGCGCCTGGGCCGCCTCGTTCTCGTGGTGGGGGAACTGCAGGTCCATGCCACCGGCGTGGATGTCGAACTCCGCACCGAGGTACTTGCGCGACATCGCCGAGCACTCGATGTGCCAGCCGGGACGTCCGTAGCCCCACGGGGTGTCCCACCCCGGTTCACCCGGTTTCGCCGACTTCCACATGGCGAAGTCGCGCGGGTCCTCCTTGCCGGGGGCGGCGTCCTCGCCCTGGTCCAGTTCGTCGAGCTTCTGGTGCGAGAGGAAACCGTACTCCGGGACCCGCGCCGTGCGGCAGTACACCGAACCGTCCTCCGTGGCGTAGGCGAGGTCGGCGTCGATGATGCGCTGGATGTAGGCGATCATCTCCGGGATGTGGCCCGTGGCACGCGGTTCGACGGACGGCGGTGTCACTCCGAGCAGGTCATAGGCGCGGGAAAACTCCCGCTCGTGAGTGGCGGCCCATTCCCACCAGGGACGGCCGTGCTCGGCGGACTTGGTGAGGATCTTGTCGTCGATGTCTGTAACATTGCGCACGAAAGCGACATCGAGCCCCTTGGCCTCGAGCCAGTTGCGCAGGATGTCGAACGCCACCCCGGAACGCACATGTCCGATGTGCGGAATGGACTGCACGGTCGCACCACACAGGTAGACCGACGCGTGTCCTTCCTGCAGCGGAACGAAGTCCTGGAGTTCACGGGTCGCGGTGTCGAAGAATCGCAGAGTCACAACTGACAGTCTAGACGGGAGAGACCCCATGAAACTTGCGACGGTCCGGATCGACGGCTCACGGTGCACGATCCGGGTGGACAGCGTCGACGACGCACCGGACGGGGGCTCGGTCACCGGACGCATCGTGGACCGTCGCGAGCTCGGCGCCCTGCTCACCGCCAATCCCACCGGTATACGCGGCACCGTGGAATCCGGCCTGCGGCGGGACGGCGACGAGGTCACCGTCCCCCTGACCGACCTCCTGCCGGTCATCCCCTCCCCCTCGAAGGTCTTCTGCGTCGGCCTGAACTACCGGGAGCACATCGAGGAGATGGGGCACCCGATCCCGGACCATCCGACCCTGTTCGTGAAGTACCCGTCCGCACTGACCGCCCCCTACGCGGAGGTCACCATACCGGCGGGGATGACCGACAAGGCGGACTACGAAGGTGAACTCGCGGTGGTCATCGGCTCCCGGCTGGCCGGCGCCCGCGGTGGTGCGACCGCCGAGGAGGCACGGGCGGCCATCGGCGGCTACGCCGTGATGAACGATTTCTCACAGCGCGACTGGCAGTACCGCACCCAGCAGTGGCTGCAGGGGAAGAACCTCGACCGGTCGTCCGCCTTCGGTCCGTGGCTGACGGTGGCGGACGACTACGACCCCGTGGCCGAGGGTGCCGTTCTCCGCACGTGGGTCAACGGCGATCTCCGGCAGGAGCACTCCACGTCCGACCTGGTGTTCCCCCCGGTGGATCTGGTCCGGTACATCTCGAACTTCGCCACGCTGGAGCCCGGCGACGTGATCGTCACGGGTACCCCGGAGGGGGTCGGTGCAGGTTCCGGCCGTTTCCTCAGTGACGGCGACGTGGTGCGCATCGAGGTCGACGGCCTCGGCGCCGTGGAATCCACCATCCGGATGTGAACGCACTGCCCCTGCCGGGACCACGCTTTGATAGGGTCAGCTCAGTACGCTTACCCTGACCTACGCACCTCCGGAGTACCTCATGACCCTTCGCACCACCCGCCCGACGCGCCGCGCAGCCGCCCTCGCCGCCACCGCTGTCCTCGCCCTGGGCCTCACCGCCTGCTCCAGCGATTCCGATGATTCTGCGGAGTCAACGGACTCTACAGACTCGACGGCCCCGACGACGGCAGCCGACTCAGCCTCCGAAGGCTCTGCATCCGACGGCCCCCTCTCGGTGGACAAGGCCGACGGTCTCACCGCAGGCGACACCGTCACGGTCACGCTGGACGGACTGGACACCGAACAGAACTACTACGTCGCTGTCGCCACGACCGACGGCGAGAGCAGCGACCCGTCGACCTACGCCGGTGAGATGAGCGACTGGGCGCGCGTCGTCCCCGAGGGAGAGGAGGGTGGCACCGCCACCTTCGACGCCGACGGCAACGCCGAGTTCGACCTGACCGTCCAGGCCACCAACGAGGACGGCACCGTGGACTGCACCACCGACTCGTGCTCGCTGAAGCTGGTCACCGACCACGCCTCGACTCCCCCGTTCTCGGACGTCGCGTCCGTCCCCGTGACCTTCGAGGAGTGACACGGTAGCCCCCGGGATCATTCTCCGGGGACCAGCAGCCCTCCCTCGTAGGCGAGGATCACCAGCTGGGCACGGTCATGTGCCTGGATCTTGGTCATGATCCTGTTGACGTGTGTCTTCGCCGTGTGCGGCGATATGAAGAACGTCTCCGCGATCTGCTGGTTCGACAGGCCACGCCCCACCAGCTGGAGCACCTCACGTTCCCTGTCCGTGAGCAGGGCCAGGCTGCGCGCCGCCCGTTGTGAGACCGCCGGGCGCGGCTCAGGGGACCGCACGTAGCGGGCGATCAGGCTACGGGTCGCCGTCGGCGACAGGAGCGCGTCACCGTCCGCGATGGCGTGGACGGCGCGGATGATCTCCTCCGGTTCCGCACCCTTGCCGATGAATCCGCTGGCCCCCGCACGCAGGGCAGCGACCACGTACTCGTCCTCTTCGAACGTCGTCAGGATCAGTACCTTACTGTCGGCGTTCGCCGGGTCGGAACAGATGCGTTCAGTCGCCTCGATGCCGTCGAGACGGGGCATGCGGATGTCCATCAGGACGACGTCGGGGCGCAGGGATGCGGTCATCTCGGTGGCTTCCAGTCCGTCCGTGGCGGCGCCGACGACCTCGGTGTCCGCTGCACTGGAGAGGATGTCCACCACCGCCTGGCGGATGAGGGCCTGGTCGTCGACGACGAGCACGGTGGTCACGGATAGTCCTCCCGGTTCCTGGTGTGACTGGCGAGTGGTAGTTCAGCGGAGAGCGTGAATGTCCCGTCTGATTCTACGGTGGAGATTGTGCCGCCCACGGCCGCCACACGTTCCCGCAGACCGGTGAGGCCCAGATGTCCCTGTGGGGCGTCGGGCTGGTTACGCCCGGTGTCCGAGACCGGATTGCGCACCTGCACCGTCACCGCGGCGTCCGCCCCTCCCCGAACGACGATGCCCAGGTGCGCTGTCCCTCCGGAACCGTGCTTGTGGGCGTTGGTGAGACCCTCCTGAACCACCCGGTACACCACCCGCCCGGTGGTCTCGTCGATCGACGAGAGGTCGCCGTCGACTGTTCGGTCGACAGTGAGCCCCGCCTCGACGACCGAGCGCACCAGGGGGTCGATGTCAGCGAGACCGGGCTGCGGCAACTGGACGGATGCTCCCTCTGCACCCGCCCCGGCATTGTCGTCGGCGCGCAGGTAGCGCAACAGCACCCCGATGTCCCCGAGCACCTCACGCGCAGCTCCACGGATGGTGGCGAGCGATTCCCTGGCCTTCTCCGGCCGCGTGTCCAGTGAACTGGACGCCACACCGGCATTGAGACTGATCACCGAGATACGGTGGGCGACCGTGTCGTGCAGGTCCTGGGCGATACGGAGTCTCTCCTCCGCGACCCGTCTGCTCGCTTCAGCCTCCCGGGTCTGCTCGGCACGTTCGGCGCGTTCGGTCACCGCCCGCGTGTACTCACGCCGGGACCGTGCGCTGTCCCCCAGGGCGGTGGCGACGGCGATACCTGCGGCGACCTGGAACACCTGGGGATCCAACGCCATACGGTCGTCGGTGAACAGGCTCAACACCGCCACCACGGTCGCTCCGAGGGTGCCCAGGACCAGTGCGGTCCGTCTCGGCACCGTGTTCGCCGCGGCGAACACGGCCACGACCGCCCCGATACCCGGTGCCAGGACGGGTGACACGAAGACGACGGTGGCGAGATACATCACAAGGCACGCGATGAACACGGGCACGGACCAGCGCCGACGCAGCGGCATCAGTGCCGCGGTCGCCACCGCCAGCAGGGGGACGAGAACCACCATGTGTTCGTCGGGGAATCCGGGACCTGATCCCGGGCCGGGCCCCGGGCCCAGGGGCAGCCCCAGGCCGGACCCGGGGGCTCCTCCCGGCGTCGGCACGACGACGGAGACGAGGATGAGGGCGATGATCGCCAGGTCCCCCGCCCACACCGGCAGCCACGCCGGACGCTCGCGGGGCGGACCTGAGGCCGGACGAGCCTGGGGCGTCAGGCCTGTCGGGTCTGTCGGGTCGGGCTGGCTCATGCGACCATTCTCCTTCATCTCTGTCATTCGTGTCCCTGCTGGTGCTGCTGGTACTACTGGTCTGCCGCTCCACCGAGAATTCGGCGGCGAAGCGGGTGTCCGGAGGTACCGCCGACAACGACCCACCGTTCACGGACCTCCTGGGTCGGTGGAGGAGCCGTCTCCCCGGATTCTTCGGATGCGGAGCTGTCTTCGTCGTCCGTGCCCCCGTCCGGATTCGTGACGGCGCTGTCCGTGGTCAACGCGTCCCGCACGATCCGGCGCGGGTCGTAGCGCTGCATCTGCCTGTTCCACGTTGTCGGGTCCATCGCGTCGACGGGAAACCCGAGTTCCTGCTCCGCCCGGTGCCGGGTCGATTCGGTGAAACGCCGGAAGTCCCTGACGACGGTGGCGAGTTTCTCCGCATACAGGGGCAGTCGTTGTGGACCGATGATCACGGCAGCGAGGAATCCGATGACGATGAGTTTCTCGATGGTCAGTCCGAACATGTCAGGACACTTCTTCCAGGGTCGGGGTCACGGTGTCACCGGCAGTGAGGTCGGTGCCCGTGTTCTTCGGCAAACGGCGGTCATGAATCCAGGCGATGGACAGGGAGATTCCGAACAGGACCACCATGGGGACAGCGATGAGGAACATTGACAGCAGGTCTGCGGCCGGGGTGACCAGGGCGCTGAACACCACGATGCTGATCGTTATGCCACGCCAGCTGCGGGCCACTGTCGCCGCCGACAGCAGTCCCATCATGTTCAACACGACGATGAATGCCGGGAGGGTGAAGGCTACGCCCGCAGCGAGCACCAGCTTCATCACGAAGTCAACGTAGTACGACGCCTGCAGCAGAGTGCTGTCCTCTGAGGACGCGAACCCGGCGAGGAGTTCGACGATCCTGGGGAACACCGCCACTCCGGCGGCGCAACCAGCGGCGAACAGCGGGATGACCGCGGCGATGAAGCCGAAGGTGTAGCGCTTCTCTCTCGTGGTCAGGGCAGGGGCGATGTAGGCCAGGAGCTGGTAGAGCCACACCGGGCTGGACAATGCGATGCCACCGAACAGGGCGATTCTGAGTTTGAGGTCGAAGGCGCCGGTGATGCTGTCGTAGTTGATACTGGCCGCACGGGTCTGCGCGATCTCGACGACCGGAGCGCGCAGGACCTCGAGGACCTGGTCGGACAGGAGGTAGGCGATGACCATGGCGACCGCGAGGGCCGCCGCGACGCGGATGATCCTCCTCCTGCCTTCACGGAGGTGTCCGGCTACGGGCATCGTGTCCGGCCTCGCGCTCGCGGTCGTCATGAGGTGTGCTGTTCTGTCTCGGATGCTTCCTTCTTCAGGATCCGGACGGACTGGCCGACACTCTTGGCCAGCGCGGGGAGCTTCGCCGCCCCGAACAGCAGGAGCACGACGGCGAGGATGACCAGGGCGTGCATTCCGGTGAGGTTCTGTAACATGATCTACTCCTTGAGGTTCTGTGATTCTCTGGTTGATGATGTGACGGTCGTCGTCAGGACGCTGCGGTGTCCGGTGCGCCGGCCATGCCGCCGGCCGGCGGTTCACCCGGTGATTCACCGTTGGGGGGCTCGCCGCCGGGGCCTGCGCCTTCACCGCCGGCCCCTCCCGGGCCACCGCCTGCGGGAGCTGCACCGGCGGTGGGTTCAGTGGTGGTGTCCACCCGCACCACCAGGGAGGCGATGTACCCGGAATCGACGTCGCCGCTGATCGTGGCCATCTGCAACGCCCCGGCGTCCTCGCCGAACACGTTGTCAGTCTCGAGGGTGATCTGAGACAGGTTGTCTGACGACCCGTCATAGACCGACGAGGTGTAGACCTCGTTGAGGACGTCCTCCGGGATCGCCATCTGGGAGGTGGAGATCGCGTTGGCCGAGTCGTCGATGGAATCGACGTCGGGGTACACCTCGAAGTGGATGTGGGTCCACCGCCCGGTGTAACAACCCGGCATCACGGAGGTGAACGTCACCGTCCCGTCGGCGTCGGCGACCTGGACTCCGCGAAGCCAGGTCTCGTCCTCGACACCCTCTGAGTACATCGAGTACTGCCCTTGTGCGTCACAGTGCCAGGCGTACACCGCGACATCAGCGAACGGCGCATCATCATTGGCCATGTCGGTGACGGTGAAGGTGAACTCCAGCGGCACGCCGTCGACCGGCGCGTCGGCACCGATGCTGGAACGGATGTCACTGCGCACGATCCCCGATTCCGACAGCACGTCCGGGCCGTTGGAACCGTCTGCCGGGTACGGGCCGGCTGTCTCGTCCGGAATCTCACCGGAGGGCAGGGGCGACGAGGCGGCACTGCCGGTGGTCGCCGCCGCATTGGTGGTACCGGACGTCGGGTCCGAGCAGGCTGCCAGTGCGACGGCGCCTGCACCGGCGACACCTGCGCCGAGGAACATCCGCCGGCTCACCAGGGTCCGCAGATCGAATCCGACGCCCTGGTCGACAACCTCCTCTTCGGGCCGGTCGAGCAGTCGGCCCTCGTAGACGGGGCCGGCGGGAGTGTCGGTGGGTTCAGGCACGCGGGTGGCCATGATGGTCCTCCTTGATCTTCGGGACTGTTGTGGGGTCTACGGTGGTGAACGGCTTCCTGTCCGTCCACCACCGTGACCTTGAGTCTCGTCGACCACGACGCCTGCCGCGTCCCCCCTACGCAGTCATCACGTACCCCCACCGCGGTATTTTGCAGTACACCCCCTGCACTATCCCGGACGCGTCACCGTCCGGACGTGCCGTCGTCCTGCCAGACGACGGCCGTCGCCACCGCGGCCACCCCTTCACCACGACCGGTGAACCCCAGGTGGTCGGTCGTCGTGGCAGAGACACTCACCGGAGCGCCGAGATGACCGGACAGAACCTGCTCTGCCTCGGCACGCCGCGGCCCCATCTTCGGCCGGTTGCCGATCATCTGGACAGCAGCGTTGCCGATGGTGAATCCGTGGGACACCAGAAGGTCCCGGCACTCGGTGAGCAGCTGTGCCCCGGTGACTCCCGCGTACTCATCGCGTCCGACCCCGACGAACGAACCGAGGTCCCCGAGACCGGCGGCGGACAGCAGGGCGTCCACGACAGCATGCGCCACCACGTCACCGTCGGAATGCCCCTCGCATCCGTCGACCCCGTCAAAGAACAGACCGGCCATCCAGCAGGGTTTACCGCTCTGGACCTGGTGGGCGTCGGTGGCCACACCGACCCGGGGAATGATCACGCCACTCCCCCGTCGCCTGCCGTCCGGTGGGCCCTCTCAAGATCTTCCGGCAACGTGATCTTGAACGCCTGGTCGTCCCCCGGGACCGTCACGACCGTCTCTCCAGCCATCTCCATCAGCGATGAATCATCGGTGACTGCGACAGGTGCCAGATCCGACGGCGGTTCGCCGGTCGGGTGCGCGGAATCGAGTTCCTCCCTAGCCTGCTGCATCCGGTTCGCCGCGAGCAGCCTGTCCAACGCGAAGACCTGCGGGGTCTGGGCTGCCCGCAGGCCACGACGTTGCGGCGTGGAGTGGATGGTCTCGGCGCCGTCCAGTGCGCCGCCAGCCACCGTCTCCACCACCTTGACGGTGTCGGTCACCGGCACAACCGGTACCGCACCGGCCCACGAACCAGTCGAGACACCTTCCGCCGCCGCCGCGACCGTGGCGCGGATCATCTCCGGCGGTGTAAGGCACCGGGCAGCATCATGAACGGCGACGAGGAAGCCTTCGGTCAGCTCATCGTCCATGTCATCGGGGTCCGCATCGGCAGCTTCCGGGCCGGAGCTGCTTCCGCCGATCAGGGACTGGACCGCCTCCAGGCCTGCACGCACGGAGTCTGACCGGTCGGTTCCACCGAGGACCACAGTGACCTCCATCGGCGCCCACAACCCGATCTGGCTGCTGACCAGTTCGTGGGTGTATTCAAGCATGTCGGTGGAGACTGTCACGACTGTGTGGCCGACAGATTCCGATGCAGCGAGCCCGTCCAGGCACCGCTCCAGGATCGTCCGGCCACCCACCTGTACGAAGGCTTTCGGCAGGACCTCCCCCAGCCGCGTCCCGCTGCCCGCGGCCGCGACAACCGCGTACACCCGGTCAAGTCCGTCCACGGCGTCGCCCCTCGACCCGGCCACCGGGGTCAGTCCTCGTCTTCGCCGAGTTCGTCGTCAAGATCGACGGACTGCGGTGCATCCTCCTCCGCGACACCGGCGGCACGACGGGCCGCCGATTCCTCGCGGTGCCGCACGATGGTCTCCTCCATCTTGCGTACCGTGGCGTCGGCCTTCTCGTCATCCACGCCCTCAGCGAGAGCGAGCTCACCGACGAGAACGAGACGTGCCTTGGCGAGCATGCGCTTCTCACCGGCGGACAGCCCACGGTCCTGGTCGCGGCGCCACAGGTCGCGAACAACCTCGGCGACCCGATTCACATCGCCCGACGCCAGCCGTTCCTGGTTGGCCTTGTAGCGGCGGGACCAGTTGCCCGCCTCCTCGACATCCGTCTCCCGCAGGACGGAGAAAACCTTGAGCAGGCCTTCCTCACCGACGACGTCGCGGACGCCGACCGTCTCCGCGTTCGCGGCGGGCACCCGGACGAGCAGGTCCCCCTGGTTGACCCGGAGCACGAGGTAGTCGACCGGCTCCCCCTTGAAAACGCGCTGCTCAATTCCCTCGATCACTGCTGCACCGTGGTGGGGGTAAACGACGACGTCCCCGATGTTGAACTCCATGACGAGCCAGTTTAGCACCCTCCCCGGGCACCCGCGGTCCCGCCTGCTTCTCGCCCACGGTTGTCACCGGGCGACCGCCCCCGCCGCATCCGGCCCACCCCGTATGGGCCCATCCAGCCGGGCCGAACTAGGTGTCCAGCACCCCCACAGGTTAATGTGGACTCGACGAAACCCGCCGCCCTGACATGTGACGGGACATATCATCTGCAGTTGACGGCCCCGGACGGGCCTCAGATGGAGGAGAACCACAGTGAAGAACCGGAAGCCCGCCGCTCGTCGGCTGCTCGCCGTCACCGCCGGTTGCGCGGCCCTGGCCCTGTCCGCCTGCGGTGCAGGTCAGATCTCCCAGACGGCCAACCAGGTAGCCGCCGTCAACGGCACGAACGGCGAACTCGGCGACGCCGTCGTCCGGGACGTCACCCTGATCACCCAGGAAGACAACTCGGTCGCACTGAAGTTCAACGCCTCCAACCAGGGCGTCGAGGGCGAGGACATCACCCTGGAGCGGGTGTCCGTGCAGGACGCCTCGGTTGACCTCGGTGAGAGCGTCACCCTCTCCCCGGACTGCTCGGTTGTCGCCGATTCCGAGTCGGCGATCAAGGAGATGAACCCCTCCAACGCCGACGTGGGCTGCACGCAGTACCTGGAGACCACGGTGGACGGCGAGAACTTCTACAGCGGTGCCGCGCGGGTCGTGACCTTCGAGTTCAGCAACGGTGACATCGAGATCAACGCCCCGATCGTCGCCTGGTACGCCGAGGCCGGCCAGACCAACCGCCACCAGGACGGTGTCACCCGTGAAGGCACCGACACCATCGACGGCGACCACGAGGGCCCGGACATCGGCTGACTCCTCTTCTCCCCGTCTGACGCGCATATTCCTGCCTCCAGGAGATGCGCGTTTTTCATGTCCGCCCCCGCTACTAGTCTGTGAGCCATGGCCACGAAAACCACGAACCGCAAACCCCGCAGCACCTACAGCTGCTCCTCCTGTGGCCACCAGGTGTCGAAGTGGGTCGGCCGGTGCCCGTCCTGTCATGAGTGGGGGACGATGGACGCCGTCGGCGCCACGCCCGCGACCTCCTCCACCCCGGCGGGGTTGACCCCGACATCGCCGGCACAGCCGGTGACCGAGATCGACCCGACCACCGCCAACCACCGCACCAGCGGGATCCGCGAGCTGGACCGGGTGCTCGGTGGTGGCGTGGTCCCCGGCAGTGCCGTCCTGCTCGCCGGTGAACCCGGCGTGGGCAAGTCCACCCTGCTGCTCGAGGTCGCCAACCGGTGGGCCCGTCAGGACCGCAGCGTCCTCTACCTCACCGCGGAAGAGTCGGTGGGCCAGGTGCGCCACCGTGCGGAACGTACCGGGGCGCTGTCCAGGTCACTGTTCCTGGCCGCTGAGCACGATCTGGAGACGGCTCTCGGGCAGATCGACGCAGTGCAGCCCGAACTGGTGATCATCGATTCCCTGCAGACGCTCAACGCCTCCGGGGTGGAGGGCGTGGCAGGTGGTGTCGCCCAGACACGCGCGGTCGCCGCCACGCTGACCACCCTGGCCAAATCCACCGGGGTCCCTGTCCTCCTCGTCGGGCACGTGACCAAGGACGGCAACGTCGCCGGTCCGCGCACCGTCGAGCACCTGGTGGATGTCGTCCTCAATTTCGAGGGCGACCGGCACAGCTCCCTGCGTTTCCTGCGCGGGCAGAAGAACCGGTTCGGCGCGACCGACGAAGTCGGGTGTTTCGAACAGACGGCTGACGGGATCCGCGAGGTCGCCGACCCGTCCGGCCTGTTCCTGCACCACCGGGACGACCCCGTCGCCGGCACCGCCGTGACGGTCCTGATGGACGGGCGTCGCCCGATGCTCGGTGAGATCCAGACACTCGCCCTGGAGACCCAGATGCACACCCCTCGACGGGTCGTCACGGGGATCGACGCCAGCCGTGTCGCTGTTGTACTGGCGGTGCTGGCCAAGCGCGCCGGCGTCGACCTGATGGGGCACGAGGTCTACGCGGCGACTGTCGGGGGAATGAAGATCAACGAGCCCGGAGCGGATCTCGCGCTTGCACTGGCCCTCGCGTCAACGGCCTCCGGAAAGGCCCTGCCGACCGGCCTGGTCGCGGTCGGGGAGGTCGGCCTCGGCGGCGAGGTCCGACGCGTGCCGGACCTGCGGCAGCGCCTGGCTGAGGCCCGACGACTGGGTTTCACCACCGCCGTCGTCCCTGATTCCACCCGGGGTGCCGACCGGACCACACCGCCGGAGGGCCTGCGGATCATCGCCGTCAGTACCGTTCAGGAGGCCGTGGCGAAGATCGGCGTCACGCGAGGTTGAACGTCTGCGACTCCGAGGTGTTGTCACCGATGTGCCCGTAGACCATGTACGCACCGTTGCCGACCGGCTCGCGGTTGTCGCAGGAATCCGGAGACGAGGTGGTCCGTGACCACGCGGTCATCTCGAAGGTGCGGGACTGGTCCGGATCCAGGCGCAGCCGCCCGGTCGACGTCGGTGAATTGCAGTCGGTGTCGCCCCAGACACGGGAGTACCCGGAATCCATGGTGAACACCTCGAACCTCAGCTCGTCCTCGCTGAGGTCGATGTCGCACTCCCCGGACGTGGGATTGGTGACCTCGAGGAAGAAGTTCGGCTGCTGGCCGTCCCGGAACGTCGGCGCGCCCGGCCGTACAGACAGGCGGAGGTCGTCCAGCCCGCAGGTTTCCTTCGACGCGACGTCATCCGGGACCGCCTCGGTCTCCGACGGCTCCGCGGAACGTGACGGCGACGCCGACTCTGATGCTTCCGTGGACGTCTCACTCGACGCCGCGGATTCGGTCGATTCCTGTGTCGTCTCGGGCGAGGACTCCGAGACCGCAGAGGACTCCGACGTCCCGGCGACCTGGTCCTGGCCGTCGTCCCCACCGGTCAACGAGCTGATGACCCACCACAACAGCGCGACAACCACGACCAGAACCACCACCGCCGTGATACGACGGCGCTGGTAGATTTCCGGGGGCAACGGCCGGGGATCATTACGCTGACTCACACGCCCAGTGTAACCAGCACGGACAACGTCACAACGTCATGACACCCCGGAGGTTGGGTGTCAACCCCGTCTTCAGGGCACCGGGGTGGCCGGCACGCCGTCAATCTCGAGACCGTAGCTGGCGACAGGTTCGGCCAGGCCGTCCGACAGGCGGTACCGCATACCGACCACCCCGCACTGTCCGTCGCGGAGCCGCTCGAGGATCCCCGGGGAGCGGTCTACGATATGGTTCGCGATCTCCACCACATGGTGCTTCTCGAAGTCCTCCCCCGTGTCCGCGCCCTGCGACCGTGCCGCCAGCAACGACGGGGTGACCTTCTCCACGAGCACGCGCTGGAACCCCGGGGGCATGCTGCCCGTGGCCAACGCAGTCTGAGCTGCAGCGACAGCACCACAGCTCTCATGCCCGAGCACCACGACAAGCGGGACCCCCAGAGACACCACAGCAAACTCCAGTGACGCGAGCACAGACAGGTCGGTGATCTCACCGGCGGTACGGATGACGAAGATGTCGCCGAGGCCCTGGTCGAAGACGATCTCCACCGGGACCCGCGAATCCGAGCATGCCAGCACCACCGCATTGGGCCGCTGACCACCGGTGAGCAGCTCACGACGCCCACGGTCCTGATTCGGGTGGGCGGAATCCTCATCCATGAAGCGACGGTTGCCGGCCATCAGCAACTCGACGGCCTCCTGCGGTGAGAGGTGCCCTGCGGAGTCGTTGGTGCCACGGGCCGGTGCTGTTTCGTCTGATGTCATGCCGACTATTCTGCCACCGCCTTTTGCCGGGCGCCCGTCCGTGCGGCACAGTAGTTCCCAGTGGACACCGTGACGACGCAAGAAACACCAGCTGCACCTGACAAACCGACCTCACTGGGCACGGCGCTGAACCAGTGGTACGACAGGCATGCCCGCGACCTCCCGTGGCGGAGCCCTGACACCACCCCGTGGGCCGTCCTCCTCAGCGAGATCATGTCCCAGCAGACCCCGGTCGCCCGCGTGATCCCCCTGTGGACCGCCTGGTTGGAGCGGTGGCCGACACCGGCGGACCTGGCGGAGGCACCCACCGACGAGATACTCCGGGCCTGGGCGAATCTGGGGTACCCGCGGCGCGCGCTACGGCTGCGCGAGTGCGCCCGCGCGATCGTCACGGGTCATCACGGCCGGGTGCCCGACACCGTCCCGGAGCTTCTGGCGCTGCCGGGAATCGGCGACTACACCGCTCGCGCCGTCGCCGCCTTCGCCTTCGGACGCGCCGTCCCGGTCGTCGACACCAATGTCCGTCGCGTTCAACGACGCCTGGCCCGGGGGGAGTTCCTGCAGGGTGCGGCGAAAGCCGGAGACCTCGCCGACGTCGCCGACCTGATGCCCTGGGTCGACGACGATCCGGCCCTCACCAGGCGCGGCTACCGCAATCCACGGCACCGGCCGGAGGCTCGCCGGGAAGCCGTGGGCATGTGCGCGTCACTGATGGAACTCGGTGCCACAGTCTGTACCGCGAAGTCACCGCAGTGCGGTATCTGTCCGGTGTCCGACCGCTGCCGGTGGATCGCCCTGGGACGCCCGGCACCGAGTGCCGCCGACTCCGCGGCGGCGAAGAAGCGGGTCCAGAAGTTCGAGGGCACGGACCGTCAGGTGCGGGGCCGGATCATGGCGATCCTCCGGGCAGAGGGGACCACAGAGGTCACCGTCGAGGAGTTCACCGGGACCAGCGACGACGCCGAGCAGCGCACCCGGGCACTGGAGTCCCTGGTCGCTGACGGGCTCGTCACACAGACGGACGCCGGCCCCGGGGCCCGTTACCGACTACCTCGGTAAGGGCCGCCGGGACCGGCGTCCCGTGACGTCGTCCAGAGTGGACGGTCAGTCGCGGTGCTCTCCTGCGGAGACGTCCTGGGTCTCCGGGAGTTCACCCTCATCGGTCGCAGCGTCGATGACATCCTCCTGCGCGTCCTCGGCAGGCTCCGCCGCGATCTCCGGCAGCGGCTTCGGGCGGGAGCCGAAGACGAACTTCGCGCCTTCGCCCTTACCGGTGCCGTCCCAGTTCTCGACGTCGACGGTGACGATCTCACCTGCACCCAGCTCACCGAACAGGATCTTCTCAGACAGGTGGTCCTCGATCTCGCGCTGGATCGTCCTACGCAGCGGACGTGCGCCCAGCACGGGGTCGAAGCCGCGGACGGCCAGCAGGCTCTTCGCCTCCTCGGACAGTTCCAGACCCATGTCCTTCTCCGCCAGCGCCTTGCTCACCCGACCGGTCAGCAGGTCGACCATCTGGACGATCTGCTCCCGTGTGAGCTGGTGGAAGACCACGATGTCGTCGATACGGTTGAGGAACTCCGGGCGGAAGTGCTTCTTCAGCTCGTCGTTGACCTTCGTCTTCATGCGGTCGTACTGGGCGTCCTCATCGGTTTCACCCGAGCCCGAGAAGCCCATGCCCACGGCCTTGGAGATGTCCCTGGTGCCCAGGTTGGAGGTGAAGATCAGCACGGTGTTCTTGAAGTCCACCATCCTGCCCTGACCGTCGGTGAGTCGACCGTCCTCGAGGACCTGCAACAGGGTGTTGTAGATCTCCGAGTGCGCCTTCTCGATCTCGTCGAACAGGACGACGGAGAACGGCTTACGACGCACCTTCTCGGTCAGCTGGCCGCCCTCGTCGTAACCGACGTATCCGGGAGGAGCACCGAACAGACGCGACGCGGTGAACTTGTCGTGGAACTCACCCATGTCGATCTGGATCAGTGAGTCGTCGTCACCGAACAGGAACTCCGCCAGTGCCTTCGACAGCTCGGTCTTACCCACGCCGGACGGGCCGGCGAAGATGAACGAACCGCTCGGACGCTTGGGATCCTTCAGGCCCGCACGGGTGCGCCGGATGGCCCGGGAAACAGCCTTGACCGCGTCATCCTGGCCGATGATCCGCTTGTGCAGCTCATCCTCCATGTGCAGCAGTCGGGTGGACTCCTCCTCGGTGAGCCGGACGACCGGAATACCGGTCCAGGCACCGAGAACCTCGGCGATCTGCTCCTCACCGACCTCGGCGACATCGTCGAGTTCGCCGGCACGCCACTGCTTCTCCTTCTCCGCACGTTCCTCGGTGAGCTTGCGCTCGTCGTCACGCAGCGAAGCGGCCTTCTCGAAGTCCTGGTCGTCGATGGCGGCTTCCTTGGCGCGGCGGACCTCGGCGATCTTGTCGTCGACGTCCTGGATCGCCTTCGGTGCGGTCATCCGCTTGATGCGCATACGCGCACCCGCCTCGTCAATGAGATCGACGGCCTTGTCCGGCAGGAAACGGTCGTTGATGTACCGGTCCGACAGCCGTGCCGCAGCAGCCAGTGCGCCATCGGTGATGGAGACCCGGTGGTGGGCCTCGTAACGGTCGCGGAGCCCCTTGAGGATCTCGATCGTCATCTCGGCACTGGGCTCGGGCACCTGCACCGACTGGAAACGGCGCTCAAGGGCCGCGTCCTTCTCGATGTGCTTGCGGTACTCGTCCAGCGTCGTCGCACCGATGGTCTGCAGCTCACCACGGGCCAGCTTGGGCTTCAGGATGCTGGCGGCGTCGATCGCACCCTCGGCGGCACCTGCGCCGACGAGAGTGTGGATCTCGTCGATGAACAGGATGATGTCGCCGCGCTGGTTGATCTCCTTGAGCACCTTCTTCAGGCGCTCCTCGAAGTCACCGCGGTAACGGGACCCGGCGACCAGCGAACCCAGATCCAGTGAGTAGAGCTGCTTGTCCTTCAGCGTCTCCGGCACCTTGCCGTTGACGATGTCGAGGGCGAGTCCCTCGACGACGGCGGTCTTACCCACACCGGGCTCGCCGATGAGCACGGGGTTGTTCTTCGTACGACGCGAGAGCACCTGCATGATGCGCTCGACTTCCTTCTCGCGTCCGACGACCGGGTCCAGCTTGCCGTCCTTGGCCGCCTGGGTCAGGTTCTGACCGAACTGGTCCAGGACCAGCGAATTGGACTTCTGGCCCGGCTTACCGCCCGAGCTCGAATCCGAGGACTGGCCCACACCGGCCGTGGCCGGCTCGTCCGGGGCAGCCTCAGGCTCGGTGCCCTCGTAACCCGACAGCAGCTGGATGACCTGCTGGCGCACGCGCGACAGGTCGGCGCCGAGCTTGACCAGCACCTGCGCGGCAACGCCCTCGCCCTCGCGGATGAGTCCCAGCAGGATGTGCTCGGTGCCGATGTACTTGTGGCCGAGCTGCAGTGCCTCGCGGAGGGCCAGCTCCAGAACCTTCTTGGCCCGGGGCGTAAAGGGGATGTACCCGCTCGGCGGGTGTCCACCGGTGCCGATGATGTCCTCGACCTCGGTACGCACCGCCTCCAGGGAAATACCCATGGATTCAAGAGCCTTGGCGGCAACGCCCTCACCCTCGTGGATCAGCCCCAGCAGGATGTGCTCGGTGCCGATGTAGTTGTGGTTGAGCGCGCGGGCCTCTTCCTGTGCCAGGACGACGACCCGTCGCGCACGGTCGGTGAACCTCTCGAACATTTGCTCTCCCTCGCTTCAAGGTCCGGATGTGGGGACCACCTTAGTGATTCAGCGTCTCCACGTTGAGTCACTTTGTACAACGACAGCCACCCGCGGCTTGTTCCCCGGGACGCACCCCCACCAAACACCCGAAAAACCCCTGTTCAACGCATACTTTTCGTGCTTACGGAAGCGTTGTACGCCGTCAGCGAACAGGCGTTTTCACGGCTCCCGGGAGTACATGCAGCTATTCCGGCGAAACGAACCATTTTTATCTGTAACCTGTCTTACACGACCACGTCCCCTGAGCGGTCTGTCACTACAAAGCCGCAGCTTCAGTCCGAGAAAAAGGAGAACCATGAGCGGATCTGAACCCGCAGTCACGCTGAAACAACTTCCGCAACTCGCCGAAGGAGCAGTCCCCCTCGTCAAGTCCGGCGTCTTCGGCGCGATGAGCCCGGTCGCCATGGGCAAAGCCCTGAAGGCCATAGTCCAGTGGTCATTCACCCCCGCTGGCCTTCTGGCCATCGGTGCGGCACAGGACCCCTACCACACCGCCATTCTCGATGACGCCGGGTCAATCACCTACGGCGAGCTCCACGACCAGACGAACAAGTTGGCCGAGTCGCTCTACCGGACCGGCGTCCGCGAGCGTGACAAGATCGGCATGCTCAGCCGGAACCACCGTGGATTCATCATGACCCTGTGTGCACACGGCCGTCTCGGCACCGACATCGTCCTGTTCAACACAGGCGCATCGGCTGAACAGACCCGCGCCGTCATGAAGGAGCAGAAGATTGACCTGCTCTTCATCGACGAAGAGTTCATCCCGCTGCTGCCCAAAGGCTTCGACGAATGCCCCGTGATCATCAACTGGGAAGAGGATCAGGACACCGCCGCCGCCCCCCTCACCGAAGAGGAGAGGGAGGCCCGGACCGCGGACATCGAGTACGCCAGTAACGTCGCCGACGCCCAGAAGTCCGACGACCACGCCACCAGGAATCCGGACTGGCCGACGCTGACGGAGGTCCTGCGCACGGGCCCCGCAGAGTCGAAGATCCCGGCACGCCCCCGTCGCGGCCGCACGATCATCCTGACCTCCGGAACGACCGGCACTCCGAAAGGTGCCCGCCGCCCGGAGCCCAAGACCTATCTTCCGGCGTCGTCGATCATGTCCCGGATCCCGCTCAAGCATCACCGCGGCTACTACGTGCCTGCGCCGATGTTCCACCTCTGGGGCTTCTGCCAGATCCAGCTGGGCCTGGCGCTGCGCGCGACGTTCATCCTTCAGCGCAAGTTCTCCCCGCGCGCAGCAGTGAAGCTCATCGAAGCGAACCGCCCGGCGAATATCGCGATCGTCCCCACCCAGCTCCGCCGCCTTCTCGAAGCGGTCCCGGAGAACTTCAACCCCGGCGTGAAGTCGATCGTCGCCTGCGGTGAGGCGCTTCCGCCACGGGTCATCCGTGACACACACGAGAAGTTCGGGAAGATCCTCTACAACCTCTACGGTTCCACCGAGATCAGCTGGGCCTCGATCGCCCAGCCGCACGAGCTTGACGAGCACCCGACCACGGCAGGTAAGCCACCGATGGCCACGGTTCTGAAGATCGTCGACGATGACGGCAATGAGGTCCCGGAAGGCGTTGTCGGACGCGTCTTCGTGGGCAATGACCTCCTGTTCGAGGGCTACACCCGCCCCGGCGTGGACAAGGAGAACCTCGACGGCCTGGTCTCCACCGGTGACCTCGGCTACTACGAGGATGGACTGTTCTACCTCGCCGGACGCAGCGACGACATGATCGTCTCCGGCGGCGAGAACGTCTACCCGCAGGAGGCCGAGGACGTCATCTCCGACATGCCCGAGGTCTACGAGGTCGCCGTCCACGGTGTCGCAGACCCTGACTTCGGACAGGCTCTCGCCGCCTACGTCGTGGTCAACGACGAGAAGGACAAGGAAGGTTTCGAGGAGCGTGCGAAGGCAGCGGTGAAGGCGAAGCTCGCCCGTCACAACGTCCCCCGGTACTACGTGTTCATGGACGTGCTCCCGCGCAATGCCGTCGGCAAGATCATCCCGCGCGAACTCCCTGCGGTCGACAACGGGATGGATGACGACGACGCAGCATAGAACCGCGATGATGCGCTGAAATGCACGCGATCATCCGGAGCTACCGGAGCGGCCCGCAGACAGGATCTGCGGGCCGCTCTTCTCTGTGTCCGGACCGTAACCGTTCACACAGCTGACGGGCCTCTGAGCGGGTAATCTGCGAGGCACACAACCTTCAGCCCGCTTGACCGCCGGAGTACATGATGACCCCAGATCACCGGAATCCCCCACCACGCGTGTTGATCATCATCGCCGGCATCGCACTCACCATCCTCGCCATTCCTGGCGGGGCCGTGATCGCGCTGGCCATCATCTCCCTGGTGCTCAGGATCTAGGTGTCGTCCCCTCTTGGGTTGTGCACACGCCCCCGCTGGGTGTCAGCCCCGGACCCCTGTGCGGGCCCATTGCGGATTATCGCACTCCATAAGTTTCTAATCATCAGGAACATGCAGGTCGCAATTGCATTACCCAGTTATAGGGTGCGAAGAGTGACGTAGCCGCTGGGGGTGGCAGAGCACGGTACGCCCGACCATCAAACACATCGCCGAGCGGACGGTCGTCGTCTGACCGTACTGCCGCGGGATGTGTGCGGGATGGCCACCAATCCCGAGGGCGCTGGAGACGCGAAAAGCGGCCGCCGGTCAGTATGACCGGCGGCCACTCTCGGCTCTGTGAACTGCTACTTCAGCTGTGCGGAGGTCAGCTCCAGCTCACGGCGGGCGACGACCAGCTGCTGAATCTGCTGGGTGCCCTCGAAGATGTCCAGGATCTTCGAGTCGCGGGACCACTTCTCGAGCAGGGAGCGCTCCGAGTAGCCGTAGGTGCCGGCAAGCTCGACGGCGCGCAGGGTCAGGTCGGTGGCCATGCGACCGGCCTTCGCCTTGCACTCGGAGGCTTCCTTGTTGTTCGGCTGCTTATTGTCGGCCATCCAGGCGGCACGCAGCGTCAACAGGTACGCGGCCTCCCAGTCGGATTCGAGGCGGATGTACTCGGCCACGGCAGCGGGCTGGTTCCAGCTCGGAGCATCGTAGTCGATCTCCAGGCCGGCCTTCGTCAGGATCTTGCGCAGCTTCTCCAGGGAGGCGCGGGCGACACCGACGGCCATGCCCGCCACCAACGGGCGGGTGTTGTCGAAGGTGGCCATGACGCCACCGAAGCCCTTCTTCGTGTCGACCTCCGGGGAACCCAACAGGTTCTCCTTCGGGACACGCACGTTGTCCAGGATGAAGTGGGCGGTGTCGGAGGCACGGATACCGAGCTTGTGCTCCAACCGGACCAGTTCAAAGCCCGGGGTGTCGCGGGGGACGACGAAGGACTTGATGGCGGCACGGCCGGCGGACTTGTCGACAGAGGCCCAGACGACGACGTGGGTGCACCGGTCACCGGCGGTGACGAAGATCTTCTCGCCGTTGAGGACGTACTCGTCGCCGTCCAGCTTCGCCGTGGTGGCGACCGCTGCGGAGTCGGAACCGAACTGCGGCTCGGTGATGGCCATGGACGCCCACACCTTGCCGAAGCGCTCGAGCTGCTCATCGGTGGCCACAGCGGCGATGGCCGAGTTGCCGAGGCCCTGGTAGGGGATCGACAGGGTCAGTCCGACATCGCCCCAGCAGGTCTCGATGACGTTGAGCAGAGAGGACATGTTGCCGCCGTTGCGGACGGATCCGTCGTCCTTCTTCTTGTCACCTCGGCCGCCGGACGCCCCGGCGAGGTTGCCGCCGCCGTCGCTCATGCCTTCGACCAGCGAGGCCATGGTGTCGAGCTCGATGGGACGCTCGTGCTCAGCGAGGTCGTACTTACGTGCGATGGGTCGGAAGATCTCCGCGGCGGCCTGGTGGGCCTGGTTGATGGTCCCGCGCAGCTTCTTCGGGAGTTCCAGGTTGATCATTACAGTGCTCCTTCGATGTTGTTACTGACGGGGACTTACAGGACCACGACGCCTTCGGCGACACCAACGGCACGCAGGTCGCGGTACCACTTCTCCACCGGGTGCTCCTTGGTGTAGCCGTGGCCGCCGAGTAGCTGAACGCCGTCGAGGCCGATCTGCATACCACGGTCTGCGGCGAAGCGACGGGCGAGACCCGCCTCACGGTTGAAGGACAGCCCCTGGTCGATCCGGGAGACACCGCGGAGCAGGATCATGCGCAGCCCGTCGAGCTCGATACGGATGTTGGCGACCATGAAGGCGACGGACTGGCGGTGCGCGATCGGCTCACCGAAGGCCTGCCGCTCCTTGACGTAGGGCTTGACGTACTCGAGGACCGCCTCGGAAGTGCCGGCAGCGAGTGCGGCCCAGCCCAGACGGGCACGGCGGATGATCTCGGCGTAGTTCTCGGTGCGGGTCTCGTCGTCGAGCTCTGCACCACCGAGCAGGTTGGACGCCGGAACCTTGACGTCCTTGAGCAGGACGCGGCCCAGGCCTGCGGCACGGACACCCATGGACGGGTCGGCCTCGACCACGACGCCCTCGGTGGAGGACTCGACGATGGCGAAGGTGTTGACGCCGTCCAGGTCCACGGCGACAACGAACAGCTCGGCGGAGCCGGCGCTGGGGACCATGGTCTTCACACCGTTGATGACGACGTTGTCGCCCTCGCGCTTGGCGGTGGTCTGCAGGACGAAGGGATCGAACAGGGCACGGGACTCGTTGACGATCACGGCGGCCTGGGGAACCGACTCGCCGGCGAACTCCGGCAGGTAGGTCTTCTGCTGTGCATCATCGCCGTAGTTGGTGATGGTGGTCGCGACACCGGCGGGCGCCAGGATCGCGATAGCCTGGCCCATGTCGCCGAATGCCAGCGCCTCGGCAACGAGAGCGGAGGTCGTGGAGGCGGACTCGGAGGCCAGGCCCTCATACTCCTCCGGCAGGCTGACCAGGGAGATTCCCAGTTCAGCTGCGGTGTCCAGGATCTCCTGGGGGGTTTCGGCGGCCTCATCGGCGTCGTGCGCGCCGGGGCGGAGCTGCTCCTCGGCGAATTCACGCACGGCGGAGGTCAGCATCTCCTGGTCTTCGGAGGGGGTCAGGTCGAAGAGTGCCTTCGCGGGCTTCTTCGGCTCGGTGGTGCCGTCGCCCTCGCTACCCTGGTTCTCCAGCCGCACCGGCTTGCCGGAACCCTTGGACTTCTTGAACTGGCGGTTGATCGCACCAAGGGTGCGCATTCCGCCCTTGGTGGACTCATAGGCCACCCGGTCCACCTTCTCGCTCAGGCCGTACTTGGTGGCCAGGTCGGAGCCGGTGAAGCGGGTCAGGACGCGCATCGCGGTACCGATGGCGTCACGCTTGATCGTGTTGAGGCCCGGTGTGGAATCGTTCCGCTTGCTTCGGTCACTCATGGTGAGGCAGCTACCTTTCGCTGTACTCGAGTCTCGCCCCGGCGGTCACCGGGGGACGGACAGTCTTAGACAGTCATGGAGTTGGGTCGGACAGATAATGATTACATCATAACCACGAACCATGATCCGCGTCACAAATGCACGTATTCGACGTCTGTCACACAGTCATACCGCGAAACATTTAGATCGGGGCAGGTGAAGTATCCTGCCCCGCACCCCCGCCAGTCACCCCCGTAGCGCCCCCTACAGATGCAGTCGCGGGCTCAGCTGTCCCTTTCCGGCTTCACCATCGGGAACAGCACCGTCTCGCGGATGCCCAGTCCTGTCAGTGCCATCAGCAGACGGTCGATGCCCATACCGTTTCCGGAGGTCGGCGGCATGCCCTGCTCCATCGCCGCCAGGAAGTCCTCGTCCAGCACCATGGCCTCGTCGTCACCGCCGGCGGCGAGACGCGCCTGATCCTCGAAGCGTTCACGCTGGATCACCGGGTCCACCAACTCGGAGTAACCCGTGGCCAGCTCGAATCCCCGCACGTAGAGGTCCCACTTCTCCGTCACCCCGCGCTTGCTGCGGTGCTGGCGGGTCAACGGGGACGTCTCGACCGGGAAGTCACGGACGAAGACCGGGCCGTAGAGCTGGTCCTCGCACAGGATCTCCCAGATCTCCTCGACGAGCTTGCCGTGTCCCCACCCACCCTTCGGCGGGACCGGCAGACCGATCACCGCGGCCAGGGCCTTGAGCTCCTCGACAGAGGTGTCCACGGTGACCTCGTCCACGACGTCCTGGTCGGGGAACTTACGGTTGAGTGCCTCGTTCAGGGAGGGGTACATCTCCATGGTCTTCCACTCGCCGCCGAAGTCGTACTCGGTACCGTCCACGAGCGTCACGGTGGTGGAGCCGAAGACCTCCTCGGCGATCTCCTGGACGACCTCACGGATCAGCGTCGCGCCGGTGTCATAGGTCCCGTAGGCCTGGTAGGTCTCGAGCATCGCGAACTCCGGCGAGTGGGACGAGTCCACTCCCTCGTTGCGGAAGTTACGGTTGACCTCGAAGACCTTGTCGATGCCACCCACGACACAGCGCTTGAGGTAGAGCTCCGGCGCGATCCGCAGGTAGAGATCGATGTCCAGCGCATTGGAGTGGGTCTCGAACGGACGCGCGGCGGCACCACCGTGGAGAGTCTGCAGCATCGGGGTCTCGACCTCGAGGAAGTCACGGCTCTCCAGCGCATGACGCAGGGCGCGCATGACCTTGATACGTGTCACCGCGTTGGTCCTGGCCTGTTCACGCATGATCAGGTCCGTGTACCGGTGGCGGATGCGGGTGTCTTCGCTGAGTTCCTTGTGTGCCACCGGCAGCGGGCGCAGCGACTTCGAGGCCATCGACCAGGAGTCCGCCATGACGGAGAGTTCGCCGCGCTTCGAGGCGACCACACGGCCGTGGATGAAGACGATGTCGCCGAGGTCGACGTCGGACTTCCAGGAAGCCAGGGCGTCCTCCCCCACCTCGGCGAGCGACAGCATCGCCTGCAACTGGGTACCGTCCCCGTCCTGGATCCTGGCGAACGCCAGCTTGCCGGTGTTGCGCACGAAGATCACCCGTCCGGCGATTCCCACCTCTTCCGACGTCTCGTCGCCGGCCGCCAGGTAGGTCACCCCTGCGGCCCGTTCGACCGCCGCGGCCTCGTCCTCGTCCTTCGGCAGAACAGCGTAGGACGCGACGATGTCCTTGAGCGCATGCGTGCGGGCGACCTCCACCGGGTACGGGTCACGGCCGTCGGCGATGAGGCGGTCACGCTTGCCACGCCGGACCTTCACCTGCTCGGGGAGGTCACCACCGTCAATCTCCGGAGAGACCTTCGATGCGTTCTGGGGGGAGTTCTTCGCGTCAGTCACGGTGCTCCAGCCTACTGCATGGCGTCACGTGGACCTGCCCTGAGGCCGACCGGCGAACGACGGGGGTGACAGCATCACACCGCTACTGACAGAAGCCTGAGAGACACTCCCTTTCCTGCGGTTTCCGACGCCGGACCCGGAGGTGACCGTCAAGCGTTGCCGACACCGGACCGGGCGAACTTCGCTTGAGCATATGTCACTCACTCCCCGTACGACGACGGTGCTCCTCCTCGCGTCGATTCTGCCGCTGATCGACTCAAGTCTGGTCAACGTCCTCCTGCCGTCAATCAGTTCCGATCTGGGTATCAGCGAAGACTCCCTCCAGCTCGGTGTCTCCGGCTACATGCTTGCCGCCACGGTGGGCATCATTCTGTCAACGACCTGCCTGCGCCGCTTCGGTTCGCGACAGGTCTGGGCGGCATCGGTGGTTGTCTTCGCCATCGCGTCGGCGCTGGTGGGCCTGAGCGGAAACCTGGTCGTGTTCATCGGTTCCCGGGTCCTGCAGGGGGCAGCGTGCGGGTTCATCATGCCCGCCGTACAACAGCTTGCCGCCGGGATCGTCGGTCGCGCCGGAATGCGTGACGCGCTGGCCACCATCGGCCTTCCCGCCGTCATCGCACCGGCTTTCGGTCCGCTACTGGGCGGCGTGCTAGTGGATGCCGTCGGCTGGCGGATACTCTTCCTCGTCAACGTTCCCGTAGCCGTCGTCGCACTGATCATGGCCCCCGGCGCGCTCCCCCGCACAGGAGGACACGGGAACCCGCTGGGACTTGGCCAGGCACTCCCCGCAGTCGCGGGGGTGGTCACACTCCTGTGGGCGGTCAGCGAGGTCGGGAAACTCCCGCTGGGGTGGGGCGTGCTGTCGGTCGGCATCGCCGTCATACTGCTGCTCCTCTTCTGCATCCTCGACCTACGGTCGGCCACTCCACTGTTGGACGTGTCCTTGTACCGCAGCCCTGCATTTGCCACGGTGATGGGCCTCTGTCTGGTCGTGGGTGCCGTGTTCTACGGCACGCTGCTGTCCACGTCACTGCATCTGCAGACCGAACTCGGCAAGCCGGCATGGATTGCCGGCGTTCTGCTCGGTGTTCAGGGTCTGGGTGCCTGGATGGTGCGCACTCTGATCAAAGGACCCTGGCACTCGACCAACGCTTTCGCCGTCATCGGACTGGGACTGGTGGTCGCGGCCGTGGGCACAGTGTTGATGCAGGCGGTCAGCAGCTGGACGGTGATATCCGCCGCCGCCATCGCTGTCGGCGCGCTCGTCCGGGGCCTGGGCCTGGGCGCGTGCACGTTAGTCGCCCTGTCCGCGGCCTATGAGGTCGTCTCGGACGAACAGGCTCCTGCTGTCGGGGCTCACAGCCGCCTCATGCTGCAGGTCGGTGGAGCATTCGGTACTGCGGTTGTCGGGGTGTGGGCGGCCTCCGCATTCTCACTCGGGGTCACTGTCGCAGTGGTCGCGTTCGGTGGCGCCGCGGGGGCCGGCGTACTTCTCCTGCAACAGCGACGTACGCCCGAGTAAGCACGTACGCTCGGTTTTCATGGACGAGGTCTCTGTTTTCGGACGCCGACTACGGCACGCCCGTCTTGAACGGGGGATGTCTCAGACGGCCCTGGCCTCCGGAATATGCTCCGCCAGCGCGGTGTCACGGTGGGAGGGCGGGCAGAGCGTGCCGCCCGACGGGGTGATCTCCCGACTGGCGGAACGCCTCGGGCTCAGTGCGTCACTGCTGACCGCCCAACAGTTCGATTCACGGCTCCTGGCTTCCTGGGACGGCTTCGGCGAACTGATCACGGTCAGCTTCAGCACAGGTACCCGAGACGGACTCCCTGTCTCGTCTCCGATGGCCTCCTGGATATCGCGTGCCCGCTACGTTCTCACCCACTCCGATCCGTGGGCCGACGGCGATCCTCGTCCGGTGGTGGACGATCTTGCAGTGGACCCGCTGACCACCTCGACGCCAGTGGCGTTGGAGACCGTCGAACTGCTGGACGCGGTGGTCACGGTACGCGACAACATGACCGCCGACAGCGTGGACGCCCTGGTGGACGCCCTCGTCTCGGCCGTCGATGCCCCCGGGCCAGTCCGTCAGGCAGCACTGGAGACGGCCGTCGCTGTACTGGTCACCGTCGGCATGCCTGCGGCCGCGCGCAGCGTGGTTGCCCGGGTGGCCCCGCCGGAGATCACCCTGACCTGCCGGACGCTCCTGGCCTGGGAAGGAGACCCCGGCGGGGGCCTCCCTCCGGTCCAGGCCGTCCACAGCGCGAGGGACGTGGCGTTGGATGTGGCGTCCCGCCACCGGAACTCCCCCGACGTCATCCGCTCGATTGCGGAGACATGTCAGGGGGACGGTTTGGTGACCGCGTGGATCTGCCAGATCTTGACATCAAACTGATATCACTTTAACGTTAAGTGATATCAGTTTCCGGAGATTCCGGACGCAGAGAGGACACCATGACACCCGAGACCCCCACCGCGGCCCCCGACGGCGTCGCGGGAACCCCCGTCGGACACGACGGCACCAACGTCAGCATCAGCGAGCACCGTGCATGGTCCGGTTCCACCGGACTGGCCGTCTTCGCCCTCCTCGGCGGTATCGTTCTCTTCCTCGCCCCCATCGCCCTGATCGTCTGGGCCGGGGTGGGTATGAGTTCCGGGAGCGTCGGCGAGGCACTCGGCGGTACGCTCATCGGCGTCGGCGTGGTCCTCATCCTCCTGTCCGTGGTCATCCTGACGATGCTGCGTGTCATCAACCCCGGCCACACCCAGGTCGTCCAGTTCTTCGGCCGGTACCTCGGCACCAACCGGACGACCGGCCTCACCCTCGTTCCCCCGTTGGCGACGTCGAAGAAGGTCAGCGTCCGGGTCCGGAACTTCGAGACCAACGAGATCAAGGTCAACGACCTCAACGGCAACCCGGTGAAGATCGGCGCGATCGTCGTCTGGCAGGTCTCCGACACCGCGAAGGCCACCTTCTCCGTCGAGGACGTCGAGGAGTTCATCCACTCCCAGTCCGAGTCCGCACTACGCCACGTGGCGACCACCCACCCCTATGACTCCGTGCCGGGACGCATCAACGCCGACGGCACGTCCGGGGACGCCGCCACCAGTCTCGCCGGTTCCACCGACGTGGTGTCGCAGGAGTTGGCCGACGAGGTCGCCGCCCGCGTCGCCGTCGCCGGGCTCGAGATCGTCGAGGCCCGCATCTCGGCGCTCTCCTACGCCCCCGAGATCGCCGGCGCGATGCTGCAGCGCCAGCAGGCTCAGGCTGTCGTCGACGCCCGCGAGCAGATCGTCGACGGTGCCGTCTCAATGGTCCAGACAGCTCTCGACCAGCTGGAGGAACGCGATATCGTCGACCTGGACCCGGAACGTCGCGCGTCCATGGTCTCGAACCTGCTCGTCGTCCTGTGTTCCGACTCGTCGACCCAACCGGTGATCAACACCGGTGGTCTCCATGGCGCGTAAGAACGTCCCACTTCGCATCGACCCGGCGGTCTACGACGCGATCGCCCGCTGGGCCCACGATGACCTGCGCAGTGTGAACGCCCAGATCGAGGTGATGCTGCGCGATCAGCTGCGCCGGGCCGGGCGGTTACCGAAATCGACCGGCGAACTGCCCAGACGTGGACGCCCACCGCGTCGGTCCGGCCCTGACCCGGACAAGCCCGCCTAGAGGTCTTCGAGGTCCCCGGAGGAGAGGTACCGGAGCCGGGCGGACAACACCTGGATCTCGGGCCGCGCAGCGACGAGACGTTCCACTGCCTCCAGGATCTCGACGACATGCTCCCGGTCCCCGCTGACCACCGACGCACCGATGGCCGTCCGCCGGTGGAGGTCACGGTGATCGACCTCCGCCACGGAAATGCCGAACTTCCGGTGCACTTCCGCGATCACCGGCCGGACCACGGAGCGTTTCTGTTTGAGCGAGCGTACGTCGCCGAGGAGAACATCAAGTTCAAGAGTTCCGATCCACATATGGCCAGTAACAGTAGCGTATGGAGGACGGAAGAGACAGTGCCGACGTCCGACGGACCAGGACGATATGCGGTACAGTCCAGCAGTCCAGCCACAGGCGACGACGAGACAGTCACGAGATAACGACTCCAAGAGGACAGGCACCCGTGAAAGAACAACTCAAGATATCGATGGCATTCCTCGGACTGCTCGTAGGCGCCGGTTTCGCCACCGGACTCGAGGTCATCCAGTACTTCGCGTCCTTCGGCATCAACGGACTGTGGGGTGCGGTTCTCGCCGGCGTGGTCATGGCCGTGGCCGGTGCAGTGATTCTGCAGCTCGGCAGCTACTTCCTGGCCGACGAACACAAGGCCGTCTTCCGCAGCATCACCCACCCTGCGGTGTCGTGGGGGCTGGACATCGTGGTCACGCTGACATTGTTCTGTATCGGTTTCGTGATGCTCGCCGGTGCCGGGTCAAACCTGGAGCAGCAGTTCGGCCTGCCGGCATGGATCGGCGCACTGATCATGACCGTCCTGGTCATGGTCACCGGTCTGCTCGATGTCGACAAGGTCAGCGACATCATCGGCGGGCTGACGCCGCTGCTGATTCTCGCCGTCCTCATCGGCTTCGTCTACACGCTGTTCAACCTGCCGGACGATTTCAGCGCCGTCAGCGAACTTGCGACCCAGGAAGAGTCCCCCGTCAGCCCGTGGTGGCTGTCGGCGGTGAACTACAACGGGCTCGCGCTCCTCCTGGGTGTCTCGATGTCGCTGGTGATCGGCGGGAACCACGCCAATATGCGGGACGCCGGACGTGGCGGCCTGCTCGGCGGCGTCATCTACACCATCCTGCTCATCCTGGCCGTGTTCACGCTCCTGGCAAACATTGAGACCGTCGCCGGCGACGACGTGCCGATGCTGACCCTGTTCAACTCCATGCACCCGGCCATGGGCTACGTGATGGTGTTCATCATCTTCGCAATGATCTTCAACACCGCCATCGGCATGTTCTACGCGTTGGGTAGGCGGGTCACGTCCTCCCGTCCGTCCTGGTACACCCCGGTGTTCCTCGCATTGTGCGCCGCAGGCTACGCCGTGAGCTTCATCGGCTTCGACACCCTGATGACCTACGTCTACCCGGTGCTCGGCTACCTCGGCATGGCGATGGTGGTATTCCTGGTCGGCTGGTGGATCTACGCCCGCAGGCGTCTCACCGAGGAGAGCGGACACCGCGACACCATCCGCGACCTCACCGAACAGCGTGAGGACGACGACGCCGACTTCAGCAGCGACGACGAGTCCGAACTGTCGGATGAACTCAAGGAGTCCGACGCCGACTCCGACGCGCTGGCCGAGCAGGTCACCAGCGAAGTCACCGGTGAGGACGGCGACGACGGCGACGGCGACGGCGACGAGGACCGTCGAGACGGCGCCTGAGTCGCCTGTAGGGGCGCCGCAGTCAGATCACGGCGCTCACCGGGATGCAGTCCTGCCTCCTCCCCCAGGCCGGGTACAGGAGCCGTCGCTGCGAAGCGACGGAGTCGAACTGTCCCCGTACACACACCAGGGCGGAGTACTCAGGGACGAAGAGCACCTCTCCCAGGATGGAGTCGCGGGAGAATGCGGCCACGTCGTCGAGGCTGTGGTTCCAGCCGAGCCATGTCTCTCCGCCGATGTCAGCCTCAAACCATCCCCCACCGAGATCGGTCAGTTCCGCCGCGGTGAAGCGTTCGAGTTCTCCTGACGCCGGGTGGAGTACCTCGGCGACTTTCCGTGCCTGGATGTGGTGGACCTGATGTCCCGGATGGAACAGTCGGCATTGTGGATGGCGCATGATGCTCCTACGAGTTCGCGTTTCCCCGCTCACTGTCTGTGGCAGGGCCGATCGTCCTCCGGGGGCACCGGTGTACGCGACACGGTTGCCAGTCACCCACGCCAGCCGGGGTCCGGGTGGCCGCCGCATCCTGAAAGGTGCACTGCGACCACGGGATGAACTTCTTGATCGTGGTCCTAAGACTAACACACCAACAGACCGAGCTGTCTAGTTATTTTCACGCTTGACCTTCACACGGTGTCAAGGTGTCGACTGAGGTCATGAACCTCAACGCCACAGACCCCTCTGTCCGCCTCCGCGCCGCACTGGACGCAGGCACCACACCGGACCCGGCGGACACCGCCACCGTCCGCGAACTCGTCGCCCGGTGCGCAGTCGAGCCGGACTTCTTCGTCCGCGACATGCTGACCTGGGCACTCACCAGGCACCCCGTGTCGATCACCCTGCCGCCGCTGCTCACCGAGCTACTCTCGCCCACGCCGCAGGCGCGGGCACAGGCACTGCACACCCTGTCGAAGATCGGTGAGGACTCCGCCTATCCGCACATCACCGATGATCTGCTCGGCGATGCCGACGATGACGTCGCACGCACGGCCTGGCGTGCCGCCGCCGGTCTTGTCCCGACGAGAGACGCACGACAGCTCGCGACCCGTCTCAGCACCCAACTGGGCCGTGGCCCCCGGGAACTGCGCCGCAGCCTCTCCCGGGTGTTCCTCCAGCTCGGGGAGGCCGGCCGGCCTGTCCTCGACGATGCCAGCACAGCTGGCGGCGTAGCCGCAGCCCATGCCGCAGCCACCCTGATCCTCCTCGACGACCCCGACTACGGTTTCGACGCGGCCGAATACGCGGTCGCCCACCCGGAGTAACAGCACGGATTAAGATCAGAGCATGCTCATCGGTGAGGTGTCGCGCAGGACGGGGGTCAGTACGCGGATGCTGCGGTACTACGACGCACACGGTCTGGTCACTCCGTCGCACCGCACCAGTGGTGGCTACCGGGAATACTCCCGTGGGGACCTCGGACGCCTGATGAAGGTAGAGTCACTGCGGTCCCTGGGCATGGGCGTCGAGGAGGTCCGTACCGCGCTCGACGACCCCGCCCTCGACGTCGCCGCCGTCGTCGACCGGTTGCGCGAGGAGACCCGGGAGAGGATCCTCGACGAACAGGCTCTTCTTGACCGGCTGGATTCCCTCCGGGACCACCATGACGATCCGCCGGACAGCTGGGATGACGTCCTGGCCGTCACGTCACTGCTCAGCGCCCTGCGGTCACGGCGTTCCGGTGCCCGGCAGTCCGCCGTCCTGCGCACTGCGCCGGGCCGGGCGACCACGGCGCTCGTCACGTCCTACCTGGACGAGGCGGGCCCCAACGTCGCCGGGACCCTACGCTGGTCGCTGGCACGCACCGGCGAGAACGCCGTCCGCGCACTCACAGCCCGGATGGCCTCGGCAGATGCGGCGGTACGCCTGCGCATCGTCGAAGCCCTCGGCGACATCGCCGGGGAAACCTCCACGGCAGCCCTGAAGATCCTGGCCGATGACAAGGAACACTCCGAACACTCCGAACGCTCCGTCCGCTCCCGCGCCGTCCTGTCACTCGCCCACCGGGAGGCCGACGACGATCTCACCGGGCGCCTGGTGGCCATGGTTGTCGACGGTGACCACGACGTCGACGCCGCTGAGGCTCTGGCGTCCCTGTGCCGTCGGCACCCGCACACGGCAGAAGAGGTCGTCTCGCAACTCGCGTCGTCCGGTGCCACCGCGCCGCAGGACGCCCGACTGCGCACGGTCCAGGCTCTCGCCGAACTCGTCGGCACCGCCGGAACAGCTGCCGTGACGGCCCTGTCGGCCTTCACCACCGACCCTGACCGCACCGTCGCGCTGACAGCCCGGGCACTCACCCGTCCGTAGCCAGGCGGGCGAAAGTGTCGAGGTCGTTGAACCGGCCCCGCAGCATCTCGGCGTCCCGGGCCGTCCCTTCACGGAAGAATCCGGCGTTGACCGCCACTGCGCAGGACGGGGCGTTCTCGGGGTTCGCCTTGATCTGGACCCGGTGCACACGGTAGTCGAAGAGGAACTCCGTGACTGTCCGCACCACCGCGGTCATCAGACCACGTCCGCGCAGGTGGGGTGCTGTGGTGTAGCCCAGTTCCACGCACCGGGCCTCTCTGCTGACCAACCGCACCTCGAGTGTTCCCCCGAACTGCCCCGGCGCGTCCGGATCATCGACGATCCACAGCATCGCCGTCGGGGAACGGGCCATCGTGCGCAGGAAAGCTTCGGCATCGCCGCGGGAGTAGTTCTCCTCCAGGTGGGTGAACCGCCGCGAATCCGCATGCCTGCTGGAGGTCACCAGTCCCGGCAGGTCACTGTCCACCGGTGCCCGCAGCCGCAATGTCGTCCCGTCGCCGAGCTCCCCGACGATGTCGGCGGACGGCAGTGGCCAGCTCAACGGCGCATCGGGATCGGTCATACCGACCGAGACTACTCTCCCAGCAACCAGTCATTGGGGCTGAACAACTCCACGTTCACCGCCGCGGGACGCAACACCTCAGCCTCCGCCTCCAACTGTGACCGGACACTCTGCAGGAACCCCGTACCGCCGCACAGGTACCAGGATGCCCCCACCGGAAGCACGGACTCCCCGGGGCTCGCGGCGAGCGTGGCCAGGTCGACGCCATCGCCGTCCGCGCGGTAGGACGTCACCACATGCACCGTCGCCCCGGCATCCCGGAGGGCCGCAACATAGCTGTCGGTCACCTCGCGCTGGGCGTAGGACGCCGCGTCCTCGTCTGCGTGGATCACCGTCACTGTCGGAGCAGTGCCGGCAGCGGCCAACGACGAGAGCATTCCCGTCATCGGGGTCGAACCGATCCCGGAGCTGACCAGTACCACCGGGACCGTGCCGGCCAGGACCCGGTCGTCGAGGACCAGGTCGCCGGCGGGCAGGGTGGCGTCCACCCGGTCCCCGACGGCGAGCCCGTCCAGCAACGCCCCCGATACCTCGCCGTCCCGCTGCACAGCGATGGTGAACCCTTCCACACCCCAGTCAACCAGCGAATACTGACGCAGCTGCCGGGCACCGTCCGGCAGCACCACCCCGATCGACACATACTGACCGGCACGCGCGTGGGCGAACTCCTCGGGGGCGGTGAACGTGAACTCGGTGACCGTCTCCGAGAGGTCACGGCGACCTGCCAGGACAGCATCGCGGAAGACATCGCCCGGTTCAACGCCTGCCTCCCGGTACATTCCCGACTCCGCACCGACGAGCACGTCGGCCATCAGCCAGTACACCTCGTCCCACGCCTCGGCGACCTCTGCGGTGACCGCGTCACCGAGGACCTCGACGATGGCGGCGAACAGGTGGTCGTGCACGATCTGGTACTGGTCCGCGGTGATTCCGAGCGAAACATGCTTGTGTGCGATCCGCGAGAGCATCGCCACCGGGTCCGGGGCGGACGGGTCGACGAGCATCGAGGCGAAGGTGGCGACCGAGGCCGCCAGCGCCTTCTGCTGCCCGCCCGAACGCTGGTTACCGCGGTTGAAGGTATCGCGGATGAGCTCCGGATGGGCAGCGAACATGCGGCTGTAGAAGATGGGGGTGATCTCGTTGATGTGCGCGCCGATCACCGGCAGCGTGGCTTTCACGGTCGCCTCGTGCTCAGGGGTGAGACGGCGGGACCGCACGGAATCGGACAATACGGACGTGGTGGTGCTGGACATTATGCTTCCTTACTCGTCAGCGTTGTGGTTGTTGTTGCCGTGGTTGTTGTTGTCGTGGGGCGGCACGGGGAGCGTCGGCATCCCCACACGAACCGGCCCGGCGTCCTGGCCTGCGGCATTCCGGTCGATGAGGTCGCCCAGTGTGATGCCGTCGAAGGTGGCGAAGAAGTTCTCCTGCGCATCGGCGAGCAGATGGCGGAGTGAACAGTCGCGACGGGCCAGCGGGCACGGGGTGTCGCCTTCGCAGTCCACGACTTCGTGGCGTCCCTCCAGGTCCCGCAGGAGCGTGCCGACGTCAACCGTCCGCGCGCCGTGAGCCAGATACACCCCACCGCTACGGCCCCGTACCGATCCGAGGATCCCGGCGCCGGTCAGCCGGGCGATGACCTTCTTCACGTGTGATGCCGGTGCTGCAGTCTGGACGGCGAGTTCACCGATGGTGCGCCGCTGCGCCGGGTCCGTCGCGCCAGCGGCCCCGGTGTCACCGAGGATCATCAGCGACCGGAGACCCAGGTCAGTGAACTTCGTGAGGTGCATAGACCCCACGGTAGGCTCCCCGAGACGCAAAGGTACATCTGAGATGCCCCATAAAAGAGCGGGCGATCACCAGGTCAGGGTATGTTTACCTGCCGCAGACCGGCCCATTCCTCCCGTGGGGCCGCACTGGGATTGATCTCCGTCACATTTTCTTCTCGCGGCGGCTTTCGGGGAGTTTTCTCCCTGACTGGCGGTGTGCTGTTGCTGGCACAGCAATCCCAGGGTGGTGCGGACGACAGAAACCACCCAGAGATGTCCGTCCCAGCGGCCGGCGCCCCCAACCCCGTGCCCCCGAACCCCCGGCGCAGCGCTACGCGGGGTACCGCGGATTCAACAGCCCCGATCCCACCGGCACGTCGGCAGGGTCGGTGCCCAGGGTGACCTGTTCATTGGCGTCGTCGACGAAGACGACCCGTGGGTTGTAGTCCTTGAGCTCCTCGGAGGTGTACTGCCCGTAGGCGATGATGATCACCAGGTCACCGGGGTGGACGAGGTGGGCTGCGGCGCCGTTGATCGAGATCATGCCGGAACCACGCTCGCCGGTGATGGCGTAGGTGGTCAGGCGGGCGCCGTTGTCGATGTCGACGATATCGATCTGCTCACCCTCGAGCAGGTCGGCGGACTCCATCAGGTCAGCGTCGATGGTGCAGGAGCCGACATAGTGCAGGTCGGCCTGGGTGACGGTCGCCCGATGGATCTTGGACTTCATCATGGTGCGGATCACGTGGAAAACCCTACTCTCTGCCCGACCTCGACGTCAGGTCTTCAGTGCTTTCAGGACCCTCGACTTCTTCGCCGATGTTGCGGAACCCGATCCCCAGCGGCACACCCACGTTGTCGATCAACCGGGTCGAGCCGACCCGTGCTGCGATGAGCAGGCGGGCGTCACCTTTCTCCGGTGCCTCGCCGAGGTCCAGACCCCGCAGTTCAAGGTAATCGACGTCCACATCCGGGGATGTGTCCAGCACCTGGCGTGCGGTGTCCAGTACGGCCTCTGCCCCGTCCTCGGCGACGTGGGCGCCGGCGAGCAGTGCCGCAGACAACGACAAGGCCGCCCCGCGTTCAGCGTCGGACAGGTAGACATTGCGGGACGACTTGGCCAGCCCGTCCGCCTCGCGCACCACGGGCACACCGTGGACCTGCACTCCGAGGTTGAGGTCCGTCACCATCTGCTGGATCAGCACGAGCTGCTGGTAGTCCTTCTCTCCGAAGAACGCGTGGCTGCAGTTGGTGATCTGGAACAGCTTCGACACCACGGTGAGCACACCGGCGAAGTGCGTCGGCCGCTTCTCCCCCTCCAGCACAGCGCCTGCCGGCCCCGGCAGGACGGTGCTGCGTGGACCGTTGGGGTACATCTCCCGGGGACTCGGGGCGAACACGGCGTCCACCCCGGCGGCGGCGAGCTTCTGGACATCCGAGTCCAGTGTGCGCGGGTACGCGTCGAGGTCCTCCCCCTCGGCGAACTGGAGAGGATTGACGAAGATCGACACCACGACCAGGGCCCGTGGGAGCTGCTGGGCGGCTCGGACCAGCGCCAGGTGCCCTTCGTGCAGCGCTCCCATGGTCGGGACGAGGACGACGGGGCGCCCGGCCTTGCGCATCGCACGGGTGAGCTCACCGATGCTGTCGATGTCGGTGTAGACGGTGGCCTGACCCGGGGTGAAACTCACCGGTGATTCTCCTGACAGGTGTGACGGCTGTGATGGCACAGGAAACTGGACGCTAAGACACGATAGTCGTCCTCCCCCGCCAGATCCCATTCAGGTCTGGTCCAGGGCCCGTTCGACATTCAGTGACCCCGCTGCGCGTGCTGTCCGTTCCGCATCCTGCCGGTAGGACGCCGCGAGGTCTGATTCCACGCCCGCCGGTGTTCCGGTCCGGCTCAACGCCGCGAGATGTCGCAGTACCGTGGCTGCGTCATCCCTCGCGGTGGGGCCGGTGAGCGCCGCCATGCGGCTCTCGAGCGCGCCATCGACAGCGGCAGGGATGATCCGCCGCAACAGCAGCGAGGAGCGCGGGTCCTCGATCCCGTCACCCAGGGCGTGGTCGAGCATCCGCAGAGACTCGACGACCTGGGTGACCAGATGGTTCGCCCCGTGTGCCATCGCGGCGTGGTAGACGGTGCGTTGTTCCTCGGCGATCGGGACGGGGATCCCGCCCATCGTCGCCACCAGGAGCTCGGCGACGGCTGCGCCGGTCTCGGAGTCACTGGTCACACCCCATGCACAGCCCACCAGGTTGTCGACGTCCTCCGGTCGCCCGCGGAACGTCATCGCCGGGTGAAGTGCCAGCGGCAATGCTCCGGTGTCGGTGACCGGTTGCAACACCTCGCACCCCAGTGCACCAGCCGTGTGGACGACGATCTGGCCGGAACGAACCACATCCGCCACCATCGTCACCACTTCCGGAAGCTCCGGATCAGGGACGGCGAGTACCACCAGGGCAGCCTGAGCGACATCCGCGATGCCGGCGTCGTCGTGGACGGGTACGCCGGGTAGACGCGTCCGGGCCCTCTCGCGGGACCGCTCTGACCTGGCGACGACCCCGTGCACATGATGTCCGGCCCGCAGCAGGCTCTCGGCGACGGCGGTACCGACGGCTCCGGCAGAAATGACGCCGACCGACAGGCGGGGTTCCTGTCGGTCGGCGGGGGTCGTGGCGTTCACGGCGATGAGTCTACCTGTCGTTCTACCGGGCGTTCTTCTTCATCTGCGCCATCAGCTCGGCGACGGTCACGCCCTGGTCACTCTCGTCGGCGCGGCGACGACCGTGCGGCTCGGCTTCCTCGGCGCGGCGACGACGGCCGGGCGCGGGCTCTGAGACCGGCTCCGGGGCCTGTTCCGGAACGGGTTCCGGAGCGGGTTCCGCAGCCTTCTCCGGTTCCGGGGCAGGCGTGTCCTGCTGCTCGGACCAGCGCGGACGAGTCTCGGGGCTCTGGGCCGTCTCCCGGGGCGCCGTCTCCGTCGGCTCGGCGGCATCCATCGAGCGGGTGTCGACGACCATGGGGATCTGCGTGGTGTCCTCACTGTCCGCGCCAGACCACCGCACAGCGGCGAATGTGCCCGTGGAGAAACCGCCGCGACGCCCACCGGAACGGTTCTCGCCCTGCTTACCGGCACCGTTCCCAGTGCCTTCTGTGCCTTCTGTATCCCCTGCGCCCTCCACGCCTCTGGCCGTAGTCTTCCCACGGGTGTCCTGCCCGGCTGTCGGACGGGCCTGCTCGCCGGCACGGGAGACGTTGCGCTCCAACTCGATGATGCGCTCGGCGCGGGCCTTCAACGACACCTGCTCGTTGTTCCAGTCGCCGCCGGAGAGGTCGGAAAGCTGCTCACGCATCGCCTCCAGCTCCTTACGGATGGCGTCGAGCGTCTTGTCGTGCTCGCTGCCGAGGCGACTGCGGTAGTCGTTCTCCAGCTGGACCTCACGGCGCTGCGACTCCGAACGTTCCCGCTCCATCTCGGCCCGGTGGCGGCGCTCCTGCTCCTGACGGCGGCTACGCTCCTCACCGATCACGCCGGAATAGCGCGACACCAGGATCGCTCCGAAGAACGCGGCCCACAGCGAGGTGATGACCGCGACATTGAGCCACACCTCCGAGTCGACGAAGAACATGATGATCGTCGCCGCGAGGGCGAGGACGAACACCAGGTACATCAGCAGCTTCAGACCGTTTCCGGGCGTGGAGGAACCGCTCCGGCTCGACGGATCAGGAAGCCGGTGCGAATCGTCGGGCGAATACGCGGAACTCATGGCGTCAAGAATACATCTCCATGTCCTTCCTCACCGTCGGCATCGCCGGGAGGGACGAGACAACTTCGTTCCAGCAGGACACCGGCAACCGCCATGGCCACCGCTGCCAGCAGAGACGTCACCGCTCCGGGGGTGTCCTGCTGGGCGGCGAGAAGCTCCCCGTGTCGCAGGAGAACGTACACCGTCACTCCGCCGTAGAAGCCCGCCACCAGAGAACCGATCCATGCCGCTGCCTTGCCGAACACGGCGCACCGGGAGATGAACACCGGCGACATCTGCGAGCGGTCCTGCCCCACCTCCCCCTCGGCGATCCGACGCCGCACGGTCACCGCCAGCACGCCGGCCACCACAGCGAAGATCCACAACGCGGTGGACCCGCTGACGCTCATCGAGGGAAAGCTGCCGTAGAAGACCCACACACCGGCGAAGGACACGACACCCGCGGCCACCGCCGAGGTGACGAGCAGCCCGACACTGGTCTGGTTCATGGGGCCCATCGTACGTCGGGAAGCACACGGATTCCCTCCGCCGTCCCTGACGCGCCCGCCTCCGGACCCTCGCAGGCGGTCAGCCATTCCCGGACGGGGCGACCGTCCAACACGGCGTGTGGGTCAGCGTCCAGCCAGGGCACGAGGACGAACGGCCGCTGGTGGGCCCACGGGTGCGGCAGGATGAGTTCCTCACCCCACCGACCGTCACTGCGGATGCCGGCGTAGTCGATGATGTCGATGTCGAGGGTGCGTGGACCCCAGTGCCGGTCACGCACCCGACGCGCCACCTGCTCCAGGTCCTGGCAGTGTCGAAGCAGGGCCAACGGGTCGAGTGTGGTGCGGACGGTGAGGACGCAGTTACGGAACTCGTCCTGGTCGGTCACCCCCCACGGCGGGGTGGCGAACATCGCACTGGCGCTGACCGGGACGACCCCCTCAACGGCCACGAGAGCGTCAGCGGCACGACGGATCTGCTCCTCGGGGCCGGACAGCGCACCCGGCAGGTTCGACCCGAAGGCCAGGACGGCCGGGACGGCCCGGTCAGCAGAATCCTCAGGGGTGTGGTCGGTCATGTCCTGGTCCCGGGGGTTTTACGTGACCGGCGGGCGACCACGCGGACATCGGAGAACGGATGGTGGATCGGCGCATCCGGTTTGTGCACGGTGACTTCCACGGCGAGAACTCCCTCGACGTCGTTGATCTGGTCGGCGATCGACGCGGAGACCGTCTCGATCAGGTCCATGCTCGGTCCGGAGACAATCCCCACGGCGATGTCGGCGAGATCGACGTAGGAGATCGTCCTGGCGATGTCATCGTCGGCGACGGCGGCGGTGAAGTCCGTCCAGACCACCAGGTCGACGATGAACTTCTGCCCCTGCTCCTTCTCGAAGTCGTAGACACCGTGGTAGCCGTAGACCTCCAGTCCGGTCAGCTCGATACGGTCAGCCACGGCGGGCCCTCCATCCTTCAGGTAAAGCCGGACCGCGGCCGGTGGCCACGGACCGTGCGACATCCACGGCGGCGCGGTTCGCGGCGACGCTGTGGACGCGGACGGCCCAGGCGCCGGACGCTGCGGCGAGGGCGCTCACCGCCGCGGTCGCATCATCGGCCGACTCGGGCGTGCCCGGTGCTCCGTCCGGTCCCGGACGCAGCGCGGTGAGGAATCTTTTCCGGCTCGCACCGATGAGCACACGGTATCCCAGCGTCATGTAGGAACGCATACCTGCCAGCAGCGCCCAGTTGTCGTCGGCGTTCTTGGCGAAGCCGAGACCGGGGTCCAGGATGATGCGGTCGGGGTCGATGCCGGCGTGCTCGGCGCGGGACGCCAGGGACGGCAACAGGTCACAGACGTCGGCGACGATGTCCCCTCCGTGGTCGGCACGTCCGGACGCGGACTCGAAGCGCTCCGCACGCCAGTGCATCAGGCAGTAGTCGACCCCGGAGTCCGCGACGGTGCGGTACATCGCGTCATCGGCCAGCCCGCCGGACACGTCGTTGACGATGTCGACCCCGGCCTCGATCGCCGCTGCAGCCGTCGACGCGCGCATCGTGTCGACGCTGGTGGTCACCCCTTCTGCGTGCAGTGCCCGAATGACGGGGACGACCCGCTCTGCCTCGAGTTCCGCCGGCACGCGCGTGGCGCCGGGCCGGGTCGACTCCCCACCGACGTCGATGATGTCCGCGCCGTCGGCGACCATGGCCCGGGCGTGCGTGAGAGCCCGGTCGGTGGTCGTCCACTCCCCTCCGTCGGAGAAGGAATCCTCGGTGACGTTGAGGATCCCCATCACTGCCGTCGTGGCCGTCGTCGCTGTCGTATCTGTCATGGCTGCCATCGCGGGGATGCCGTCCTGCCCGCCGCTCAGCGACCGCGGATGAGGCTGAGTGCCTCGGCGCGGGAGCGGGCGTCCTCACGGAAACCGCCACGGACCGCCGATGTCACGGTGGAGGCGCCCGGCTTCCGGATGCCCCGCATCGCCATGCACAGGTGCTCGGCCTCGATGACGACGATGACGGCGTGCGCCTGGAGCCGCTCCGAGACAGCGTCGGCGATCTGGCTGGTCAGACGCTCCTGGACCTGGGGGCGCTTGGCGTAGCCGTCGGCCAGCCGCGCGAGTTTCGACAGACCGGTGACCGTCCCCGACTCCCCGGGAATGTAGCCGATGTGGGCGTGTCCGTAGAACGGTACGAGATGGTGCTCGCAGGTGGAGTAGATCGGGATGTCCTTGACCAGGACGAGTTCGCGGTGGTCCTCGTTGAAGGCCTTGGCGAGTACCTCCGCCGGGTCCTCGTAGAGTCCACCGAAGGACTCACGGTACGCGCGGGCGACCCGCGCCGGAGTCTCCTGCAGCCCTTCCCGGTCCGGGTCCTCCCCCACGGCGAGCAGGAGTTCACGCACCGCAGCCTCGGCGCGCGCCTGGTCGAAGACCCGGCCGCCGTCGCGGCTGTTGTCACTGTCGGTCACAGAGTCGGTCACGGTGTCAGATCAGTCTTTCTCATCGGAGTCGTCAGGGCGGTGATGACGTCCACCGTCATGCTGGCCGCTGTTCTGGGCCCTCAGGTTACGCGTCGGCGCGTCGTCGCTTGTCCACGGGTTGTCCGGTTGTTCACTGTCCGGGAGCCGGAAACCACGCAACGGCTGGTCCCCGGCGCTCTCGGCACTCTCAGCCTCGCCGGACGTTCCGTAGCTGCTTTCACCGGGATGCCGGCCCGGTTCATCCGGATTCACCCGGTCCTGGCCGCCCCACAGGTGGTCGGGGTGTGACTGCCCGCTCCACCGCCCGGGGGTGCGCGGTGCCTGCGGGTGGTCCTGCTTCTGCTCCAGTTCATCGGCCTGCTGGCGTCGGCGCCGCTCGATGCGGGCCTTGCGCGCCTCGGAGAAGAAGTCGTTGCGGGCGGGAAGTTCCTCGCCCCGCTCGCGCGCCAGCTCGGTGGGTGTCTTCACCGGCTCGCGGAAGTCCTTCGGGTGGTCGATGTCCTGGTTCGGGAAGATGTCGCTGACCTCGACCGGTTCCATGTCCTCGAAGATCGCCTCGAGGTCCGGACGGCGCAGCGTCTCCTTCTCCAGCAGCTTCTCGGCGAGACGGTCGAGGTAGTCGCGGTTGTCCCGCAGGATCCGGTAGGCCACCCCGTGTGCCTTCTCGATGAGCATACGGACCTGGTCGTCGATGGTCGCCGCCACAGCAGGCGAGTACTCCAGGGAGCCCTGCCCGCCCCTCCCGACGAAGGGGTCGCCCTGTTCCTCGCCGTACTTCACCGCACCGAGCTCCGGGCTCATGCCGTACTCGGTGACCATGGAGCGGGCGATCTTCGTCGCCTGCTCGATGTCGGCGGAGGCACCGGTGGTCGGCGATCCGAAGACGAGTTCCTCGGCTGAGCGGCCACCCATGGCGAAGACCAGGCGCGCGAAAAGTTCCGACCGGTTGTACATGCCCTTGTCGTCCTCCGGGACGGCCATCGCGTGACCGCCGGTACGGCCGCGGGCGAGGATGGTGACCTTGTAGACCCGCTCGATGTCCTTGATGCCCCAGGCGGCGAGGGTGTGACCGCCCTCGTGGTAGGCGGTGACCTTCTTCTCATGCTCCGAGATGATCTTGGTGCTGCGTCGCGGACCACCGATGACCCGGTCGGTCGCCTCCTCGAGCGCATCACCGGTGATGACGTTCCCGTCCACGCGGGCTGTCAGCAGCGCCGCCTCGTTCAGGACGTTGGCCAGGTCCGCACCGGACATACCCACCGTGCGCTTCGCCAGGGAGTTCAGGTCCACGTCCGGAGCCAGGGGCTTGCCCTCGGAGTGCACGCGCAGGATCTGCTCACGTCCGGCGATGTCGGGGTTGCTGACGGGAATCTGACGGTCGAACCGCCCCGGTCGCAGCAACGCCGGGTCGAGGATGTCCGGACGGTTCGTCGCAGCCATCAGGATGACGTTCTCCCGGTCGCTGAAACCGTCCATCTCCACGAGCAGCTGGTTGAGTGTCTGCTCGCGCTCGTCATGGCCGCCGCCCATGCCGGCACCACGCTGGCGGCCCACCGCGTCGATCTCGTCGACGAAGATGATGCAGGGGCTGTTCTCCTTGGCGGTCTTGAACAGGTCACGCACCCGGGAGGCGCCCACGCCGACGAACATCTCGACGAAGTCCGAACCGGAGATCGTGTAGAAGGGCACCCCGGCCTCGCCGGCCACCGCGCGGGCCAGAAGGGTCTTGCCCGTGCCGGGAGGCCCGTAGAGCAGGACGCCGCGGGGGATCTTCGCCCCGAGGTGCTCGTAGCGCTCCGGATTCTGCAGGAAGTCACGGATCTCGTCGAGCTCCTCGACCGCCTCGTCCGCACCCGCGACATTGTCGAAGGTGGTGTCCGGGTTGTCGACGTTGAGTTCCTTGGCCTTCGACTTGCCGATATTGAACGCCCCACCCGGGCCGCCCTGCATCCTCGTGAGGAAGAACAGCAGCAGGCCACCGATCAGCAGGATCGGCAGCAGCATGACCAGCAGGGAGCCGAGGATGCTGTCCTGGGTGACGTTGGTGGTGTAACTGTCGGCGTCCGACGCCTCGACGCGGTCGAAGACGGTGTCGGCGGCCCGCGCAGGGTACTGGGCGGTGACCTGGTCGATCCCGTCCTTGCCGTCGACACTGATGTCGTTGCGCAGCGTCATCTGCAACTGCTGCTCACGGTCGTTGATCTGCACCTCGGCGACATTGTTGTCGTCGAACTGCTGCATGGCCACTGACGTGTCGACGTCGTCGTAACCGCGGGTGGAGTCGGTGAGGACACCGAAAGCGTAGATGACGACGAGAACCGCGGCGGCGATGGCGGCGATCCTCAGAACCCTCTTCTTGTTCATAGTCCCACTAGCGTATCGCAGGACCGGACATACCGTTCCTAGCTGTACACGCTGGGGCGCAGCGTCCCGACCCACGGCAGGTCACGGTAACGCTCCGCGTAGTCCAGGCCGTAACCGACCACGAAATCGCTGGGGATGTCGAACCCGATGTCGGTCGTCTCCACGTCACGCTCCACCGCATCGGGCTTACGCAGCAGGGTGACCACCTCGAGGCTCTTGGGGCCCCGTCCCTTCAGGTGGTCCACCAACCAGTGCAGGGTGATGCCGGACTCGATGATGTCCTCGAGAATGATCACGTTCCGACCGGCGATGTCGCGGGTCAGGTCCATGCGGATCTCCACGGTGCCGGAGGACTCCGCCGACTGACCGTAGGTGGACAGGGCCATGAACTCCATCTGCGTGGGAATGTCCATCGCCCGGGCGAAGTCCGCGATGAAGTAGGTCGCCCCCTTGAGCACACAGAGCAGGATCGTGTCCTCGTCCTCACCCCGGTAGCGGTCGCTGGCGGCCTTCGCCATCTCGGCGATCCGGGCGTGGAGTGTGGCTTCGTCGACGAGAACACCCTCGACGTCGTCGTGGTAACAGTTGTCGGGTACGTCGGCGCTCTTGGCGATCATCACGGGGTCCTGTCCTCTTGCTCTAGTACTAGCTGACTGCCGGTGGTCGTCCGACGGCGACGCACCACCAGTCGACGGGTGCCTCCCATTGTAGAGGTCCGGGACAGTGCCGACGGCGACCCGGTCTCCGGATACGGCACCGCGACGGCCCCCTGCCCGTGCCAGTCGGCGACCAGAGCGTCCAGCGCCTCCAGATGCCGCGAGGTCAACGGCCCCACCCGCGACCCCAACCACCGACGCAGGACGCGTCGACGCAGGGGACCGGGATGCTCGACGAGTACGCCGACCGGGAGAACTGCCGAATCACTCCCGCCGACCGCGGACAGCACCCGTCGTGCCTGGTCGTCGAGCAGGTCAGCGTCCTCCCGGAGCAGCCGGGCCGAGCGCGCCAGCGCGTCACCGACATGCTCACCGAGGATCTCCCGCGCCAGGGGCAGCAGCTCGTTGCGGACCCGCGAACGCAGCACGGTGGCACTGGCGTTGTGCGGGTCGTGCCAGACGTCGATTCCGAGCTCGGCACAGCTGCCGAGGGTGTCGGCGCGGGTCGCGTGAAGCAGCGGACGTCCGAGCCACCCGGCTCCCGCCGAGACAACGGGGTGGTCACCGGCGACCTCCCGCAACCCGGCGAGGCTCCCCGTCCCCGACCCCCGCGCCAGCGCCAGCAGCAGCCCCTCAGCGTCATCGTCGGCGGTGTGTGCCACGAGGACGGGACGTCCTGCCGCGCACTCCCCCAACGCGCGGTACCGTGCGTCCCGGGCGGCCGCCTCCCCCGGACCTGTGACCTGTACCCGCACTGTCCGTGCCGTCGCCCCCAGCGCCCTGCAGGTCCGCGCCGCCTCGCGGGCCACCTGGGCAGAACCGTCCTGCAGGCCGTGGTCGACGGTCACGGTGGTCACGTCGAGCCCCGTATGCACACACGCCGCGGCCAGTGCCAGCGAGTCCCCTCCGCCCGACACTCCGCAGACGACGGCGTCTCCCCGGGACAGGCACGGAGCGTGTGCCGAGAGGAAACGCCGCAGGCTGTGACGGACCTCGAGGGTGTGGGGCGTGTCAATCATGCGCCGCTCTCCGGCTCATGTCGCCGAACGCAGGGCGGCCGCGAGCCGGTCCAACGCCGCCCGGCCCTCGTCGGCATCCGAGCCGTTCGACAGGAACGCGAAACTCAGGGTCCGGCCCGACTCGGTGGTCACCGTGCCCGCCAACGTGTTCACCCCGTCCAGGGTTCCGGTCTTCGCACGCACCCACCCGGCGCCACCGGTGGCACCGGAGCCGTCTCCGTACCGGTCGAGCAGGGTGCCGTTACCCGCGGCGACGGGTAGTCCGTCCAGCATCACCCGCAGATCGTCGTCCGTCCCGGCGGCCGTGATGATGCCGTCGAGGATGCGGGCGTTGAGCCGGTTGCTCTCGCTCATCCCGGAGTTGTCCCGCAACACCACCTTGCTGACGTCCAGCCCCTCCTCCGTCAATGCCGCGAGGGTCGCTTTCGTCGCCCCGTCGAACGTCGGATCCTCGCCACGCGCCTGCGCGACCTCCCGACCGACCGCCTCAGCGAGCAGGTTGTCACTGTGCAGGAGCATGTCGCGGATTCGCGTGCTCAGTGTCGCGGAGTACACCGTCGCCAGTGCCGACTCGTCGCTGACGTCGACTGCGCTGTCGGTCACCGAGACTGTCGCCCCGTCGGCCCCCAGCGCCGACGCCAGAGCATCGCCCACGTCAGAGGCCGGGGTCGTCGACCGCGGCGAGTAGGAGTCCGTGGGATCCAACCGCCCGGCGTCGAGCATCACCGCCGACAGCGGGGCCACGTTGCCGGCACCGATGTCGTCACGCGACCAGGTCCTGTTGAACAGCGACCCGGCGCGCGCCGAATTATCCACGACGATCTCGGTGATATCGGTGCCGCCCAACGCATCGGTGACCTGTGTAGCAAGGTCATCGATATTGGCCGGGGACGTGAAGAAGCCCGACCCCTCGGACCGTTCGAGGGTGATGTCCCCGTCGCCCTTCAGGACGATCTGGCCCGGCTTCGCCCCCGGGTACACCGTTGTCGCGACCCGTTCGTCCTCATCAAGGGTGACGAGGGCTGCGGTCGCCGTCGCCAGCTTCGTGGCGGAGGCGGGCACCAGCATGGTGTCCGGGTTCTCCGACCACACCTCCTCGCCTGTGGCGATGTCCGTGACGTGCCCGGACAACCGTCCCAAGGCGGGATCAGACGCCGGCCTCGCGAGCTCGTCGCTGACGTCCGGAGCGGGGCCGTCCGTCTGTGCCGGTGCCAGGACGGGCGACGGCTCGGGCAACGGTTGCGCATCCGCCACGGTGTAGGCGTTGCGCTGGTGGATCACCAGCGCGGCAACCACCACCACGATGACGGCCACGAGGAAAGCCAGGATGCCGTACAACCAACGGCGCGAGGCGGACTTGCTCATCGGGGCATCGATGCCTTCCTGCGAGGGAGCTGAATGCATGTAGGACCACACCAGAGTATCCGACGACCAGAGGAGTACCGAAGGACCGTCCGGTCCGTCCCCGGAGGTTCCCCTGTATTCTCCTGCGCCGACCGGGTGACGGACCGTAGTGTCAGAACCATGACGACCGAGCTGCTCACCACCACCCGCACGATCAACGCCACCCCCGAGAAGGTCTGGGCCGTTGTCTCCGACCTCACGGCCATGGGCGACCGCAGCCCCCAGTGCAAGAAGATGTTGGTCCTGGGCGGCACCCCCGGAGTCGGTACTACCACGCTGAACCTGAACCGCCGCGGCGTCCTGTTCTGGCCCACCTGGTCGAAGATCACCCGATGGTCGCCGAATGACGGTCTCGAGTGGCGCGTCCCCATCAACGGCTCGAGGTGGCGGTTCGAACTCACCGACAACGGCGACGGCACCACCGAGCTCACCGAGTCGCGCATCGTCGACGGTGACACATCCCTGATCTCGCGCGCCATGGTCGCGACCGCCCTGGGCGGAAACGAGACGTTCGAATCCGAGTTGAAGACGGGGATGGACCGGACCCTGGCGGCAATCGCCGACTCCGCTGAGCGGGCAGGGTAAACTCACGACCCATGAGCATCGAAGTCACCATCGAAATCCCCAAGGGTTCCCGCAACAAGTACGAGGTCGACCACAAGACCGGCAAGGTCTACCTGGACCGTTACCTCTTCACCCCGATGGCCTACCCGGCGGACTACGGGTTCATCGACGAGACCCTCGGCGAGGACGGCGACCCGTTGGACGCCCTGGTGATCCTGCCGGAGTCCGTCTTCCCGGGTGTCATCGTCGAGGCCCGCCCGGTCGGTGTCTTCAAGATGACCGACGAGGCCGGCGGCGACGACAAGCTGCTCTGCGTCGTCGACGACGTGCGCTACGAGAAGTTCCAGGACATCAACGACATCGCCCAGGACGTCAAGGACGAGATCGAGCACTTCTTCGTCCACTACAAGGACCTGGAGCCCGGCAAGGAAGTCAACGGCTCCGGCTGGGGCGACAAAGCCGAGGCCGAGCGGATCCTCGCCGAGGCCGTGGAGCGCCACAAGTAGGACAGGCGGGGACCGCAAGCACGTTTTATGACTCTTTATGAGTCGGGCAACTCATGAAGAGTCATAAAACGCAGTAGTCTCGGAGGTATGCAGCCGAGCCCCTTCACCCCAAGTTCCGTGAGTACGAGCGTGCCGGGACGACAGAAGAACATCGAGGACTTCCACCAGCAGCTCGCCTATACGTCACAGTTCCGCAAGCTGGGTGGCCAGATCAACGTCACCGTCGGCCCCCGGGGTATCGGCAAGACAAGTCTGCTTCGTTACCTGCAGACCACCGTTGGGACGGCAGGTTTCCAGACCGTGTGAGTCACCGCAGGCGACGGCCCGTTCCTCCAGTCGCTGAGTGAGTCCATCGACCGTTTGTCCTCCACGTGGCAGGAGGCGCTGCGTAAGCAACTCTCCGGGTTACTGCGTAGACTGTCTGTCACCATCGGCGGTATCGGTGTGACGGTCTCGTCCGATCCGTCTTCCGCGGCCACCCCTGCGAGTACCGGACGCGCACTTCAGGATGTCATTACCGCCGCGACCGACGGGTCGTAGACAACGGAGCGTCCGGGCTAGGTCCTGTTACGAAAGTCGTTGTTCTCAGCGTCGGCGTGTCTGACCACCACAAAGAAGGTTCCCCCATTCACGATTGTTGGTGTCGAATCAGCAACGTGAACAAGGAAACCTTCCATGGACACCCTACCCGCCAGCGCCAGACACGATCTCACCGACGACCAGTGGAACCTCCTGAAACCACTCCTGCCAGCACAACGGCACCTCGGCCGACCCCAGCACTGGTGTCGACGGCCACTGATCAACGGCATCTTGTTCCGGGTACGCACCGGTGTCCCGTGGCGTGATCTCCCCGAACGCTACGGCCCCTGGTGGCGGGTCTACGACCTGTTCACCTGCTACCAACGCAGTGGTGTCTGGTCGAAGATTCACACCCAGCTACTGTCGCAAGCACATCAGAATGACCGACTGTCGTGGGAGTTCAGCGTGGACTGACACCACCAGTCGAGGACACGTTCATGCCACTGGAGCTCGTCACGACAGTCACCACCGCCACCGTGATGAGCCCACTGATCACTGTTTCGGTCGGTCCCGGGGTGGGTGGTCAACGAAGATCCACCTCGCCGTCGATGCCGGAGTGGGTCCGGTCTCCTGCGTGCTGACCCCGGGGCAGGCCGGCGACGCCCCGCAGATGCCAGAGGTGCTTAACCGTGTCCGGGTACCGACACCGGGGCCCGGCAGACCCTGCACCACGCCGTCACAGGTGTTGGCTGACAAGGCGTACTCGTCGCGCAGAAACCGCAGCTACCTGCGGGGCAGAGGAATCGCCGCGATGATTTCGCAACCTGTTGACCAGGTAGGGCACCGTCTACGCCGCGGCTCTGCCGGTGGGCGGCCGCCCGCATTCGATCCGGAGGTCTACGCCCGCCGCAATGTCGTTGAGCGTTGCATCGGGTTCCTCAAGCACAATCGGGGGTGTGCGATGCGGTTCGACAAGTTGGCTGTGCAGTTCTACGCCTCAGTGCAGGTCGGTTGTATCCGGCAGTGGCTGAAACGACTTTCGTAACAGGACCTAGTCCTGTTTATCGACGAGATTCAGGCAGCCGACATGGACGGCCTACGTGCCCTCGCCTACGCCTGGCAGCATCTTCAGTCGGAAGCGCCCGACCTGCCTGCGATCGCCGTCGCCGCAGGTCTGAGCCATTCCCAGGACGTCATCACCGACGCCGTGAGTTTCGCGGAGCGCTTCCGTTACCCGAGGCTGAAGGACCTCGATGATGTGGCTGCCCGCGCAGCCCTCACCGCTCCTGCAACGAGTGCCGGCGTCGATTGGCACGACTCGGCCTTGGCCTCAGTCCTCAATGAGGCTCGGGGATACCCTTACTTCATCCAGCTCCTCGGAGACGAGGTATGGAAGGCTGCCGGATATCCCGACGCGGGGAGCTCCCTGGGTGACGACGACGTCGGGGGTGGGTTAGAGGGATACCACGAGGCACAGCAGGACTTCTTCCGCGCCAGGTGGATGAAGGCGACCGACGCCGAGATCCGCATGCTGGTCGCCATGGCGTCACTCGGAGAGGCTGACCTGCGTCGTCGTGACATCGCATCACAGATGGGAAGGACGACGAACGAGATCAGCATGGTGCGCAGGTCCCTCATGGATAAGGGGCTGATCCAGTCAACCGGTTTCGGCCACCTGAGCTTCACTGCACCGGGTTTCGCCGATTTCGTCCGGACAGAAGCGGACAGTTTATGACTCTTTATGAGTTGCCCGACTCATAAAGAGTCATAAATCCGTTCGTCCCACTTCCCCGTGTCACCGCGGGTGAAGCGCCGGAGTCTGTCATCGGCAAGCCACACCGTGTGCCTGCCGTCCACCTGAACCTGGGCGCGCGAGCCACAGGGTTCGCTGAAGACGACCTCGAGCGTCTCAGGGTCGACCAGGGACATCCGCAGGCCAGGCGACTCCGGCCCGCTGTCGACCTGAGAGACGATGACCGACTGGACCGCCAACCACGGCCCTGCTGTGTCGACCTCCAGGTACTCAGAGCCCAGTTCAGACGGCAGCCGAGCCTCAGCGACCACCTTTAGTTCAGGATCCAAGAACTGCAGCACGTTGTTCTTCCAGGTCATGACTGCGTCGTCGGTGGAAAGTATCCGGGCACACCTGGTCGACCAGTTGGAGTCGTCCTTGTTCAGCCAGCTCAGAGACCCTTCGTCGCTGACACGCCCGAGATGCAGGAACCCCCGCTGTACCGGACCGTGCCAGGTGTCGTCCACCGCACCGGGCGCCTGCAGATCAGCTTCCTCATATCTGCCGACAATCCAACCGCCCCATGCCTCCGGCGCTTCGACAACCTGGTCCATCCTCTCAGAAAGCACCGACGGCACCGGCATCTCACTAACTGAAATACCGCTGCCATGGGCCCCGCCCTGGAGCAGGAGCCTACGGTGGCCCGTGAGTGCCACCAAGCAACCGTCTCCCTCGGGTCCCAGAATCACGCGCGGATACTGCTTGAATTCGCTGATCTTCACCGGGAGAGTCACCGTCTCTGACTCTCCACTGTGCAGGTCGGTCATCCAGACCAGGGGAAGCGACTCATCAACACGCCAGAGAGTCCCCGACAGCCCCGACATCTCGAACTGATCCACGGAGTTGTCTAGACTGACAGCGAACCCGTCGAACCAGGTAGGTGTCGCCTTCCAAGGCTCCGGCGCAGATGCCTCGTCGAGATCCAGTGTGAACCGTACTGACCGAACGCCGACATAGCGGCGTTTGGCCCTCCCGGACGGGAATGGCAGTCGCACAGCTCCGACATCGACCTCTACGTCGTCACCTGCCAGCTGGATACGGCATACCCGGCCCCTCGTCGGAGATATGTCGGGAAGACCGATCCGGTAAGGATCGTGGTGCAGACTGCCGGTCACTCTCACATAGCCGACCACGGGCCGCGGTGCCGCCCACTGCGCCGTCCACCCGTCGCCACGCAGAATCGTCCACCACTGCCACGTGCCACCCTGCTCGACGCGCCAGGTCGGCGAACGGACCTCCTCCGCCCAGGCATCCAGCGTCACGACATCGGCACCACCGTGGTCCCCGTCGGCAACCTCCGCGAACACCAGGAGAAACGGTTCAGTGTCACCGAGCGACGGCAGCGGATACCCGTCATCCTCGATCATCCAGGTCCACATCTGCACCGGCAGAATCCGATGGCGGGCAGGCGGGGGTTCAGGCTGAGGTACGGCCACCTTTTCCATCTCCGCCCGGAAAGAGGCGGCCGCACTCCTGCCAGCGTCCAAGACCTCGTCAGCGTCTGCCATAGGCCCGACCGTACCGTGCAACCGGTACCGGATGCCTCAGGTACCAGGGACGGCGTAATATGCGGCACCATGAGTGATTTCGAGACAGTGACACCGACCGAAGTCCCTGAGGGGGCACAGCTCATCGACATCCGCGAGCCGGACGAGTTCAACCAGTGGCACGCCGAGGGTGCCACCAACCTGCCGCTCTCCGAACTGCAGTCACGCTACGGTGAGTTCGACCTCGACCGCGACGTTTACCTGATCTGCCTTTCCGGCGGTCGGTCCGCCAAGGCCGCACAGTGGCTGGAGATGAACGGCATCGACACCATCAACGTGGGGTCCGGGACCATCGGCTGGCGCGACGCCGGACTGCCCATCGTCGGCACCGAGGGGTAGAAACATCACCTTCGCAATAGCGGGGGACCCCCATAGTTCGTGTATCCCATTCGGAAGACGATAGGGTGGGAGCATGCCAGAAACCGCGCATCTGCCCAGCGAGCTCCTGAAGTCGCCGTCGTTCCAGCTTGAGCGGCTCCGCCGTCGCACCCGCGTCTTCGTGGAGACCGCGTTGATGCAGGAAGGGTTCAATCTCCGGGAATACTGGGTGTTGACCTACCTGGTCGACGGAGATGCCGCCAGCCAGGCCGAACTCGGCGAGATCATCGGGGTGGACCGCTCTGACATGGTCCGACTCGTCGATTCCCTGGAGAAGCGCAAGTTGGCCAAGCGGGACAAAGACCCCAATGACCGGCGACGGCAGATCATCTCCGTCACCAAGAAGGGCAGGAAGGCTCAGCTGGTCCTGTCCCCCATCGTGCAGAGCGCGGAGGACGAGGCGCTTGACGAATCGACCTCCAAGCAGCTGAAGCACCTGAAGAAGCTGGCGAAGTCGATCATCGCAGCCGAGGAAGAGGGCGACGGGGTGGATGGCGACGGCACGGACAGTTTGCCGGTCTCGGATTCCCAGTAGTCGCTGAACGGGCGTTGCACCCCACAGGAGCCGCTGCGTCAACGAGCCATTCAGGTGACATTGAGCGGAGAGCTCTCTAGCAGCGGCACTATCTCCGAAAGCAGCCACTCCATACTCCTAGGACCAGCTGTGAGCGCCGCATCGATCACCGGCCGATCAACGAAGAACAATGAATCATTGCGGGAGGCCGGCAGTGATCTAAACCTGGCGTCGCTTTCCAATGCAGCGCGCCCCTCATCGTCCGCCTGAACGAACGCGATATCCCCTGCGAACTGACTCAAGTTTTCCCGGGCAAGGTTCTTCGCCTGTTCGCCCTCCCCAGGCTGATTATCAGCGTTTCTCAACCCAAGATCCTCGACCCAGTGGAACGCCGGAGGCATCCGGAGCCCTTCCGCGGTATACCACCCCAGGTTGAAGGTCCTTCCCTGAAGGCCCGCCAACGCGCCCCTGGCCTCAGAGAACCTGTCGTCCACGTCCGCGATGGCCTCTTCCGCGGCTTCCTCTTTGTCGGTGAGTGTACCGAGGTCCCGGAGGTCATCTGTCCAGTCACGATCTGGCGAGAAAACGCTGACGTACGTCGGGGCAATTGCTGAAAGTTGCTCGAAATGTTCTTCTTCGATGTAGTACGGCTGGCCAACGATGAGATCCGGTTCGTACTGTGCGATGACCTCTGGATCAACCTTGTAGTCCGCTGTCACTACCCGAGGGTCAAACTGTCCCGTCCGCAGGTCCGACATCCATGGGGTTGTCGACAACAGTTCTTCCTCATCCTGCTCCCCCGCTCCCGCGAAAGCCACTGGCTCTTCTTCTATTGCCGCCAACATATCAACATACTGAGCGCCGATGACGAGGATAGTTTCTGGCTTCTCATCAACGACTATCTCGCCGTACGCCGAATCCATCGTGACAGGGTAGTGCCCGGCACTAGAACGACCGTCGGAATCGACACCATCACTCGAGTCAGAGCTCTCCCCGCTACAGGCACTCATCACCACCGAGAATCCGAGAACAATCGCTAGAAACCACCATCGGTCACGTGTTCGATTGACATTCACCATGCAACATGAACCTTCCTCGTTACTCGCCTGCCTGCGTTACGCAGTTAAGGTTAGGTGAGGCAATGGCACGAAAGGGTGCGTAAAGTACCAACTACTTATCACCAGCCCACCTCCGGAGACGGCCCAGATCATGTCACAACCTCGACCCCCTACTTCTCCCCCGTCGATACCCTCGTGCAGCTTCCACGAATCTGGTGACACCGCCCAGCATCACCTGTTGTGGGTCCACACAGGGACGGCACACATTCACCTCCCCGATGAGGAGCGGCCTCGTGACCTGTCGCTCATCCGGGGCACCGGGGTCTGGATCCCGACCGGAACGCCGTATGCTGTCTGCACGGAGCCTGGCACCGTAGCTTTCCCGACTCTCGTGCCCCTGCACGTTGCCCCATCCTCATCACGAACGCTAGCTACCTTCGACGTGCAGGTCGAACACTACGACTGGCTCATCGCATATTTCGCTCACGCCTACACAACCTATAACCAGACCGTCCACGGCGATCTTTTCACTATTCTCGATGGCGCTACTGGTTCAACTGACATGGACGCCCCGGCTCTGCCGAGGAGCAAGGCGGGACGCAGAGTCGCCGAGGAACTGATCCGAAACCCCTCGATTGATCACAGTCTCGCCCACTGGGCTTCACTCGTGGCGTCAAGTCAGTCGACATTACGCCGTCAGTTTTCCGAAGAAACCGGACTGACATTCGCACAATGGCGCACTAAATGTCGAATATCAGCTGCGAAGGAGTTCCTGCGCGCAGGGTACAGCGTCACTCAAGTGGCTACACGTGTCGGGTTCAGAAGCCGGAATGGCTTTACTCGCGCTTTCCACGCAGAGACCGACCTGCCCCCTCGCGAATTCGCTAAATCTATTCTGGCAGCCCCGTCAGCTGCCTCCCGGCCGCGTATCGTTGCCGACCGTGAAGCCGCTCGCGTCGCGAGCTTGCGGCAAGGTCCATCCGGCCCCGCCCGGGCGCTTCCCTCGGGACGGTCCGGAGCGCGCCGCATCCCGTATCATGTACTGACGTGGATGTACCGCGGGACAGGTTCAGCACGTGTCGGAGACGATTTTGTCCAGCGGAAGAAGGGCGACACTCTCTGGCTCCCTGCACATGTCGAGCGTGACACCCACATCGACGGCGGGTCCCTGTCCCTGCCAATTGCTGTCCTCACCCCCGACGAAGCGCACATAGAAACCGCCGATGCAGCGACGTTTCCAGCGAACTGGGACCGGTACTTCCTCTACTGCTGCGTCAGCGCGAACAGCCCGCTACGCCCCTCAGACTACGACCCCCGCTTCATACTCAAGGTATTCCGCGAACAGGTCACCCTCGGCAACGGCCTCGCTGTACCTCAACCAGTCAGCGGTGCCGCACGTGAGTACAGCAGGCTCTTCCTGAACAGCATCAACGATGGGCTGCCTGAACCCCGCGTCTCTTCCCATAACGCGCTCCATCGTGACTTTCTCCAGCAGACGGGAATTGGACTGAACCAGTGGAAACTAGCTGTGCGAATGCACGTCGCCCGAAGACTCCTGGAAACCGGGATAAGGTCCGTACAAGTAGCCAGACGGCTCGGTTACTCGGCCCCCTCAAACTTCAGTAGGGCCTTCACTCGTTTTCACGGGCAGAATCCAACCTTTTTCCGAGTCAACAGCACTGATCCGGGAGGCCTTCCCGGCGCCAACTGATCAGTCGCCGATCTGGTCGCGTCCGCGCTTCACGATCTTCGGGTCCGGCTGGCCGACCACGTCGTAGTCTTTGCCTGTGTAGTTGAACTTGCTCAGCACATACCGCATGGCATTGAGCCTGGCACGCTTCTTGTCGTTCGACTTGATCGTGATCCACGGCGACTCATTGGTGTCGGTGTAGCGGAACTGCTCCTCCTTAGCACGGGTGTAGTCGTCCCACTTGTCAAGGGACGCCAGGTCCATGGGCGAGAGCTTCCACTGCCGAACCGGGTCAACCTGCCGGATGGCGAACCGGGTCCGCTGCTCCTTCTGCGTCACCGAGAACCACAACTTCGTCAAGCTGATGTCGGACCCCATGAGCATGTTCTCCAGCATCGGCACCTCCCGGAGGAACTCCGCGTGCTGGTCGTCGGTGCAGAAGCCCATCACACGCTCCACGCCGGAGCGGTTGTACCAGGACCGGTCGAAGAAGACGATTTCGCCGGCGCACGGGAAATTCTGGATGTAGCGCTGGAAATACCAGGACGTCGACTCCCGCGGACTCGGCTTCTCCAGGGCGACGGTCCTCGCACCACGGGGGTTGAGGTGTTCGTTGAACCGTTTGATCGTCCCGCCTTTGCCGGCGGCGTCGCGGCCCTCGAAGAGGATGATGTGCTTCTGACCGGTGTCTTTCGTCCAGTTCTGCCACTTCAGCAGCTCGATCTGGAGAGACCGTTTCGTGGTCTCGTATTCCTCGCGGCTGAGACGTTCCTCGTAGGGGTAGTTCTCCCGCCACGTGTCGACGCGGTGCCCGTCCGGCGTGATCAGGACCGGATCGTCCTCGTCCGAGTCGTCGACGATGTAGCCCTCAGTCGCCGCCAGGTCGACGATGTGGAAGTCCTGCTCGTCCGGTGCGCCCTGATCGCTACTGTCCTTGGTCATGCTCCCATGTTAATGGTTCTCCGACATCACCACACGGCACCTGGGACGAGTCACCCCCGCCCACGACGAGACGGGCGGGGGTGGACACAGGTCGACCCCGGCTCTCCCCACGGATGTCGCTGCGGGAGGAGCCGGGGTCAGACGACTGGACGAATCAGAGACGGATCAGAATCCGCCCATACCGCCCATGCCGGCCATCTCGTCGGCACCGGCGCCGGCAGCCTCAGGCTCCGGCTTGTCGGCGACGACAGCCTCAGTGGTGAGGAAGAGGCTGGCGATCGAGGCAGCGTTCTGCAGTGCGGAACGGGTGACCTTGACCGGGTCGGAGATGCCCGCGGACAGCAGGTCGACGTACTCGCCGGTGGCGGCGTTCAGGCCGTGGCCTGCATCCAGACCCGCGACCTTGTCGACGACGACGCCGGGCTCGAGGCCGGCGTTGAAGGCGATCTGCTTCAGCGGAGCGGACAGTGCGGCACGGACGATCTGGACGCCCGTGGCTTCGTCACCCTCGAGGCCGAGGTTGTCGTCCAGCACGTGGGCGACGTGCAGCAGCGAGGCGCCACCGCCGGCGACGATGCCCTCGTCAGCGGCAGCCTTGGCGTTGCGCACGGCGTCCTCGATGCGGTGCTTGCGCTCCTTGAGCTCGACCTCGGTGGCTGCACCGACCTGGAGGACCGCGACACCGCCGGCCAGCTTGGCCAGACGCTCCTGCAGCTTCTCCTTGTCGTAGTCGGAGTCGGCGTTGTCGATCTCCTGACGGATCTGACGGACGCGGCCGGCGAGCTGCTCGGAGGAACCGGCACCGTCGACGATGGTCGTGTCGTCCTTGGTGACGACGACCTTGCGTGCGGTACCCAGCAGGGGCAGGTCAGCAGTCTCGAGGGAGAGTCCGACCTCCTCGGCGATGACCTGGCCACCGGTGAGGATGGCGATGTCCTGCAGCTGGGCCTTGCGGCGGTCGCCGAAGCCCGGTGCCTTGACCGCGACGGACTTGAAGGTGCCGCGGATCTTGTTCAGCACCAGGGTGGACAGGGCCTCACCCTCGATGTCCTCGGCGATGATCAGCAGCGGCTTGCCGGACTGCATGATCTTCTCCAGCAGCGGCAGGAGATCCTTGACGTTGGAGATCTTGGAGGAGACCAGGAGGATGTAGGGGTCCTCCAGGACAGCCTCGCCGCGCTCGACGTCGGTGGCGAAGTACGCGGACAGGTAGCCCTTGTCGAAACGCATCCCCTCGGTGGTCTCGAGGGTGACGCCGAAGGCGTTGGACTCCTCGACGGTGATGACACCGTCCTTGTTGAGCTCACCGTCGCCGACGGCGTACATCGCCTCGGCGATCAGCTCACCGATCTTCTCGTCCGCGGCGGAGATGCCGGCGGTCGCGGCGATCTGCTCACGGGTCTCGATCTCCTTGGCTCCTGCGAGCAGTGCCTCGGTGACCTTCTCGACACCGGCCTGGATGCCGCGCTTGATGCCCATGGGGTTGGAGCCGGCCGCGACGTTGCGCAGGCCTTCCTTCACCAGGGAGTGCGCCAGGACGGTGGCGGTGGTGGTGCCGTCGCCCGCGACGTCGTCGGTCTTCTTGGCGACCTCCTTGACGAGCTCCGCACCGATCTTCTCGTAGGGGTCCTCGAGGTCGATCTCCCGGGCGATGGTGACACCGTCGTTGGTGATCATCGGGGCACCCCACTTGCGCTCGAGCACAACGTTCCGGCCCTTCGGGCCGAGGGTGACCTTCACCGCGTCGGCGAGGGTGTTGAGACCCTTCTCCAGGCCGCGGCGAGCTTCCTCGTCGAATGCAATCATCTTTGCCATGTGGCTCTTGATCCTCCGTTGTAGAGATAGGAGCGACACGTTCGGATCAGATCCAGCGCCCGCGACGGCACGGATGGACGCATGCCGCGACGTCCACCCTCACTGCACCTGAGTGAGACTTCATTTCTGTTGTTCGTTCTGGCACTCAGCATGAGCAAGTGCTAACCCCGTTTCTAGCAGTCTCCCCCGCCGAGTGCAAGGTGCCGGACAGGGCTACGCTGTAGCACATGACCGAGAACAACACTCTCACCGCAGAATCCGCACGCGCGGCGGTCGCTGAACAGATGCCGTGGCTGCAGCAGGCACTCACCGACCTCGTCGCCTTCCGCTCCGTGCACTCGACACCGGGCCTGGAGCAGGACAACGCCGGAGCGGCTCAATGGGTCACCGACGCATTCCGCGCCGAAGGGGTCCCCGTGGAACCGCACACGACCACCGACGGCTCGGTGTCGGTCATCGGGGTCCGCGAGGCCGCCGAAGGCTGGCCCACCGTGCTGCTCTACTCCCACTACGACGTGCAGCCCGCCAGCGACGTCGACAACTGGACGTCCTCCCCGTGGTCGCTCACCGAACGCGACGGACGCTGGTACGGGCGCGGCGCCGCGGACTGCAAGGGCCACGTCGTGATGCACCTCGCCGTCCTGCGTGCACTCAATGCGCTCATCGACTCCGGCGACCTGGACGACGAGACGACGACCGCCCTGTCGAGCATCGGTATCCGTGTCGTCGTCGAAGGCTCCGAGGAGCGTGGCGGCTACGGCCTCGAGGACCTGCTGTCGTCGAACCCTGAGCTGTTCGCCGCCGACACCTTCCTCATCGCCGACTCCGGCAACGACGCCCTCGGCGTCCCGGCCGTCTGCACCGCCCTGCGCGGCACGGCGCCGGTCACCGTCCGACTGCAGACTCTCGAGCAGCCCATGCACTCCGGGCAGTTCGGCGGCGCGGCACCGGATGCACTGCTGTCCCTGATCCGCCTGCTGTCCACCCTGCACGACGATGACGGGCTCGTCGCCGTCGACGGGTTGACCTCCGAGGCCCGCTGGGAGGGACGCGGGCCCGACGAAGCCACCTTCCGCGCCGATGCCGGCGTCCTCGACGGCGTGGACGTCCTCGGCTCCGCGCAGGGGCTCAGCCCCAACGACCTCACCATCTCCCGTCCGTCGATCACCGTCACCGGCCTGGACTCCCTCTCCGTCGCCGACTCCGTCAACGCGGTCGTCGCCGAAGCCGGCGCCGTGGTCAGCCTCCGCATCCCGCCGGGAATGGACCCGAAGGACGGGCAGGACGCCCTGGTCCGGCACCTGGAGGCCCACGTGCCGAACAACGCCCGGATCAGCATCGAACGTGAGTCCCTCGCCTCCCCGTTCTCCGCCGACACGTCCGGGCCCGCGCTGAAACTGCTGTCGCAGGCGCTCGCCGACGCCTACGGGGCGGACGAGACCGCCGAGATCGGGTCCGGCGGGTCAATCCCTCTGAGCAATGCACTCCTCGAGAAGTACCCGGACGCCGAGCTCGCCCTGTTCGGTATCGAGGAACCGTCCTGCCGGATCCACTCCGCCGACGAGTCCGTCGACCCCACGGAGATCGCCGCGATCGGCACCGCCGAACTGCTGTTTCTCGCCCGCTCGGGAGCACTGGCCACCTAAAGTTCACCCCGAGGTTGCCTGTCTGCAGTGATACAGATAACATCATCGGCATGATCAACACCCTTAAGCGAGTAGCCCACCCGGGTGGAGGCGCGGACTGACCCCTCCACCACGGGGAAGTCACGCTACTCGCAAGCGGTTGCGTCGGTCCACATCCCACCGACGGTAACCAGCACAAGGGAAGACCCACTCATGTTCGAGTCACAGGACAACCGGATGCCCACCACCACGATGATTCGCTTCGCCCGCCCCGAAGAGGCCCGCGACGAGCGACTCGCCCCCGTCTACACCGACCGCCCCGGCCTGCGCCGCTCCACGGCCGTCACCTACCGGGAAGGCAACCAGTCCCGGCTCGAGAAGCGTCGCAGCCGCACGCGGGTCTTCGCCGAGGATCCCTTCCGCGCCCGTTTCGGCCACCGTCTGCCCGCCGGGATGCGCGAGGAAGCGCGTGGTATGGAGTGGCGGAAGTTCATCACCACCTACGCCCCCTCCACCTACCGTGTCGAGTCGATGTCCACCACGCGACGCACGGCCGGCCGGCGGGACTTCGACATGACGATCTCCGGGCTCCGCGAGGATGCCGGCACGCAGGTCTCGATCACCTCGATGGGCGCGGCATCGGCGATGACGCAGATCCTCGCCGACCATGGACGCCGGGTCGAGATCCTCGAGTTCCACCAGTACGACATCTTCGAGGCGACCGTCACCTTCGTCTTCGCCCAGCACCAGACGAAGAAGGTCTGGGCCATCGGCTTCGGCGCCGACCGTGACCTCTCCATCGCCAGCGCACTGGCCTCTGCTGCGGGTCGGCTGCACGGGTAATTCCGGACCGGTCACGCCCGTAGGACGCCCGGAGGACGCCCGGAGGACAACTCCAGGGTGGAATTTCCGGTCGCCGCCACCCTGGAACGTCCGTGTCAGCCCGGCCGTGGTGAGGCCACACGCGCCAGGGCCCGGTCAATCGCATTGAGCACCCGCTCCCGGACAGCCCCGGGCGACCGGAGCGACTCCTTGTTGAACCGGAGCACTTCCCAGCCCAGGTCCCGCAGCGCATGGAACTGGTCGAAATCAACGTCCGTCTGCCCGGCGGCGTCGTGGTGGGCACCGTCGTAGTAGATGGCCAGCTTCAGCTCTTCATGCCCCAGGTCCGGCAACGTGCGCGGTGACCACTCCGAGGATGCCCCGGGTGCGAGGTCCACCCTGATCTGTGACTGCCACCGGAACGGCTGCGGCAGCAGGTCATGGACGATCAGCCGCAGAATGGTCTCCATCGGTGACTGCGCCCCGTCGTCCTCCAGCGCGAGAAGATGTTCCATGACACCGCGGTCGACCTTTCCCCTCGTCTCCTCCAGGATCTGTGCCCGCGTTACCCACGTGCACTGGCAGAATGCGTCGAGGAACTGCACGGCCCGCACCTCCTCCCTGGTCATTCCCGGAACATCATGGACCCACCAGGTGTGGCGCCCGGTGAGTATCGTCCACAGGCAGTGCGCCGCGGCCGCCTCTGGTGCGACGACGCGCAACCGCGGGAACCGCGCACTCGGGTACCGGATATCCGGTGTGGCGCTCAGCGGCCTGATCACCGGGCGTAACGGGTGTCTCGCCGCCACCGTCGAGCGGGTCGACCCACTCGACGTCCCCTGGCAGAGCAGCAGCACCGGGGCGGAATCACACCAGTCCGGCCGCAGTCCGTAGACACCGGCCGCGGCCCAGCCTGCCAGCACCGCGTCCGGTCGCAGGAGATGATTGGCCCACGCCCTTGTCACACAGTCCACACCGAATCCCCCGAAGGCCGCGGGGTCGTGCTCCTCCGGCGTCGGGATGACCACGCCGGGCGCAACCTGGGTGTAGTCGCGTCTGAGCTTCCAGTCGGTCACCGTCCCCGTTGCCGCGAGATCCCTCCTGACCACCGGCACTGCCAGAGGCATCCGCCTCCACGTGTATGACGGCCCCCGCCCCTGTGCGTTCGCGTTCTTCCCCATGACATCCCCCTCGACTCCGGCATCCCCCTGCGCGAAGTACACCAGAACTGTTCCGTCTCTGTCCATCCCCTCCCCGGTGCTTGTGGATAACCCTGGACTCCTCTATCTCACAGGTTGGAACGGAGACTCCAGGGTGACAGCACCAGGATTTTCCATCCCCTGATGCCCGTCCCAGCCCGGCATCGGCGCCGGGAAGGCAGCTGGCTGACTAGGACACCGACCTTTTCAAGGTGTCGACCGTGAGATCCACCGCGGCAATCCAGGACTCGGGCTGGGTGAACCCCTCCTCGGCACCGACGTCACCCCGGGTGCGCGTCCCCGGCTCCAACGCGGCCCCGGCTTCACGTGCCGCAGCCCGCTGCAGTGCGTAGTCTCCACCGCGTTCCATGATGTCGCGCACCCCCTGCAGTGCCTCGGCGCAGCCGAACTCCTCGGAGATCGGTGCAAGGATGTCCAGCCAGTCGGAGATGTCCTGGGTGACCCACCGTTCCGTGGTGTCCCGGTCGGTGATGATCAGAGCTTCCAGGCCGTAGCGCGCAGCCCGCCACTTGTTCTCGGCGACGTGCCAGTGCTGGAGGGTCGGCAGCTCCCGGCCCGCCTCCCACTCACGTTCGTAGTAGACGACGAGGCAGTGGATGAAGGCGCTGATGGCGGCGACTTCGCGGATGTCCATCGTGGCGTCGGCGAACCGGACCTCCACGGTGCCGTACTTCGACGGCCGGACGTCGAAGTGCATGGATCCGGTGTGGTTGATCACCCCGGAACGGTCCTGGTCCTTGTTGAACGCCTCCCACTCGTCCCAGTCGGCGAACTGGTACGGCATGCCGGCGGTCGGCAGCTGCTGGTACAGCAGCGTCCTGTTCGAGGCGTAGCCGGTGTCGAGTCCTTCCCAGGCCGGGGAGGACGCCGACAGGGCCAGGACGTGCGGGTACTGCGTCATGACGGCGTTGATGATGGGCCAGACGCGGTCGCGTCCTCCGACGCCGACGTGGACGTGGATGCCCCAGATCAGCATCTGGCGTCCCCAGTACTGGGTCCGCTGGATGATCTCCTGGTAGCTGCTCTTGTCGCTGAGGAGCTGGTCACCCCAGTGCGCGAAGGGGTGCGTCCCGGCGGAGAAGACGTTCACGCCGAGGTCGTCGGCGACGGCGAGGATCTGGGTCAGCTGTTCACGCAGGTCCTCCACCGCGTCCGGGATGGTCTTGTGGACACCCGTGACCATCTCGACGGTGTTCGCGAGGAACTCACGGGTGACCCGGTGTCCCGGGAAACGCTCGTCGAGGGCGTCGACGAGTTCGGGGGCACGCGGAACGAGGTCCCTCGTCTCCGGGTCGACAAGGGCCACCTCCCACTCGATACCGACCGTCGGGGCGGAGGACGGAAATTCCATGGGGAGGATGTTACTGCATCAGTGTCACAGTGGACCGGTCAGCACAACGACCACTCCGTCGGCACGGGGGCCGTTGCGGACATCCGCTTCGCTGAAGCGGTCATAGTAGTCCGGGTTGCCGGCGGCGGCTGTGATCCCCAGGTCGCTCGCGACCTGTTCGGCCGCTGCCTGGGACTGCGCGTTGCCCTCGGGGTAGTACACCCGCGACTCTTCGCTGATGCCGTCGATCCGACCGCGGAGGTTGCCGTAGCCGATGTTCGTCCACTGTTCCCCCCGCAGCCGGTCTGCGGTGCTCTGGGCGACGGGCTCACCACTGTTGTTCAGGACGGTGACCGCGGTGGCTCCCCGGTCAACGCCGGGCGCCGCTGGTTCACCGCCCCCGGCGTCCCCTGCTGCGGTTCCACCGTCGGGACTGCCCTCCCCGTCCCCTGCGGGGTCGTCGGCGGCTGCGTCCCCGTCACTGGCGGACGGGGAGGCGTCATCCCCGGCGGCGTCGGTGCCGTCCTGCGGTGAGGCAGGTGAGGCCCCACCCTGGGGTGTGGTACCCGCGCCGGCCCCGCCCTGGCCGGTGGTGGTGTCCTGGGCGGTGTCCTCGGTATCGTCCCCGTCGCCACCGACAAAGGAGTAGACACCCCAGGCGATGAGCACCACGGCGACCGCAGTGAGCACCATGGCCAGGCCCCGGAGAGGCGGGCCTCCGGTGCCGTTTGCGCCGTCCGGCCCGTCGGCCCCGGCAGCGGCCCCTGAGGCGGCTCCGGCGGTTCCTCCTGCGGCGGCCGCGCCCATGGCGGGGTCGATGGCGTACTCGTCATCGTAGGCCGTGTCCGGGTTCGGGTCGTAGACGGAGTCGTCTCCGTGGCGGGGTCCGTTCTGATCAGTCACGCCCCAATACTAACTACAGTCACACCAGTCACGTCCACATGACACCCCGGGAGAACGCGATCAATCAGCCTTCCCGTCGCCGCAGCAGCGCCCCCACCACCACCGGGGCGACGTCCAACGCCTCCGGTCGCGAGATCAACGCATTGAGTTGCTGGTAGTACCGGACCGGGCTCACCCCGAAGCGACGTCGGATCTCCTCCCCTTTCGCACCTTCGTCGCGCCACCACAGGGCCTCGAAGTCGAGCATCTCCCGGTCCCGCTCGGAGAGGCCCGCTCCCGCCCCGTCAGTCAGTTCATCCACGGTGAATCAGTTTAGCCGACCCAAGATGGTAGTTTCGCTCCATCACGGCACCACCGTTGCGTAGAGTACTGCTGCCCGGACGATTTCCTTTTCCACCTTCCCACCCTTTCACCGGTGGATCGTCCCCTCATCCCGGAGAGACCCAGAGAGACACACATGAGCACCTCCCCGTCCACGACATCGACGCCGAACCCGCCGCCTTCGACGGCCCCGTCCGACTCCCCGAAACAGACCCCTGAGCAGAGGCGTGTCCTGGCGGGCACTCTCGTCGGGACGACCATCGAGTGGTACGACTTCTTCATCTACGCGCAGGCCGCCGCATTCGTCTTCGCGCCCCTTTTCTTCGCGCCACTGGGTGATTCTCCTCTCGCCCAGGTGATCTCCTGGGCCACCATCGGCATCAGCTTCCTCTTCCGTCCGCTCGGCGCCGTGGTCGCCGGACACCTCGGTGACCGCTACGGGCGCAAGATGGTCCTGGTGGTCACCCTGTTCGGCATGGGTGTGGCCACCGCGCTCATCGGCCTGCTGCCCACCTACGAGACGATCGGTGTCGCGGCGCCGCTGCTGCTGATCCTGCTGCGCATCCTCCAGGGCCTCTCCGCCGGCGGCGAGTGGGGCGGCGCGGCCCTGATGGCCGTGGAGCACGCTCCCCGCGACAAGCGCGGCATGTTCGGCTCCTACCCGCAGATCGGCGTGCCACTGGGTCTGATCCTGGCGTCCTCGTTCATGTTCCTGCTCACCAACGGCCTGTCCGACGAGGCCTTCCAGAGCTGGGGCTGGCGTATCCCGTTCATCTCCTCGGTGGTGCTCATCGCCGTGGGCTACCTGATCCGCCGCGCCGTGGACGAGTCCCCCGTGTTCCTCGAGATGCAGAAGCGTCGCAAGGAGGCCTCTGCACCGCTGGGCAGCCTGTTCAAGAACCACTGGCGCCGCGTGCTGCTCGCCGCCCTGATCTTCGCCGGCAACAACGCCGCCGGCTACATGATCATCGCCTTCTTCTCGTCGTACAGCTCGAACGAGCTCGGTATGGCGAAGTCACAGACGCTCATCGCCACACTCATCGGTGGCGTGTCCTGGCTGGTGCTGACCATCTGGTCCGGGCGTATCTCCGACAAGATCGGACGACGCGAGACGTTCATCATCGGCTACCTGCTCATCGCGGTGTGGGCCGTGCCCATGTGGTTCTTCGTCGACAAGGGCGAGCTGCTCTGGCTGGTCCTGGTGATCGTCGTGCTCACGATCGGGCTGGCCCCGTCCTACGCCCCGCAGTCGGCCCTCTACGCCGAGATGTTCCCCGCAGAGGTCCGGTACTCCGGCACGTCCATCGGTTACGCCCTCGGCTCGATCCTCGGCGGAGCCTTCGCCCCGATGATCGCCCAGCTGCTGCTGGACTCCACCGGGAAGTCCTGGACGATCGGCCTCTACCTGGCCGCCATCGCCATCATCTCCGCCATCGCCGTGTGGCTGGTGCCGAAGTCCGTGGAAAAGTCCGACCTCCACGTGTAGTTCCGCACCCGGCGGTTATTCTGGAGGGCATGTCAGTTCTCCCCGTCGTCATCTGCGGCGACCCCGTCCTCCACCACCCCACCGAACCCGTCGCCGAGGCGGAGGTCGGCACCGAACAGCTCGGCGACCTCATCGCCGACATGTACGAGACCCTCGACCTCGCCCACGGTGTCGGCCTGGCGGCGAACCAGGTCGGCGTCTCCAAGCGCCTGTTCGTGTACAACTGCCCCGACATCGACGGGCCGGACGGCACCCGTAAACCCGGCGCCGACATCGACGCCCAGGGCGGCCCCATGCGCCGCGGGTGCCTGATCAATCCTGTCCTGGAGACCTCCGAGATCCCGGAGACCATGCCGGACGAGGAGGACGACGTGGAAGGTTGTCTCTCCGTCCCCGGCTACGACTTCCCGACCGGACGTGCCGACTGGGCCAGGGTCTCCGGTCTGGACGAACACGGCGAGTCCGTCACGGTCGAAGGCTACGGCTTCTTCGCCCGGTGCCTGCAGCACGAGGTCGGCCACCTGGACGGCTACCTCTACATCGACACCCTCATCGGCCGCAACAAGCGTGCCGCGAAGAAGGTCGTGAAGCGTGAGGGATGGACTGTCGCAGGCAACTCCTGGACACCCGGCGTCGATCCCGACCCCTTCGGCCACGATGAGTGACGTCTCACCTGAACCGTCCCCCGACACCTCGTGGTCGGCTGCGCATGCCGGGGCACTGGCGCCGGAGACCACCGGGCTCCCCTTCCCGGTGTCCCGCCGCACCGACCCTCTCGGCGTGCGGGTGGGGGTGCGTGCGACGGTCCGTTGCCTCGTCACCGGCGGGGATCCCGGAGGCCCGGTGATGAACCCCTCGACAGGGCGGCCCCTGGTCACCGACCTCATCGGTGTCATCGACTCAGTGGAACCGTTGCAGATCCGCACGACGGACGGGGTCGTGCACACGGTCCCTGCCGACCGAGTCGTCGTCCTCAAGACTCTCGCCGACCGTCCGGTGCGCACCTCCGACATTCGCGCGGTGGAACAGGCCACCGCCGCCGCCTTCCCCGGTATCACCAACGACACGGTCGCCGGCTGGCTGATGCGCGCGGGGGACGGGATCACCGAACGGTCGAACTCAGCCGTCCCGCTGGGGCCGGAGACCGGCACCACCCCGGTGCCGCTGGAGGCCATCCACGCGTTCTACCGGCAGCATGGGCTCCCCACCCGGATCCTGCTCCCCGACCGGGTCGCACGGCCTGCCGAGCATCTTCTCGGGCTACCCGGTGCTCAGGCGGGCCCGGAGATCATCGTGATGACCCGTTCGCTGGGAGGCGAACTTCCACCGGTCCCGGAGGGGCCTCCGAACGTCGAGTTCTCCGTCTCTGAGGAACCCGACGACGAGTGGCTGAGTCTCTACCATTTCCGTGGAGAACCCCTGCCCGAGCACGCACTCCGGCTTCTCGCCGGACGGATCGACGGCACGCTGGGCTTCGCCCGCCTCACCGTCGACGGTGTGCTCGTCGCGGTCACGCGTGGCACGGTCACCACTGGCGGACGTGAGCAGTACCTCGGGTACTCCGCCGTCGAGGTCGCGCCCGCTTGGCGGCGCCGGGGGCTCGGACGGCTGATGGGCACCGCAATGCTCCACTGGGGGCGCCGGCATGGCGCGACACGCAGTTACCTGCAGGTCATCACCACCAACGAGGCAGGGCTGGGACTCTACCGTTCCCTCGGTTTCACCGAGCATCACCGACACCGTTGCCTGACACTGCCCGACGATGCCGGGGCCGGCGCCTGAGGCCGCGGTCTCACCGGTGATCTCACTGAGGTGCGATCGTCGCGGAGTGGATATGGTGTAGGGCATGAGGATCGCCACCTGGAACATCAACTCCGTGCGTAACCGGGAACAACGTGTCCGGGACTTCCTGGAACGCTCGGACGTCGACGTGCTGTGCCTTCAGGAGACCAAATGCACCGACGACCAGTTCCCGGATTTCTCCGACACCGGGTACCGGCACGCCCACGTCGGCGAGAACTCCTGGAACGGAGTGGCGATCCTGTCCCGGGTGGGCGTCGAGGACGTGCGCTCGGATTTCGGTCAGCCCCGCTTCGACAAGGATCCGGCCGCGGAACCCTCCCTGGAGCCCCGGGCGGTCGGTGCCCGCTGCGGCGGGGTCGAGGTGTGGAGCCTCTACGTCCCCAACGGCCGGGAGATCTCCGACCGGCACTTCACCTACAAGATCGACTTCCTCGACAGCATGGCGTCCTACCTGGAAAAGGGGAAGGACGCGAGCGACCCGGTGGTTGTCGTCGGTGACTTCAACATCGTCCCCACCGACAGGGACCTGTGGGACCGCTCCTGGTTCGAGGGCAAGACGCATGTCACCCCGCGGGAGCGTGCAGCTCTGGAAGGTCTCGTGCAGCGGGGCGGCATGACCGAGTCCACTGCGCCGCTCGAAGGTACGTACACCTACTGGGACTACCAGGCGATGCGGTTCCAGAAGAACCAGGGGATCCGGATCGACCTGCAGTATTCACGGGGGCTCACCCCCTCCTCCCCGGTGGTTGACAGGGAAGAACGGTCCGGGAAGGGGGCCTCCGACCACGCCCCCGTCATCGTGGACTACGAGCTGTGACCGCCACAGTGGCCGCATCGGATTTCTGGTCGTTCATCACCCCCGACAACTTCGGTTTCCCCCTGTTCGGCAATGTCGTCGGCGGTGGGCTCGAATGGTGGCAGTGGGTCCTGGTCCTGCTGGACTACACCCTGAAGATCATCGCGCTCGGATACGTTCCCTCCCAGCGCAAACCCACCAGCGCCATGGCATGGCTGCTGGCCATCTTCCTCATCCCCTTCGCCGGGGTGATCCTCTTCCTGTTCATGGGGTCGCCGTACATCAACCGGCGCCGCCACAACATCCAGAACCAGGCCAATGAGCTCATCCGCACCGTCAGCGAGGACGAGCCTGACGTCCCCCCCGGTTTCGAGGTCTCCGACGAGATCATCAGCATGATGCATCTCAACCGGCACCTGACGTCGATGCCTGCCGCCACCGGCCGCCTGGTGGCGCTGCACTCCGACTACGGGCAGTCGATCCAGGCGATGGCGGACGCCGTCGACCACGCCGAGAACTACGTCAACGTCCAGATCTACATCACCGCCTGGGACGACACCACCGGGGTCTTCTTCGATGCCCTGGAGCGCGCGGTGAAACGCGGGGTCACGGTACGCCTGATGTTCGACCACGTCGGCAGCTGGAAGTATCCCGGCTACCTCAAACTCGGAAAGCGGTTGACGGCGATCGGCGTCGACTGGATGGTCATGCTGCCACTGAAGCCGTGGCAGTGGCGTTTCAGACGCCCGGACCTGCGCAACCACCGCAAGATCGTGGTCGTGGACGGTCACACCGCGTTCATGGGCAGCCAGAACATGATCGACCCGAGCTACCTGCTCTCCAAGAACCAGAAGAAAGGACGGCACTGGATCGACGTCATGGTCGAGGTCACCGGACCGATCGTGATGAGCCTGGACACCGTCTTCGCCGTCGACTGGTTCACCGAGTCCAAGGAGGAACTCGATCTACTTTCTCCGTCGCAGGCGACCCACTGGCTCAACGCCGACACCGCCCCGCAGGTCCCGGACTCCGGTAACGAGATCCTGCAGGTGGTCCCGTCCGGCCCCGGCTTCACCACCGAACCGAACCTGCGTCTGTTTACGTCGGTGGCCCACCACGCCAAGGAACACCTGGCACTGGTCAGCCCCTACTTCGTGCCGGATGAGTCCCTTCTGGACGCTGTCACCACCGCCGCATACCGTGGGGTGGAGGTCGAACTCTTCGTCTCGGAGAAGGCTGACCACACCATCGTCGACTTCGCCCAGTCCTCCTATTACGCGGAACTGCTTGCAGCCGGTGTGCGGATCCACCGGTACCCCTACCCTGCCGTCCTGCACACCAAGCTGGTCATCGCCGACGATGAGGTCGCGGTGATCGGGTCGTCCAACATGGACATGCGGTCCTTCGGCCTGAACTACGAGGTGACCATGCTCTCCGGGCACGGCGACCTACTGGATTCGATGACCGAACTGACCGACAGCTACCGTTCCGCCTGCACCGAGTTGACCGAGGAGGAGTGGGGGAACCGGCCGTTGATGCGACGATATGTCGAGAATGTTGCCCGGCTTACGTCCGCGCTGCAGTAAATGGCTTACAATGGCATAAACAATAGGTCGAAGAAACTACCACGGGTCGACTACCGTGTTAGCTGACGGGACCGATACACCAGTCAGAAGCTAGTCAGTAGCAGACAAGGAGCCCACCATGGCCAAAGACATCCGGGACACCACGGACTCCACAGAGTCTGCCGACGATTTCGCCGATCTCATCAATGACCTGGGCTCCGACCCGGTCCAGGACCAGATCCGCGGACACCGTGCACCGGAGATCCTGCCCGAGATCGATGTCGCGGAGATCGCGACCGCCGTCTACGACTTCCTCTCCGCCCTGCGTCGTCTGATGGATCGACCGAATCACAAACTGGCGATCTCCCAGTCCGAGATCGAGGTTCTGCACTTCATCGCCCAGCACCCGGGGTGCGGCGTGTCGGACATCGCCCGCCTCCGGTTCCTGCGCGCATCGAACGTCTCCGCCACCGTACGTCGCCTGATCAACTCCGGGCTGGTGCTGCGACAGGCCAATGACCAGGACCGACGCGCGCAGGACCTGTACCTGTCCGACGAAGGTATCGAGATGCTGAACTCGATCACCGACGAGTGGGCGATGCTGATCGCCCGCGCGGCACGTCGTATGGACGGGCGCGACCTGGCGAAGCTCCGCCGCGGCGTACCCGCGTTGCGCAACCTGTCCATCGCCGCGGAGAGCCTCATCGAGGACATCCAGCGGAGCCGCAACTAGCCGCAACTAATCTGCTGCTCTGCTCAGTTGCCCGGCGTTTCAGGGGAACAGGTACGCCGGGCGCCACGGCGGCCGTAGAGACCGCTGAGGACGGCGACGGCGGCACAGGACGCCATGACCGTCGCCATGGTCAGCAGACCGTCCTCCCCCAACCCGACGATCGGGGCGACGATGCCGGCCGCGAGAAACTGTCCGGCGCCGAGCAGTGCCGACGCAGCTCCGGCACGACCGGGTGCGAGGTCCATCGCCAAGGCCGTGGTGTTGCCCAGGTTCAGACCGGTTCCGATCGTCGCAACGAAGGTGAACAGGATCACCGGGACCAGACTGTGCGCGGTCAGGGCGATAACCAGCAGACTCAGCCCGCCGACGAAGAGCAGCCCCTGGCCGATGGCCTGCATCCGCGCGGGACCGACTTTCTTGACGACGCGTGCATTCACCATGTTCGCCAGCACGAGTGCGACCGCATTACCGGCGAACACCAGACTGAACTGGGACGCGGTGAGGCCGAACTGTTCCTGCATCACGAAGGACGAGCCGGAGACGAAGGCGAAGAATCCACCGAATCCGATCGCGAACGCCACGAGATGTCCGACGTAGGGGCCGACGCGAAAAAGCCCTGCCATGCGCCGGTACACCACGAGCATCGCGCCCTCGGTGCGCCTCTCTGCAGGATGGGTCTCCGGAAGTGCGAGGGCGACGATCACCTGGGCGACGGCGATGGCGGCCAGCGTCCAGAACACCGCCCGCCATCCAGCGAGACCTGCGACGGCGCCGCCGACCACGGGTGCGACGATGGGGGCGACGGAGGTGAAGATCATCATCGTCGACAGGGCTGCCGCTGCTGCGGCACCGTTGAGCCGGTCGGCGATCATGGAGCGTCCCAGTGTCACTCCGGCACCACCGGCGGCGCCCTGGAAGAAGCGCACGACGATGAAGAGCCAGATCGACGGTGCGAGTGCGCAGATCACGGAGGCCAGTAGCCCGACGACGGTCGCGGCGACAAGCAGTCGATGGCGTCCTGCACGGTCGGAGAGTGGGCCGACGACGAGCTGTCCGACGGCCATACCGACCATGAAGGCGGTGATCGTTAGCTGGGTGAGCGATGCCGTGGTGCCGAGATCGTCGGTGATCTCCGGCAGGGACGGCAGGTACATGTCCGTACCGAACGGCCCACCGGTGGAGAGCAGTGCGATGCCTGCGAGCATCGCGAGGGATACTGTCGCGGTCGACGTGCCCTGGACCCGGGAGGGTCGGTCACGCATCACGACGACGCAGTATGACCGTGCCGAGGATGAAGATCACCAGGCAGATGACAGCGAAGTAGATCACTGAACCGGTCTGACCCCACGGGGCATTGGCGAGATCGTCAAGGTTCACCGCAGAGTTCATGTTCTTGAACGGAAGGTACTGCGGTATCCAGTCCTGAGCCTTCGGAATCATCGCGACTATGTCTTCGAGTACCAGGACCCACAGCAGTACTACAGCCATCGCGCCCGCGGTCCGCCGCAGCAGATAAGCGACACCGATTGCCAGAGCAACGGCTCCGAACGCGTAAATCACCATGCGCAGGATGACCATCCAGGCATCGTCCGCGGAGAGCGAGATACCGGACAACACAGCGTCATCGTCGACCTGGGTACCAGCCGCCCATTTCGTCACCACGACGCTGAACACACTCGCGATGAGAGTTGCGACCGCGGCGATAACACCGTAGACGACGAACTTGGCCACCGGCAGCTGCCAGCGTTTCGGAACAGCCAGGACATTCGACTTCGCGGTGTTGTTGCCGTATTCACCGGTGACCAGTAACACGCCCTGGATCAGGATGATCATCACACCGAAAGCCTGCATACCCATCAGTGCGTTCGGGACGTCAAAACCGTCGACGCTGAGGGCCATAAGCTCTGCGTTGTTGTCGTCGACGGCCAACTTGTAGTTCATCCCGTTCGCCCATCCCATGAACGCGCCGAAGGCGACCGAGAACACGATGATGAGCGCCGAGGTCCAGTAGACCGCCTTGGTGGTGCGGATCTTGATCCACTCGGCGTTGATAGCGTGTGCGAGCATTACTTCTCCCCCTCGGTGGTCGGCTGGGCGTCGGTCTGTGCCTGCGCCTGCTGGTCCGGCAGTTCGCCCAGATCCGGAATGTCACCGAGATCCCCGCCCAGGTTCGCGTGGTAGTCCACCGCGTGCCCGGTCATCCGCATGAAAGCGTCTTCCAACGAGGCCCGGCGCTCACTGAGCTCGCGCAGCAGAAGCCCGTAGGTGTAGGCGATGCCGCCGATCTCGTCGGGTTCGGTGTCCTCCATGACCAGGATGTCCCGGCCGTCGTCGTCAGTACTCTGGCTGAAGGACACGGACTGCTCGGTCAGCGCATTCTTCATCTCCTCGAGATGATCCGTGCGCACCACCGTCGTCGCCGTGGAGGCGTTCTTGATGAAGTCGTGGGTCGAGGTATTCGCCACCAGACGCCCCCGTCCGATGACCACCAGGTGATCAGCGGTGAGGGCCATCTCGCTGAGCAGGTGTGAGCTGATCATCACCGTGCGGCCCTCGGTCGCGAGATGCCGGACGAAGTCACGCACCCAGCGGATTCCCTCCGGGTCCAGTCCGTTGACCGGCTCGTCCAGGATCAGGACCTCCGGGTCACCCAGCAGTGCGACCGCCAGTCCGAGCCGCTGGCCCATACCGAGAGAGAAGTTTCCGGCCTTCTTACCCGCGACGTCGCTGAGACCGACGAGATCAAGCACCTCGTCAACGCGTTTACGGGAGATGCCGTTGGCCGCCGCCAACCACTTCAGGTGGTTGGCCGCGGTGCGGTTGGGGTGGACCCACTTCGCGTCGAGCAGCGTCCCCACCTTGTGCAGCGGTTTCGTGTACTGGTCGTAGCGTTTGCCGTCAATCGTGGCGGTGCCGGCCGACGCACGGTCAAGACCGACGATCATGCGCATGGTCGTGGACTTACCTGCACCATTCGGCCCGAGGAATCCTGTGACGATTCCCGGCTGAACAGAAAAGTTCAGGTCGTCCACGACGGTCGCGGAACCGTACCGCTTGGTCAGGGATTCGACTTCAATCATTCCCCCATGGTGCCATATGCCCCTGCAGCCAGGGCACTGCCACTTCTTGCCTCGACGAATGTAGGATGTCCTACATGCCCGTGCCGACACGAGATTCAAGTGACGGGGCCGCCGATCCGGCCTCGACCGGCACGTTCACGACCCCCGACGCGGAATCCTCGGCCACCACGGAATCCACTGTCGGCCCCGGGGGACGCCGCCAGGACACCGACCGGTGGATGGATGATGCTCCCACTGACGGCACCGGGTCGCGTCGACTGAGTGTCTTCACCCCGGCGCTCGAGATCCCCCGCAGGTTCCGCCGGTTCGTCTCCACCACCCCGGGTCTGCTCACGGTCGTATCGGTGATCCTGGTCCTGGCCATCCTCGCCGCCGGTGGCGCCATGGCCGCACAGTCCTCCAAACAGCAGGGGGACCTCAACACACTGGTCAACCGGACCGAACCGGTCTCCTTCGCCGCACAGGAACTGTACAACTCCCTGTCGGTGGCGGACTCGGTGGCCACCACCGGATTCGTCGAGGACGCCGCCGGCGGTGCCGACACCGACTCGTCCTACCGGGAGGCCGTCGACATCGCGTCACGCGCGATCATCCGGGCAGCCAACGGCATCGACGACCCGTCCACCCGGGAGATGGCGCTGATTCTGGAGATCCAGGAGAAACTGCCGATCTACACCAGTCTCATCACCGAGGCCGGAGTGAACAACCGGCAGGGACATCCCGTCGGTGCGGCGTATGTGACGCAGGCCAGCACGATGATGCAGGACGAGATTCTCCCCGCCGCCGGGGAACTGTACTCCAACACCAGTTCCGAGGTCGGTGAGCAGCAGCTCGCGCTGACCAAACCCGGCTGGTTCGCCCTGTCCGGACTGGTCGCCGCCGTCGTACTGCTGGTCATCGCGCAGTTCTGGCTGGCGGCACACACGAACCGCCGCATCAACGGCGGGTACGCCACTGCCACCGTGCTGATGACGGTGGCTCTGCTGTGGGCCAGTGGATCGGCGCTCACCACCTGGACCGACGGTACCCGCGGGCTCGACGGCACCGCCCAGCCGTTGGAGACCCTGACCTCGCTGCGCATCAACGTGCAACAGACACGCACCACCGAGGCACTCAGCCTCGTGGAACGGGAGTACTCCGACGACACCCAGAACGACTTCTCCGACCAGGTGACCCGCATCGACAGCGAACTCGAGACACTCCGTTCCACAGTCGGTGACCGCGACGTGCTGGACGACGCCCGGGAGAACCTACGCGCCTGGGACAACGCCCACGCCGAGATGCTCGTCTACGTTCAGCAGGGCGACTACTCTGCGGCGATCGGTGCCACGATCGGCGATTCGGACCTTCACCCCTACCAGCGGCTCGACGAGAACCTGCGCTCCCTCATCGATGACACCCGTGAACAGCTCCGGACCTACCTGGCGGATTCCCGGGTGTCGGCACAGCAGGTGTCGGCCCTGGTGATCCTGCTCGGTGTCATCTCGGCCCTGTGCATCGTCTACGGAACCCGCCCACGGCTCCAGGAGTACCTGTGAACACCCGCTCACGCATTCTCACCCGTGTCGCCGCCGCCGTCGTGGCGGCCGTCAGCGCCACAGCCCTGGCGGCCTGCGTCTCCAATGAACAGAGCCTGCAGCAGTGGCCCGCGGCGCCGAACCCGACGCTCGCGCTGCCGAACGGGTCGAAACTGTCCGACAACGTCGACGACCTCACGTCCCGGACAACCCGCGACACCATGGCCGGAGCACGCGACGCCTACGGTTCCCTCCGCCCCGACACAGACCCACGCACCGGCGAGGAGGTCCCCCCGGCGCGGCGGGTCCCGGCCATCGTCGAACGAGGTCGACTGGTGGTGGGGGTTGCGCAGTCCCTCAACCAGCTGGGCTTCCGGGACCCGGTCACCGGCGAACTCGCCGGATTCGAGATCGACCTGGCGCGGGAGATCGCCCGTGACATCTTCGGCGACCCCAACCGTATCGAGTACCGCTACGTCGAAGGTAACGATCTCGAGGACGTCCTTTCGGTGGGCACGGTCGACCTGGTCATCCGCACGTTCACCATCACCAGACCACGACAGGAACAGGTCGAGTTCTCGGTCCCCTATCTCACGACCTACCCGCGCATCCTTGCCATGCGGGACTCCGGCATCACCGGTGAGGAGGATCTCGGTGACAAGACCGTCTGTGTCACGCACGACTCCACCAATCTTCAGGAACTCCGCGACGAGGTTCCCCACCAGGACATTCTCGCCACGCAGACCTGGTCAGACTGCCTGATGGCAATTCAACGTCAGCAGGCTGACGCCATCTACTCGGACTCCGCGATCCTCTCGGGACTCCAGGCACAGGACCCCTACACGGAGATCATCGGCGACAGCACCGACGGGACCGACTACGGTGTCGCCGCCGCACTCCCCGAAGACCGTGACACGGCCGGACTCGTGCGCCAGGTCAACTCGACGATGGACCGCATACGCACCGACGGGACCTGGGACGACATCTACGACACCTGGTTGGAAGGCTACCTCGGCGATGCCAGCCAGCCCTCCGCCGAATACCGGTCCGCTGACGACAACCGAGAGCTCACCGCCCTACGTGAACGCACGCGGGACAACGGGAACGCTGAGAGGGAGGACGACCAGTGACGAACCCCAACGAGTCCGACTCCGAGACCACTGACCGTCGGGACGGCACGAACGACACCAGTCAGGCGACGGAAGCGACCTTCTTCGACCCCTTCGCCGACGATGACGCCGACAGCGACGCATACGGCTCTGACGGTGACGACGAGGACACCGGGGGCCAGTCGACACAGGCCACGCCCTTCGACCCGTTCGCCGACGACAGTGACGGGGAGGAGCCCCACGACGACACCGCGGTCACCGGTCCGGCCACCGACCCCGACGGCATGCCGAAGGCAGTCGACACCGAACGCCAGCCCACCGTCGACTCCGGTGAACGTAGCCGACGTGAAGCTCTGTCGACCTTCCGTCGTCGACGGGGCACGTCCCGGGCCGGTGCGGAGGTCGCCGGCGGCATGGTCCGTCTGCCGTTCATCCCTCCCACGAATCCGCAGGACGCGGTCATCAGTGACGATGCCGTCGAGAAGGCCGTCTCCGAAGGCACGGAGAGGCCCGTCCTGCAACCGGGCGACATGGTCGCAGCCCAGTACGAGGTGCTGGGGCCGATCGCCCACGGTGGGCTGGGCTGGATCTACCTCGCCGTCGACCACAACGTGTCCGACCGGTGGGTCGTCCTCAAGGGCATGATGGCCACCACCACCGCCCATGAACGGGCGGTCGCGGAGTCCGAGCGCGCCTTCCTCGCCGACATCACCCACCCCGGGATCGTGAAGATCTTCAACTTCATCGATGACCCGCGCAGTCCGGGCGGATTCATCATCATGGAGTACGTCGGTGGCCCGTCCCTGCGGCACCGCCGTCGTCGGCAACCAGGCAACACACTGCCCATCGACATCGCCATCGGCTACATCCTCGAGGTCCTGCCCGCACTGGACTACCTGCACTCCCGCGGTGTGGTCTACAACGACCTCAAACCAGACAACATCATCATCACCGAAGACCAGGTCAAGCTCATCGACCTGGGTGCGGTCTCCGGCATCGGCGCGTTCGGGCACATCTTCGGCACCCGCGGTTTCCAGGCCCCCGAGATCGCGCGCACCGGGCCGACGATCGCCAGCGACATCTACACCGTCGGCCGGACGCTGGCCAGCCTCATCGTGAAACTGCCCGTCACCGACGGGGTCTACGACCACGGGCTGCCGACACCGAACGACGAACCGTTGTTCCGCAAGTACCTGTCGCTCTACCGGCTGCTGCTGCGCGCCACCGACGAGAATCCCGAGCGCCGTTTCAGCTCTGCCGGCGCCATGGCCAACCAGATCATCGGTGTTCTCCGTGAGGTCCTGGCCATTCGAGACGGCCGGCAGTACCCGCACCTCGACACCCGTTTCACCGCCCAGCGGTCCACGTTCGGAACCAAGCACCTGCTCTTCCGCACGGACCAGCTCATCGACGGTATCGAACGGTCCGTGGAGACCACCGCCCCTGAAGTGGTCGCCGCGCTGCCGACTCCGCTGACGGATCCGAACGATCCCGGCGCGTCGCTGCTCTCCGCCGCCAGTCTCACCGAACCCAGCGAAGTCCTCGACACCCTGAAGGCGGCGCTGAAACAGCCGGACATGTCGTCGTCCACCGAGATCCCGCTGACCATCGTCCGGGCCCAGCTCGACCTCGGCATGACCACCGAAGCCGTCCTGACCCTGCGGGAGATGGACGACCGGCTGCAGCGGGATTGGCGCCACCAGTGGCTGTCGGGCGTTTCCAACCTTCTGACCAGTGACTATGTCGCCGCGCAAGCATGTTTCAACGAAGTGCTCAACACCTTGCCCGGTGAGCCGGCGCCTAAACTCGCCCTGGCGGCGACCGATGAACTGATGCTGCAGCACCAGGGGATGAACACCACCCGACTACTGGACGCCAATGTGCAGAAGGCAGCCCTGGCATTGACGTACACCCAGGGTGCGCAGCAGTCCCCCGACTACAGCGAGGTGCCCGGATGGACACACCTGTCCCAGGACCCCGTCGCGCTGCGTTTCCACACGATCCGTCTCTACGGGCTCGTGTGGGCCACGAATGCCTCGACGGTGTCCGCGGCCTTCGGGCTGGCCCGCCAACTGCACGCCGAGGGTCTGGTGGATGCCGCCGTCGCCGCGCTCGACCGGCTCCCCCAGTCGTCCCGGCACCACCGGACCGCCCGGCTGACGACGGTCCTGATGCTCATCACAGACCAGTCGTCGCTCAATGAGGCACGCCTGCGGCGCGCGGCACGGCGCCTCGAAATCCTGCCCACCAACGAGCCCCGGATCCCCCAGGTCAGGCTGGCTGTATTGGCCGCCGCCCTGGAATGGTTGCGCGCGGAGCAGGACAAGACTGACGGGCCTGTCCGCGTGGCGAAGGCACCGTTGTTCGACGTGGAGTTCACCGAACGGGGCCTGCGTACCGGGATTGAACAGGGGCTCCGCGACATCGCCCGGCAGTCCCCCTTCGCCCGCCACCGCTTCCGGTTGGTGGACATGGCCAACCGGATCCGGCCCCGGACCTGGTTCTGAGCTGATCCGGTCTGATCCGGTCTCGAGCCGCTCCATCGGCGGTCACCGATTACGCCTCGGCTCGGAACCAGGCAATAAACCACCAGGTCACCGCCCATCGTCTCGCCGAGGAAGCGTAATCGGTGACATGCGCCCCAGCCTGGTGCACGCGACACCAGGGGCCGTCACCGTAGCCGACGCCGGGCCAGCATGATCCCGTCAACGAGCGTGCGACGCAACAGTTCCGGATCCTTCAGGTGACCGTAGGTCAACCGCAGTACATGCCATCCCAGATTCGCCAGTTCAGCACCGATCCGCGAGTCGGTGTCCCGCCTGTTCCGTGCAAGATGGTCGGCGCCGTCATACTGCAGAGCCAGCTTCCACTCTGCACATCCCAGGTCGACCCTCGCGGCGACCCGTCCCGTAACCCTCTCCCCCGTATGCACGGGATCCGAGGTCGTCCCGTCAGAGCACACGACCAGTTGAGGGATGAACCGGTCAGCCACCTCGCGGCCGAACAGCCCGTATATCTGGAGACGCAGTAGTGTCTCCATAGGGGATTCTCCCCCGCGATCGGCGAGGGAGACCATCCTCCGCAGGTCGCGACCTGGGTACAGGCCGGCACACGCGTCCACCAACACCACCGGATCGATACTGAACAGCTGGCAGGCCGCGTCGATGAACTGCACCGACCGCACCGTCACGTCGTCTTTCCCCGTGCCTGGCAGAACAGACCAGGAATGCTCGCCGGAGCGGAGGGACCGGAGGCAGTGAATGATCGTCAGCACGGGTGACGTCACCGGCAGCCGGGGAAACTCCGGGTCAACATTGACGACCGACGGCAGATCCGTCATCCAACCCGCGCGACGGTGCCGGGTGGTCTCTCCGGCATGCGTCGCGATCCTACGGTCGCCTCCGGAGAGAACACACGTGTCCGCGTCATCGCAGAAGTACGGCATCCCCCAGACCGAGGCTGCGCTCCACGCGGCGCCGGTCCATCCGGGGTGGGCAATGTGGGTCAGCCGTGCCCTGGTCAGTGCCTCCAGGTCATAGGCTATTCCCCTCGGATGCTCACGAGCGCCGAGTTTCACGACACCGGCATCCCGAACCGCCGTCGTCGGGATCCAGAAGCCACCGACGTCAGTGAAGGCATCGGCACGAACACCACGGGCCCGACCACAGTGATTCTCCAGGGTATCCGGACGGATTGTGCGGTGTACCCGCGTGGGAACAGACCACTGACGGATAATGTCGCTGTCGAGCGCGTGCCCCTGATACCCCATGAACTCCCCCGTCGTCCCCCGCGGATAACGGTGACGAGTCTACAACCCCCACAGCGCGATGTCGCCGATTACGCCTCCTCGCAGCATAGAAAGCCGACGACCTGCGGTTTTATCGCCCGCAACCGCAGACGAGGCGTAATCGGTGGCACTCGTCGGCTGTCACCGCCTACATCTCGGACAGTTCCTTCGCCGCGCGGGCGATCGCCAGCTCCTCGTTCGTCGGCACCACGAGCACCTTCACTGCCGAATCGTCGGAGGAGATCACGCGCGGACCTTCGACGCCCTCGTCGTTGTTGTTGCGTGACTCGTCGATGACGATGCCGAAGTTCTCCAGGTCCGCCATGGTGTCACGGCGGATACCCGTGTGGTTCTCCCCCACACCAGCGGTGAACACCACCGCGTCGAGGCGCCCCAGCTGCAGCATGAACGCGCCGACGTAGCGGCGTACGCGGTGCACGTAGATGTCGTAGGCGTCCTGGGCGTTCTGGTCGCCCTCGTTGATCAGTTCCTGGAGGAGGCGGAAGTCGTTCGCACCCGCCAGGCCCTTGAGCCCGGAACGCTTGTTGAACAGGGTGTCGATCTCGTCGATGGTCATCTTGCCCTCGCGGTAGAGGTGGAAGATGATACCGGCGTCGATGTCACCGGTACGCGTGCCCATGACCAGGCCCTCGAGCGGGGTCAGTCCCATGGTGGTGTCGACGGGGTTGCCGCCACGGATCGCGGCCATCGAGGCACCGTTGCCCAGGTGCAGGGTGATCTGGTTGATGTCCTCGGCGTCCTTGCCCAGGATCCTCGGCACAAGGCCGGAGACATACTGGTGGCTGGTGCCGTGGAAACCGTAGCGCCGGATGTGGTACTGGTCGGCGACCTCACGGTTGAGGCCGTACCGGGACGCCGCCTCCGGAAGGCAGTGGAAGAACGCCGTGTCGAACACGGCGACGTGCTTGACGTCCGGCAGCAGGGTCCGGGCGTTCTCGATCCCGTCGATGTTCGCCGGGTTGTGCAACGGTGCCAGCGGAACCAGGGAACGGATCTCGTCAACGACCTGGTCTGTGATGACCACCGGTTCGGAGAATTTGTTGCCGCCGTGGACGACACGGTGCCCGACTGCGGAGATGTCGAGGTCCTGGGGACCTGCACCGAGCAGCGACATCATGCCGAATGCACGCTCCAGGCCGACGGAGTGGCTCAGGATTGAGCGGCGGTCCTCGATGGTCTGGTCTTCGGTGACCAGCTTGATGTGTCCGCGGTTCTCGCCGATCTGTTCAACGAGGCCGGACAGGAACGGGGGATCCTGCGGGTCTGCGTTCAGGTCGAGGACCTGGAACTTGATGGACGAGGAACCGGAGTTGAGGACGAGGACATAGTTGGTCATGTTGTGGTGGCCTTTCGGTTAGTTTCCGGCCTGGATGGCGGTGATGGCGACGGTGTTGACGATGTCGGGGACGGTCGCCCCACGGGACAGGTCGTTGACCGGCTTGTTCAGTCCCTGCAGGATCGGGCCGACGGCGAGTGCGTCTGCCGTACGCTGCACGGCCTTGTAGGTGATGTTGCCGGCGTTGAGGTCGGGGAAGACGAAGACGGTGGCCTTGCCCGCGACATCGGAACCGGGCATCTTCTTCTGACCGACGGACTCGACGACGGCGGCGTCGAACTGCAACGGGCCGTCGATACCCAGCTCGGGTGCCTGCTCCCGGGCGATGGTCACGGCCTCCGCCACGGCCTCGACGTCCTCACCCGCACCGGAGGTGCCGGTGGAGTAGGACAGCATCGCGACCTTGGCGTCGATACCGAACTGGCCGGCGGTCTTGGCCGAGACGACCGCGATCTCGGCGAGCTGTTCCGGAGTCGGGTTGGGGTTCACCGCACAGTCGCCGAACGCCCAGAGCACCCCGTCCATGACCATGAGGAAGATCGAGGAGACGATGGAGGCGTCCGGGGAGGTCTTGATGATCTGGAAGCTGGGCTTGATGGTGTGGGCGGTGGTGTGGGCGGCACCGGAGACCATGCCGTCGGCCATGCCGAGGTGGATCATCATCGTGGCGTAGTAGGAGATGTCCTTCATCGTCTCACGGGCGTCGTCGATGCTGACCCCCTTGGACTTGCGCAGCTCGGCGAATTCCTCGGCGAACCGTTCCAGGTCGTCCCCGCTGGTCGGGTCGGTGAGGGTGGCGGAGCTCAGGTCGTAGCCGAGTTCATGTGCCCGGGCGGCGATGGCCTTCGGGTCACCGAGGATCGTCAGGTCACACACCCGGCGTGCGAGCAGCTGGTGCGCCGCCTCAAGGATGCGGTCGTCATCGCCCTCGGGCAGGACGATGTGCGCCTTGGCTGCCCGGGCCTGGATGATCAGGTTGCGCTCGAAGAATTCCGGACCGATGACGGGTGTGCCGGGTTCAGCGGCGCTGACGGAGTCCAGGGCGACGAACGGTACCGCCGTCCCCTCTGATTCCAGCGCAGAGGACGAGGCCTGGGGTCGGTCGAGCAGGGAGATACCACGCGGTTCGCGTCCCGAGCGCACCAGCTGGCCGGACACCTGCTGGAGCTGGAGGTGATCCTGCTCCCCTGCCGCGATGAGGAAGTGGGCGACTCCGGCGGCAGCTGCCAACCGGGAGTCGAACATGGGCTCACCGGTGGCGACGAGGACGTCCACGTCGCTGGACAGTGCGGTCTCGAGGGCGGCACCGAAATCCGGCGCCGCAGGACGGAGAGTCTCGAAGATGTCGGTCACCTGGCCTGACAGGCTGGTGATCAGTTCGTCTCGGCGTCCTGCGGCGGTGGCTATCGGGCTGAGCACTGCTCGAACGGTCACGGGGTCTCCTTACATGGTTGACGGTCCCCGTCACGTCCGGTGCCTGGTGACGCTCCCGGAGCGTGGGGATGTTCCTCCCCCATTGTGCCGTGAATCACTGACACCGACCAAGGTGGAACTGTCTCGACAGTCTCAGTACCCCCGACACTGTGTCTCACCCCACTCAGGCGGGGGTGAAATCGACGTTCTCCGTCGGCGGCGGCTCACCGGGGTGCATCTACAGTGATAACTACCGTGTCGGAGGAGTCGGACGTCTCTCCCTGCGGGTCGTCGTTCCCGGCGGGGTACGCTGCTGCCCGTCGCCCACGGCGCCCACGGAAACCACGGAGCCCACGGAGCCCACGGATCACGGCGACCAGGCACACGACCACGACCACCGAGGTCAGCACACCGCCGAACCATCCGAGTGAGACGCTGACCCGGGCACCGTTGAGCCCCACCAGCACGGCCCCGACGATGCCGCCGAGAATGTCGGGTTTGATGACCGTCACGATCCAGGCGGCGATCGGTGCCCCGATCAGTCCGCCGATGAGGAGGCCGAGGACGGGCTGCCAGGACTCGTGCACGCGGTCGAGACCGATGATGAATCCGGCGGAGGCCGCCACCGCGACGAGGAACTCGGCGGTGTTGACCGTGCCGATGATCTTGCGGGGTTCGCTGCGCCCCACACTCATCAGTGTCGAGGTGGTGACCGGACCCCACCCGCCGCCACCGGAGGCATCGAGGAAACCTCCCCCGAGCCCCAGGGTGACCAGGCCGAGACGGGACCGACGGGTAGGCGACGCCGGCGCGCCGTCCGCCGCCGCGGTCTTCTTCCACGGCACGAGGATGCTGCGGATCAGGACGTAGGCCCCGAGCAGGAGCAGCAGTGTCGAGACAACAGGCTCGGCCGATTCCGCGGACAGTCCCGCGAGCACCGTCGCGCCGATGAACGCACCGACCGCCCCGGGGATTCCGAGGAAGATCACCGTGGGCCAGTGGACGTTGTTGAGGCGCCAGTGGGCGATCCCGGAGAACAGTGTCGTCCCGACCTCGGCGAAGTGCACCGCCGCGCTGGCCTGGGCCGGCGCGGTACCCGACAGGATCAGCATCGTCGTGGCGGTCACGCCGAACGCCATGCCGAGCGCTCCGTCGACCAGCTGGGCCATCAGACCGGCGACGGCGAACAAGAGCAGCTTCATCGGGTCATCCCTTCGTCCTGTGGCGGGTGGGCAGTGAGTCGTGCGGCGATGAGGGGGGCGACATCGGTCGCCAGCGGCTCCCCGACGGCCACGGAGCGGGCGACGGAGGAGGCGTGGAGTGCCCGGACGGCGTTGTCCCAGAGCGTGCCGGGACAGATGAACAGGGGTTCCACCGCGATCCGGTCGGCACCCCGCCGGACGACGTCCTCCACGTGGGTCACCAGGGCATCCGCCCCGGTTCCGGGGCCGCCGGTGGCGACCAGTGCGCGGGCACCCACGCCGAGTCGTCGGCCGACGGCGTCCGCCAGGTCGGCGACGCGGTCGTTGGCACCGGTGACACTGGACCCCACCGAGTAGAGGACGAGATGGTCGGCCGCACCACCGTCTCTGCGGGCACGGATCCGGGAGGCCAGCAGATCGGCGAGGTCGTCGCCGGTACCGATCCCCGCCGCCTGCCGCAGTTCCACCCCCGTCTCCGCGGTGGCCTGTGCCAACGCCTCGGGGACGTCGGTGGTCATGTGGAATGCCGTGGTGAACAGCAGTGGCACGACGACGGCCTCGGGCCACCCCTCCGCAGCGAGCAGTCCGGCGACCGTCGTCGGCGTCAACGGGGAGAAGTCCAGGTACGCCGCCCTGCTGTCGCGTCCGGTCAGGTCAGCGACGGTCCGGGCGATGTTCACCACCGTCCGGTCCGCCTCCGGGTGCCGGGAGCCGTGCGCCAGGCACACGACGGGGGGCAGGGAGTTGGACGGGACGGTGGTGGACATCAGTCTTCCGGGTCTCAGGCCTGGGTATCCCCGGTGACCAGCCCTGCGGTGAGCGTGTCACCGGTACCGGGGTTGATCAGCAGGAAGGACCCGACGCGCCCGCCACGGCGGTAGGCCTCGAACGGGAGCGGCTCGGCGACCGTCACGCGCACCTCGGCGATGTCGTTGAGCGCGAGTTCGGTACCCAGGTCCCCGTCCTCGCCGGTCTCGTTCTCGTCGAGGATGTGGACGCGGCTGATGATCTCGTCGACCCGCGCACGCACGGTGGCGGACCCGTAGCGCAGCAGGACGTTACCCCGCAGTTTCACCGGGGTCTCGGCAAGCTGGAACACCAGCGCGGTGGCCGAGGTGGACGGGACGGGAGCCGGATCACCCTCCACCTCGGAGGCGATGAGGTCGCCACGGGAGATGTCGATGTCGTCGGCCAGCCGTAGCGTCACGGACTCACCGCGCTCGGCTCGGCCCTGTTCACCGGCCGGGCCGTCGATGCCGACGACCGTGGTCGTCCGACCGTCCCGGCCACCGACGGTGACCTGGTCACCGACGGCGATCGAACCGGAGGTCAACCGTCCTGCGTAGCCGCGGTAGTCCGTGGCGTGGTCGCGGATGACGACCTGCACGGGGAAACGCAGTCCGCGGACCTTGCCGGCGTTGATACGGGCCGGGCGGGCGTTCTCCAGGATGTCGAGGACGGTCGGCCCGCCGTACCAGGGGGTGTTCTCCGACGGTGAGACGACGTTGTCCCCGAGCAGCGCGGAGGTCGGCACGACGTCGATCTTCGGCAGGCCGAGTTCCTCGGCCAGGGTCCGGACCTCGGAGGTGATCGAGCGGAAGACCCCCTCGTCGAAGTCGACGGCGTCGATCTTGTTCACGGCGACGACGACGTGCGAGGTCTTCATCATCGCGGCGACGGTGAGGTGACGACGGGTCTGTTCGATGACGCCGTTCCGGGCGTCGATGAGCACGATGACCAGGTCAGAGGTCGACAGGCCGGTGACGGTGTTCCGGGTGTACTGGACATGGCCCGGGCAGTCGGCGAGGATGAAGGACCGCTTGTCCGTGGCGAAGTAGCGGTAGGCCACGTCAATGGTGATGCCCTGTTCCCGCTCCGCGCGCAATCCGTCGACCAGCAGGGAGAGGTCCGGGTTCTCCAGGCCTTTGGCGGTCGAGACCCGTTCCACCGCCTCATACTGGTCGGCGAGGATGGACTTGGTGTCGTACAGCAGGCGTCCGACGAAGGTGGACTTTCCGTCGTCGACGGAACCGGCGGTGCACAGCCGCAGGGTGGGGACGGTGCCCGGAGTCTCTGCGTCGCTCACGGGAGCCTCCAGTGTGGCAGTCGGTGCAGTCGGTGCAGTCGGTGCAGTCATCAGAAGTAGCCTTCCTTCTTGCGGTCCTCCATCGAGGACTCGGAGAGTTTGTCGTCGGCACGGGTGGCGCCACGTTCGGTGGTGGTGGACAGGCGGATCTCGTCGATGACCTCGTCGATGGTGGCCGCGTCCGAGAGGACTGCACCGGTGCAGGACATGTCGCCGACGGTGCGGTAGCGCACCGTCTTCGTCTCGACGGTCTCGCCCTCGGCCGGCCCACCCCACTCACCGGCGGTCAGCCACATGCCGCCGCGGTTGAAGACCTCACGGTCGTGGGAGTAGTAGATCCCGGGGATCTCGACGTCACGGTCCCGTAGGTAGTCCCAGATGTCTGCCTCGGTCCAGTTCGAGATCGGGAACACGCGGATGTTCTCACCGGCCTGGTGACGTCCGTTGTAGAGACCCCACAGTTCCGGACGCTGCCGTCGCGGGTTCCATCCGCCGAAGGAGTCGCGCACGGAGAAGACGCGCTCCTTGGCGCGGGCCTTCTCCTCGTCGCGGCGGGCCCCGCCGAGGACGGCGTCGTACCCGCGGTCCTGGATCGTCTCGACCAGCGGGACGGTCTGCAGCGGGTTACGGGTCCCGTCGGGACGCTCCTGGATCGCGCCGGAGTCGATCCAGTCCTGCACGTGGGCGACGTGCAGGCTGATGCGGGGGTCCGCGGCGACTCGGTCACGGAACTCGATGACCTCCGGGAAGTTGTGGCCCGTGTCGACGTGCACCAGCTCGAACGGCACGGCGGCGGGCGCGAAGGCGCGCTTGGCCAGTTCCAGGACGACGACCGAGTCCTTCCCGCCGGAGAACAGCAGGGCAGGACGTTCGAACTGGCCGGCGACCTCACGGAGGATCTCGATGGCCTCCGCCTCGAGGCTGGCCAGGTGGGGGCTGAGCTGGGCGCTGGGTGTGGGGCGTTCTGTCGCAGTAGTCACAGGTGGAGTCCGCATTCTGTCTTGGAGGAGTTGGCCCAACGGCCGGAACGGGGGTCTTCGCCGGGGGCGACCGGCATCGTGCAGGTGGCACAGCCGATGGACGGGTAGCCCTGCGTGGTCAGCGGGTGGATGATCAGGTCGTGGTCGTGGATGTAGTCCTCGACGTCCTGGTCGGTCCACGCGGCGATGGGGTTGATCTTCAGTCGACCGGTGCGGTCGACGTCGAGGATCGGGGTGTCCTTGCGCAGCTCGCTGTCGACCCGCTTCACACCCGAGATCCATGCCTCGTAGGGGTTGAGCATCCGGGCGAGGGGCTCGACCTTGCGCATACGGCAGCAGGCCGTGGGGTTGCGCTTGTACAGGTCGCGGCCGTAGACCTCGTCCTGCTTCTTCACCGGGTAGACGGGTTCGACGGTGCGTAGCGGCAGGGTGTACCGCTCGTCGACGTCGCGGGCCACGTCGAGGGTCTCGTCGAAGTGGTAGCCGGTGTCGAGGAAGACCATCTCGGCGTCGTGGACACGGCCTTCGGTCAGTTCCGCCAGGACGGTGTCCTGCATCGACATCGTCACCGCGACGGTGCCGGTGACGTGCTGGTTGACCCAGTCGAGGATCTCTTCGGCACTGGCGCCCTCAAGCTTGCCGTTCCATTCGTCGACGAGGGCGCGGTGCGCCGCGGTCTGTTCTTCACTGAGCGGTGTCGTGGTCGTCGGCGCGTCAGGGGGGCTCACCTCGGGGTCGGTGAGGTCCGGGGCGTCCTGTGTTCCCGAGACGCCGGAGACGCCGGAAGCGCCGATCAGGCCGGTGAGCGTCGCGAATCCGACGTCTGGTCCTGTGTTCGTCATTCCTGCTCTTCTTCAGTCGGGGATTACGGTGTCGGGCTGTCGTCGTCACGTTCCGACCGGCGCCCAACAGACCGGTCGGTCTGCGGTATGAGTCACCAGACTAGAGCAGAGACCACCCCTGAGCAACCAGAATATCGTGTATGGACACAAACTATGTTTGTCTATGCTGGTGGTGGCGCATTTATTCTCTAGACCGAGAGGTCTGCAACGACCCCTCGGGCGCACCCCGGCACCACGCGGCACCGGGTTCCATTCGCGGTGAAAGCTGCGGTGCATGGGCGCGTACCGGAATCAGTGATCTGCCGTCACTGATGCGGCCGATCCGGTACGCGCGCACGCATCCCGGCCCACCTCACCCCCGCCGTCGAGGTATCTACCTCCCGCGCGACCAGACCTCCCACAGCCGTGCATAGCGTCCCCCGGCGTCGACGAGGTCATCGTGGGTCCCCTGCTCCACGATCCTGCCGTCCTCCATGACCAGCACCTCGTCGGCGAGGCGTGCCTGGTCCAGACGGTGCGCCACCGTCAGTGCCGTCCTCCCCTCCGTCAGGCGACGGGCCGCCGCCTCCAGCGCCTGGGCGCCCGCCGACCCGGCCTCCGCCGTCGCCTCATCGAGGACGACGACCCGCGGATCCCGCAGCAGGACCCGGGCCAACGCGATCTGCTGGGCGACCACCGGGTCCGGCACCAACCCCCGCGCACCGACCACGGTGTCCAGGCCGTCCGGCAGCCGCCGGAACCAGTCGAGCGCCCCGACATCGCCGAGTGCCTCGACCAGCTCACCGTCGGAGATCTCTGAGTCCACCGCGAGGCCAAGATCGTCCCGCAGTGTGCCGGAGAAGGTGTGCACCTCCTGCGACACCAGGGCCAGCCGGGCGGCACGCTCATCGTCGGACAGGGCGGTCACCGGGACCCCGTCCACCGTCACCGTCCCGGCGGTGGGTTCCCGGAGCCCGGCGAGCAGCGTCGCCACCGTGGTCTTGCCCGCGCCGGACGACCCGACGAGGGCGACGGTCCGCCCCGGCTCGATGGTGAAACTGACGTTCTCCACCGCCCAGGAGTCGTCCCCGTAGCGGAAGTCCACCCCGTCCAGGCGTACCTCGCCACGTGGCTCAGGTGCCCCGGCGTCCGGCACCGGTCGGGGCGGATCCACCGTGACACCCACGATGCGGGCCAGGGAGGCGTAACCGGACTGCGCGACGTCGAGCACCCGCATGATCTGCTGCAACGGTCCGCGCACCCGGATGAGCATCAGCGTCGCGGCCGTCACCGCACCGACGCGGAGGACACCGTTGTCGACCAGCACGAATCCGAGGACGATCGCCGTCGCCAGCATCACCAGCTCAGCGATGAGCATCTTGTTCATCAGCACGACCATGACCCGGTTGGCGTTGACCGCATTGGTCATGACCTGGCGGGAGGAGTCCGCGATGCGTTCGTGCATCTCGTCCTCCATACGGAAGGCCCGCACCGTGGCACGGCCGTGGATGGCCTCCAGGACGCGCCGTGCCCGCAACCCCATCGACGCCCGCTCCGCGGCGTACAGCGCCGGTGCGCGACGCAGGTAGGACCGGGCCGCCAGCCAGTACACCGGCGACACCACCAGGATGATCAGCAGGAAGCGCCAGTCCACCGTCACCAGGCTGACCGCCGTGGCCCCGATAACGAACACCGCGCCCGACAGGATCGGCAACGCCTCCATGATCGCCGCCGACACCTGGGCGACGTCATCGGTGGACCGGCTGACGACATCGCCGGTGCCGGCGTCCTCGACCGAGTGCATGGGCAGCCCGAGCGCGGTGCCGACCATCTCCTCACGCAGGTTCGCGATCAGCCGCTCGGACAGGCGGGCGAGGATGAAGTAGCCGGCACCGTTGAACACTCCGGCACTGACGGCGACGACGACCATCAGTCCGGCGGTACGCCAGAGGTCAGTCTCCGCCTGCGCCAGCTGCCCCGCTGCCTGCCCCGCTGCCGAGGACACGATGTCCACGATGCGTCCCAGCAGGCGGGGGACGGTCACGGTGCAGGTCGAGCCGACCGCCAGCAGCAGGAACGCGATGAGCGCCTGCCGACGGGCCCGCGGGACCTTCCGCGCCTGGGCCGCGACCTCCCGCCGGGCCTGGGCCCAGGTGGCCAGGGGGAAGGTCCGGACGGGGCCGTCCCCACCGTCGGTCTTCGGACTTGTCAGGGACGCGGCTCTCATCGCTGCTCCTCCCCGGTCGCGGCGGACGCGGGTGTCAGATCGACACGTCCGACGAGGGCGGCGAACTCGGCGTGGGTGAGTTCATGCTCCGCGGCGACATGCCAGGCAGGTGCGTCGCTGATGACCAGGACCCGGTGCCCGGGACGACCGTCCCCGGCGTAGAGCGCCGCGACACGCTCGGCGATGTGCTGTTCGGTGACCGAGTCCACCGCGGTGGTCGGATCGCTCAACACCAGCAGTTCCGGGTCCGCCGCGATGGCACGCGCCAGGGCGACACGCTGCCGCTGGCCACCGGACAACCGCCGTCCCCCCTCCCCCACGGACCGTTCCGGTCCCCCGGGGATGTCGGAGCAGTCGGCGACCTCGAGGGCGTGCACGGCCACCGTCGGGTCCGGGTGGACGTTGTCCCGCAACGGACCGTCGAAGAGGTCCGCCCCGTGCGGGGCCACGGTCACGCGGTGGCGCGGCAGCCGGAGCAGTGCCGACGTCAGGTCTGACGGGTCGCTCCCACCGCCGTTCCCCCGCACGACGGTGACCCCGGCAGGCAACGCCGCCAGCACCGCATCCGTCGTCGCGTCCGACGCTTCGTCCGGCGTGGCGTACGGAGAGGTGAGAACCTCCTGCACGCGGCGACCCGACGCCGACGAGATCGCCACACGGGTGGCGAAGTTGCGTCCCAGCATCGTCATCGGCACGACGACATACTGCGACAGGCCCACGACGGTGATCAGCTGGCCCACGCTCAGACCGTCGTGCAGGGCGATCCATCCGGCTGTCACACCGATGGCGACAACGTAGATCGCCCCCACGGACTCGGTGACCATCGTCAACCGTGCTTCGGCGGCGTTGGCCCGAACCGTCGCGTCCAGGGCCCTGGACGAGTAGCCGTGGTACCGGCGGCGCATGGTGCGCACCACACCGAGGCCCTTGACGATCCGCAGGCCCTGGACCGCGTCCGCGGCGACGGCCGCCGCCTGTGCCAGAGCCTGCTGGCGAGCCTGGGCCCGGCCACGCAGCGGGCGTGCGGCGCGCACCGACAGGGCCACGACCAGAGGTGCCCCGACCAGCACGGCGAGACCGAGCTGCCAGTGGATCGACAGCACCACGACGGCGACGTAGAGGATCGAGCCGAGTTCGGCGATCGGGAAGACCGTCATCACCACGATCTCCGCGGCCTTGTTCGCGTCGGTGCTCGCGATCGACAGCAGCCCGCCGGCGGTACGTTCCCGTCCGTCGGCACTGCTGATCCCCCGCGGGTCCTGGATCCGGTCGGTGACCGTGGTGCGCAGGTCATGGCTGAGCTGTTGGAGGGTGATCTCCGTGTACCGCCGCGCCAGCCAGACCGCCACGGCATTGAGCAGGAACAGTCCTGCCAGCAGGGCGACCCACAGTGCCAGCCGGTTCCACCGCCCGGTGGCGACGGCGTCGTCGATGGCACGTCCCACCACGATGGATGTGGTGGCGTTGCAGATGAACCCCACCAGCATCCCGATAGAGGCGATGAGCTGGACCGGACGCTGGGCGACGGCGAGCTTCAGCAGCCAGCGGCGGTCGGCGGGGTCCGGGAGTTTCGAGGGGAAGCTGCGGAGGAGACCGGATCTGATCGTGTCGCGCCCGGTACCGTCTGTCTCCGCATCTCCCGCCATGACGGTTGAGCCTACAGGACGGGCAAGGGTGCCCTATATCTGCTCGGTGTGACCTGGAGACCGGCTCAGACGCCGCGGTCGATGTGCCCGTGCAGCTTCACCGAGAAGACCCGGCAGCAGTCACGGCACTGCCAGGCGTTGTCGGTCTCACTGTCCGGGAACAGGTTCTCTGACGTGCAGTAGGGGCAGTTCATGACGGTGGCCCTCCTCGGGTTGGGGTGTGCGCTCTTCCCGGGGATCCGGGAGTTCGTGTCATCCATTTGTCTCGTCCATGGTGTGCCCGCCTACTGCAGGACGGCCTCGTCGGCACGCAGCACCCAGTCACGGAACTGCTCGCCCTCGGCCCGCTGGTCCTTGTAGTTCTCCACCACGCGGACGATGTAGTCGTCCAGCTCGGCGGAGGTGACCTTGTGGCCGCGCAGCTTCTTGCCGAAGTCCGGGTGCATGCCGACGGCGCCGCCGAGGTGGACCTGGAAGCCCTCCACCCGGTTGCCGTCGTCGTCCGTGACGATCTGGCCCTTCAGCCCGATGTCGGCGACCTGGGTCCGCGCGCACGCGTTCGGGCAGCCGTTGAGACTGATCTTCAACGGGACGTCCAGGTCCCCCAGACGCTCCTCCAGCTGGTCGGTCAGGGTGATCGCACGCTGCTTGGTGGTCACCAGGGCCAGCTTGCAGAACTCCAGGCCGGTGCAGGAGATGATGTCGCGGCGGAAGGACGAGGGCCGGGCGGACATCCCCTCGGCGTCGAGGGCGTCGAGCAGGCCGTCGACGGCGTCGGCCTCCACGTTGAGGAAGATCAGCTCCTTGTCCGGGGTGGTACGCAGGTCGGTGACACCGTGGGCCTCTGCCAGGTCAGCGAGCCGCTGCAGCTGGTCGCCCTCGGTGTGCCCGACGGTGGGCTTCACACCGACGTAGAACCGTCCGTCCCGCTGCTCGTGCACGCCGACGTGGTCACGGTACCCGGGGAAGACCTCCGGCTCCGGACCGTCGGTGAGCTTCCGACCGAGGTAGTCGTCCTCCAGGATGCGACGGAACTTCTCGATGCCCCAGTCGGCGACGAGGAACTTCAACCGTGCCCGGTTGCGCAGTTTGCGGTAGCCGTAGTCACGGAAGATGCGGACCACCCCGCACCAGACCTCAGGGACCTCCTCGATCGACACCCAGGCGCCGAGACGCTGGGCGAGCATCGGGTTGGTGGACAGTCCACCGCCGACCCAGACGTCGAAGCCCGGGCCCTTCTCCGGGTGCTCGGAGCCGATGAAGGAGATGTCCTGGATCTCGTGGGTGATGTCCTGGCGGACCGACCCGGAGATGCCCGACTTGAACTTACGCGGCAGGTTCGCGAACTCGTCGCGGGTGAGCCAGTTCTCCTTGATCTCCCTGATCGCCGGGGACGCGTCGATGATCTCGTCCTTGGCGATACCGGCGACCGGTGAGCCGAGGATGACACGCGGCACGTCACCGCAGCCGAAGAAGGTGTCCAGGTTGACCGAGGCCAACCGGTCCCAGATCTCGGGGACGTCCTCGATCCGGATCCAGTGGAGCTGGATGTTCTGCCGGTCAGTGAAGTCCGCGGTGCCACGGGCGAAGTCGGACGAGATGCCGCCGATGACACGCATCTGCTCGCTGCTCATCATGCCGCCGTCCAACCGGATGCGCATCATGAAGTAACGGTCCTGGAGTTCAGCGTTGGACAGCAGGCTGGTCTGCTCGCCGTCCATGTCCTGGCGGCGCTGGGTGTACATGCCGATCCACTTGAAGCGCGGCGCGAGGTCCTCGGCGGGAATCGAGTCGAAGCCCTGCTTGGCGTAGATCTCGCGGACGCGGTCGGCGACGGCGAGGCCGGCGTCGTCCTGCTTGATGCGCTCGTCGTTGTTCAGCGGCTTCTTGCCGTCGATGAGCCACTGCCCCTGAGGCTTCGGGGCGGCGCGGTCCGCCTTCTCCTCGTCAGTGAGTTCCCGCGAGGGCGGCGGTGCGGCCTCCTCGGCCTCCTCCAGCGCCTTGGCCGCCTTCTGGACGGCCTTGCCTGCCTTGAGCTCATTCCAGCGGGCCTTCCGCGCCGCCGAGAACAGGTCCTTGTTGTCGGGGTCGGCGTCGGCCGCTGCTTCAGCGTCCTTGGTGGCGGCGGCGAGCTCCGCCTGCTCAGCCTCCACACGTGCCAGCTCCTCACGCGCGGCCGTCACGGCGGGGTCCTCCGGTGCCGCAGGCGTGTCGGCAGCTGCATCGGGCGCGGAGACTTCCTCCGTGGCCGGTGCGTCTGACCCGTCTGCGCTCTCGACCCCCAGGACGGACTCGACAGAACGCACCGCCTGTGCCGCCTGCTGCTCGGCCGAGCGGGTGTCCTTCGCCGCGTCGGCGAGCTTCGTGTCGCCGGGCTCGGCGGCAGCCGCCGCCTCCGCGGAACCTGCCGCCACCGCAAGTACGGAGGCGCCGGCACGGATCAACGACAGTGCGTCCTGCAGTGACGTCGGAGCCGCAGCAGCTGCAGTGCCCTCCGTACTGCCGGCGTCGGCGTTGGCGTTGGCGTCGGTTGTGACCTGAGGCTCCTGTGTGTCCTGTGTGTCCGCTGACTCGGCAGCCTCCCTGGCCTTCTTCAGGGCGCGTGCGGCCTTCTTCTGCGCCGCACGTGCGCGACGCGCCGCGGCGGCGAGTTTCTTGTCGTCGGGGGCCGCCTCTGCGGCAGCCTCCGCGGCCTCGGTGTCCGCAGTGGCCTCGTCGACCCTGGCCTGCGCGTCAGCCACCGGGTCGCCGGTGGTCGACTCGGCCGCTGTGGTCTCTGCGGTCTTCGCCGACGCGTCGGCGGGCGTACCTGCAGCTTCAGTAGTGATGGGCAGTTCGTCGGTCGCCGTGGTCATACCTTCTCTTCTCCTGATCTTCCTGGTCGTCGATGGTCCCGCGCCCGCTGTCGCGGGACCGAGGAACGCTGGAGCCGGTCAGGACACCGGCCGTACAGACCGCTTGGTCTGGTCCTGAGGTGTCGCCCCAGACTAGACCGGTCTGTCCGCAGACACAACGTAGGAGATACTCACCCACGCTGACGAGGGACTTCACCGTCGACCCCTTGCAGTTTCCAGACCGAGTGGTCTATAGTCTGTCCCTGACATTCGGTCACACGTGTGCGTGACCGTTCTCACCTGCGCCGTCCTGACACTTTCGGATCGACCCAGGGCAGACTAACGTACACAGGAGACCACCCCTGCCCGGCCGCCGAGCTGCCGCACGAAACCGCCAACCACGGATTGGACCAACGCATTCATGTCTGACAACCGCCCGCTGCGCGTCGCCGTCATCGGATCCGGCCCGGCCGGAATCTACGCCTCCGATGCCCTGATGAAGTCCGGCAAGGACGTCTCCATCGACCTCTACGAGAAGATGGCGGCCCCCTTCGGACTCATCCGGTACGGCGTCGCCCCCGACCACCCGCGGATCAAGGGCATCATCAAGGCCCTCCACAAGGTCATGGACAAGCCCCAGATTCGCCTGCTCGGCAACGTCAACGTCGGTGAGGACATCACCCTCGACGACCTCAAGAAGCACTACGACGCGGTCATCTACGCCACCGGCGCCACCGACGACCGGGACCTGAACATCCCCGGCGGCGAGCACACCCTCGGCGCCGGCAGGTTCGTGGGCTTCTACGACGCCAACCCGCATTTCGAGGACTCCTGGAACGTCGACGCCGAATCCGTCGCGGTCATCGGTGTCGGCAACGTCGGCCTCGACATCGCCCGCGTACTGGCGAAGACCGGTGATGAACTGCTCGTCACCGAGATCCCCGACAACGTCTACGAGTCCCTGAAGAACAACAAGGCCAAGGAAGTGCACGTCTTCGGACGCCGCGGTCCGGCCCAGGCGAAGTTCACCCCGCTGGAACTCAAGGAGCTCAACCACTCCGACACCATCGAGGTCGTCGTCAATCCGGAGGACATCGACTACGACGAGGGGTCCGAGAACGCCCGGCACAACTCCAAAATCACCGACCAGGTCTGCACCATCCTGGAGAACTACGCCGTCGCCGAGCCCAAGGACGCTCCCCACAAGCTCTACCTGCACTTCTTCGAGTCCCCCGTGGAAGTCCGCACCGACGACAACGGAAAGGTAACCGCCCTGGTCACCGAGCGCACCGAGCTCGACGGCAACGGCGGTGTCCGCTCCACCGGCGCACTGACCGAGTGGAACGTCGGTCAGGTGTACCGCGCCGTGGGCTACAAGTCCGACGAGCAGAACGACCTCCCCTGGGACAGCAGGGAGAACGTGCTGCCCAACGTCGGTGGCCGCGTCCTGACCGAGGGACCCACCGCCGACGGCATCGCCGGCGTCCCCGGCTCGGCGGACCCGGAGGCGGAGCTGCGCGAGACCCTGCCCGGGGTCTACGCCACCGGCTGGGTCCGTCGCGGTCCCGTCGGCCTGATCGGCAACACCAAGGGCGACGCGAACGAGGCCGTCGCCAACCTGTTGGCCGACTACGACGCCGGCATCGGCTTCGGCCCCGAGGCCCCGGGCGAGGACGACGTCATCGAACTCCTGCACTCCCGCGACATCGACTACACCACCTGGGAAGGTTGGTACAACCTCGACGCCCACGAGCGCAGCCTGGGCGAAGCCGAAGGACGCGAGCGCAAGAAGGTGCGCTCCCACGAGGAGATGGTGCACTACTCCTCCGGAGAAGCCCGCGTGAAAGCGTAGTGCTGAACTCGCGAATAGCGCCGTAATTCACACGGAGAAATTATAATTCGCGAGATACTTTTTCGAATGCCCCGGCAGAACCCCAGGTCGCCGGGGTTTTTTAAGTTCCCGGGTAAAAGTCGGAATTTTCTTCGCTTTTTGGTGATTCATTGCACTCATACCGTTATCCTTAGGGTCATGAGCGACACCACGAACACCGCAGGCCGCAACCCCGCCGCTGAAGCGCCCGAGGTCCATCTCACGGGCAAGCAGGTGCTGAACATGCAGCCCCAGCAGGTCCACGCCCTCTACAAACTGAGGGTGGACGTCTTCGTCAACGAGCAACGCGCCAGCTTCGCCGAGATCGACGACACCGACGTTGATCCGGGCACCCATCAGCTCCTGGCGTACGTCCACCCCGGTTCCGGCCCGGACTACCCGTGGGGCCTCCCGGACCCGGGTTCCCCGCTGCGACTGGTCGGCACCCTCCGCGTCTTCGGCCCGCCGGAGGAGCAGCACATCGGACGGCTCTGCGTCCACCCTGATTTCCGTGGTTTCGGCATCGCCTCGAAGCTGGTGGATGACGCTCTCGAGGTCATCCGCGGGCGGGCTGCGGCACTGGACCCCAACGTCCAGAAGACCACCGTGAAGATCGAGGCGCAGACCTACCTGATGCCCTTCTACAAGTCCTACGGCTTCGAGGCCACCGACGAGCCGTTCATGGTTGAAGGCATCGAGCACCAGGAAATGCACCTCACGCTCGACTGAGATCAGCCCAGAAGCAGGGGAAGGGGGCACGGAGGGCGCCGAGGGCGTTATCGGCGCCGGTGCCCGATAGAGTGTCCCGGGTGGGTACCAAGAGCACCAAAGGCACGAACTCAGAGACACGCATCCTCCTGTACTACCGCTTCACCCCGGTCGCGGACCCGACGGCGGTCATGCTGTGGCAACGCACCCTGTGCGAGTCCCTCGCTCTGCGCGGCCGGATCATCATCAGCCCCCACGGGATCAACGGCACCGTCGGCGGATCACTCACCGCGGTCAAGCAGTACATCCGCCGGACCCGCGAGTACCCCGGATTCCACGACATGGAGTTCAAGTGGTCCGCCGGTTCCGCGGCGGACTTCCCGAAACTGTCGGTGAAGGTCCGCGACGAGATCGTCAGCTTCGGTGCCGCAGAGGAACTCCGTGTCGATGAACACGGCGTCGTCGGCGGCGGCACCCACCTCTCCCCCACCGAGGTCAACGACCTTGTCGAGCAGAAGCGTGGCACAGGCGACGACGTCGTCTTCTTCGACGGACGCAACGCCATGGAAGCCCAGATCGGCAGGTTCAAGGGCGCGGTGGTCCCCGACGTCGACACCACCCACGACTTCCTGCACGAACTGGAGTCCGGCACGTACGACGACCTCAAGGACCGTACCGTGGTCACCTACTGCACCGGCGGCATCCGGTGCGAGGTCCTGAGCTCGTTGATGCGCAACCGGGGGTTCACCGACGTCTACCAGATCGACGGTGGCATCGTCCGTTACGGCGAACAGTTCGGCGACTCCGGGCTGTGGGAGGGTTCCCTGTACGTCTTCGACAAGAGGATGCACATGGAGTTCAGCGAGGACGCCACCACGCTCGGAACCTGCGTGCACTGCGGCACCGCCACCAGCACCTTCCACAACTGCGCCAACGGCGAGTGCCGGGAGATGATCCTGCTGTGCGAGACATGCGCGGACACACCGTCCACCGCCCACTGCGGAAAGCCGGCGTGCGCCACCGTCGTCTCCTGACGGGGCGTGTGCCCTCTCACAGTGACCGGACCGTAGAGTCGGTGCGAGAATACTTGTGCGCGACACATCGTGACCTTTCAGCAGGAGCATCCCCCCATGACCCGCATCCCCGTTTCCGCACGCGTCCGGAGCCGGACGAGCCGCGCCGTGCTGGCCGTCGGCGCCGGCACCTCGCTCCTGTTCGGAGCGTCGGCCTGCTCCTTCGAGACCGTGTTCACCACCACCGAGGACGACGGCACAGCGGACCGTGCTCTCGCACTCTCCGCACCGGGCAGCGCCGATCTGTGGCGGACGTCCGGTACCGGCCCGGACTCCCTCAATGACGACGCCGAGCCCGGCACCCCGATGGAGTTCGTCGACCCCGCACTGCTCGAGGACGGGGAGTTGCCCGAGCGTATGACGGTCACCGAGGCCCAGTCGCTCCAGGTCCTCCAGAAGCTCGCCGACATGGTGCAGGAGGAAGATCGCCGTATCTCCGAGGTCGCGACACTGCGGGTCTACCTCAGCCCCGAGGGCGGCACCGACGGTAACGCCGACGGAGCTGACTTCGACGGCTGGAATCGCGCCTACCGGACGTTCTTCGCCAACCTCGACCCCTTGACCGGGGACTCACTCCTGACGGGCACGTCGGCGGTCACGTTGACCGCGGAGACGAGCCCGGCCACCACCTCAACGACGTCCGAACCCTCATCCTCCGCAGCGCCCTCGGACAGCTCGGACAGTGACGCCCCTCCGTCGTCTCCGTCCGACGAGCCGACCGACACGACCGGCGAGCCCGGCGATGATTCCGAGGACGACTCCCGCTATTCCGGGGAAACCAACCCCACCAAGCCGACGGTGGTCACGGTGGGCGTGGCCGAGCAGCCCGTCGAGGGATGGCTGGTGCAGGTCGAGGCCGAAGTCATCTTCGACAACGAGTGACGCCCCTCAGGAGCGTCCCCACCTGCCACTGTCCGGAGTGACGGTCGGGGCGGCCGTGTCGTCGACACCGACCGTCACCGTCGACGCTGCCTCAGTGGCCCGTTCCCTCGCGATGTCCACGGTCTCGGCCGTCGAGAAGGCCACACCCATCCTGCGGCGTTCACGACTGACCGGTTTGCCGAAGATCCGGACCTCGGTCTCCGGCACCGTCAGCGCCTCCGCCAGTCCGGAGTAGGTCGGAGCCGCAGCGGACTCGCCGCTGTCCACACCGCCGTAGATCACCGCCGACGCACCCGGGGAAATCAGCGTGGTGTCGATCGGCAGCCCGAGGATCGCACGGGCGTGCAGGTCGAACTCGCTGAAGCGCTGGGAACCCATCGTCACCATGCCGGTGTCGTGCGGCCGGGGACTGACCTCGGAGAAGTACACGTCGTCACCCTTCACGAAGAGCTCCACCCCGAACACGCCACGTCCCCCCCAGGGCACCGGTGATACGCGCGGCGACCGAGCGTGCGGACTCGAGCGCCGCCGTCGTCATCTGCGCGGGCTGCCAGGACTCCACGTAGTCTCCCCGGTCCTGCCGGTGGCCGATGGGCTCACAGAACCAGGTCGCGTCCTCGCCGGAATCCGGGTCCACCGACCGCACGGTGAGCAGGGTGATCTCGTAGTCGAACGGCACGAACTGCTCGATGATCACCCGTCCCGACGACACCCGCCCACCGCTCATCGCATACTCCCAGGAACGGCGGAGGTCGTCCTCGGAACGGACGTAAGACTGCCCCTTCCCCGAGGAGCTCATCACCGGCTTGACCACGCAGGGCATGCCGATCCGGCGGACCCCCTCGAGGAACTCGTCGTAGGACGAGGCGAAGACGTGGCGGGAGTTCGGCAGTCCCAGATCACGGTCCGCCAGGGTACGGATGCCCTCACGGTTCATCGTCAACCGTGTGGCCCGCGCAGTGGGGATGACGGTGGCCAGGCCTTCGTCCTCCGCATCCTGCAGGGCGTCGGTAGCCAGTGCCTCGATCTCCGGGACGATGAAATCCGGACGGATCTCGTCAACCAGGGCACGCACGGCGGTGGGGTCGGTCATGTCGATGGTGTGGTGGACATCGGCGACATGGTGCGCCGGTGCCCCCTCGTAACGGTCCGCGGCATGGACCTCCACCCCGTAGCGCTGCAGGGCGATGGTCACCTCCCTGCCGAGCTCGCCGGATCCCAGCAACAGGACCTTCGTGGCATTGGGCGCAAGGGGTGTACCGATGACGTCAGGCGTGTACATGGGTCAAGACGCTACCAGCCTCCCCACGTCCGACAGACAGTCCAGTCAGGCAACCGCCAGGTTTCCCGGGTAGTTCGCCAGGCGACCGCCGTCGTCGACCACCGAATACGCCGAGGCGTCCCCGGTGATGACGCGCGAACGCTGGCCGGACACACTGACAGGGACCGGCCCGGCCACCGTGACACGGTGGTTCCTGCGGCGCTGGTCGCCGAAATCCGCCACACCGTAATGCTGGGTGGCGAGGTTGTCCCAGATGGCGACGTCCCCCTCCTCCCAGTGCCACCGTACGGTGTTGTCCGGGGACAGGATTCTGGCCTGGAACAGTCGGATCAGGTCCCGCGACTCGTCCTCACGCAGCCCGCTGATCCGGGACACGAACTGGCCGAGCAGCAGCGAACGCTCGCCCGTGGCGGGGTGCACGTGGACCACAGGGTGCTCGGTCTCGAACCGGACCCGGGTGAACTCCGCGTAGGAGAACCCACTGGAGTCGGTGACGTCCGGGGCTTCCGGCCGCTTGGCTGAGGCGTAGTCGTAGTCGTTGGTGTGGACGGCCCACAGGGCGTCCGCCAGGTCCCGCAACGGCTCGGGGAGGCGTTCATAGGCCGCGACGGTGTTCGCCCATTCGGTCGCCCCGCCGTAACCGGGGAGTTCCACGGCCCGCAGGACCGAGATCTTCGGGACACGGTCGACGAAGGACACGTCGGTGTGCCATGCATTCGCCGCTCCCTCGAGAATCAGGTTGTCTTGGCCGTGGGAGACCACGGTGGGGTGCGCGAGCGTCGGTGTACCCAGCAGGCTGGCGAAAGCGTACTGGTCGTCATCGGTGAGGTGCTGCTGTCCGCGGATGATGAGGACCTTGTGGAGCGCCAGCTCGGTGCGGATCCACTCGACGGTCTCCGGGGCCAGGTCTCCGCCCAGACGCAGGCCCTCGATTGTCGCGCCGACATTGTGGGAGAGGCGGCTGAGTTCAATAGACTGATCTGTCTGCTTCTGTGTCATGGCGACAGCGTCGCACACCACACCCCACTCCGCACCCTTTCCCTTCAGCGTGAGCCGAATGGGCAGGCCACCCGGCTCACCACCTGGGACTGTCCAGGTCCACCCCGTGACCGGCGGCGTTCGCACGGATCAGCTCCACGAGATAGTCCGTGTGGTCGTCACCGTCCACGGTCCAGTTCGTCCGGAACCTGTCGTCGCCGACATACATCGTCGACAGAATGACGTGCCGGTCGTGCGACACCTCGTACCACCGCGAGATCGATCGGCGTTGCCGCTCCGCCAACGCATTGCCCTCCTCCGAACCCGGCACGACGCCGCGCCCATGGGCTTCGGCGAGGGCCCGGGCGAAAGCATCACCCTCCGCACGGACCGCGCGCCAGTCGTCCTCCCCCATCTGCGAGATGATCTCCTGGGAGTGCGCCCACTCGGTGGTGTCACCCCAGCGCTCCTCGGCCTCGCGCTGGTAGTCCGGATCCCAGTCCGGACCGAGGATCTCCCGGACCCGGTCGGGTGGCACCGGGCCGGTGTACACCCCGGACTTCGCCTCGGCGAGCAGCTCCTCCACGGCAGTGAGCATGCGTTCCACCCCGTCGCGACGCTCCAGCAGCATCTCCCGCTGGCGCAGCAGGTGGGTGCGTTCGTCTCCACCGTCAAGCAGATCGGTGATCTCTACGAGCGGGACGCCGGACTCCCGGTAGACGAGGATGCGCTGACCACGGGCCAGGTCGTCGGAGGTGTAGATGCGGTAGTCCGACCACGTCCGCACCTGCGGGACCAGCAGCCCTTTGGCGTCCCAGTGATGCAGGGTGCGCACGGTGACACCAAGATACTCGGCAGCCTGACTGACGGTGAGTTCTGTGTCGGGACTGCTGCGCGAGTAGTTGACATCTGATCTGGCTTGCCGTGGGGTGGGCCTGGAAGGATG